>NZ_JABBXH010000002.1:458622-883274 GCF_012932965.1 Thalassotalea algicola | reverse complement strand
TAGGTCATTCGGACGCGGGATGGAGCAGCCTGGTAGCTCGTCGGGCTCATAACCCGAAGGTCGTCAGTTCAAATCTGGCTCCCGCAACCAATTCTCACTTATCTTCCCTTTGAAACTAATACTCATAATAATTTACTACCTTAGGTCGTCAGTTCGCTTACTCCAAAGAAAGTGGCTCCCGCAACCAATTATCGCTTATCTTCCCTTTGAAATTAATACTCGTAATAATTTACGACCTTAGGTCGTCAGTTCGCTCACTTCAAAGAAAGTGGCACCCGCAACCTATTCTCACTTATCTTCCCTTTAAAACTAATACTTGTAATAATTTACGACCTTAGCTCATCAGTTTGCTCTATTTAACTTGAGTAATCTATTCTTCACATTTCAATTCATCATCAAACCTTCCCTAAACTAATTTTAAAAATACAAATGCCCGTCCTAATTACGCTTTATCATTCGTATTTAATTATTTAACAGTTAATTTCTGCCGCTTATCACGCCTTTAGCCCCGTCTGTCAATCATAACTAGCATTTTATCTATCGGTACGGTTAAGTGCTTCAGTAGTAATTTAATGAGAAGTTAATAATGATAAGAAGAAAAACAGCGGCTTGCGTAACAGCCTCCATAGCTCTTGCGATCTTTCTAAATGGCTGTAATACCGAAGGAGCTGCAGAAGGACTAGTACCTACAACACAAACCATCGCTCCTGAAGACATTTGGTGGAAAGTACCATTTCCTGATTTAGAGACATCTGATGGAGACCCTGATTTAACGTTAGTTGGTCAAAACATAGAAATCTTGAATATTAATGAAGACTATATTGAAAAAGGCGCTGTAGGTATTGACGAAAAAGACGGAGATATTAGCCATCTAATAAAGATAGAACATAATATCGATACCAATAGCATTGGTGACTATATCGTTAGGTATACATTAACTGATAGCGATGGTAATCATGCTGTCGAAATAAACAGAATTGTCAGAGTTTACAATGAAAAACCAGAGTCTTTAAGCCATAGACCTATTTTATCAACTCAAGCTAATTTTGGATATTTAGAACACCTTCCAGCTGATTATGGGTTAGACCCAGATAAAAAATACCCTTTACTCATTTATAACCACGGTAATGGTGTAAATACTGAGCGAACAGGTACTGACCCAATAAACGCACTTAACTATGTCGCAGACAACGGTGGCCCGCCTACTTTAATGCAAAATGGCCAATGGGATGAGACATTACCATTTATCGTTTTAACTCCGCATTTTGGCTTCATCGATGGTTACGATAACGTTTTTCGCTTCAACGTCTTCGTAGAATATGCGTTGCATACCTATAACGTTGATACGAGTAGAGTTTACTTTGCAGGATGGAGTCAGGGTGGTTTAGCAAGTTACGATTACACTACCAAACATGCTGACAAAGTAGCGGCTGTTGTCTCAGTTTCAGGTGGCTATCCATATGGAAACACCATACCGAGAGAATTCTGTGATATTGAAAATACACCAATATGGTTATTTCATGGTACTTCTGATGAAGTAATCGCTCATGGTAGAAGCGTTTCTGGATACAATAAAATCATTGATAATTGTCAACCAACCACTTTACCTAAGCTTACTTTAGTAGAAGGCGCAGATCACAATCTACATGATAGTATTTTCAGCTTATCAGGGTTAGCGGGTGGCAGTTCAAATTATCAATTTGACAGTCGATATGATGAATATTCTCCAAGTGTTTATCAATGGTTGTTAAGCCACAGTAAAACTCAGGACTAATACTAAAGTATTTGTAATGCTTTTTACTAAACAACGTAAAATCGAGCTGAATTATAGTAACTAAACACTCTATTAATCAGCTCTATACGCTAACGTTTTATTGAAAGTCCTTTAGAATTAATTATCTTAGTTCTCAACCAAACATTAGCCGGATCTTTGTCAACATTGCTATGCCAATAAACATGAACATCTAATGGAGGTAATTCAATTGGCAAAGTTGCGATACCAATTGGTAACAACTCACGATACATTTTTGCCGAGTTCTCAGGCAAGGTTAATAACATATCGTTATCTGCAATGACTCGACAAGCTGACAGTAAATGTTGGCATCTTAGCCCTACTTTACGTTGAATTCCCAACCGACCTAATTCAAAGTCTTCTAGACTTGGCCCAGAAGTGCGTGCTGACGCTATTACATGGGTTTGGCTTAAGTACCTTTGCAAATCTAACTTTCCGGTAAATATTGGATGGTTTTCTCTGGCTACGACTACTAAACGGTCTTTAGTCAATTGCTGATGTTTAACATTACTACTTACTGGTAATAGTATATCAATCGCTAAATCTATATCACCACTTGCTAACTTATTCTCCAGTTCACTTCTTCGAACGCGCTTAGAAGTAAAATTCATATTAGGAGATTCAGCCATTAATTGATCAGCGAAAAAAGGTAAGTAAGACGCTTCTAGTGAACTATGCATAGAAACCGTACAATATTTTCGTGAAGTTGCAGGTTCAAATTTTTGTGATTGATATAAGCTAGTATGTAGTTGATGCAAGGCTTCACGAATATCACCAATAACGTTTTTTGCCAAAGCCGTAGGTTTCATCTGATTGCCTTGGCGAATAAACAACCTATCTTCAAATTGGTCCCGTAATTTAGCCAAAGAATGACTGACAGCAGGTTGAGATAAATTCAAAGCCGATGCAGCTTTACTAATATTGCCTTCACAATAGATAGCCTCAAATACTATAAATAAATTGAGATCCATTTTCATTTTGATATTCCTAGATGTTCACTCACCTTTTATTCATATCACGAATAATTTGCGATTACTAATATTCATTTGTCTTATTAAGATAAGGTTCATAACATAGATAAAAACAAAAATATTAATGAGTTTTATGGCAGCCCTTTATTTAGTTAGACATGGACAGGCCTCTTTTGGAGAGCCCGAATACGATCAACTAACACAAAAAGGCCGCCAACAAGGTGTAATGCTAGGGCAAAGTTGGCAAACATTGCCAAGACCAGAAAAAATTTATACTGGATTATTAAGGCGACATACCCAAACATTCCAGGCATTTAATGAGCAAGTAAAACTGAATTCTGCTGTCAATGTGTTAAAAGGATTAAACGAGTTTGATCACAATGACATTTTGATCAGTGCACAGCCTCACTGGCAAAACCAGCAAGATGTCATTAATTATTTTGCCAAATTGCCCTCTCCAAAAGAAGCTTTAAATAAAGCATTTAACCAAGCTTTGGCAACATGGGTAGATAAGCAACACAGTCAGCATTATCAAGAAAATTGGTCTACGTTTAAAAGCCGATGTATTTCAGCATTCAATAGAATTATTGAAGATAGAGAAATTGAAGAACAGCAAATTATTGCCTTTACGTCAGGTGGTGTAATCGCCGTGATTATCCAGCACCTTCTACAATTAAGTGATCAGCAATGTCTAAACGTTATGCAACAACTACGCAATACAGGGGTTACTAAAATACTATTTTCAGTTGATCGAATCTCTTTAGATTATTTCAACAACTACCGCCACTTAGAACAAGTAGGTGCGAGTTGGTCGACATATAGATAGGAAGTATTAACGATGAATAAAAACTTATTTGATTTAACAGGTAAAATTGCCTTAGTTACAGGCGCCAGTCGTGGCATAGGTGAACATATAGCCAAAACTTTAGCTGCTTATGGTGCTCACGTTATTGTTTCAAGTCGAAAAATTGATGGTTGTCAGGCGGTTGTAAACCAAATTTTAGAAGCTGGTGGAAGTGCAGAAGCTATCGCGTGTCACATAGGTGATATGGAGCAAATAGGTACGTTATTTAATAGCATTACAGCCAAACACAAAAAGCTCGATATTTTAATTAATAATGCAGCGGCTAATCCATATTTTGGTCATATTTTGGAAACAGACCTAGCTGCATACGATAAAACTGTCGATGTGAATATTCGTGGCTATTTCTTTATGTCGACAAAAGCAGCAAACATTATGAAAGAAAATGGCGGGGGCACTGTTGTTAATGTCGCTTCTGTAAACGGCGTTATTCCTGGAGACTTACAAGGGATTTATTCAATTACTAAAGCTGCCGTTATTTCAATGACTAAGGCGTTCGCCAAAGAATGTGCGCAATTTAATATTCGGGTCAACGCCTTACTTCCTGGTGCTACAGATACTAAATTTGCTTCTGCGCTTGTTAAAAACCCAAAAATATTAGCACAAGCCATGGCACATGTACCGATGAAGCGAGTAGCAGAGCCCGATGAAATGGCTGGTACAGTACTCTATTTAGTATCTAATGCCGCGAGTTATACAACAGGTGCTGCAATTAATGTAGATGGCGGATATCTACTAGGCTAAAGCTATTACAAAGTAAGGAGCAAACAATGGATTTTGAATATTCTGAAAAAGTGAACGGCCTCATTAGCCAAGTTAAAAGATTTATGGAAATACATGTTTTTCCAAATGAAAATGCGATGCAGGCACAAATTGCCGAAAACCCATGGTCGACACCACCTCTCTTAGATGAGTTAAAAGCTCTGGCAAAGCAACAAGGTTTATGGAACCTCTTTATGCCTGCGAGTTATGGGGAGTTTAGTGGTGGTCTCACTAATCTTGAGTACGCTCCTTTAGCTGAAGAAATGGGTAAAGTTCATTGGGCACCTGAAGTATTTAACTGTGCTGCTCCTGACACTGGTAATATGGAAGTTTTAGCAAAATATGGCAACAAAGTTCAGCAGGAAAAGTGGTTAAAACCATTGTTAGCTGGCGAAATTCGCTCAGCATTTGCAATGACAGAACCAGAAGTTGCTTCAAGTGATGCTACCAACATTGAGACCCTAATCGAAAAAGACGGCGATGAATATGTAATTAATGGTAGAAAATTTTACATTAGTGGTGCCTGTCGTGCCCAATGTGAAATTTTAATTGTAATGGGCAAAACTGACCCTACCAACGAAAATCGCCACATCCAACAATCGCAAATTTTAGTGCCAACCAATACCCCTGGTGTAAACATCGTCCGTCCAATGCATGTATTTGGTTATTCCGATGCGCCAGAAGGTCATGCAGAAATAATTTTTGACAATGTAAGAGTGCCAGCAAGCAATATTATTGCTGGTGAAGGACGTGGATTTGAAATAGCTCAAGGACGTTTAGGTCCTGGTCGAATACACCATTGCATGCGCTCTATTGGTGCTGCACAAAGAGCGCTCGACATGATGTGCAAACGAGTTAATGAACGAGAAGTATTTGGCGCACCAATGATCAAGAATCAATCGGTAAGAGAAGATATAGCCCTTTCTGCATGTCAAATTGAACAAGCACGCTTAATGACTCTTAAAGCCGCGCAAAAAATGGATACTGTTGGTAACAAAGAAGCCAAAGACTTAATTGCGATGATCAAGATTGTCGCCCCCAATATGGCTTTAGATGTACTCGACAGAGCGATTCAAATTCATGGAGCACTAGGCGTATCACAAGATACTTTCTTAGCACATATGTATGCAGGATTAAGAACGTTACGTTTGGCCGATGGCCCTGATCAAGTGCATATGATGCAGTTAGGAAGAAACTTAGCAAGGCAGTTTCAATAGTGATGACAAATGCAGACATTATTGAAAAGTCAGACATATTAAGAGAATACCTTGTTAACTATATCCCTGACTTTTCAAGCTCAATTTCTTTAGAGAAATTTGATGGTGGCCAATCTAACCCTACGTATAAAGTAACATGCGGTGAAAAATCTTTCGTGCTACGTAAACAACCTCCCGGGAAGTTACTTAAATCGGCTCATGCGGTAGATCGAGAGTTTAAAGTTTTAGAAGCGCTTTACCATTCCAATGTACCTGTTGCCAAGCCTTATCACTTATGCACCGATACTAATATAATTGGTGAAATGTTTTACTTAATGGAATATTGCGACGGTGATATTTATTGGGATGCAGCGTTAAAAACTATTTCTAGCAATGATCAGCGTACAGCGATGTACGACAACATGAATCAGGCACTAGCAAATATTCACCGAGTCGATGTAAACAAAGTGGGTCTTAGTGACTACGGAAAGCCGGGAAATTATTTTCAACGACAACTTAATCGGTGGATAGAACAATACAAAGCGAGCGAATTAAAACCAATTCCAGAAATGGATACCCTCTATCAATGGCTTGAAAAAAATCAACCGAATGATGATGGTCAAATAGCCTTAGTACACGGCGACTACAGACTAGACAACTTAATTTTCAAAAAAGGAACGAGTGAGATACAGGCGGTACTTGATTGGGAATTATCGACATTAGGCCACCCCTATTCAGACTTAGCCTATCAATGTATGCAACTTAGATTACCTGAAGGAATGGGTAAAATAGATGGTTTAGGAAACAAAAATCGCCATCAATTCGGTATTCCTACGGAACGAGAATATGTCAGCCAATATTGTCAAAGAATGAATATTGAACGAATCGACAACTGGTCATTTTATTTGGCATTCAGTTTCTTCAGGTTGGCGGCGATATGCCAAGGTGTAGCCAAGCGTGCTACTCAAGGCAATGCATCAAATAAAAATGCAGCTCAAGTGGGTAGCTTTGTTAAGCCACTTGCCCAAATGGCGCATCACGCCATAAACGAATAACGACAAAAATAAGATTGAGAATAAAGGAAGGTACCATGGATTCAATGTTAAATTTTCAAGATAAAGTCGCACTAATCACTGGTGCTTCTCAAGGTTTAGGTAAATTACTTGCCATTGAATTAGCAAAAAGAGGGGCAAAGCTTGTGCTAGGCGACATAAAGTCAGAGGCATTGGCAGATGTTACCGAAACACTAAAAGCCGATGGTTATCCCGTAATAAGCCTTGCTGGAGATGTATCTAGCAGCGAATATTGTCAATCATTAACCAGCGCTGCTGTTGAAAATTATGGTCGATTAGATATCTCAGTTAATAACGCAGGTGTAGCTCCAGCGTTTTCTCCTCTTCATTTAACTGATGAAGCCACCATGGATAAACAATTTGCCGTAAACGTCAAAGGTGTTCAATTTGGAATGAAAAGCCAGATAGAACAGATGTTAACGCAAGGCGGGGGCGTCATTTTAAATGTCAGCTCAATGGCTGGTCTTGGTGGTGCTCCAACAATTTCTTCCTATGCTGCGGCCAAACACGCAGTTGTTGGTTTAACCAAGTCCGGTGCCCTTGAATACGCTGCAGCAAATATTCGTATCAATGCTATTTGTCCATTTTTTACTTTAACCAATATGGTTACAGACGTATCTGATGACGAGGGAAGAAAAACACTGGCTCGTCGTACACCAATGAAACGTTTAGCAGATCCTAAAGAAATTGTAGCGGCAATGTTACTAATACTATCTCCAGCAAATACCTACATGAACGGTCAATGTATCGCTATCGACGGCGGCGTTTCCGCGGGCTAAATAAGCAAGGACTTAACTAATGACTGCACCTATGATTAACGCGCGTGATATTGATTTTTTGTTGTATGAACTATTCGACAGTGAATCATTATGTAACCGTCAACGTTACCAAGACCACGACAGAACGACGTTTAATGAAGTTATCAATACTGCTAAGCAAATAGCAGACAAACACTTTCTTCCTATCCGTAATAAGTTAGATAATCAACAACCTACGTTTGATGGCAAAAAAGTACACCTTATTAAAGAATTAAAGCCGGCACTCGATGCACTACAAGAATCAGGCATCCCTTCAGCAACGGCCGACTATGAATTTAACGGTATGCAATTACCACCAATTATTGCCAATGTTGCCGGTGCCTATTTAACTATTGCAGGAGGAACTGCGCTTGGTTACAGCATGCTAACCACCGCTAATGCAAATTTACTGCAAGCCCATGGAAGTAAAGAGCTCATCGAAAAGTGGGTGAAACCACTAAGAGAGGGACGTTACGCAGGAACTATGGCAATGACCGAGCCAGGTGCGGGTTCAGGACTTGCAGACCTAACCACAACAGCAATTAAGTCAGAAGACGACAGCTACAAAATTACTGGCAACAAGATATTTATTTCTGGTGGTGACCATGACTTAAATGAAAATATCGTTCATTTAGTGCTAGCTCGAATTAAGGGCGCGCCTAAAGGAACAAAAGGTATTTCGCTGTTTGTCGTACCTAAATTCTTAGTGAGTGACGATGGCAGTATTGGTAAGCAAAATGATGTCGCACTAGCTGGTTTATTTCACAAAATGGGCGGACGAGCTCAAACCTCTACTGCATTAAGTTTCGGAGAAAAAGGTGGCGCAGTAGGCTATTTAGTCGGAGAAGAAAATAAAGGGCTTCAATACATGTTTCACATGATGAATGAAGCTAGGGTGATGGTTGGCTCTGGTGCTGCGGCAATTGCCGTAGGCGGTTTTCAGTATTCGCTAGACTATGCCAATAACCGCCCACAAGGACGATTACCTTCTTGTAAAGACCCTCATTCTCCAATGGTTAATATCATTGAGCACGCCGATATCAAACGAATGCTCCTTGCACAAAAGGCCTATGCTGAAGGTGCTTTAGCATTAGTACTTTTAGGTAGTCAGCTATCAGATGATGAAAAAACAGCGGAAACTGACGAAGCTAAAGCACACGCTCATACCCTACTCGATTTTCTTACACCAATTATTAAAACTTGGCCATCAGAATACGGGCCAAAAGCCAACGACTTTGCTATTCAGGTTTTGGGGGGGCACGGATATATCAATGAACACCCAGTAGAAATGTTCTACCGAGATAATCGTTTAAACCCAATACATGAAGGTACTACCTGCATTCAGTCGCTAGATCTTTTAGCACGAAAAGTACCGATGAATAACATGCTAGGGTATAAAGCCATACTTGCCGAATTTACAAAAACCATTGCCGCAGGTAACGCAGAACCGTCATTGGCAGCATATGCAAATCAATTAGCGGAAGCATTAACTACACTAAATAAAACTACCGATTTTTTATTGAAAGCTATGGGTACTGAAAACATCGACTTAGTATTGGCTAACTCAGTGCAATACCTGTCAATGTTTGGCCATATAGTTATCAGCTGGATTTGGCTAAAACAAGCTGTTATTGCTAGCGCTGCGTTAAAAGAAGAACTTCATATTAATGAACAGCAGTTTTATCGTGGCAAACTGCAAGCCATGCAATATTTCTATCGATACGAACTTCCTCAGATTAATCATTGGTCTTTGTTATTAACAACACTCGATGATACGACTTATCAAATGAATACTGACTGGTTCTAGCTCTCTAAATTAAAACTAAACATAACAAAACAGCCAAAGGAAATTCTAATGCCAACAATTATAAATAAAACGCAATTAGCAGACTACATCGGCTTTGAAGCGCAGCCCACGGCTTGGCACCAAGTTACTCAAGAACAAATAAATCAATTCGCCGATTGCACGCTTGATCATCAATTTATTCATGTTGATCCAGAAAAAGCGGCCGCCACACCTTTTGGCTCAACAATAGCTCATGGTTTTCTAACGTTGTCGATGCTGTCTCATTTTGCTGAAAGCTTTACCTTAGTGATTGATGGCTTTTATATGGGCATTAACTCTGGATTCGATAAAGTTCGTTTTTTAAGCCCCGTAAAAGTCGGTAGCAATATTCGCGTACATGCCAAAGTAGTTAGCATTGATGAAACTAAGCCCAATCAATTTCGCGTTAAAACAGAAGTTTCTGTCGAAATTGAAGGTGTTGATACTCCTGCGTTAGTTGCAGAGTGGATTGGCGTCCAGTTAGTAAAATAATCGAATTAACCTAAAAGGAGAAATAACAATGACCATCAGTTTCGAGGGTAAAATCGCAATAGTTACTGGCGCAGGAAATGGTTTAGGTAAGTCTCATGCTTTAGCGCTAGCTAAACGTGGAGCAAAAGTTGTTGTCAACGATTTAGGAGGTGCTAGAGATGGTAGCGGTCAATCTTCTGCGGCATCAGAAGAAGTGGTTAACGAAATAGTCGCCGCAGGCGGTGACGCATTTAGCCATGGTGCCAATGTAGCTGACTTTGAGCAAGTCCAAGATATGGTCAAACAAACCATGGAAAAATGGGGACGTGTCGACATCCTAATAAATAATGCCGGTATCTTACGAGATAAATCTTTTGCCAAAATGTCGCTCGATGACTTTAAGTTAGTCATGGATGTTCATCTAATGGGTTCAGTAAATTGTACCAAAGCCGTTTGGGATATAATGCGCGAGCAAAATTACGGTCGTATTGTAATGACAACTTCTTCTAGTGGCATGTACGGTAATTTTGGACAAAGCAATTACGGCGCCGCAAAAATGGCAGTACTTGGTTTAATGAATACTTTAGTGTTGGAAGGAGCCAAAAATGACATTCGTATAAATGCCCTTGCACCTACTGCTGGCACGCGTATGACCGAAGACTTAATGCCAGAAAATATTGCAGAAATGTTAGCACCAGAATACGTAACACCTGGTTTATTAACCCTATGTGATGACGAAGCGCCAAATCGTACAATTTTATCGGCTGGCGCCGGTGGTTACGCTACCGCATCAATTTTTGAAACTGATGGTATTTTTCTAACTCCTGATCAACAAACCCCCGAAGCTATTCGCGCCAATTGGTCTGATGCGACAAAACAAGATAAGCAACAAGCGTTAGCCTCAGGCGTTAAACAGTCTGAAAAGTTCTTAGCCAAAGCGATGGCTGCTATGAAAGGCGCTTAATAGCTTCCTTCTAATTACAATAAAAATTGAGAAAGGACACATGTTATGACTAGAGAAGCGGTAATCGTATCAGTCGCTAGAACTCCCATTGGAAAAGCATATCGCGGTGCATTTAATGACTTAACCTCTCCTTCCCTTGCTGCGTTAGCAATTAATGCAGCGTTAAAGAAAATCAATATCAATGACGAAGAAGTTGATGACTGCATTATGGGCGCGGCTATACAACAAGGTAGCCAAGGGATGAATTTTGGTCGGCAAGCGGCAATAGCTGCTGGCCTTCCTGTTTCTGTCGCTGGCATGACAATAGATAGGCAATGTGCATCAGGATTAATGGCTATTGCAAGTGGTGCTAGCCAAATTGTTTGTGATGGCTCTAACGTAATTGTAGCTGGTGGCTGTGAGTCTATTTCTTTGGTGCAAAATGAAAAAATGAATATGCACAAAGCGGTTGATAAGCAAGTTAAGGAAAATGCCCCAGCGATTTATATGCCGATGTTGGATACCGCAGAAATAGTGGCAAACCGTTATAACATTTCTCGTCAACAACAAGATGAATACGCATTACTTTCACAACAGCGAACCGCAAAAGCCCAACAAGCAGGTTTATTTGATGATGAAATTGTTCCTGTTACTGCCACTAAATTAGTCCAAGATAAAGAAACTGGCGATATTTCAAAACAAGAAGTAACGCTAACTAAAGATGAAGGTAATCGCCCTGATACTAATATCGAAGGTTTAAGCTCAGTTAGAACTGTAAAAGAAGACGGCACAATTACCGGGGGTAATGCCTCTCAGCTTTCAGACGGCGCAGCTGCAGTAGTGTTAATGGAAAAGGCAGTAGCAGCAGAAAAAGGTTTAGCGCCTTTAGGAAAATATCTTGGAATAGCGGTTGCCGGTTGTGAACCAGATGAAATGGGGATAGGTCCAATTTATGCTATTCCAAAACTATTAGCCCGCCATAATTTAACCATTGAAGACATTGGTTTATGGGAGTTAAACGAAGCGTTCGCGGTACAAGTTCTCTATTGTGCAAATTATTTAAATATCCCAATGGACAAGCTAAACGTAAATGGCGGTGCTATTTCTATCGGTCACCCCTATGGAATGAGTGGCGCTCGTTTAGTCATGCATGCCTTATTAGAAGGAAAGCGTCGAGGTGTAAAATATGTAGTTATTACCATGTGTATTGGTGGCGGACAAGGCGCAGCTGGTTTATTTGAAGTTTTATAAAAAGCTTTAAGTTGTACAAATTTTAGCTAATATAGACACTGTCAACATCAATAAGAAGCTATCGATAAATAGCCGATTAATAACAACAAAAATTACAACTACCGGATAAACGAGGAGATTAATCATGGAAAAAGTGTGGTTAGAAAAAAGTTACCCACCTGGTGTACCTTATGAAATAGATCCCGATAAATTTTCATCATTAGTGGAAATGTTTGAAACTTATACGAAACAATATGCAGGCAATACGTCATTCATTAACATGGGAGCTAGCATTACCTATCAGCAGCTTGCTGATCAGGCACAAGCATTTGCTGCATTTTTACAAAAAGAATGGGGCTTTAAGCCAGGCGATAAGTTCGCCATCATGATGCCTAATGTACTTCAGTACCCTGTAGCACTGTTCGGCGCTTTATTGGCTGGCTTAACTGTCGTTAACGTTAACCCACTATATACAGCACGCGAGTTAGAGCACCTGTTAATAGACTCTGACGCAAAAGGCATTCTAATCATTGAAAACTTCGCACATACACTTGCCTCTATTAAAAATAAAACAAACGTTGAACATGTAATAGTTACGGGGCTTGGTGATCGATTGGGTGGCGTAAAAGGCTTAATGGTAAATACTGTCGTTAAGCATATTAAAAAGATGGTACCTAAATATCATATAGAGCATGCAGTTAAATTTAATCAGGTTATCGCTAAAGGTGCGACATTACCTTTTAACAACGTTGAAATAACGCCAGAAGATTTAGCGTTTTTACAATATACCGGAGGAACAACAGGACCATCTAAAGGTGTAATGCTTACTCACCGCAATATGATAGCAAACTTAGAACAATCTAAAGCGATGACTAACCCTGTTTTCGAAGCAAATGAAGAGATCATGGTAACCGCCCTGCCGCTCTATCATATCTTTGCGTTAAACTCGAATTGCCTATGTTTTATCGCTTATGGTGGTAAAAACGTATTGATCACTAATCCTCGTGACATGCCAGGGTTTGTTAAAGAACTCGGAAAATATCGATTCACTGCAATTACAGGTGTGAATACGCTATTTAACGGCTTAGTTCATACACCTGGCTTTGAGAAATTAGACTTTTCAGGTCTTAAAGTATCTCTTGGCGGTGGCATGGCTGTTCAACGACCTGTTGCCGAGAAATGGGAAAAAATTACCGGTATTCGACTACTCGAAGGCTATGGCTTAACTGAATGTTGTCCAATGGTCACTATTAGCCCTTATGATCAAAAAGAATTTAACGGCTCAATAGGTTTACCTGCGGCATCTACAGAAATTCGTTTAGTTAACGATGACGGTAAAGACGTTGGTTTAAACGAACCTGGGGAGCTTTGGGTTAAGGGCCCTCAAGTAATGAAAGGTTATTTGAATCGTCCAGATGCCACAGCAGAAACTATTGAAGATGGTTGGTTAAAAACTGGCGATATAGCGACAATGGATGAAGACGGTTATTTTCGCATCGTTGATCGCAAAAAAGACATGATCATTGTCTCTGGTTTTAATGTCTATCCAAATGAAATTGAAGAAGTCATGGCAATGCATTCTGGTGTACTAGAGGCTGCAGCGATAGGTATTGCATGCGAGGCAACGGGTGAAAAAATTCGCGTATATATAGTGAAAAGCGATAGCGCATTAACACAAGACCAAGTCTTATCGCATGCCCGAGAAAATCTGACTAAATACAAAGTACCAAAAGAAATTGTTTTTATAGACGAGATGCCTAAATCAAATGTTGGTAAAATACTTCGAAAAGAGTTGCGAGCATTAGCAGCTGAAAAGGTTGCGGCTTAAGCCGCTCCTTTACTTACTTCAAGGAATATACAATAACAAATGATAGAAATTTACGCTGGAAATACCGCGCTTACAACTATAAAGGAGCAAGGGTTTTCTCAAGAGCTATTTAATGCCTTTTTAGGCGCTAGTGGTGGGCCTAAGTGGTTTACTTTATTCGGCTTAGATAAATACCTATTTGGTGAGTTTTTTCAAGGTAGAACTAACGAACTTAATATAATTGGCTCTAGTGCTGGTGCTTTTCGTGCTGCATGCTTTGGGCAAGCAGATCCTGTTGCAGCAATTTCACGATTAGCCGATCTTTATTCACACACTGAATATTCATCAAATAAACCTACACCAGCAGAAATAACCGAATCTGGTCGCATTTTACTAAGCAATGTTTTAACAAAACATGGTACCAATGAAATTATTAACAACCCTATCCGTAAAGCGCATTTAGTAGTAGCTAAATGTAATGGATTAGTTGCTAGTGAAAATGTTTTATTGCAAGGCTCAGGGCTTGTATCAAGTTTTATAAGAAACAAAATTGATAGAAAGTTGATACGAAGCCAATATGAACGTTTTATATTTCAACCACAAAGTAGCAATCTAGCGATTAGTGATCCTGATGACTTTAAAACTACGACCTGTTATCTATTAGAGAGTAATTTAGAAAAAGCATTGCTTGCTTCCGGTTCAATTCCAATGGTCATGCAGGGTATAAAGGATATAGGCAGCTGTCCAAAAGGGATGTATCGAGATGGCGGCATAATCGACTACCACTTTGACTTAAAGATTCATAATCCTGGCTTAACCCTATACCCACACTTTAGCCATACCTTAAAAGCCGGGTGGTTTGACAAAAATTTAAATCGCAATGTCCGTGCTGAAAATTATGACAATACAGTAGTTATATGCCCTTCCGCACAATTTGTAAAAAGCCTGCCGTATCAAAAAATTCCTGACAGAACGGACTTTTCAGAAATTGAATCAAAAGAACGAATCAAGAATTGGCAAAACGTATTAACACAAAGTAGCCAACTAGCAGATAGCTTGCACGAATTTATTGAGCAACAAAATCTCGATAACATTAAGCCGATGAAAGCACTTATCGGCAATTAAACCAAAAATCTACTGGCTTTATTAACTAAATTAACAGCCATAATAAAGGATAATAAAAACATGAAATCACTACTAAAAATGACATTAGTGTCGTTATGTGCGTTAAGTTTAAATGTTCATGCATCGAACCCTAGTAAAGCATTAGCCGTCGATGAAGACTCCTTTAGCTGTATTAATGATATGCAGCCAGTTAGAGGATTTTTTGTCGATAATTTAGATAAAAGTAAACTCGACAGCACAATTACCGTAGCCAAAGCAGGTAAAGGTGAGTATCCAGCAGGGTCAGTAGTTCAACTTGTGCCTACTGAAGTTATGGTAAAGCACCCAAAAGGCACCAGCCCTGTGACTAATGATTGGGAATTTTTTGAGTTAGCTGTATCTCCTGAGGGAAGTAAATTTACAGCGCGTGGCTACGATAATGTTATCAATAAGTTTGGCGGCAACTGCTTAGATTGTCATAAAAAAGCCAAACCACAATTTGATCTTATTTGTGAAACCGGTCACGGTTGTGATCCAATTCCAATTACCAAAGAAATGATCGCTGTTATTCAAAAAACTGACCCTAGATGTAAAGCACCAGTTAATTTGAATGACAAAGAAATGTTAATACTGAAACAACTACAACAAATGCTAAAACCACAGTAAGAACCACTGACTATAGTCTATTTAGTTATGTGCTAATTTAGGCAGACAGTTATAACTATCAAGCTGTCTGTCACTTACAACTCATTCAATCTTTATTAGGTAACTCCTATGAACTGGTTAACGCTATCAGATAAACAAGTTATGGATTTGGTTACGCCAATAATGGATAACCTTATGGATGCTTCGACAGAAATAGATCATAAGAGGCATGTGCGAGATTTTAGTAAAAAGATGAAAAGCATTGTCACTAAACAAGCGTTAGAAAGTCAGTGCAAAGCTTATCAAGCCACATTGGGGTTTTTCTGTAAACGGGAATTAATTGGCATTGTTAAAAAGAAAACTGACGTCAGAGTGTTTTGGAAGCAATGGTATTCAAAATCAGACGATGAATTTCTTGCATTTATTCATGTCATTCAAGGTGATAATAAGCTAGAAGTTATAAACACGTCGGTATCCTAACCATAGCTATACGTGTAGTTCTTGCGACTGACTCGCTAACCCAAAACTGTTAAGTATGCGTGTAAGTCTGTTTAAAAGTTACAAATTAAAACTTCGTAATCTGCCCTTTTATATAGTGGACGCATCATTTTGAAACAGCTTCGCCTTTTCATCAAGTTATCGCACATCATCTACTCAACTTAATTGGATAGCTTACCCCCAAAAAATAAACGTAGTTAGTTTGAAAATTTACGCTTAACAAGACAACTTATTACACCTGCAAGACACACACTTTTATTTCGCTTACATTCCGTTTTTCCGAATTTAATTTTCTATAGAACCCACCAAACAAATTATAAATAGCTCTTCGATAATTTTTTATAACAAATTTATTGACTTTTTTTTGAACGATCTTTACTTTATATATTGTATACAATATATGGTATGCGACATGTTAATAATAAAAAAAGATAAGGTTTGAGAACAATGAAAGGAACAAAAAGAGCAAGTTCACTTGCCAAACTCTCGCCAAAAAAATCGTTAACTGCTTTAGCCATTGGTGCTGCACTCGCTGTATGTACACCTCAAGCTATTGCTGCTGATGCTTTTAACGGACAAGTCAAAGGTGTGATTGTTGATAGTCAAAACAACGCACTTTCAGGTACAAAAATTACCCTTGTCCACAAAGAGAAAAACATTACACGTACAATTGTAACTAATGCTAACGGTGAATATGATGTTCGACGTTTACCTATTGGCGAATATCGAGTAACCATTGAAAAGCCAGGTTACGAAGGCTATGAAGAAAGCAATCTGCTTGTAAAACTTGGTAGCCCAATCGTATTTAATGGTCAAATAGTTCAAGCAGGTATCGATATTGAGCGTATCTCAGTAGTTGGCTCTTCATTTGCACAAATTGATTTAGCTTCTTCAACAGGTGGTATTGTTGTAACAGCCGGCGAATTGGAAAAGCTACCTGTAAATTCTGGTTTTGAATCTATCGCATTACTCGCACCTGGTGTTACGTCAAATGATGAATTTGATGCTGCCAGTTTTGGTGGTGGCTCTTCAGCAGAAAACGCCTATTACTTAAACGGTATTAATATCACTTATGCTAAAACAGGCATTGGCTCTGTAAACCTTCCTTGGGAGGCAATAGCGCAAACAGAAATACTTACCGGTGGCGTTTCACCTGAGTTTGGTGGTGCATTAGGCGGTATCGTAAACGCGGTGTCTAAATCTGGTAGTAACGAATTTAAATTTGGTGCATATGGTCGTATAGATCCGGAATCAACTCGTGAACACCATGATGATTTATTTGGTACCGACGGCCAAGTTTTTAATATCACAGAAGATGACGAATCTACGTTTACTCGAGCATCAATCTGGGCAAGCGGCCCAATAATTGAAGATAAATTATTCTTCTATGCTGTTTATGCACCACAAAAGAATGACTATGATGCTGCAAAATCAAGCGTTATAGATCAAGGCGAAAGTACGTCAGATCGCTATTTTGCCAATGTCGACTGGTATATAACAGACGAACATTCTATCGGATTTACAGCTATCGGCTTTACCAATGAAGACGAAGGTAACAGTTATTCTTATGACTATGAAACAGGCGAAGTCGGCAATACACCAAGTCGTTACCGTGTAAAAACGGGTGGCGATATTTTTGGCGCCAAATACACGGGTATTTTAACAGACGATTTATCATTAGAAATTGTTGCTGGCCGCACAGTCGATGAAATATTCAACTCTGCTACAAGTACGGATCCACGAGTCTGGTCAAAGTTATCAGGTACATGGGTACATGTTTCTTCAGAGTCTACAGCTACTGTTACTGACGGCGAGTTTACTCGTGATCAATTCCGCGCCGATTTAAACTGGACTTGGGAAGATCACGATTTTAAATTTGGCTTTGACTATGTAAATATTGATGTAGATTACGCTGCAAGCCCTAACGGTGTTAGTGGCCGTGAAGGTTGGTGGGATGTGTATTATGCAGGTTCAAGCGACCGTTCTGGTTTACCTGAAGGTACGCCCGTTGTAAAACAGCGTATTCGTACCGACTTTACTGACTCAGAAGTCGAATCAACAGCATTTTATATACAAGATACTTGGCAAGTAACCGACGACCTAGTACTAAATTTAGGTCTTCGCTACTCGGAAATGCACAACACCGTATCAGACGGTCGTAAATATGTAGATGTCGATGGTCAATGGGCACCACGTGTACAAGCAATTTATGATATCGATGGTGAAGGCACATCGAAAGTGTTCTTTACCTATGGTCGGTATTACCAACCAGTTTCTGCCAACATGAATATCACCCAAGGTGGTGCTCGTCGAGACGTACATTACTATTACCACGTCGGTGAAACAGATAGCAATGGCGAAATTGTCTTAACGCCAGACGGCTCACCTTCTACAGGCGCATTAGTAACACCTGATGGTGTGGTAATTCAACCAGGTATTAGTGAACCTTCATTGATTGCTAGCGATAATATTGAATCAATGTATTCAGATGAATTCACACTAGGTTACGAACGTGAATTAGAAAACAACATGGTATTTGGTATTCGAGGCATTTATCGTGATTTAGGTCGTTCAATAGAAGATACAGATTACGGTCCTGTAATTAATAAGTACTTCGAAGCAAACGGCATTGATGCTGATGCTTCTTGGACATATGTATTAGCGAACCCAGGAAGAACATTAGACATCACTTATGACTTTAATGGTGATGGCACACCAGAGCATGTTGTAATTCCAGGCTCAGAAATAGGGTTGCCTAAACCAGAGCGTCAATATGGCGCAATTGAAACCACATTAAGAGGTGATTTAGGTGAAAAATTCCACTTCAATGCTTCTTATACTTGGTCTCACAGCTGGGGTAATACAGAAGGTTTAGTTCGTAGTGACAATGGCCAAGCGGATCCGGGTTGGACGACATCTTACGACTATGCAGAGCTAATGGATCATTCAAACGGTAATCTACCAAATGACCGCCGCCACTCAATTAAGCTCAATGGTTATTACGATATTACTGATGATTTAGCATTAGGTTTTAACGCTCGCATCAACTCAGGCATGCCAATTAACAAGTTCGGTTATCACCCAGATAGTGTTGATAGCTGTGAAGCTGGCTCTCCTTGGGAAGATTGTTGGGGACAAGGTTACGGTCATGTATCTTTCTATGATGAAAATGGTGATCCTGCACCTCGCGGTAGCAGTGGCGAAACTGATTGGCTATATGAGTTAGATATGAACTTAACTTATAACACGCAAATTGGTGGTGGCGATTTAATGCTTAAAGCTACTATTTACAACGTATTTAATTCGGATACGCAAACGAACGTTGAACAAACCCGCACACAATGGGGTGACACTGGTTTAATTGCCAATCCGAACTGGGGCGACACCAGCGGAAGGTTAGGCGCCCGTTTTATGAGCTTTGAAGCTAGATATAGCTTCTAATCCATAGTAATCACTATGTATTAGGCTTTAAATAACTTCTTGCTTATATTTTCTCCCAAAGGACTAATTGCCCACCTTTTTTAGGTGGGCTTTTTTATTAAATTAGTTAGCTCTCGTTTAACAGCACAATAAGACCTTGGTCTGCATTACATTGCCCTGTTAATAATTGCAGGTAGGTAGATTCAAGATTCCCTATGCCTTGCACTGGTGATATTTCAATATGGTGACGAATAAAGTCAATATAGCTATTCAACGACTGTGCTATTGAGCCCATTAACTTATCACCACCCCACTCTTGGCTTCGTTTTTCAATTTGATGAGGAGCAAAAAACATAACAGGCTCAGGCCCTGCAAGTTTAACGTTCGTAAATAACTCATTTATATGGGTAGCACCAACACGAGATGAAAACTTCAGGTTTTGATCAAAGTGTTGATGAACATCTGTCAATACTTTTTCCGATCCTGCCATATCAACTGATACTGAAGGAATGCTGTTATCAAGTTGAGCGATTTGATCATAACTAATGACCTGTTGATAAAGCCCAAGCGATTCTACAAAAGCAACCCGTGAATTCGACGTTATGCCTATACACGGTATATGGCCCCGCTGTTTAGCTGCAAAAGCTAAAGCAATACTGGTTTTACTTGATGCACTAGTAATTAAATACTGGCTTGCACCAAAGTATTCATTATCAAACATAAAATCATCAATTAACCAGGACGTGGTATACAACCCTTTAATCAACATTTGATAGGCTTCTGTTTGTTCTTGATAAAACGGATTGTTAGCTATTCGTTCAAACCGTGAATAAACCGGAGACAAACCTTTACGATGTGCACTTACGTCACTAAAACCAAATGGCGACGTTTTACCTGCGTCAATAACCAAGTAATTAGCCATAGGGAAAAATCCCCAAACACGTTCGCCTATTTTTATTTTTTCATGATTTGACGATACAACTTCTGCAAATCCCATTACAGGAAGTCTTCCCCAACCTTGCTCGGCAGGAAAAAATCGCCAATAGCCAAGCATGTCACCAGTAATACCATAGGTAATGTTATTGGCCGTTAACGCAAATTTATCCACTTTCAATAACACTTGGCCATCGTTCAATGTCGATGGAACGTCTTCACTAATCAGCCTAGTCTTCGATAAGTCTGACTGTAGTACTTCGAAAATTTGATTCTGCATATTCTTTTCTCTGTAAAAATTTACTTAGGTAAAATAAATTGTGAAATAGCTTGGTTTATTTCGTCACTACATTCGTGAGTTAACCAATGACTGGCTTTTGGAAATCGTTTTAAGGTTAATTGAGACACGTATCGCGCTAATTGATTTAAATTTTCGATAACAAACGCTTGATCTTTTTCCCCCCATAACACCAGCGTAGGTATATTAATAATGATCCGAGGTATTTTCATTTTATCAATTGCAGTTACGGGCCCAATATGGCTGTTAGACTCTGCATTATTTGGCGCCAGTTGCGGCATGGCCCGGTAATAGTTCAACATACCTTTGACTACACCCGGCTTTTGCCAAAGCTCAATGTAACTTTGTATAAGTTCATCAGTAACAAATGAGGACCTCATAGTGGCAAATATTTTATTTTGTAGATAAAGGCAATTATTAGCTAACAATTCCTGTTCTGCACCGTGAGCAATTAATTGATGGATATAACCACTTTTCTCGCGCTGTTCACTGCTATTTATCATTTCACGTGTAAAAGTGCTTGGGTGTGCAGCATTAATAATGACAAGTTTTTCTATTAAAGCGGAATGAAATGCCGCTAAAGGCCAAGCGATTGCACCACCCCAATCATGAGCAACTAATATGATTTTTCTATTTGGTGATATTTGACGAATAAACTCGGCAAAAAAATCGATTAAGTTAGGAACTTCATAAAAACTAAGTGCTTCTGGCTTATCGCTTAAATTATAACCTGGTAAATCTGGAGCAATAACATGATGTGATTGTGCGAAATACGATAACTGATTTCGCCAAGTCCCCCAGTATTCAGGAAAGCCATGTAAAAATACAAATGTAGAATTATCTATTGCTATATTACCTTGCTCAACATAGTGAATATTGCATCCCGCTATATCGATATACTTGCTTTTCAAACCCGTTGAGTCGGATAGCAAGTTAACTGTTGATTCCACATTAGCCATAAAACGTTACGGCATCGCTTAATTGTATTCGTTCTGTTCTTGTTTGATTTACTGGCGCATCAAGCTTTGGATAACCAAAAGACATTCCAAATAAAATGCCTCGTTCTTCAGGTAATCCGAGCACTTCACGAACTGGATCAGGAAACTGACCTAACGCGCCTTGCATACAATTGCTGATTCCATGCTCTGCAAGCACTAACGATAACGTTTGAGCATAAATCCCCAAATCCACTGCCCCCATAATGTCTAAATACTTATCCATAGTAAAAAATGCGGCATGTGGTGCATCAAAAAACTGCCAATTTCTAAGCATCGCCATATGGCGACCTTTTTTATCTTCACGGGAAACTCCAATTGCCGAATACAGCGCATTAGCGGATCCAAATTGGCGTTCACGATGCTGACCTTGATATTGGGGCGCCCAATTAAAATCAGGGTTAGGTTTTGCGCCTCCCATCAATAGCCCGATAAATTTGTCTTGCAAAACTTGTTTAGTATTTCCCGATACAACACAAACTTGCCATGGTTGTACATTACAATTAGACGGCGCTAATTGCGCATTAGTAAATATTTCATCCAGCAGACTTTGCTCGATAGGCCGTTGTTCAAAAGAGCGCACTGAATAACGTTTGTTTAGAATCTCACTTACAGACATATCTTTCTCTCTAATAAAAATGCCCTAAATTAGGGCATTTAAAATAAATACGGTTTTAGAAGCTTAGCGGTGAAAGAAGCTGGGGTTTTCCTTTACTTACCATGCCTCTAAAACCATAACTTTAACCGCTAAAAGCGTTTTTTCACCGTAATACCGTATGTTACAGGTTCCGTTACATAGGCATTCAACTTACCGCTCTGAAGCGGTGTATTAAAGTTAGTACGGTTTATATACTCTTCATCTAATACATTGCGTCCCCATAGGATCACATCCATATCTAAATTTTCAATGCTCATGTAAAAACGTGCATTTAGCACATTATATGAATCTTGGACTGCATATGGGTCATTACTACCATCTAAGATCATCTCACCTGTATAGGAGTAATCTAGCTGGATATATGAGTAAATAGACTCTGATAAATTGAAATCTTGCTTAACACTTAGTGTTGCAGAGTCTTCTGGTTCACCTGACGGACGATCACCTGAGCGGTTACAATAAGGGTTAGGGTTAGCTGGATCTGCGCTTTCCTGTCCTGGATCTATTATACCGGTATGCCAAGTATAAGCATTCCAACAATTTCCTCGCTCGAAACTGTCATATTCAGCATTAACTAGAGCATAAGTTAAGTTGATTTCCATACCGTCGATCGGTAACCACGTCGCTTCAAGTTCAAAACCTGAAATTTTATAGTCACCAGCGTTCTGTAAATTAAAGCCATTGCCGGTAAAGGTATTCGCTTGAAAATCATCTACTGTTGTGTGGTGGGCAGCAAAGTTTATGCGAAGATCCTGATCTACAAAGTCTTTCTTAAAACCAAACTCAAATGATTGAGACGTTTCTGCATCAAATAATGGATTAAAGCCAGCAGTAATTCTGTCAGTGTTAGTACCGCCAGATTTATAACCTGTACCATAAGATATGTACATCATCGTATCTTCATCATACATATAGCTAAGTTTAACTGTGCCTGTTACTTGCTCATCATCAAGTGTTTCATTTATATCAGGTCTGTCTGAAGTAGTCGCACCAAGCGATTTAAATCCCCATCCTGGTGTTTGAAAAGGCGCAATAGCTTGAAGAAAAGCCGGATCAAATGGACTCATCAAACCTTGACCAACTGCCCCTAGCATAGTACCAGCTACAGTTGCACTATAGAGTAAAGTACCAGGCACTATCGTTGACGGGTTACTTGGGTCACCTATCGACGAAAAATCTGTCGGAAACTCTGTTCCACCGGCCATATTTTCATAGAATTTAGTACTTAAGTCTTTAGATTCGTCGGTATAACGTAAGCCTGCCGTTAAGGTTAAAGCGTCGGTAAGTTTATAATCAAATTGACCAAAGATCGCATAGCTTTCATGCTCTTGCTCGGCAATATGATCAAATCCAGTTCCTGCAGGAGCACCTTCTGCTGAAGGTGCAATTGCTCCCCCCGTTAATGCGCTAATAGCGTCTATTCC
This sequence comes from Thalassotalea algicola, assembly GCF_012932965.1. GTDB lineage: Bacteria > Pseudomonadota > Gammaproteobacteria > Enterobacterales > Alteromonadaceae > Thalassotalea_F > Thalassotalea_F algicola. Next base: position 859,570 of record NZ_JABBXH010000002.1, on the reverse strand, counting down.
GCCTAACAATGGATCTAACGCGCCACTAAAATTAGACATATAGAATGGATTGAACAATGTATCTGTATATAAGCTGTAATCTAGATCTAAATCTTGTGAAAAGTAGTAAAGTCCAACAATTGCATTTAGGTTTTCGCTGGTATAATCAAGCCTAATTTCTTGTGAGAAAGAGCTTTGTTCAGAATCATTCGAAGTGCCAAATAAGTCTGCATCAGTAAAGTCTGAATCAATATTGTCGTAAGATTCAAAATTACGATAGGCCGAGATAAAAACCAAAGAATAGTTATCATCAATATCCCAGTTAATTTCAGCCGACAGGCCTTTATCAGTCATTGAAGATTCTGGCAAGAAAGATACCGCTATTTCTCTATCGTAAAAAGCATCACCACCTGGAAATACGGTACCACCTAACGAAGGAAGAACAGCATCACTACCAAACTTATTTGGAATTTCAGTCGCTTGAAAATTACTTAGCTGTACCGGTGCACCACAACATATTTCATCGATTTCGGAATGATCAGCAATAAGGCGAATTGATAAGTCATCACTTGGTGTATAAAGCGCTTGTAATCTAGCTCCCCACCGGTCTCTATCGTTGACAACATCATCACCTAAGTTCACATCACTAATAATACCATCTCTTTCACTACCAAAAGCTGTCAAACGAAACGCTAACACATCATCGATTGCTGAGAGTGAAGCTGCACCGGCATAGTTCACTAAGCCGTAATTGCCTGCTGTAATTTCGATAAAGCCATCATTACCGTCATGACTAGGCTTTACCGTGCGTAATAATATAGCTCCAGAAGGCGTGTTCTTACCGAACAGAGTACCTTGTGGGCCCCTCAACACTTCAACAGCTTCAACATCAACCAAATTATTTATCATTGAGTTTTGACGAGCTCGATAGACTCCGTCAACATATAAACCTACTGACGACTCTAAGCCGAAATTTTGAGAAGAAGTACCAACCCCACGTATTGAAAAGCTTGAATTTGTAGCACTCTGGCTTTGAAATGCACCAAGTGCAGGTACATTACTTTGCAGATCGTACATATCTTTAATAACAGCTTCAGACATTTGGTCGCCTGAAATTGCTGATACAGCAACAGGTACTTCTTGTAAGTTTTGTACTCTCTTTTGAGCAACAACTGTTATGTGTTCTAAATTTGACTCACCATCTTTTAAAGCTGGGTCTTCAGCTAGAGCTGAAAAACCTACAAGGCTCATAGATGCTGTTAATGCTATCACTATCTTATTGCGCTGGAATTTACTGCCTGAATTCATTCGCTTCTCCCCAAAAGCATCTAGCGATTTGCTAGTTATAATTATTATTTTTCGTTTGATTTTAAAATTACTGATTGTTCAGCTTTTTGTTTTTGATATTTATCAATTATTAATTTGTTGACGAGCAGAGATTAAGTCAACAACTCTTATAGAGTGCTAACTCTATTAAGTAACGCAAATAGCAACACCGAAAGTATTCGTATAAAAATCCACCTGAATTTAAAAGGATTACAGGATGATTAGAGTAAAAACACAGAACCACATAAACTGTATTTATATTTATTATTCACAATATTTATTATTCGTAAAATGAATAGAGTTGTGTCAGAAAAAGTAATAAAAACGGGAAAAAGGTCAGATAGGCACCGAAAAAAGACAAATATTATCGTTCTATTAACAAAAGCTATGATTAAAACGAATAGCTTTTGTTAAACTACCGTCAATTACTATAAGGTTTGAATTTATGATTTCCACAGGAAAATATCGTCACTTTAAAGGTAGTGAATATCAAGTCACACAAATTGCTAAACACAGTGAAACTGAAGAATATATGGTAGTTTATTATCCATTATATGGCAGCATAGAAAAAACAGGTGAGCCTGAGTATTGGGTCCGCCCTTTAGCAATGTTCAACGAAACAATCGAACGTAACGGGAAGACAATGAAACGTTTTGAACTAATATCTTGAGATTAAGCTGCTGCCATACCAACTATTCATCGATTGTTAAAATTAATTTACCGATATTCTTATTGCTCATCATTTTTTGATGGGCATCTTCAGCAGCTAACCATGTATAGCAATGATCAATGACTGGCATTATGCTTTTATTCTCTAGTAAATACATAAAGTCATGGCTAAAGCCATTTACTAGCATCGCTTTATATTCGTCGCTTCTGTTTCTTAATGTCGATGCTGTAATTTGAACTCTTTTTTGCAACATACGAGCAATATCTACTTGTTCAGCAAATCGCCCTCCTAGCATCGATAAGATCACTATACGAGCGTCAAACGCAGCCACTTTCAGGTTTTTATTTAAGTATTCTCCCGCGACCACATCAAGTATGACATCAAAATTACACTGATGTTCCTTTGCCCATTGTACATAGTCCAATTTTTGGTAATTTATCGTGATATCCGCCCCTAGTACTGTACAAGCTTTTGCTTTTTCATCACTACCTACCGTAGTTACCACGTAACAATTAAGCGCTTTTGCTAATTGTATTGCCGCACTACCTACACCGCTTGCTCCGGCGTGAATTAATACTTTTTGCTGGGGCTTTAACTGTGCTATAGAAAATAGGCTTTGATATGCCGTTAAGAAAACTTCCGCGATACCAGCACCCTGTTCGAAAGAATAGTGCTCTGGAATTTTGATTATATGTTCGATGTTTATAGCGACATATTCCGCGTAGCCGCCACCTGCAACAAGCCCACAAACCCTATCGCCAACTTTATAACCCAAATTGTTGTTGGGAACTTCAGTTAATATTCCTGATACTTCAAGCCCTAATATGGGAGATTCGCCTTTTGGCGCAGGGTACTTTCCTTGCCTTTGTAAAATATCTGCTCTATTTACGCCAATTGCTTTTACTTTAATTAAGCATTGTTTAGACAATAACGCGGGGAATGTCGTATTCGCTATACAAAGACGTTCTCTTTGAACATCTAAAAAGCGCATGGTAGTCATAGCTGGCTTCTCTTATTTCTAGTGAAGCCATACTAATAATCAGAATTTAAAATGCAAAACAATTTCTACGGTTTTTAATGAAAAATGTCAAAACCAGCATTAAATTCTGGCTATACTAATTCACCCAATGGAAAAATGATTAAACGTTTGGTAGTCCACTTGATTGTGTTGAACAGAGGCCACCTCTGCTTGACTTGGACCTTCTTCTAGCCAATCAAGCATTTTCTTCACATTACCTTCTTCTCCACACATTAGCACCTGAACATCGCCATCAGCTAAGTTTTTTGCATAGCCACTTAGATGTAAATCAATCGCTTTTTGTTGACAAGAGGCTCTAAAGTAAACGCCCTGTACTTTTCCTGCGACATTAGCAAGATAGCATATTGCCATTTTTCTACTCCTTTCATTGCACCCTGTTCAGGGTTTCAATACAATTTGCACACTTTTCTTTTCTCTAAGTATAGGCACATGTCAGCAAGAATTTTTTTAAATATTGGTAGAGATAAATCTTTACGAAGAAAACACCCTTGGGTTTTCTCAAAAGCAATAAATAAAATTAAAGGTAAGCCTATGTTAGGAGAAACAGTCGAAGTGCTTGACGCCAAGGGAAACTGGCTTGCCAGAGGAGCATATTCTCCTGAATCACAAATGCGAATTCGTATTTGGAGCTTTAAAGAAAACGAAGAAATTAATCGAGAATTTTTTGTTAGAAAATTTAAACAGGCACAAAAAAGGCGTGATTGGTTCATCGAGCAAGGTGGTTTAAGCGGCTATCGATTAATAGCTGGCGAATCTGATGGAATGCCAGGCATTACCATCGACAAATATGACGATATCATTGTCTGCCAGCTTCTAAGTGCCGGCGCGGAATTTCAACGATTCACTATTGTAGACGTACTTAAAGAACTTTATCCAGAGTGTGGAATATATGAACGCTCAGACGTTGATGTAAGGAAAAAAGAAGGCCTAGAAAAGCAAACAGGTTGGCTTGCCAATGAAAAAGCATCTACTGAAAGAATAATCGAAGAGCACGGTATTAAAATTATTGTAGATGTTGCCACCGGACACAAAACAGGGTTTTATTTAGATCAGCGAGATTCTCGAATTGCGGCAGGAAAATATGCCAAAGATAAAAAGATACTTAACTGCTTTTCTTATACGGGAACTTTCTCACTTCATTGCGCAGCTGCTGGCGCAAAGTCAGTCACCAATGTCGACGTATCGCAACCTGCCCTTGACATAGCAGCAAGGAACTTACAGGTAAATGAACTCGATAGTGCTTCTGTAACCTTTGTTAAAGAAGATGTATTTAAGCTACTTAGAAAATACAAAGAGCAAGGTGAAAAATTTGATATGATCATAATGGATCCACCAAAATTTGTTGAATCTAAGTCACAACTAACCAGTGCATGCCGAGGCTATAAAGACATTAACATGCTGGCAATGCAACTGCTAAATCCAAATGGCCTATTGTTAACTTTCAGTTGCTCCGGTCTACTTGATGCGAGCTTATTCCAAAAAGTTGTTGCTGATGCTGCATTAGATGCAGGTAAAGACTGTCATTTCGTTGAACGATTACATCAAGCTGCTGATCATCCAGTTTCAAGTAATTACCCAGAGGGTTACTACTTAAAAGGCTTTGTTTGTCAGGTTAATTAGTCAACGAACGCAATAAATGGAAGAGTTTGCTATTTAAAGCGGACTCTTCCTTTGCTTGTATGACGAATGAATAAAAATTGCTAGCTACAAACCAACAGATTTCTACCAGCACCTTTGGCGTTATATAGCCGCTTGTCTGTTTCTGCAATGAGCGAATTGATAGATTCAGGCGCTTCTTCTATCGCTGTCAATCCAGCACTAATAGTGACACTAATTGACGTATCATCTATATTTTCTAGTTGCTCTAGCTGGTATTGTATACGTTTAAACGTTTCTTTAACTGCTTGTTGTTCGTGATGAGTGAATAAAATAGCAAACTCTTCACCACCATAGCGATAAACGCGATCGGTTGCCCTAACATTAGTTTTTAATATACTTGCAAGACTCTTAATAACTTCATCACCGAACAAGTGACCATACTGATCGTTTATCGCTTTAAAGTGATCAACGTCTACTAGCATTAATAAAAATTTGCCATTACCGGCATGGTATTCTGACCACAGATTACTAATATCGCGCTCAAAGCTACGTCTATTATGCAAGCCCGACAATCCATCAAGCAAACTTAATTCAAGTAGTTGCTTATTTGCTTCTGATAATTGTTGAGTCCTATTACGAACCTGCAAAGCCAACTCTTTTTTAACCTGAGAGTCTTTGATTTTTTTATAGGTAACTAAAAGCAATAAACCTAATAGTGTTATCGCTACTATCGAGAATTTAAACTCCATAGATTGTTGCGCTTGAATTTGATTATTAAGCGCACTTTTTTGCTCTAACAATTCAAGTTTTTGATTAAGTTGAAGTGCTTCAAATTCTGCTAACTGTTCATTAAGTTCTGCGGTATAACGCAAACGTGTATGCTCAATATACTCATCTAGAAATTTTATCGCTAAACTAGGGTTTTTCCGGCTAGCGCTAACAAGCGCTTTAATGGCTAACGGACTCCCAGACGTGTGATAGTCGATAGAATCTGCTAACTCTAAGGCTTCTTCTATGAAAAGCTCTGCCTTAACATACTCTTCAACTAAAAAGTGACCTTTACTTAACGCATGTAAATTACCAACATGAGCATTCTTGTGACCACTTAATTGACTGTATTCAAGCCCTCGTTGCGCCACCGCTATCGCTTTTAATGGTAAGCCCATATTTAAATGCACTTCGGAAAGATTATGAAGAGTAGCAGCTAAATTATAGCTATCTTCTTGCTGCAAAAAATAATCGAGCGCTTTATTTATATTTTGAAGCGCTTCGACATTATTACCTGCTCCTTTATAAGCAACCCCCAAATCACCTTGCGCTCTGGCCAAGTCCAAATAGGCTTTTTGCTCATGATAATAAGCAATAGATTGGTTGAGGATTTCTATCGCTTTATCAAATCTTTTTAGCGACAGATATAAACCTGCAATATTATACCTTACATCTACCGCATCGTACTCTGAGCCATGATTCAAATATAAAGGCACTGCTCGTTTATAGCTATCTATAGCAGCAGAGTAACGACTTAACTGCTTTTGAACTAAGCCAATATTATTGAGTACATTAGCTGTTTCGATTGGCGCATCATTAACCTCGAAATAAGTGAGGGCCTTTTCATAAAAAGACAGAGCTGTTTTGTGCTCACCTTGATAATAAAACACAATACCAATAAGTTTATTGCTAGTAGCTTCGGCTCTCGGTAAGCCATGTTTAATTGCAAAATCTTTAGCCTGATTTGCCTTTTCCATAGCTAAAGAAAGTTGATTACCCATAACAAGATTGAACGCGAAAAATTTAAGCGCATCAAATTTTTCAGTTACAGATATGTTTTGATCATCTAATAATTCTTGAAAAGCAATTTGTTGTTGCTCAGGATCTAAACTAGAGATTTGACTAATTTTTTCTTGAATTGAATAGCCGCTTGCTTGATTAGCAACTAATAATAATGTGAAAAGAAGAAATAATAACCGAGACTTCATAACCACTTAATTTTTTACAAACAAATAATAAAGAAAGACTCTTATAACACCAACAATAAAGCTTTGTATACAATAGATGTTAAACACCTAATTATATTTACAATATTTTTTCACTATACTTAATAAGCTACTCTTTTACATTAACATTTTCGCGCTTAACACTACATCTTCTCGTTAAGTTTACAAATGATTAATACGTTAGATTGGCACTTTTGACATCAAGAGATAAGCAGATCACGCTAACGCAATGCCAAAAGGTAGTCAGATAGACAACGAACATTATGAGCAATAACATTGCGAGTAAGCTGTAAAATATAAACGTTATGTCTGTCGCTTATTAAGCGCTGACTAAATATCTACCTTCAAAGAGGGTATCCATGTTAACCATCAGCCAATTAGCAAATAAATTCAGGTTATCTCGCAGTACATTGTTGTACTACGATAAAATAGGACTGCTAAAACCTTCGACAAGATCTGAAACTGGTTATCGTCTATATTCTTCTGCCGATATAGAAAAAATGCAAAAAATTGCTTCTTTTAGAGACGCAGGTTTATCACTTACGTACATTAATGACATTGTAAATGCTGATAATACTAAACCAACCGAAGTGCTTGAGCAGCGATTAATAAGTCTCAACCATGAGATAAGTAAATTACGCCAGCAACAGCAATATATTGTTAAATTGCTAGGCAAGGATTCGTTGATAAGGAAAACGAAAACAATGAACAAGGAGCAATGGGTTAATATTTTAAAAGCTTCTGGTATGGACGAAAAAGCAATGCATAACTGGCATATAGAATTTGAACGAGATCTGCCAGAAATGCATCACGATTTTTTGGAATCATTAGGTTGTAGTCAAGACGAAATAACGACAATTAGAAAGTGGTCTATCTCCACCTAATATATTTATTTACGTGCAATTAAATGTACAGTACTCGTTGAACGTTCTAAGAACGCCCCTTCGCAATAACCTAAATAAAACAACCACAATCGTTTGAATTTTTCGTCATAACCGAACTCAGTTAATCCAGGCCAATTAGCTAAAAAACTTTGTCGCCAATGCGCTAAGGTTTTTGCATAGTCGAGCCCAATATCGTGTAACTCTTCAATCACTAAATCTGTTTTTTCTGCGACTTTATTTGCCATCAAATTAATTGATGGCAAGAATCCACCCGGAAATATGTACCGTTGAATAAAGTCGACATTGTTTAAATAATGTTCAAAGCGTTGATCTGCAATAGTAATAGCCTGTATTAGCAATTTACCGCCAGGTTTTAACCTCGCATTACATTGCTTGAAAAAGCTATCCATATAGTTGTACCCGACAGCTTCTATCATTTCTATCGATACAAGTTTGTCATATTGTCCCGTTAAATTTCGATAATCATTTTTGAGTAAGGTAATTTGCCCCGCTAATCCTAACGCTTCTACTCGACTCTTGGCGTAACAGTATTGAGCATCAGAAATTGTAGTTGTCGTTACTTTACAACCATAATTTTTTGCTGCATAAATCGCTAAACCTCCCCAGCCAGTCCCTATCTCAAGTAGGTGATCTGTCTCAGTAAGTGAGAGACGTTGACAAATTTTCTCAAGTTTATGTATTTGTGCTTGCTCTAAGGTAGCCGATGGATTGGGATAAATAGCAGCGGAATACATCATCTCTTTATCTAGGAAGCGAGTATAAAGCTCATTACCTAAATCGTAATGTGCCAAAATATTTTTCTTTGAGCCACTTTTTGAATTTCTATTTTGAAAATGAAACCATTTATTTTTAAGTTTACTTAGCCAGCTTACGTATTTTTCAAATTTATCTGTTACCTTTTGAGCTCTGGCAAATACTCGGATTAGCGAGGTTAAATCAGGTGTGTCCCACATATTATCAATATAGGCTTCTGAAGCGCCTATACTGCCACCTTTAACCAGTTGTAGATAAGTTTTTGGGTTATGTATTTCAATCGTGGCTTTTAATGGGTCATTTTTATCTTTACCGAATGAATAGCGCGTCCCCCTATCTATAACTTCTACATAACCAGAAGGAAGTTGCGAGAATATTCTGAAAACAATATTTCGACATCGGGTAATCAACCAAGAGTTAGCGTCTAAAGTTACTGATGAAGCTCCGCGTGTTGAGCTGTTTAATGTTTTCTCAGTGCTTGCAATACTATTCACCTTTGTCTCCTGAACGAACAAGTTGTAAAACTACTATTTAAAGCTTCTTTGTTTGGTATGATACAAAAGGTATTCGCTTTGCAAATAACCTTATCGCTTGGTAGTAAATTCCTAAGATCACTTTTAGTGTCATCATTGGATATGTTAAAAATAATTTTGTACTGCTTAACGAAGTTAACTGTTGATTAGCCAATGCTAACGTTGCGTCAAAGACTTTTCCGCTGTCTTGTTTAACATTCTCTATGTGTACCAACATCTTGCTGTTAACTTCACTTTGAGGTGCTTTAACTTTCCAGTGATATTGCATAGCTAAGTCCATAAATGGAGAAACATGAAATTCCTTGTCTGTCGGCGAAATCTGTAACATATCAACCAAATAGTAATGACGTTTATTCCAAGGAGTGTTGCTAACCTCTACCAACATATACTCGCAATTATTATGCTTGTTATAACAAAAATAAAAATTAGCCGGGCTAAAGTACAATCCTAAACACCTTACCTGAACTAGCATCGTTATGCGCTCTAGTGGTTTTGTACCACCTAAAGAAGCTACTTTATCTTTTATACGTTGCTTTAGTGTTCCTGGTTCACCTTTTAAATAATCTTTTTGTTCAATTCGAATAGGCTTGTACCAAGATTTACCGATTAAACCTTGGTTTACCTCATTATTCGCTACTTCATCAATATCCAAAGCTAACATATACAATTTGTAGCTAAATTGGTTTGACCTAGGTGAATAGCGGCGATGGCGAACAATGCCACTATAAATAGCACTTTTAATTGCTTTTTTACTTTGTTCTTGGTTTTGGCTTTGAACAATCATGTGGATACCTTATAGGCGAACGCCAAACCGCTCTCCCACGTCAACAGCGCTTCTTACGCCATCTTCATGGAAGCCGTTATACCAGTACGCACCGACAAAGTGTGTATGCTGTTTACCACAAATTAGCTTTCTTTGCTTTTGTCCTTGCATGGAAACCAAATTAAATACTGGATGATAATATTCGAATTTTTGTATTACTTTACTAGGGTCAATAGCATCGTCTTGGTTTAATGTTACACAGTATGTATGTTTAGAATGAATACCTTGCAGGATGTTCATGTTGTATGTGACGCTAGCAGCAGAACTTCTGTTACCTGATAACTGATAATTCCAACTAGCCCACGCTTTCTGGCGATCGGGTAACAAATTTATATCAGTATGTAACACAACACTATTGGCTTTGTACGAAATTGCACCTAGAACTTTATGCTCGTCAGCCGTAGCGTCCGCTAGTAGCGCCAAAGCTTGATCTGAGTGACAAGCAAATATTACTTCATCGAAATGTCTAACATCACCGCATTTAAAGTTAATTTTAACCCCATTATCTACTCTCGAAACTGATTTAATACGCGCATTAAGCAGAATATTATCTGAGAAACTTTCTGTTAAAGGTTTGATATATTGTTTTGAGCCACCAGGTATAACATACCATTGAGGTCTATCTGTAATATTCAGTAATCCATGGTTATTAAAAAATTGAATAAAAAATCGTAATTCAAATTGCTCCATTTCTTCAATTGAACTAGACCAAATTGCAGCACCCATCGGCAAAATATAGTGTTCACAGAAGAAACGACTATACTGATGTTCTTCAAGAAATACCCCTAAGCTTCGAAGGTCATCAGTCATCCCTTTCTGATATAACGCCTTACATTGTTTGTTAAAGCGAATAATCTCTCGTATCAGTAGCCAAAACTTAGGTTTAAACAAATTACGACGTTGAGCAAACAATGTATCCAAGTTGTGCCCATTGTATTCAAAGCCTGTTTTTTGATTGTGAACTGAAAAGCTCATTTCTGTTTCTTGCTTACCAACGCCAATAGCATCAAGTAACTTTAAGAAATTAGGGTATGTCTTATTGTTGAAAACAATGAAGCCGGTATCTATTGCGAGATGTTCGCCTTCATACTCAACATCGATGGTCGCCGTATGCCCGCCTATATAGTTATTTTGTTCAAACACCGTGACTCTATGTTTCTTAGACAGCAAATATGCAGTTGTCATTCCTGCAATTCCAGATCCAATTACGGCTATATTCTTCATTATTTAACGGTCTCTTTGTCGGTCACATTTTTGTTAGTTTTCTTGGTATTAGTTAAGTCACTAACCCACTGCCAAAAACTTTTTGGAAGAATGGCGATCAATTTCATAAGAAAAATAAATCGTTTGGGAAATACTATCTGATTTTTTTTGAGTAGTAGGCCACGGTAAATACGCAAAGCGGCCTTTTCTGATGACATTAAAAACGGCATGGAAAAGTCATTTTTATCAGTAAGTGGCGTTTTAATAAAACCAGGCTTTATCAACGAAACACCTATATTATGTTGTTTTAATTCAAGAGCCATTGATTTTGCAAGGTAGTCTATACCTGCTTTTGATGCGCCATAAGCTTGAGCTTTTGGAAAAGGTAAGTACGTCACACTTGAACTCATTAGTCCTAGCTGCCCGTGTGACGAAACTTTAGGTAGCACTTGTGCCAATAAATGACCCATGGCGACTAAATTGATATTGATAATTCGTTCGAACAAGCTGGCATCAAAAGCCATAACATCTTGAATGTATTCGCAATCTCCAGCATTTAATATAGCAATATCAATAGTTGTAACCAGTGCTAGTTGCGTAGAAATTTCTTCTGGCTTAGTAATGTCGAAACATAAGCAATCAAGACCTTCAGAAAAATCGTTTTGCAGTGCCTTTAGTTTTTCTTCAGAACGCCCACATGCTATTACGTGATGCCCATGCATGATGAAACGTTCAACCAAAGCACGCCCTATTCCCGACGTTGCACCTGTAATTAAAACCTTCACTTGTTTGCTCTATTTTTAACTAATTTAATGACACTTCCTAATAAAGGAACATGCTCATAAATCATTGCACCTAGGTCTAAATAATCTCGGTGATAAATGACCTTATCTTCCAAGCCTTTAAGTTTAGAATGCCCCTCAACAGAGACCGACTTGCCTTTATTTAACTTCGGGTGTCTATAAGTCATTGTCCAATAAATTGCAGCATCGTCATCTTGATAAATAACTTCATGCACACTAAAAGTACAACTTGTGAGGTTGGTATAAAGGCTTGTAAAATAATCTTCTAAATTACTAAAACCAGAAATGTGATGCATTGGGTCGATAAATACAACGTCATTGGCATAAATATCACTTAACAGTGATAAGTTTTCTGTCCCTAGACGCTGATAAGTCTCTATAAACCTTGATAGCCATGGTGGAAAAGAACACATAGTCACTTCACCGGTAAGTTCCATACAACAACCTTTAAAACTAGATAAGTAAAAAACACGTACGAGAACGTATTATAAATATTGTTTATAAAATGATAGCGCTTGCTCTCTTGCTACCTTGTGTTCAACAATAGCCGGCCAATAAACGTTCAGTTGCTCTTGTTCAATATAATCATGGGGGAAGTGAATATGTTTATTGGGTACGACCGCCAACTCTGGTAAATATTTACGAATAAAGTCGCCATTTGGATCAAATTTTTTACTTTGCGTTATAGGGTTAAAAATTCGAAAGTAAGGTTGAGCATCACAACCAGTACCCGATGACCACTGCCACCCTCCATTGTTGGCAGCAAAATCATAATCAATCAGGTTATTAGCAAAATATCGCTCTCCTACTCGCCAATTTATCAATAAATGTTTAGTAAGAAAGCTGGCAACTATCATTCTTAATCTGTTATGCATCCAGCCCGTTTGATTCAACTGCCTCATTGCAGCATCGACAATTGGGTAGCCTGTCCTTCCTTGTTTCCATGCGAGTTCAAAGCGTTTATTTTCGGACCAAAGTAGTCCATCGTATTTATTGTTAAAATTATTTCCTTTTATTAAATTCGGATAATGAAATAACAGGTGCCTATAAAACTCACGCCATATTAACTCGTTAAGCCAGGTAAATGCTTGTTCCGGTGTTTGCATTAAGATCTCAGGAAAGGCTAGTGAGAGCCTTTTTAAAAGCAATCTTGGGCCAATCGCGCCAATCGCTAAGTATGCTGATATTCCAGAAGTTCCTTTAAGTGCAGGAAAGTTCCTTGCGCTTTTATAACTAGTAATATTTTCATTAAAGAATCGAGGAAGCACTTCTTGTTCATATTGATTAGCCAACGGCCATTTATACGAACACGATTTATTGTCTTTTAAATTTTCATCTCTTGCGTCTTTAACGGTTATGCTATTCGGTACATCACAGCCGTTTTGTTGAACCCACTTTAGCCAAGCTCGTTTAAAAGGCGTAAATACCTTATACATTTTCTCGGAATTATTTAAAATTGCTCCTTTGGGCACAATGACATCAGACTCAAATGAAATAAATTTAACGCCTTCATTCATTAATGCTTGATCACGCAAATTCTCATTCAGTTCAAGTTCTGTATTGACGATTAATGTAGTTTTTCGATGGTTTTCCAATAAGTAATTCGATTGTGAGGAAAAGTCTGAAGCATCAACTAATGACAGATTAACCCCTAACGCTTTTAATTGTTCGTTTAATAAATTGACGTGACGAAGTAAAAAATCAATCTTGATAGTCGACCAATTATGCAATTGCCACTGCTTTTTAGATACAAAAAAAATAGCGTCAGTGACGCCATTTTCTAGTGCAAATGAAAGCGCGGGATTGTCAGCAACTCTTATGTCGTTTCTAAACCACAACAACATCATATATGAAACCTTACAAACTGTACCTGAGCTTTAATTGAGATGGATGAGGTGACAAATAAAACTGTTGCTTTAAGTACTGTTTTGGAAACCTCATTAAGTGATGTTTAATCAAAGTTAAAGGTACGAACAGGGGAACAATCCCTCTACGATACTCATCAATATTTTCACATAACTCCTGCTTTTCTTGTCTATCGAGTTCTTTAGAAAAGTAGCCCTGAATATGTTGCAGAGTATTAGTATGATTCTTTCGCGTAGCTTTAACTTTCAACGCATTCATTAGGCCTAATATGTATTCATCGCCCATTTGAGAAATAGGTAAATCAGCTCTTGCTAATAACCGACCAAGCGTTTTGTACGCCACTAAATCATGGCTCATCACTGTATATTTAAACTTTGCATGAAAGTTGGTTAGCTTATGTTTAGTTAAACCTGACGCAAGTAGAGATTGCCATTGACGATAGGCAAATACGCGGGAGACAAAATTCTCTCTAATCACAGCGTCATTTAAACGACCATTTTCTTCATAGGGAAGCAATGGGTTTTCATTCATTATCTCTTTTGCGAATGCACCAATTCCATCAGACGTAGAACCTTTGCCATCTTCATCGTAAACTTTAACTCGCTCCATTCCACAACTAGGGCTTTTAGCGCAAAAAATAAAGCCACTAAAGTCTTGTGCAATCTTCGCTATCTTTTTACCGTATGCTTTTAATTCGTCGGTCACATCACAGCTGCCATCTGGACGAGATACATGAATTACTTCACCACGCTTAATTTGGCGAATAGTAGGTCTTGGTACAGGTAAACCTATAGCGACTTCTGGACAAATAGGCTTGTAGTTTACGTATTGGCCAAGCTCTTTCAAACAAAAATGAGAAGGCTTAGCACTTGCGTCAAACCGCACATTCTCACCATGAACACATGCACTAATACCTATGGTTATAGTGCCAATATCATTCAACTGTTGCTCATTCATGTTTACACCTGCTATACATGTTTAGAATTAGTAGATAAAAGAACCTATAGGGTTCAATAGTTTATTAATACCTTGTGTAAAGTGCTGAGCATCATTAGCTACCGTGTAGCAAAGACAGCCATCTTTTGTTACGGGGCTATGTGTATGCTCTGCATCAAGTAAAATAAAATCTCCTGGACCATATATTCCAAGCTCATCTTCAAAATGTCCATCAACTAAAACTGTTAACTCGAAACCTTTATGAGTATGCTCAGGAACACTGCCACCAGCTTGAATTTGTAACAAGCTCGCTCTTAAAGGCTCTTCGTCAATAGAAAACCTTGCTCTTGCTAAATGACCAATGCTACTCCATTTACTCATCGCCATGTTTGTCAATGCTCTTGGTAAAATATACTCTTCTCCTTTAACTGAAATTGACTTTTCTTTGTCAGCTATCGCGATATCAATCTCGTCTGATAAGGTAATTTCCTCAACCATACTTGCAATATTTAGCTCTGACATCGGCATTTCTAAATCGGAAGATTCAAAGTGTATTGCTGATCGTTGCTCAGTTAACTCAGCTACCGCTACTTTACAAACAGGACACATTTCAACATGTATTGCTATTCCGGCGGCAATTGATGCTGGAAGTTCACCATCTGCAAATTTCTCCAATAACTCAGAATTTGGGTGGTGTTTAATCATGAATTTCTCCCATGTGCTGCTTTAATCTAGCGAGTGCTAAACGCAATCTTGATTTAATCGTTCCTAACGGCACATCTAAATGCTCTGCGAGTTGCTCTTGTGACATTTCCATAAAATAAAAACCCTTAACGACACTTTTTTGTGGGTCAGGCAATTTATCAATACATGCCATCATTTCTTTACTTGCTAAATGATCTTCAAAAACTTTTACGTCTTCTTCGACACTTTCAACTAATGGCCAGAAATCATCACTTAGATTATCTTCTTTTTTCGATTTGATTTTTCGTAGTAAATCAAATGAGACATTGCGCATTACGGTGTAGACCCAAGTCGTAGGAGCACCTTTTGACGCATCAAACAAATGTGCTTTTCGCCAAACATTTGTCATTGTTTCTTGAACAACTTCCGCAGCAAGTGATTCGTTTCCATATTTACTTGTCGCAATACGTTGTATTTTGGGAGCAAAAAACCTGAACAATTCGGTAAAGGCCCGTTTGTCCCGTTTCTGAGCTACGTTAGTTAGCCAATCAGCTATCGCTTTGTGTTCTATCTCTTTTTCCATAGATATAGCTTTAGCGTGCTGAGCTTTATTTTGCAACATCGAGTCGATTGATTGACCCATTTATTTTCCCACTAAAAAGATGGTTTAACTGTAATACGATGTGAATTACTTCTTGGATCACTATGTAATTAAGTTATTTTCTTCGAGTATAACCGTTGTTAAAAAATCAACTGCACTGATAAAACTATTCGGGTGTACAAATAGTTTTTTGTTTTCAAAGCTTACTGGCAACAACTCTAACCAACGAGCTACAACCCAGTCATCGCGGTAAAACGCCGGAGTGGCATACAATTTATTTAAAGTGTCATGTTGTTTAAATAATTGCTGTAGCTGCGTGCGCAGAGGAATACAGCGTTTGTTACTATTAATTTCAGGCCAATGTAATAATGGGGTAGCTTTAACTGTTATTAGTTTATCTTGCTGGCGTTTATGTTGACTTACTTTAACGAGCTTCTTGCATCGAACCAAGATATTTAGCATACCATCGTCACCCGTATCAAAATCTATGATATCAACCCAACTTCCCCAATTTGAAATTTCATCATCATTGTTAGCATATCCGATAATAAATCCATCAGTCTTGTTAGCATTTTTAATCATAGTTAAGTAACGTTGCTCAAAGATCCTAAGTTGAGTAACGCCAGCCGGAAGCAAAAATATAGGTAAAGGAAATAAAGGTAGAATCATAAAACCAACTATCATTGATAACTAACTATAATACGTTTTAATCATACAAGACGATCATATCAAGTAGGATTAAAAACAAAAAAGCCACTATTAACTAGTGGCTTCTTGTCAATTGTTAATGTCTGTACTTAATTTGTTATTACCGTATCAATTACGTGGATTACGCCATTGGTTGTATATATGTCTTTCGTAACAACATTGCTGCCATTAACCTGAAGCGATGTTTGACTCTGTTCCGATAACCACCAAGTACCGTTTAGACCTTGACCATTAATATCACCTGCCATTTCATCTCCTACATAGAAATATAAAGGTCTGCCTTGATAAGTAGCTTGAACATATCCGTCTTGTCGAGTAATTGTACTTACACCAGGAATTTGGCTAACTGAACCATCTTCTACTAACAGTGGAGGCCAGTTTTCAGCGCAAGTATCAATACAACTACTTGTGCCTGTTGTTAAGTCATTGTCAAATACATATAAGCTTAACCCTGGCATGCTTGACCCCATACCGCCTACAAAGCGCTGATTCACACTATCATATGTAACTTCTTCAGTTGTGCCATCCATATATTGACCGAAATCTACAATTGCAACACTAACATTTTCTCCGTTGGCTGCTTCAACCATAGTGCCATTTGCTGCATAAGCTGATACCGAGTCTATTTCGGCACCAGATACTACGTGCTTCAATAATACGTTAGTTAACGCATCGACATCGCCAATTAACGCAGACAATGTACTTGCTTCTATTTTCGAAAATGCCGCATCAGTAGGAGCAAAAACAGTAAAGGTAGCAGATTCATCAGCTAACGTGTCTACTAAATTAGCAGTGGTTAACGCAGAGACTAGTGTAGAGAAATTTGTATCTGCCAGGGCAACATCAACAATTGATTGTGTGGGAGCGCCTTTATCTGACGGAGGAATTATGACTTGGTTAACAACATGTATAACACCATTATCAGCCATTACGTCGGCTGATGAAACAGCACTTTGATTAACAAATAGTGTCGAGCCTGATAATGACAATGCCGTCATTTGTCCATTTGCCATTTCCACTTTGTTATCACTAGACTGTGCAACAGCTAATGCGCCATCTTGCAAGACTTCTGCACCGCTAATTACATGATAAAGCAAAATATTAGACAAGGTATCCGTATCTGCCAATAAAGAATCTATCGTCGCTTGGCCCAATTGAGCAAATGCTTCATCGGTAGGTGCAAATACGGTAAATGTTGAATCAGCGTCAGCTAATACACTATCAAGTCCAGTCGCTTGTAATGCAGCAACCAAAGTATTAAATGAGCCTGCACTTTGAGCTACTTCTACTATGTTAGCTGAAGGTGTTGGTACCTCTGCATCTCCTACAATGACGGCATCAATTACATGGATAACGCCATTAGACGCATAAATGTCTTTGGTAACGACACTTACACCGCCGATAGTTAGCGTATCTGAGTCCGTATTAATCGCTATGTCAACCATTGCACCAGAAGCGGTTTCCGCCTGTTGACCATTCAAAGTGTACGCAGTTACTGAGTTGACCTCACCACTGACAACATGTTGAAGTAAAACATTACTTAACAAATCGGGAGCCGCCAATAAAGCGGCGATTGTTTCTTCACCTAAAGTAGCAAATGCATCATCTGTTGGCGCAAAAACGGTAAACGTAGCACTTTCATCAGCTAAAACCACATCAAGATTTGTCGCCTGAAGTGCAGCAACAAGTGTTGTATATGATCCTGCAGCTACTGCGGTATCAACAATATTAGTAGTAGGTGTCCCTTTATCTTCAGGTGGCATTAAAACAGCGTCTATAACATGAATAATACCATTACTTGTTTGTATATCAGTCGAGGTTACCGTCGAAGTGTTAACAAGCAAACTATCTCCACTTAATGACAATCCAACCAAATCGCCATTAACCATTTCAACAGTAGTGCCGGCACTTGCAATTGCAGCTGTTGAGTCTACAGCAGCGCCTATAACATGGTAGGTTAATATATCAGAAAGTGTAGCTGTGTCTGCCAACAGTGCATCTATTGCATCTTGACCAAGCAATTCGAACGCAGTATCGGTTGGTGCAAATACGGTAAAAGTAGCGCTAGCATCATCGAGTGTTTCATCTAATCCAGTTGCCTGTAGCGCTGCCACCAACGTTGTAAAACTACCATTCTCTACAGCTACATCAACAATGGTCTTAATTTCTGGCTCTGGCGTAACGACTTCGTTCGATTTTGAGTTATTAGAGTCGCTGCCACAACCCTGTAAAAACAAAGCACTGACTAGTGCAGTTAATATTATTTTTGACGTTTTCAATGTCATGCCCTCTCATATTAGTAATGACAACCAATAGTACGAGAGAGCCCCTTAAAAAGTTCAAAAGATTTTTTTATTTTTTACATGTAAATTCAAGTAGTTAATGGCATTACACAAAAGAACCTTGTGAAGAACACAATGAATAAAACAGCGCTTTATTTTAGTTTATTTACACGTTCTAATAGGTTTTTGCTTGTCAAAGAATATCGTTATCTCTGCGACTTCAATACCAAATTTCTTCATGACTGTACGATTAAATACTCTGTAGGGATCAATTTGGTACATCCAATCATCAAGGAAAAATTCAAATTCATGTCCATCTATCGATAGTTGCAGGTTGTATTGCCATTGAAAAGCAAACCCTACAGTCATTCCGTTTGCTACCCCTGTCACATCTTCTGCTGTACCTCGATAGGAGTTACCCTTGCGAGTTAACTGCCAAGTACGGTAGCTTACTTCTCCATCATTGAAATAGAACTTTTCTTTAAGCTCTCCTTGATTTTCATGCCAACTACCAAGTAATTCGACACAAAATCTTCGTGTAACTTTTTGGTTATAATCTTGAACAATCCCCCAAGCCGTCATTGGTCCATCAAAATATTCAGTTAAATTCAATTGAGGTAAAGCATTTTCATATTCTTTTATATGCGTACCACAACTAGATAATGTCATCGCTAATATACAAATCAATAGAGCTTTCATATTCATTTAATTAACCTTAAAGCGGCATTTTGCCTAACAGTTTATTTCTCAACTCAGGCTGGCTGGTCTTAGGAGAAAGCCAAATCGCTACAAATTGTTTACCAAAGTACTTATGTTCAACGACGCCAGCTAATTGCTGATTAAAATAAAATGCAGCCCCTTTTTGCGAAACCCAAATAGCCAAACGATCACCTTCGCTAATATCCGGCCATATATCCATGAGCATCGGAACATATATTTGATAGTCTTCATTTAATAAACCTAAATGTTGCCATTGCTCTACTGTTCGTTTTATTAACTCTTCTTTTTCAATATCTCTTAAATAGGTTATTTCAAATACATAATCTTCTTCTTGCTTGAAGTCACCTGATGGCGTAAACAAGGCACTATCGTAGATATTCCAAAATAAAACCTTAAATCTTGCTTGCCCAACTTGATTTAACGACTCTTTATAATCCGTTATGTCATTTGGAAATTCTTTTGCATTTACAAAAAAAATGTTTGCAAATAACAAAACCGACACTACCAAAAAAAAGTTACGCATAACCAACATTTTCCTTTTTAGTCAACGACATAAAAAAACTAAACAAATAGAACCAAACGAACCCTAAAATCACTAATGACGGAATTACATCGAAACCAAATTTAACTGCACCTAATTTTTGACCGGCAAAATAACTTAGTGGGACACCTATAAGGCCTACAAATTTCTGAGCTAGTTTCGAATTAGCGACGAGTCGTAAACTATGATTTAGTGTTGCAGCAAAGCTCATCCATAATGCGACTAACCAAAAAGGAATGATAAAAACCGAAGAAGAAAATTCGAACACACCTAATAAAGTAAGTGTAGAATCTGTAACTACACCTATGAAGGTTACCCAAGCAACTATAGTTAAATCTTTTTTGACATTTTCACATTGGTAAAAGTGCACCGCTAACCATAAAAAGGTAAACGGAATAAAACTATTACCCATTAATATCAACCCAAACCAAGAGATATTAAATAAAAGCGCGTTCAGCAACATATCAATATTTAGCTATAGAAACATTACGATCACTTACGTTCAATTTGTCTAATTAGATCAAATTAAAGGCATAAAAAAAGCGAGCTCTATGCTCGCTGTTTTAAATTTAGATTGACGTTAAAAGCTATAACCTTCATCCCTTAATTTTTCTCCTTCGCTATCAATAACAATTCATTTATTACTGATTTTTAATGCTAAGGTAACCTAGATGCTCGGCAATAGCTTTCTACATCTTATGAATTTAATCTATATCGTCAATTGATACGCCTACAAGGTATAAGTCTGTAGACTCTTCTTCGACACGTACTACCTTGCCTGTCACATCAAGCGATTGCACCGCCGAATTTGCCGACTCTACTTTAGCCTTAAGTCGTGTGCCCAACTCTAACGGGTGGCTCATTTCAATTGCTATTCCTGTTGCGCTTAAGTCTCGACATGTAGCTACAAACTTACTATTAATTTCATCATCAATGATTGTGAGGTTTACCTCACTGTTAAGCAACATACGATAGAAATTGCGCTTATCATCAAAATTAACCATCTTTTCCCCTCTGATGCGTCAGCTATTTTGTTGTTTTTCTATTTCTACTATAGTAGTTATACTTGCTCGTCTCCATTTATGTCAACGTTATTTATATCGAGTAACGTTTACTGAATCATTGATTTTAAATGATTTTGAATTCGCTTTACTGAAATGGGATACGAAGTTCCTAAGTTTTGCGCAAACAAACTTACTCTTAACTCTTCTATCATCCAGCGACAATCCATGAGCTCTGCTGGTAACGGTAAATCTTTTCGTTGTTTCGCAATTAAATCATCAAGTTGTTCGGCTACTTTATCCACTTCCAACATTTTTAATCTATCTTGGTTAGGATCAATTGGCATTTTTTCCAAACGCCTGACGATTGCTGTTAAATAACGAATCACATCGTCAAGCTTATTGAGACCTGAGGTGGTAACAAAACCTTTAAAGATTAATTTCTCTAACTGATCTTTAATATCACCTTGGTTTTGAATCATATTTAGCGGCACAGAGCCTTTTAACTTTTTTCGAATATCGTGATGTAGATTAAGTGCCTGTTCGACCTTTATTGCCGCATCTAGCACACAATCAGCGATTTCTGCTCTAACTTTGTCTCTAGTTATCGCAAATTCTGCTTCATTTCTAGGTATAGGGTTCTGTTTTACTAAATACTGTGCTGCGGCGCTTATACAGTCTTGCAATAAATCATTTATGGCACCAAACGGATTAAAATATAAGCCAAGCTTAGCCTTATTCGGTAATTTTTCCTGAAGGTATTTAATTGGCGAAGGGATATTGAGTAATACTAATCTAGACACCCCAAAAAGCATTGCTTCCTGTGCCATACTTTCTTGCTCAAAAAGCTCTACGGCTACTGAGCTCTTTTTATCGACTAATGCTGGAAATGCCTTTACGGTAATATTGGCCATCTTTTTTTCATAGCCAATTGGCAACTCACCAAAATCCCACGTTGTTAAGTTTTGTTGTTCAATCCCTTTTTCAGCAACCTTTTTAATGGTCGATTTGACTTTACCTTGCAACGATTGCTGAAGCTGGATTAAGTCACGTCCTTGCTTAATAACCTTGCCCTTTTCATCGACTACTTTAAAATTCATTCGCAAATGGACGGGCAAATTTATCGAAGCCCATACATCTTCTTCTAACCTTACGCCAGTCATCCTAAGGAGCTGCTTGGCAAGGGCTTGCTCAAATGAACCGTCAGTTTCATTCATTTTGGCTAAACTTGCTTGAGCATAATTAGGAGCAGGCACAAAATTTCTACGTAGCGTTTTAGGTAATGCTTTAATTAAGGCAATTGCTAACTCTTCTCTTAATGCAGGAATCAGCCAATCAAAACCTTCATTAATAACCTGATTCAAAATTCCAATTGGAATATGTACTGAAATACCGTCGTCTTCATCGCCAGGAGCAAAATGATACGACAATGGTAAGGTAATATTTTCTTGCTGCCAAAGATCTGGATAATTAGCCTTTGATACCTTAGATTCATCTTCTTGTAGGAGAAATGCTTTTGTAAAGTTAAGTTGTTTAGCATCTTGCTGTTTAGCTTTCTTCCACCAAGATAAGAAGCTTCGCTGACATATAACAGTTTCTGGTAATCGTTGATGATAGAAATCGAACATGAGTTCTTCATCAACTAAAAAACCCTTAGTTCGTGCTTTTTGCTCTAATTTCTCTATATCAGCTACTAGTTGCTGGTTGAACTTAAGGAAGTCTTCTTTGATTGAGCTTTCGCCATTAACTAACGCTTCCCTTATAAACAACTCATGGCAAGTGTGTGGCTCAATTTGGTTAAAATTGACTTTACGTTTAGGCACAATAACAAGTCCGTATAAACTAACTTGTTCAAACGCCATTACCGCGCCTTGTTTCTTTTCCCAGTGAGGCTCACTGTAGCTGCGTTTTAATAAATGCTCAGCCATGGGTTCTAACCAATGTGGATCTATCTTGGCGACCATGCGACCGAATAAACGACTAGTTTCGACGAGCTCAGCAGCCATTAGCCATTTAGGTGGTTTTTTCGATAGCGGCGAGCCAGGGAAAATATAAAATTTACTGCCCCTAGCACCTTTAAATTCACGATTTTCATCTAACTGACCAATATGACTAAGCAACCCTGATAAAATGGCTTGATGGACAATTGCCATCTGACCTTCGTCTTCTTCATCAATACTAGACATTGAAACGTTCATTTCCTTCAATGTCTGTTTTAGTTGAGCAATAATATCTTGCCACTCTCGAATTCGAATATATGAAAGGTATTCTTTCTGGCAAAGTTTGCGAAATTGATTATTTGATAATGCTTTTTGCTGCTCTTGTATATAACGCCATAAATTTAATAGTGACTTATAATCTGACTGTTTATCTTTAAAGCGACTATGCTTTTCGTCTGCAGCTTGCTGCTTTTCATGTGGTCGCTCTCTTGGATCTTGAATACTCAGTGCACTAACAATAATAAATGCCTGCTCCAAACACCCCAAATCAATGGCAGTAAGTACCATTTTTGCCAAACGAGGATCAATTGGGAACCTAGCGAGTTGTTGCCCCGCTTTGGTTAGCTTTCTCTTACTTTGCCCTTTTGGAGCTACTGATATCGCCGCTAATTCTTCGAGTAATCGAACACCATCGTTAATGTTTCTATTGTCTGGTGCTTGTACAAATGGAAAGTCTTGAATATCACCTAAATCAAGCGATAGCATTTGTAAGATAACCATCGCTAAATTCGTGCGTAGAATTTCTGGATCGGTAAATTCATCACGTGATAAGAAGTCATCTTCAGAATAAAGACGAATACAAATACCAGCAGATACACGACCACAACGACCTGCTCGTTGATTGGCGCTCGCTTGTGATATTGCTTCAATAGGTAAACGCTGTACCTTAGTTCGATAGCTGTACCTTGAAATACGTGCCGTACCAGGATCAATCACATATTTAATACCGGGAACCGTTAAACTCGTTTCCGCCACGTTTGTAGCTAAAACAATATTACGACCACTATGAGACTGAAATATTTTATTTTGTTCCGCTACCGTTAATCGTGCGTACAATGGCAGTACATTAGTATTTCGATAATTTTCTTTTTCTAAGGCCGCTGCGGTGTCTCGAATTTCTCGCTCGCCATTTAAAAAGATCAATATATCGCCTTGGCTAATATTTGAAACTTCATCAACAGCATCAATAATTCCAGAAATTACGTCAATATTTTCATCAGCTCGCACCAGTGGTCTATATCGCATTTCAACAGGATATGTTCGACCTGAGACACTGATAATTGGCGCCTGTTTGCCATTAATAGCAAAATGCTTTGCAAATCTTTCAGGATCTATTGTTGCTGAGGTAATAATGACTTTTAGATCGGGGCGTTTGGGTAATGTTTGCCTTAAATAGCCCAAGATAAAGTCAATGTTTAAGCTGCGCTCGTGAGCTTCATCAATAATGATGGTGTCGTATTGACGTAATAGGCGATCATTTTGCATTTCAGCTAGCAAGATACCGTCAGTCATCAATTTAATGTAGCTATTGTCGCTTACTTGGTCGTTAAACCTAACTTTATAGCCTACAGCTTGACCTAAAGGAGAGTTCAACTCTTCAGCAATACGATTAGCTACGGTTCGAGCAGCAATTCTTCGTGGTTGCGTATGACCAATAATGCCATCAACACCACGGCCTAAAGCAAGACATATTTTGGGTATTTGTGTCGTTTTACCAGAGCCTGTTTCACCTGCAATTATAACCACTTGATTGTTTTGTATAGCCTCTGCAATTTCATCAACATTTTCAGAAACAGGCAGACCTGGTGCATAAGTGACGGTAGGTTTGTTTTCTTGTTTAAAAGCTTTACTCGCAATGGATTGCTCTATGGCTAATTGAATTTTTTCGTAGGCTTTTTCACGCTTGTCTTGTGTTTTAATTTTTTTAACACCAAACAATCGCTTCTTTATGCGCGCTCTGTCAGATGATTTAACGAGTGTTAGTTGAGAAAATAGTTGTTGTTCGATTGCCATAAACGAGAAATGTAGCGGCCTGTTACTACTAGATGTATACAGACTTATTTGATTAATAGAAAAGTTGGCAAGATATTATCAAAATTTCAAATAAAATGCTGTAGCTCAAAAAGAAAAAGGGAGCCAAGCTCCCTTTTATTTAATATATATAAAGCTACTGGTTACTTAGGTGATATGCTGCTCGTAAATGTTTATCTACTGCCATTAGTACATCGTTTCGGCTTATTGTACCTAATAAATTACCGTCGTCATCAACGACTGGGTAAACTTTAGGTTTATCACCCAACATATTTTGAGCAAGTTCAACAATACTGTCATAAGGTTTTACCGATAACACATTCTTTTGCATCAGATCAGCCACATTCGCTATATGCTCATGATGGTAACTCGACTCTAGCATCTTCCTTAGTAGGTCACTTTCTGATAGATATCCTACTAATTTTTTAGCGGCGTCTACGACTGGCCCACCTAGTTGTTTTGTTTTTAACAACCTAAACGACGCCTCTTCAATCACCATTTCTGGCGTGAAAGTGACTGGATAATGGTTCATATATTCTTTTATTTGTACTGATTCCATGCGTTGCCTATCTCTCAAAAACCTTATTGCTTCTTCTTAACTTTAGACTTAAATACTTAATAATTCATATTAATATCAACAATTTTTTCGTATTAACTAAAATCATTATTTAATTATTCGTCAGCAAAAATTGCCGCTTTAGCAGCTTGCCTTGATTTTCTACTCGCGCGATACATACCTTTACTATTAAATGGCATAGTAATATTACCTTTAGTATCGATTGCAATGACTCCACCAGAGCCGCCAGCCTCTACGAGAACTTGATTTACTACGGTATCGGCAGCTACAGCTAAAGATAAACCTTGATATTGCATACGTGCGCATATATCTGCCGCGACATGGTAGCGAATAAAGTACTCACCATGACCAGTCGCTGATACCGCACAACTTTCGTTATTAGCATAAGTTCCAGCTCCTATTATCGGTGCATCACCCACCCTACCAAAACGTTTAGCGGTCATTCCACCAGTACTTGTTCCTGCGACAATAGTGCCTGATTTATCTAGTGCTACGGCACCAACCGTACCATATTTGTATTCGTTACTTAGTGTTTGATGTGCAGCTTGAAAATCTTTTAATTCTTTCTCTTTTTCAGCTAACTTTTTCTTTGCCTTAATTAAAGACTTATAACGAAACTCGCTATTAAAATAGCTATTATCTACTAAGTCCAAGTTTTGTTGCTTTGCAAACGTTTCTGCACCTTCACCACTTAACATTACATGTACCGACTTTTCCATCACCGCTTCTGCTAAGGCTATTGGGCTTTTTACAGTTTTAACTCCGGAAACAGCGCCAGCGTTTAACGTTTTACCATTCATTATTGAAGCATCTAATTCATGATGGCCTTCATATGTGTATACGGCACCTCGACCAGCATTGAATAAAGGTGAGTCTTCCAACACTTGTATGGCTGCTATAACTGCTTGCTGACTTGTCTTACCGCTTTCTAATAGCTCATAACCAATATTTACAGCCTCAAGCAACTTAGCCTCATATTTAGCACGACGCTCGGGTGTCATTTTTGCTTTATTAATTGTGCCTGCACCACCATGAATTGCTATTGCTATTGTTTCTTCGGCCTTTACAGGTTGTAAAATAATTGCTGCTAATGTTGTGATTAATACTATTGAAGATGTTTTTATCATTGTTAGGTCATTAGTTAGAAAGATGTAACCAATGTAGTAGCCAAAACAAAGCTTGTAAATAGCGCAAGTAGTTTACAAATGTCATTAACTTGTTTAATGTTTTGTGGTCATACCAGATAACAATAAAAAATTATGAGTCAATTACCTGTTGAAGTTTCCATAAAAAATAACATTGCGATTGTAAGCCTTGATCGTGCCGATAAACATAACGCGCTTGATATGAGTATGTTTTTCACCATTCGTGACACGATAAAATCATTAAAGAAAAATAAACACATACGAGCAGTAATTGTAAAAGGCAATGGTGTCGATTTTTGCACGGGTCTAGATGTAAAATCGGTAATGCAGTCTCAATCAAATGCACTAAAGTTACTTTTTAAGTGGTGGCCTGGCCATGCTAATTTAGCACAATATGTTTCAACAGGTTGGCAGGAAATACCAGTACCGGTAATCATGGTTCTGCACGGGCGTGTTTGGGGTGGCGGCTTACAAATAGCACTTGGCGGTGATTTTCGTATAGCACATGATGAGACAACTTTTTCCGTAATGGAAGCTCGTTGGGGCTTATTACCTGACATGGGCGGCACGATTGCATTAAAGGAGCAACTACCTACAGACAAAGCAAAACTTTTGGCTATGACCGGTCGCGAGTTTAACGCTCAGCAAGCATTAAATCTTAACGTGATTACCAAAGTGTCCGATGTACCTATGGAAACAGCTTTAGCGTTAGCTGAAGAGATCAGTCAGCAATCACCGGATTCGGTCGCGGCAGTGAAAAAACTCTACAAGAATGCCTGGTGGCAAAGTAAGGCCTTTGCGTTAGCTAGAGAGTCATGGTACCAAGTACGCATATTGATGGGTAAAAACCAACGTTTGAAAACCTATAATCAAACTCACCCTGAAAAAGAAAAGCCATTTAAACAACGTCGCAATTGGTAAATTTCAAGTTCCATTATTTAAAAGCGTTTTGCTTTTGCTCGGGAATACTCCGTATGAGTTCAATAAAAACTAAGCAAAAGCAATGCGCTCATTAATATCGTTTGCTATTTCTCTCGATATTCTACTTTGCGCTAGGTGCTCTACTTTTGTAGATAACCAAAGAGACTAAGAGAAACGCCAATAAGTACAAACCAAATGTAGAGCTTGATTGGTCAGCTTCTACTTCACTAGGTTCTACGACGTTATACTCACCTGATTTAAGCACATACACTTGATAATAGTTGTCGTTAACCTTTACCGCTTTTATTGATACCTTCTTCCCTAGCAGAGGTTGTGAAGATTCATCATCACAATAATCACGTTTAAATTTCAGTGTTAAGTTATAGGTAAAGTCTGAGTCGACAAGACTCAAGGCAGCCGCACCTTTAGTTGGGCAATGGAGTTTATAAATGGTGCCATCAAACGTTTCAATGTTAGTAAGTTCTGCATAAGGTTTTGCGTGAAACGAACTCATAACACCAATTACAAGAAACAAGGTGGCTAGTGCTAACAATATAATCTTCGCTGTCTTACTCATAATCTTTTATTTTTCTAATTGCTTGTATAGGTAACAAATAATATGAATATTAAAACATGAGTCTAGAAGCATTTAATTGATTTGTTCGATGTTTTACTTGAAAGGATAAACTTACGGTTGAGTTAATTCACCTAACAATTATTTATGACTTTAATCTAAAAATATACGCTAATTGCAAAGCATACTAATTAGTTTTGCTTCCCAAAGTTTGTCTATGTGCTCACAAATTATTTCAATGCGGCTTTCCACGCATTCATCTATTTCAAATTCGACTATGCCATCATTTACAGTGTTATAGCCAAATATGCCGTCAGAAGTAATAAACACCGCTTTTAGTCGATTAACCTTCAAACTTGTTAAGAATGCATGTAACTGAACACGATCAAAAATTTTATACGGCGCAAAGCGCCATCCGATACTTTCAAACCCTTCACCTTTATTGATTGCCTTAATAAAACCAGATTCAGGAATAGGCTGAAGTTCATTAGCTGAAGTACGATGTTTGTGATGGTGCTGTTTCGTCGTAACCTGAAACTGCGACTTGCCAGCAAGCAATTCAAATGGCAGTTTACCATGCTCAATAAAGACAATATCTTTAGGCTTATCTGTGTTGGAAGACATGTAATCAACTAAAGCCTGTTCATCAGATTCGCGATAAAGGTCTTTTTTACTACCAACAATAATATCCGCAATACCTAACTGTTGATTAAAAGCTTCATGATCTGTATACCGGCTATCTGAGAGGTTTCTTGCATCAACTAACGTTATCGTCTTTTGTAGGTTAAGAATATCCTTATAATATTGATTCGATAAAACCTGCAACACTTCTACCGGATGGCCTAACCCGGTGGGCTCAATGAGCAATCTATCGGGTTTAGCCTCATTAAGAAGCTGGTTTAGCGCTATTTGCATTGGTAACCCAGATGCACAACACATACAGCCACCAGTTACTTCACGAATAAATACTGATTGCTCTTTGTTTAGTTGCCCTTTAATTAGGCTGCCATCAACACCGATTTCGCCAAACTCATTTACCAATACCGCCCAGCGCTCATTCGAAGGTTTTTGTTTTAATAAATGTAAAATGGCCGAAGTTTTACCAACGCCAAGAAAACCAGTAATAATGTTTGTTGGAACCGAGGTGATTTTTTCGTTATTTATGCTAGACACGTAATTTCATTTCTACTTGAGTTTCATCTTAATCGTTCTTGATATCGTGAGCACTGTGACAATGGCAAGCATCTTGATTTTGACACAATTTGAAATTTCTTACATGTGCAAACGCAATAAGTAAGGCTCCCGTTAATGTTACTGTTTTTTCACCAAGTTCTCCAAGCGATGCCCCCTCTAACACAAGTGCCAATAGTAAAAAGCTAAGGCCTAATGCTCCTATACTAAAAACTAGCCATTTCTCATGCTTTTTACAGCCTAATGCTAGCGCGTAAATACTCGACGGAATCACTGAAACCACCATCCAAAAGTGAAAGCTTTCGGATGTGAGCCCCAACGCGACAAAACTAGGCACTACAGTCACTAAGAGAGGAAAGATAAGACAATGTGCTACGCAAAGACTAGATATCCCTATTGCGAGCTTATCGATAAGTTGTGAGCTTAAATTCATTAATTTAACCTTGAGTTAATGCGGGGAAATTTTTATTAGAGGTTACATTGTCACTTGAACATGCATTACAGATACAACCAAGCTCTATTTGTTGAGAGTCAAGTTGATAACCAAAGTTATTAATTTCATCTTTAAAGCTTTTATAGATGAAGGAGTTTACTGGAACCTCTTCAACACGCTGACATTGCTGGCAAAATAATAATTGTGAGATTTCATGGTGTGATTTACAGCCTATATGAGCACATGCAACAAACTTATTTGCCAAATTTATTTTATGTACTAAATCAACACTAACGAGATAATCTAAAATACGGTAAGCCGACATAGGCGGTATTTTTTGCTCACAAATGCTTTCAAATAAATCAATAAGTTCATAAGCAGAGATGGCTTTGCCGGCATCGATTAGAATTGAAAGTACTTGTTTTCTTTTAAGCGTTAACTTACTGCCATGTCGATGGCAATGCTCTGCTGCTTTCTTCAAGCTTACGTCCAACTTACTTGTTGAATTTTCACAGGTGATTTTTTTCATATCGCGTACTATTTAATCAATGAAATCAAGCGTTAATAACAACCTACGCTCATTGACTTTCACTGCTGGTGAGCGATGAACCAAACCTCCATCGAGATTATCAAACCAACCTTCACCTTTTAATAACGCCACATCGCCGGTTAAAAGCTGATTAATTTGTTCTTCGCTTTCATACACACCGGACTCTTCATCTGGCAAACCTATACTACCAGCACCGAGCTTTGTTCTATCGATAACGTTGTTCTCTAGCCATTGTGTCGCGCTACCAGTAAAAGTTGTTACTAGTCGGCAAGGCACTTTATCTACGTGAAATTTGGGGCACATAGGTCGATCCAGTGCAGTTAATCGAAGACCAACCCGTTTTAACTCAAATAGCGTACAGAACATATCAACTAATAAGCTCACTTGCTGGCAAAGCTCATGTTGATTTTGAAAGCTAGACAAATGCTCGGCCAAGTGTTGGTAAGCTTCGTCTGGCGTCACAGTCACTACGACTTTGAAGTTCGGCTGCTGGGTTAAAAGCTCAGATACATTTTCTAAGCATGAATTAGAAAGCGTTCTTTGCCAGATAGCGATATTGACTTTTTCTTGATAGATCTCTGTCAAGACGTCAGGGTAACGTGATACGACCGATTCCCGATATTTTTCGATGTTGTTCTTCGAATTAGGTTTTAGAGTTAAGCCTTCCATTCGTTATATTATCACCGTCATTATTAGCGCACCCATATTAAGAATCTCAGTGCACACCTTGAAACACATTAAATTTCCTAATGAAGCAGGTGTTCCGTCAAACAATGGTGATACTATAACACCTTTAGACTTTGTGACAATATAACATCAAAAATATTTTTAGCGATTAATTTTTTGCTAGATTATAAAAATGGTAATCAACCAAGCCGTCAGATTGTCTTAATATCAGGTTGAACTAGAGATTGGCGTGCTCTATTAGAAAAGAGCAACGCTTTAGAATAGTGATTGAGTAACACTTCTAACGCGTTAAGAACAAGGTCTTCATTGTTTGATAGAAAAAGCGACCACTCTTTTATTTCCTGTAGCTTTATTCGCCGATGGATAATCCTTATTATTGCATCGGTTATGGTGTAATTGAATTTATCTGTTGCCCCTAAACTCTCAGCATAAAATTTAATACCACTGCAGGCTAAATCAACTGCTTTTTCAAGCGGAAACTCACTTAAATACAACCATGCAATACGTAAATGACCCAAATGATTAAAATATGCTGGATCAAGGGTACATGATTCAAATTGCTGACGAAATTTTGTATCGCTAAGCTCAATAGTAACGGGAGTCATATAGTGGAACCTCTTATTAAATAATAGAGGAAGTGTGAACTATAAAGTTATGATCGGGTCAATGTATAACCAATAAAAAAAGGCGAATTTTTATTTCGCCTTTTTTTATTCAACATTATTATAAAGTGTTAGCCTTCTGGCATATCCATATGAAAAACATTGAACTTATTACCATCTAAGTCTCTAAAATAACCCGCATAAAAACCTGACAACTCGCCTCGTGGTCCAGGTTTTCCTTCATCGCTTGCTCCTAGCTCAATGGCTTTGTTATATACCTCATCTACCTTCTCCGTAGAATCAACAACTAAAGCTACCATGACACCATTTCCTACTGTCGCCTCCCCTTCGTCAAACGGTGTTGTCACACAAACTCCTGCCGCTTCTGGTGATGTTGCCCAGGCAATAAACTTATCACTTTCTAGAAAACGCCCTGCTCCTATCGTTGCAAATAGTTTATCGAAAAACGCGGTTGCTCTAGGTAAGTCATTAGTGCCTACTGTTACATATCCAATCATTTTTTATGTCCTTTTTAATGAATATCACTAGAAAGAATCTAGCAGCTTTTTGTCAAATTGTTCGGCCATCACGTCAAATTCCTCAACACCTAAATGTTGCTGCAGTTTATTTATTTCCAAATTGACATTAGAAATAGTCAAAGTATTGTTATCTAACTCATATACTTGTTTTAACGTTTTATAATAAAAAGCTAATGTAATCTTAGCGTTATCATCACCTTCAATTTGTTTAGCTTTTATATTGGCAAGCTTTCTATAGATACGATTATGTAGTTGTTTTAATTGCCAAACATAATAAATTTCTTGTAAATATTTATGTCGTTTAATGCTGTTAGCTATCATTGCCATAGTAGCTAATGCCAAGACTACGCCGGCTAAGTTATAACGAAAGTTGCTTTGTGTTTCTGGATCAGTAATTGGCTCTGCGAAAGCCCAAATAAAAAAGCTACCAAATATCAGTGCAAAAAGCGCAAACACAAGTACAAAGCCAACAGAAACATGATTAAGCCTTTTACGGTACGTAGATTTATTAATAGTTTGAATGTTCATAAAATATAATAATTAGATAGTTAAGTTTGAATGTCGTTTTACTTTAGTTTCTAAGCCGCTATGCCAGACATTCTCTAAACAACTTAAGGTAAGCTGTTGTTTAGCCCGAGTAATGCCAGTATATATTAGCTCTCGAGAAAGTAAGTTGTTATCGGCTTGTGAAGGGAGTAACAAGGCCACATGGTTAAATTCACTACCTTGTGTTTTATGGATAGTCATCGCGTAAACAGGCTCAATACTAGGTAGCCTAGTAGGAATAACGGCTCTAAAACCAATGTTACCTTGTTCATCTGTGCTTTCAAAATATGCCATTAATTGACCATGTTCATTTTGCCAAATTAAGCCTATATCGCCGTTATACAGGTTCAATCCATAATGGTTTTCATTCACCATGATTGGCAAACCATGATAAAGCTTTTCGATAAATTGCATACCTTTTAATTGCGTTATCACTTGTTCATTAATTTGCTCCACACCTTCACTGCCGACACGTGTAGCACAAAGCACTCTGAATTGGCCAAGGCGTTGAAAAGCTTCTATTAACGTCTCTGATTGTTGAATAGGTAAAAAATACTCTTGTATATAACCTGGCAACCATGAACTTAAATTGGCCGGTGCTAAATATAAGTCACTACCTTGACAGCTATTTTGATTAATATACTGCCAGCTTTTTTCTCCTTCGCCATTTATAGTTGCAGTGGCAATTTTACCAATTGCTCCTTCACCATCAAAGCGCCTACTTTTAAGTAGCAAGGACAAGTGATCAGCGCTTTGCTTTTTCATGCTTGGTAACACCTTCGTATGCGCTACAGATAGTTGGCAAACATCTTTCAAATAGCTCAAGTTCTCTTTGCTATAACCTAGATGAGGCCGAATCGCAATATCAGCTAAAACACTACCAAGCGCAACAGAAGGTAACTGATCAGCATCGCCTAGCATGATAACTTGGCAATGATCTGGTAATGCTCGAAACAAACGAGTCATTAGCGCTAAATCGACCATTGATACTTCATCAATAATTAATACGTCACATTGTAATGGCTGGTTTTGACCATGCTTAAAATTTACCTGATTAGGTACCACTTTTAATAGGCGATGAATCGTTTGTGCTGAAGTTGGGATTTTCGCGAGTATTTTTTGATCTATTACTCCTTCAAAGCCCTTTACAGCATTGACTATTGATTCAGATAACCGCTGGGCGGCCTTACCGGTTGGCGCTACTAAATTGATTTGCTTAGGTTCATTGAACAATGAAATTAGCGCAGCCAATAATTTAGTTACGGTATAGGTTTTACCTGTCCCTGGCCCGCCAGCAATTATACTTAAACCTTTATCGACACTATTAGCTACTGCAATTTTCTGCCAATCGATCTCGTTATCTTGATCAGGAAACAGCTCTCTAATAACCCTCTGTATTTGTTCACGTTTAAATGGCGATGGCTGGCTCATTTTTTCGCTGAAATAACTTATTAGCGCCTGTTCAAAGCTAAAATTTCGTCGCATATACAAACAATGTTGATGATAGATAATTGCACTGTCATCGCTAAATATCGGAAGCTGTTTAAGTAAATCATCGAGGTGCTTTTCGCTTGGGAACTGAAAACCATGATGGGTAACTAATTCCTGCTCACTTTTAAATCCAAAACGGTGATTGGCAAGTACGGAAGTAGGTAAGCAACTATGACCTAAACGCACAGATTCGCTAAGTGCTAACAGCAAATGAAACCAAATATCGCCTTGGTTTTTGTCTGCAATTTCACAAAATTCATTTGCAAAAAAATAATCTATCGCTGTTATGCCTGCTAATTGCTCACTTGCTTTGTGGAAAGTTGAATAACTCATTAGCAACTTTCTCCGTCGAACAACATGTCTAATGCATCTAGCTCTTGAGTGGAAATGTCGGAATAAAAGACACCACTAGTAGTATTGGGTGCCATGCCACGTAAGTATAAATAATAAACCCCACCAAAGTGTATTTCACTATCATAGTTAGGCAGCCGAGACTTAAGTAAGCGATGTAAAGCCAAACTATAAATTAAGTACTGTAGGTCATAATAATTCTTAGCAATATTACTGTTGAGCGCTTCATTCTCATAATGAGCAAATTGATTACCTAGGTGACTCGATTTGTAATCACAGACGTAATATTTTCCTTTATGTTCAAATATTAAATCAATGAAGCCATGCATCATGCCTTTTAACTGTTGATATGCGGGTAATTTTATCGCTCCGCTAGCCATATTTGGCGAAATTCGATTTCGATGTTGGTAAAGAAGCGAAGCTAATTTTTGGCTACTCGCTTTTTTCATTGGAAAATAAAACTCTTGTTCTTTTAACACATTTTTTTCAGTTAATGATTCAAGGGTTAAAGAGTCCGATAACGGAGAAGATGCTATGCTTCTTAGCCAATCTACCAAAGTGTCTAATTGCCAACCGTCTAATATACTTAGGTACTTAGTTTGTAGCCTCTGTGCAATTGCAAACCAGTCCCATTCATCAAAGCTTACTTGCTCTAATAAATCATGAAGCAAATTACCAGTATGAGCACCTTTAGCTAACTCAAATCGCATTTCAACACCTTTGGACGCTATAAACTGCTCTGCTGTCTCATTGGTATCTCTATCGGGCAATGAAACACCGCCATGTCGCAAATTTCGGCTCAATGCAGTAAACGAACTTAACCACCAATCACGTTCGATACTGCCTAAAAACCTAGCAGCGTGAATTACTAGAGTTTCTTCAAATTGTGAATTATTAATGTCAACTTGATTACTCTCACCATCGTCCACCAGTTCTAACCCGATTGAGTCAGGATTATTAACAGAAAGCGTAGATAGCGCATTTTGAAGATCGGTATCTTCTTGCCAACCTAGAGTTATACCTAGCGGTGATAAATGACATTGTTCAAAGTTCGCCGTCAGCATATAACAACGCTGAACAGCACGTGTAACGGCTACATATAGTAATCTTATTGATTCTGCATAAGCTTCTTCGCACATATGCTGACGAGCTTCATCACTTCCCTCTAGTGCCGTAATAAGTTGACCTTGTTCATTGTGATAGTCAAGTACAGTAACTTTACGGTTACCAATCATATTGGGGTTCTTATGTCGAGTCGCAAAAGGAACAAAAACAATTGGATATTCAAGGCCTTTGGAGCCATGCTGCGTAACAATTTTGATTAGGTGTTCGTCACTTTCTAGCCTTAGTTCAGCTTCATTGTCACTTAAATCAAGACGTTGCTGCTGTTCAAACCAATACAATAACTCTTCGGCTTGATGGTGACGTTTACTGGCATTTTGTAGTAACTCTACCAAGTGTAATAAGTTAGTTAATGCGCGCTCCTTACCACCTGAGTCTAGTTTAATGTGCTGATGTAATAGTTTTAGCGCAGCTGAGATAAAGCCTTTGTATCGCCATTCATCTTTTAATGCTTTAAAGGCAAACTTTTGATCTTGCCAAGCAAGTTCATCCTGTTGTAAGGCTAATAAGCTATCAGCATTAAAACCAAGTAAACCAGAAGCAAGTGCGGCGTTGAAAAACCTGTCTTGTTCGTAAAACAATACTCCTTTAAGCACAAGTAATAACTGACTAGCTTGAGCCGTTAACCATAGATTACTTCGATTACTTAAATAGACCGATGCCAATTGTTTAGCTTCTAGCGATTCCTTAACAATATTTGCTTCAGTACCGTCGCGCACCAATATCGCAATATCTGCTGCTGATACACCTTCAGTATTATCATTTAATAATGTAACAATTTTATTAGACAACCAATCAGCCATCGTTGCACGAAACGCTGGTTTAAACGGTTTATCTTCATTATTACTAAAATGAACAAACTGCAGCGCACAATCATTATCTTTATATTGTTCAGCTGGTATTTTGTATGAAGGGGTCACCGGATTATAAGGTATGCCGTGACCAAATATTTCTTTACCTTCACTGTTTAGGTCTCCACCGTAGAACAGTCGATTGTACCCTTGGATCACCTGAGCACTCGAACGCCAGTTTGTATCCATTACCCACTGATACTGACAAAACCCTCTTGCAGAAAGATAAGTAAATATATCGCCCCCCCTAAAGCCATAAATAGCCTGTTTGGGGTCACCAATTAAGAATAGACAGCTCTTAGCTTGATGTTGGTAAATCGCTTGTAAAATACTAAATTGATGAGGATCTGTATCTTGAAATTCATCAACCATTGCCGCAGGAAATTGCTGATACAGCTGCTGGCTAAGCTTGTTATTGTCTATTTCATCCAGCTTGTCAGCCAGCACTTCAATTAAGTCATCAAAGCTTAATAAAGAACCTTGTTTTTTCTTTTGTTCAATACTGATATTAATATCGTTAATACCCTGAACAATAATTTGGAACGCATCGGCTTTCTTTAAACGTTGCTCTAGACTTTTAACCGTATCTTTTAATGTATTAACCGGAGTGAAAGCGTCAACAAGTTGCGACTTAACTTTAGATTTTGAATAGCGGCGTCCATCGCAAAAAGATGCAGGAATGGACTGACTTACATACTTAGTAACGTCATCTAATGTTGTAACTGAAGCTTTTTCCAGCCAACCTATGAGTTGCTCATACTCATGAATTCTAACGTCGCGTTTATCACCTTTTTGGTTATCTACCAAGGCTTCAAATAATAACGGCTGATTCGCTAACAATGAAGATTTAGCAACTTGTACTTCTTGAATATACACATCAAATATCGATTGTTTATTAGGTACTAAAATTTCGTGTTTTCGATTTAATGCCCGACTAAACACTTGGATAAATGTCGTTGGTTCTGGCCAAAACTCTGCCACAGACAAATACTGCTCAGGGTGGCTTTTAGACAGCAGTCGATACCAGTCTTGCACTGCTTCTAGCATTTGATCTTGGCAACCTGACTCCATTTGCATGTTAAACAGTAAGCCACTATCAAATGCATATTGGGTTAGCACCCTTTTACAAAAGCCATGTATGGTGAATATTGCTGCGTCATCTAGAAAAAGCAATGCTCGATTAATAAGAGCAAATGCTTGTTCCTTGGCAACGCTTTGTGCCAATGACTGATAAAACGGATCGCTAGTTACCAGTTCATCCCATTGACTTAGCGTTGCTCTCAAAGTATTACCAATGCGACTACGAATTTCCTCAGTCGCATCCTTAGTAAAGGTCATGACTAAAATTTGCTCTACAGTTAACTTTTTCTCTAGTAATAACCGCAAATAAATTCGGGTGATATTAAATGTCTTGCCTGTACCTGCACTTGCTTCAATTAAATGTTTACCTGTTAATGGAATTTGCTCGGCAACTAATGGTAGTAAGTTCATCGTTTAACCTTTTCCATTACCTGGTACATATGCTGGTAAATTGGGTTTGCTTCACTAATTACATCTTCTACGTTTGGGCAATCGGGCCAAAAGAACTGCATGTATGGGTCGGTTATTGGCGCACTAAAACTGTTTGTGTCGAACCAAAAGTTCTCTAGTTGCGCTTGTTCAAATTTCCTTGAATTAAATATTTTGTGAGCAAGCTCTGCACTCACTAATAATGCATTAGTTTGCCCATTTAAAAATTGCTCGACAATTTTAGTTAATAAAACCAGCGATTCAGCTATTGGTGGAACGGCATATTGAGAGACTTTTTGTTGTTTGGTATCAAAATACAACCCAGTACTAGCTACATCATTATCAATACTACTTTGCTGATAAGCTGCATTTACGATCAAATTACTTAAATACAGTGTAAAAAGATCTTTTGCTTTAGCGGTAGAGCTACGGTAATAAGCAATTTTATTACTAACAATAGGTAATTGCGCACTGATTTTGACGTCAACAGGAGGGTTATTGGTTAACTCATCGCCTATTTCTAATATTACCGAGAAGCTTTCTAAATTAGTGTTTACAAAGCCTTCACTTAAAATCGTTTCACTAAATATAGTATTGTCCTCTTGCCACTTTTCAAAGTATTCATCAGTAAGTGGCGTGTCAGCAAATCGACCACTAAGTTTTGCTTGTTTTAAGGCCTGTTCTACTTTTACCGCTACTTCTTCTTCACTGCCTAAAGCTATTTCTAAAAGTTGTTGCTTAAGCTGGTAACTCGCTAACCGGTCATAGCTGAACTGCTCGGTATCCTCTAGCTGCGCTTGATAATGTTCAAAATATATCGACAGTACTTTTTGGGCATACCACTTACTCGGGTGTTGAAAAAACCTTACTAAGTCATCGATATCAATTGTTAATTCATTGCTTGAACTCACTATTGAATTGCTTACTTTGGTTTTTTTAGCCTGTTCACTAGCTTTGAGAGAATCACCTATCGCTAAGTTAAGCCAATTAACGTCAAAGCTCGGGAATTCACTAAGGTAATTGCCCTTGCTAAATGCTTGTAGCGGCATCTGGCGAATATCGCTGTTTGGCGTTAATTCACATTGCCAACCGTAACCATCAGTCAAGTAGTCAAATAACTCTTGTAAGATGATACTAGGTTCTCGTGTTTTGTTATTTTGGACACTTCGGCCTTGATAGCTTAAGTACAGTTTTTGACGTGCTGAAATTAATGCTTCTAAAAATAAGTAACGATCATCTCCACGGCGCGACCTATCACCCAGTTTAGGGTTAGACATTGCCATTAAATCAAACGCTAGCGGTTGTCTTTGTCGAGGGTATTCACCGTCATTAAGCCCAAGTACAGCAATGACCTTAAAAGGAATACTACGCATTGGTAGCATAGAGCAAAATGTAACTTGCCCTACCATAAACTGGCGACCTGTATCAGGCGTAGAAAAATGCGCGGATAAGAACTCTCTAACAACCGGCAAAGTTAATGGTGCATGATTTTCTGCTTGGGCATTAAATTCTGACAACAGGCCAATCGCATGGTGAATAGCGCTAACACTTTCTTCTGCTATAGGATGATAAAACTGTTCGACTAATAACGTTAAATATTGATGCCATTCATTGGCGGACTTAGCTTGGTTGAGTGATTTGCTATTTATACTAAGGCTTTCTAGAAACAACATGAATTGCCCAAGAATCCGAGCTGAATCACCTTCAACAAATGGTAGATAAAGCTCATCGCCAACTAATGCTGTGGCATCTGAGTAAGCAAAGCCTTTTAATAACTTAGACAAGCCTTGTTGCCAAGTAAACACCCCAGAGGCATTATCACTTCCTAGTACTTGGTTTTTATGTTCGCTATTTAACCCCCAATGAACTGCGGCCTGTTCAAGCCAATAACTCAGTTGTTCGATATCTTCACTATTCAAACCAAACTGATGCTGAACAGCTTCTAAACGAAGCATGGCTATAATTGACGTAATTTGAAATCGGCTATCTGGTAATGAAAGCATGTCGACAAAATTAGCTATAAGAGGGTCTGCATCTTGCGCATTTCTATCAGCTATTGAACACGGTAAAGGTGGAATGTGTTCATCTATATCTTGCCAACCTCTAGTAAATACTGCTTGTATAAAAGGCGCATACTGCTCTATCTCGGGACACATAACCAAGATATCTTTTGGTGTTAAGTTTTTATCTTGATTAAGTTGGTGAAGTAACCAGTCATGTAACGCTTGAATTTCTCTAAATGCACTGTGACAGCTTGTAATAGTCAGGCTGTCGTCATTAAGAATAACCGGCTCAATTCTGGTATCTTTTAGGCAAAGAATATCGTGCTGGATTGCAGTAAGTAACCTTTGCTCTGTACTACTTTTGGCATCCACCTCATCGAAGACATCAATATTAATTGTACTGATATTTTGTAACAAGGATAAAAATTCTCGCCCCTGCTGCCCCCAGTTTGCTAATAAAGGATTCCCTATTTGCTCAGAAACATCTTTAACACTGCCTGTCCAATCACTTATTTGCTTAGCTAGTTGCTTTTCAGACTGTATATCGCCCCAATAATCGGCACATGGATTTAAATGAAAAAAATGAATATCTATGTGTTGTCCAATTTGTTGTAGGAACTCCAGCCACATTGGCGCTAACGCATTAATTCCAAAAAATGAAATCCGTTTAGGTAGTTCACTCGTTTTGGTTGCTATATTTTTACTGGCTAAATGAAGCAATTCCATTGGGTTATAAGGCTGCTGTTGGTGAAGCATCAACCATAACTTTCCTTGCCAAAGAAATGGTTCACTGAGCTCTTCGTGTGTGGCTAATTCTTGTGGCAAATTAAAATCACCATCACTCCAGCTTTCTATCCACTCTGGTCTAAAAATTAAATACTGCTCATACAAATCTGCTAATTTTAGCGACAGTTGATATCGTTTTTGCTGTTGATTTGCTTCGCCTTGCTCACTTTGCCAATATCGATTTGCCTTTGAAAATGATTCGCTACCAAGCACTTTGTCACTTTTAAGTAATTGAAAAACTCTCCAAACCAACACTTCTCGTGAGTATGGTGATTGATCCGGAACGTCATCATCACTAGCGATAGAACGCAGTAGCTTCCAAAGGTATTGGGCAGGCAAACTGAACTGAATGTTCATCGCTATGCCTCGAGATTCAGCAATAGCCATATTTAACCAATGCTGCATGCCTGCATTTTGAACAATGACATGCTCTTGTTCGAATAAGGTTAGCGGTGAAACTTGTTGAACTTTGTTGAACAGAGCCAACAAATTTTCCATTTTGTTAGCAGGATAAAGATAAATCAAATGTGTGCCGGACAAATTTATTTTTTATAAATTTAATCACAGCCCAATTATGAACACTAGTTTAATTTTGTATTTATACAATAAATCTTAAGTGAGTTTGAAAAGTTACACCCAGCCAAGGAACGGTATAGTAGTCAGCCTTAAAAGCGTGATAAACGCTAACCAGCCAGAACGCCGCTACAACGATATTTAACGCCCAGCCAATAAGTGGGATAAAAGACAATAAAGCCGCTAAAATGATTAAGCCTAAAGATTGGCGTAAATGAAAGCCCGCAAGCTTACTCTTATAGCTTCCATAGCACAACATAGCGACAAGCCAACCAACTATTGTCAGATAACCTAAAACCGCAATAAGGCGAGCATAATCATGTTCCGTATGGGTACTCATTTGCGAATGCATAGCAATTACCTTTGTTAACATCCATACTCTAAACTTAGACTTAAAACTTATTCAAAACAAGTGATTTTTCATTAATATATTGACCGAAAAAAACTACTTTTGAGATAGCATTTTGAATTACTTTAGAAAATATGCCTGAAATAAAAATTAAACCTTTTGCAAATTATCATGGCCGATTTTTACTCGTTGCTGGTATAGCATTACTATGCATATCTATTGCGCTATCGCACCATTATTGGCATGCATTACGTTTAGTGCTGATTCTGGTGATATTAGTTAGTATCGTATTGATTTTTATTGGTATAGCAAAACGGTTAGAACCTGAATTTAGCTTTCACCTTACGCCTACAGCTTTAAGCTATTTCCATAAATATGGCCATTGGCAAATAAGCTGGCAAAACATTCAACGTGTCGGAAACGTAAAATTAAGCTCGAGCGTAAACCATCAAGTTTTACCTTATATAGGAATAAAATTAAAAAATAGTGAAGTCTTAGCTAAAAATATCAGTTTGCGACTCGCTAATAGGTTACCTCATGAACAAAGGCCACTTGCGACATTGGCGATTAGTAGTGAATTATTAACTATTGAACAAGCACAAGTTAATTTTGCACCTTATCGACTTAGTGACGGCTCTAAGTTAAATGGTCCTAAAGCGCTATTATTTCACCATATAGATGCATTAGAAAAGGCGTTTGGTTACCACCTATTTTTACCTGCCTCGTCTCTAGATCGACCATTAGATGACTTCTTAACATTGCTAAATCAATGTAACAGTCACGCAATTAAAAAAGGCACCGATGCTTAAAGCCTTTTAAGCTGCTTATTAAACTTTTTACATTGCTCAATGAACTGCTTAGCTATCGCCATATTATCTTTAGCATTTAACTGGCTATAACTTAAGCGTTCATAATTTAAACAAAGTTGTTGATAATCTACAGCAAGCGAACGATTAACCTTTTCAATATCATTAATCATCTGCAGTGGTAATTGCGAAGGTTCGCGCGTTATGCCAATCTTACTTAGTTGTATAAACAATTTATCAAATTGCAATTGCCAATTAGATCGTCGATTTAATTGTTTAGGCCTAAGATCTCGATACCACAACAAGCCGACAAC
This sequence comes from Thalassotalea algicola, assembly GCF_012932965.1. Classification (GTDB taxonomy): domain Bacteria; phylum Pseudomonadota; class Gammaproteobacteria; order Enterobacterales; family Alteromonadaceae; genus Thalassotalea_F; species Thalassotalea_F algicola. Next base: position 816,653 of record NZ_JABBXH010000002.1, on the reverse strand, counting down.
CAAAACAAAAGTGAGTAACATGACAAGTGCAGCTTTCCACAAACGACCTTGTCCAAGTAATGTTTTTAAGAATTCCGTCTGCTTTTCAACGGTATAGCTAAGTACTAAACGGTTCCATTGATAATCAATTGCTTCAATTTGCATTTTTAATTTGGCGATTAAGGCATTAGTGCTAAATGCTTGCCAGCTAAATGCTCCGGCAATATTGACTCGTTGTTGTCGCAGGGCATTCGACATATCATCACTTACACGTTCAGGACTTACTGCTGAGGTCGGGTCAACACTTACCCAACCTTGCCCTTCTAACCACACTTCTGTCCAAGCATGTGCGTCATATTGATAAATGCTGTAATAATTACCTTGTTGATTATATTCCCCTCCCAAATAGCCTGTTACTAATCGAGCAGGAATACCTGCGGCACGCATTAAGAATGCAAAGGTGCTTGCGTAATGTTCACAAAAACCTGTTTGAGTATCGAAATAAAATTGATCTAAGCTATTATCAACAAGCACAGGAGGTTCAAGGGTATAAAAATAGGGTTGCTGCCTAAATTGATTCAAGACGTGATCAATTATTTGTTGCTTATCATTAAACCGTTGTCGTAATTCTTGACCTAAACGTTGCAATTTCGGATTACTGTCTTCAGGTATTCGCAAGTAAAAACGTTTGGCTCGGTTAGCTAAATTTAACTCTTTGCCGGCATTAGCAAAACTAACCACTTGGTAATTGACTGTCTTAGTAATTGGTTTATCACTTATTAAGCTAAAGTCGGCGAGTTGGGTTATTTTATTATTATCTAACCTTGCCGTATCTAACGAAAACAACCACGAACGATTACTCGCTTCTGCCATTACTTGGTATTGATAAGTATCACCAGATAAGTAATTTATATTAGGTTTTTGCATTAAATAGAAAGGTAAACGGTTGCCATTATTTCGTGACCATTTTTTTCCATCATAATATGACATAGTCATTGCTCGCCAATACATTTGACTTTTACTCGGCGCTTTTCCTGCAAACTCTACTCTAAAAGCTAATGCATCGGAAAGTGCCAATTTAGCGATATCACCAGGTTGTACGTCACTACCTAAACCCGTTTTGGCCGTATTAGCCAAAGGTACCTGCCAAAATGGAGAAAGCCTTGGAAAGAAAACAAACAAAGCAACCGCAAAAGGAACACTAAAGGCTAACAATTTCAATGAACTAAGATAGCTTTTTAGATGCGCAACGTTAACGGAAAAAATACGATAGAGCAAAGCAAGGTTTAACAATATGACAGTAAGTACGACTAACGCATACCAAATGCTTTGTATAAAAATAAAGGCACAGGCATGTAAAAATAAACCAATTAAAATAATAATGTAAAAGTCTTTCCGACTTTTAATTTCAAGAGATTTAATTCCGTAAGCAAAACAAATTAAATGCACCATAGCCAGTAACAAACCAAGTGACTTGCTATTAACAACGATGACTCCTGCACCTGCCAGCGCAAACAACACGGTAACCAACTTAGGTGTAGAAACAGAATGGTGTTGTCTCGTGCGTTTGGGCACTGCTAATTGAGTAAATTGCCACAAAAAACTTAGTGCAATTATTGCTAACATCCAAGCCGTTAGCTCGTTAGCAAATAAGGCGACTGTCGAAAGTTGAACCAACAACAAATGCAAATGAAGGGACTTATTTAATAAAAATGGCTTAGTTTCACTCATGAATTACACCATTAGGTAAAGCATACATAGCCAACGCTGTTAAACACTCGTCACGATGTAAATCACCGCTATTAATTTCAATTTTAGTCGTTGTCAATACAAGACCATATTGTGCGTTTAATTGATGATATTGCAGCACTAGATAACTTAAATACTCAAGCTTACGTTCCAGGCTAACATTCGGTAGCATCTCAAGTGACAAATAACGCGACTCTCCAAGATTATGACGATAATGCTTAGTAAATTTGCCTTGCCCTCTTGCTAGTTGTTTCCAAGCAACTCTTGCCATTGACTCCCCTGGCAGAAAGCTTCTTAATTCATTAAATTCGTCACCGGAGGTTTCTTGTAAATTTGCACCACCTTCTTGGTCAGAGGTTACTAATGCTTTAAGTTGCTTAGTCGCTATTGCTTTAGGTGCTGGAAAAACTATAAATTGATGGTCGAAATCTAATCTTGCCCATACTTGAAATAAACCATAGGGATATTCGCTTAGCACTTTAAGTCGGCCTGGTCTTAACACCCCCCTTTTAGAGGTGTTCAGTGCTATTTTGGCGTTTTGGCAATCCTCAACAGTGTTAATTTTACTTACTGCTGAATTGTGATAACTCAAATTAATGTCAAAAACTGGTTTATCACATTGAAGGGTTACTGACGGGTGCAGCATTTGACCTACAAAACCGTTATGCGTTTTTGCAGATCGTAACGATAAGCCTTTTAAATTGAAAAACGCGGTAAGCATAGTTGTCACAAAAAAGCTTGCCATTAAATAACTTAACAGCATGATGACATTGTTTTGGTAGTTAGTACCTAACAAGAACAACAGCAAGACAATGACTAAATAAGCAAAACCAAACAACGTAGGAAATATGAAAATATTACGATTGGACAGCGTAAATACTTGAGCTGTAGGTACACGTTTAATTAACCATTGATTAAAACGTTGATTAACTTGCTGCTTAAGCGCCCCTAACATGATAATTATTGCGTAATTGGTGCTAGCACATCAACTTTACTGAGAACTTGGCTTGCCACCGAGCTTTCAGAATTTAACTCCATCACCCCGGCATCGAGTCTATGTTCACAGACACTTGCAAACACTGCCTGCACGTCGGTTGGTGTAATGTAATCTCGTTGATGTATAAATGCCCAAGCTTGCGCAGACTTTAATAGCGCCTTACCTGCACGCGGTGATAATGGATTTCCAGAAAACTCATCATTTCTACTTACTTGGCACAAAGCGATAATATACTCTAGTACTGCGTCAGAAACCGTTACTTTAGAAACTGCCTGCTGAATATCTATGAGTTGTTGATGAGTTAACACCGTTTCAACATTTTCAATTTTTTGTTTTAACTCTTTACCAAGTAAAATTTGTTTTTCTGCTTCTACATCAGGAAAGCCTAGCGATAGTCGCATCATAAAGCGATCTAGTTGAGACTCAGGCAATGGGTTAGTCCCTGCATGAAATAACGGGTTTTGCGTCGCTATGACAAAAAATGGTGAAGCAAGCTCATAGGTTGTGCCATCAATGCTAACTTGGTGCTCTTCCATGGCTTCAAGTAGCGCGCTTTGTGTTTTTGGGCTCGCTCTATTTATTTCATCGGCTAATAAAAGCTGACTAAAAATTGGCCCTTTATGAAGGACAAAAGCTTTTTGCTCTTGATCAAATATCGAGATACCGGTGACGTCAGAAGGTAACATGTCGCTAGTAAATTGTGTCCTTTGAAAGCTTAACCCAAATACTTTAGCTAATACTTGAGCTAAGGTTGTTTTCCCCATACCTGGTAGATCTTCCAACAATAAGTGCCCTTTTGCCAGTAAACAAGCTACAGATAACTTAACTTCGTTAGGTTTCCCTAACACCACTTTACTAACTTGGCTAATAACGCCGTTGATTAAACTTTCCATATTCATAGCTTTCTTTACTTCTCTTAGTCGGCAAACACTAACGTATAATTATCCGTAATGCACATAAAACTTTCTCCATAAAAAAAAGCCGCTTTCGCGACTTTCTTCTATAAAATAAAATGTTAACCTTTATCGGCGCTTTGCAACAGCTTCGTCTAATTGTGCCAATAATTTTTCAGTATCCTGCCACCCTATACAGGCATCAGTAATACTCTGCCCATAGGTTTGTACTTTACCGTCGACTAAATCTTGACGACCTTCAACTAAATGACTTTCTACCATTACGCCAAAAATATTATGGTTACCTGACGCTATTTGCTGACTAACATCGTCACTAACTAGCATTTGATTTTCAAACTTTTTCTGGCTGTTGGCATGGCTAAAATCAATCATAATCTTAGTATTTAAATTCGCACCAGATAGTTGAGTAGTCACTTCATTTACACTTTCGCTATCAAAGTTTGTTGATTTTCCACCGCGTAAAATAATATGGCAATCAGGGTTGCCTGCCGTCTCAACAATAGCAGAGTGACCGTGCTTAGTTACCGATAAAAAGTGGTGTGACGCACTTGCAGCGCCAATAGCGTCAATGGCAATCTTAATCGTGCCATCCGTGCCATTTTTAAAACCAACTGGACATGACAAACCAGAAGCAAGTTCTCTATGAACCTGACTTTCTGTAGTACGAGCACCAATCGCTCCCCAACACATAAAGTCCGCCATATATTGTGGCGTGATCATATCTAAAAATTCACCAGCAGTAGGTAAGCCAAGATCATTTAAATCTAGCAATAACTTGCGCCCCATTCGTAAGCCGTCATTTAATTTAAAGCTGTTATCCAAATAAGGGTCGTTAATAAGGCCTTTCCAGCCCACAGTTGTGCGTGGTTTTTCAAAATATACACGCATCACAATTTCTAAATTATCTTTATACTTTTCTCGTAATTGAACAAGACGCTCTCCATATTCAATCGCTGCTTTGGTATCGTGAATTGAACACGGACCAATAACCACTAATAAACGGTCATCCTTACCATTAAAAATATTACTAATAGCCTCACGGCCCTCAAACACTGTTTCCGACGCTTTTTCAGTTGCAGGAAATCGCTCAATTAATGCAATTGGCGGTAATAACTCTTTAATTTTACTTATACGAATATCGTCGGTTTGGTACATGTGTTTTCTCTTAACTTCTTATTTATATTTACGTCTAGACGCCTAGATGAGTAATCCCGCAGTTAATCTAACAGGATAACTTGGTAATACCAACCATAAATACGAAAAACAGGGTATAATTTTAACTATCATTAACATGCGTCAATTTATGTACACAATAACTAACGGCGCTATGAAAATAATAGGTAGTTATGACCATTTATAATTCAGCACTTCCTTTAATAGATTTACACCGTCATTTAGACGGTAATATAAGACCACAAACTATTTGGGATTTAGCGAATCAGAACAATATAAAGTTGCCCGCTTCAAATCTAGAAGAATTAATGCCACATGTGCAAATTCAAAAAAATGAGCCCGATCTGTTATCTTTTCTCGCAAAGCTTGATTGGGGTGTAAAAGTATTAAAGACTCTGGATGATGTTAAACGTGTTGCATATGAAAATGTCGAAGATGCCTTTAATGCTGGTTTAAGCTATGCAGAACTTAGGTTTTCCCCGTTTTACATGGCAATGAACCATCAATTGCCTGTCTCTGACGTAGTGGCTGCGATAGTAGATGGCGTAAATGCGGGTCAGCAACAATATGCGATAAAGATTAATTTATTAGGTATTTTGAGCCGAACGTTTGGCGTAAAGCACTGTACAACAGAACTAAATGCAATACTTGATCATAAAAATCATATTACTGGCATTGACTTAGCAGGCGACGAAATTAATTACCCTTGTACTATGTTTGTCGATTTATTCAAAAAAGCACGAGATGAAAACATGCGTATTACAGTGCATGCTGGTGAAGCAATGGGACCAGACAGTGTTTGGCAAGCAATTAACATGCTCGGTGCTGAAAGAATTGGCCATGGCGTAAATAGTTATCAAGATCAGGATTTACTTGACCACATGGTCAGGTATAATATTGGACTTGAATCATGCTTAACATCAAATTTTCAAACTGGCACTGTTAAAGATTTAGCTCAACATCCTATTACCAAATTCTTAGAAAATGGTAACTTGGTATGCTTAAACACTGACGATCCAGCAGTTGAAGGGATTGAAATTAAGGATGAATTCAAATTAGCAAAGCAACTGTTTAATTTTTCAGAGAAAGATTTCACCGTCTTGCAAGAAAACGCTATTAATATGGCGTTTCTTTCAGACTCTGAAAAACAAACTTTGCGAAGCATAAAAACAAATGAGAACTAAGATATAAAGGAGAGAAAATGACTGAAGTTCTTTTATCCTTGGCCACAGGTGCATTAGTTGGCGTGATTTTCTCGCTGTTAAAGCTACCTTTACCTGCACCGCCGGTAATCTCTGGCATTGCTGGCATTGTAGGTATATACCTTGGCGGGATAGGATATAACTGGTTAGTTGAACGATTTTTTAGCTAATCTAGATTTCATTTTTATAAAACTTCAGTAAAAAACCCTTGATAGCAGATTTTTCTGGCTAGAAACTTACTGACATTAGACAACATAAGGTTTAATTATGGCAACACCACATATTGAAGCAGCTGTTGGCGATTTTGCAGAAACAGTTTTAATGCCTGGCGACCCTCTACGCGCCAAATTTATCGCAGAGAACTTCCTAGAAGACGCGAAGTGTATTACTCGTGTAAGAAACATGTTTGGTTATACCGGTACCTACAAAGGTGAGCGAATATCCGTTATGGGTTCGGGCATGGGCGTTCCTTCAATTTCGATCTATGCTACTGAGCTCTACAACGAATATGGTGTAGAAAACATCATTCGTATCGGTTCATGTGGCGCAGTGCGAGACGATATTAAAGTTCGTGATGTTATTATTGGTATGGCAGCAAGCACGGATTCCAATGTTAACCGTAAACGTTTAAACAATTGTGACTTTGCTGCATGTGCAGATTTTGGCTTACTACACAAAGTAGTAAACACTGCTGAAAAGTTAGGCAAACCTGTTAACGTAGGTAATATTTTCACTGCTGACTTATTTTATACACCGCAACCAGAAATGTTCGCATTAATGGAAAAACACGGCATTTTAGCGGTTGAGATGGAAGCTGCTGGTTTATATGGCGTAGCTGCAGAGCTAGGTAAAAAAGCACTTACCGTATTAACTGTAAGCGATCATATAAAAACAGGTGAGCAAACCACAGCTGACGAGCGTGAAAGTACCTTTAAAGATATGATGGAACTTACCTTAGAAAGTATTTTATAGATAAACATTGATCATAAAAAAGGCTGCATTTGCAGCCTTTTTTAGTTTCTTTCTTATGAGAAATGTTTAGAAGAAGTTAGCCTTAAACTCAATACCGAAGAAACGGCCTTCATTGATATAACCAGTTAAGTTATTGAAATCAATTGCACCTGTTAATTGCTCTTCATCAGTAATGTTTCGACCAAATGCTGCTACTTCATATTCAGCATCATCACCAAACCATTCATAACCTACTCTGATACCGCCTTCTAGTAATGCGTCGCCTTCAAATTCTACCGACTCATATAAGAAAAAGTTTACTTCGCTACGGTAAGACCAGTCGCTGTATACATATAATTCACCATCACCAATCTCTTTTGACCAACGAACAGCAAAATTACTAATCCATTCTGGCGATTGTGGTAACGAGTTACCATCGATAAGCGCAAAACCTTGATCATTGATTGGATCTTTAACTGTACAGCTTGCACCACAAGGCGCTACACCTAAGTCACTTTGCTGAATTTCAGTATTGTTATAACTTAAACTACCAGTAAACACTAGGTCAGCAGTAACATAGTATTCACCGTCTAATTCAAAACCATAACCTGTAGCTTTGTCGGCATTAAGCAAGGTTGCTAAATTGCCAGACCCACCTACTGCAGTTAATTGCTGGTCGCTCACTTCATAATAAAATACAGAGCCATCTAAACGACCCATATTATCTTCAGTTGTCGATTTAAAACCAGTTTCAACAGATACTACTGTTTCAGAGTCAGCTGTTGTTGCGTTCCCAGAGAATAATAAGTTACGACCTTGAATACTTGGTGCGCGGTAACCACGAGCAATACGACCATAGAAGTTTGTTTGATCGCTATAGCGGTAATTAACGCTTAAATCACCACTTACTTGTGAATCATCTACGCTAGTTTCTTCGCTAAAGCTTGGTGCGCCGAATGGTGATTGAACTAATGTGCCGTCCCACTCTCTTTCGTCGTCAGAATAACGTAAACCACCGTTAACATTTACTCTGTCAGATACTTCATAATCTACTGACGCAAATACAGCCCATGCAGTTGTTTGCATATTTTGTACAGCGATACCATTTTGTGCACCACCGCCCAGCGTATCAAAACTCAAGTTGTTAATCGTTAAGTCTTCATCAAAATAGAAGAAACCAAACTGGTAATCTAATTTACCTAACTCGTTACTAGCAATACGTAACTCTTGAGTTAGCTGTTCATGATCTGGCATTTTTGCGCCAGTTTCTGATGGGAAAGGAATAAATCCTGGTCCCATGTAGTCAGGTAAAAACGCTGCACCGTAACCACCGTCAATATCACCAACTGAGAACATTTCAGCTGATTCATAACCACTAACAGAAGTTAATGTGTAATCACCAAAGTCATACTCTAACTTTAAGCTACCGCCCTTCATGTCTACAGTTTGATCATTTCGGCTAGCAGCATCTTGGTAAACCGTTTCACGATCAAAGTCGTCAACTAAGTCGTTTGTACCTGGCTTAATAATGTTTGCACGGAAGATTCGAGAATCTGCTTCTGCATCTCTAAAGTGATAGTTAAACAAAGCGTTAAACTCGTCACTAGGCTCCCATAAAAGCTGAATTCTACCAGCAGTTTCGCTGTAGCCGCCTAACTCATCTTTCTTTTCAAAACCAGGCGCTTTGTTATCAATGTAGTCATCTCTATCTTGTTGTAATAAAGATATACGAGCAGAAAGCGTATCAGATAAAGCACCGCCTACAGCCAAACGAAAATCCGTCGAGCCATATGAACCATATGAACCTGAAACAGTTGCATCAAAGTCTTGAGTTGGCTTTTTAGATTGAACCTTAACAATACCCGCTGTTGTATTACGACCGAAAAGCGTACCTTGCGGACCACGTAAAACTTCTACTCGCTCTATATCGAACATTGGCATACCTTTAGTTAAGGCATTTTCAAGTACAACATCGTCATAGACAAGTGAAACAGGTTGAGAGGCCAATAAATCAAAATCAGTATTACCTAGACCACGTACATAAAAGCGTGGGAAAGTACGACCAAAAGATGATTCAATTAAAAGGCTAGGCACCTTACCAGATAAGGCACGAACGTCCATACCTGAAGAGCCTAAAACTTCCAATTTTTTAGGGGTTAGAGCAGAAACAGAAATTGGTACGTCTTTAACATTTTCTGTTCTTTTACGTGCGGTTACTTCAATAACCTCAATACCAACTACTTCTTCTTTATCAGCTGATTCAGCTGCATGAACAAAATTGGTAGCTGATGCAAACAATGCTGCATTTACACATAGTGCGATAGAAGACTGCTTTAACAGTTTCATTATATTCTCCCGAAGGTGTTTCAAAATAAATAAGTTATTTTTGGTTCTTTTTATTTTTGTTTTCTGAACCTTATGCTTCGGGAGTAAAGTTTACTACTTAAATACCAATTCGTCTAAAAAACTTGTCCCATAGGACAACTTTGTTACATTAAAGATATCCGCAATCGTTTGTCCTAAGTCAGCAAATGTTGTTCGCTCAGCCAAATTTACTTGGCCTATGTGATGGTGATATGCCAGAACAGGAACGTATTCTCGCGTATGATCACTTCCAGGCCATGTTGGATCACAACCATGGTCTGCCGTAAAAAATAAGATATCATCATCTTTCATCGCCGCTTTTATTTCGGTAATACGTTTATCAAACGCTTCTAGTGCTAACCCATAACCTACTGGGTCACGACGATGACCAAAGTCTTGATCGAAATTAACAAGGTTAGTAAAAATGATGGTGTTATCTTTTGCCGTATTAATATGGTCAAGAGTTGCATCAGTTAACGCATCTATGCCAGTTGCTTTAGTATTTTCACTAATACCTTGATGAGCAAATATATCGGCGATTTTTCCAACACTTATAACCGTACCGCCGGCTTTTTGGATATTGTCTAAAACAGTAGGTGCAGGCGGTAAAATAGAATAATCGCGTCTATTGCCTGTACGAGTAAAGGACTTTGCGTCATCGCCGACAAATGGTCTAGCGATAACTCGCCCAATGTTCATTGGACCAACAATTTTTTGTACTATTTCGCAATATCTATATAGGTTATCTAAACCAAAATGCTCTTCATGTGCGGCAACCTGAAAGACACTATCAGCGCTGGTGTAACAAATAGGTAAACCTGTTTTAATATGCTTTTCACCTAGTTGTTCTATTATTACCGTTCCTGAGGCATGGCAATTGCCTAGCATTCCCAGGCAACCCGTTGCTTCGTTAATTTTATTAATTAAATCTAATGGAAAACTATTTTCTTTTTTATCAAAATAGCCCCAATCAAATAAAACAGGTACTCCAGCCATTTCCCAGTGACCTGACGGTGTGTCTTTTCCTGTACTCAATTCAGCTGCGTAACCATATGCACCTTTAACATTCTCTACTTTTTCATGATTAACTCGAACACCTGACGCCTGTTCACCAGCAGACAGCAAACCTAGTTTGGCAAAATTTGGAAGGTGGATAGGCCTACCCTTTTCTTTTTCTAACGCTTTAGATAAATTAGCGAATGTATTAGCACCGACGTCACCAAATTTGTCGGCATCAGGGGCATGACCAATACCAAAGCTATCAATCACCATCAAAATGACTCGTGCCATTTGTTCTCCTAAGATAAATTTCGCTATCTACTAGTAGTAAATATAGACCAGCTTATGATTAAGCTAATACAAATCACTAAATAGTAATACGCTATAATAAATGAAATACTTATTTATTTTAACAATAAACATGACCAGTCGGTCAACTTATGTTAGTGTTACGCAAATTTTTCCGCTTTACTATTAATTTTTCAAAAATTACTGGGTTCAATTAATTTTTGCTTGTGAAATTTAATGGAAGATAAGCCACAATATATTCAATAAAAGCGTTAACACACTTATATGAATCAAACTAAAATGCCCGAAGAAAACTCTCCTAAACCAACATTTATCGCTATCGTTGGTGCTTCAGCTTCTGGCAAATCTCTTTTTGCACAAACTATTTACGACGAGCTATTGCCAGAGCTTGGAGCCAACTCTATCGCAATAATAAAAGAAGATGCTTATTATCGTGATCAAACACATATGCCCTTCGAGGAACGTGTTAAAACAAACTACGATCACCCAAAAGCTTTTGAGCATGAATTGCTAAGCCAACATCTAGAACAGCTAGTGTCTAGTCAATCGATTGAATGCCCTGTTTATTGCTATAAAAATCATACGAGAACTGAAAAGAGCAACACCATTGAACCAACCAAAATAGTGCTTATTGAAGGCATTATGCTGCTTACTGACAAAAATCTCCGAGATCGCTTCGATATTAAAGTTTATATGGACACCCCGCTTGATATTTGTTTATTAAGACGAATTGAACGTGACACAGTTGAAAGAGATAGAACGATTGAATCGATTACTGAACAGTACATTTCTACCGTTAGACCCATGTATTATCAATTTATCGAGCCAGCAAAAATACATGCTGATATAGTAATAACCCGCGGTGGCAAAAATAGAATGGCCATTGAAGTCATTAAGGCAAAAATACGCCAACTTAGCCAATAAAAATAATAAGAGGATTTTATGGATTTAACTGCATTACGAGGTGTATTAGGGATACTCGCGTTGCTAGCAATAGCGTTTGCTTTATCTTATAAACGAAGTGCTATTAACTGGCGAACAGTAGGTTTTGCCTTTGCATTACAAATATTTCTAGGTGCTTTCGTTTTATATATTCCATTTGGTAAAGATGTACTTGCCTCCATGTCAAATGGTGTTCAACATGTTATTGATTCAGCCAAGGCTGGTATTGACTTCCTATTCGGTGGGCTAGGAACCGATGCGATGTTTGATAATGGTGTTGGGTTTGTTTTCGCCATTCGTGTACTGCCAGTTATCATCTTCTTTTCTTCTTTAATTGCTGTTCTTTATTACTTAAACGTAATGCAAAAAGTCGTTATGGTTATTGGGGGTGGTTTGCAAAAACTACTTAAAACCAGCAAGCCAGAATCACTGTCGGCAACTGCAAATATATTTGTTGGTCAAACAGAAGCGCCTCTTGTTGTTAGACCATATATTAAAAACATGAGCCAATCAGAACTGTTTGCCATTATGGTTGGTGGTTTAGCGTCAGTAGCTGGTTCAGTTTTGGCTGGCTATGCTGGCTTAGGGGTCGACTTAAAATACTTGATCGCGGCTTCATTTATGGCAGCACCAGGCGGACTGTTAATGGCTAAAATCATTTTGCCAGAAACAGAGTCTCACACTCGTCAAGAACAAAGCATTGATATTGACGAAGCCGAAGAAGAGAAACCAGCGAATGTTATAGATGCAGCAGCATCTGGTGCAGCATCAGGCTTAAAGCTTGCTGTAAATGTTGGTGCTATGTTGCTAGCTTTCATCGCCCTTATTGCCTTACTAAACAGCATGGTAAATGGGTTAGGAAACTTACTTGGATTTGAAGGCATTACTATCGAGTGGATGCTGGGTTACTTGTTTGCTCCAATTGCGTTCATAATCGGTGTACCGGTTAACGAAATGCTTCAAGCAGGTAGTTTTATCGGCCAAAAAGTCGTGGTAAATGAATTTTTTGCCTATGTTCAGTTTGTTGAAGTAAAAGAAACACTAAGCGCATCAACACAAGCGATAATCACTTTTGCGCTTTGTGGCTTTGCCAACCTATCCTCTATTGCCATTTTACTTGGCGGCATTGGCTCTATGGCGCCTAGTCGTCGACCTGACATTGCTCGTTTAGGTGTAAAAGCAATGTTAGCGGCAACCTTAGCAAACCTCATGAGTGCAGCCATTGCCGGCGTATTTATTGGATTATAACTGTAGGAAAACCTAATGACTGACTTAGCCATTCAAGATTACGCAAAGCTAGCTCTTTCTTATATGGATTTAACTAGCTTAACCGACTCAGAAACTCCAGAAGAAATAGTTCACCTATGCCAGCAAGCAAATAGCAAAGCAGGCAATACAGCAGCTATTTGTATTTTCCCTCGTTTTATTCCGTTAGCGAAGCAAACACTAGCAGATCTTAATGCCAATGATATAAAAATAGCTACAGTAACTAATTTTCCAAATGGCGGTGACAATCTAGCCATTGCATTAGCAGAAACAAAAGCCGCCATCGCTTATGGCGCAGATGAAGTTGATTTAGTATTTCCCTACAAAGCATTAATGGCGGGTGATGCAACTATTGGTTTAGAAATGGTTAAACGGTGTAAACAAGAGTGCCATGACTCGGGAGTAACCCTTAAAGTTATCATCGAAAGTGGTGAATTGACTACCGATGCACTTATTCAGCAAGCGAGTGAAATCTGTATTGAAGCAGGTGCAGACTTTATTAAAACCTCTACCGGCAAAGTACCGGTCAATGCGACACCTGAAGCAGCCAATATCATGTTAAATGTCATTAAAAACCTAAACCCTGCTGTTGGCTTCAAAGCAGCAGGCGGCGTAAAAACTGCTGAAGATGCTCGCCAATACATTAAGCAAGCTAAAGCTGTACTAGGTGACAATTGGGTAGATGCTAACCGATTTCGATTTGGTGCCAGTGGCCTTTTAAGTAGTTTACTAGAGACGTTAGGTCACCAGTCAAATAACGAAACTAATACCAATAACTACTAAACAATAAAGTATTTAGATGGCTCAATTATATTTTTATTATTCAGCAATGAATGCCGGTAAATCTACACATTTGCTGCAATCTGCCTATAACTACCGAGAGCGCGGTATGAGGTGCATGCTTTATACTGCACAAATTGACGACCGTTTTGAGCAAGGAAAAATTGCGTCGCGACTTGGCATTAATGCCGATGCCGAACTATTCAATAACGCTACCGATTTATATCAGGCAACAGCAACTGAACACCAAAAGCACAAAGTTGACTGTTTATTAATTGATGAATCGCAGTTTCTCTCCGAGCAACAAGTGAAACAATTAACCGATGTCGTAGACTTACTAAAAATCCCAGTGCTTGCATATGGTATCCGTACAGATTTTTTAGGTAATACCTTTTCAGGTAGTGCCGCCCTACTAGCATGGGCAGATAAATTGGTCGAGCTTAAAACGATTTGTCATTGCGGTAAAAAGGCCAATTTTGTGGTTAGAATTGATGAGAAAGGAGCTGCTGTCACTTCAGGCAACCAAGTAGAGGTTGGAGGAAATGACAGGTATGAGTCTCTTTGTCGTATCCATTTTAAACAATTAGTCTGGCAATAAATGTACTTTAAAGTACACTTTTGTTATCTATTTAAGCGCGAACCAAATCAAATAACAGGAATTAATATGGCAGTTTTTGCAAGCGAACATCCTTTGGTTAAACATAAGGTAAGCCTTTTACGAGAAGAAAGTATTTCCGTGAAGTCTTTTCGTGAATTAGCTAACGAAATTGCGACAATATTAACAGTCGAAGCAACGACAAATTTGGCATTAAAACAAACCCCTATCACGTGTTGGTCAGGTACTATTTCTGCACCTATTTTAGCCAATAAGAACCCAACTTTAGTTCCTATCTTACGTGCAGGTTTAGGTATGCTTGATGGAGCGCTTAAAATTTTACCGTGCGCAAAAATAAGTGTTGTTGGCTTGAAACGTAATGAAGAAACGTTACAACCTGAAAGTTACTATCAGAATATCGTCGCTGATATCGAAGAGCGCACCGCAATTATTATAGATCCTATGCTAGCAACGGGTGGCTCTGCTTTAGCAACTATAGAGTTACTTAAATCAACGGGTAGCAAAAGTATCATTGCATTATTTTTAGTGGCTGCCCCTGAAGGTATAGAAGCGTTGCAGTCAGCTCATCCAGATGTAGATCTATACGTAGCTTCTATAGATGAAAAACTGAATGATCAAGGCTATATCTTGCCTGGATTAGGTGATGCTGGCGATAAACTATTCGGAACAATCGCTTAAACGCGCTGAATCTCAAATTTTAATACCTTAAATTTAACAACCTAAAAGCGACCAAAAAAAAGCGGCTTAGCCGCTTTTTTTTTCGCTGGAACTAATCAATCACTCGATAAACTTCCGGCAAAAATTCTTGCTGAGAATCACTAAACTCTAATGCTGCTAAGTACTGCTTACTCGCTAAAGCAACTTGTTGCTGATCTTTACCATGAATACGCGCAATAACATCGCCTCTGTCGACCTTAGTACCTACAGGTTGAACCTTGTCAAAGCCAACACTATGATCAATTGCCTGTTCGTTACCTGTACGACCACCGCCCATTTCAACAATTGTCATACCGAGTTTTCGCGTCTCCATTGCAGCTATAAAGCCAGATTCAGGTGCAATTAAATCATGTACAACATTAGCTTTAGACATAGACTGCCAAGGATTTTCTAATAAATCATTTGGCCCCCCCATTCTGGCAATCATCACAGAAAACTTTTCTGCAGCTCGCCCTGAATCTAACGCTTGATTTATCATAGTTAACGCTTGCTCATCATTTGTTGCCAAGCCAGTATTAAACAGCATACTTTGCGCTAGTCGAACAACTACTTTATGTAATCTAGGCTCACGATATTTACCCGTTAAATAATCAACGGTTTCTACGATTTCCAATGCGTTACCCGCGCTATCACCCAATATTTGGTTCATGTCGGTAATGATGGCTTGTGTCTTCACACCTGCCCCATTCGCGACATTTGCGATACTCTGCGCAAGAGCCGTAGCACTTTCTAAATCATGCATCATGGCGCCATTACCCACTTTAACATCCATTGTTAACGCATCTAACCCAGACGCTAACTTCTTCGATAAAATGGACGCTGTAATAAGCGGAATAGACTCAACTGTCGCTGTGATGTCACGAATACCATACAAGCGTTTATCTGCAGGAGCTAAATTACTCGTTTGGCCAATAATAGCCATACCAAGTTCTTTAACTAACGTTTTAAATTCTGGAATGGAAGGCTGAGTATTAAAACCTTTAATGGCCTCTAATTTATCAACCGTGCCACCAGTATGACCAAGTCCTCTACCTGCAATCATCGGCACATAAGCCCCACAGCTACTTACAATTGCAGCCAACATAAAGCTTACTTTATCTCCAACACCACCAGTGGAGTGCTTATCTACTACAGGCTTATCTAATTCAGGCCAAGATAAAACAGTGCCTGAGCGCATCATGGCCTGCGTGAAGTGAACAATTTCATCTGTATTCATACCACGCTGGAATATCGCCATCGCCATAGAGCCAACTTGCGCATCATTAAATTTGCCGTTAGTAATACCATCAACAAAATATTGAATTTGTTCTTTTGTTAACGCATCACCATTGCGTTTAACACGAATCACTTCTTGCGGTAATAACATTGAAAATCCTTTAAGTTAAATCTTTTGGAGTAAAGGCGTCGGGTAACAGCTCTTTTACCGACCAGGTTTTTTCTTGTGCCAAATGATTCATAGCTTTTACTTGTGCGTCAGGCGCCATAAATTCAACAATGACCTGTCGACATGCTCCACATGGCGGTGTAAGCTTTTCTTGCTCGGTATACACTACTAACGCTTTAGCAGTGGTTGCACCGTTAACAATAAGCTGAGCGAAACAATTACGCTCTGCACATACTGTTAAGCCATATGATGCATTCTCTACATTACAACCACAGAAACGATTATCTTCGTCATCAATAGCTGCCGCTCCTACTTTGAAATTGCTATATGGCGCATACGCATTTTCATATGCTTGTTTCGCCATTTGCATAAGCCTTTGCCAGTCAATTGAGCTCATAAGTTGTTATACCTTTTATTTTTACAAACTTCCTGACCAAATGGTCAACTCAATAGTAATGCAGTGTTAAAATAATTGCTAGTCATAAAACAAAAAACCGCACAGTAATGTGCGGTTTTTAACGTTTTACACTTTATTTAAAGTGATTAGAACTTATATGAGATACCCATACGGATTTCATATAAAGATGCTGGTTGTACTGTTGCTTCAGGCTTGAAGAAGTCACTATATACATAAGTATTAGTAGCTCCGTCAATTTCAGCATTAACAATACTTTGTGTACTAAAGTTATACTGCTTTAACACACCCCACTCATCATTAAGTAAGTTACCTAAGTTCTTAATTACGAAGAACACCTTACCTTTATGACCATCCATGAAACCAGGGATCTCTTGGCTAATACGGAAGTCAACTTTAGTCCACCAGCCAGCATCTAACTCGTTACGAGGAGCAATTTTACCACGGTACTTATCAAGACCTACACTTTCGATCCAATCTTGGAAGCTAGCTTCATCCATACCGTCATAAGTAACTAACGGATCGTTGAATGTTGGCACATACATTAACTGGCTACTGTTTGACCAGTTTGAATCACCAAACTCACGGTCTGAGCGATTAAAAGTGTATGAAATAGGCTTACCTTCACTACGTGAAGCAAAGATTGAGAAGCGAGTTGAGTAACCATCAAATAACTCTACGTTGTAACCTAAATTTAACGTAAAGCGTTGTGGAATTACGTAATCCGAAGTTGCAACACCTGGGTTATTTGAATCAGTACGTGCAAAGTACGAGAAGTTTGAACCCGCTACAGAGCTTGTCATAGGACTTACATCTTCAGAGTCAATGTGTGAGTAGCCAAACGATGCATCAAAGCCATTTTCGAAGTCTTTGCTAACAGTGAAAGAAAGTACGGTAGACTCACCACTATCACCATCAACATTCGTTAGCATAAAGTCAGAGAAACGACCTGATACAGTTTGCTCGTACATTGGACGCCCGTCAGGTGCTACATCACCAGAGTAGTCATATGCAATGTTATTAATTAACGCTGCATCTTTCTTCTTGGTGTAAATTACGTCAGTACTAAAGATGTAGTTATCTTCAGTAACATAAGTCGCTCCAAGTGAATATTTCCACTCAGATGGAATTTCAAAGTTAGGATCGATAGCATTTACATCACCATCACCTGAGCCTTCTGGAATACCAGCAATCGTATCGTAAAGTGCCTGAGGAATATCATAAATTGGACGACCTTCGCCAGTTAACTCTTTATCAAATAAAGATTCACGAGATCTGTCTTGTAAACCAATTTGTACTAAACCATCGTTTGAGTAACTGTTTGATAACCAAACATTCGGGTTACCACCTGAGAATAATCCGAAGCCACCACGTACTTCTAACTGCTCACTTGCTATCCAGTTAAAACCAAAACGAGGTTGCCATAAATCAAGGCCATCAAAGTTCCCGTTGTTGGCAAATCCGTAACGATCTTGGAAGTTTTGGTTGAAACGAGGTTTGTCATCGCCAGAGTATTTGTCGTAACGAATACCCATTGTAAGAGTTAAGTCATACTCATCTAGTGACCAAACGTCTTGGATGTAAAGCGATGTCTGTTGGTATGCAAAGCTCGCTGCAACATCGTTAGGATCATTGGTACCTGCTGAGTTATTGTAGTAAATACGTGCTGGAGTACCAGCTTCGAAATCATCAATACTATCAAAGCGGTATTCACCTTGAGTATGCTGCATGAATAAATTGAAGATTTCTAAATCTTCATACTCAATACCAGCTGAGATCTCATGGTCATCTAGGTAATATGTACCAGAAACTTTAAACGATAAATTTTCCCAGTTAAGGTCATTTGATTGACGAGAATCATCAGGACCTAAGAAAATAGTATTACCATTATGACGGATTTGAACTTCAGCGAAGCTAGACGCTGCATCTAAAGACTCTTGACGATTATCTAAGTCTGAAGACTCGACACGAACTTCAGTAGAGAAACTATCGCTCCAGTCTGAATATAATGAACCAACAAGAGAGGTAAATTCAGCACCACGTTCGTAGAAGTGACTATCAAGGGTAACCGCCCAGTCATCAGATTGACTTAAAGAGAAACCGTCATTGTAGTTATATACGAAAGCTGCACGATGAGCGTCGTTAATGTTCCAGTCAACTTTAACTAAAACTTTTTCATCTTCTACCGGCATACTCGCTGGAGTACTACCAATATCATAACCATATAAACTATTGGAAATTTGACCAATACGATCAAGATCACTTTGTGTTACAGAGTTACCTAAACCTGGGTAAGTAAATAACTCAGCACCTTCTAATTTTTCATATGCTACGAACAAGAAAAGTTCGTCTTCAATAATTGGAAGACCAACATTGAAACCGTAACGCTCTTCTGTGTAATCACCGTTATCTACGTCTTCACCATCTACTTTGTCACCCTTTAAAGAGTCTGAAGTGTAGTCGTAGAAGAAACCACCTTTAATTTCGTTAGTACCAGACTTAGTTACTGCATTGATGTTACAAGCTGTAAAACCACCGTAGTTAACATCAAAAGGAGCTAATTCAACAGCTACCTGTTCAATAGCATCATATGAGAATGGAATACGCTCTGTAGGGTAACCACTACTATTTAGACCAAAACGGTCATTCATACGAACGCCATCTAACGTTAAAGAGTTAAATCTAGGGTGTGCACCACCACACTGAATAGCGTTCGAGCTAGTTTCATCAACGTAAACGCGTGGGTCAACACGAACAATATCAGTGATATCACGGTTAATCGCAGGAAGGTTTTCTAGCTGCTCTAAACCAAAGTGTGTTGCAGGACCTGTACCACCAGCATTTGCGCTGATTACTCGGCCTGTAACTTCGATGCGTTCAACATCAGAAATTGGATTTAAAGAAACATTCAGTGGGTAAGTTTCTGCAACGGTTAGGTATACGTCATTGATTACTTGATCTTCTAATGATTCAGAATCAACAACAATCGTGTATGGACCACCTACACGTAAACCTTTAGTAGAGAAGCTACCTGACTGGTTAACTGCAATTGTTTTACTCGTACCTGAAGGTACGTGCGTGATTGTAATAGTTGTATCTGTCGCTGGCGCACCATTGTTATCAACTATCTGCCCTTTAACTGCAGAAGTGATGGTATTTGCCATAGCAGAAGTAGATAAGCCAAGCGCAACTACGACTGCACCTGCCAATTTTGAGAGACGATGACTATTCATCTTACTTTTCCTTGGTTTTATTTTTATATTTCGTGTTTAAACAGCGAAACACTTTGTGACTTTATGTTACAGGATGTATTAAAACAGAATTAAATGACAAAATCATTACACTTTGTCTATTTGGTCAAGACTTTTGCACAATTTTTTTTCACTTATGCCATTTTTAAAGGCTTAGAAGAACCCGTCCGCTATAAGAAAGGGATGCAAGAGAAGTCAGACCATCATTTGTCTGAATATTTACTATAAATGATGAACAATTTATCTATTTTATTGACTAAAGGGTCATGTATTTCAATAGTTCTATATGACATAGAAATGAAAAATCAATTAGTTAATGAATTGTAAATGCGCTAAATCATCTATTTTAAGCTTATAAATACACCTTTAAGTTTTTTTGACTATTTGGTTAATCTCTATTTAATTTACAATTTCTCGTGTAGACTTAGGCGCTTACAGAATTAAAAACTATACCTATTGGTCAACAAACGGTTACCTCAAGAATGAGCGAAGCAAAAAAAGAATCAAAACAAGGAAAAATTCGTGCGCAAAGTGAAGCGAAAATATTAGCCGCAGCGCAAGAAGAATTCATTTTACAAGGATATAGAGGAGCAACGGTTCAATCGATTGCAGACCGTGCCGGTTTACCCAAGGCAAACATCCTTTATTATTTTAAGAATAAAGAAAATATCTATCATGCAGTTTTAGAGCAAACATTAGATATGTGGGATGAGGGAATTGGCGATATAGATGCTGCCGATGGTCCCAAAGTGGCCATTGAGAAATTTATCGCTTCCAAAGTTAGAATGTCTTTTAAACACCCTAGCGCTTCAAAAATTTACGCCATGGAAATTATCCAAGGTGCTCAACATTTAAAAGAGTTTGCTCGCACATACCTAAGAAAGTGGGTTAGAGATAAAGCGGCATTATTTCAAACATGGATTGATAATGGCGAAATGGCAGAAGTCGATCCGTACAACCTTATTTTCTTAATTTGGTCTACTACTCAACATTATGCTGATTTTGAAACGCAAATTTTAACTGTGATGAATCGTGCTGACTACGAACAAGAAGATGAAGAGCAAGTTACTCAATTTTTAACAGATTTTATTCTTAGAGGTTGTGGCCTTAAATAATGAAGCACTTTTTTAAAAACATTATTATTAGTACAACAATTTTCGCTAGCTCAGTAAGTTATGCCATGGATAACCAAACCATAAAAATAGCAACGTTTAACGTAAGTATGGAAGCGTTAAATTATATAGATAGAGGTAAATCGCCAAATGGTGATGAGCTTAGCCAAGCATTAAGTCAACAACATCAGCAAATTAAAAATATAGCGGAAATTATTCAGCGCGTTAACCCTGATATCATATTGCTAAATGAGTTTGATCGAACAGACAATAATGCTATTGCATTAAAAAACTTTATTGGCAACTACCTAAATAAAAGCCAAAACCAACAAGCAGCTATAGATTACCCATATTATTATCAGGGCCCTGTTAATACAGGTGTCAAAATGACCGTCGACGTTAATAGCGACGGAAAAATCACCCAACCACAAGATACCTATGGGTTTGGTTACTTTCCTGGCCACTTTGGTATGGCGTTGTTGTCAAAATACCCTATAGATCATAATAATATTCGCACTTTTCAAAAGTTTTTGTGGCAAGACATGCCTAATGCGTTCAAACCTATGGTTGACGGTAAAGGTTATTATCCTGAACAAGTTTGGCAACAGTTTCGTTTATCTTCAAAATCACACTGGGACATTCCGGTTATTATTGGCGGAAAAACAATTCACGTGTTAGCCAGCCACCCTACACCACCGGTCTTTGACGGTCCAGAAGATAGAAATGGCAAACGTAACCACGACGAAATTCGCCTTATAGCTGACTATTTGGATAGCACGGTTGGAAACTATATTTATGATGATAAAGGCATAAAAGGTTCAATAGATTCAACTAATCCATTTGTCATACTTGGTGATTTAAACGCATCAGATAAAGATGGTGATGCGATAAAGGCTGGGATCTCAGCGCTCATCAACCACAAATTAGTTCAAGATCCTCACCCCAGCAGTAAAGGTGGCGATCTTCATAAACCAGAAAATGAAAATAGTCGATATCATACTGCATATTGGGGTATGCGAGCAGACTATGTATTGCCCTCTAAAGCGGGGTGGACAATTAAAGATAGTGGCGTATTCTGGCCAACAAAAGAAGATGAACTATACCGTTTAATAGATAGCCGCTCTGCCTCTTCAGATCATCGTATGGTCTGGGTAGAGTTAACCTTTAAGTAACTGGATAAATAATGCGTAAACTTGCTTTATCACTTTGCTTAGCGACAAGTTTAAATGTTGCAGCGTCTCAAGAATCTCACAATATTATTATGGTAGTTGCTGACGGCATGGGCCCAGCTTTTACTACCGGTTATCGATATTTTAACGATGACAAAAGTACCGAACAGGTAGAACAAACCATTTTTGATAAATACCAAATTGGTTCTGCTTCAACTTACCCTGCACCTGTTTCTGGTTATGTTACTGACTCTGCAGCAGGAGCAACGGCTCTGTCAACGGGTATAAAATCATATAATGGTGCAATTGCGGTAGATGTAAATAAGCAACCTATTGAAACCGTTTTAGAGCGTGCTAAATCATATGGAATGAAAACAGGTGCAGTAGTTACATCTCAAGTAAACCATGCCACACCTGCTTCCTACATTGTTCATAACGAGCATAGAAGAAACTATAACGATATCGCCGATAGTTATTTTATTGATCGCATTGAAGGTCAATTTAAGTTTGACGTATTACTCGGTGGTGGTTGGCTTTATTTTATTCGTGACGAACGAAATCTAGTAGAAGAATTCAAGCAAGAAAATGTTCAATACATTGATAAGTATCAACAACTATCATCATTAAAAAAAGGCAAATCAGCAATAGGATTGTTTGCTGAAAAAGGTCTACCTTGGGCACTAGATGATAAAAACCCTCATAGGCTTTCGGCACTTACCAATACGGCGACAAAACTATTAGACAATAGCCACGGTTACTTTCTTTTAATTGAGGCAAGCCAAGTAGATTGGGCAGGTCATGCTAATGATATAGCTTCTGCAATGGCTGAAATGGATGACTTAGCAAAAACCATGGAACTGTTAGAAGGCTACGTCGCTAATAACCCTAATACGACTGTGATTCTAACGGCTGACCATAGTACAGGTGGTTTAACTTTAGCAGCGAAAGGCAAATATGTTTGGCAGCCAGATATATTGAAACTGCAAAAACATTCGGCAGAAGCAATCACTAAGCAATTAATTACGAATGAAATTTCTCCGTCCCTGACTAATCAATTATTTAACTTCGAATTAACCAAACAAGAAGTTAATGATTTAATTATTGCGAAATTGAAAAGTGAAGAGCAAATAGCAATTTATAACGCTTTAAGCAGCGAACAAAAAAAGTCAGCGAAGAAACCACGTCCAAATCGTATAGTAGGAAAAGCAGTAACTCATATTATCGATACACGGACCAACACCGGTTGGACAAGTGGCGGACATACGGCTATTGATGTTCCTGTTATTGCGTTAGGTAAACATGCTGAGATGTTTGCTGGACATCAAGACAACACAGATATCGCTAAAAAAGTATTCAAATTACTAGAACAATATCGAC
Source organism: Thalassotalea algicola (assembly GCF_012932965.1). GTDB lineage: Bacteria > Pseudomonadota > Gammaproteobacteria > Enterobacterales > Alteromonadaceae > Thalassotalea_F > Thalassotalea_F algicola. Next base: position 792,987 of record NZ_JABBXH010000002.1, on the reverse strand, counting down.
AGCACTAAATTGTCTTTATATCCTAGCAATAAAAAAAGGAGCCATTAAATGAGCTCCTTTTTTTATTCATAATATTTTATAGCGCCGCTAAAGCGCTAATTAGCAGAGAGCATTTCTGCCAGTGCTTCTACAGGATGTCTAGCATTTACCTTTGCCAACCGTTTCGATTGAGAGCGACAAGAAAAACCAGTAGCTAATACTTGCTGATCTTCTAAATGATTCAACTGCCCTTGCCAACTCATTTCAAACAAGCTTTTAGAGTTATCTAGATTAACCGCTTCATGCCCATATGTCCCTGCCATACCACAACAACCAACAGAGACTTTGTCTAATGTTAATCCAAATTGATTAAATATTTGCTGCCACTGGCTTTCTGACTTAGGCAAAGCGGTTTTCTCAGTACAATGAGCAAATAACTTAAAATTGGTCGACGAATTCACCTTAAACTGCTTAGCATCAAGTGTATTTACAACATCCGACAACCACTCATGTGCAAGCAATACATTAAATTCGCCGCGCTTTTTGCCTAGAATTTGTTTATATTCGTCTCTATAGCAAAGCGCTAACGATGCATCGATCCCCACCAAAGCAATATCAATCGAATGAAGTTTATTTAAAAATTCCGCTGCATTTTCGGCTGTTTTAGCAAAACGAGATAAAAAGCCTTTTACATGCTGTGGTTTGCCATTAGGTTTAAATGGCAATAATATCGGGTCAAACCCAATACTTTTAGCCAGCACCATTAACGCTTCGACGGACTTAGCATCGTAAAACGAAGTAAATGGATCTTGCACTATTAACACAGTTCTTGCTTTTTGCTCGGGTGAACGCTGTGATAATTGTTCTAAGTTAAATTGCGTAAAATCACGATTAGCTAAACGCTGCTTTAATGTTGGGTAACTTAACAGCGGAGTATCAACATAGCCTATCGATGTAGAAGAGAATTTTTTATAAATTTTATTATCAATAACAGCATTAGTTAGTTTTGGAAACCTAGCCATTATAGGAGCGAGTATCTCTACATTAGCGACTAAATGATCTTTCAGCGGTCTAAAATATCGACTGTGGTACAAGTTAATAAAACGAGACCTAAAGTCTGGTACATCTACTTTTATTGGACACTGACTAGCACAAGCTTTACACGCTAAACAACCCTGCATCGCTTCCATCACTTCATGAGAAAAGTCGTCATTACTACTTGGCTTAAATTTATTCGACAGCTTGTCTAATAAACGCTTAACAGACCAACCGTTAATATCATTTTCGAGCTTTAAAATATCTACGCCACTGGTTTCGACTAATCGCAACCATTCACGCATCAAGCCAGCGCGGCCTTTGGGGGAATGACGGCGATCACGTGTAACTTTGGAAGATGGACACATAGGACTTGTTGTATCGTAATTAAAACACAAGCCATTACCGTTACAGCCCATTGCAGAGTCAAACGATGTTTTAACAGGCGTAGATATTTGACGATCAAAATAGCCACGCTTTCTATCATCAACAGAAACCAGCTGCTCACTGGAGTCTATTGGTGTACATATTTTACCTGGGTTCATTTTATTTTTTGGATCAAACGCTGTTTTTACTTTTCTAAGCTCTGTAAAAAGTTGCTCGCCAAAAAACTCTGGTCCATATTCACTGCGGTACCCCTTGCCGTGCTCTCCCCACATCAAACCGCCATATTTTGCAGTTAAAGCGACTACCTGATCTGATATTTGTCGTAGCAGTTTTTCTTGCTCTGGATCACACATATCAAGCGCTGGCCTTACATGTAAGACACCGGCATCTACATGACCAAACATGCCGTAATGTAAGTTATGATCATCTAACAATGTTCTAAATTCAGCAATAAAATCGGCTAAATTTTCTGGTGGTACAGCTGTATCTTCAGCAAACGCAAGTGGTTTAGCACTACCTTCGGTATTACCTAATAGACCAACAGCTTTTTTGCGCATAGCGTATAAGCGACCAATACTTGGTAAGTCGTAGGTAATTTGATAACCGATCAGCCCTTTATCACTTTCCATGTCTTTGGCTAATATTTCTTCTAACTTAGTGATTCGGTTTTCAAGTGCCTTAATAGAAACATCGTTATACTCAACTATGTTAAGACCATCCATTACCTTACCTGGTACATCAGTAATTAAGTCGCTAACGGTATGCCATACAATGTCTTGCTTAGCTAAGTTCAATACTTTACTGTCGATTGTTTCGACTGATGTCGCTTGTGCTTCGACTAAATCAGGAGAATGTCTTAGTGCTGAATCAAAACTGTCGTATTTGATGTTCACCAACGCTTTAGCTTTCGAAATTGGTGTTAAGTTCAACTTAGCTTCACAAACAACGGCTAACGAGCCTTCAGATCCAGTAATTATCCGGGTTAGATCAAACTGGCTTAAATCTTCATTCAAAACGTGTTCTAAATCATAGCCTGTCAAGAATCGGTTTAAACGTGGAAACTTAGTTAAAATGAGATCGCGATTATCGCGGCAACTTTCAAGAACTTGCTTAGTTATTTGGCCAAGCGTGCTGTTTTCTTTAGCTAACTCTTCTGCGTCAGTTATTGCCATTGGTTCAGTAGCAATTAAATTCCCATCAGCAAGAACTGACTCTAGCCCTAATACATGATCCGAGGTTTTACCGTATACTAAAGACCCCTGCCCTGAAGCATCAGTATTTATCATGCCACCTAATGTAGCGCGATTTGATGTAGATAAATCAGGCGAAAAGAAAAATCCATGCGGTCGTAAGAAGTCATTGAGTTGATCTTTCACTACACCAGCTTCAACACGTACCCAATTTTCTTCAATATTAATTTCCAAAATGCGGTTCATAAATTTAGATAAATCGACTACCACACCAGGCGTTAAACTTTGTCCATTAGTACCTGTACCGCCGCCTCTAGCACTAAACTTAATTTCATCAAAGCGTGCTTGGCTTGCTAGTTGAGTAATCAGCTGAACATCCTGTTTAGTTCTGGGGTGTAGTACCAATTGCGGTAATTGTTGGTACACACTGTTATCTGTTGCGACAGCAAGTCTGTCACTATATTTACTATTAATTTCCCCTTTAAACGCGGTTTGTTCTAACGCGTTAATAAAGTCTTGATAGATAGGTTTAATTAATTCAACAGGATCTAACCGAGGTAACATGATGATTTATACTGATTTGCCTAATTCTTGGGGACGTCAGTATATCATGCCGAATTGTGAATGGGAGCTTAGAGACAAAAAAGCCTAAGAACTTTTTATTCTTAGGCTTTATTAATATTTATTTGTTGGAAACGTTATTTAGCGTGCTGTTCTGCTAAATATAACCAAGTAGGTAAAACAGTATCAGGGTTTAACGATACGCTGTCTATACCTTGCTCTACAAGCCAAGCCGCAAAATCAGCATGATCACTTGGGCCTTGACCACAAATACCAACGTACTTACCACGAGCCTTACATGCTTTTATCGCCATTTCCAGCAGCACCTTGATCGCAGGATTACGTTCATCAAATAAATGAGCAATTAAACCTGAGTCTCTATCTAAGCCTAATGTTAATTGGGTTAAGTCATTTGAGCCAATTGAAAATCCGTCAAAATAGTCAAGGAACTGGTCCGCTAAAAGTGCATTCGATGGCAATTCACACATCATAATCACTTTTAAGCCGTCTTTACCACGCTCTAAGTCATGTTCAGCTAGGATATCGATTACCTGCGACGCTTCCTCTAACGTACGAACAAATGGGATCATTACTTCCACGTTTGTTAAGCCCATTTCATTACGAACACGTTTGATAGCTTCACATTCAAGCGCAAAACAATCACGGAAATCTTCAGAAATATAACGAGAAGCTCCGCGATAACCAATCATTGGGTTTTCTTCTTCAGGTTCAAACTCTTCTCCGCCAACTAAGTTAGCGTATTCGTTTGATTTAAAGTCAGACATTCGCACAATCACGCGTTCAGGTGAATATGCAGCAGCAAGTGTAGAAATACCTTCAGTCAATTTAGCAATATAAAACTCTACAGGGTTATCATAACCCGCAATAATGTCGCTAATCTCTTCCTTTAATTCAGCTGATTGTTCATCAAAATTTAGTAATGCCTTAGGGTGAACACCAATCATTTTGTTAATAATGAACTCTAAACGCGCTAAACCGATACCTGCATGTGGTAAGCGAGCAAAAGCAAATGCACGGTCTGGGTTACCTACGTTCATCATTATTTTAAGCGGTAGTTCTGGCATTTCATCAACCTGTGACGTCGTTACCGAGAACTCTAATTTACCTTCGTAAATAAAGCCGGTATCACCTTCCGCACAAGATACAGTTACATCATCACCTGTTTGAATTTTACTGGTAGCATCACCACAACCAACAACCGCAGGAATCCCCATTTCACGCGCTATAATTGCCGCATGACATGTACGGCCACCACGGTTTGTAACAATTGCAGAAGCACGTTTCATGATTGGTTCCCAATCAGGATCCGTCATATCGGTTACTAACACATCGCCCGGCTGAATTTTGTCCATTTCTTCTAATGACGACAATACTTTTGCTTTACCTGAGCCTATCTTATGTCCAATTGAGCGGCCTTCACAGACAACATTTGCACTACCTTGTAATTGGAATTGCTCCATTACATTAGCACTTTCACGGCTTTTTACTGTTTCTGGGCGTGCTTGAACGATATATAACTTGCCGTCTAAACCATCTTTTGCCCACTCAATATCCATAGGACGTTGGTAGTGCTTTTCGATAATAACCGCTTGCTTAGCCAGTTCCATCACTTCGTCATCTGTTAACGAAAATTGATTAGACGTGGCTTCGTCTATATCTACTATTTCAACTTGCTTACCGTGCTCTTGTGTATCAGCGTAAATCATTTTTATTGCTTTACTGCCAAGTGTACGACGAACAACAGCTGGGTTACCTTTAGCTAGCGTTGGTTTATGTACATAGAATTCATCTGGGTTTACAGCACCTTGAACAACCATTTCACCTAAGCCATAGCTTGACGTGATGAATACCACATCTTCAAAGCCTGATTCCGTATCAATAGAGAACATGACACCTGATGATGCAATATCTGAACGAACCATGCGTTGAATGCCTGCAGAAAGTGCTACACCGCGATGGTCATATCCAGAATGAACACGATAAGAAATCGCTCTATCGTTAAATAAAGAAGCAAAAACGTGCTTAATTGCAGTCATAACTGCATCTAAGCCTTTAACATTAAGGAAGGTTTCTTGTTGACCTGCAAAAGAAGCGTCGGGCATGTCTTCAGCCGTTGCTGACGAGCGAACCGCAAAAGAGGCGTCTTCTGCATGCTCTCCGGCGAGCTTAGCATAAGCCTGCTCAATATCTTGCTGCATCTCAGGTAAAAATGGCGTATCAATAATCCACTGACGAATTGTTGCACCACATTCAGCTAAGGCATTGATATCTTCAACATCAAGCTTATCTAATAATTGATAGATTTTGTCGTTTAGACCACTTTGTTCGAGAAACTCATTAAAAGCATATGCAGTAGTAGCAAAGCCACCAGGCACTTGAACGCCAACGTGAGCCAAATTAGAAATCATTTCACCGAGTGATGCATTCTTGCCACCTACGCGGTCTACATCATTCATTCCTAGCGCTTCATACCAAAGTACGTTTTCTTGCACGACAAATTCTCCAAGATCAGTCATTAAAGTTTATAGTTAAGTAACTCTGCTTTGTAGTCAAAGCAACTTGAGTATAGACCTCGATACTGATTCTTGGCATACCAAATGTTGCGATAGAAATATTTGGTATTTAAAGCGCCGCCATTCTACACTGTCGCCTAAAAATACCAAAACAATATTTAAAAGTTTTCACAAGAGAGATCAAAATGCGCCCAGCTTTTTACATTTCCGATGGTACAGCTATAACTTCAGAAGTTTTTGGCCATGCCTTGTTATCGTTATTTCCAACAGAATTTGAGCATCACACCATCTCTTTTGTTGAAACAATTGAAAAAGCGCTAGAAGCAAAAGACAAAATTAATGCGGCATGTAAACGTACTGGGCAGCCAGCGTTAGTTTTTCACACTTTTGTTAATCACGAAATCCGAGAAATAATCGATAGCTGTGATGGCGTCATTTACAACTTTCTCGAACATTTCGTTAGCCCTATTGAGAAAGAAATCGGTATCGCTGCTAAACCTAAAGCACACCGTACACACAGTATTCATGAAAATAGTTATGATTATCGAATAGATGCAGTAAATTATGCACTGGCTAATGATGATGGTTCAAATATTAGTAACTATGAAGATGCCGATATTATCTTAGTCGGTGTTTCTCGCTCAGGAAAAACCCCATCGTCGCTATACTTAGCACTACAATACGGTGTAAAAGCCGCAAACTACCCTTTTACCGAAGAAGACTTGGAAGACTTAAGACTTCCTGAGTTTTTAAAGGCACATAAAAAGAAGATTTTTGGCTTAACGATTGACGCAGATCGACTTATGGAAATTCGGGATAACCGTATGGCGAATAGTCGATACTCTTCAGCACGGCAATGCCGAATGGAGTTAAGAGAAGTAGAAAAACTCTACAAAAAGGAAAAAATCCCGTTTGTTAATACGACTAAATTCTCGGTCGAAGAAATTACCGCCAAGATTTTAGCTGAAACAGGCTTACAACGATACAAGTACTAATTATTGTTGATAATTCCACCGTTTTATTACCCATAATTTGCCATAGAACAAATATGGGTAATAAATGCCTGTACCCCTAGAAAAATAAAGAAAAATTGATTCACTTCACCGATGAATTTCGTTATGTTAGCCGTCATTGATTCGTCGCTTGTGAACAAGCGAAAAAACCAAGTGTTTAATGACAATAAAAACAGACGAAATTAGAACAACGCTAATTGAGAATTTAGCGTCGCCTGCAGAGCTTGCTGAGCAAATACCGCTTGATAACGAAACAGCAAACTTTATCCTAGATAGCCGCATTCAAATTGAAAACATCATTAATAAAGAAGATGATCGTTTAGTTGTAGTAATAGGTCCTTGCTCTATTCACGACCCTGAAGCCGCCTTGGATTATGCTAGACAATTAAAAGTACTCCATGACAAATATGAGCGAGAATTGCTTATAGTTATGCGCGTATATTTTGAGAAGCCCAGAACAACAGTTGGCTGGAAAGGGTTAATCAGTGATCCCGATTTAGATAAATCGTTCCATGTAGCGAAAGGCCTAAACCTCGCACGTAACTTACTTGTAGAAATCAACAAACTTGGATTACCAGCGGGTACCGAGTTTTTAGATATGGTTACTGGTCAATATATTTCAGATTTAATTAGTTGGGGCGCTATCGGCGCGCGTACGACTGAAAGCCAAGTTCATCGAGAGTTAGCATCAGCACTCTCTTGCCCTGTTGGTTTTAAAAACGGTACAGACGGTAATGTTAAAATTGCTATCGATGCTATAAAGGCATCAAGTGTGCCGCACGTACTATATTCTCCAGATAAAAAAGGTCAAATGTGTATTTACCAGACACATGGAAACCCACATGCTCATGTCATTTTGCGAGGCGGAAAAAAACCTAACTACTCATTGACTGATATTAATGCTGCTCAAGATGATTTGTTTAAAGCAGGGGTTAACAAACCATTAATGGTTGATTGTAGCCATGGCAACAGTAGTAAAGACCATAATCGCCAACCCATTGTTGGCGAAGAATTAGCAAATCAAATCGCTAAAGGTTCAACTGCAATTTTCGGTGTAATGATTGAAAGCTTTTTGGTGGAAGGCCGACAAGAAGTGATAGATGGAAAAGCCGAAACTTATGGTCAAAGCATTACTGATGCTTGTGTTAACTTCTCAACAAGTGAGCAAATGCTTGAAGTTTTAGCGAGTGCGATAAAACAAAGACGCAAGGCTAAAAAGTAACATTAAAATAGTAATGATAAAAAAGGCTGCTATTGCAGCCTTTTTTACACTCTTATTAACGTGGTTAACTTTTCAAAGTAGCGATCAAACCATCGCTGGCATCTTCTACTAAATCCAACACAAATTTAAAGCCTCCTGCACCGCCATAATAAGGGTCAGGGACTTCAGCTTCTTCATAGTTTGCGGCAAAATCTAAAAACAATTTCACTTTGTATTGCTGCTCAACTGGCGCAAAGTCAATTAAGTCTTCTAAATTTTTGTTATCCATAGCAAGAATAAGATCAAAATTATCAAAGTCCTCAATCGTCACCTTCCGTGCTTTAATGCCTTCAAAAGAATAGCCTCGTTCGTTGCCAGCTTTTATCGCTCTATGATCTGGCTTTTCTCGGGCGTGTGAACCAATAGTACCCGCTGAATCTAACTCAAAAGAAAGCCCCGCCTGCGTCGCCTTATCACGAAATACAGCTTCTGCTGTTGGAGAGCGACAAATGTTGCCCATACAGACAAACAAAATAGAATGAAGAGGTTGATTTGCATCCATGATAATTACGTCCAGTAAACTATATTTTTTGCTTATTTAGCGTTTAATTTTTAAGATTATGTTAGCTGCACTTTAAACAGTCAACCATTGTTAAATTAGACAGATGTCAAATCATCCAAAATTTGATCTGAAGCAGTATTTCCTTTTCTACGAATTTTATGGTAAAAGGATCTTCCGGCGAAATAAATCGAAGTTAATTTAAGGAAGAGTCGCGTGTCTGTTGTATATGAAGACGTAAAACGTTTTTGTGATGAAGTCTCTAAGACCAATCAAGGGAATGTACTAAGCTCTTTGCTCGAGCACTTTGACGCTCCGCAAAATCATATACTCAATTTATTTAATCAATGGCGTGAAGAAAGCAATACTGGTGACTCAAGCGTATTGGCCGTTAGTGAACATGTTATTAACCAAATAAACACTGAGCTTAATCAAGCTGTTTCTAGTGCTTTAGCCAGAAGTTTAAGTCAAATAGAACAAGGTAAGCAGGTAGAGCAACACCTTGCAACAGAACATACACAGCTCCAAGAAGAGATAGCGAAAGCTAAAGCGAGAATATCTGAGCTTTCAGGCACAATTGAGCAAACAAATCTGGCGCACACTCAAGCACTTGCGGAACTTACTGAGCAAGCTCAACAAAAACTTGCAACAACTATAGAAAGTCATCATTCGGAATTAGAAGCGCAAAACCAAAAACATCAACAAGTGATGAATAACTTCACTCGTGATAGAGATGATACCGTATCAGGATTAAAGCAAGAGCTAAGAACGGTTAAAGAATCTGCCGAACAAAGAAAAACAGAAGCCATTGAAAACATAACAACTCAATTAACTCAAGAACTTAAACAAACTAAAGAAGCATTAGGTTCACAAGTTAACCAATTAACTGAAGAATTAAGCGCAGTTAAAGCTTCAGCAGAACACAATCAAGCTGAAGCGGTAGAAAGAGTTACCAATCAATTAACAAGCGAACTTACGCAAACAAAAGAAGCTTTAAATGCGCAAGTTTCACAGATTACTCAAGAGTTAGCCGCAGTTAAAGAGTCTTCGGAGCAAAGCAAGTCTGAAGCCATTGAAAATGTCACAAACCAATTAACACAAGAGTTTACCCAATCAAACGAAGCATTGGCTTCGCAAGTAACTCAGTTAACAGATGAGTTAACGAACATTAAACAGGTACAAGAAGAAAAACTCACTCGTTTAATTGATTCCCATCAAACTGAAATTAATCAGTTAAAACAAAGTAATGAAGAATTAGCAAATACATTAAATCAAGAGCATAGTGATGCACTCGCTCAAATAAATGAGCGTCATAGCAATCAACTTAGTGATGCCACACAAGGCTCTGATGTGGTTATTAATGAGCTAAATAAAGAAGTTGCCGAACAAAACGAAAAAATCTCTAGCCTAAATCATGACCTAAGCCAATCGACACAACAAGTTGCTAAGCTTGAGCAAAGCCTTACAGAGCAAACTCAACAATTAGAGCAACGCACGCAACAAAGCGAAAGCTCTGGTGATGTTATCGCTCAATTGCAGCAATCTATATCTGAAGCCGCTGAAAAAATTTCAACTCTCGAAAAAGAGCTTGCCACAGCAATACAATCGCATGAAGAAGATAAAACGTCCTTTGCTAAACAACAAAGCGAGTACAGTGAAGCAGACGCAAAAGTTTCAAGCGCCGAACAACGCGTTATTGAACTTCAAAACGAAAACACCAAGCTTACAAGTCAAATGGACTTCGTTAAGAACAACTCTATTTCAACAGTGGAGCGTTTAACTCAAAAATCTGAACAAGCAATGAGTAAAGTACGAGAATTAGAAAACTTACTCACGCAAGAAAAAGCAAACGGACAAGATGCAAAAGAGGCACGCGTGAAGCTTAAAGAACAAATAGAATTTATGAAACATAATCAAACAACTACGTTTGAGCGCCTAACCAATACCGCCGAAAGAGCCAATGCTAAAGTTAAAGAGCTCGAGGCGAAACTTGCCGAATTAGGCGGCTAACGCCGTTGTAATCTATAAGCACTCTTTGGAGTGCTTTTTTTATGTTTAAAAATAGCATTTGTCTACTTTATAAAGCATTGACTAAAAACCAATTGTTCTCAATACTCAATGAGTCTTGGCTTATTATTCAAATTAACAAAAATAAAGGAATACATATGAAGCTCTATACTTTCTCACCTGCTCCTAACCCAATGCGTGTAGGCTATATGATTAAATACAAAGGATTAAACATAGATACGCAAGAAATAAACTTACGAGAAAAAGAGCAGTTCAACCCTGAATTTCAAGCGGTAAACCCAACATTAACTGTACCTGCTTTGCAACTAGATAATGGGGAGTTACTAACGGACGCGATCGCAATATGCGTCTATTTAGATAGTATGTACCCCGACAAGCCATTAATGGGTTCTAACAAAGAAGAATACGCACAAATAGTTGGCTGGTTACATAAAATTTATGTCGAAGGGTTAAGTGCTGTTGCAGATATCCTTCGTAATAGCAGTGAGTTTTTCGCCGACCGAGCGTTACCAGGGAAAGTTAATGTTAAGCAACTACCAGAACTTATCGAGCGCGGAAAAATCCGTTTAGCTGCTTTTTGGCAAATGCTCGATGAGCACTTAGACGGTCGAGAATTCGTAGTCGGCCAACAATTTACACAAGCTGATATTGACGCCTACGTTATTTGTAACTTTGCTGGCTGGGTGAAAGAAACGGTTCCTCAGCAATGTAGTAATATTCTACGGTGGCTAACAACAGTAAAACCTTTATTAGATGAGGAATAACGTTAACGTTCAACTAACCAAATAACAGCATGCTCTAATAAATTAGCTAAGCAATTTTCTTAACTAAAGAGCATGCGACCAAACTTATGTCTATTTGTATCAAACGCAATAATAAAAAATACAATTGCGACTAGCAGCATACCTATTCCTAATTGATCATTATTGAGTAAATCAAAATAGAAAACACCGTTTTCAAGCCATCCTACACCGCAGCCAATTAACAACAGTTGAACATTAGTAAAGCGATGTCGAGCGCCTAGTAGATACGCCACGATATAACCGACTATTGGTATAAATGTCCAAATTAAAAAGACAACAATAGAAAAAAGCAAAGCGCTAAATGGCATAGAAGTCGACTGAATTACCGTAAATGTAGAATATAGTTGAGCGGATAAGTAACCCAGATATAGATAAATCATAAAGCCCCCTTTAAATTACAACAGCTTTATAATGCACTAGGGCTTATGAATGGTTAGTGATCTTCATCAATTATCATTTGGTTTTACGTAAGTATTACCAGTTACGAATATCGTTCGTTTACCGCTATGAAACCAATAAACATTAACACTGTTAATAAAACCAATAAATATCAGGTTAATTTTCCATGAAATCTTCAAGAAACCACGCCGAAAATTCATGACGTCCCTCGACACTTGCTTTCTCATAGATATTAGACGCTTGTTGTCTTACTGTTTTTTCCTTTGTGTCTCGCACACCACTAATCTCCCGAAAACTTAATCCCTTAAGAAGCAACATAGCAACTTCCTTTTCACTCTTTGTTAGCTGCCATTTTGAGAGCTGTTGATAAATAAGTTCGCTGTACTGTGTCCGTGCATTTTTCATTTCATCCGAAATGTTTTGAAGTTGATGATCAGATTTAACAAGCTCTTCCTTTAAATAATTTATGTGCTTAGCTCGTCTATTTATTTCGCCTATCAAATACACAAAACCAATTGCAGAAGCTAATACTATTATACTTTCTTCTACTATGTGCCAAACAGGAACACCTAGCGACATATCGGTAAGTACATCCAAAAAATTTAACACCATTATAATGCCCAAAATAATGGCAATAACCTTATCTTTCATAAATAAATCAATCTATTAACGTTTTATGGTACATATGCGCGATAAAGACAAAGCGAATAAGTACATGTGCCCGATGAAAAATACCACAAAGCGAATATGATCACGACTGCCTTTGAACATTAAGTTCATCTATCAACAATATTGAGGTTAATAGCGGGTCATGAAATTAACTAAATCGCTATATTTATTTGCCACTGTTTTTATAGGTTTAACGAGCTTCAATAAGCTGAGTTACGCCGACGAAAATCAAACTAAAAATAACGTAATAGCCCTTTCGTCTCTGGGAAAATTTTCAACAACGTTTAGCAATTTAAAAACAATTCAAAACATAAATGGTGCTTCTGTTTTGGCTAGCGTAATGCAAAAAAACGGCGCCAATTACCAAGTTACTCTGCCTTTCATGGTTCAACAGGCAAGTTACTATAGACACAATGGTGATGACGTTAAAAAGGGGGATGTTGTAGCGCGCGTATCAGGAACCGATGCCCATCATTTCATTGATGAAGTGGCTGCAGCAAAAGCAATATACCTCGATAGTAAGAAGTATTATCTAGCAACTAAGGCCTCAGGTGATTCACGTACATTTAAAACAACAGAGTGGTTAGAAATCAGCAAAGCATTTAAACAAGCAGAACTAAACTATGAACACTTTAACCATATAAAAAACACGATAAGAATTAACGATGACGAGACAATTGATATTCTCAGTCCCATTGCTGGCACAGTACACATTCCGAAAAGCAATCCAACTTCTATAGATGGTGCACTATTTAACATAACGCCTCCAAACAGCCTGGTACTTAACGCTCATATCCCTGCGGAAAATATCCAATCACTTTCAGGGCTCATTGACACGAAAACCAACTGTTTACTCAAAATTCAACAAGTCGAACCTATGGTAAAAGACTATCATCAATCAATTTGGGCTGTACCTGTTTCCAACCACTGTCAAATTCAGTTCGGTCAAGAAGTAGAGGTAACGCCACAATTCAAAGTTTCAGCCAAACAAGTAATAAAGGAAGCGATCTTTGAAATAAATAACCAAGACTATATCGCTGTTAAAGATGGTCGCAACTTGCGATTAGTTTCTGTATCTATAATTGGCAAGCAAGGTGAAAACTTTATTATTAAAGACAAAAATTTACCTTCACACGCTCAAGTTCTTAGTAGCTCAGTAAGTATTGCTCAAGGGTTATTTTTGGGACTAGGAGAATAAATTTTGCTAGCAACAATCATTCGTTTTTCATTAGTTCAGCGTGCTTTTACAGTTATTGTCGCAATACTGATTATCGCAATGGGCACAAATGCTTGGTTTAAAATAAGCATAGATGCCTTTCCTGACATTTCGCCAACGCAAGTAAAAATAATACTAAAAGCGCCAGGCATGACAACCACAGAAATCGAAGCGCAAGTCACCCGAATTATAGAAACTGAACTGCTCGGTATCCCCTCTCAAGAAACACTTCGTTCAACGACTAAATATGCCATTACAGATATTACAATCGACTTTAACGAAGGTACTGATATTTATTGGGCAAGACAACAAGTTAACGAACGTTTAATGAACATTTGGCCTAGACTACCAAACAATATTACCGGCGGTATAGCGCCAATGAGCACGCCGCTTAGTGAAATGTTCATGTTTACTGTAGATAACCCTAACTTAAGCCTACAACAACGTCGAGAAATTCTCGATTGGCAAATCAGGCCATTATTAAGAACCGTGCCTGGTGTAGCTGATGTAAACAGTTTAGGTGGTTTTGTAAAAACCTATGAGATAGCGCCCGACGTTTTAAAAATGCAACGTTTAGATATTTCCTTTAGCGATATCAATCATGCCATTTTAGAAAATAACCTCAATGGCGGCATTGGTCGTATTAACAAAGGAAATGACAATATTATTGTAAGAACACAAGGAAGGTTTGAACACCAAAGTGATATTGAAAACCTGATAGTCAAAACGTCAGAGCACTACAACATTAAACTGTCAGACGTCGCAATCATTCAACAGGGTCATTTAACTCGTTACGGAGCTGTGTCACATAATGGCACAGAAGCAGTGCAGGGTTTAGTTATTGCGTTAAAAAATAGTAATACCGCAAATGTCGTCAACAAAGTAAAAACAAAGCTTGAACATATTCAGCCGACCTTACCTGAAGGCACAACTATCAATGTGTTTTATGACCGCGCTAATTTAATAAAAACTGCCATTGGCACGATATCAAACGCCTTAGTCCAAGCTGTTATTCTTGTCATTATTTTGTTAGCACTATTCCTTGGCAATATCAGAGCAGCTCTCGTGGTCTCACTTTCATTACCTTTAGCTGCTTTAACAACCTTTATCTTAATGAGTTACTTCGGTTTGTCAGCAAATTTAATGAGCCTTGGAGGGCTAGTAATTGCTATTGGTATGTTAGTCGACTCATCTGTCGTGGTGGTTGAAAATACAGTAAATAGACTCTCCGAAAATCAACAACTACCAAAATTACATACAATTTACCGAGCATCTAAAGAAGTAGCTATTCCCACCGTTTCCGGCACCTTGATTGTCGTTATTGTTTTTTCACCTTTGCTTACCTTGGCGGGCCTTGAAGGTAAGTTATTCACACCTGTCGCATTAACCATTGTTTTCGCGATGCTATCAGCATTAGTTTTATCATTAACAGTGATTCCTGTATGTGCTTCATTTTTACTAAGACAACAAAATGAAACAACACCTAAGCTAATTCAGCTACTTCAGCGTGGCTATCAGTACTCATTAGAAAAGTCTTCAAACGTTCCAATGGTTGTTATTTCATTAGCCCTTGTGGCACTTATTAGCAGTGGAATTTTATTTACTAAAATTGGCAAAAGCTTTATGCCTACATTAGATGAAGGCGACGTAATTGTTCAGTTAGAAAAATCACCAAGTATTACTCTCCAAGCTTCACTAGAAATAGACAAACAGGTAGAACTTGCCCTTTTAGAGAGAATTCCAGAAGTCGTGCAAATAGTGGCTCGAACAGGTTCAGATGAACTAGGATTAGATCCAATGGGACTAAACGAAACTGACGTATTTATGGAGCTATTACCCCCTGAGCAATGGCGATTTAGTACAAAACAAGAGTTAATTGAAGCAATTCGTCAAGTAATAGCAGACTACCCAGGCATGAACATCAACTTTACCCAACCTATCCAAATGCGCATATCAGAAATGTTAACAGGGAGTACTGGTGACGTTTCAATAAAAGTTTTTGGTGATAATGTCTCAGAGCTCGCAAAACTGGCTGAAAATATTGCTACACAAACAAGCCAAGTTTCAGGTAGTAAAGATATACAGTCAGCGCTTATTGAAGGTGGAAAATTCATTAGCATCGAGTTAAAACCGGCTATTGCCAATAAGTACGGCATGACGACTCGTCACTTAACTGACTACTTAATTAATCAACTAGAAGGTCGTTCAATTTCTGAGATTATCGAAGTAAACAAATTCACGCCGATTAGGATGGCGACTAGCGCAACCTCAGAAGCTGAGCAATTGACTTCAATTAATGAATTGGCTAATTACAAAGTCTTAATGCCCGACAATACATTGCTTCCCTTGTCTGTTATCGCCACACTTCAAGTAAGAGAAGAACCGTTATTAATAGAGCGAGAAACCGGAAAACGATTCGTTTCAATCAGTACTAATGTAGAAAATCGTGATGTTGTTGGTTTTGTAGAAGAGTTAAAAACTAAAATCAACCAAGAAGTTAAATTGCCTAACGGCTATACCGTTAGTTTTGGCGGTGAATTTGAAAACCAGCAACGGGCAATGGCAAATTTAATGATAGTTATACCTGTAGCCCTAATGCTAATTTTCATAATTTTATTTACAACCTTTCGTTCAATTTCTCTTTCAGGTCTGATCGTTGCCAATATCCCTTTTGCATTAATGGGCGGCGTATTCGCGCTTTATATTAGCGAACAATATTTATCTATTCCTGCATCTGTCGGTTTTATTGCTTTGCTCGGTGTAGCCGTACTTAACGGTATTGTAATGGTAAGTTATTTCGAACAAAACAAATTGAAATATCCAGATATTGGTACGAGAGTAAATATTGGTGCGGTAAGGCGTTTACGTCCTGTTTTAATGACCGCGACCACAGCCATGTTTGGTTTAATGCCATTAGTATTTGCTACTGGTCCTGGCGCTGAAATTCAACAGCCATTGGCAATAGTAGTGATTGGCGGCTTAGTAAGTTCCACCATTACAACTTTATATCTATTACCCATTTTTTATCGCTATATGGAGAGTCGGAATGTCTGATCATCAAGTAAAGTTCACACTAATTACTCCCAATGAGCTAAAAGATGACATTATCGACTGTTTAATGAAATTTGATCTCATTTCAGGGTTCAATTTAAGCACCATTAATGGGTTTAGCAAAGAACACCATTGCTTTAACATTGAAGAACAAGTTCAAGGTTTTAAGCAACTTAGTCAGTTCGACATAATTATTGCTGAAATTGATAAACAAGCTTTAATCAATGAGTTATCAAAAGTTACCCGAGCAAATAAATTAAAGTATTGGGTAGTACCACTTAATGAAAGCGCTCATTTAAACGAGAAATAAAACTTATTTCAACGAGGTTGCTATGGATACAGAAAGAAAACAAATTTATGTATGGAGCAGAAAAATTAGGTTTTTTCATTGGCTGAATGTTATTGCCATTACTTTGTTAGTAGCTATTGGCGTGATTATTCTTAATAGTAAAACTTTCGGTATAAGTACCGACGGGAAAATTCTATTAAAAACCTTACATGTATTTGTCGGCTATGTGTTTGCATTAAATTTATTTATTCGTATTTTATTTGGCTTTATTGGTACCACTTATGAAAAATGGAGCAAAACATTACCATTTAATAAAAAATTTGCACGTGAATTACGCGAGTTTATACAAAACAAACAGCCCACTTATAAAGGACATAACCCATTAGGAAAATTAATGGTTTTAGCGTTGATGACATTAATGCTGGTGCAAACAGTTTCTGGACTAGTGATAGCGGGAACAGATATATATTATCCACCACTAGGACGCTACTTCGCGGAAAGTGTTGCCATTGATAAAAACAAACTAGAAGACGTTAAGCCTTATTCTAAAGTAAACATTGATGAAAGTGCATATAAAGCGATGAGAGAAGTAAGAAAGCCGTTTATAACTGCTCATATATACGCTTTTTATGGATTGATTTTCCTAATACCGCTACATATTTTTGGGGTAATAATTGCTGAGCGTCGAGAACGAAGTGCTCTAGTTTCTTCAATGATTAATGGTTATAAGTATCTGCCTGTGGATACAAAAGATTAGCAATGATATTTAAGGATGTTGACTTTAAATAAGCATTTAGAGTCAACTGATCTGCTGCACAACTTCCTTAACTACAGGGATAACTGACAACACTAATAAAGCTGACATTGTATAGTTAAAGATCATTCTACTTTTAGCGCTATTTAGCGCATTTTTTAGCAATGAGCCAAATAATAGCCAAACACCCACGCATGGAAATGATACGGCAAAAAAAGTTGTCGATATCATAACAATCTGACTGTAAAAGTTAGTACCTGCAGTAGTGAAAGCTGCGACAGCACCAGTTGCAACCACCCACGCCTTGCCATTTACCCATTGAAACAACGCGCCTTTTAAAAACGTAAACGGCTGATGTTGTTCATTAGATTCAAGATTTCCAGCAGAGCGTGCTATGAGATAAGCGAGATATAATAAGTACAAAACACCAATACACTTTATGATGAAATGCAAAAAAGGAAACAAATCAAATAACTGGGAAAATCCTACCCCGACAAGCAACAGCATTAACGTGAAACCAACGCAAATGCCAGCCAGCAATGGTAAGCTTCTTTTAACGCCAAAGTTTAATCCTGAAGTCATCACCATAATATTATTTGGACCAGGCGTCACAGAAGACGACACGGCAAATAAAACCACAGCTAAAAGATATTCCATCTAGTTATCCTTACTATATTACGTCATTCCTATGACATGGTGTCGACTTAAACATTAGTCAAGCTGATGTTAATCAGTTTTTGGCGTTGTTAAAGAAGATGCGTTTTTACAGTAAATAACCAGAAATAATTTTTGAAATTTCAAGCATTGAAGATTCACCGGTAAACTCGAACTTTACTTTTCCTAGCGCAGAAAAATATATCTCTAATTCGGAGTCAAGATCGAACGTGCCAGACGTTTCTATAGAATAGGCTACGATATTTTTATAAGGCAACGAGGTGAAATCTTTCTTACTACCCGTAATCCCTTGTACGTTTACCGCGATTATTCTCTTACTAGTAAATACTACGCCATCACGCATTGTTTTATATGAATCGACAATATGTTCATCATCGATAAGTAAGTCTCTTACTTTTTCTGCAAAATCTGAATTCTGTTTAAGTTTGAAAAAACCTTTATTATTAAAATCGATCATCGAATATCCTTTTATGACTATCCCTGACTAACGGGTAGCTATTTATGAACTTAAAATAATGTAGTGTAATGCAGCTAATTACCCTGCTGATTTAACACTATTAGATTGCCAAAGCACGAATACCGCTAACACAATGGGTAACAGAGACGTCAATGCAAAGACATAATTACCATCTAAGATAATAAGTACAGTAGAAATACAAAATCCCACTATGATAATGGCCGCGCCCCACTTTATCGTTTTTGGTATCGCGAATAAAACACCACCGATTATCTGAATAACCCCATATATCATAATAAGCATTGCATTAAATCCAAAGCTGTTTAGAAACTGAACTTCTTCTGGCACAGCCATTACCTTAGCAACACCAGCAGCAATGCTTAGCAACGCGATGAGCAAAGTCAGGATCAATTTCACAATTTTCATATATCCTCTCTCCTTTCACTAAATACGTTTTAAATACTAAATTAATTGTGGGATATTAATTATAAAGCCACCTGAACTATCAATTTCAACATTTCATTAATAGTTGAAAAAGAACAGCTAGTTAGCCTAACCTGCGGGCCCAATTACCTTCGTGTTGATAGGTACAATTTTCTTCTGTGTCATAGCTTATATGTTTGCTAGCACTTTTCACATTGATACCAATGCGCGTAAACTCCTGTGCTACTAGCGATACAAGTAACTGATTTTTAGTGGATTGCCAATAACTATCTAGATGTTCATTGGTATCAAACACACACACAACTTTTAGACTTTGTGGAAAATTAGCGTAATTAACAATATGCGTGAGCCATTGAAACCCTTCTATATTCTTTAATGCGAGTTCACAAACATCGGTTAACGCTATGCGGAGTTTGTTGTCAATTTTCTTATCAGATTTACGCATAATTTCCTTAATAATTCTCATTGCCTCTAGCTGCAATAAAATGCTCATTAACTTAACTTTTTGTTAGCAATTTAACTAACGGATTTAAAGCCTCCGTAGGCCATTCTTTCTGCATTAAAGCCAGCTTCAGAGAATTCATGCAAATCCTTCATTCTAGGGTCTGCTGCGACTTTTTTGTTGGCCAAGTCTCGTGTTTCACGAGATTCAAATACGACCCAGCCAAACACTATAATTTCATTTTCTTTTGCTGCTATTGCGTCAGTGAACGAACGAGTCCCGGCTAGCTCCATGTCATCACCAACAAATTCTAGGTAGTCTAATGCGCCGTGTTCCTTCCATATGTCTGCTACTTTTTCAGATAGTCGTTTATATTCGTTAAGATGTTCGATAGCAATTGGAAAAACGAATCCATCAATATAATTAGACATACTCTCTCCGGTTAGTTGTGCTTTATAACTAAAAGCATGTTATTACTCTGGAATAGGTAAATTATGCGCTTTTAAAAAGCTTAACTTATCCCAATAGCCACGTTGAAAAACAAT
Source organism: Thalassotalea algicola (assembly GCF_012932965.1). GTDB lineage: Bacteria > Pseudomonadota > Gammaproteobacteria > Enterobacterales > Alteromonadaceae > Thalassotalea_F > Thalassotalea_F algicola. The sequence continues at coordinate 772,756 of NZ_JABBXH010000002.1, read as the reverse complement.
TAGGTCATTTTCTATTTTAAAGAAACCACAGCCTCTTAAACCAATTGGATCTTTCCATTCTAAAATTGCCCAATTACCGTCTTGGAAAATATTCTCAGTAATACAAACCATCTCGGCATTTGCAAACTCTTCAGCAAACATATTGCGAATCGCAGCTTTACCTTCAACAGGCTCATTTGCTACTTGGTGATTTATCGCCTCTTCAGAATAGAGCTTCGCTATTTTATCCGCATCACCTTCATTAAAGGCTTTTACCCATAATTCCACTAACTCTTTAGGCTTCATAAAAACTCCAATAGTTAAAATAAATCCCCTAACCTAGGGCTAACAAGTACTAGTTAAAAATTTGAGGAAAAGCAACATTCAACCGTTACGTACCCTCTTTAAACGCCTAATGTTGATTTTTATACCACCTCAACACCGTAGCAAAGTATTTTTCATAAAACGCTATCCAATCGGTTTCTGTGTTACCGACAAAGCCTATCGTTAAATCGTACTCAGGAAAATAATATGAAAGTGACAGAAATCCATTTACTACTCCACCACCATTAAGTGCTTTTTCACCTTCTACTTCGCTCCACTCAATGCCTAGCGCTTCTGGGGCGTTCTCGCCCGAGTTTAACTTACATGGAGTCTGCATAAGCTGTTTAGTTTTTGCAGATACTAATTTCCCCTTTGCGACAAGAGAAAACCATTTGTTGTAATCGCTAAGGGTGCCACCAAGTGCGCCAGCGCCACCCACTACTCTATACTCTATGAGTTCTTCCTGAGGAATAGCTTGCAAATTTCCATTTTTACTTTGAAATCCGTCAGAGAAGTTAGGAATGTGAAACGTATCCCCTAAATAATACGTTTTTTGCAAATTATGCGGCTTAATTAAATGTTCTCGCGTGTAATCTCCTAAAGTCATCCCTGTTACATCTTCAATAATCCAACCTAAAATTAAATAGCCGGTATTATTGTATTCATACTTGTTATTAGGCACGGGGTTAATAACACTGGAATTAATTCGATCCAACAGCTCTTTTTTAGAAAGCGCCTTTTCCCAGTGATAATCTAAAAACTCCCCTTCACCAAAAACATTGGGTAACCCTGAAGTGTGACAAAGCAAGTCCTTTATTTTCACTTTATTGCCATATTTAATATTGTTGCGTAAATAGCGACCGAACGGCGCGTTTATGTCTATTTTTTGTTGTTCGGAAAGCTGGTGAATAAAGTTTGCAGTGACAACTTTCATATTTGAACCCAGCGCCACTACTGTGTTCATTGTGAATGGATGAGTTCTTTCAATATCTGTATGACCGAATGATAGGTTAAATAGCTCTTTACCTCCTTGTTGCGCGGCAACTGACAAACCCACATATCCACTTTCACTAATAAACTGATTAGCAATCAATGAAAGCTCTTTTTCTAAATTAGACTTTGAAAATACAAAACCGCTATTCAACATTAATGAAACAAATAGCCAACATCTAAATCTCATTAAAACTCCAAAAATAAACACCCACATTAGGACTGGTTAATAGTTTGCGAAATTGTCTAGAACGCAACAATGAATTAAGCTTCGGCAATATCGTCTTTAATCGCCTGTAATATGTAAAACACTATATTGGTTTTATCATATGCACAGTTTCAGGTTTAAACCCTATATTTTGGTAGAAGCTATTCGCTTTTTTATTGTTGGCAAAAACCTCTAGGTGTAACAACCGACATCCTAATTGTTTAGCCCAGTTTTCAGCATGACTGATAAGTTGCTTGCCAATACCTAACCCTTGCGATTTAGGGGATACAGCAAGAAGCGGTATTGTTCCACAAGTTTCTTCTGAAATACTGTCCTTGTGGGTACGAACATGGATAAAGCCTAATGGAACTTGATTAGCTTCAGCAATAAATGTACAACATGGTTGAGATGTTTCAGCCAGCATCTGTGAAATATAATCATTTTGCATTTTTTGAATAACGTCTTCGGTATGCCACGCTAACTGAGCAACTTCAGCTAGATAAGGTGATAACTCAAATATAAACGGATGATCACTTTCTTGCGCGTTTCTAATGACAACTAATTTTTCCATAACATATTTAACCTTTTCCAAACCTAAATGGCATGTTACGCCCCATTAACAGGCTAAACATTGATTGCGTTATTATTGTAAAGTGAAGCGAAACATAACCAACCACTACTTGTTGTTTGGTCGCAATAAAACAGCATATAAAATGCCATTTACGATAAATTATTTATTATCTTTTGTGCGCAATTTTCAAGAGATTGCTCAAACGTATTAACAGTTAAGTCGTACTTAACCCCTACATGAATACTGTCAAATTGAGATTTAGCTAGACCAATAGCACGATTGCCGCGAACTAACTCTCGATTTTCTAATTCTGATAATGGACACTCAACTTTTACGATTTTCACATCGAACCCTTTAAGCTCTTCAGTTATTTCGAAATATGTTTTCTGACCACAAAATACTATATCCAAAATAACATTGTGACCTGTTTCTGCTAACGCTTTTATCGACTTTGCAATAGCCAACTTCATATTCGGAAAGTTTTTAGAACCAGCGGGGACTCCAATAGGTGTCATATCCCAAAAGGCATCCAAAGCGCAATGTAAGTATACCTCTGAGCACTTTGCCTGTATTTCTTTAGCTAGCGTGGTTTTACCAGAACTTGACGTTCCATTTAGCACAACTATTCTTCCAAACCTTTTCACGCCGTCACTGCTCCTAAAGCTAATTACAGTTTGCACATCCCCCCGCAAAGAGGTGAAAATGCTTGGATATACTGTACACATAAAAGAATCTGAGCTAAGCCTAAGCAATTTGCATTAACACAGCCTGTTATGCCTCGACTTTTCGAGTGTAGTGATCAAAAGCGGTTACTTTATTATAACCACTACTTTCGTATAAAGACTTTGCTGTATCGTTATCTATGGCTGTCGCTAGCTTTAATTGACCAAAACCATTGGTTAATGCGAAGTCATATGCCGCATCGAGTAACGCTTTACCAGTACCTGATTTACGTTGTTCAGATAAGACAAACAAATCGTTTAAATAAAGCATTGGTTTCATGGCCACAGATAAAAATGCAGGATAAAGCTGAGTAAAACCAATAGGTGTATTATCATCGGATAAAGCCAAAAAGATTATAGAATCTTTCAACGCTAATCTATTTGCAATGAATTCTTTAGAAGCCGTTAAGTCCGGTGCCTGTTTATAAAACTGCCTATACAGGTCGAACAGCTCTGCCACCGAATCTAAATTGTTAATTTCCGCTTGGATAATGTTCACAAACCTTCCTTATTAGATATGACGCCCCATTCAGGGGCTGATAATAGTTTGCTAAAATGTGAAGAATGAATATGAGCTAAGCTTTGGACGTCTATTTACTTAATGCGCTTGTTATGTTTTGGTTGGCACAAAAACAGCGAACCATTGATTTTTATTTTTTGGTGTTAGTTTCGAATACCAAAGTCCGTTGGTACTCTTGCGAGCATCAACGAGTTCAACTTCAGAATTTTGAAAGTAGTAAACATCTTGGTTAGGTGTCGAAGTAACAAGCCCTCTATTCGTAATTTTGAAGTTGGCAGAAGAGCAAATAGCCTTTATTTGTCCTTCATTCATTCTGAAATATACCGAGCCTTCATTATTCGGCATATTCAATGATATTCCAGCAACATTACTGGTAGCTAATTCGTGCAACTCGTTAGCTACATCCAAGCATTTGTGGTTTGATGTATAACTGCTATTGGAACTGCACCCTTGTATAATGCCTAACATTGCATAAAAACAACAAAAATATAATTTCATCTCAACTCCTTTTGAAACCTAACGCCTTGCCAATGGGCGCATAAATGCTTGGCTAAAATTAGCGACGAAGGAGCGCAAGCCAAGTGTTTTGCGTCCTTTTAAGTTACTTGTTAGTTACCATTTCCACGGAACACGGCAATTCTTTGTTTTGCCATGTTCAATGAATTACCTTCCCACATATCTACTTTGCTACCTTCCGCAAAATAATTATCCAGAAAGTTCCGGGCAAAATGCCAAGGGTGGTAATTCCAGCCGTTCTGTTTTGCATTGGCTGAATTACGAATCCATAAATCCCATATTGCCACTTCTATTGTGCTTGATAATTTAAGTTGTTTTTTAACAAAAGCTTTCCAATCACCATTAGTTGACTCGAAAAAACTTGGGTGTTTCCGATTAAACTCTTGAAGTGCAACTTCTGTTTCATTCGGCATTTTTTCCAATACGTTAATGATATAGAGTTCGAAAAAGTAGTCTAAAGGCTGTTCTGCCTGATAATGAGGAGCCAAAGTGCTCATCACATCATCATATGACTTTGGGTATTCAGGCATTGTAGGCGGAATATATTGTTCTTCGTTCAATTGACTTCCCTTTTCAATGGCTTCAACACTAAAGCCAGTAAGTGCAAAGGCTAAAAATAATACTCGCAGATTTAGCATATGCTTCCTTTTTAACTAATGTCTGACTAATGTGCGCATAAATGCTTGGCTAAACTTTAGCGAGGAACGAACGACAAGCCAACTGTTATGTGCCCCGTTAGTTAATGCCCTTGTTATCGTAATGCCTTCGCGCTACTCCAGAAAGCAATAACGCTTGATAATAGCTTGGGTTATACATTTCATCCCACTCTCTTAGTCCGTAAAAAGCAGCTAAAAATGAAGTGATATTTGCTGAACCAACCACTGAAGCTCCAATCCAACCATTATCTTCAGTCTCTCGATAAGGTAAGAAAGTATATTCAATTTGATTCGGTAAATTATCTATTCTCTTCCATTTTCCTGAATTGAATAGCTCTCTAGATACAAACTGACAGCTTATCGGAATATCGAATCGTAATTCGGCATCAATTATTGAACTAACTCGACAATCAAAAAACACACATGTGATGCTGTTCAATACTTCTTTTTGTTCTTCAACAATTTGCCCAAGTACAAATGAACCATCCTCTATAGGAACCCAGAATACATCACCTACTTTGATTTTTTGACGAGGCATGAGCTTCCTTGCGTATAACGCTTATTATCGAGCATTTAGTATAAAGTCTTGCGCGCACATTTACGCGAAGACAAATTTACATTGCTAGATAGTTGATTTAAATAGATTAAAATTCCATTTTCTACGTGTAGATTCATTGTCCCTCCATGAACAAAGCAAGAATTCTTATATCGAGTATTATTTTTATTCTATTAAATATAATTTGGCGAAATTTTTCCACTAAAAATTAATTACTTAAATATCAGATAGCTAACGAAGTGAAGCAAAACGAAAAGAGGAGGAGTAACGTGAAATACAATGTTTATTTTGTATTTCACTATGATACAGAAACAGCTTAGAGAGTAGCTAAAGTACCGCTCCCTTAATTAAGCGTAAAACGTGCGACTTGCCTGATATCTTTATGTGAAGCGCCAAGGTGTACAATAAATTGCCCTCGTTCAGCTAGCCAATCATTATTTCCTGTATGCCAAAACGACAAATCACGCAATGTAAGGTCAATACTCACCAGTTTAGTTTCGCCTGGTAACAGGTACACTTTTTTAAAGCCTTTTAGCTCTTTGATTGGCCTTTGGACACTGGCTTCAACGTCTTGTAGATATAATTGAACCACTTCACTTCCCGCTTTTTTACCTGTATTCGTTACTGGTAACGTAACCGTGAAGGGTTTGTTTTTTGTAAAGTTCTGAGCGGAAAGCTGCGCTTTACCATAGCTAAACTGAGTATACGACAGGCCGTGGCCGAATGGGAAAAGTGGGGAAAGGCTCTGCTTTTCTAACCATCGATGACCAATAAATACCCCTTCGCTGTATTTAGACGTTTGAGCGTTGTAGTCATTTAACATTATCGGGGCGGTTTGCGCTAAGTTTTTTGGCAATACAATCGGCATTTTCCCGCTAGGATTCACATCACCGAATAATACATTGGCAAAAGCATTACCCGCTTCCATGCCACCATACCAGCCCCACACAATCGCTTTTGCTTGCTCTGCCCATGGCATTTCAACCGCGGAGCCTGCAACAAGCAATATCACGGTATTAGGGTTGGTCTTTAATAGTTTGGCTATCACCTCATCTTGATTACCTGGTAGTTTCATGTCGCTGCGATCAATCGCTTCGCGATCGTCTGCATGCGTTAAGCCACCAACATAAATTACCGCATCGGCTTCTTTGGCTGCAGCTAAATAGATAGATTCTTCAGTAAATAACGCGTTAGGTGTTTGCAGGCCAATAGTAAAATGCTCTTTTCCAACATAGCTCAAGCTAACCTGATATTGCTTACCAACCGTTAAAGCTTGCTGATACTCAACAACATCGCCATTGGCTAACTGCTCATGCAACACTTGTTTGCCATTTACAGATAGTGTTAATTGCCCATCACCAATCACTTTAAATATATGTTTACCGGTATCTTTAGGCGATATACTTGCTGACATTTCAATATACTGTTCAACTGTATTGTCACTTGCCTTATATTGGCAGTTTACTATCCAATTTTCTTCTACAAGCTGAGTATTAGTCGCATCAGCGTAACGTTTAAATGTCCAAGCAGGTGTCCCTGTCCAATGGCGACTTGAAATGTAGTCAGCGGCTATTGGCATAACACCAGCCGATTTAGCACGCATAACATTAATCGAAGTAGCGTTACCGAGTTTATTGTTTAATCCTTGTAATGGCGTTATTTCATAAGGCGTTTTAACCTCAGACGAGCCTCCGCCTAAACCATGAATTTTGTCGGCATTTGGCCCAAGCACTAAGACACTCTTAACCGAATTGCTTAGCGGTAAAACATTGTCGGTATTTTTCAATAAAACAACGCCTGCTTCGGCAATTTTGCGAGCATTAAGTTGATGTGTTTTGGTGTTACGTTGACCTTGTTTACGGTTTTTATCAAATAACCCAACACGGTACATTAAGCGCAGTACCCTACTGACTTTATCGTCTAGAACATGCTCTGGAATTTTACCGGCTTTAATTTGGTTAAGTAATGGCTTAGCAAAATAGTAATCATCATAACTTTTTGCTTCCGTTCCCATTTCCAAATCTAAGCCATTCATCGCTGCGTCATAAGTATTAATATCGACGTTCCAGTCAGTTAATAGCACACCATCAAACCCCCACTCTTGTTTGAGGATTTCTTTAACTAAGTGTTTAGACTGGTTAGCATTGGTGCCAAAATATTCATTGTATGCGCCCATAATTGAATAAACGCCACCTTGCTTTACCGCTGCTTCAAATGCGGGCAAGTATACTTCGCGTAATGTGCGTTCATCTGGCATCGCGTTAACACCAATACGATTAAGCTCTTGGGTATTCAAGGCATAATGTTTAGCGTTAGCAGCAACATCGTGAGACTGAATGGCTTTAACTACCGGTACCACCAAAGACGCAGCCAAAAAAGGATCTTCTCCCATATACTCGAAGTTGCGACCATAAAGAGGCAATCGCGCCAAATTAACTCCGGGCCCTAAAATTATATCTTTTTGTCTATCTCGTGCTTCGGCGCCTAATACATGGCCATGTAGGCTGGCCATTTCTGGATCCCAACTTGCAGCGACACTCGTTAAGTGCGGCAGGTAAGTAGAATAGTCATTATCCCAACCGGCAGGTGACCAACTATCACGCTCTATTTGATATCTTACGCCGTGTGGCCCATCAGACAACCAAAGTTCCGGTATACCAAGACGAGGGATCGCATTCACATGAAACTTCCCACTGGCATGCACCATAGATATTTTTTCTGCCAAAGTCATTTTCGCTATGAGTTGTTGAACTTTACGCTCTACTACTTCGTCATTTCGTTTCTCAGGGCTTGCAAACGACTGAGCCACTAACCCCAAAAGGCCGCAAAAAATCGCAAATAGTCGAAAAACTTTAGGTTTATTGTTCATATTAAATCCAGTCTTTAATTGGGCTTTATTAGGGTTAACGTGTCAAAGACATCCGCAGTTTTATAGCCTAAATTTTTATCGCCATTTACCGGTGTAATTGCAGTCGAACCTACAAAATGCTCTCGGTATTTGCTGCCATCGTTGTCACAGTAAGCCAGCATAAACCCTAGCTTTTTCCCGACTTTATTGGTTACGCGATACTGATTTTCTACTTTTACATCATTAGATAAGTCGTAAGGAGCATCGTCACGAAACAACTTAATCGCAAGTTCCCAATAAATGGCGTTATCTGGCTCGCTACTGCGTTGCCAACGACTGTTAACATGGTGATTAAAAAGCTTAGGAGCACCTTGGTTTTCGTCAATTGGAGCAATATCAACTACTTGATTATCTAAGGCAACATGGTAGGCAAATGCATTGAAGTTATTTAAATGCTGGCCGCCAGAATTATCTTCATCAATGAACACTTCTAAACAATCATCATCCCAATAGTTCTCTAATGGATTTGAATAACGGTCATATAATACGTCGTCAACTATGCGAGCTAGTAAATACACGTGCTCTTTATCCCATAGCAATTTATATTTGCCATTAAAATCATTGGTGCTGGGGCTTTCCCCTAACATAACCTCTTTCATTGGCAACCATTGAGCTTTTTGCCATTGCACTTCATTAGGTACACCATCTACGTTAATTGGTACTACAGTTTGCATTGCTTCAATGTCATTTTTCCCTTGTGCATTAAGCGACATTGCACCGCACAACATGATGACTAAATACTTGTTCATTGCTTGCTTTCCTCGGCCACAACAATGGATATAACTTCATCGGTTAATTGCTCAAGGCTCTGCTCTAAATTTAATAGCACTAAGTTGCTCTCTTCTTCGGTAATAGGTTCAAAACTATTAATTTGACTGGTAAGTAATTTGGGATTTGCAAAATGACTTGTACGGTTTTTCATACGGTTAAAAATAGTGTTTTCGTCACCTATCAACAAAAACGGATAGTGTTTAAAAGGTAGTGCAGCTATTTGCTTACGATGGCTAGCGATTAATCCGGAATAAGCCAACACGACCGATTGCCCTTTGACAGCAAGTTCCGACAAGTAGGTACTTAATCGGTTTATCCACGCCTGTCTTATAGGTGAAGTGATCGGCTTAGCATTGGCCATCATGGCCTTTGCTTCGTCCGAATGAAAGTCATCAGCATCTATAAATCGGTAATGTAGTCGGTTTGAAAGACACTCAGCTAATGAAGACTTTCCCGTACCACTAACTCCCATTATCACAATTAGCGATGGTATTAGTGCATTACTCATCGTGGCACCTTTATTTTAAGCTGATAGCTAGCGCCTTTTTCGATGTCAGTTATGCGGTTGCCGGTTATCTCTTGGCCATTAACGGTTAGCTTGATACTGTCACCAGTATGCTTTTCGATAGAAAACTCTATGTTTGCCCCCATAAAATTGCGTTGCCCGCTTAAGTGCTCAATAGCGTCTGGTAACTTAGGTTCTACGACTAACTGCCCCGCTCCCCCTTTAAGGCCGCACAGCTCCTCTACAATACAACGGTATAACCACGCAACGGTTCCCGTGTTTAGCATTTGGCTAGAGCGCCCTGCATGCGAAGGAAATTGAAAGTAAGCACCACGATAGTAGTTAGGAATAAAATTAGGGAGTTGACCACGCGTTTCTATATCTTTCACCGACGGCAACATCTTAGTTATCACCTGATATGCTTGGTTATATTCGCCAATTTGATACAAGGCATAGGCATAAAATATCGCCGCATGATTATAGACAGAACCATTTTCAGCCGTCCCAGGATACTTTTGCGTTAACCGGCCTACATCTTCTCTAAAACTGGTGTAACTCGGGGCGAGCATCATAACGCCAAATGGTGTATTTAATTGTCGCTCTACTTCGTTGAGCAATGTGTATTTTTTAGCAACTGTCGCGGCACCACTTAATAACGCCCAACTTTGCGGGTTAAGATAAATTCGCCCTTCAACGTCTTCTGCAACGCCAAATAACTTATTGTCGTCAGTTATACCTCTGGCATACCAATCACCTTCCCAACAATATAGGTTTACTGTGTAATTGAGCTCTTCGACAAGTTGGTTAAGCCGAGACAGTGTTTCTACCGCTTGAATAAGGTGGCCACCATAATTTTCAATCACTTCAATCCAGCTTTTAATAGCATAGGCAAGTGCTAAAGATAACCAGCTCGACACCCCTTTCCCTTTGTGTCCAACCATATTCATGGGATCACACCAATCACCCTGATAGATAAGGCATAACCCTCTGTCATCTCGCTGGTTTAAGACATACTCCAATGCAAGCTCTACATGTTGATATACAGGCGTTAGTAGTTCATCGTCAGCAAAAGGCACTAATTCATCCAATATACTGGTGTCATTGGTTTCATTTAAATAACTAAGTAAAGTTATTGGTAGCCAAATATTGGCATCGGCATGAGGTACTTGATTAATATACTTTAGCTCTGCTGCTTCACTTAGTAAGATGCCATCGGGCATTTCACCATTTTTTCGTTGCTGTGATAGTGAACGCAATAGAACATTACGAGTATGGCCCGGCTTTATAAAGTTCATACCGATCGCGTCTTGCAAGTAATTTCGTGTTTGCGGATCGGTAGTTAAACGGTTAAGTGTGCCATGGTAATTAACCTGATTTGGCAACCAATCATTAATAAAGTGTTGAAATTCATCATCGCCCTGCAATTTAAGTACAGGCTTAACCTGTGCGGAAAACGCAGCACCTTTTCTAAATTGTTCACCATTAAATATCGCGGTTCTAAGTTGTGCTATTTCATCAGAATTATTGGCCGGCCCAAAAGCAAAACAATAGCTTTTTTGGCTACCGGCTTTAAGCACTAAATCGTATTGCATTAATGCAATAGAGTCTTCATACCTCGCCGCTTGGTTATTTAATCTCTCAGCGTGAATTTGTGCTGGCGAAGACAGCCCGCCTTCACCTTCAAACGAAGTTAAATCACATTGCCAATAATCTGGTGCTGTACCAGCCAATAGATATGTGCAGTCTTTTAATGACTGGTTTGCATAGTAATCCTCAAGCCGTTGATATGGCGTTATCGACTTTGCCAACACGCCTTGAATAGTTTCATCATAATAAGCTTCACGATACATCCATGATTGATAACCAATACTAAAACAGGGATATAAACTTAAATTAGCATCAGCCTTGCTGATGTTTTTCAACGTTACTTGCCAAAGCTCTGCTGAATATTCATTTGCCAGTTGCACTACAACCGTCACTTTTACTTGCTGATAAACCACCTCCCACCGTATTTGATCCAGCTGTTGATCGAACATATATTTACTTGGCGCAACCCGGCAAGGTTCATAAGGCACTGACGCTATTTGTTTAGTGTCTTTATTTTTTAGATAAAAAAAGCGCCCCGGATGATGTTTATAAAAAGACTGCTCTGGTTGGATAAACGTTTTAGCTTCTAACGTTGGTCCGTGGCTATATTTAGCGGGTTCTGGCTGCATAAATTGCGCTCTGGCATAACCACGACAATTTAATTGCATCAACATATTTTGGTTATATAAATAGCCACTTGCCATCGGCAAAGCAGTAGGCGAACTTAGCCTAACGCTACCCTTTTTTATTTGATACAGACTTTGTAAGACTTGATTATCCTTTGCCATGCGGGCACATCTCCTTAGCATTAACAAAATCTTTTTTTCGCTGTTCAAGTGCTTGTTGAACTCTGGTTAACTCTTGTGAAGACAACGGATAAAAGTTAACAATAGCTACAGCAATAAAAGCGAAAATGGCTGGTATTATTGTCATTAACAACACAATGCCTGATTCTGAACTAGCGGTTTGCACGACATTGGCCTGATAACCAAGTGATGCCAAAATCCAGCCGATGGTTGCACCAGCAATTGCGCCACCGAGTTTTTGAGCAAACGCGGCAGCGGAGAACACCATGGCTGTCGCCCTTCTACCCGTTTGCCATTCTGAATAATCAGCAGTGTCTGCATACATTGAAAATACTAATGGTGACTTTGGGCCTAATGCCAAGCCAATTAATGCTTGCAGTACAAACATCAAGACTATTTGATCTTTAGGTACAAAATAAAACGCCAACGAAAGTATCGCTACTATGGTCATTAGCAATAAGAGCAAAGGCTTTTTATCCATAAATTTAGTCATTACGGGCGTTAATGCAGCCCCAGCAGCTAACGCCAATAAATATACGGTAGTAAAACTGCCGATTAGGCTTTCTTCGCCAACATAGTACTTAAAGTAAAAAGTCCCTGAACTTGCTCGCAGCGAAATGGTCACCATGATCACTAATGCTAAAACAAACAAAACACACCATGGTTTATTTGCGAACAAGTCTTTGATATCTGTCGCAACCGTGGTTTGTTGGTTTTCTGGCGGAGCAATACGTTCTTTTACTGTGAAAAACGTTATCGAAAACAAGATTGCTGCGATGGCACCATAAAGCGCCATTGTGTATTGCCAGCCCTGTTGAGCATTATCGCCACCGAACCAATTAACAAGTTCAGGCGTCATAAATGCGACTAAACTTCCACCGCTAAAGGCACCGATAAATCTAAAACTGGTTAATGTAGTACGTTCCTGACTATCTGACGTAATAACACCAAGTAATGCACCGTAGGGTACATTAATAAATGTATAAGCGAGCATCATGAAGATATAAGTTAAGTATGCCCATATCACCTTGCCACTATCGTTTAAGTCCGGCACGGTAAAGGTCAACACACCTGCTGCTGCAATGGGAATAATGCCCCAAATTAAATAGGGCCTAAATTTGCCAAACCTAGTTGAAGTGCGATCGGCTAACGCGCCCATAGCGGGATCAGACACTGCGTCTATCACACGGGTGACCAACATCATGGTACCAACAGTAGCTGCAGGTAAGCCAAATACATCGGTATAAAATATAAATAAGAATACGTCGAATACTCGCCAATAAAAATTAGACGCTATATCGCCGCAGGCATAGCCTAACTTTTCTTGTAAAGAGAGTTTGTTTGAGCCTTGTGCAAACACGTGTCACTCCATTTGGTTATTTTTATAAAAGCAGGATCACATCCATGTGCCCCTAACGTGTTACAACTTACATTACGCATAAATGTAAGCGCTTATTTGAAATTTGATGCCGTCATAATCAGCCAATTCTGTCCTAGAAAACTCAATGACGAACAATCAAATGTAAGCGCTTACACAAAATATAAGCATTGTTCAAAAAAAACACAAGGAAAAAATTCAATGCATCAAAAAACCTAACAACCTATTATTAACACATTTAAAACAACAAGTTACAAAACCAACAGTTTCTTAACTGTCCAAATATCGAGCAAAAAAGTAAAAATATTTTCATATAAGTGACTTTTTCTGTTGACCCCTATTTTATTTTGAACTAATTTAATGTAAGCGCTTTCAAATTAAAACTACTAGAGAAACGCTAAGGTTTTTTTTAAACTTTGATGTAAGCGCTTACAATTAATCATTAACGCATAATAATGATATAAAAACGAAATCGAGGGAAAAAACATGACGTATAACAGGTTTAAAAAATCAAAGCTGGCATCTAGCCTCTCTTTGATTTTAGGCGCTACAATAGCTAGCCCGACCTTTGCTGCAGAGGAATCAAACGAAGAAATCGAGGTAATCGAAGTTCGTGGTATTCGTGGTAGTTTAGTAAAGGCGATGGATATCAAACGTAACGCAAATGGTGTTGTTGATGCGATTAATGCTGAAGATATGGGTAAGTTCCCAGATACTAACTTAGCAGAATCACTACAACGTATTACCGGTGTTTCAATTGACCGTGATAACGGTGAAGGTTCTAAAGTAACAGTACGTGGCTTTGGACCAGACTATAACGTTGTTACGTTAAATGGTCGTCAAATGCCAACAGCAAATATTAATGATACGAGCGCTTCTGATTCTCGCTCTTTCGATTTTGCTAACTTGGCTTCTGAAGGTATCTCTTCAGTCGAAGTTTATAAAACTGGCCGTGCAGACGTCGCAACTGGTGGTATCGGTTCTACTATTAACTTAGTCACGATTAAGCCATTAAACATAGGTGAAGAGCGCGCATCTATCGGTATTAAAGGTGTGCATGATACTTCGTCAGAAACTGGCTCTAGCGTAACTCCAGAATTATCAGCGTTATACAGCAATACTTATGCAGATAACACCTTTGGTGTTGCAATTACAGCGAGTGTCCAAGAACGCGAAAGCGGTTCAGCACGTGCTGGTGTTGATAACGGTTGGCGCCCACAAACCGGTGGTGTTGGTGACTGGGGTTCGGTTGGTGAAGGCCCGAATCAAATTAACGTACCAGCTGATGGCGTAACTTATGCAGTGCCACACAATGTACTATATGGTTTTAGTGAAGTAGAGCGTACACGTACTAACGGTCAATTGACTATGCAGTACCGCCCTGTAGAAAACTTTACTGCAACTCTCGATTATACTTATTCAAAACTTGAGCAAGAGCTTAATCAGAATATCCACTCAGTATGGATGAGCTTAAACTATGCGGGTCAACCAACAGGTTCTCAATGGACTGATCCAAATAGTGATAACGTAGCAGCGCCTATTTTCCTACACGATATGGATGGCCCTTCTGATTTAGTTAGCCAAGTAGAGCAAAGTGCTCAAGTTAATGAAAATAAATCTGTCGGTTTAAATTTAGAATACTTAGTAAATGACAACTTACAGTTCTCGTTAGATTTCCATAGCTCAGAAGCTGAAGCGAAGCCAGATAGCATCTACGGTAACAGTAATACTATTCAAATGGCGACTTGGACGCGTGCTGAGACTAAAGTTGATTTTTCTTCAGGTTTCCCAGTAGTTGAAGTGGTATTCCCTGATGGCACAGCAGGTTTAACACCTGAAGGTGTAATGACAACGGGTACTAGTTTCCGTAATAGTTACATGAAATCTGAAATTGACCAAATTCAATTAGACGGTACCTACATTTTTGATGACGGTATTGTTGAAAGTGTTGACTTTGGTATTGGTTTTAACAAAGTAGAAAACCGCAATGCCTTTGGCCGAGCAGAGCGCCCTAACTGGGGTGGTACCGGTTCACCAGCAGATATCGATGATGGTTTCTTATTAGCTAGCATGGATACAATGGTTGATCGTTTTGACAACTTACCAGGTGATAAATCAAATATGATTAATCAATACTGGGCCGTTGACTTTAATACCATTGCTGACCTTGTAGGAAACTTATACGGTGATCCAAGCGATCCAACAGCTTGGCCTTGTGGCACGACAATTTGTGCACCATCTACTTTTGAGACAGATCGTCGTACTAAAGAAGAATCGGTAAGTGCTTACGTTAAAGCTAACATGAGCTTTGAAATTGGCGAAAAACAAGCAAACTTAGTCGTTGGTTTACGCTACGAGCAAACTGATGTAACTTCAAAGACATTATTGCCAGAAATTAATGCAATTGGTTGGGTATCTACCAACGAATTCCAAATTGTTCGCGGCGATGCGCAGTTCTTCAGTGATGAAGGCGATTACGACTACTTATTACCTAATATCGATTTTGATATTGAAGTAATGGAAGACATGATTTTCCGTGCATCATACAGTCAAACGATTACTCGTCCTGGTTACGGTAACTTAACGGCCGGCTCGGTATTAGACGAAGTTCGTAATGTTGATAACGGTCGAGGATCACGTGGTAACGTAGGTTTATTACCGCTTGAATCTGACAACATCGATTTATCATTTGAGTACTACTACGGTGAAGGTAGCTACGCATCAATTGGTTTCTTCCAAAAAGATGTAGATAACGTTATCGGTTCTCGTGAAGTTGTAGAACAGCCATATGATGCAACTAGCCCTGTTGAAGGTGCTCGTTATCAAGAAGCTGTAGCTGCTACAGGTGGCGATCCATCAAATAGTGCTGCGATTCGTGCATACCTTGCTGCTAACTATGCTGATGGTGAATACGTAATCGTTGATCCAGGCGGTGATCCGGTTAAAAACCAAATTTGGGGTCACCCAACAGGTAACGATCCGTTAAGTGTATTGTTTAGCCAACCTTACAACCAAGGCTCAAATAAAGTTGATGGTTTCGAGCTAGCTGTTCAGCATTTATTTGACGATACAGGTTTCGGTATCATTGCTAACTACACGATTGTTGATAGTGACGTAGAATATGATAATGCTGACCATGGTGACGAAAATACACCATTACTAGGTGTAAGTGACTCATACAACCTTGTTGGTTTCTACGACAAAGACGGTTTGCAAGTACGTATCGCGTACAACTGGCGTGACGACTTCTTGCAAGGTCTAAATGACGGTCAAGGTTCAAACCCTGTTTACGTTGAAGACTATGGTCAGTTAGACGCTAACATTAGCTATGACTATAACGAAAACCTAACACTATTCGTTGAAGGTATTAACCTTACCGATGAATATACACGCTCGTATGGTCGCCATAAGTTAATGGTGAAAAACATTCAGCAAATGGGACCTCGTTATAACTTTGGACTTCGTTACAAGTTCTAACCCCCCAAGGGCAATTGCCGCTTAAATTTAGCGGCTTTTGCCTTTACATTTATTAGTAGTATTCATTACTCTAGCTACACGATGTTCGTATAGGTTGCCTTGGTAGTATGGATAAGTCGGTAAAACAAATCGTGATTGTTGGTGGTGGTTCAGCCGGTTGGTTAACTGCTGGAATAATAGCTGCCGCACATAACACGCATCTACCGAACGGTATTAACATCACCTTAATTGAATCGAGCGATATTCCTACCATTGGTGTTGGTGAAGGAACATGGCCAACAATGCGCGACACATTGCATTCAATCGGTATCAGTGAACAAGCGTTTATTGCTTGTTGCGATGCATCGTTTAAACAAGGTTCATTTTTTGTTAACTGGTGTCATGACACCGAGCAGGATAGTTACTACCACCCTTTTGTTGCCCCCCACGGATTTGGTCAAAGTGACTTAGTGAGTTATTGGCAACAAAACCAGCAACAAACTTCTTTTGCTCATGCGTTAAGTTGTCAACCACACCTTTGCGACAATTTCAAAGCACCAAAACAACTGCAAACACCACAATATGCAGCAGTAGCCAACTATGGTTACCATCTAAATGCAGGGAAATTCGCTACGCTTTTAAAAGAGCACTGTGTTAACAACCTTGGTGTTATCCATATCGATGACAAGGTTAACCAAGTTAAAGGGGCAATTGATAACGATATTGAAGCCGTTATTACGGAAAACCATGGTGAAATTAAGGGTGACCTATTTATCGATTGTTCAGGGCAACATGCCTTACTAATCGATAAACATTACCAAATACCTTTGAAAAGTCTTAAGCACATTCTATTTAACGACAGTGCTATTGCCGTTCAGGTCCCTTATAAAAAGCCAGATCAGGCAATTGCTAGCCAAACTATCGCTACAGCTCATGATAATGGCTGGTTATGGGATATTGGCCTTGTTAATCGTCGTGGCGTAGGTTGCGTATATGCCAGCGATTATTGTAATACAGAGCAAGCCAAAGAAGAACTCACCCAATATTTAAGTAAAGAATTAACTAACGAGGACATTGAATCTCTAGATTTTAGAGAGATTTCCTTTACACCAGGTCATAGAGAAATATTCTGGCATAAAAACTGTGTTGCCGTAGGCATGGCTGCAGGCTTTATTGAACCACTTGAAGCGTCTGCATTAGCACTAATCGAATTATCTGCAAAAATGATTGCCAAAGAGCTACCAAGTGTAATGGACGTAATGCCTATCGCAGCAAAACGTTTCAATCAGCGTTTTAACTATCGTTGGCAACGAATCGTAGAATTTTTAAAACTTCATTACGTATTAAGTATGCGCTCAAGCAAATATTGGCAAGATAATCGCGCATCGGCAACTGTACCAGAGCATTTACAAGAACTATTGGCTCTTTGGCAGCATCAAGAGCCAACCTATAATGACTTCATTCAAATTGAAGAAATTTTTCCAGCCGCCAGTTACCAGTACATTTTGTATGGCATGGGGTTTAAAACTCAACATCGAGCGACACAACGACAATACGACAATCAATTGCTCAGCGAAAAATTATTTAACGAAAACAAGCAACTTACAGATAAATACTTAGCAGGATTGCCTGCTAATCGAGAATTAATCAATTATTTAACCTCGCAATATCAACAACAAAAAGCGGGCTAGAAAAATACCACGGGGAAATTATGGCAAATCACGAATTACTCAATAACGTTGAGCACAAAGATCTCAAAATTAATACAGAGAAGTCGGCCAAGTTTGGCAATAACAAGACCTATAGTTTGCTTTACCCTTTTGAATATAAGCACGCTCAAGCTGACTACCCTATTTTCTTCCTAAAAGATCAAAATGACGCTTATTCTTCGATTGCGTTATTTGGCTTTGAGCAAAATGAAAACTTATTTTTAACTGATCAAGGTTGGCAAGCGAGCTATGTGCCGTTAATGGTTGAGCGAGAGCCTTTTCTAATCGGCTTTCAAACTAATGAGCAAAACGAACAAAGCCCAGTAGTGCATATTGATATGGACAGTCCTCGTGTAAACACCGAGACTGGTGTAGAGGTGTTTTTACCTCATGGTGGTAACAGCGAATACATTAATCGCATTAGTACTATTTTAAAAACCATTCACGACAGTAAAGCGACAACGCAAAAATTTATGGAGACTGTTCAAGAGCTCGATTTACTTGAACCGTTTAACCTCGACATTCAATTAAATGACGGCTCCAATAATCGTTTATCAGGCTTTTATACCATTAATGAAGATAAACTCGCTCAACTTGATGGTGAGCAATTAGCGTCATTAAACAAATCCGGATTGTTAAACCTGATTTATATGGTTATCGCGTCTCACGCAAACGTTACAGCGTTAATTCAACGAAAAGAACAGCGTACATTTAGGTAGCCAAAGGTTCATTTAATGAAAATGGTGAAAGAAGTTACTTTCTCTGAAGTTAACAACCTTAACGATTACTTAGTTGAGGTTAGAGAACCTATTATATTTAAAGGTTTAGCCGAAAACTGGCCTATGGTTAAAGCGGCAAATATTTCAGACAACAGCTTTCTTGACTACCTAAAACAACATCATGAACCTATGATCGTGGGTACAGGCTCTGTTGCAAATGAACATCAAGGACGACTTTTTTATAACCAAGAATGCTCTGGCTTTAATTTTTCCAGAAAAAGTGTCGCCTTTGATGAGTTTCTTGACATGCTTTCTAGTGTTGACGACACAGAACAAGGTCAAGCTCACTATATGGGCTCTACAAATGTCGATAAATTAATTCCTGCCATTCGAGCTGACAATGATATCGAAGCACTTGTAGATGAAAATCCACTTGTTAGCATCTGGTTAAGTAATAAAACTGTCGTAGCTGCCCATCAGGATTTACCTAACAATGTTGCGGTTTGTGTTGCAGGGGTAAGGCGATTTACATTATTTCCACCTGAACAAATTGAAAACCTTTACATTGGTCCAATTGACTTAACCCCTGCTGGTCAAGCTATTAGTCTAGTAGACCATAGAAAACCTGACTTTGCTCTACACCCTAAATATAAAAAAGCGCTTAAAACTGCGTTAGTTGCAGAATTGCAGCCTGGTGACGCTTTATTACTCCCCAGTTTATGGTGGCACTGTGTTGAAAGCCTGGCGCCAATTAATGGTTTAGTTAATTTTTGGTGGCAACAGGCCACTGCAGGTGCAGGTGCTCCGATGGATGCCTTAATGCATGGAATAATGAACTTAGGATCACTTTCAACAGTGCAAAAAAAAGCGATGAAATCGTTATTCGATTATTACGTTTTTAGTGATGAACCAAATCGTTTTAAACATATACCAGAAAAGGCCCTAGGCGTACTTAAAACCGACGACGAGTTATCAATTAGAAAGTTACGAGCCTTGTTACTTAACAAGCTCAATCAATAAAAAAGATACTAATTATGAATACCAATCAAGTGAAAAAAGTTGTAATCGCTGGTGGTGGAACCGCTGGTTGGATTGCAGCAGCAGCCATTGCAAAGACAATAGGAAAAAACCTAGAAATCACCTTGGTCGAA
The DNA here is from genome assembly GCF_012932965.1 of Thalassotalea algicola. GTDB lineage: Bacteria > Pseudomonadota > Gammaproteobacteria > Enterobacterales > Alteromonadaceae > Thalassotalea_F > Thalassotalea_F algicola. The sequence continues at coordinate 752,724 of NZ_JABBXH010000002.1, read as the reverse complement.
TCTGACGAAATAGGTACTGTTGGCGTTGGTGAAGCAACTATCCCTACCCTGCAATACTTCCATCAATTACTTAAAATAAATGAAGCAGAGTTTCTTAAAGCAACCCACGGTACATTTAAGCTAGGTATTAACTTTGAAAGCTGGCGCAATAAAAATGAAGATTATCTTCATGCGTTTGGTACTACAGGTAATGATTGCTGGGCCGCCGGATTTCAACATTTTTGGTTAAAAGGTAAACAAAAAGGGCTCGCAAGCGACTTTGGCGATTACTGTCTTGAGCAGGTTGCAGCGGTTAAAGAGAAGTTTGCTCAACTACCAAATAATGGCTTGAATTACGCTTATCACATGGATGCAACACGATATGGTCAGTTTTTACGTAAGATAGCTGAATCCTGCGGTGTTAATCGTGTAGAAGGTAAAATATCTGACGTAAACCTTAACAGTGAAACCGGCTTTATTGAGTCGCTTTCCCTTACTAATGGTACAGAAGTACAAGGCGATTTATTTTTAGATTGTACAGGACAACGAGCACTACTAATTGAAGGTGCACTGCATACCGGCTTTGAGGATTGGTCACACTGGTTATTAAACAATTCCGCAGTTGCTGTACAAACTGAGTCTGTTGAAACACCAAAACCTTATACACGCTCTATTGCCCACGATTTTGGTTGGCAGTGGCGTATTCCACTGCAACATCGAGTTGGCAACGGTATTGTCTATTGTAGCCAGTACGTAAGTGATGAAGAAGCCAAGCAAACCTTACTTAATAATATCGACGGAAAGCCAATTACTGAGCCTTTTGTTATCAAATACAGAACTGGGATGCGACGTAAACATTGGCATAAGAACTGTATTGCGGTTGGTTTATCAAGTGGCTTTTTGGAGCCGCTAGAGTCAACCAGTATTCATTTAATTCAACAGTCAGTCGTCAGATTATTGCGCATGTTTCCGCAACAAGGCATTAGTGAAGATGACGTAGAAGAGTTTAATCAACAAACACGCTTTGATTGGGAAACAACTCGTGACTTTATCATTTTACATTATAAGGTTCATAACCGAGACGACACACCATTTTGGCGTCACTGCCAAAATATCGATATACCAGAAGGTTTAGCACACCGTATAAAATTATTTAAAAATACCGGACGTGTATTTAGAAAAAACAATGAGTTATTTGATGATTCTTGGATGCAAGTTATGATCGGACAAGGGCTGATACCTGAAAGTTACCACCCTATAGTCGATAATATGAGCGATGATGAATTAAAACGTTTCCTTGATCATATAAAAAGTAATATTACCAATACCGTCAATGCATTGCCTGCACACAAACAGTTTGTCGATAAATACTGTTTAATCAAGGACAGCTAAGTATTGCCATTAAAGTGAAGAAGGATTTAACTGTGAAAAAGTTAACACTTAGTTTCATAGTGATGTCCTTCACTGCAACCGCAACCAATGCAGAGTTTAGTTGGCCCAACGGTGCTAAAGCGGCAATCAGTTTATCCTATGACGATGCTTTAACCAGCCACTTAGATAATGCTATTCCACAACTGAATCAATATGGGTTCAAAGGCACATTCTATTTAACGCTTTCCTCTCCTACGCTAAGCACACGTTTAGCTGACTGGAGAGCAACTGCAGCGCAAGGTCATGAACTTGGCAATCACAGTATTAGTCACCCTTGTCGAAAATCCCTACCTAACAGAGATTGGGTAGCTGTAGAAAATGACCTAGATAAACAAACACATCAGCAATACCTCAAAGAGCTACTTAACGCTAATGCTTGGCTACACGCCATTGATGGAAAGAATACCCGTACATTGACTCTGCCTTGTGGCGATATAATTGTCAAAGGACAGTCAATTTTACCTGCACTTAAAACTCACTTTGTAGGGATAAAAACCAAAGCGAATAAATCCATTGTTGAACGATACAACCTTGATGTAAAAGATGCACAAGTATGGGCACCACACAACGTAAATGTCGCTGCGTTAATAGGCTATGCAGAAAATGCTGCGAATAAAGGAAGTCTTGCCAACTATACATTTCATGGTATTGGCGGTGATCATTTATCAGTGACTAAAGAAGCACACGAAGCATTACTTAAATATCTTGCAAGTAATGCTTCTCTCTATTGGGTAGCGACTTATAGAGAAATAAGTGAATATGTTCACAAACATAATCACCTTAAGTAATTAGTTTTATAAAGGTGGTGCCGTATGCCCTTCAACCAGCTTTGCATCTTTTCCTATAGCCTCGCAACCCCGCCCATAATCAGCATCTATACTACATTGATAAACACGAACATAATCAATTTCAAAAAGTTGAGGAAATGCCGACTCATCAATGCCTTTTTCATTAACAGTAGCAGGCCAGTCACCACCAACGGCAAAGTTTAGGATCAAATGAAACTTTTGATCAAATGGTGCAGTACCAGTGCCATCAATGATCTCACCTTTTTCATTATGAAATTGGCTATACCAACCATTAGCGTTTTGTGTAGCGTAGTGAGCACCATCAACATACCAACGAATTTCTCCCGCTTGCCACTCTATGGCGTATAAATGAAAGTCATCAGCAGGGTTAGCGTTGTCAGGCATACTGTAGCTAGTGCCTGAATATACATTTTCAGGCCATTTTCTACCATAGTGCAACGTACCGTGAACTCTGTTTTCTGCCGTATCAGTTAACTGACCAGAAGCGTCTGATTTTGCCTTCAAATTCACTGCTTCCATAATGTCGATTTCACCAGAACCAGCCCAGCCACCGTACTTCCATTCTGTTGGCAGCATCCAGATCGCAGGCCATGTTCCTTGGCCTGACGGCAACTTAGCGCGTACTTCAATACGACCATAACGCCAATCTCCAAGATTTTTTGTCCGTAATCTAGCTGAAGTATACGGCTGAGTTTTAGTGATATTGGTATCGTAGTTTGGTGAGTCATCAAACACTGCTGGGCCGGTAAAATCTTCGCGTAGTGCTTTAATTACTAAGCTACCAGACTCAATAAAGGCGTTATCTAGTCTATTGGTATAGCATTGCTGCTCATTGTTACCACCACCGGCACAATTCCGTTCGAAACTCCACTTTGTTGAATCTATCGTACCTGCCTCAAATTCATCAGACCAAATCAGTTGCCAATTTGCACTGACCTCAGGAACTTCAAATGAGATTGTCGTCTCTGAGCCTTCTGTTTGCTCTGTTGTAGTAGGGTTCGAAGAAGGAATACTATTAACACTGCTACCCGAGCCACCACAGCTTACCAACACCATTAACGCAGATAACGTTAATACATGTAGATTTAAAGCCGATGAAATAAATGCCGGTAAAGTTATCCACTTTTTCATGACAATTTTTCCTTAAAAAAAAGCAGCCTACTTGGCTGCTTTTTACTATTGAGTATTTATTGACAGCTTAAGGAAGCTTCATTGGCCTTATTTGGCTCATAGCTAACCTCTGCTATTTGCAAAGTCATTGCTTTCTCAGAATAAATTTCAAAAGGTACGACAAGATCACCAAAGCTAGTTCCTTTTTCGGCGAAACATTGAAGATCCACCGTGACTTCGGACCAGCCATGGTGGATGATTTGTGATAGATGCTCTGTAATATCAACTTCTGAACCACAGTTATCAGTTGGACTTTCCGCTTTTTGACAGCGAGTTGCTAGCATAACCCTACCTTTTGGTGCTTCAGTAACACTGACCATAAAGCGTAGAACAGATTTGCTTTCTATTGCTGAGATCAAATCTTCTCTAAAATTACTTTTACTAATAAAGCTCAAGCCCGCTTTAACACCGTCGGTAACTTTAATTTGTCTTGCATCTTCTTGAACGTTTTTATCAACGGTACGGTAAGCAAGGTTGCCTAGCATGTGCGTGTTAGCGGTTGGCTCAATTTTTTGTTCACCAGAGAACAACCACATTAACCAAGGTTTATGCATTTTCCCATCAAAAAATTGTTCACTTTGCTGCTCATCAGCACTCGCAATAACAGTTTCATCTAAACTGTCGACCAATACATTCTTGTCACCGTATTTCAGACCAAACCCATAAGGCAGTAATGGCGCATAATCTGCGTCGCCACGGTTGACAACTGCTTGGCTAGGCGAGTTCGGCCATGAGAATGAAAGCTTACCTTTAAAGTCATGCTGAACTTTACCGTTAGCATCGCTAAAAATAACCTCGGCAACACCATTACCTTCAGAGCCAGGTAACCATACGGCAACAAAAGCATCTGAAGCGTTTAGCTCGCCATTAACCCACATTGGACGACCACTAATAAATAGCGACACTACCGGAATACCTTGTGCTTTTAGTGACTTTAATAATGCCAAATCACTCTGCTCGCCTCGTTGATAAGCTAAGTTATCGCGATCACCATGACCTTCTGCATAAGGGTCTTCACCAAAAACAACAATAGCGACATCAGGTTTTTGCTCAAAACTACCATCTACACTTAGTGTCGCAGAGCCCCCCGCTTGACTTACTTGCTTGGCAATACCATTGTAAATTGATGTACCATCAGGGAAATCATTATTATTATTGCCGGTACCTTGCCAAGTAATTGTCCAACCACCCGACTGTTTACCAATATTATCAGCGCCATCTCCAGCAACTAAAACATTTAACTTTGGAGATAAAGGCAAAAGATTATTTTTATTCTTCAAAAGCACTAACGATTCACGTACCGCTTGGCGCGCTACTTCGCGGTGTGCATTCGCACCAATTAACTCTGTTTTACCAGAGTAAGGGCGATTTTCAGGACTTGGTTTATCAAAAAGCCCTGCTCTAAATTTTACTCTCAAAATACGACGAACAGCATCGTCAATACGAGATTGAGCAATTTCTCCAGAGTTTACTTGAGCAATGGTGTTTTCATACAAAGGTTTCCAAGCTGCGGTTGGCACCATATAAATATCCAGCCCTGCATTTACTGCCTGCGGGCAACTTTCATTGGTACAGCCTTTGACTTGTCCATGACCATTCCAGTCACCCACTACAAAGCCATCAAAACCCATTTTGTCTTTTAACACATCAGTTAAAAGGTATTTATTGCCATGAATTTTATCACCATGCCAACTGTTAAAAGATGCCATTACTGACTGTGCACCGACACCTAAACCGCCAACATAACCTTGAGCATGAATATTAAAAAGGGCTTGTTCTGCGGCAATGTTATCCCCTTGGTCATCACCTTTTTCTGTACCGCCGTCACCTAAAAAGTGTTTGACGGTAGAAATAACGCGTTTATCGCTTAGAAAATCTCCATCTGCATGCCCTTGTAGCCCATTTACAATAGCGGCAGCATATTCGCGAACTATCTCTGGATCTTCAGAGTAACCTTCATAAGTGCGGCCCCAGCGGTCATCTCTAACAACAGCAACTGTTGGTGCAAACACCCAATCAATACCCGTGACCATAACTTCAGTTGCGGTAATTTCTGCTATTTTCTCGATTAATGCAGGATTGTTTGCGGCGCCTAAGCCGATGTTATGCGGAAATAAGGTCGCGCCAATAACATTGTTATGACCATGTACGGCATCTGTTCCCCACATAGTTGGAATATTAATACCATCTACGCTGTCATCAACAGATGCTTGGTATAAATCTTCGGCAAGCTTAATCCAGTCCTGTGGTGTTGCATGCTTGTTATTATTAGGAAACGCACCGCCACCATTAAGATACGAGCCAAACCCATACTTGCGCATGTCTTCGATAGTAATGTCGCGAATTTCTGGTTGTATCATCTGAGCAACTTTTTGCTCTAAGGTCATTTTTGCTAATAACGTTTCAACCTTTGATTCAATCTCTTCGTCTGTTTTCACGGCTATATCAAGCGTTGGCCAAATTGAGATATCTCGGTGTACTTGTTTTTCTTCAACTTTAGTTTCATCTGCCGTCGCTGCAGAATCATCGCCACAAGCACTAAGTAGAAAAGCAAATGGCAGTACTAAAGTGATTTTATTTTTATTAAACATTGATTGCTTTCCTTTAACTATTGACTTGCTTAAATTGGCTGCCAATTAAGCCGTAATATGCAATATATACATAGCAAACTATCGGCAATAAGAATGACAGCTGTACACCGATGCTATCGGCAAGCATGCCTTGAAATAGCGGTATGATGGCACCACCGACAATAGCTAAACATAAAATTCCAGAGCCCTGAGAAGTATGTTTGCCAAGTCCGCTAATTGCCAAACTAAAAATAGTTGGGAACATAATTGAATTACAAAGGCCAACGGCTAGTATTGCCCACATAGCGAATGTCCCGCTAGTAAATACTGCAGCGCATATACAAACCACAGCAGCAACAGCATTAAATGCCAGTACCTTGCCAGCTGCAATTTTTTGCATCACGCCTGCACCGATAAATCGACCAACCATGGCGCCGCCCCAATAGTAAGCAATATACTTGGCCGCTTCTGCTTCTTCTAAACCTGCGATGTTTGGATCAGCGAAAAAGTTAACCAAAAAGCTGCCAATAGCAACTTCACCACCTACATATACAAATATACCTAACGCGCCTAAAACTAAATGACGGTATTGCCAAGCGCTACCAATAATTTCTTCACCATCTTCTACTTGAGTATCAGCAACCACTGGCAGTTTCAAATAAGCAAAAACAGCGGCTAATATCAGCAACATAGCAGCTAATAAAAGGTAAGGCATTTGCACTGCTTCAGCACCATTTGCCGCATTACCAACTTCTGTTGCTGCTTGCTCCAAAATTAGAAACGCCCCAAAAAATGGCGCTACTGTTGTACCAAGCGAGTTAAACGCTTGTGTCAACGTTAGGCGTGATGACGCTGTTTCCGGCTTACCTAAAATACTTACATAAGGATTTGCAGACACTTGCAATAACGTAATACCACTTGCCAAAATAAATAGCGCTATTAAAAAAACTGGATAGCTTTGCATAGCGGCCGCAGGATAAAAACTCGCGCAACCAAGTGCAGCGATTACTAGGCCGATAACAATACCTTTTTGGTAGCCAAGTTTTTTAACCAATACGCCAGATGGCAGAGATACAATAAAATAAGCACCAAAAAAGCAAAATTGAATAAGCATTGCTTGGGTGTATGTTAAATCAAAGACTGCTTTTAAATGCGGTATTAAAATGTCATTTAAACACGTTATAAACCCCCACATAAAAAATAGTGAGGTTAACGATGTTAGAGCAAAGCCGTAATTTTCATTACCACCTGTCGATAGTTGATTTGTTTGTCCGGGTATCGCAGTACTTCCTGCCATACACTCCCCCTTTATAGTTATCATCAATATGTGTGGTAGCGCGTTTAATTAGAAATAGATAAATCAGTTGACCTTAATATCAATAGCAACTAATCTAAATAGAAATGTAAGCGCTTTCACTCACTATTTAAAACGAATGAAAGTTTTTTTTCAAGTAAATTGTAAGCGCTTTCAAAACGAATTATAGACTAATGAATAAATTACGCAGACGAGAATATCGAAAGCGCTTTGATAGGTAAGACATTAATGAACAAATATAAGCTACCCTCAAACTCTGCCATGCTAAAAAAAGACTTCACCTTTGGAGTTGCAACAGCATCGTTTCAAATTGAAGGCGGCGTAAGTAACAGGTTACCTTGTATTTGGGATACCTTTTGCGCCACGGAAGGCAAAATTGCAGATAACTCCAATGGTGATATCGCTTGTGATCATTACAATTTATGGCAACAAGACATTGAATTGATAAATTCGTTAGGTGTTGATGCTTATCGATTATCTATTTCTTGGCCTCGTGTTATTAATCAAGACGGTAGCGCAAACCAAGAAGGGATAAATTATTATATTCAAATATTAGATGCGCTATTGGCGAAGAATATAAAACCTTTTGTCACGCTCTATCATTGGGACTTACCGCAACATTTGGAAGGTAATGGTGGTTGGTTAAATAGAGAAACAGCATATCAATTTAAAGAATACGCCGATGTAATTACCAAAGCGTTTGGCGATAGAGTTCACTCTTATGCGACATTTAACGAACCTTTTTGTAGCTCTTACCTTGGGTATGAAGTCGGTATTCATGCACCTGGAATTAAAGGAAAAGAATTTGGTAGAAAAGCGGCTCACCATATATTGTTAGCCCATGGTTTAGCAATGCCAGTGCTACAAAAAAATAGCCCGAAGAGCTTAAATGGTATCGTTCTAAACTTTACGCCCTGTTATGCCAATACAGAAGCAGATCAAGCGGCAAGCGATTATGCCGATCAGTATTTTAATCAATGGTATATAAAGCCATTGTTTGATAAAGCTTACCCAGAAATTATTAATACTATGCCTGATTGGCAGCAGCCAGACATTCAAGATGGCGATATGGATATTATTGCCCAACCAATCGACTTTTTAGGGATTAACTTTTACACCCGTGCAATTTACACTTCAGATGAAGATGAAATTTATCGTCAATTGCCACCTCCTGCACCAATTACGGATATAGGTTGGGAAATTTATCCTGCGGCATTTACTAGCCTGTTAACTAGCCTAAATGAGTTATACGAATTACCCCCGGTCTATATCACCGAGAATGGTGCGGCAATGGCTGACACTATCGAAGATGATAAAGTCAGTGATTTTGATCGAGTGAACTATTATCAGCTGCACCTAAATGCTGTAAACGATGCCATTGAAAAAGGGGTTAATGTCGTTGGCTATTTTGCTTGGAGTTTAATGGACAACTTTGAATGGGCAGAAGGTTATTTAAAACGGTTTGGTATTGTTTACGTTGATTATAAAACGCAAAAACGTACTATAAAACAAAGTGGTTTAGCGTATCGCGACTTAATTTCAAATAGATAAAAAATAATAACGATGACTATTTCAAACAAAGTAAGTGTTAAAGAAAAAATTGCCTATGGCTTAGGTGATACCGCCAGTAATATCATTTTTCAAACAGTGATGATGTTTTTAATGCTTTACTACACAGATGTAGTTGGTTTGTCACCTGCTGTCGTCGGTACTATGTTTCTTGCTGTGCGTGTAATAGATGCGGTTACCGATCCGCTAATGGGCAGCATTGCTGATAGAACTCATACACGTTGGGGCCACTTTAGACCATATCTACTTTGGCTAGCACTACCATTTGCCATTATCAGTATTCTGGCATTTACTACACCTGATCTCGAAGGTACAAGTAAAATTGTTTACGCATTTAGCACTTATACCATGCTAATGATTGCCTATACGGCAATTAACATTCCTTACTGTGCACTAGGTGGCGTATTAACAGCAGATGCAAAAGAGCGCGTTACTGTTCAATCCTACCGATTCGTTTTTGGTATGTTAGGCGGTGTTATTGTCGCCGGTTGTACCATGCCTCTAGTTGAATACTTCGGCCAAGGCGATAATGCAAAAGGCTATCAATACACTATGGCCGCAATGAGCTTAATGGGGTTAGTAATGTTCCTATTATGCTTTATTGGTACCAAAGAGCGCATTGAACAACCCAAATCACAAGAATCAAGTTTTGCCGCTAGCGCTAAATCGCTGTGGCAAAATGATCAGTGGAGAATTTTATGTCTTGCCGCATTATTCCTACTAACAGGACAAGTGTTAAGGTTTACGCTAGCGGTCTATTACGTTAAGTACTTCCTAGGCCGTGAAGATTTAATTACCTCTTTTATGACTTTAGGCGTGGTCGCAAGTATGATTGGCTGTGCCGTAGCTCAACCGTTGGCAAAACGCGTGTGTAAAATTAAAGCGTATATATGGTTGCAAGTTATATCAGCTACCATTTGTATCTTTAGTTTCTTCATTGGTGCAGATCAAATTGCTTTAGCCTTTATTGCCTTTATTTTATGGAAATTCTTCCTTGATATGGCAACACCGCTTTTATGGGCAAAAATGGCAGACACTATTGATTATGGTCATGTAAAAACCGGTATCCGTGTTACGGGCTTAGTATATTCGGGCGTAATTTTCTTTATTAAAATGGGCGTAGCGCTTGGTGGTGCGATTGCTGGCTGGTTATTAGCTTTCTATCAATATCAACCAGATGTGGAGCAAACCGTCGCCACTCAAAATGGTATTCTCCTATCATTCACTGTTTTACCAGCCGTTGGTTCTTATGTAGTTGCTGCAATTATGACAAAGTATTCGCTAACAAGTGACAAGCTTGACGATATTCAAAGTAAACTTAAACTCAGTGCTAGTTAATATCGAACATCTTAGGTATTATTTCGTCAATAAAAACAAAATAGTTTTACTTAATTAATGGCCACCATTTACGAAGTTTCAAAATTAGCCGGTGTTTCACTGGCTACTGTCTCAAGGGTAATGAATAACAATGCCCGAGTGAGTGACAAAACAAAGCAAAAAGTGCTCGATGCTATGGCTGAACTTGGCTATCGACCAAACTCAATTGCTCGTTCACTCGCATCAAGTCGAAGTGACTCTATCGGTATTTTAGTTTCTGAATTACATGGTCCCTTTTTCGGACAAATGATGGCTGGTATAGAATCTGAACTTCGCGCCGCAGGTAAGCACGTTATTATTACTACAGGTCACTCTGAAGAAGATAAAGAAAAGGATGGTATCGAGTTTCTTATTAGTCGAAATTGTGACGCTATCATTGCGCATGTAGAAGCTGTTTCAGATGAATACTTGATAGAGCTTAACGAAGGAAAAACGCCAGTTTACCTAATGAGTCGCTTCGTTGAAGAACTTAGTGAAAAGTGTATTAGCCTTGATAATGAGCTTGGCGGTTACTTAGCAACAAAAGCCATTATCGATAATGGCCACCAAAAAATTGCCTATATTGCAGGCCCTCAATTTAAAGCGGATGCCAGTAATCGATTACTAGGACATAAGCGCGCATTAAAAGAAAGTAACATAGAGTTTAATGAAGACTTGTTCTTCATTGGCGACTTTAAAGAAACCGGTGGTAGTGACGGATTAAGGTACCTAACTAAACAAAATGAGCAGTTTACTGCGTTGGTTTGTGCTAATGATGAAATGGCTTCTGGCGCAATGAAGTATGCCCGAGAACACGGCTTCAGGTTACCTGAAGGCTTATCGATTATAGGTTTCGATAATGTAATTTTTGCTAACTATTTGTATCCAACATTAACAACAATAGATAACCCAGTTAACAGTATGGGCCATATGGCTGCAAAGTTAGTTTTGAAAGATGTTTATCAAAAGAAAAAATTAGAAATTGAACGAGTTTTTGAACCAACATTAATTAATCGACATTCAGTAGCAAATCATAATAACTAGCGAAAGTTATTAATCTTGTTTTATGAAAAAAGCACCGCTTTAGCGGTGCTTTTTTATACGCCAAATATTCTAAGTTTTCTTTACTTCGATTTTATAGAAAATGCTGTAAAGTACTGGCACTGCAATTAACGTAAGAATTGTCGCAAAAGCTAACCCGCCCATAATCGTGACCGACATGTCAGCAAAAAATGGATCAGCGATTAACGGCATGACACCTAGAATCGTCGTAATAGCGGCAAGGGATACTGGCCTTAAACGACTGAGACTTGCTTCGACAATAGCAACCGCTTTTTCTTTACCTTCATCAATTTGCAAGTCAATCTCTTCAAGTAAAACAATGGCATTTTTAATTAACATACCAAATAAACTCAAAAAGCCTAATAACGACATAAAACCAAAAGGTAAATCTGCAATAAGTAACCCTGCAACAACGCCAACAATAGCCATCGGCACAACTAACCAAATAATTATTGGCTGACGAGCACGACCAAAGAGCAAGACGCTAATAATAAACATAACTAAAAAGCCTAAAGGTAAACCTTGGCCTAGCGCAGATTGTGCATCTTTTGACGATTCATATTCACCGCCCCACTCTAAACTATAACCGTCAGGTAGTTCGATGGCTTCGATTAGTGGCTTAACGCGATTGAATGCCGCACCAGCTGTTTCTTCATAACCAGCCTCCGCCATTACGGTGATAGTCCTAACGCGATCTCTGCGGTTAATTAACATTTCTTCACTATCGAAAGTCGTTTCACCACTGACTTGTTTAAATGGAATATAAGTACGTTGGCTTGCACTCCATACCAAGCCATTTTCAAGGTGGCTTAGCTGATCATCAGGGTTAGTATTTGCTGTTCGACTTTTAGCAACAATGGGGTAAAGATAATCGCCTTCTTGCAACTGCCCTAATGTTAAACCATTAGTATAAAACTGGATCGCTTGATTAAAGTCACTACGTGAAACACCTGCTACACCTGCTGCATTTTCGTCATATTCTGGCATTAATATCATGCCTTTAGTTCGCCAGTTATCACGAACATCACGAATTTGACCATCGTTTAGATATATTGCTTTAGCTTTTTCCGCTAATGTTCTTAGCACAACAGGATCTGAGCCTGAAAACCTTGCTTGCAATTTCGCGCCTGCACCTGGGCCAAACTGCATAATTTCCGCATAGTATTCCGCGTTAGGGTTTATTGCTTTTATGCGCAGAGCGACATCACGCGCAATCTCTGGAATTTTCGATGCCTCCTCAACGCGTACTAGATACATACCGTAACTTTCATTCGGCATTTGTGGGCTATATACCAAGGTAAACCTGTCCGCACCTTGGCCAATAAAGCTAGTGAGTGACGCGACACCATCCGTTTGGAGAATGAGTGATTCACCTAATTTCATGTATTTTTCTGTCGCTCGAATGTCGCTGTCTTGAGGACCCCAATAGTGAACAAAAAAGTTAGGTGTGTTTGACGGTGGGAAAAATCCTTGTTTTATCAAACCAAAACTCGCGTATGCACTTACAGTGATGATCAACAAAATGGCAACAGTAATCCCTCGATAATGCAAAGCATTAGTTAATAACGATAAGTAACCTTTGTGAAATAACGACGGTTTTTCTTCCATTTCCTCTTGTTGAGAGACTTGATAGAAATATTTGCCAAGCAAAGGCGTGAATGACACAGCCAATACCCAGCTAAGCATCAACGAAATTAGCACTACCGCGAATAAAGAAAATAGAAATTCTCCAGTAGCATCGTCAGATAAGCCAATGCCGGAAAAAGCGGCAATACCTATAATAGTTGCGCCTAATAATGGCCACTGAGTGCGCTTAACGATAAAGCTAGCCGACTCCATTGCTGACTTGCCCTTTTCCATTCGCAACATCATTCCTTCGGCAACAACGATTGCATTATCAACAAGCATCCCCATTGCAATAACCATAGCACCAAGCGAAATACGCTCTAATTGCAGCCCGTAAAGCCACATTACAAGCACAGTGCCAAGAACGGTTACAAGTAACGTACCGCCAACAACGACTCCTGAACGCCACCCCATGAAAATACACAGCGCAATAGTGACCACAATCACTGACATTTCAAGGTTCAAAATAAAACCATCAACGGCTTTATCGACAATTTTTCCTTGATTATAAATTGGTGAGACTTCGATACCTGCTGGTAAATTCGCTAACACTTGGCTTAATTTAGCTTCGATTCGCTTACCAACTTGAACAATATTTACATCATTTTGTGCTGAAATACTTAACGTGATGGCACTTTCGCCATTAAATCGTTTTAAGTCAGACGGAATGTCGACAGGTTGTAGGCTCAACTCTGCAACATCTTTAATTTTAATCGACGCCGTTCTACCCGGAATAACAAATGAAATATTTTCAATTTCTTCTATTTTGTTTGTTGCCGCAGAAACGGGAATGCGTATTTGTTTATCCCCTACAAATAACCTTCCACCGGCGAATGGTTGTAAATTACTCGCTAAAACTTGTTGGATATCCGGAAAAGACAAGCCTAAACCCGCTATCTGGTAAGTGTCTATTTCCGCAACAATTTGCTCTTCTAAAATACCATTCACAGCAACTTTAGCGACACCATCAACGGTAAGTAACTCTCGTCGAATTATGCGAGAAAACTCTCTCATTTGATAAGCAGAAAAATCGGGAGCAGTCAGCGCATAATAAACCCCGAACACATCGCCAAAATCATCTATGACAATCGGCTTGCTAGAGCCAATAGGTAAATCTTGATGAATATCTCTAAGTCGCTTTCTCAGTTCATCCCAAATTTGTGGTAATAATGGGCCGTCGAGATTTGGTTTCACTTCCATTGTGACGCGAGAAAATCCGGGTTTACTCTCAGACTCCACTTTCTTCAATTGCCACATTTGTTGTAACGCAATCTCGATTTGTTCGGTCACTTCTTTTTCAACTTTTTCGGCATTTGCACCTGGGTAATAAGTCATGATTACCGCCTGCTTTATCGTGAAAGCAGGGTCTTCTAAGCGGCCTATATTACTCATAGCCACCACGCCACCAATTAAAAAGCACAGCGCGATCAACCAAATATTTATTGGGCGAGTTAGTGAATAACGAGCGATATCCATACTAAAAGTCCGCCTTATATTCTTTTACATTCATTTCTTCTCGCATTTGACTAACCGCTGCAGAAACCACTTTGTCTCCAACCATTAAGCCACTCGCAATCACCGCAAGCTCTTGGTTTAAATCTGCAATATCAACATTAGCTTTTTCAACAACCCCTTTTACTTCATTGAAACGCCATACAAAGAACCCCGAAGTTTTATCACCAACCAATGCGTTAATTGGAATAACAAGCGCGTGTTTCGCTTGATTTAAATCTTCAATTTTTACCGTTGCTCTTGAGCCAGGAAAAAATAAATTCGTTACTTCTCCATCAATTGCAAAACGAATGTCGTAAGTTTGTGTAACAGGGTCTGGCGTAGTTTTATGTTCGACATAGTGGATATCAAACACTTGCTCTTCTTGACCGATAATATAAGCAGTGGCTTTGACATTTCGATTACCTGCGTTAGCAGTCATAATGCGTTCTGGCACTTCAAACGAGAAATATAATTGTGATCTATCCTGAAGGTTTGCAATAGTATCACCTGCACGTATATAGCTATTATTTTCGATAAAACGAGCACCAACCACTGCATCATAAGGAGCTTTGATGGTGCAGTAACTTAAGTCTTGTTTTGCATTTTCTAAAGCAATTTCAGTAATAGTAAATAAAGATTCTGCGTCATCAAGTTCTCGCTGAGACGCTACATTTTTACTATGCATTTCCTTAATACGACTTAAACTGCGAGCTGCGTCTTGATGCCGAGTGCGACTTTCATCTACCTTTCGTTGAAATGGTGCAGGATCAATTTGTGCGAGCACTTGCCCTTTTGCCACTTCACTGCCTTCAACCAAGTTTTCAACTATTAAACGACCTGACACTTCAAATTTCAAATCAACATCTTTAACCGCTGAAACGGTAGCTGGAAATTCATATTCTTTATTCGAATTTACTTGAACTACTTTCGACATTTGCACCACTACAGGCGCTTGTTCAACGATTTTTGGTGTTGGCTCAGAGCACGCCTGCAACAAGAATAGTACACTGACAATTAATAAGTTTTTCACATTGGCTCCAACAAAAAGGGACTTTGGACACATAATTTAAAGAGATCTTAACACAGGTTTACACATTTACACAATGTGTAAACCTGTTGTTTATTGCTTCATTTATTATTATTATTAGGCATAACCTATATTCATTTTTGTACTCTATGGAGAGTTCACTTTGCCTAAATCGGTAGAAAAAATCATAGCCGCGGCACAAGAATGCTTTTTCCAACATGGCTTCAGTGCGTCGAATGTATCGCTTATTGGACGATATGCTGATATATCTCGCGCTACTATTTATAAGAACTTTAGTTCAAAAGAAGCTATTTTTCGCGCTGTTGTTCAAAATCATATTGACGAAAATAAGGCTGGGCTCATCACTTACGCAGCCTCTGAAAGTGATTTTTGGCAAGATACAGAAAATTTAATAACAGAAAGGTGTAAAGGGCTTTTCGACGAAATAAGTAGTAATTTAATCCGTTCAGAGCTTATTCACGCAGGGCAATCACAATGCCACGATATACTCATCAAAGAAAAAGAAGAAATCCAACTTGTCATTTTTAACCGACTGGAAAAGGAAGTTTCTTTAAATCGGATATCAATGGAAAATATTGAGCTAACCACTAGGCAATTTGCTCAAGTGATTGAGGCAATACCATTTGGCGTAGCAGTTTCAAGTATGGAAGAGAATAATCTCGCACTAATTCACCATATGTTCAGCGTGTTTAGAGCTAGCACCAAACTATAGATAAAATAAGCGCGCTAAACATTCGATATTAATGCACTAATTCAATAGCCAATAGTAAGTCCACGAAACGTGGACTTACTATTTATAAAACTACACAGTTCTAGTTGCAGTAGCTGGTGCTATATTGGTTGCTCGTTTAGCAGGGCCAAATACCGCTATTTGTCCTATTAAACACAACACTAACATGCCAATAGGAATGTAATACCAATCCATAGGAGTGAGTGACAAGGCATTTACCAGCACAATATTAAGTCCTATCGTTAGACAAGCACCTAATACCACGCCAACCGTACTTATTAAAAAGTTTTCCACCATAAAGTACCTAAGTACATCACGTTTTGTTGCACCTAACGCCCGGCGTATCCCAATTTGTTTCTTACGTCGGTTTACACTAAAGCTTGCTAAACCAACGATGCCAAGGCTTGTCACAATAGTAAGTGTGATAATTACTGTCGTCAGTATTTTGATCATCGCTGTGTGGCTGCGATAACTACGTTCTCGCACGTACTCTATACTACGCATACCATCAATAACGCGCTCTTTGTTTTGTGCCAGCATTTCTTCTACGGTCTTCATCAATTCGTCACGGCGACCAGGCTCAGTTCTAATGAAATAACGAACGGCATCTCTTTCTAAATATTCTGGCGATAGCATAGCATTTTCAACATTATTCCACCCCACCCAAGGTGCTTGCAACTTATCAATAATACCCGAAATGATCATTGGCTCATTGTCATTAATATAGACTGTTTTACCTACCGTTTGAGCATAGTCAACATCTGGAAATAACCGATTTGCCATGGCTTGTGTAATAATAATTTTGTCAGGCCAACTACTTTCAGCGTTGCCACGCCAGCGTATATCTGACGCTGTAAAATTTTCACCTGCCAACAGTTCCACATCTAATGCACCTAAACCATGTTCATCTACCATATACACAGCTAAACCAATACCATCATGCTCAGCCCCTGGTTCGGTTTGCAGGCCCATCGACCAACCGCCACCACTTACAGGAATGGCATTTATTTGCACTGCATCAATAACACCAGGCAATGCTCGAAGATCTTCAAGATCTTTATTGATTGTTGCTTTTGCTCCAAAATTGGTACCAAAGCCACTACTGTTGATAAAAAATGAATTTTCTTCGTCAATTCCACTTGGCCGTTTAGTTTCTTGGCTGCGCTCGTAAATAATAGAAACAGAATTAACGATAATTGCCATTGTAAAAGCGACTTGAATCGCGATTAATACTGCGCCAACTTTATTGCGCAATAAGGCACGAAATATAGGTCCTAGTTCTAACATCATTTGCTCCTTATTGGCTCTTAAGCTGACTTGCTGGTGAAATATTACATGCTCGCCAAGTCGGGTATAAACCTGCAAGTACACTAGAAATTAACGCAATCAATAGCCCCGTAATGGCCATGGTTACATCCAGAGAAACAAGATTTTTTACAAAATCTCCATATAAACTTTCTATTCCTTTTAAGCCTAAAGTCGCTAATAAAAGTCCAACTAACCCACCCAGTAAACCGATACATGCTGATTCAATAATATGTTGAACAAACAAGTCACTTTTTGATGCACCTATTGCTCTTCGCAAACCTATTTCTGACGATTTACCAATAAACTTCGCCAGCAATAATCCAACGGTATTTAAAAGACATACAATCAAGAACATGAATGACATCCACATCATCATTTTGGCATCGTCTTGAACTACTTGTTGGTTTTCCATCCATTGCATCACATCAGAAAGCTTATTGTTCATTGGACGCGGAAATCTTCCCAACGCTTTTTGCTCGCTGACATAGTTGTTTAAAAAGTCTATGTATTCAGCCTTTTCCGTATCGCTATTAAGCTCTACCCACATTTGATAATTTATACATTCAGATCTTAGGAATGCTTTGAAACCTTCGCCTTCAGGACTTTTCCAACAATTGGTATTTCCCCAGTTAGGCAGTTCGAAAGATTCTTTTAAGAAGAACGGAATAAACACTTCCTCTGGTTCATCAAAAGCCCCGTTGTTGACGTCATAAAATTTCGGTACAGGCAGCCAGGTATCTAAAACGCCAATAATTTTAAAATGTTGACCCGCTAATGAAATACTCTTACCAACAGAGTTTTCACCACCAAAGACCTTGTCGTTAATTTTTTTAGTTAAAACGATGACTTGCTCTCGGTTTTGATCACTAGTTATTTGCCAACCACTACCATATAAAAATGGCGTGTTAAACATAGTGAAGAAGTCCCCAGTGGTTAATCTTATCTGTGCTTCAAACGGGTTAATATCTTGATCTTCAGGAACAATTATCCCGCCTGATTTCGCCATTACCACCTGTTTACTTGCTTTTTGGGCAGTAAACAAATTAGTCGCTTCAGTCCATGTAATTTGGTTTGGCGGATCATTCGACTCTTCATTAAATGAGTTGTGTGGATCCCAGCTATCAACCTGAACATAAAACAGCTGTTCACTTTTTTCTGGGATAGGGTTGGCCGACATTAAATAGTTAACTGTTATTGTAGTAATACTTGCACCTATTCCCAGTGCAATTGCCAACACCATTAATGAGCTTAGCAACGGGTTTTTCCGAATGCTTTTAAACGCTAGCTTTAAATAGTAACTAAACATTGTGCCCCCTAAGCGTTCGCTACATGCATAGGAATAACATCTTCTATTTCGCTCACTTGGCCGTCTTTAACGAAGATATTACGTGTCGCTTGCTTAGCCAAAAGCGGGTCATGAGTCACCATAACAATGGTAGTGCCTGATTTATTAATATTTTTAAGAAGCTCCATTACGCTTTGTGCCATTTCAGAGTCTAGATTTCCTGTTGGCTCATCTGCTAATAAAAACCTAGGCTTTCCTGCCAAAGCACGTGCAATTGCAACACGTTGTTGCTGACCACCAGATAATTGTGCAGGTAGGTGCTTCATACGGTTTGCTAGGCCCACAATTTCCAAGCTTTCTTCAATACGCTGTTTGCGCGTTTTAGCATCAAAGCCACGATAGCGTAATGGCACATCTACATTGTCAAAAAGGTTTAAGTCTGGGATTAAGTTGTAGCTTTGAAAGATAAAACCAATTTTTTCATTTCTTAACCGACTACGTTGGTTGTCGTTTAAATGGCTGACATCTTTACCATCTAACTGGTACGTCCCACCATTAAAGGTTTCCAGCATACCTGCTATATTTAGAAATGTTGTCTTTCCTGAACCCGACGGCCCTGTAACTGCTACAAATTCGCCTTCATCGACTTGTAAATTAAAGTCTCGTAATGCATGAGTCTCTACCAAGTCGGTTCTAAAAACCTTTTTTACATTTGTCATCGTTAGCATGGTTATTTCCTCTACCCTATAAGTATTTATTTATCGTTATTGTCTTTTTATTTATTGCTATTGCGTAATAAGCACTTTATCTGAGTCATTAAATTGATCGGTGCCAGAAACGATAATGGTATCGCCCTCTACTAGCCCTGTACTTATTTCTACATTAGACAGGCTGCGAGCACCGGTACGAATAGCAACTTTTTCTGCAACGCCATTACTTACTTTGTATGCAAAACGTCCACTTGAACTTTCTAAGAATTGTCCGCGTTGCACCATCAGTACATTAGGTTTGTTTTCCATTAATATGCGTGTTGTTAATCGTTGATTTTGGCGAAGTCCCGGTGGATGACTATCGTTATCTGATGAGTTGGCAAAACGCACACGTCCAGTTACTTGATTGTTCTCAATTTCGGGTGAGATAGTAACGAGATTCGCCGCATACGTTTTGCCATTAACGGTAATTTCACTTGCCATACCTATGGCTAAATCATCCGCGTAGCTTTCAGGAATATCGACTTCCAATTCAAACTCAGATAAATCGACAACACTTAAAATAGGCTGATTTCGGCTCACTTGGTTTTTTTGCTTCACCGCAAGGTTACCGACTATTCCATTAACGGGTGAACGTAAAGTTAATTCATCAACTTTACGTTGAAGTTCAGTTACTAATAATGCTTGTCTGTCTACCTGTAATTGAACTGATTTAATCTCAAATGCTAAACTTTCGTCATTGAGCGCTGCGTCTTGTTCGGCATGTTTGTATACAAGCTCGGCATTTTGAAGATCATCTTGCGCTTTTTCGAAGTCAATTTGGCTTATCGAATTGAATTGATACGCCTTATCAGCGCGACGTTTTTCACGGCCAGCAGCCACTAAAGTAACTTTGGCTAAATCGACTGATTTTTGATTTTCAAGAGCTTGCTTTCTTGCTTGAATTTTTTGACGTTCTAATTCTAATGTTTGCTCTTGAAGAGACGCTTGCTCTTGTTTAAGTTCATTGGTTAGCTCAGGGCTTTCTATTACAGCGAGCTCTTGATCTTTAACTACTTTATCGCCAGCATCGACGCTAAAGGTTATTGTGCCTTGTCCGGTAGCATAAAGCCGAGGGCTAATAGCGGCAACAACGCGCCCTTGTACAGAAAGGTCGCGCACTAGATCACCACGAATGACCTTAGCTAGTCGCACTCGGTCTTGAGAAATACTGGCATCACCAGAAGACCAACTTGATATTGCAGGCGCAGTCAAACCAATTAGCGAAAGAATCGCTACGGCAACGACACTAATTATTACCCAGCGTTTATTATTTGATTTGTGGCTCAGGACGACATCCTGACCACTTGTATCTTCTATTTTCACGTTACTTTCCCGAAATTTTTTTGAACAATCAGAAAGTAAGTAGCGTTTACGAAAGAAAAGGTTTAAAAATTTATATTTTTTTTGGAAGCGAAAACGAAGAAAGAGCTTACCTTTTGCTCAAGGTAAGCTCTTTTTTCTTATTACATATGGGTTTTAATGTTACGTATATTTTTGTTGTAAATAATCAAAAACCGCGCGAATACCAAAAGCTTCACCACCCTTTGGACGGCCAGATAACGGACGAACATTAAACGCCATAATGTCGAAGTGGCACCAATCGATACCTTCAGGTACAAACTTTTGCAAATAAAGTGCTGCAGTAATCGCTCCACCGAAAGGTCCCGCTGAGCAATTTGTCATATCAGCGATATCACTCTTAAACAAGGCATTGTATGGCTGATATAACGGCATGCGCCAAACCGGATCTTGAATAGGCAGGCCAGCATTCGTTATACCGTTTGCGGTTTCATCACTTGTTGCGAAAAAGCCTGGTAATTCTGTTCCCAATGCAACGCGCATTGCACCTGTTAAGGTCGCAAAATCAATCAACATATCCGGTTTTTCTTGTACCGCTTCGTCAATTGCATCACATAAGACTAACCGCCCTTCTGCGTCGGTATTATCAATCTCTACAGTTAAACCTTTACGTGTTTTAACGACATCTCCAGGACGTAGCGCATTGCCGGCGATTGCATTTTCAACAGCAGGGATTAATACTCGTAATTGCACATCTAGATTAAATGCCATAATTAAACGTGCTAAACCAAGCACATGTGCGGCACCTCCCATATCCTTTTTCATATTGCGCATGCCAGCCGCTGGTTTAACATCTAAGCCACCACTATCGAAACATACTCCTTTACCGACCAAGGTAACTTTAGGTGCGTCACTGCGCCCCCAGCGCAAGTCGAGTAAACGAGGAGCATGACAGCTTGCTCGACCAACAGCATGAATCGTTGGGTAGTTCTCATCAAGTAGATGTTCACCAACAATCTCAGTGAATGTACCGCCAAATTCAACAGCAAGCTCTTTCGTTATTCGTGCTAAGTCTTGCGGCATCATATCGGCTGCTGGCGTATTAACTAAGTCGCGCACTAAGGCCGTTGCTTTATATTGCTTAATCGATTTACTAACCAGCTGTTCATCATCAACAGCTAGTGTCGGTAATTGCTTATTTTCATTTAAATATTGGTCAAATTTATAACTACCAATTAACCAACCAAATGCAGTAGCTTCAAGATTTTCTTGAGACGTCTTCAATAAATACTGGTTTACTGGCAATTTATTAATAACATCGCCACAGGCAAAATATTCTGTACCTGTTTTTACCACAACCACAACGGAGGATATTTCGCCGTCTTGCGAAGGAATAGTACTCCAGCCTTGACCTTCAAAATCATTATTTGCCAGCCAGTTTTTTACAAAGGTTGTTTGACTACTATGCCAAGAGTCGTATTCGGCTTCGCTAAGTACAAAAAGAGGAATGCCAGATTGGCTATAAATTAATGGGTAAGACATAAAAATCCTTAGCTTTAATATTGTATATTTCTATATATAGGTATATTTGGTGTAATCAACTGATGTGAAGTAAAATATGCACTCGTTAAATGAACAGCTACTCTACTGCTCCACTAACAACCACTGCTCTTTTAGTTGATTAACTGTCTCTAAATTTTTACCTGCGAACTTCATACCGTCTAGGACATCAATAGCTTTTTGTGCTGCATCAAAATGAGGCTCGGCGAGTTCATTTGTTTTTTGCATCGCTAGTAAAATTTTCAATAAGCTAATTGAAAATTTAGCATTACTCGGTGCTAACGTTAATGCTTGTTGAATTGACTCAAAAGCTGGTTGCAGACGTTTCTTCTGGAAATGCTCTACTGCCATTTCATGTAAATGTTTTGGCGTGAAATGAATTTCTTGTCTTTCTTCCATTTCTTGCTCAACGTACTTATTTACTACTTGGCTTGTTAACGACTCGCCTGTAATTTGGTTTTTTATCGCTTTTAAAATAATCAGCGCTTCTTCGCGCATGCCAAGCTCATGAAAAACCTTTACTTTGTCTAAATTATCTTCAATTTCCGTCGACGTCCTAAGCGACAAATGGTTCTCAACTATGCTTTCGGCACGTTCATTTTCTTGGCGAACGTTATGGATCCTCGCTTGAGCGACCAATATTTGCTCTTTGAACAAATGACTATCGTCGTACTCTGTCTCTAACTGTTTAATAAACAGTTCTGACTCTTTCAAAATAGCATCGGACTTATTGTCAGTTAACGTGCAGGCCAAATCTATGCCTGCTCGAATGCAGTTCAATAATAATTGCGGTGAATCATGTACCGAGTTTTTCGCATTTTGAGCAATATTCTTAGTCGCTTTATATTGGCCTTTATGATCATGGTTTAACCGCGCTAAATCCCAATATTTTTTATTTCGTTCAATATTTCTTGGCGCTAGTGCCGCTGCTTTCTTTATTTCCAAGTATGCCTGTGGGTAATCTTCTTGTTCAATATAGTATTGAGCCAACATATCGTGAGTTGCAAAACGAGTGTCCGGTTTTTCGGTTAATTGCTCCAACATCTCGGTAATTTCTTCAATTCGACCTTGTCTTAGTAACGAACGTACGTACCCCAAATAAACCCATGAATACTGGTAAACTTTAAGTAACCCCTTGAAAAATGCTTCGGCTTCTTTAAATTCCAGCAAGCTTAAAAATGCTTCGCCTTTCATACGCAGTAAATTGGGATAGTATTTTTGTAAGGACTTATCGAGAAGGTGACGATCGGCAAAATACACCGCTTTAGAATAGTTTTTATTATCAATGGCTTGGTAAATATTAAATAACTGCTTTTTAAATTGCAGCGTATGCTTTAGTCGTTTTTGAATATGACTAGGGGATACTGGCTTAGCCCAAAAGTCATCTGGCTGTAATTCAATAATTGAATTAACTAATGATTCATCAGTATCAGCGCTTAAAAATATGAGTACCGTACTCTTATTGACGTGGCCATTAAATTTCAGTTCTTCAAGTAAATGAAATCCGTCTTTATCGCTTTGTAAGTTAAAAGAACAAATGACCACATTAAAGTGCATCTCATCACATAGCCTTAATGCGTAATAGGCATTTTGCGCACATCTAATTTCTTTAATGCCAATATCATACAACGCGTCAGTTAACACACCATGAATAAGCGTATTCTCTTCGATAACTAATACTTTTAATTGGCTAAAATCTTCCAAAGCATTGCGCAATTCTTTATCCAAGCTGAAACATCTCCATATCGGCGCATTAAAGACTAATCGTATTTTTATAACACTGTGTATGCATAATTAAAATGATTTATACCAAAGCTTAGTGAATTAGTTGAGATATGAGCACTTTTGGGCAATTTAACTAAAAGATAACTTATTGAGAAATATTCGAAACATTGACTATATTTAAAACAAAGGTGAGGAATATGCATGGATGCAACTTGATAATCTTTAGAGGCATTCATGAATCAAACTAATAAACTATTTACCTATCTATTTGTTGCTCTTTTTATAGAAACAATTGCGCTATCATTTATCTACAATAGCTATTTGGCAGCATTTATCATTGGTTTACCGGCAACTTTAGTCCCTATATATTTTATAAAGACGGCACCCAATCTTGCCCTAACCAAACATATTAGTGCATTAGCTATTATGGTATTCGCTGCCCTTCACATTCATCAAACTAACGGTTTAATTGAAGTACATTTTGAAATATTTATTTTAATGGCGTTCCTAATTGCCTTCCAAGATTGGCGAGTATTTGTTTCAGCCATAGCGCTTGTCGCAGTTCATCATCTTTCTTTTTATTTTATGCAAGTAAACGATGTGGGTGTTTATATATTTGATGAAGACAGATTAGCGTTCACTACCGTAATTATTCATGCTGTATATGCAATTACCGAAGCTTGTATCGGCGGTTATTTAGCTAAAATGATGGCCGATGAAAGTAAAACAGGTATTGAATTAGCGGATGTTGCAGGAAAGTTAACTGAAAATGAAAACGAGATTGATTTAGCGCTTCGAACTGATAGCCAAGATAACGCAACCTTGCGATCATTTAACGAGCTTCTAACACTACTCTCAACAGTAATCGATAGTGTTAAACACCAAGTATTAGAATTAAATACCAATGCCAACAATCTAGTTTCTTCAAAAGCTGAGCTTGAAGCGTCTGCGGCTAACAGACAGCAAGAAACCGAAGTCATTGCAACCTCTGCTGAAGAAATGGCGGTAACAGTAGCTTCTATCGCCGAAGAAACAAGCCAGCTTAGCGATCAAATGCAAAGCGCGAATCAATTTACTCGTGCAACTAATGAAGACATTGTGGAAATTAATCACCAGAATGAAGCATTAACTGCAGCACTTGAAAAAACTAGTGCACAAGTAACTGAACTTGCTAATTCAACCGATGCCATTTCCACCGTTTTATCTGAAATTACCGGTATCGCCGATCAAACCAACCTTTTGGCTTTAAATGCTGCAATTGAAGCAGCACGCGCTGGTGAACAAGGTAGAGGTTTTGCCGTTGTAGCAGATGAAGTAAGAGCGCTAGCTAACAGAACCAAAGAAAGCACAGATAAAATTGGAGAAACATTGTCTTTATTACAGGGCTATTCTAAATCGACTACTGACTCAATGAACTCAAGCATTGAAGTGGTACAAGAGGTCATTGCAAAAACTAACAAAGCAAAAGAACAAGTTGAACAAGCAAGTTCATTAGTCGAACAAGCCAGTTCAATTTCAATCAATGTAGCTGCTGCAATAGAGCAACAATCTACAACGACCGAAGGCATAGCACAAAGTACTGAAAACCTAAGCGCTACCGTACAAGCAGACCAATCAAAAATAGAATCGTTAGCTGCTGAAGCGGTTGCAGTTGGTGATGCGGCGCAACAAATGGAGCAAAGTATTGCACGGTTTAAATAAACCAACGCACTTAAAACGACACTGGGTAATAGCAGTTAGCTGGCTGCTATTTACTTTTGCCGCTTTCGCTGTCGTGATAAGTGAGCAACTGGTAGCATTTGATCCTCATAAAAAACTTGAAAACCCTGACTTATCAAGCGCGGCTAAATTATTTAGCCGCTACCTAGATGGCGGAAAAAGCCAGATTTCAGAAAAAACAGTCATCATTCATTTTTCGCAAGAAGAATGTCGTTGTTCACAATTCAGTGAAAAACATATCGCTACAATCAATTCTATTGCCGCTAATAATCAATACGAAATAGCAGAAGTAAAACTCAACAAAGGAGACCAGCCATTATTAATACCCGCCACTCCTTCTGTTGCTATTCTAGAAGAAGGTAACTTAGTTTACTTTGGTCCATATGGCCAAGGTATTGCCTGCTCTAAAACCAATGGTTTTGCTCAAACTGTACTGAATAATCTAGAGAAAGGTTTTGCTGCGAATATTATTGTGGATAAAGCTAAAGGTTGTTATTGCCATACATAACGGATTTGTAGTGTTCTAATTCAATTTTATTAGCCTTTGTATGATCTCCTTCAAAGTATTGATTAGGCTTCGTAGTACATAATTCATCTATATTCCAAACAGTATTAATTAAGCTCATTATCATTAATTAATGTAACTTAAAAGCTAATAATAAATGAAAGACTCGCCAGCAAATACCTCCCTTAATATCTTCCCAAAATCTTGGAGTGAAGCTCATGCAGGCCGAGTTCCTGGCAACATACCTATTTGGGTTGGTATTCTCTCTGAACTAACAGAGTTCGGTATTTTTTTCGCAGCTTATTTCATTGCTAAATTTTATTACCCTGCAGTCTTTGCCGAAGGTCCGCAGCAGTTAAATACTGCTTTAGGTGTTACCAATACAATAGTATTGCTCACAAGTAGTTATTTTATGGCCAAAGCCATGGCATCAATTCGTATTGATGATAGGAAAAAATCAGAGCGCTTTTTGTGGTTAGCAGTTTTTTGTGGCTGTATTTATTTGGTCATCAAAGTTTGGGAATTTCATTGGAACGACCTTCAAGGTTTTAGCACAAATACCAGTGAGTTTTTCACCGTCTATTATTACATGACATTTAATCATTTCTTACACGTTGGTTGGGCTTCCTGTGCCATTTTATACGTAATTTTTAGGTTGAGAAGTGGCGCATATTCTTCAAAAGATAATTCAGGAATGGAAGCCTTAGCGGTTTATTGGCACATGATTGACCTAATGTGGATCTTAATATTTCCATTACTGTATGTTTTAAGGTAATTACCTATGAAAAATTTTGGCAAGTTAGAAATTCTATTATGCTTATTAATTATTGTGACCTTATTTAACACTTTCCTTGGAGAACGATTCTCTTCTATCACCCTAGCCAGCATAATTATTGCAGCCACCGTTACTTATAAAGGATTTGTTGTAATAGATAACTTTATGGAGCTAAAGGAAGGAAATAAGAATTTACGCTTTTTAATGCGGCTTTACTTTATTATTTTTCCATCCATGATTGTCGTTAGTGCGTTTTATTAAGATAATAAACAGCCTCTAGTTCAGACCTACTAATTCCACTCAATGATTTATGTATGATAAAGTACTGCATCAAAGTAAGTAGTACTCATTTGTGCTCATCAATAAAATCAAAGAAGTGATATGACATCAAGCCAACCTACAATTCTATGGCACGATTATGAAACTTGGGGTGTTAGCCCTAAATATGATAAACCTTCGCAATTTGCAGGAATTCGCACCGATTTAGACTTAAACATCGTCGGCGAACCTATAATGTTTTACTGTCAGCCGCCAGCAGATTACATACCCAACCCAGAAGCAGCACTCGTTACAGGAATTACACCTCAAAAGGCGATGTCAGAGGGCTTACCAGAAGCGGAATTCGCTAAGCGCATTCATGAAGAGTTTTCAAAGCCGAATACCTGCGTAGCTGGCTACAACAACATTCGTTTCGATGATGAAGTGACCCGTTACCTGTTATACCGCAATTTTTATGACCCTTACGCTCGAGAATGGCAAAATGGCAATAGCCGTTGGGATATCATAGATATGGTTCGAGCTTGCTATGCATTACGTCCTGACGGTATTAACTGGCCTAAAGTTACTTATGAAGATTCTGGCGAAGAAAGAGTCAGTTTTCGCTTAGAATTACTAACGGCGGAAAATGGTATAAGTCACGAGGCTGCACATGACGCTATGAGTGATGTATATGCCACCATTGCTATGGCGAAGTTAATTAAAGAAAAACAGCCAAAGTTGTACCACTTTTTGTTTGACTTAAGAAATAAAAAGCAAGTAGCTGAACATATCGATGTCTACAATATGTCGCCGATTGTTCACACATCAAGCAAAGTATCTTCTATACATGGTTGTACAAGCTGGTTCTCACCAGTTTGCTATCATCCAACCAATAAAAACGCTGTGATTGCTATTGATTTAGCACGGGATCTATCACCGTTGTTTGAGCTAACCGCAGATGAAATTGAAAGTCGCTTGTACACTCGATATCAAGATTTAGCTGAAGATGAGCTACCTATTCCGGTTAAGTTAATTCATTTGAATAAGTGCCCAGTCGTTGCGCCAGCAAAAACTTTGCTGCCTGAAAATGCCGAACGATTAAATATTCCACGCGAGACGTGTCTAGCTAACCTTGCCAAGTTAAAAGAAGACAGAAGTTTTACTGAAAAGCTGTCACAAGTGTTTACCTCAAGTTTCGATAACGATGATGAAATAGATGCTGAACATGCGTTATATGGTGGTAACTTTTTTAGTGAGTCAGACAAAGCACAAATGAATATTTTGCATAGCCTTTCGCCTGAGCAATTGGCCAATCACGAGTTCCAGTTTCAAGACTCTCGCTTGCCAACTATGTTATTTCGTTTTCGAGCTAGAAATTACCCGTATACGCTTGACGATACCGAGCAACAGCAATGGCAACAATATTGCCAAGATAAAATTCAATCAGGTGGTAAAGGGTTATTGAGTGCCGATGAATTTATGATAAAGCTTGAGAATTTAGTTCATGAGCATGAAAGTAATCAGCAAAAGATGTCGGTACTAAAGGCGTTATATCAATACATTCAGTCATAAAAAGCTATGGCGTGTTATACCAATAATGCGTCATATGCTCTGAGGGTGGAAATTGGCTATTTTTCAGCTGCAAAACATACCGTTTTTCAAGATTAAGTGCTTTTAGCATATCGCCAAAATGTTTTTGAAACAGTATGGCATAACTACCATCTATCAGCGCTTTATCAAAACCTTTTTTAATTAGACTCGCTAATGCTTGATTGTTTTTATTGACAAAAAAATAATTCGCCGACGGATATTTGAGCAATAAGCTCTGCTCTATGATTAACTGCTTATTTCTTGGTGTTTTTGACTCTCGAATAACTTCTAATACCGAGCGGGGAAAGTAGTCTGCAATGCCGTCTATAACCGCTAAAGAGTGGTTTTCAAATGACAAACTCCCTTCTACTTGTAAACCATTTTCTTTGAGTATGTCGTAATCAGCCCAATCAAAACGCTGAACAGCTACTAAATCTTTAAGTTGAGTTAGTTTTTTGATCTGAGCAAACTTTGCTTGATCTGATTTTCGAATAAGTAAAATTCGCCAACCAATTAACCCTTGATAGATAGGTATTTTAATTGCTAAAAGCTCTTGCTCTTGTTGAATAGATGTCGCCGACCAGTTCAAATCGAAAAACTCACCTTGCTCAAGTTCTTTTAACGCTCTTCCCTTGGAAAAATCCCTTTCGAGATATTCCAATTCCAGTTGCTTCCCTTCTTTATCAAAAATTAAGTGCAATAACTCTTCAATAAAAGGGTTCCGGACCTCTTGCCCACTCAACGGGCCGGGAATTGTAATCGTAAAAATCTCTTCGTTTGCAAAGGTATGCTTATGCAAAACACCACATAAAATAACAATGTAAACAAAAATTTTAACCCATGTTAATTTCATCTACACTCTCTAGTTTCCTATAGCCAATAAACTAAGCATACCACGTTCATTACAATTGAATTTTAAATTAGAACGAATGTTGGTACAAAACCAAAACCTTACGCTATTCATTCATACCAAACAACGGCGTTATTATCATACTATTCGATTAAACAAAGCTTAAATCAAAATAAACATTTAGCCGCAAAGACAAGTACTCAATGCCTTATTTTTTATATCGAGAAATTAAACTAGAAGTATCCCAACGATTACCACCACTATTTTGAATTTCTTGATAAAAACCATCTACTATCTTAGTAACAGGCAACTCTGTACCATTTTTATTCGCTTCTTCAAACGCGATAGCCAAATCTTTCCTCATCCAATCAACAGCAAAACCAAAGTCATACTCGCCAGCAAACATCGTTTTATAGCGATTTTCCATTTGCCAAGAGCCCGCAGCACCTTTTGCAATAGTTTCTAATAATAAGTCGGGATCTAAACCAGCATTTTTTGCGAATGTGAAGCCTTCTGCCAGCCCCTGAACAACACCGGCAATACAAATTTGATTAACCATTTTTGCTAACTGACCACTGCCTGCTGGCCCCATAAGTTGCGTAAATCGAGAAAAAGCTTCCATCACTGGTTTTGCTGTTTTATATGCAGACTCTTCACCACCTAACATTACCGTTAACACACCATTTTCAGCGCCAGCTTGACCACCAGAAACAGGCGCATCTAAGAAACCACAGTGTTGAGCATTTACTGCTTTTTCCAACTCGCGTGCTAACTCGGCGGATGCAGTTGTATGATCGACCAAAACAGCGCCATCTTTTAATCCGGCCAAAATGCCATCAGCTCCATAAACTACTTGGCGCACATCGTCATCGTTACCTACGCAACAAAATACAATGTCACAACCTTCGCTAGCAATTTTAGGCGTTTGCGCGCAATGACCACCAAATTCTTGCGCCCATCGTTCTGCTTTTTCAAACGTTCGATTATAGACTGAAACATCAAATCCAGCTTTTGCTAGATGACCAGCCATTGGGTAGCCCATAACACCTAAACCAATAAAGGCGACTTTCTGCATCGAGTTATTCCCTATTAATAAAATTAAAATGAAAACTATTCTAGCTGATGTTCCAACAAAGTTAATTGGTAATATTGAATTTTGAATCCATTTACTTTATATTGTGCACAACATTATTATGCAAAACATTTATTACTTAAGGACATTTCATGGCTGAAAGCATTTATCAATTCACCGCAGTAGACTACAAAGGTGATGAAGTTAATCTATCTGATTATCAGGACAAAGTTGTTGTCATCGTTAATACGGCTAGCGCTTGTGGCTTTACTCCTCAATATGAAGGCCTACAAAAATTGTACGAAAAATATAAAGAACAAGGCTTAGAAATTTTGGCTTTCCCTTGTAATCAATTCAAAGAGCAAGAAAAAGGCAGTAATGAAGAAATTAAGTCGTTTTGTGACTTAAAATTTAATATTCAATTTCCACTGTTTGGCAAAATTGATGTAAATGGTGAAAATGCTCACCCGCTATACAATTACATAAAAAGTGAAGCACCTGGCATCTTAGGTTCAAAAAATATCAAATGGAATTTTACAAAGTTCCTCGTTGGTAAAGATGGGAAAGTTGTAAAAAGGTTTTCGACAATGACAAAACCTGAAGCAATGGAATCAGCAATCAAAGCACTATTGTAATACGAATATGAGTGACAACTTAGCACTTGAAAAACAGCTGTGCTTTAGGCTCTATAGCTTAAATAAAAACATTACTAAACTTTATGCACCGCTATTAAAGGAGTTGGGGTTAACGTATCCGCAATATTTAGTGATGTTGGCGTTATGGCAAACCAAAGAAAGTGTACCGATCAAAGCTTTATGCAATGCGCTTGATTTGGATACTGGTACCATTTCCCCTTTGCTTAAGAGAATGGAACAAGCCAGCTTAATTTCCCGTGTTCGTAACCCTGAAGATGAACGCTCGGTAACGATAAGTTTGACTGCACACGGCAAACACATCAAACAAAAAGCAAAACACATACCGATGAAGCTTTTTGCACTGACAGGCTTATCATCTAATGAGATGCAGATTCTTCAATCCACATTAGATAAGTTACTAATAGCAACAAAGCAACACCTATAGCGCCTCAAAGTGCATTTAACGCCACAAGTACATGTAAAGAAATAAGTAAAAAGGAGCAACACGCTCCTTTTTTAATTCGTCATTGCTCGGTTTATCAAACAAACAAAGTATTGTGTAGTTGCTCTACTACGACATTGGCATCATTTTCTGGCACTAAAAAGCATAAATTATTGCTACTCGCACCATGACAAATCATTCGAATATTAAAATCATTGATCTTATCGAAAACGCTTCGACCCAATCCTTTCGTTGCGTGGAGGTTATTACCAATAACAGCAACAAGTGAAAGGCCATGTTCTACAGTAACTTCACATAACTGTTCCAACTCTTCGACAACAGAACTATTAATCAATGACTGCGTGCTACCTGTAGGATTATCAAAAGTCAGCGCAACACTGATTTCACTCGTGGTAATTAAATCAACACTTAATTCATGCTTAGCCAAAATCGCGAATACTTTTGCCAAAAAGCCACTTGCATGAAGCATTGCTGGACTTCTAACGGTCACTAATGTTTGCTCTCTACGCAGTGCAATAGAGCGGTAAGTAGGATTAGATTCAACAGACTGCTGAATCAAAGTACCACCTTTTTCGGGCTCTTTACTTGAACCTACAAATACAGGAATGTTTTGTCTCATTGCAGGAATAAGCGTTGCCGGGTGTAAAATTTTAGCGCCGAATGTTGCCATTTCAGCCGCTTCTCCAAAGCTTATTTCAGGAATTGCTCGAGCTTGATCTGTGATACGCGGATCTGTAGTAAAAATTCCGACCACATCAGTCCAGATAGCTAAATTTGAGGCATCTAAAGCTTCAGCTAGCAATGCAGCACTATAATCAGAGCCTCCTCGCCCTAAAGTTGTAGTATGACCTAAACCATCCTGTCCTATAAAACCTTGTGTAACAATAACCTGCTCATTAAGTTTAGCTGCTAGTTTTTCTACAGCATTAACTTTCAATGCTTCATTATCAACGACAGCTTTGCCATACAAGCTGTTGGTTTTCATCACTTGTTTTACGTCAAAGCAACAGGCATTTACGCCCAAGCTATTTAATACTTCTGTAAATAATAAAGAGCTGAACTGTTCGCCAAAAGATAATATTTCATCAGCGTTTTTCGCACTATATTGTTCAGACTGTAACTGAGCGATTGCAGTCAATTCACTTAACTTGCCATCTATTACAACTGACAGTGCATCCTTATTACTAAGGTGCTGGGCAATTGCGTACTGAATTGTTTTAATTGATTGGACAATTTCGAGTTGCTCATGCAATGCAACGTTTTCTTGACCAAGCCTAACCAAATGGTTTGTAACGCCTGCACTTGCAGAAACGACAACTACTCGATTCGACAGATCATTTTTTATGATATTAGCGCAACGTTGCATTGCTTCAAAGTTAGCAACACTAGTACCACCAAATTTAGCGACAGTTAAATTAGACATAACGCCCCCAAACAAAGAAAGGGTGAGAAAAAGTCAAAAAGACTACAATAATATTATTAAAGATTTTCATCGAAGGTTCTCCCTACATAGCAAATCAACTATTTACAACAAGGAAGAGCACGGCTGAGAGTATTCGCGAGCATAATAAAGCAAAAATATTTTTCAGCCAGAAGCTCTCCACCCTGTTTACGTTCTTACGTAAACGGTGACAATCCTAGGGATTCAACCCTAGTGACCGAACTTTGCTTGCCACACAAGACAATGTCCTCGGCGATAGTCCCCCTCAATAACAATCAAAGGAATGTGGTTCCTCTTGCTATTTACCTGGCTATCGCGCCTCTTCTGGTGTTACTGGTTAAATTAAAGTAAAAACTCAATAACACGGCTATTAAACCCTAATTAAAGGCCAATTTCAATAGCCTTTTAGATGTCTATGTAAGTTTCTTACACAAATTGTTGCTTTGATAACATTTTCTGCTGCGCTAGTATGTGCTTATGCATTCTCACCTAGAAGTACTATGGATTTTTTTCTCTTTAAAAAAATAGTGTCGATTGTCGTTATGCCAATTACTTTGAGCCTTATTTTTATGCTCTTTGCGTTGATTACACTGCATTCAAAGCCAAAATTAGCATTCAAATGGTTATTATCGGCTTTTGTTATTTTAACCTTCTCATCATTAGCACCGATTTCAGATAGATTCATGATACCTATGGAGCAACAATACGAGAGCTTTACACGCTCTATAAAGCCTGTTGATTATATTGTGGTACTAGGTTGTGGGCATACGACTAATGATGCTTTGCCGCCAACATCTCAATTACAAGACTGTTCACTTAAACGTATGATAGAAGGCATTAGAATACTAAGCATACACCCTGAAGCCATGCTAATTACTTCAGGCTATTCTGCCAACGATCCTATTCCTAATGCGGAAAAAGTAAAACAAGCAGCCATTAGTTTAGGGGTCGCTCCGAATAAAATACTCGTAGAACCATATCCTAAAGATACAGGAGAAGAGGCCCAACTTATTGCGCCAAGAGTGAAAGGAAAACACGTCGTCTTAGTGACCGATGCCTATCACCTGCCAAGAGCTATGCATTATTTTGCTTTAGCAGGTGTAAACGCTACGCCTGCACCGGCGAGTTTTTGGGTAAAGAATCAACTTGAAGAAGAAAGCTGGTCTTACTATTTACCGAGTAGTAAAAAACTCACACAAACTAGTATCGCATGGTATGAAACCATGGGTAGATTGTGGCAGTGGATAGCTTACTAAGCTTTCTACTGCCAACACTAAGTTTAAACTGGATTATCGATATCAATAAACTCTACATTTAAGCCTAGTTCACTAACAATATGTTCACCTAACGCTTTAGCGCCATAACGCTCTGTAGCGTGATGTCCTGCTGCAAAAAAGTGAATGTCCATTTCTCTAGCTATATGCGTCGTTTGCTCAGAAGCTTCGCCTGAGATAAATGCATCAATGCCCTGCTCGGCAGCTAAATCAATATAGCCTTGGCCACCACCAGTGCACCAAGCAACTGTTTTAATTGGTTTATTAGATGATGCTGAGATATGTAAACTCTGTCGATTCAACTTTTGACTAATCAGTTGATTGAAACTTTCCCCATCGATATTAAAAGGTAACTCTCCTTGCACACCAACACTTACAGGGTTACCCAACTCTAGTGGGCCTGTAACTTTAATACCTAATAGTTTCGCTAGTTGTGCGTTATTACCAAGTTCAGGATGAATATCTAACGGGAGATGATAGGCAAATAAGTTAATATTGTTATCTATTAGCTTTTTAATACGTTGATATTTCATACCTGTAATGGCTTGGTTTTCACCTTTCCAAAAATAGCCATGATGAACAAGCAAAGTATCAGCACCTAATGCTATCGCTTTATCGATTAATGCCCCTGTAGCTGTAACACCTGTTACAATGCGGTTAACTTCTTCGCTCCCTTGCACTTGTAACCCATTAGGGGAAAAGTCTTTTATCTGTGAAGGTTGCAATAGTTGAGTTAAATATTGCTCAAATTCGTTTCTTAACATTTAACAATCCAATTTATTCTTGGTTTAACCGAGATTGTCGCACAATTATAGGCAATGATAAAAACCACAAGCATTACTGTTTACAAATTAATCAGTTGAAAATTTTTCTTTTATACGAATCAAATCGTACAAGACATTACGTAATTCAACGTCTGCAGTCATTTTCTGTTTGTTTTTTGGACAGATTTATTTACAAATTCTTGAATTTATAAACATAAAAGCTATTCCTAAAGCTTTCAATATCTGTTACAAAAATCATAGTCAAAATTTACTTCTGTTAATAAAGCTACCCCCTCGTTAATGCTTTGTTAACAGTTAGTTAATGTAGGATTTGACGAATATAATTATAAACAAAAGGAAACATGGAAATGACTAAGTTTTTCTCTAAGAAAACCTCGCTTGCGATCAGTATTTCAGCCGCTTTGTTTGCCTCTCAAAGCTTCAACGCTGTAGCTGCAGAGACTGAAGAAGAAGTCGAACGCATTCAAATCACGGGTTCTCACATTAAACGCACAAATATGGAAGGCCCTTCACCTGTTACTAGCTTATCTTCAGAAGATATCGCTAAATCAGGTGTAACTGACTTAATTAGCTTGTTCACTAAGCTACCTATTTCAGGACAAGGTACGTTCTCAACGCAGGCAAACAGTTCTGATGATACCGCCAATGGTGGTTCTTCAGTATCACTACGTGGTTTAGGTGCTGACTCGACGCTTATTTTAGTTAATGGCCGCCGTGTATCGGTAAGCCCGTTCGCTAAGGGTATTGATACTGCATTCGTAGATATTAACAATATCCCACTATCAGCAATTAAGCGTGTAGACATCTTAAAAGATGGAGCATCAGCAACTTATGGTTCAGATGCGGTAGCTGGTGTAATTAACGTTGTACTACGTGATGACGTTGACGGTGTTGAGCTTTCAGGCAAGTTTGGTACTACTGCTGATGGCGGCGGTGACGAGCAAAGCGTTAGCTTAGTTTTTGGTAACCAAACTGAAAAATCAAGCCACACCTTTATTTTAGAATACTTTGATCGTGAAGAAGTGCTTTATGCTGACCGTAGCTATTCAAAAACAGCTAACCAAGCAGCACGCACTGGCGATCCACTAGCGACAGACTTCCGTTCGTCATCAGGTATTCCAGGTACAATCGCATTGGCGTCGGATCCTTCAAACCGTTTAATCGATTTATACGGTAACGATACTTGTCCTGAAGCTGATCGTGATTTTGCTAACAATTTATGTCGATATGACTATGCACCTCACATGACGATGATCCCTGATGCCGAGCGCTTCAGCTGGAACTACATGGGTAAATATGAAATTAACGATACGGTACGAGCATTTGCTGAATTAAATGGCCAAAACTCAAAATCAATCGTACGTGGTGCAGGTAGCCCAAGCTTTAACGAATTGACCATGCCAGGCGACAGTATTAATCACCCATTTGCTGATATGCCTGATCACGAATTCCACGGTCAAGATTTAACAATGCGTCGCCGCACAGTTGATATTGGTAACCGTGAAAAACGCGTAGATTCTGATTATTACCGTGCAATTTTAGGTTTACAAGGCGAGATTGACGATTGGAGCTGGGAAGCAGCGTACAGCTATATCAAAAGTGAATCAGTTGAACGTGGTGTAGATGGTTTCCCTAATTCTCGTCGAATTCAAGAAGCCATTGATTCAGGTTTATGGAACCCGTTCGAGCCTTCTAGCAATTCACAAGAAGCGCTTGATTACATCGAAACGACAACAACTCGTATCGGTAAATCAACGAATAAATCATTCGACATTAAATTCTCTGGTCCAGTGATGGAGATGAGCCATGGTGAATTAATGTTAGCGATTGGTGCAGAATATCGTGAAGAGAAGATTTCAGATAACCCTGATGATCAATTTTTACGTGGTGATGTTTTTGGTACAGAAGCTACCCAAGCAAACGGTTCACGTGATAACACCGCAATTTTTGGTGAAGTTGCAATCCCAGTACTTGACACATTAGAAGTTCAAGTAGCGGTTCGTCACGAAGACTATTCTGATTTTGGTACTACGACTGATCCGAAAATATCTTTCTTATGGACGCCAAGTGACGACTTAAGTCTACGCGGTTCATATGGTACAGCGTTCCGCGCGCCATCGTTACATCAGCTAGGTTTAGGTCGTACCGACGAATCACCAAACTTAATCGATACGTTACGTTGTAATGCAATTGGTAATCAAGATAGAGCGTGTGAACCTCAAGAGTACACAGCCGTATTTGAAGGTAACCCTGACTTAGGTCCAGAAGAATCTAAAAGTTACAACTTAGGTGTTATTTATAACGTTACTGATGATTTAAGTTTCTCTGTTGATTACTACAATTACGACATTGAAGACATTATTGATTCAGACACACAATTTGTGATGGATAACTTTGGTTTGGATCCTGCGATCGTAGAGCGTCGCCCTACTTCTATTGCTGGTGACCCAGGTGAAGTAATTCAAGTTAACGATGGTTTCCAAAACATTGGTGATTTAGAAACTTCAGGTTTAGATATTGATGTTCGTTATAACTTAGAAACTGAATATGGTCAGTTTAAACTAGGTTACGTAATGAATTACGTATTGAAGTTTGAGGATTACAAAAACACTGAAGAAGGTGGTTTTGAACAACCAGAAATTCGTTGGACAACGTCTGTAGATTGGATCAAAGATGACTTCAGCGCAACAATGGCTATTAACTTCATCGATGAATTCGAACAAGAAGTAGCCGACAATGGTAAAGTTGATTCAATGACTACAGTTGATGCCTCTTTCAATTACTACGGTATTGAAAATACGATCTTAACGATTGGTGCAACTAACTTGTTTAATGAAGAACCGCCATTTGCATACCATGACTTCATGGGATTTGTTGTAAATGTACATAGTGGTCAAGGCCGCTTTGCATATGCACAAGCAACATACAAGTTCTAAAATAAGCTTTGAAATAAGTTTTACTTAGACTTAAATAGTAAAAACCCAGAGTAGTCTCTGGGTTTTTTTATCATCTAAGTTTGACTTTATTACTGTTCATCGATGGCACACGTGCAGGAGTTAAACTTGGCCTTAATCGCCATTTGGGTTTAATTGGCGTTAGCGGATGAACACGTTTTTTCGCGACAATCACATAAACACTGCCCATGGAAGGTAAATAATCCGAAGCTAACCTTTGCCATAGTGTTTTCAATTTGCTGGCTTTATTGTTTTGAGTGCTACCACTTAAAGTTGAATGTAATAACCGTTTGTCTTCGAGTATTTCAAAGCCCATTAATTCCAACCAATCCTTAACTCGCATAGGCGTGAAAAACTGCTCTTTCCACGGCATTTGTTTACGGCGATAAGGAATAATTTTGTTTAATCCTACAAAACTCAATGGGTTATAGCCAGTAAGCACAATATAACCATTGGGTATTAATACTCGACTTGCTTCTCGAAGCACGTGATGCGGGTCTATACTAAACTCCAGTGCATGTCCCAACAAACAAACATCGACACTGTGTTCTGTAAACGGTAAGTCGTCGATATCGGCTATGACAGAGCTTTTTTCGCGGCAATGCGCTACATTAACTTGATGTTTAATTGGCGACAACTTGCAATCAATCTGGCTACTCAAAGCACCAATTTTGAGTAAGTGATAACCAAAAAATTTTGGAGTCCAAGTAGCTACTGCGCTATTGATTTCTTCTAGCACTAGCTCTCCCATTGGCAATTCTTGCCAATTTTCGGGACTACTTGGTTCACGATAAGCTAAAGCAGATTTCATCAAGCTTAACTCTCTCTATAATCAGGTTATAATGGTAAAAATTTCAGCATAAAAGCTTACTTATGACTATAAATATAACCCCAATTCATGCATTTAACGACAACTATATTTGGGCAATAACAGAAGCGAGTAGCGACAAAGCCGCACTCGTTGATCCTGGACAAGCACAGCCATGTATTGAGTTCTTAGAAAATAACCAACTTAAACTAACGACGATATTAGTCACTCATCATCATCCTGACCATGTTGGAGCAATTAACGAGCTCATTGCGTTATATGGTGAAGATATTAGCGTTTATGGTCCGGCTAATGAATCTATCCCACAATGTACGCATAAACTTAAAGAAGGTGACAAAGTATCAATCAAGGGTATTGACCTAAGCTTGTCAGTATTAGACGTTCCGGGTCACACTTCTGGTCATATAGTATATTTCAGTGATTCGCTATTATTTTGTGGAGATACACTATTTTCAGGCGGCTGTGGACGCCTATTTGAAGGAACAGCTGAACAAATGCATCACTCGTTAAATAAATTGAAACAATTACCGGCTAATACCCAAGTTTATTGTGCTCATGAATATACCCTAGCAAATTTACATTTTGCTTTAGCAGTTGAACCTGAAAACTCAGAATTATTGGCTTATTT
Source organism: Thalassotalea algicola (assembly GCF_012932965.1). Classification (GTDB taxonomy): domain Bacteria; phylum Pseudomonadota; class Gammaproteobacteria; order Enterobacterales; family Alteromonadaceae; genus Thalassotalea_F; species Thalassotalea_F algicola. The sequence continues at coordinate 712,858 of NZ_JABBXH010000002.1, read as the reverse complement.
TAAGCAAGTGCAAGAAGACCGGTTAGACAAAAAATCTACGATTCCTACTAACTTATCTCGAGAATTATGCATTAACCCGTTCCTTAGATGCGATAATGAAAACGTTAAACATGCTGCAGAGCGCTTCACTGAAAATAGTATAAAAAGTGAAGTGGATGTATTTGCTGCTATTCGCCGCTGGAAGGACGAGTTTTAATAACACTTGAAATAGCCTTTTAAACCAGTAGAATTCGGTTACTTTTCAAAGAAAAATTTGTTTATGAAGCATTTAGCACTTTCCTTATCCGCATCCATTCTCCTTTTAGGGTGCCAAACGACACAAGAGCAGCGCACTGCAGATGAGTTTGTGGTAAGTAATACCATTGCTACGCCTGTAGAAATTAATCAGGCACTGTTAGTAGATGAGTCTATTGATGTAATTCACCCTGTCGCAGATGTAGAAATCGATCTTGATCAAGACAAAATACACGTATCTGAAGATATTTGGCAGCACATTCGTGGTAAGTTAACTTTTGACGTTCCACAAAATAAACGCGTTATTTCACAACGTAATTGGTATGTTAAACACCCTAATTATTTAGATCGGGTCGCTAAACGAGCAGAACCGTTTTTATTTTACATCGTACAAGAGTTGGAAAAGGCGAATATTCCATTAGAAATTGCTTTATTACCGATTGTAGAAAGCGCTTTCGACCCTTTTGCATATTCTCATGGTCGAGCTTCTGGTATGTGGCAGTTTGTGCCAGGAACAGGCAAACGCTTTGGTATGAAGCAAAACTGGTGGTACGACGGTAGACGTGATGTTGTAGCCTCTACTCAAGGTGCTATTAAGTACTTGAAATATTTAAACAAGTATTTCGACGGTGATTGGCTATTAGCATTAGCAGCTTATAACTCCGGTGAAGGTCGAGTTAGGCGAGCAATGAAAAATAACGCGCGTAAAAATAAGCCTACAGATTTTTGGTCACTTGATTTACCGAAAGAAACACGCGCATACGTACCAAAATTACTTGCTTTGGCAGACATCGTTAAACAACCGGAGCAGTTTAGTTTAAAACTCTATGAAATCGATAACACGCCTGTTATTGCTACAGTCGATATCAAATCACAGCTTGATTTGGCGAAAGCTGCAAGATTGGCTGATTTAAGTTTAGCTGAGTTTCAGCGATTAAATCCAGGTTTTAATCGCTGGGCAACCGACCCTGAAGGCCCACACTACCTATTATTACCAAATGCAAAAATTGAAAAGTTTGAAGAAGGGTTAGCAAAGCTTTCTGATAAAGACCGACTTTCATGGCAGCGTTATAAAATTAAAAATGGTGACAGCCTGATCCGTATAGCTAAAAAGTTTCACACAACTCCTGAACTTATTCGTAAAGTCAATAATATTAGTGGTAATAATATACGGGCAGGCAAGCATCTATTAATTCCTGTCGCAGCCCAGGCATTAGACGATTACATTCTATCTCAAGAGCAACGTTTGACCAAAACCCAGCAACGTCGTCGCAACGGCGTAAAAACAATGCATAAAGTGAAATCTGGTGACACGCTTTGGGACATAAGTCGTAAATACAATGTATCAACGCGAAGCATTGCAAAGTGGAATGGCATGGCGCCTAAAGATTATATAAAACCAGGACAAAACCTTGTTATCTGGCAAAAGGTTGGCCTTAAACAGGCAGCTCAAAAGCGCGACGCTCAAGCAATTATGCGTAACATCACTTATCGAGTGCGCCGTGGTGATTCTTTTGCCCGAATTGCAGACAAATTCAACGTAAAAATTAGCGATATTGAACGTTGGAACAGTCTTAGTCGTAAAGAATATTTACAACCAGGGCAAATGCTCAAACTATCTGTCGATGTAACCAACAGCATCTAAATATCAAAGCTCCTTCGGGAGCTTTACTGTATCTTACCAAAAGTTAATAGCCATCATGATGTTCGATATTGCCTTAATTGCTGTATTCATCCCTACATTTTTCTTCGTAAGTATTACACCTGGAATGTGTATGACATTAGCCATGAGTTTAGGCATGTCCGTTGGTGTTAGGCGTACCATGTTCATGATGAGTGGAGAGCTTTTAGGCGTTGCCACGGTTGCCGTCGCAGCGGTTGCTGGTGTGTCATCAATACTAAATCGTTACCCTTCAGCATTTGAAACATTGAAGATACTTGGCGGTTGCTACCTGTGTTATGTCGGTATCAACATGTTTTTGTCAAAAGGTAAGTTAGCTATTTCTGAGGAAAATAAGGTAAAAGAAGTAGCGCGATGGCAACTGTTCAATCAAGGCTTTATTACGGCCATTGCTAACCCCAAAGGCTGGGCTTTTATGGTCTCTTTGCTACCACCATTTATTAACCCAGAAATCCCAGTTATTCCACAACTAAGTTTACTTATCGCAATCATCTTGGTGTCAGAGTTTGTTTGCATGATGATATACGCTACTGGAGGAAAAACTATCGGTAAAGTGCTTACTCAACGTAACAATGTAAAGTTACTTAACCAAGTATCTGGCACACTGATGATATGCGTCGCCATTTGGTTAATTATGAGCTAGCAGGAAGCGCTTTCATACCTCGATAACTGGTAATAGTAAAAGAGACTGTTTGAACCACAGTTTCACCTAACTCTTTATCAATAACTTCTAGCCAAATTCGCCATTGCATTTTATCTTGACTACAACTGCCAAACATACTTTCTGCTATAACCTCTTCAGCAGTATGAGCGTCAAAAAACAACGGAATTTTCCCCATAAACATATCAACACCTTCCATATAGCCTCTTTTGATTGTGTATCGTTCATTGGGAACACTTACATAAAGCTCAAAAGGCGCTTCAGCAATTAGATACCGGACATTAAATTGGATATTCAATAGTCCTGCCTTAGTATTCAACTGACAATGACTCTGGCTTTTGATACAAGACGGCTCTTGGATTAAATTTTCAAAAGCACTTTGCCTTTCACAAGCTAAAAGGCTAATTAAAACAAGTAAAAACGCTGAGTATTTTTTGACCACTTTTCAACCCATTAACTAACTGCTAGCACTATTTTACAGGCATTTATTTCAATTATTGTAACTATCTATGATTTTTTTTGATTTAGAACAGGTTTTCCCTTTGATACTAATGACTTTTATGTACGAAATCTTTATTATGCGCTCGGATTGGAGAACCGCTAGGTCAACTTGCAATTTATAGTCTATAACTAATCAATAGATATAATTGTGGTTTTCGAGCGAGATCCACTATCTGTTAATGAATAATTATAACTGCGGAAACCATAAACATGAGTCAAAGTAATACATCAGCAGTAGACTACAACATGAATGTTGTGCGTCAATTTACTGTGATGACTGTCATTTGGGGGTTCGTTGGTACGCTAGTTGGTGTCTTAATTGCAGCACAATTAATTTGGCCTGCATTAAACTTTGATACCCCTTGGTTAACCTACTCCCGTCTACGTCCATTGCATACCAATGCGGTAATTTTTGCATTTGGTACTAGCGCCTTATTCGCTACTTCATATTACGTTGTACAACGTACGTGTAAAACAGCGTTATTTGGCGGAAGCCTCGCGTCATTCACCTTTTGGGGTTGGCAAGCCATTATAGTTGCTGCCGCAATTACTCTTCCTTTAGGTTACACCTCAAGTAAAGAGTACGCAGAACTTGAATGGCCAATCGATATTGCTATCGCCGTTGTCTGGGTGAGTTACGCAATCGTATTCTTTGGCACGCTAATAAAGCGTAAAACGTCACATATATATGTGGCTAACTGGTTCTTCGGTGGATTCATTCTCACCGTAGCTGTACTGCATATTGGTAACAGTATGGCAATTCCAGTTTCAATGATGAAGTCTTATTCCATATACTCTGGTGCCATCGATGCGATGATGCAATGGTGGTATGGTCATAATGCCGTAGGTTTCCTATTAACAGCTGGTTTCTTAGGCATGATGTACTACTTCGTTCCTAAGCAAGCAGAACGTCCTGTTTACTCATACCGTTTATCTATCGTTCACTTCTGGGCGTTAGTTTCTCTTTACATATGGGCAGGACCACACCACTTACATTACACTGCACTTCCTGACTGGGCACAAAGCTTAGGTATGGTAATGTCAGTTGTTTTATTCTTACCATCTTGGGGTGGTATGATTAACGGTATCATGACGCTATCTGGTGCTTGGCACAAACTTCGTCACGATCCAATTCTTCGTTTCCTAATCGTTTCATTATCTTTCTATGGTATGTCTACTTTTGAAGGTCCAATGATGGCGATTAAGTCAGTTAATGCCTTATCTCACTACACTGATTGGACCGTTGGTCACGTTCACTCTGGTGCTTTAGGTTGGGTAGCTATGGTTTCAATTGGTGCAATGTACCACTTAATTCCTGTGTTATTTAATCAACAACGTATGTTTAGCATTCGTTTAATCAACATCCACTTCTGGATGCACACAGCTGGTATTGTTTTATATATCGTAGCTATGTGGATTTCAGGTGTAATGCAAGGTTTAATGTGGCGCGCTGTAAATACAGACGGTACGCTAACTTATAGCTTCGTAGAAAGTTTAACCGCTTCTTACCCGTTCTACTTTATGCGCTTCTTAGGCGGCGTATTAGTTGTAGCTGGTTTCGTAATCATGCTTTACAACATGTTTAAAACCATAGGTGCTGAAAACGGCAGCCTTAAGAAAGTTGAAGCAGCTTAAGGAGAGTTATAATGTCGAATAATACGCAAAATAAGCACGAAGCAGTAGAGAAGCACGTTGGTTGGTTCTTTATATTCACAATTTTAGCAATCAGTATTGGTGGTTTAGTTGAAATTACACCGTTGTTTTTCCAAAAAGAAACAACGACACCTGTAACAAACTTACGCCCATACACAGCGTTAGAAATGGAAGGTCGTGATATATACATCCGTGAAGGTTGTAATACATGTCACAGCCAAATGATTCGTCCGTTCCGTGCAGAAACAGAACGTTATGGTCACTACTCGGTTGCCGGTGAACATGTTTGGGAACATCCGTTTCTATGGGGTTCAAAACGTACAGGTCCTGATTTAGCTCGTGTTGGTGGTCGTTATTCTGATGACTGGCATCGTGCTCACTTAATTGACCCACGTTCAGTTGTACCTGAGTCAAATATGCCATCTTTTAAATGGTTAGAAGAAAATAAGTTAGACGGTAAATTAACGGCCAAAAAGTTAGAAACTTTTAACTTACTAACTAGAAACCGTGGTCATAAAGACGCAAGTGGTAATCCAATTCCTTTATATTCAGCAGAAGATATTGCAAATGCACGTTCTGATGTTGAAGGCAAAACAGAAATGGAAGCTATTATCGCTTATCTTCAGTCATTAGGTCATGCGTTGAAATAATTGATATGGACTACGGTACACTAAGAGGGTTAATCGCCCTCCTTATATTGGCACTTTTTATTATCATTGTGGTTTGGGCATACAGCAAGAAACGTCGTTCTTCATTTGACGATGCTGCTAACTCAATTTTTGAAGAAGACCGCAAAGATGAAGTAAACAAACAGGAGACTAATAATAATGTCTAGCTTCTGGAGTATTTGGATAGCTGTTCTAACACTAGGCACCTTAGTAGGTTGTTATATCCTACTTCGCTGGTGTTTAAAGAACTTTGCAGGCGTGCCTGAAGGCGAGTCTATGGGACACGAATTCGACGGCATTGAAGAATTAAATAACCCACTACCTAAGTGGTGGAGTACATTCTTCTTATTAACGATCATTTGGGGCTTTGGTTACTTAGCACTATACCCAGGTGTTTTTGGTTCAAATTGGGATGGCCTATTGGGCTGGAAAAGTTCAAACCAAGATGTTTTGACTTTGGATTCTTCTAAAGCGCAAACAGCATCTAGCTTAGCTGAAGGCTCTGGCCTGCTAGTTGAGTACGATCGCGAAGTTGCTCGTGCTGAAGAAAAGTATGGCCCAATCTTTGAGGCTTACGCTGCGCGTAGCATCGAAGACTTAGCAACTGATGAAGAAGCGTTAAAAGTTGGTCAACGCTTATTCCTACAAAACTGTGCTCAATGTCACGGTTCAGATGCTCGTGGTACAACTGGCTTCCCTAACCTTGCTGATAAAGATTGGTTATACAGTGGTGATGCTGCTGCTATCAAAGCAAGTATTATGGACGGTCGTAAAGCGAACGGAATGATGCCATGGAAAGCGGCATTAGGCGGTGAGCAAGGCGTTAAAGAAATGGCTGCTTATGTATTGAGTTTAAGTGGTCGTGAAGTTAACGCAGACGATGCAGCCAAGGCAGCACCTAAGTTTGCAATGTGTGCCGCATGTCATGGTGACGCTGGTCAAGGTAGTGCTGAAATGGGTATCGCTCTAGGTGCTCCAGCATTAAACGACAACATTTGGTTATATGGTGGCTCGCAAAAAGCGGTTGAAGAATCAATTCGTAATGGTAGAGCGGGTGTTATGCCTGCATGGCAACACATTTTAGGCGAAGATAAAGTACACGTTATTAGCGCATACGTTTATAGCCTTTCTCAAAAGTAACTGATTTAAAATAGTTATTTAAAAGCGCCTTGTTGAATTTTCAACAAGGCGCTTTTTATTATTTAGACCATTACATATTACGAATTTACTTGGGTCAAGATTCGAAAAAAGATACAATACGACCCCAAATTTACTGATAAAAATAGTCAATGAAAACACCTTGGTATAAAGAGCCCTGGGCTTGGTTAGTCTTTTTTCTCCCCCTATCAGCAGTAATCGCAGGTATTACTACGTTAATAATTGCTAATACCGATCCAGATGATCTCGTTGTCGGTGATTACTACAAAAAAGGTAAAGCAATAAATATCCAAGTTTCCAAAGTTAAGCATGCACAAAAGTTAGGTATGAAATTTGGGCTAAAACTGGCAAATAATGAATTGATTATTACTCCTTTAGGTATTGAGAGGGAGTTCCCAATTATTAATGCTAATTTTTATCATCCTACTCAACAAGAAAAAGATTTTTATTTAGCACTTACACCTGACGGTAATGGCGATTTTCGTCATACGTTTGACCAAAAAGTTTCAGGAAAGTGGCGAGTAACAATTTCGTCATTTGAAAATAACTGGAAGATTCAATCAACCATTGCCTTGCCTCAGGCAAACTTTATCGAGTTAATACCGAACCCTGCTGAAGCTCAATAATGTCAGAACCTTGTTTTCATTGTGGTGAGCCGATACCCAACGGTATTGTGCTCAATGTCGATATAAATAACGCCGCTAGAGCAATGTGTTGTGCGGGCTGCCAAGCCGTCGCAGAAACTATTGTTGCCAATCACCTTACTGACTACTATAAATTTCGCACTGAAAACGCTCCTAAAGGTTCGACATTGGTGCCAGACCAGCTAAAACGCAATAGGCTTTTGGATGATGATAACTTACAACATGAGTTTACCCATCAGTCAGGTGAAAATCGAGAAACTATTCTCACCGTAGACGGCATAAGCTGTGCAGCATGTGCTTGGTTAATTGAAATGAAACTGGAACAAGTTGCAGGTATCCATAATATTTCAGTAAACGCTACAACTCAACGAGCAACGGTTACATGGCAAAATGAAATAATTAAGCTGAGTAAAATCATTGAACATATTGAGCGACTTGGTTACCACGCACTTCCATTTAAAGCTAGTGATGTCGAACAGCAAAACATCGAGCAAAGTAAGACATTTATCAAACGATTAGGCATTTCTGGCATTTTAATGATGCAAGTAATGATGATCGCCATTGGTTTATACTTTGGCGCCTTTTCAGATATGTCTGAGCACAATTTAGTTTACTTGCGTTACACAAGCCTGCTACTAACCACCCCTATTATATTTTATGGTGCATTTCCATTTTATGTCGGTGCCATAAACGCTATAAAGGCCCACAGGCTCTCGATGGATGTCCCTGTTTCTATTGCGATATTACTTGCATTTTTTGCTAGTGCTTGGGCAACAATTATGCAAAGTGGCGAGGTGTACTTTGAATCAGTGTCGATGTTCACCTTCCTATTGTTGATTGGAAAGTTCCTAGAGTTCCGTGCTCGTTCTAGAGCTGCTCAAGTCTCGGCTAACTTGTTAAAACTAATGCCAATGACGGCAACAAAGGTTGTTAATGGTGTTGAATCATTTGTCACTGCTAAGTCGTTAGCGGTTAATGACCAAGTAATGATTAAACCCGGAGAAACTGTACCTGCTGATTGCATTATAGAAACAGGAAATAGCCACTTAAATGAAGCTATGTTATCAGGTGAGCAAAAGCCTGTTGCAAAGCAAAGTGGAGAAAATATTTATGCCGGTACGATTAATGGCGACGGCAACCTAATTGCTCGCGTAAAGCAGCCTGGTACCAATACTTTTCTTAGTCAATTAATTCGTTTAAGCGAATCATCACAAGCTCACAAGCCTAAAATTGCACAACTTTCAGACAAAATTGCCCAATATTTTGTGGCATTAATTTTAATAACATCAATTTTTACTGCGTTATATTGGCAACAACACATGCCAGAAGAAGCATTCTGGATAACGCTTTCAGTATTAGTAGCCACATGCCCTTGTGCCCTTTCACTTGCCACTCCTACGGCTTTAACTTGTGCTACGACTCGCTTAAACCGTGAAGGCATAATGATAAAATCAGGACATGTAATGGAAACCATTCCTGAGGTAGACCTTTTTGCTTTTGATAAAACAGGCACCCTAACCAAAGGTGAATTTACTGTGGCTAAAATCAAACGATTTAACCAGCAGTATTCAGAGCAGCAATTATTAACACTTATTGCCGCACTAGAGGCCCATTCACAGCACCCTATCGCTAATGCTTTTAACGAATTTCGTGATTATTCAATTAATGCAGCGAAAGTTGAAGTGCACCCGGGGCTTGGTATATCAGGCCAAGTACAAGGCCTAAACATTAAGTTAGGTAAAGCAAGTTGGCTGCTAACCCAGCAACATGAAAATGACGGTAATAACGCGCAAATAGTAGTCGTTATCAATGAAGAAACCTGCGCAGCTCTATATCTAACAGATACTCTTCGCGATGATGCAGAGAAAGTACTAAATAAATTAAAACAACAAAACACCTCAACGTTGATGCTATCAGGTGACAGTGAAACCGGCTGTGCTAATGTTGCTAATGCATTACCTATCGATCAAATTCACGCCAGCCTAACAGCCCATGAAAAAATGTCGATTATTAAGGAAAGAAACAAAGTTCACACGACAGCAATGGTAGGTGATGGCGTCAATGATACTCCCGTATTTAGTGCCGCTCATGTCTCTATCGCTATGGGCAGTGGAACTGACGTAGCAAAAAGTGGTGCAGATGTAATTTTGCTCAATAATCAATTGTCATCGCTCAATACCTTAATTAATATTGGCAAATATACTCGACGTATCATTTGGCAAAATTACGGCTGGGCTTTTGGCTATAACGCAATAGTATTGCCATTAGCCGTCATGGGCTATATAACGCCATATATGGCGGTTATTGGTATGTCTGCTAGCTCGATATTAGTTGTTACAAACTCGCTACGGTTGTTAAAGAAATGAGTGTAATTTACGTTTTAATCCCTATCGCTATTATTTTAACAATAATAGGCATCTACCTATTTTTCTGGGCTGTTAAGTCTGAACAATTTAATGATTTGGAGAAAGAAGGTTTAAGTATTCTTTTTGACGACGAACAACTAAAAAATAATTCTCAAGATAAGCCTCAAACGGCTCAAAATAGCACAATCGATGAAACGGAAGATAACATTAACAAATGAATATTGATTTGTTATCAGCGTTTGCCATTGGCCTTTTAGGTGCAGGTCACTGCCTTACTATGTGTGGTGGCGTGTCGGGTATGTTACTGTCAGCACTACCTAATCAAGAGCGCATACGAAAATGGCCGCTAATTTTAAGCTATCATGCAGGTCGTATTCTCTCTTATAGCCTAATTGGCGCAGCGGTTGGCTTTACAGGTTCATTGGCTGCGAAAAGTATTGGTGTACCGCTTAATGCGATGAGATTGATATCTGGTATTTTTTTAATTTTACTCGGTTTATACCTAGGTCAATGGCTTTTCATTCTAGCCAAAATAGAAAATGCCGGAAAATTTGTATGGCAGCATATTTCACCATTAGCCAAAAAATGTCTGCCGGTAGATTCACCTACTAAAGCGCTTTCATTGGGGCTTGTCTGGGGCTGGCTACCATGCGGGCTAGTATATTCAACATTGACTTGGTCAGTAGCTAGCGGCAGTGGCTCTCAGGGAGCGCTAATTATGGCAGCATTCGGATTAGGAACACTTCCCGCAATGATTTCATTATCTGTTGGTGTGTTTTCAGTCCAGTCGTTACTTAAATCGAAATATTTTAGAAAAACAACGGCTATTTTGATGATTGTTTACGGAATGTATACAGTTCAGGTTGCCTACCAAGCTATGATTTAATATCATAGTCAGGTTAAATTTATCATGGTCGAGTTAGATTAATGTCACAGTCGTGCGCACACAAAAGTCACATTCATTGTCAAAATTGTAGTATCAGCGAATTATGCTTACCTTTTTCATTAAACGAAAAAGAGCTGGATACCCTTGATAATATTATTGATCGTAAACGCCCTATTCGTAAGGGTGAAAAAATATTTCAAGATGGCGAAGCCCTCCACTCGTTGTTTGCAATTCGTTCAGGTACATTTAAAACATTTACCATTGATTCAAACGGTGAAGAGCAAATAACAGGCTTTCACTTAGCAGGCGACCTACTCGGTTTTGATGCGCTGGCAAATAGCGAACACCAAAGCTTTGCACAAGCGCTTGAAACAGCGATGGTTTGTGAAATCCCATACAATACGCTTGATGAATTATCAAACTCAATGCCTTCACTTAAACGTCAAGTGCTTAGATTAATGAGTAATGAAATCTTGACTGATCAAGATATGCTTTCACTACTTAATCGTAAAAATGCGGAACAACGTTTAGCAACATTTTTATCGACGCTTAGTTCTCGTTATAAAGAACGAGCCCTTTCACCTTCTGAATTTCGATTAACAATGACACGTGGTGATATTGGTAATTACATTGGTCTTACCGTTGAAACCATCAGTCGATTGTTGAACCGCTTCCATAAAGAAGGTTTAATTACTATTGACGGAAAATTAATAATAATTAACGATATCGACAAATTACATCAAGTGGCATTACTTTAGTTTTTGCCACTTTTCTAAACCACGTTTCCATACTATGCTATTGAGTATACGTACTCGGTGATTCTATTTGTTGATTTAAAACAAATTATTTATCACTTAAAGCAGGCACACTGTTTTTAAACTTAATGTGGTGGTGAGGCATAACATGGAAACGTATAAAAACATTCTTGTTGTAATTGATCCTACAACTGATGAGCAAAAGGCGTTAGGCCGAGCGATAGACTTGTCAATTAAGACAAATGCTAAGCTTACAGCATTTCTTAGCATTTTTGATTTTTCTTATGAAATGACAACCATGCTTTCAAGCGATGAACGTGAATCAATGCGCCAAACTGTCATCAAAGATCGCAAAGTTTGGATAGAAGAACGAATTAAAGCGTTAGGTGCACAGGACAAAGGTATCGATGTTAAAGTTATCTGGCACAATAGACCCTTTGAAGCAGTAATCGACCAAGTACTCAATAGCAATCACGACATTGTAGTTAAGGGTACTCACGAGCACGACAAGTTGAAGTCGGTGATATTTACACCTACAGATTGGCATTTACTAAGAAAATGCCCTTGCCCACTACTATTGGTAAAAGATCACTCTTGGCCTGCCAACGGAAACATTTTGGCCGCTGTAAATGTAGGGAGTGACGAACATGAACATCAATCACTTAACGAAATTATCACTAAAGAAGCAAAACATTTAGCAAATGTTATTAATGCCAACGTTCATTTAGTTAATTCCTTCCCTGGCACACCTGTAAATATTGCGATTGAAATTCCAGAGTTTGATGCAAGCCAATATAACGACACTATGCTAAAGCACCATCAAGACGCCATGGCTGAGCATGCTGAAAAATATGGTATTAACAAAGAACACACTTATGTCAAAGAAGGCTTGCCTGAAGATGTCATTGAGAGTTTATCTCAGAAGCTCGATGCAGAATTAGTCATTTTAGGTACAATTGGGCGCACAGGTTTATCCGCTGCGCTTATCGGTAATACCGCAGAGCATGTTATCGATAAGCTCAACTGTGATGTGTTAGCACTTAAACCAGCCGACTACATTTCACCATTACAAAGCTAATACCATAAAACTCTAATACAAAAATAACCAACATGCCTCTTACAATTGTTGGTTATTTTTTACTTATCATGTAAGCCCTTTCCCTTTATAATACGCGCCGATTTATCTAGGTAGTTTTAAATATGATTGACGCAGACAATAGAAAAGCAGTGTACGAAGCAAACAAATTGCAAAAGCGCCTTCGTAATAAAGTCGGCAAAGCTATTGCAGATTACAACATGATCGAAGAAGGTGATGTGGTAATGGCAGCAATTAGTGGCGGCAAAGACTCTTTTGCTATGCTCGATATATTACTTGGTTTACAAAAAGCGGCACCTATAGACTTTAAAGTAATCGCTGTAAACCTAGATCAAAAACAACCTGGCTTCCCAGCGCACATATTGCCAGACTACTTTGAATCACTCGATATTCCCTACTACATTATTGATAAAGATACTTACTCTGTAGTAAAACAAAAAGTGCCTGAAGGCAAAACAACCTGTGGCCTTTGTTCACGACTTCGCCGTGGTACTCTTTACTCGTTTGCTGAAGAAATTGGTGCGACGAAAATAGCACTTGGCCATCATATGGATGACATAGTTGAAACACTATTCCTAAATATGTTTTTCGGCGCTAAACTAAAAGCTATGCCGCCAAAGCTAAGAGCAGACGACAGTCGAAATACGGTTATTCGCCCACTTACTTACTGTCGCGAAAAAGATCTTATTGATTATGCAGAATTAAGGCAATATCCAATAATCCCTTGTAACTTATGTGGCTCACAAGAAAATTTGCAACGCCAAAACATCAAGGCAATGCTGACACAGTGGGATAAAACTTCTCCCGGCAGAATTGAAAACATTTTCAAATCTATTAAGAACGTAAGTCCTAGTCAATTAGCCGACACAGCACTATTTGATTTTATCAATCTACCAATTGATCGCAGCAACCCAAGACAAGATTACGATTTTTCAAAAGAAGTTGTGTCTTCTACCAACATCGATGATTCTCTTATTATTGATATATCTAATATCTAGCCATTTTTATATATGGTGGTAGGTGTATTGCCACCAATTAAACATTGGAGCATGGAACGCAAATAAAAAAAAGCCGACTATACTTGGCTTAAACAATAATATAATCAATCTATTATGCTCGAAAATCTCTTTAAACTTTCTGAAAATCAAACCAATGTTCGACAAGAAGTTATTGCAGGTATTACTACGTTCCTAACCATGGCTTATATCATATTTGTTAACCCAACAATGCTCGCTGACGCAGGTATGGATCATGGGGCAGTATTTGTTGCAACATGTGTTGCTGCAGCTATCGGCTGTTTTATCATGGGTTTCATTGCAAATTATCCAATAGCTTTAGCTCCAGGTATGGGATTGAATGCATTCTTTACTTATACCGTAGTATTGGAAATGGGTTACACCTGGCAGGTAGCATTAGGTGGCGTGTTTATATCAGGTATTATTTTCGTAATTTTAAGCATTTTCAAGATAAGAGAGTGGATCATAAACAGCATACCTCAGGCGCTTCGTTTTGGTATTGCTGCGGGTATCGGCTTATTTTTGGCTTTTATCGGGCTAAAAAGCGCAGGCATTGTCGTTGACAACCCTGCCACCTTAGTAGATATGGGTGATGTAACAGCCTTACCTGCTTTAATGGCTGCACTTGGCTTATTTCTCATTGTAGCTATGGCCAGTCGAGGTATTAATGGCGCCGTAATGTATTCAATATTAATCATTACTGGCTTAGGAGTGCTGCTTGGCGACGTTGCATTTAATGGCTTGATGTCAATGCCACCAGATATCGCCCCAACATTTATGCAACTAGATATAGCCGGGGCAACCGAAGTTGGCATGATAAGCATCATTTTTGCTTTTCTCTTCGTCGACCTATTTGATACCTCAGGTACTTTGATTGCTGTAGCGCAAAAAGGAAAATTACTAAACGATGACGGTTCACTTCCGCGACTAAATAAAGCACTTTTAGCCGACTCTTCTGCGACAATTGCAGGTAGCATGTTAGGTACCTCAACAACTACCAGTTATGTAGAAAGTGCATCTGGTGTAAGTGCTGGCGGGCGTACAGGGTTAACCGCTGTCGTAGTCGGATTACTGTTTTTGCTTGCACTATTGTTCTCGCCGCTTGCCGGTATGGTGCCAGCTTATGCAACAGCAGGACCTTTATTCTTTGTGGCAGTGTTAATGCTCTCAAGTCTTGCTCATATAGACTGGGACGATTTATTAGATGCGGTACCAGCAGCACTTATTTGCATTACCATGCCACTCACATTTTCTATAGCACATGGCATCGCTTTTGGTTTTATCGCCTATGCCGCCGTAAGGATTTTCGCAGGAAAATACCAGCAACTATCTAAAAGTGTTTTAGTATTAGCTGCGTTATTTATCGTTAAATTCATTTATTTTGGATAAAACTATGAACAATAAAATTTTTATGCTTGCTGTAGGTGCGTTAATGTCACTAAATGCAGTGAACGCAGAAACACTATTTAGCTCAAACAGTTTAACGTACTTAAAAAACACTAGTGATTTTGAAGTATTAACCAACGACGATATTAATGTTTTCACGCTAGAACATGCTTCAGGGCATAACTGGGGTGACGTTTTTATGTTTGTCGACCGCATTGATGCTAAAGCTGATAACAACGCGCCAAGGCATAAAGAAACTTATGGTGAACTATCAGCACGATTGAGCTTTGATTATGCATTTAACCATAAAGTCTCGTACGGCCCATTAAACGACCTTTTTATAGCTGCTACATGGGAGCACTCAACCTTATCAGAGCCTAGCTTTTCTAAAGGTTTTGATAATTACCTATTAGGTCTTGGTTCGTCATGGACTATTCCGGGGTTTGCATATTTTGGCGCTAACCTATACCAAGTTAACAACGAGTTGGCAGACAATGATGTTCAACTTACCGTGACCTATGGTTATCCTATTAATTTCGGCAAGCATAAACTAATGATTGATGGGTACTTTGATTGGTCGTCTGCAGCTGATGACCACGCAGCAGATTTCCATTTCAACCCTCAGATTCGTTTAGATATTGGAAATTACTTTGGTAAGCCGAATGCTATAACAGCCGGCATTGAATATAGTTACTGGCGTAACAAGTTTGGTATTGATGGTTTAGATAACGAAAGTGTCGTTAGTGCAATAATAAAAGTATATTTATAAAAAAGGGGCTACTAAGCCCCTTTTTCATGATTACTATCAATTATTTTAAGGCGAAGTTGCAGGTATTGTAGTTATAGGAGTTAGGTACTGGCGGTTATGTCTTAACATATCTGATATCTCCATAACATAGTCAGAGCCACGCTCAGAGTATGGTAACAAGCCGGTAGCCAAAATTTCAGGAATTAGTGGCTGCTCTTGTTCTCTCAATTGCTGCCTAATTGTTCTAAATACCTGATAAGCATTGTTGGTATTGATATTGTGTAAATATCTTTTTACCGCATCATCTACGCTCTGAAAAGCTTCAACTTCATGGTTTGCTCCACTATTGCGCGAACGAGGAACCATGCCACAACCTTTTTGATAACACCAGATGCCGAAAAAATTTAAACCAATTCGAGCAAATCTTGACGTTCCCCAAGCAGATTCATTAGCTGCCTGAACCAACACAAGTGCAGTAGGTATTTCATCAACCTTAGCTATTAAAGCGTTTAACTGTTGCATAAGGCTGTCTTTTTGACTCACCCGGTAACGAGTGGCGAGTAGTTCCAACGCACTATATTGCTCATCGCTTAATATTTCTTCAAGGGATACTTGTTCAAGCATTTTTAGCAATAGGGTTCTTTCTTTACGAATTTGGTCGTTTTGAATTTCCACTGCTGGGCGAATAAATGAAAAGAAAGCCAATTTCTTTTGCTTTATATCTTTTATATCAGCAAAGTTTGGTAATGCAACGTTATGAAGCGGCTTTTCCGGAGTAACAGGCTTTTTCACTTCAGGTTTAACTGCAACAGTTTCTTCCTTTAGGTATTGCGGCTTAAATATAAACGGCCAGGCCAATAAAAATATAAAGGCAACGACTGTACTTATTAATAATAATTTCCTTAACATCTTTTATCCTAAATCCTTTAGGTCTACGCGACGAACGTGTCATTGCCAACTTGCTGATCATCAGCAACGGCGTGAATTTTCATGCCAAATATATCCCGATAAAGTATCCCTTTAACATTGAAGTACAGTGGAGCTAAGTAAGACATCAATACAAAAAATAATACAGCAGCAAAGATACTTAAAGAAGATCCTTGAGCTAAGGCGAGTGGTAAAATCGCAACCACCAAAATAGCGACTAATGCTAAGTAAACAGTAAAAATATTGAACCACTGAAAACGCAGTGCCTTAATTGACAAAACTATTGCTTTGGCAGGCGACAACCGCTTTTCAACAACTAAAGGTATAGTTAAGGATAGAACTACCGCGAGAAAAATACCGGGAAAAATTAACAGTTGTAGGCCTAAGCTAACGAAAATAGACGTCATTACTGCACAAATCGCTACCCAGCTACCACGGCGTAAAAATGCAAAAACCAATTTAGGCTGTGTTTTAACACCAACAGCATGTAAAACCCCCATCATCTCTACGCCCGCTAAGAAAGGCCAGATCACAATTGTTACAACCAAATTAAGGATCATACTTGCTTGGGGGTTTTCAAAGATATGCTCGATACCACCTAAATATTGACCAAGCACAACGGATGCAAGCATGCCTAAAACAAGCACAAACAGTAAGCCAATATTAATTGTCCAACGGGTATTCCCCGTTTTTTGCCAAGCTTCGGTTAGCACTTGTTTAGGGTTGATTTTATAATCACCTTTCAATGCTTTTTCTATATCCCCGCCAACTTGAATGATAGTATCCTTTTCCACTAATAAAGCCTTATTTAGCAATCTCTTATGTACTATTTTATAGACATAAGTTAAACATCAATTAGTGGCTATTGTACCTGATATGAAGAATAATTGTTGATAGAAATTTCCTTAGAAAGTAACAAACAACATTAAAATAGCTAAAGGTTTTGTTTTAATTGAATGCTGTAAAATTGCCGTTAATCATCAAGGCTATCAAAATGGAATCGTTTACCTAGAGACAATGCGCTCATTAGTCTTCTCCTTACTAGTCGCTACTATTGTATGAATTTTCAGCAATAAAACTATCAGGGAGGATACCAAGTTGTTACAACGTGTACCGAATTTAAACGACTTGGAAACTCATTACATTTTGTGAACGCTAGCCAAAAACTGTTTAAAAAACTTAACGCCCTTTTCATGAGCTAGCTCGATGTTATCTTGAGGTATCTGTTCAGGATTTTTATAAACGGCTAGTACCTTTTCCATACTCGGCTCCCGAATTAGGTGAATAGTTGGGAATGGTGAACGGTTAGTATAGTTACTTGGTGATTGCTCTGATTCCCCTTCAAAAATATAATCAGGGTGAAAGCTCGCTATTTGAATCTCACCTTCTAACTCTAATGAGACTAACAGATCGTTTGCGTAATCTACCAGATCCAAATATCTGCCAAAATCTCTAAAACCTGTGGCATACACGACCAAGCTAGTTTCAATTTCAGGGTGTTCAATCAAAAACTGCATTTGCTCGGCAAGCTCATGTAATGCTTGCTCTATCATCCCATGTTTACTGGCATGATAATGAATCGTGTTGTTAACAAATTCTTTTTTAGCAAACGGACAAAAATTTAGACCAATAACAATTTCTTCTAACCATCGCTTTGTTTTTTCAACTGCAGGGTGTAAGTTTGAGGACATTTATAACTCCGTTAATTAATCAACTTTTAGCTTTGCTGTTGAAGCATCCACATCGAATGATAGGCACCCTGCTTGGCTAATAGGAAATGATGATTGCCCTGTTCTATAATTTTGCCATGTTTCATGACGATGATATTGTCAGCATCGACAACTGTAGACAACCGGTGTGCTATCACTAGACTTGTTCTATTTTTGCTTACTTGTTTAATGGCTGTGAGAATTGCTTGCTCTGAGTGACTATCAAGCGACGATGTTGCTTCATCAAAAATCAATACTTCAGGATTTTTTAAGATGGTTCTTGCTATGGCAACACGCTGTTTCTCACCTCCAGATAATTTTAATCCCCTTTCGCCAACAATCGTTTTGTCACCTTCTGGTAACGAGTCAATAAAGCTATCTAAATGAGCTAACTTAATTGCTTGCTTAACCTCTGATTCATCAGCTAATGGGTTGCCATACTGAATATTTGCGAACAACGTGTCGTTAAATAAAACCGTATCTTGTGGGACAATACCAATATGTTTTCGCAAGCTATTTTGCGTGACTTGTTTTATATCTTGAGCATCGATACAAACTTTTCCCGAATTAACGTCATAAAAACGAAACAGTAGTTTTACCAACGTAGACTTACCTGACCCACTATCACCTACTACCGCAACTTTTTGACCTGGTAATACACTAAATGACACTTTATCTAAAACCTGTCGCTTACCATCATAACTAAAACTAACGTCCTCGATATCTATTTGGCCACCAGAAACGTCTAAGGTACTTGCATTAGGTATATCTGTAACTTTGGGTGCCTTAGACAACAAACCAAACATATTCTCAATATTAGCCATCGAGCCTTTAATTTCTCGATAAACAAACCCCAGAAAATTCAGCGGCATAAAAAGCTGCATCATGAACGCATTTATTAAGACGAAGTCACCCAGTGTCATTTGTTGATAAGTCACTTGGTAGGCAGCCATTGCCAACATAACGGTCATCGACATTGCTATAATTAAGGCTTGCCCGCCATTAAGGGCAAATAACGTTAAGCGATTCTTAATCTTTGCCTGTTCCCATTTAGCCAACTGCTCATCATAAGCATTTGCTTCGTATCTCTCATTGGTGAAATATTTGACCGTTTCATAGTTAAGTAAACTATCAATGGCTCGCGTGTTACTTGAAGAGTCTGCTTTATTAGCTTCTCGTATATATCGGGTACGCCACTCGGTCGCTTTGACCGAATACGCAACATAGCAACTAATAGAAAGGATGACAGCTAACGAGAAATAGGCACCATAGTTATAACCTAATATGCCAACAACTAAGACGATTTCGAACAAGGTCGGGACGATATTAAAAACCATAAAGCGCATTAAAAAGTTAATGCCCGATGTACCTCTATCTATATCGCGAGATAAGCCACCAGTTTGTCTATTTAAATGAAAATCTAACTCTAGTCGATGTAAGTGCTGAAAGACCTTCAGTCCAATACGCCTAATTGCACGCTCAGTGACTCGGCCAAATAAGGTATCTCGAATTTCAGCAAACAAAACGATAGAAAAACGCACTAGGCCATAGGCGGCGACTAACCCCAAAGGCACCACCAGCAAACTTTGCTTGCCATTAACATCTAAAGTATCAACTAAGTCTTTGAGGATAAAAGGAAGATATACACTGGCAATTTTAGTCAAAATAAGACAAGCGACAGCAATTCCTATTCGGGCTTTAAACTCTAATAAATATGGCCACAGCGTTTTTAACACTCGCCAGTCAATTTCATTAACTTCAATATCAGGATGATGACTGCGGCGCATAGAGTTCCTATAAAATATCGTTATTTAAAGCGTTTAAAGTTAAAACCTATCAACGCTCTAAATTTTTAGTCTAATTTAATATTGTGTTTACCGTGCTGCTGTTTAGCTGCTAGATATTCGGCATTATCTGACTTTAAGTGAACTCGAGTATTTACCACTTCTTTAACATCAACATGGTCTGCTAATGCTTTTGCTTTTCGAGGGTTGTTAGTTAGCAATTTAAGTTGCTTTATGTCTAGCGCATTTAACATTGCAATAGCATGTTCAAAGCTGCGCTGATCGTCGTCAAACCCTAAGTGATTATTGGCTTGATAGGTATTTAGACCTTGGCTTTGCAATACATATGCATCAATTTTATTATACAAACCGATGCCGCGGCCTTCTTGACGCATGTATAAGATGACACCGCCTTCTTCCGCCATTTTTTCTATACTCTCATCGAGCTGTTCGCCACAGTCACAACGAGAAGAATGAAAGACATCGCCAGTTAAACATTCAGAGTGTACTCGAACAAGTGGAACATCTTGCTTTAAATCGGCTTGCTTAAATACCATAGCCACATGCTCGTTGTCTTTATCAAAACATGTGAAACTAAGAATTTCTGCATCAATATCGCTGTTGTGCCCAACCTTTAGGTTAACTCGGGCTCTTATTTCTGACATATAGTTGTTAAATCTCTGTTTGCATATTGATTGGTATTTCTTACAACCAATAAATTTGGATGCGGAATTTTACCCCTTGTTGGAATAAATGGCGACAATAATATTACCGCTTTATAACTTCGACAATTATCTCTACGCTTTAAAATAACCAATGAATATAACCTTTCCAGCCCAATAGACTAAACTTAAAGAGGTAGCCACAACCATGAGGGTCTCTTTATGAGTGCTATATGGAAAAACCATGCCATGCATTTAGCCAATATGATTAATTGCAACAAAGAAACGCAAGCTCATTTATATTTGGAACAATTGATGCTGTTTCCCGTTGATGTGCAAGATAAAATCATCGAAGAAATAAGTAACCTGGCTCACTGCAACAGTGAAGCTGTAGCGGATATTATTGGTCGCTACTCCATGCCAGAATTAAAATAATTAACGTTGTAATTGCAGATCACGTAATTTTGCAACTTCATCTCTAACTGCGGCAGCTTGTTCAAATTCTAAGTTTTTAGCGTGTTCTATCATAGTTGTTTCAAGCTGCTTAACTTTCTCTTCAATTTCTTCAAAAGAAAGTACCTTATAGTTTGCTTGTTTCTCAGCAACCTTGTTGGCAATTAGCTGTTGTTCAGGATCTAAGCCTACATCCATAACATCAGTGATTTTTCTTATCACACCTTTAGGTATTATACCTTTCTCTTTGTTATAGCTGTCTTGCTTTTCTCGTCTTCTATCAGTTTCATCTATTGCTCGACGCATTGAGCCCGTAATTCTATCTGCGTACAAAATTGCTTTACCATTAACATTTCGTGCAGCCCGGCCAATTGTTTGTATTAGTGAACGTTCGGAACGCAAAAAACCTTCTTTATCGGCATCTAGAATAGCCACTAATGAAACTTCTGGCATATCTAAGCCTTCACGGAGCAAGTTAATACCGACTAATACGTCAAATTTCCCTAAGCGAAAATCACGTATTATTTCCACTCGTTCTACCGTATCGACATCTGAATGCAGGTAACGCGTTTTAACATTATGCTCATCAAGATAGTCAGTTAAGTCTTCTGCCATGCGTTTTGTTAAGGTGGTAGCAAGTACCCTTTCACCGATCGGTACACGTTTATTAATTTCAGATAATAGATCGTCAACTTGCGTATCTACTGGACGCACCATAATTTCAGGATCTAATAAGCCCGTCGGTCTGACAACCTGCTCTGCTATTTCGTCACCTGACTTTTCGATTTCATAGTTACTAGGTGTTGCCGACACGTAAATGGTTTGAGGTGCTAATGCTTCAAATTCCTCAAATTTCATTGGACGATTATCAAGGGCAGAAGGTAAACGAAAGCCATACTCAACAAGATTTTCTTTACGAGATCTATCGCCTTTATACATAGCACCAATTTGCGGTACTGTGACATGTGATTCGTCAATCACGAGTAAACCATCATCAGGTAAGTAATCAAATAATGTCGGCGGCGCTTCGCCCGATGCTCGACCAGATAAGTAACGAGAGTAGTTTTCTATACCTGAGCAATAGCCCAATTCAGTCATCATTTCAATATCAAACTGGGTACGTTGAACTATTCGTTGCTCCTCTATTAACTTGTTGTTGTCTTTTAATTGTTTTGCACGGTCTTTTAATTCAATTTTAATCGAATCAACAGCAGCTAGTATCTTTTCTCGTGGCGTTGCATAGTGAGTTTTTGGGTATACAGTTACTCTGGCCAATGCTCTTTCTACAGCACCAGTTAGTGGGTCAAACTCACTAATTTTTTCTACCTCTTCATCAAATAGCTCTACGCGAAGCGCTAAACGATCCGATTCCGCCGGAAATATATCAATCACATCACCGCGAACTCGATATGTTGCTCGTTGAAAGGCCACATCATTTCGTGTGTATTGCAGTTCAGCCAGTCGGCGCAAAATATCACGTTGGTTAATGATATCGCCTTGTCGTAAATGCAACATCATTTGAAGGTAGGAGTCGGGATCACCTAAACCATAAATCGCTGATACAGACGCAACAATAATGACATCTCGGCGCTCTAACAATGCTTTAGTCGCTGACAGACGCATTTGTTCTATATGGTCATTTATCGACGCATCTTTCTCGATAAAAGTATCTGTCGTAGGTACATACGCTTCAGGTTGATAATAATCATAATAAGAAACAAAGTATTCTACGGCGTTATTAGGGAAGAACTCTTTCATTTCTCCATATAGCTGAGCAGCCAATGTTTTATTGGGTGCCAACATCATGGTCGGACGATTTAATTTGGCTATCACGTTGGCCACGGTAAATGTTTTACCTGAACCCGTAACTCCTAATAGGGTTTGATGTGCTAATCCTGATTCAATGCCATCTAGTAATTGTTCTATTGCTGTTGGTTGATCGCCATTAGGGGTATATTCAGAAACTAACTGCAAATCCTTCATGTTGATTGAGGCTCCACATCAATATTTTGATCAATAAATTGACGAGTAAAAGAATAATAAGAAACAAAAGCCATAACTAAATTACCTAACAGGGCTCCAACAAAGAATCCTTCAATACCGTAAAATTTGCTACCTAAATAAGCCAACGGCACGTAACAAACAAATAATCGAATAACAGACAACACAAGTGCAACCATAGGTTTATGCAATGCATTAAATGATGAATTAGTCAAAATGATAATACCCTGTAACCCATAGCCTAACGGCAGGGTATAAATAAACAATTCTATTAAATCAGCCACCGCTTGCTCTTTAGCAAAAGCATTAGCAATATACGAAGAAGCTAAAATAAGTAATGCATAAATTAATACTTGCCAAAACATAACGAATTTAACAGAGGTTCGATAAGCTTGTTCAACTCGCTCCATGTTACCGGCACCAAAATTTTGGCTAATAAAGGGAGGTAATGTCATCGACATGGCAAGTACGACTAAACTAGCAATTGACTCAATACGAGAGCCTACCCCAAACGCAGCAACTGCCGATTCACCATAGCCAGCAATGATTGCGGTCATCACTGCTGCAGCAATAGGCGTTAACATATTAGCCCCCGCGGCTGGTAACCCAATATGCAAAATACGTTTACAAGCATTAAGAAATGTTTGCAATGGAATAAAATGACCATGAATTAATTGACGTTTTCGTACCAAAATATTTAATACTAAAGCTAAGCCAAATAACCAAGAAATAAGCGTAGCTATTGCTGCTCCTTGCACGCCCATGGCAGGTACTGG
Organism: Thalassotalea algicola; assembly: GCF_012932965.1. GTDB lineage: Bacteria > Pseudomonadota > Gammaproteobacteria > Enterobacterales > Alteromonadaceae > Thalassotalea_F > Thalassotalea_F algicola. Next base: position 689,093 of record NZ_JABBXH010000002.1, on the reverse strand, counting down.
TCCAAATCCGAAAATAAATACAGGATCTAGTACAGCATTAATTAGGCCTGCACTTCCCATAACAATACTTGGTGTTCTAGTATCGCCTGACGCGCGTAACACCGCATTGCCTATCATAGGACCAATAAGGCAAATACTGCCTAAATACCAAATATCCATATATTCATGAATTAACGGCAATAAGCTTTCACTAGCTCCTAACAGTAAAAATATTTCATCGGTAAAATAAAAGCCAACTGCAGATAATGCTGACACTATAACTGCCGCTAAATACATAGCGCTTGTCGCGCTATCCTTTGCCGCTTCTTTATCTTTAGCGCCAAGATATCGAGCAATTACAGCCGATGTGCCTATTCCTAAGCCTATAGTTAAGCTAATCACTGTAAATGTAATAGGGAAGGTAAAACTTACAGCAGCAAGTGGCTGAGTACCAAGTAATCCAACAAAGAATGTATCGACTAAATTAAACGTCATAAGCAGTACCATTCCGTAAATCATAGGAATGGTCATATTTTTAAGCGTTTGTCCTACTGGATCTTCTAGTAAGTCTATTTGGTGCTTATGTGTTTTATCTGTCATTAAAAGGCAGTTACTTTTACTAAGAACGAAAGAAGCTATTGTAAAAGATAGTGGTAAGAGTCGCTATCGCAAACTTTAATTTCAAGCAAAATTGACCGTATTCAATTGTAAAACTTAATGTAAAGCGACACATTAGTTACATTATTACATAAGAAAAAATTGAAATAACACACAGATATAGCTGCAATTCAGCTGTTTGATTAAATAATATGCGCTATGTTGTTATTTCCTACACTTTCGTATGTATGTCATTGTTATACAACAAATTAATTAAATTACACTTAGAAAACATCATTTGGCTACACCCCCTATTACTTCGTTGGAGTTACTATTTATTACACTTTAACTCACACAGTTATCCACAACTTAGGTGGATAACTATCTTAGAGTTGATAATTTCGTATTCATCTATGGCACTTGAGCAAATTAAAGTCTAATTGCTTACAAAGCAGGCAAACAGTCCGATATTTAAAATTTTTGTCATTTTTGTGTTGACAGTCTCATTATCGATCTTTAATATTCCGCCCCGTTAACGAGACGCAAGCTTGTTAACGGAATAAACACTATTCCCCTGTAGCTCAGTTGGTTAGAGCGGTGGACTGTTAATCCATGTGTCGTCTGTTCAAATCAGACCAGGGGAGCCAAATTAAAAGTAATGGTAGTAAACTATTGTTTAGTACGGTTACGAGAGTTAAAAGCTCAAAAGTAAAAGTTTATTCCCCTGTAGCTCAGTTGGTTAGAGCGGTGGACTGTTAATCCATGTGTCGTCTGTTCAAATCAGACCAGGGGAGCCATTTAAGGAAAGGCCGCATTATGCGGCCTTTTTTGCGTTTATATCCCGCTCGTTGCGGTGGACTTTACTATTCAATCTTGCATGTCACGCACTATTTTCCATTAATTTACTGTTACTCGTCCTTTTTTTATTTACGTTCATCCCAGATTAGTTTACGAAAGCTTACACAGCGCCTAGCTTGAACTTATGCAAAAGGCATTATGCTAAAAGGAATTTAAAATGGATCGTATAAGAATCTCGCTGGTACTATTAAGTTTAATAGGCGCTTTTGCCAAAGCTAGCGAAATTAACCGTAATGAGTACACCAGTTATCCTGGAAAGGTAATTACTCAACAATCGAAAGTACTAAAACAAGCACGCAAAATTCACATCTACTTACCTGAAAAGTATCAAGATTCTACATCATCGTATCCTGTTTTATATGTGTTAGATGGTCAGTGGCACTATACTAACGCGGTAGCAATTCTGCAGTCACTAAGAGTCCCTGATGCACTACCTGAAATGATCGTTGTCGGGATTGAAAACAGTGAACCTATGCGCCGAACTTGGTTTGGCAACCGAGTGGAGACGTTCCAAGAATACTTAGCTAGTGAATTAATCCCCTTTATTGATCAAAATTATCGTACAACCAACGAGCGTATACTATTTGGATGGGAAGCAGGTGCTGCATTTGCAACTTATGCACTTGTAGAAAAGCAACAGTTATTCAATGGTGTCATCGCAAGCAATGGTGGCTATTTAACCGATAACGAGCTAAAACAATTCAATGAATTAACACCTTCTAATGAAAAGTATCTGTACCTTGTAAACTCTATTAAAGACATTTATTCGATTCGATACAGCAATCAATTGGCAGATAAACTTAAGCAAACACAATCGAAAACACTAAATTGGCAATACGAATTAATTAATGATGAGACACATGAATCTCTTCCCTATACGGCTATGTATAAAGGCTTAAGATACTATTATCGAGGCTTTCCTACATTAGCGTTCTCTTCTATTGATGAATATGAGCAACTTGGTGGTATGAAGTATCTAAAATCCTACTTTATGAAACGAGGACAAAGGTTTGGCTTTGAACCTGAAATTGACAACGCTACTAAAAACAACCTTATATGGCTCGCTTGGAACAGAGACAACTATGAGTATTTCGAAAAATTCATGGAAGTGTTTAAAGACGTACTCTCGACTAAACGCTATGACTCAGCATACTGGCAAAATCGCTTTGGACGATTTTACTTAAAACATCAAAACTTTAGTAAAGCCAAATTATATTTCAGTGAAGCGATCACAAAGTACCCAGAAAATGCACTTTTACATCAAGGCTTGGGAAAGGTTTATCTCGCTAATGGCGAGCTAGAACTCGCTAAATCAAACTTCGCTAAAGCAGTAAAAATAGCAGAGAAGAACTCTGATCCTAAATTAAAAGAATTTGAAAAAGATTTATTAACCCTTACCAATCAATGATTAACTTTTATAGCGAGTGCTGCTAAATGCTAGTAAGCAAGATGCTGGTTTCACTCGCTATAATTCCTTCTATTTCCCTAACTATCCGTAAAATGCGATCAAACTCAGTTAGGTTAGTTGTAGTAATTTCAGCGACCAAATCCCACTTACCATTAGTCGTATGCAATTTAGCCAATTCTGGGATACCTCGAAGTTTCTGGATAACTTGTGCTGTCGAGCGGCCAACCACTTCAATCATCATTACCGCGCGAACCACATTTTGATCGATATCTTGATGTGCTCTTATGGTGAACCCCAGTATTCCGCCAGTATTTACTAATTTATCAATTCGGTTTTGAACCGTAGAGCGAGATACGCCTAATTTTTTAGCTAAAAAAGATACTGATGCTCGTGCATCCGCCCTTAATAAAGCGATTAATGACTGGTCTAAGACATCATAACGATGTGGATTAAGTTTTTTCTGCTCAATGTTGTCACTTTGCACAACACCACCTAACAAATTGCTCAATTTAAGTATCAATTTAACACATTTCTAACTTTTTGTTAGGCAGTAACTTTAGGTAATCTATAAAAATACTGCTGATGACCATGAAGTGATTAATTATATGCAAGCTCCTTCAATCGTAGTGATGGTTAGGCCTCACCACTTTTCACCTAATGTTGAAACCGCCTCAGATAATGCTTTTCAAGTTAGCAACATTGCCGATTTAGATAAAAACCTGGTCTCAAGTAATGCTTATAAGGAAGTAACACAAGTAGCGAATAAATTAGCAAGCCTTGGCGTTACAGTTCATTTATTTGAAGATAAAACTGGCGATACACCAGATTCAGTATTTCCTAACAACTGGTTTACCGCACATCCTAATGGTAACTTATGCCTTTACCCTATGTACGCTAAAAATCGCAGGCTAGAGCGTAGAAATGACATCATAGAAATGCTACAAGAAAGATATAAGGTAAACAGCATTGTTGACTTAACTGGCTGGGAATCACGCGAAGAATATTTGGAAGGCACTGGTGTGATGGTATTCGATTACGAACAACGAGCCGCCTATGTATCTCGCTCTAATCGCGCAACAGAGCGCGCATTGCAAGATTTTTGTCAAAAGCTCAATGTAAGACCGGTACTATTCTCTGCCTATGATAAATCAGGGGTCGAGGTTTATCACACTAATGTTTTGATGTGCGTTACTTCAGACTTTGTCATTATTGCTGATGAAATGATTAAAAATGATGATGAAAGGCAAATGATACTTGATACCATCAAGAAAAGTGGCAAAAAACATGTCTCATTAACTGAATTACAAATTAGTCAGTTTGCCGGTAATATGCTAGAACTATCTGGAAATAGCGGACGCTTTATCGCTGTTTCAGAAACCGCCTATAACGCTTTAAACCACACACAAATGAAGATAATTACAGAAAAGGTACCGCTGATACCGTTCGCAATCCCTACTATAGAGTTAGCTGGGGGCTCTATTCGTTGTATGCTTGCCGGGATACATTTACCGGTAAAAAATGCAAGTAAAGCGGGCTAAAAACACCTAGTTATCGATAAGCTAATAAAACTTCAAAAGGAATATATATGATTGACCAATTGTTTAACCTTATCGTCGGCAATATAAACAATTTGCTTTGGGGAAACGGTCAACTACTTATTTATATTCTTGTTTTTGCCGGTTTTTGGTTTAGCTATCAATTACGATTTGTTCAGTTTTTTCATTTTCGCCATATGTTTTCGGTAATGAAAAACTCCAGTAAAGGTGATAAAGCAGGTATTAGCTCCTTTCAGGCACTGTGTACTGGTTTATCTGCTCGTGTCGGAACTGGCAACTTAGCTGGTGTTTCCGTTGCTATTTCGCTAGGCGGTGCTGGCGCTATTTTTTGGATGTGGGTGATCGCGTTTTTAGGAATGGCGACCGGATTTGCCGAAAGTGTTCTAGGTCAACTGTATAAGGTAAAAGACGAACATGGCGAATATCGTGGCGGCCCTGCTTACTATATACAAATGGGATTAAATAAACGTTGGTTAGCTATTGCTTTCGCGCTGTGTTTATTCCTTGGTTATGGCTTTAGCTTTAGTGCAATGCAAGCTAACACCATTACGGATGCCCTAAACCACGCCCTCAATATTCCAACATTATATTCAGGCCTTGTCATTACCGTACTCGCTGGTGTTATTGTTGCGGGTGGCTTTAGAGGTATTGCACGCTTTGCCGAACTTGTCGTGCCTTTTATGGGGATTGCATACATATTAGCTGCATTACTCATTACCGCAATGAACATAGAACTTGTACCGTCATTGCTTTTAGATATTTTTTCTTCTGCATTTGGTCTTCAAGAGGCAGGTGCAGGTGCACTAGGTGCGGCAATAAAAAATGGTATTCAAAGAGGGTTATATTCAAATGAAGCAGGTGCCGGTTCCGTACCGCACGCTTCCGCCAGTGCTAGCCCGACGCCTAACCACCCAGTTGCTCAAGGTTATGTTCAAATGCTCGGGGTATTTTTAGATACTATGGTGCTTTGTACTTGTACTGCATTTATTATTTTATTAGCAGGAATTCCTATGAGTGGAGAAATGGAAGGAATACGATTAACTCAAGATGCTATGACCGCCCATATCGGCGATGGCGGTGTCTATTTCGTTGCCGCTGCTATTTCATTATTTGCCTTTACTTCTGTAGTAGCGAACTACGCATATGCTGAAAGTAACCTGCATTTATTTAAACTAGACAACAAGGTTGGTCGCTCCGTCTACACCTTTTGTTATCTCGCAATGGTGCTTTGGGGAGCGAACGCTTCTCTCAACCAAGTATGGGCCATGGCGGATATGGCATTAGGATTAATGACCTTAGTTAATATCTTTGCCATTATGCAATTAACGCCAACTATTAAAGCCCTATTTAAGAACTACAACGATAAAAGAGCTCGACAACAAAATATGGAATTTACTGAACAAGACATCAATTTTCAGGGAAAACTTGAAGACAAGGTATGGTCTAAAGAATAAAATTAGAGCTTTTATACAAGAAATTTTAATTTTGCTATTGCAATTAACAGCAAAACCTTGCATTTTAAATAGTAACTGCAGACGGCCCACCGTTTGTAAAGCCCGATAATCAAGCCCTTACTAGCGTTGTCTGCCAGCTAATAAGGAGTTTAGGCAGACACTTTTAAGCTTGCTAAAAGCTATATTCTTACAATTTGGAAAAAGGAGTAGCGCTTCAATGTGTTCAATCTTTGGTATTCTTGATATTAAAACTAGTGCGTCTGCATTACGCCCAACAGCACTAGAATGTTCTCGTCTTTTACGTCACCGCGGACCTGATTGGTCTGGCATTTATTTAAGTGATAACGCAATTTTAGTTCACGAGCGTTTAGCGATTGTTGATACTGAACACGGCGCACAACCGCTATACAATGAAGATAAATCTCATGTTTTAGCCGTTAATGGTGAAATTTATAACCACAAAGCACTAGCGACTAACTTAGGCGTAGACTACCAATTTCAAACAGCATCAGACTGTGAGGTTATTTTACCTTTGTACCAAGAGTTTGGTGCTGAATTTATCGACAAACTGCAAGGCATGTTCGCCTTTTGTTTGTACGATGAAAAACAAGACAGATATATTATTGCCCGCGATCACATCGGCATTATTCCACTATATACAGGCTACGATGCAGACGGAAACTTTTATGTAGCTTCCGAAATGAAAGCATTAATGCCTATTTGTAAAACCGTTGAAGAATTTCCTCCAGGCCATGTGCTAGATAGCAAAACTGGTGAATTGCGTAAGTATTATCAACGTAACTGGATGCAATACGACGCGATAAAAGACAACCACACCAGTAAAGATAAACTTCGTAACGCTCTAGAAGATGCAGTTAAAAGTCACTTAATGACTGATGTACCTTATGGCGTATTATTGTCTGGAGGTCTAGATTCATCATTAGTGTCGGCTATAACTCAAAAATATGCGTCTCGTCGAATTGAAGAAAACGACTTATCAGAAGCATGGTGGCCAAAAGTACACTCCTTTGCATGTGGCTTAGAGGGATCACCAGATCTTGTCGCTGCGCAAAAAGTAGCTGATGCTATAGGTACAGTCCATCACAGCGTTATCTTTACTGAACAAGAAGGTATTGATGCATTAAAAGAAGTTATCTATCACTTGGAAACTTATGATGTAACTACTGTACGCGCGTCAACACCAATGTATTTAATGGCTCGTAAAATAAAAGCTATGGGTATTAAGATGGTCTTATCTGGTGAAGGTGCTGATGAGATTTTTGGTGGTTATTTATATTTCCATAAAGCGCCAAATGCACAAGAGTTTCATGAAGAGTTAAACCGTAAACTAGATAAACTACATATGTTTGATTGTCTACGAGCCAATAAATCGATGTCTGCGTGGGGTATTGAGGCACGCGTGCCATTCTTAGATAAGAACTTTTTAGATGTCGCGATGCGAATCAACCCTGAAGATAAAATGTGTGGCGGTGGTAAAGTAGAGAAAGGCATTTTACGTGCTTCTTTTGAAGGTTACTTGCCAGAAGAAATTTTATGGCGTCAAAAAGAGCAGTTTTCAGATGGCGTTGGTTATTCATGGATTGATGGATTGAAAACTTACGTTGAGTCGCAAGTAAGCGATCAACAACTAGCAAATGCTAAATTCAAGTTTCCAATCAATACACCAGATACAAAAGAAGCTTATTTCTACCGCAGCGTATTTGAAGAAAAATTCCCACTAGAAAGTGCAGCTAAGTGCGTTCCAGGCGGAAAATCTGTTGCTTGTAGCACACCACAAGCACTAGCATGGGATGAAGCATTCAGTAAAATGGCAGATCCATCTGGCCGAGCAGTGCAAGCGGTTCATAACGACAGTTATTAATGGATTAACTCCTTCTATTTATATAAAAGGCGCTAAATGCGCCTTTTTCATTGATTAAATGCAGTTAAATGTCAATTGACAGTTAATTTTTAAAGCAATTTATTTTAAAGTAAGCGTTAATTTTTGTAACTTTATCTAAGTAAGTATTAGGACTTCACCATTGAAAGACCAAATTGAAGACAATATCCCCAGCATAAAGCCTGATCGCGACCAAGTAGAAGCTTACCGTAGCACTAAGAAAACAAGTAAACAAAGCACTTCTACACCGCCTGACAATGAAAATCAGGCCGTAGCATCTAAGTCTTCAGGTTTAGGTATCATTAATAGCTTAATCATTTATGGTGCTATTTTAGCTGGTGGCTACTGGTTCTATCAGCAAGACGTAAAAAGTACACAAGCACTAATGTCTGCAGAAGAGCGTATTGTTGATCTTGAGCGACAACTTTCAGCAACAGATGAAGAAATGGGTGAATCTGCCGTTGCGATGCGTGCAAAGCTTGAAGGGTTAATTGATAAAACTGATAAGCTTTGGAGTGAAATGGATAAGCTTTGGGCTTCCGCATGGCGCAAAAACCAAACACAAATAAAAGAGCTTCGATCGAAGTCAATTAAGTCTGAAAATAAACTTAAAAACTCTACTACCAACATATCTGCAAATAAAAGCGCAATTGCCGACTTAAATGAAAAGCAAACAGCAGCGACTTTCAGTATCGATGCATTAGGTGAACAACTTGGCCAAGCACAAAACATAAAGTCTGAATTAGAAATCTTAAATGGCAAAATGTTAACATTAGAGAACAAGTCTTCAGGCCGAGACAAACAACAAATAGAATTAGCAACTATGGTTCAAGAACTCGATACCTCAGTGAAAATGTTAATAGAGCGAGTTGAGAGCTTAAAAGCTAAATCTACACCGCCACCAGCTCAATAAGACTTATAATCTAAAATAAAAAACGCCAGCTTTTAGCTGGCTTTTTTGAATCAAGAAGCTTGGTACTAATTTGAAACATTAAACACCTCTAATAAAACCTACTGATTTATCAATTACTCCAAACGATAAAGTTTGAGTCTCAATAAATGTTATATTATAACATAGCATTCTTTATTTCCTGACAATCTAAAACCAATGAGACGAAGATGCTCGGGAACCAATTGATAACTAAAAATTCGTAAAAGTATGTTAGATAAAATTTAAAAAGTAATGCTAATACCGATTGGCAATATAGAAATAATTATACCGTTTATCGCAAATAAATGGGTCTTTAACGTAGTAGGTATGGTAGTAACTCTATAACAGAGTTACCTTACCTAATTTTTTAAACCAACCTAACAAGAGAATAATTGTCAGCTCTATGAATATAACAAAATCGTTAGCGCTAGCATTGATGTTACCAATTACAATAGTGACACTTGCAAATGCCTCCGCTATTAAACAAACAAAAGGCGACTTTGAAGATAAGTTTCGCCAGTTAGATGAAGTACTCCCTACCCCAAACGTTTACCGTAACGCAGCGGGTGAACCTGGTGAGAACTACTGGCAGCAAAAAGTCGACTACAAAATCAAAGTTTCACTTGATGAAGAAAAACGTCGAATTACAGCAACGGAAGATATTACATACCAAAATAACTCACCATACCGGTTAAAGTATCTTTGGGTACAGCTAGATCAAAATCGCTTTAAAGACGACTCTATCGCTAATATGACTGATAACTTTGGTGGTCTCGGTCGTCGTGGCCCTGTTAATACTATTGGTGACGCAAACAAGGCAACTAAATTAAACCTTAACGAATTGCGAGCAATGCACTTCAAAGCGGATAACGAGTTAGGTTATGAAATTAACGCAGTGAAAGATAGCAGTGGTAAGAAGCTATCTTTTACCGTTGTTGGTACGCAAATGCGCATCGACTTACCTAAGCCTTTAAAATCTGGCGATGACGTAAAATTTACCATTGATTTCGCGTTCAACATTGTTGAAGAAAATGCGGTATCTGCACGCTCTGGTTACGAGAAGTTTGAAGACGGCAACGACATCTTCCTATTAGCACAGTGGTTCCCACGTTTACACGCTTACACTGACTACGAAGGTTGGAACAACAAAGAATTTTTAGGCCGTGGTGAGTTCACGCTTGAATTCGGTGACTATGAAGTTGAAATTGATGTTCCAGCTGATCACATTGTCAGTTCAACAGGTGAATTAGCAAACCCGAAAGCGGTACTAACGAAAACACAACGTAAGCGTTTAGAAGAAGCGAAAACAGCTAAACGCCCTGTGTTTATCGTAACTGAAGAAGAAGCATTAGAAAACGAAAAGGAAGGTACCGATAAGCGTAAAACGTGGAAATTTAAAGCTAAGAACGTGCGAGATTTCGCTTGGGCTTCATCAAGAACATTTATGTGGGATGCTAAAGGTTACCAACAAGGTGGTGATGTACAAGACCACGTTATGGCAATGTCTTTCTTCCCTGTAGAAGGTGGTGACCTTTGGAAGAAATACTCTACCGAGTCTGTTATTCACACTATGGAAGTATATTCGCGTTACTCTTTCGATTACCCATACCCTACCGCTCAATCAGTTAATGGCCCGGTTGGCGGTATGGAGTATCCAATGATTACATTCAACGGCCCTCGTACTGAGTTACGTGACGACGGTGATCGCACATACTCACAAGCCGAAAAACGCTTCTTAATTGGTGTTGTAATTCATGAAATTGGTCACATCTACTTCCCTATGATCGTGAACTCTGACGAACGTCAGTGGACTTGGATGGATGAAGGATTGAACAGTTTCCTTGACGGTGTTGCAGGTCGCGAATGGGATCCTACAATTCCATGGGGGGTTGAACCGCGTGACATTACTGGTTACATGAAGTCTCAAAACCAAGTGCCAATTATGACGCAATCAGACAGTGTTTTACGTTTAGGTCCAAACGCTTATACAAAGCCTGCTGCAGCACTAAACATTCTACGTGAAGTGATTTTAGGACGTGAATTATTCGACTTCGCCTTTAAAGAATACTCAGAGCGTTGGATGTTTAAACGCCCTACACCAAGTGATTTCTTCCGTACTATGGAAGAAGCATCAGGTGTTGATCTTGATTGGTTCTGGCGTGGTTGGTTCTACTCAACAGATCACGTTGATATCTCTATCGACAAGGTTTACAAAATGCGTTTAGACACGCACAACCCTGATATCGACTTTGCACGTTTACGTGACATTGAAAACGATAAGCCGTCGTCATTATTTGTTGAGCGTAACAAAGCTGAAGGCAAAACATTGTGGATTGATCGCAACAAAGATGTGACTGACTTCTACGACGAAAATGATCGCTTCACCGTAACGAATAAAGAGCGTAACAAGTACAATAAATTCCTTAAAGACTTAAAGCCTTGGGAAAGAGAAACACTTGAGCGTGCGATTAGGGAAGACAAAAACTACTACGTGTTAGAGTTCTCTAACAAAGGTGGTTTGGTAATGCCTATACTTCTTCAGCTAACATACAAAGACGGTACGGTTGAAGATATGTACATTCCAGCAGAAATCTGGCGCCGCAGTCCTAAACAAGTTCGTAAACTCATTGTTACTGACAAAGAGAAAGAGTTAGCAAATGTTGTAGTTGATCCAGGTTGGGAAACGGCTGACGTAAATATAGAGAATAATCACTACCCTCGTGAGATTATTCCTTCTCGTGTTGAAGCTTATAAATCGAAGAAACGTACAGGTAAGGTGTATCGCGATATCATGCAAGATATCAAAACTGAACTGAAAACTGACGACGAAGCCAAAGACGCTAAAAAAGAGAACAAGGATAACTAATGACCAAAGGGTTATTATCTTTACTCACAGCTATTGTGTTAGTGATGTGTGCAATGCCTGCTGACATTGCACATGCTCACCAACAAAAAGCCGCAGAAACAACTGTGCTATTCAATAAAAACTCTGGTCTGCTTGAAGTTATGCACCGTTTTTACTTGCATGATACCGAGCACGCAGTACAAGCATTGTTTGATAAGCATGCTGACATTCTTGATTCACAAGAAACACAGCAGCAATTTGCTGACTATGTAGCTACGCAGTTTTTGGCTAGTACGCTAAATGATCAAGCATTACCGCTCAATAATGTTGGCTTTGAAGTAGAAGGCAAGTTTTTTTGGGTTTACCAAGAAGCTAAACAGCCAAAAGACTTAAAGGGTATTAAGCTATTTAACGGTGCGTTAAGAGACTTGTGGCCAATGCAAATCAATATGGTCAACATTGAAGGGAAAGGCGACGTACGTACGCTTTATTTCAGTGACAATAAAGACTGGCTGATTGCGAATTTTTAAAGGCTAATTTAATTAACTAAATAACATAAAAACGCCAGCATTTTGCTGGCGTTTTTTATTTCGAAATAACCTAAAGATAACTTAAAGTGATTGTACAATATCTTTAATTAAATCTGGGCCTTCATAAATAAAGCCTGTGTATAGTTGAACTAACGAAGCACCTGCTGCAAGCTTTTCTTTGGCAGCTTCAGCACTATGAATGCCACCAACACCGATAATCGGTAATTTTCCATCAAGAGCGACAGATAATTGTTTAATCACTAAAGTACTTTGGTCCTTAACTGGCATACCACTTAAACCACCCTGCTCTTCACCATGCGGTAAATGCGCTACCTTATCTCGAGCAAGTGTTGTATTAGTTGCAATTACGCCGTCTATTTCATTAGCGACTAAACACTGGGCGATACCATTCACTTCTTCTTCTGTTAAATCTGGGGCTATTTTCACCGTTAATGGTACGTATTTACCATATTGCTCAGCTAATGCCTTTTGTTCAGACTTTAATGCTGAAAGTAACTCATTCAACGCTTCACCATATTGCAGCGACCTTAAACCTGGCGTATTAGGCGATGAAATGTTAACTGTGATATACGTCGCATAATTGTACACCTTACGCATACATTGAATGTAATCATCCTTGGCATTCTCTTCTGGTGTATCTTTATTTTTACCAATATTAATACCTAGAACGCCATCAAAATTGGCTTGTCTAACCTGATCAACTAAATAATCTACACCTTTGTTGTTAAAGCCCATGCGATTAATAATTGCGTTTGCTTCTTCAAGCCTAAATATACGAGGTTTAGGATTACCAGGCTGTGGCCTAGGCGTGATAGTACCTATTTCCACAAAGCCAAAACCTAAAGCTGAGAATGCTTGGATACATTCTCCATTTTTGTCTAAACCGGCAGACAAACCTACAGGGTTTGGAAATTTTATACCCATGACTTCTACAGGCTTTTCAGGGAGGCTTTGCTTATATACGGCTTTAAGTGGCGAGTTGCCGGTAAAATGTAACCCTTTAATGGTTAAGTTATGAATAGTTTCTGGGTCAAACTGAAACATCAATTTGCGAATGGCCGAATACAACATGGTTTTCCTCTTTATTTAACAGCGCTAGATAAACAAAGTCCCCGCTAAGCGAGGACTTTTATTGGCTGTATTTTAATGACTTGTAGCGCTATGTAAACTCAATAACATTAATTCTCTTAATGCCACCGAGAACTTAGCAAACTCATGGTTTTGTGACGTTTTAAAGTCAGCAATAATATGTTGCCAGCGCTCTAGTGGTTGAGCACTCTGTTCAAACCACTTGTCTAATAGCTCATCAGTATCTTTACTCTTCCCATCAGCTTTTAATGCAACAATGGTTATTGCACGTTGTTGCCAGTCTAGCTCTTCTCTAAATGATGCTCGAGCAAGGGCTTGCCAATGATTAGCAACTGGCTGTTTAGTGATCTGGTCTAAGAACCAGTGTAGCTCTAGGCGATCACCAAGTTTAAAGTAAAGTTCAGAGACTAAATCAATTGAGCGGCCATCATTATCGGCAACTTCAGCGATATCCATTACTGAGAACAATGTGCTTAACTGGGAAATACGTTTTGCTGTATTCTTAGGCACTCCAGCTTTAACTAGACCATTTTCAACATGCATAAGTTGCTCAACTTCATCAGCCGCCATGTACTTGTCTAGGTTACTAGCCATACTGACAAAAGTAGGGCTATAGAAGTCAATGGTTTGTTGAATATCCATCCCTTTATCGCGATGACGCAAGAACCAACGAGTTGCGCGTCTTACATTGCGACGCAGTTGGAATAACATTTCAGTTTGAACCGATGTTGGAATTTTATTATCAAGTGACGCAATTTCTTGCCAAATTGATTCCATTTCAAACACTTCGCTTGCCATCGTATAACAGTTAGCAACTTCGGCAACATTAGCACCCGTCTCTTCTTGCATACGGTTAACAAAATTAAAGCCCATATCGTTACCTAGCTTATTAGCCAGTCGTGTAGCGATAATTTCCGCTCTTAGCGGATGCTCTTGCATTTGTTCAATATACTTTTCCTGCAATTGCTTCGGGAAAGCATTAATTAATAAGCGATCGTGGTAAGGGTTTTTAGTAATTTCCGCACAGACTAAATCTTCTTTTAACACCATTTTACTATAAGCTAATAACACTGATAGCTCAGGTCGAGTAAAGCCTTTGTCTTGTGCTAATCGTTCTGCAATTTCATCATCATTTGGAATGAATTCTAACGCTCTATCTAATTTATCTGAACGTTCAAGTTCATGAATAAAACGCGTTTGCTCTTTCAGTTGAGACGCACCACGTGTTGCAGTTATTGAGATAGAATGAGTTTGGTCGTAACAATCTTTTAGTACAATTTCAGATACTTCATCTGTCATATCATAAAGTAATTGATTACGTTGCTTAACTGTTAAGTCGCCACTTTGAACTAAGCCATTAAGCAAAATTTTAATATTTACTTCATTATCTGAGCAATCTACACCACCAACGTTATCAACAGAGTCCGCGTTTATACGTCCACCTGTTGCAGCGTATTCAATGCGGCCTAATTGAGTTAAACCTAAGTTACCACCTTCACCAACAACTTTAGCTTGTAATTCACCACCGTTGATACGTAGCGAATCATTGGCTCTATCACCTACTTCAAGGTGTGATTCATCAGCACCTTTAACATAAGTACCAATACCACCATTCCAAAGCAAATCAACTTTCATTTTTAAAATGGCTTTTATCAAGTCGTTAGGCGCCATACTTTGTTTCTGCGTACCTAACATTTTCTTAATTTGTGGCGTAAGTTTAATAGACTTAGCTGCTCGGCTGAAAATACCACCACCTTCAGAAATCAGGTCAGTGTTATAGTCTTCCCAGGTACATCCTGGTAGATTAAATAACCTATCTCGCTCTTTATATGTCTTTGCTGCATCCGGCTCTGGGTCAATAAATATATGCATGTGGTTAAATGCTGCTTGTAAGCGAATATGCTTAGATAGCAACATACCGTTACCGAATACATCCCCTGCCATATCACCAACACCGGCCACTGTAAATTCAGTCGTTTGACAATCAATATCCATTTCTCGGAAATGACGCTTAACTGACTCCCATGCACCTTTTGCAGTAATTCCCATACCTTTATGATCGTAGCCAACACTACCACCAGATGCGAACGCATCACCAAGCCAATGGTTATATTCGTCAGAAATCGCGTTAGCAATATCAGAAAAAGTTGCTGTACCTTTATCAGCTGCCACAACTAAATAAGGGTCATCTTCATCATGTCTAACAACATCAATCGGTGGTACGACATCGCCCTTTATAATGTTATCAGTAATATCTAATAGTCCACGAATAAAGGTACGGTAACATTCTTTACCCGCTTCAAAAATCTCTTGACGACTTCCACCTGCAGGAAGCTGTTTACAAACAAAACCACCTTTTGCACCGACAGGAACAATGACCGTATTTTTAACTTGCTGCGCTTTTACTAAGCCAAGTACTTCTGTACGGAAATCCTCTCGACGGTCTGACCAACGTAAACCACCACGAGCAACTTTACCGCCACGTAGGTGAACACCCTCAACTTGCGGTGAATAGACAAATATTTCAAATTTCGGAATAGGTAATGGAATTTCAGAAATTTGCTCTGGTAAAATTTTAAATGAGATATACGATTTCTCATTATTACTCGCATCTTTTTGGAAATAGTTAGTACGAATAGTCGCATTAATCATTTCAACAAAACGACGAATAATACGGTCATCATCTAAGTTAGCAACATTATCTAATGATGTTTCGATATCATCTAATACCTTATTAACCATTTTTTCTGTACGTTTTGTACTTGGACAAAAACGTAAGTTAAACAGTTTGATAATCAGCTCTGCTAAATTCGGGTATCGTGCAAACGTATCTTCAATGTAGTTTTGACTGAACGTACCACCAATTTGACGCTCATATTTAGCAAATGCTCGTAAAATAGAAACTTCTCTACCACCTAAACCTGCACCTAAAATCAAACGGTTGAAGCCATCATCTTCAAGGTGACCGGCCCAAACTTTAGCGAATGCATCTTGGAACAGCGATTGTACTTGCTCTAGATTAAATGCACGATCACCGGTAAGTAACATTGAGAAGTCTAAAATCCAACAAGTTTCGCCGTCTGCTGTTCGAATTGCATAAGGACTCTCACCAATGACTCTTAATCCAAAATTTTCAAGCATTGGTAACACATCAGACAAATGTAACGGTTCGCCTTTATGGAAAAGTTTAAGTTTTACAAAGCGACTGCCTTCTTTCTCTTCCTGCGGTTGGTAAAACAACATTTCTAATGGGCATAAGTCGCATACCGCTTCAAGTTTCTCGATATCGACAATAGCCGTGCCAGGTAAAACTTCATCTTTATATGACTGTGGGAAAGTCGAATATTTACGACTCAACGCTTTACCTAAAGCTTCACCTTTATGGGAGTTCAAAGCATCTGACAATTTATCATCCCAGCTACGCGCCGCTTCGTTTAAATTCTTTTCTATTTCTTTCACGTTGATATCTGCTTTTGTATGGTCGACACGTACAATGTAATGAGTTCTCGCCTGCACTGACTCGGAGAAATAAGTATTGAACTCTACTTCTTGATCACTACCGAAGGCTTCTTGTAATAACGCTTGTGTTTGTATCCTCAATTTTGTGTTGTAGCGTTCACGTGGCACATAAACCATACATGAATAAAAACGACTAAATGCATCTCGACGCACAAATAAACCAGTGTAGTCACGTTCTTGCATCTGCAATATGCCTTTAACATTTTGACGAAGCTCGTCAATGCTACACTGCAAAATCTCGTCTCGAGGATAAGTTTCTAAAATATTAATTAGCGCTTTATAAGCATGAGAACCCGCAGCAAAACCCGATGATTCACAAACGCGCGTTACTTTTGATTTGATTAAAGGTAAGTCTAATGCACTGTTGGTATAATACGCTGAGCCAAACAAACCGATAAATCGCTCTTCACCTACAACATTGCCTTTAGCATCAAAACGTTTAATTCCAATATAGTCCAGATGAGCGGGGCGATGAACTCGTGAACGGGAATTGGTTTTCGTTAAGATTAATAAATTATCACCTAGAGCAATTTCTCTAGCTGTCTCACTTAACGAAGAAATAAGGCGTTGCTCAGTGCCTTTTGAATTTTTCATTAATCCAAGGCTAGAGTCGACATTTGCAGCAAGCGCTACGTCACCTTTTAAGGTTTTTACATCGTACGAACGATAGCCCATTAACGTAAAGTTATTATTTGACACCCACTCAAGAAACTCTAGGGCATCAACCTTCTCTTGCTTAGAACATGGTACTTTCGCTTTCTTAACATCAGCAATTACCGAGTCGAGCTTTTTCAACATAGGTTGCCAATCACACACGGTCAGAGAAATATCACTAACAACAGAGTGCAACTCTTCTGTCACAGCACTCAACACGTCAGGATTGTCTTGACGATCGACCTCAATAAAGAAAACTGTTTCAGTCTTCGCTCCTTTAAGAGCACTATCCGCAGATGCGGCGATTTGAGTAATTTGTTGTTGCTTGTCTCGTACCACTTGAATTGGGCTATTCAGCATTAAGTGTGGGGATAAGCCTTGACGATTTAATGCAATTCGAACTGAATCCACTAAAAATGGCATGTCTTGTACTATCACTTCAATAATAGTGTGACTAGATTTCCATCCGTGTTTTGACACTTCTGGATTAAACACTTTAATCACTGGAGTATCATCAATATGGCCGTTTAATGAGCTCCATAAGCTCATTGTTGCACCATACATATCACTATCATTACGGTGTGCTAAATCTAGAGTCGAAATATTGCCATAAAGTAAACTAGCAAATTGCTCAACTAACGGGGCCGTTTCTTCAGGCACTTTTTGTTGAATAGATTGAGCAACGTTTTTTAATAAAACTGAGGGTAAACCGTCTACGAACGCCATGTTGCTTTCCTTTTGGATAACACGCTATGAATAATTATTGTATTTTTGTTATGCAATCTATGAAAAATACGACTTATCAAATTTGAGTTTTGCTTGTTATTTTTATTATCAATTATTGCACTAACAAACTTGGTTATTTTTCGCATAAATTGTACATAAATCAACCTGTTCTATTGAGAATAGACCATTAGTACAATTTTATTAAGAAATTTAAGGTATTGCGAGCAATTTTTTAGTGCTAAAGCTCACTGGTAGACCAATTAAAAGGCTATTTAAGGGCTGGAGTAATTGTTTATTCAGGCTGTTTAAATAGAAAATGGCCTTTCGGCCATTTTCGTGGTTATTTATGCAATAAAAAATTTATTGCTTTTTTTCATCTTTTTTGGGTTTTGGCCATAAAAATGCGGCAATTGCTGGCAATACAATGATAGCTGCCAACATATTAACCAAAAACATAAAGGTTAATAGTATTCCCATATCAACTTGGAACTTAAGTGCTGAGAAGAACCAAGTCGAAACACCTATAGCTAATGTTACACCCGTTAATAACACAGCACTACCACGTTCTTGTAATGCGGCAAAATAGGCTTGTTCTACTGAATCGCCTTCTTTGAGGCGAGCATTCATCGTGGATAAGATATAAATACCATAATCGACACCGATACCAACACCTAAGGCAATTACAGGTAATGTAGATACCGTTAATCCTATATCTAACCCTGTCATTACACCTTGAGCCAATGTAGAAACTATGTATAACGGTAATACTACTGAAATCGTAGCTCTTACGCTCTTAAAGCTTACTAAACAAAGTATTATTACTGCGCCATAAACGTAAAGCATCATAGGGAGCTGTGCAGCTTCAACGGCTTCATTAGTTGCAGCCATCACACCTACAGGACCAGAAGCTAACTTGAATGTTAAGTTATCATTATTTAGCTCACTAGCCACCGCTTTTACTTTGTCAACGACACGAGTGATTGTTGCAGCTTTATGATCTTCAAGGAAAAGAATCACAGGCATTACACTACAATCTCGGTTTAATAGGCCGCTAGAAGTCGGCACACGAGCAATCGACTGCACTAAAGTTTGTTGATTTCTTGATAACACACGCCACTTAGGGTTGCCTTCGTTATAGCCTGAATTAACAATCTTCGCTATCGAAGCCAAGCTCACTGCAGATTGAACACCTTGAACATTTTCAAGTTGCCATTGGAAGCGATCGATCACATCTAAATTGTCATATGACGTACAAGCATCAGGAGTTGTTTCGACAATAACTGAGATGTAGTCAACACTAATCGCGTAACGATCGGTAATTAAGAATGTATCTTGATTGTATCGAGAGTTTTCATGTAGTGATGGAGCACCTGCGTGTAATTCACCTATCTTCATGTTTTGTGCATGATATAAGCCGAAAACATAAAGGCCAGCAGTAAGCACTAATATAACGGTAGCAGGCCCTCTTGTTGCCAGAGCAGCCATTGCGTGCCAAACATCTGACTTGTGCATACCACCACGCTTCGATGCTTTTAAAGGCTTGTTTTCTAATTTCATGTAAGAAATTAAAACTGGTAATAATACTAAGTTCGTTAAAATGATCATCGCTACACCTAATGAAGCGGTGATAGCTAATTCACGAATAATACCAATATCAATAGACAATAAAGTGATAAAACCAATGGTGTCAGATAACAAAGCTACACCACCAGGTATTAACAATGCTCTAAAGCTGTTTTGAGCACCCTCTTTACAATTAATGCCGGTTCTAACTTGCTTAACTACTGAATTAATCATTTGAACACCATGACTAACACCTATAGCAAATACCAAAAATGGCACCAAGATAGACATAGGATCAATACCAAACCCTAAGCTAGATAACATTCCCATTTGCCAAATAACAGCTATTAGCGAACAACTAATTGGCAATAACGTTAAGGTAATAGAGCGACAGAAGAAAAATACCATTATGGCCGTTATTGCTATAGCGATAGCGAAAAAGACAACAACGCCTTTGGCGCCATTAGCAACGTCGCCTACCATTTTGGCAAAACCTATAACATGAACAGTTATTCGATCATTCTCATATTGAGCACGAATATCATTTTCAAGTTGCTCAGCAATAGATAGCGTATCAAGCTTTTCACCCGTACTAGGGTCTATTTCCATTAACGACGCCGTAACCATAGAACAGCTGTAATCGTCAGCGACCATTCGGCCAACAATACCTGCTTTTTCAATATTGCCTTTTACAACGGATAAACCTTGCTCATCAGGGCGGAAATTGGCAGGAATAACTGGGCCTCCGGCAAAGCCATCTTCAACAACCTCTACAAACCGAGTACTAGGTGAAAATAGAGATTTTACAAGTATTCTATCGACACCTGGTATGAAAAATAGCTGGTCATGAACACCTTTAAGGGCGTCAAAAAACGGCTCGTTAAAAATATCACCTTCTGCATCACACACTGAAATAAGAATATTGTTAGCCCCACCAAAGTCTTTTTGATGCTTAAGGTAGGTCTGCATATATTCATGATTCAGCGGAATATTCTTGGTAAATGCGGCATCAAGCTTCAGTTGAGTCGCTTGAAATAACAATACGACAGTAGTTAACGCAAAGAAAGCTAATACAAACGCACGGTGCTTAAAAATGCCATTTTCTAATTTATTGATAACTGGATTAATACTCATAAAACTACTTTGCGATTGTTATTGTTTTAATACCATCTTCAGAGACAGCGACTAACTTGTTTCTATACCATGTACCGGAAATAAGCGCTTTACCATCGGGTTGAGGGCGTGCACTAAATCGTTGACCGTCGTCTTCACTGATTAGTAAAGTACCGTTGTTACCAAGTAATAATAACCTATCATCTGACGTTAGCACGATATCATTTACCAAAGATGTTGAACCGGTATCTATATGCTGCCATGGTGTTCCATTTCTTAAACTTCTAAAGACATTACCACGTAACCCTGCCGTGAGCAGATTTCCTTGTTGGGTGCGTTCAATATCAAAAAATGAACCTTCGTAAATGCTGTCGAATTGTTGCCAAGTTTTACCAAAGTCATTACTTTTAGCAATCAATCCAACTTCTCCTACAAGGTACGAAGTACGACCATCCATCACCATTTTATTAAAATGAGGCAAGATGCTAGCACGTTCATCAAGATACGCTTCTTCATCTTCAAGCTTAAGCTCATTTAAGTATTCAACGTCTTCTTCATGAAGAAATTCACTGTGAAACTCTTCAGACCAATTTTTGCCACCATCGACAGTTCTAAAAAATTGACCATAAGCGCCAATAGCTACGCCATTGTCACGGTCTTTAAAAACAACATCCAAAAGGGGCTTTTCTCGTTCAGGTAAAAACTGTTGAACTTCCCAGTTTTTTCCACCATCTGTAGTAGCGAGAATTGTATTGTCGTGCCCTACTGCCCAACCGTATTTCAAATCGACAAAGGTCACCGCTGTTAAAGTAGATTGGACAGGAACAGCAAGCTGCTCCCAATGTTCGCCGTCAAAAGACTTCAATATATGCCCACGTTCACCAACTACAACCATAAAGGCTTGTTCAACGTTTTCTATATCTAGTAACAAAGATTTACTAGCTAAGGGCGCTTGCATCGCAGTCATCGGCTGTGATGCTGCATATGCTTGCGAAGCTAAGGCACAACTAACAATTGCCGCAATTACAGACTTCATCAATAAAACCACACTTTATTTTAATATTGTTCAAATAAAAACGGCTGACATTAGAGCCAGCCGCTTGCCGTAAACTCTATAGTTTAACGACGACCTTCACGTCTAAGCGCTGCAGGTGTAAACGACTTATCTTTCAATTTAGCATCGAAGTCGTACATATTTGCTTCATTATCTAAACCGATAGCAATATAACGACGAGCTTGAATATCATGGAACACTTCTAGCGTAGACCATTGTGTCGGTACTTCATAGTAATTTATACCATGAGCTACACCTACACGGTATAATTCATCTCGGTTATCGTAAATATCAGTCACAGCTACTTGCCAACTGTCTTCGTCAATAAAGAACACTCGCTTCTTGTAGATATGGCGAGTATCAGACTTTAAGTTAGCTTCAACAACCCAAACTCTGTGCTTTTCATAACGCACTAAATCTTGATTGATGTGACCTGGCTGAATAATGTCGTCATATTTAACACTGTCACTATGTAACTTGTAGTCGTTATAAGGAATTAATAACTCTTGCTTACCTTTTAACGTCCACGTGTAACGATCTGGTGCACCATTATACATATCAAAATCATCAGTAGTACGTAAGCCATCTGATGCTGTACCTGGTGCATCATAAGCTACGTTTGGTGCGCGACGAACACGACGTTGACCAGTATTGTATGTCCATGCTTGACGAGGAGTTTTGATCTGATCCATTGTTTCATGTACTAACAATGCAGTACCTGCAATACGAGCTGGCTCTGAAACCTTCTGCTTAAATTTAAACAAAATATTTGTTTTTTGAAGCTCTTCAGGGTTAGCACCTTTCACATTGTAAGGCAGCATTAATTGCTCATCGAAGCCAATGTAAGTGAAATCACCACCTGCAGTAGGTGCAGCTTGACCACCTTGACGTGTTAAACCTTCACCACGATATCGTAAGATGTGATTCCAAATAGCTTCTAAACCAGTTTGAGGTACAGGGAATGGAATACCTACAGCTGCCTGAGTAATACCATTGCCTTGCTCAATTAGTTCTGTACGCGTCGCATTTTTAATAGTTTCATCATATACATGTTGAGGGTATGACGCACTACGACGAGTCTGATAGACATTCATCTTATAAGTGTCAGGATAAGTTTCAAATAACTTAATTTGACCTGGCGTTAGAAGGTCTGCGTATTCTGATACATTTTGTGCAGTGATAGTGTATAGCACTTTATCACCTGGATATGGATCAGGGTGATGATCACCTGGCGTATAACCTGCAGGAGCTTGTTGTATACCACCTGTCCACTCTGGAATAGAGCCATCAGCATTACCAGCGCGCACAGCGCCCATTGGTGTTAGTTCACTTTCTAATTTTGCAGCTTCGTCAGACGAAACTTTAGCAAAAACAGCGGTACTGCTTACTGCAAGTGAAACTGCCAACGATAATAAGGTTGATTTTTTCATTATAGTTGTTTCCTTAAATAGAGTACTTGATGCTGAATGAGATGAAGTCTCGATCTTCCATCTGATTCGTGGTGCCTACACCACCAAAGAATGCATTGTAGCCAAAGTTCGCAGACCAACGGCTCTGGTAATCAAAATCGACACCAAACGCTACTGACTTACGGTCTTCAACAAATAGGAATAATGGATCTGGTGTTATACCTTTTACATCATGCGAGAAAACAATACGTGGTGATACGTTAATTCCTGCAAACACGTTATTGTAGTCAAGTTTTACAACGGCACGATAGCCCCAAGCAAATTCATCTGGGAAAGGATTAGTTTCAACACCATCTTGAATAGCTAGTTCTAAGCCTTCTTTACCTGCAATACCACCATTTCTAGCAGTACCAGGACCATTTAAGCGTAACTCATCAGGATCAGGCATATCATTAATATTGATACCGCCGATTTCTAATAAGCCAGTAAATTGGCTTGCGCCAAATGATGGACCGAATAAATGCGTTAATGTCATTTGCGCTTGAACGGTGTCAGATAAGATAAAGCCCTGCGCTTGCTCACCTGGAGCATATACAGGCATTTGCGACACGCCATCTAAATCAGGGCGAATACCTGCATTTGCTAACTGTTGTGGCATCGCTGCAAATAGCAATTCAACGTCATCGATTTGAAGTGGCTCGTCTTGGCGGAATGTAACTTCACCCGCTAAAGCAGTTGTACCTACCGTAGTATTAAAGCTCATCGCGTAAAGCTTGATATCTTCAGGGTACTCAAGCATTACTTTAGAAAAAGCGCGCAATGATGCGTAATTTTCTTCTGTAATTGCATTGCCAGCCATATAAGCCAAATCTTGTGCAATGGCTTGCGACGTAAAGTCAGCCGTAATACCAGAGAAAACTGGACGACGACTATGATAATTCATATGGTAGAAGCTTAACTCTGTATCATTAAGTTCTGGTAAGTACCAAGATAAACGTAAGCCGTATTGACCACCGTCATCTGGCTCAATTACCGCATCACTTCCTGGCGCTTTAAGCGTTAGCTTAGTACCGTATGCTAAATAACCGGCGCTTGCTGCTGCAGCTAATGCTGGGTCACCTGAACGCAACATGTCACCTAAACCATTTAATCCTGCGATTAAAAAGTCTAAATCCATGTCTGGGTTACTAGAGAAGTTAAGTTGAACATTATTGTAGTGACCACCGTCACCAGCAAAGTCGTTTGTAGAGAAGTAACTACCAGGTGCAGCAAGAATGGTTTCTTCCCACTGATACTGATAGAAGGCTTCAATATTAAAGTTTTCTGTTACGCCCAATGACGCCCAAACGGCACCAAATGGTATAAATGCTTCTTTTAATTCAGAACCTGGCGTACGTAAACGTGCGATATCAATCGGGTTTAGCTCACTTACACCATGTGCAATAAGTGTACTTTCACCCCAGCTAATTACTTGCTGACCGACACGAACTGACAGTGGCATTTCACCAATATCAAAATCACCATATACAAAAGCATCTAATAAACGAACATCTTGACACACTTGCTCTTTTGCTTTGCTATCGCGACAAGGATCGTCAGTTTTGCCCGTTAACGGGTCATCCCATGCGCGATCGCCATCAGACATTTCGAAATCGTAGAAATACATTCCACGAACAAATAAGCCGATATTATCATTGCGAATATCTAATTCATGTGTACCTTTAAAAACAGTAGAAAAAGCATCACCTGAATCAAAGTTCAAATTTGCATTATCACCATTAGTAGAATAACCACCTTGGCCATCCCAAAGGTCAGCACCACTTGGTTGAACATTAAAGGCTGGGTGGTAGAACGAATAGTCGAAACCATTATTTGGGTTATTCGCTTTACCTACATTATCTTGCCAGTTTCTATCTTCTACACGGATACTAGTACCTAGTGAAAAAGTAGAATCAAAGCTTATATCGAAATCGCCTAGTTGAAAATTAGCAGCCGAAGCTGAAGGTGCAGTTACTGCCATTATTGCTGCAGCAACGCCTAATGCTAACGGTTTTTTACAAAACGCTACACGAGGGCTATGTTTCATTAATCTCTCCCCAGTCCTGAAACAAAGTATTTTTTACTTCTTATATTTTTATATCCCACTTTGTGGATTAAACAATAATTGCATCATTTAATAAAAGTGGCAAGCGCTAATACAGTCTCCAAAGTCACTTATTTTTAATGACTTGCACACAATAAAAGCATATTTTCCAAACAGCGTTTAAAACACCTGTTTTAAACGAAAAATTATTCAATTAAAATCATCTTATGACAGTTAACATAAGGGATTAGAGCACTTTATTTATATTGAACATAAATAAAGTGCATGGTCTGACCACTGTTTAAAGCATATACTCTAATTATTAAAGTTTAGTTAATGAAATAAACTTATTATTTTTAGTTTCCAGGCAGAACTGCCCTTTTATACCTTGGTTAGTAAGAAACTTTCGCATATGCATCGCAGGAAACTGCACTGTCTGACCGTTTATTGTTTGGGTTATTATCGTGGACAATTGACCACGATAATAAGGCATAAAATCATCTTTTGTCATCGTTATGGCAAAATAATACTTCATGGTTTTACTCTTTAAGTGCAGCCTCTAATTTTTCGACTAAATCACGCGAGAGGTTGTCTTGTGATGCTATAAATTGTAGCTGGCTAATCATTAACGATTGGTGAACCTCATTAAATGCTTCAAACTGTATAAGTGGAGTTATTAACCTTGATGCTACTTGCGGGTTAATTCTGTCCATTTCGATAATTTGCTGAGCTAGAAACTGATAACCTTTACCACTTGATTCGTGAAAATATTTATTATTTTGCATAGCAAAAGCGCCTATTAACGAACGTGCTCTATTTGGGTTTGTTAGGGCAAAATCATCTCTTGCCATTAGCTGTTCCAATCGTTCAAATATCAATTCATCATTAAGGTTGGCATTTAAACTGAACCATTTATCCATCACCAATGTGTCTGCATGCCATTGCTGCTCAAAGTCATTAAGTAAACTTAAAGTTTCATCATTAACCTGCTTGATTGAACATTGAAGCGCCCCCAACTTTGTGGTCATATCTGTTGCTTGTAGATACCTTTGCGCTACTAATGAGTGATGCTCTGTCAACTTAACTAAATACCTTAAACAAGTGTTTGCCAACGCTCTGGAGCCAACTTGCTGTGAACTAGATAAGTGCTCCACTTCGCTATGTTGCTTATATAAAGATAAAAACTCTGCAGAGAATGTTGATGAGATAAATGTCGATAGTTTTTCAATTGCGCTAATAAGCTTTTGAGGGTCAACTTTTGAAATATGGGCGGTCATTTCATCAAAAGAAGGTAATGTAAGCATCAAGGCTTTAAAAGCGGCATCATAATCAGCGGTAATCACTGCGTTGAACATTCGCTCAATATCTCTTGATGGTTGGCTACCTGCTAGTAATACTAACTGTTCAATTTCTTTGGCCATAATTTTTTGACCGGCATCCCAGACACAAAAATTATTTTGACTCGATTCAATAATGGTAAGCAATGCCGCTGTAGATTGTTCATAATTAACTTTTACTGGAGCGGAAAAGTCGCATAAAAACGCTACTGTAGGTTCTTGCTCACAGGCAAACTGAAATTGCTGACTTTGATTAGTAAGTTCAACTAACTGAGTTTGAACTTCTTCCCCGACAATCAACTCGAGTTTAATCGGAATATGTAATGCCAGCTTCTCTAGCTGATTCCCCGTCGCTGGAGTCATTTGCTCAATATTTAGCGTAAATTGCTGACTTGCCGATTCAAAATGTTGCGTTACGGTAAGCTCAGGTGTTCCTGATTGTGAATACCAACGCTTAAACAGCGTTAAATCTCTATTGTTAGCATCAGCCATCGCTGTTACGAAATCATCACAGGTTACTGCCATCCCATCAAAACGGTCAAAATATAAATCCATTCCCTTTCTAAAACCGTTTTGTCCTAGCAATGTATGTAGCATGCGAATAACTTCTGCACCTTTTTCATAGACAGTTAAGGTATAAAAGTTATTCATTTCCATTACTTTTTCAGGGCGGATAGGGTGTGACATTGGCCCTGCATCTTCAGCAAATTGTTGAGCACGCAGTAACTTAACATTTTGAATACGTGTAACATCGGCAGAATGCATATCAGCACTGAATTGCTGATCTCTAAATACAGTAAGACCTTCTTTTAAACTCAATTGGAACCAGTCACGACAAGTAACACGGTTACCTGTCCAATTGTGGAAATACTCATGGGCGATTACCGCCTCAATGTTAAAAAAGTCGGTATCTGTAGCGCTTTCTCTATCTGCTAATACATATTTGCTGTTAAAAACATTTAGCCCTTTATTTTCCATGGCCCCCATATTAAAAAAATCAACAGCGACAATCATGTAGATATCTAGGTCATATTCAAGGCCAAAGACATCCTCATCCCATTTCATTGAATGTTTAAGTGACGCCATTGCATGCTCAGCTTTTGCTTTATTACCTTTATCAACAAAAATCTCCAATAACACCTCTCGGCCAGAAGCTGTTTTATATTGATCGGATAAAAGGTCGAAGTCACCAGCAACTAGTGCAAACAAGTAGCAAGGTTTTGGGTGCGGATCATGCCAGGTTACAAAATGCTTGTTGTTATTAAGCTCACCACGTTCTACAGGATTACCATTGGCTAATAGCTGTGGAAATTTTGCTCTGTCGGCAATCACTTTTGTTGTGAATATTGCCATTACATCTGGTCTATCGAGGTAATAAGTAATTCGTCTAAAACCTTCCGCTTCACACTGAGTGCAAAATGCATCACCTGATTTATATAAGCCTTCCAGCGCAGTATTATTCGCTGGGTCGACTTCTGTTTCTACGGTAAGCGTAAATTCTGAAGGCAAATTAAAAATCGTTAGTGATTGCTCTGTTAATTGATATGCATCAGGGCTAAGGCTTTGCTGTCCTAAGCTCACAGAAACTAAGATTAAGTGTTCACCATCGAGTACCAAAGGTTCGTCACTTTCTTCTTTTTTAGTGATTGATAAAATGCTTCGAACCTTAGTCGCATGTTCATCTAACTCAATGGTTAAATCAATTGTATTTATTGAGTACGGTGAAGGCTGGTAATCAGCTAAATAGCGTGCAGTAAATTCAGACATAAATAATGATTAAAACAGGTAAGTATTGTTATTTGAGAATGTATCAAAAAAGCCTGCAAAATGCAGGCTTTAGATATAGATTAAGTTGAATAACTATCCAATTTAATTACGCAGGTTGTTCTTGCAAAGTTTTTATTTTAAATCCAAAGTAACCATAGGCAATTGCCAAAATTGGATTAATAATATTGAAGAAGCAATAGAATATATATTCATATGATGATAACGCTAATGCTCCCATCATAAATGCACCACAAGTATTCCAAGGTATTAATGGGGAAGTGATAGTGCCTGAATCTTCTAATGTGCGGCTTAATGTTGTCGGGTGCAGTCCACGACGCTCATACTCTTCTTTATACATACGACCTGGCATAACAATTGCCATATATTGGTCTGCTGTAATTAAGTTAGTACCAATACAGGTTGCTACCGTGCTAGTAATCAAACTACCGGTAGATTTCGCTGCCGATAAAATAGCGTCGACAAAACGTCGAAGCATTCCTAGATGCTCCAGTACGGCACCAAAACATAAAGCAGTCATAACCAACCAAATAGTATTTAGCATGCTAGACATACCACCACGGCTAAGCAGCTCATCAATGCTGGTATCGCCAGTACTTACCTTAACGCCATCAAAAAACGCCGTCCAAACAACCATAATAGTTGCTTTTACACCCTCTACGCCTTCTGCCGCCATACTGGCAATAAGTTCTTGCTGAAAAATAACCGCCCATACAGCGCCTATTATTGCACCAATAGCTACAGCCGGAAATGCCGGCATTTTTTTATAAGCTAACGTAAGCAAAACAACTAACGGCAGTAAATTCAAAATTGAAATGTTGTAGGTTGCTTCTAAAGTTGTCGTTAAATTGTTGATGCTATCTGTACTGCCAGTTCCATCACCTGAATGACTAAAGCCAATAATTAAAAATAGTATTAAAGCGATTGAAATAGAAGGTACTGTCGTCCATAACATATTACGAATATGAGCAAACAACTCTGTACCAGCCACTGCTGGTGCTAAATTTGTTGTCTCTGACAATGGTGACAGCTTATCACCAAAATAAGCGCCAGATATTACTGCACCCGCAGTAACAGCTGTAGACATTTCAAAGCCACTCGCAATACCAATAAAGGCGACACCTACTGTTGCTGCGGTGGTCCATGAACTACCAATACTCATCGCAACTATGCCACAAACTAGACAAGCCGCCGCGTAAAACCAGCTTGGGTCAATTATTTGTAAGCCAAAATAAACCAAGGTCGGTACGGTACCTGATAATAACCAAGTACCAATTAATGAACCTACCGCTAATAAAATAAGCACAGCGCTAAGTGATAACGAAATGCCATTAACCATAGCCTTTTCAATGGATGGCCAAGTAAAGCCATTTTTTAACCCAATGATAATCGCAATACCCATTGCGATAAGCAACGCTATTTGATTTGGCCCGTAAGAAGAATTATCGCCAAAATAAATTACCGCTGTGGAGAGCATAGCGATTAACGCAAAGATCGGAATCAACGCATCTAACATGCTAGGAATTCTAGGTTGCGGTTCGGAGTGTTGTGTCATTGTACTAATAAATCCTAATCAATCTATTTCGTTTATCAAATGGGTTGTTAACATGCCTAGAGTTATAGGCGACTGCAAGACATTTTTTAAAGTAATTATACTAAACCCGATTGATTGATTAAGTATTATCCAGATAGTTATTCGAGAAAGCTGTATAAAAATGTATTAAGCGAATTATTCGAAATAAAAAAGCCGCCAATATAAGGCGGCTTCTAACACTAATTCAACACTACTTTCTCGCAACTCGACCTAGTGTAACAAGGTCGTAAGTGATTTTAGCTGCTTCATCTAGGAATGGATCCAGCTCATCTAATTCATCAGGTAAATCATCCATATTTTCTACGGCTTTCATTCCTAACATTGCTAGCCTTTCATTTGTACGTACTAACTGCTTCGCTTTTCGATCTTCACGTTTCTTTTTGCGTTCAGCTAAGTTTAGTGAAATAGACTTATCATCTTTTTCAGCTTTATATTCAGCTATATCAGTTAATAAATACTTAAATTCTGCATTATCTTTAATACGCTCTTTATGTAAAGAATCTAAGTAATTCAAGTCCGTAGTAATATCGTTTAGCTTATTGTATCTAGCTTTAGCTATTTGATCCCAAGGTAAAGCATTTTCTTCTTTACTCTCGCCCCAATCACCTGGTTCGATAGCCGATGGAAAAGTAATATCAGGTGTCACGCCTCGGTGTTGAGTTGAGCCACCATTAATTCGATAGAATTTAGCAATCGTGAATTGAATGCTACCAAACGGCTTTTCGTATAGGTCATATACACGACCTAACCCTCTGTGTTGCTGAACCGTACCTTTACCAAAAGTATGCTCTCCAACAATAACACCACGACCGTAATCTTGAATCGCCGCAGAGAATATTTCACTAGCAGATGCACTATAACGGTCAACCATAACGGTTAATGGTCCGTCATAATAACTATAACCGTCTTTATCACTATTAACTTGAACCCTATTGGCACCGTCACGTACTTGAACAACAGGACCTTTATCAATAAACAACCCCGTTAGTAACGTTGCCTCAGTTAATGAGCCACCACCATTACCACGCAAATCAACGATTATGCCTTCAACTTTTTCAGTTTTAAGAGATTCAATTTCCTTTTTCACATCTCGAGATAAGTTGTTATAAAAGCTAGGTATTTTAATAACACCTAATTTTTTACCCGCCTGCTCTTGTTCATTCTCATAATAAACTTCAGATTTCGCTGCACGATCTTCCAATTTAATTTTATCACGTACAATTGAAACAGTTTTAATGCTTGATTCGTCGTCAGATTCACCTGGTAGCACTTGCAACCTAACATTACTGCCTTTAGGTCCTTTGATTAAATCGACTACATCATCTAAACGCCAACCAATAACGTCTACAAATTCATCGTCATCTTGTGCAACACCAACAATGCGATCTTTGGCCTTCAACTGCTTAGATTTATCTGCAGGGCCTCCGTTAACAATACTTTGAATTACGGTGTAATCTTCTTCCGCTCGCAACACTGCGCCGATTCCTTCAAGAGACAGGTTCATTTCCATTTGAAAACGTTCAGCATTGCGAGGAGATAAATAGGACGTATGAGGTTCAACAACACGTGCAAAACTGTTCATAACTAACTGGAAGACATCTTCACTTTCACTTTGTTTTAAGCGTTTAACCGCATAGCGGTAACGTTTACCAAGAACCTCTTGAACCTTCTCCCACTCTTTGCCCGCAAGTGTCAAATTAAGTGCATCATACTTTACTTTTTGACGCCAAAGTTCATTTAACTCAGCTTCAGACACAGAGAACTCTGCATCTTCACGGTCAAATTCATAGGACTCTTCAACAGTAAAATCAAACGGTTTTTCAAGTAAAGAAAGTGCGTATTCATATCGTTCTAAACGGCGTTGAAGATTTAAGTTGTATATCTCATAAGCAATATCAAGTTTGCCGCGGGCAATTACTTGATCAAAATCGTCTCGATACTTTTCAAAACCTTGTACATCAGACGCTAAAAACACATTTTTAGCATAGTCTAATTGTTTAATATATCGGTCGAAGATTTGTTCTGATAACAAATCATCAATTTTGACTTGCTTATAATGGGCACGCGTAAATTGCGCCGTAATTCGTTTACTTGCGGTAGCATGTTGGCTTTCGGGTTCTAATATAGGTAAAACGTCAGATGTGTTTTCCTGGCTAGCGAAAGCAGAAGAAGAAAATGCTATTGAAATGGCAAGTGCGATACGACAGAATTTTTGCATGCCTGTAACCTCTTAATTACTCAGAAAAAATGTTTTGAATGCGTGTTTTAACCACCATTCCTGAATCTAGCTGAACACTAATATCATCACCTGCAATTTCAGTAATCGTTGCATTCATTGGTGATTGGCCAAGTTGCACCTTAACCTTTTGGCTTACTTTAATTGTAGACGATTCTACAGGTTTTAAAGGCGCAGCAGGCTTTGAAGATTTCTTTGCTGGTGATTTAACAGACTTAAACTTTTGAGAGCGTTTGTTGTCACCAGCGGGCTTATTAGCGTTGCTCTTCTTATTCTTATACGTCTTTTTCTCGTTATTGTCTTGTTGTTTTTTGTTAGCAAACTTTTCTTGGCTTTCTTTTAAAGTCTTCGCCGCATAGTCAGCTTGCTCTTTATCAATCTCTTCAGCGTTTTCACCCGCTAAATTTACGCGAAAGCTTCCGGCTTTAATCGACTTTAAATAACGCCAGCTGCTTGTGTAATGACGAAGCGCTTGTCTTAAGCGTGTTTTACTTACTGTTTCATCTTCGCTTAATGACTCTGCTAAGTCTTGAAAAATACCAATTTTCAAAGGTTTTGCAGCACCTTCAATGCTAAAACAAGCAGGAAATTTCTCTGCTAAATAGGCGATAATTTCTTTGCTGCTAGTACGTTTAGTTTCCATAATACTACTTATTAATTAATTTACTGTTGAATAAATTGATCTCGGTTTTCAAGTACGTGCCGACACCAATCATAAATATCATCCATTTCTAACTCTGGAAGTGCTTCTTGCGGTATCCAGGTTTCCCACACCAACTCTAAAATCGCGATTAGCTGTTCAGGCTCAATATCCTCTTCCGCCATATCATAAAGTGTGTGATAAATTTCGTTAATTCTTTCGGCTACTAGCTCTTCTTGTCCTTCCCAGTCACCAACGACTGCCTCAGAAACAAGGTAATCATGTATTACAACGAACTCTTTCATCAGCCTTTTACTTGCTCTACTAGTTTACTAACAATTGCTTCTAATCCTTTTTGATCTGTTTCATCAAAACGGTCATAGGCAACACTATCAATATCCAGTACAGCAACAACTTGGTTGTTTACAATAACAGGAATGACGATTTCCGAATTACTGGCGGCATCACATGCAATATGTCCATCAAATGCATGCACATCTTTAACACGCAGTGTTTGAGCTTCAGAAGCAGCAGTACCACAAACACCTTTACCCAAAGGAATTCGAATACACGCTACTTTGCCTTGAAACGGACCCAAAACTAATTCGTTGTCAACATTTCGATAAAATCCAGCCCAATTAACCTGTTCAAGTGCTTCAAATAAAATCGCACTGATATTGGCCATGTTAGCAATTAAGTCTGACTCACCATGAATAATCGCAGCTACTTGTTCATTTAACTGCTGATAAAATGCCGCTTTTTCCATTACTTTTAAACAACACCATTTGAAAAGCGCTAAAGATACCTTGATAGCACAATAAATTAAAGCTTTAATGCCGCTATTAACGCATTTTATTAATGCTGAATCGCAAATGTAACAGTAACTTCTGCAGAGATTTGATTTACTCCGGTATAATTTTTTCGACTAGCACTGACATCCATAGCCTCTGCTGCCATTAAAACAGACCCCGGTGCTCGGTATGCTTGTTCTTGAATTTTCTGAACAGCGCCTAAGTTTACTTCTAATTTTTGGGCAAGCTTATTTGCCTTTTCTTTCGCATTATTTAATGCTTGTATCAATGCTTGTTGATACAAACTCTCGGCATCTGCAAAACCCGTTTGGACTGGAGAAATCCTCGTGACACCTAATTTCACAGCTTTATCTAATAAAAGTTCATAGCGATTTACTTGGTTCAAATTTACCTTAACAATACGCTTTAGCATAAACTCCATATCAAGTGACTTGGTCTTACTAGTGCCAGGAGATACTGAATATACAGTTGAGTCATTGCCTTCTCCGGCTATATAGGCGCGGTTAACACGATTATTTCGCTGTGGATATATGGGTGTTATTTGTAAATTTGTGGTCGTGATATCACGATCTGCTACTCGTAACGACTTTATCGCATTAACTAAAAGCTTAACTTTATTATCGACACTAGACTTCAGCTTACTTACTACCCGCCCTCTTTGCTCTACAGTAAAAGAGACACTAAATTGATCTGGCGCTTTTTCTAATGTCGCTTTACCAACTACAGTTATGCCTTGTTGCTCGGCATGCAATGAAAAAGCGCTTGAACAAAGTAAGAAAATTAGTGGGATTGAACGTTTCATATCACTGCCTTATTAATAGTTGCTGCTGTAAGAACTGTTGCCTTTCTTGCTCTGATGCCTGTTGCCACCAATAGTTCAACATACTTAATGCTCGAGAATTTTGTGCTTTAATTGGCTGGTTTGCTTTCTCTAGCGAATCATTTTTTAGTGGTTTAGGTTGGTTAACAACATTCTCATCAACTAACGCTGAACTTGGTTGCTCGAGCCTAATTAAATTTTTATTAACGGCTCTTTGATATTGGCTTTGCTCAAAATCAATCAAAGAAGCTATTGTGTGTGAGATGACCTGCCCTGATTGTCCCCTAATATCAAGTACTGGGTTTAACGCGTATGTTCTTGCTTGTTGAATATCGAGATTGTTCGGTTCTATGACTCGCAATCGCTGTTGGGTGCCTTCGATAATTAAAACAAAAGGCTCCGACTTAATTTTGGTATGATCGTCATTGTCAGTGTCGTCAAACAACTCATTATAACGATACAAAATAACTTGCTTTGTGTTAGTTAATTCTACTCGAGACTCTGATGAAAAAAAACTTCCTGAATAATCCTTACCATTTACTTTTAGCACTTGATATTGTTCGGGAAATAACAACTCCGCAGTGCAGCTAAAACTTAAAGTAAAAAGAACGAAAAAATAAAATAGTTTCATCAAATAGGCCTTTAGTTTTTATGGTGTGTATATCATTAGTAATATTACCAAAAATAAAAGCGCCTAACGGCGCTTCTATATGATATCAAGGTTAAAATATAACTAAAGAATTAAAATGTCGCTAATACCCTGACTTCATCTGTTACTTTGTTTGCATCGATATAGGCAATCATGTTTGGGTCGGCTTTTACTTTGCTAATCATTTCTTCTGAAGTATCTATATACTCCATAGGTTTAGCTTGGCCAGTAAAGGTAAGCTTAGACCAGTATGATTTAAGTTTAGATGCCGTCTTTTTCAATACCCTTGTATTGAATTCAGTTGAAATTGGGTGGCCTTCTTTAAGACTTACAACATGAATCTCATTACCATTTTCAAACGACTTAATCTTTTTCATAAAAACGCGTTTAATTTTCCCCTTCGACAATTCTACTGAATTATCTTTGTGCACTATTACCGCGACTTCAGCTTGTGCGACCGAGCACAAAGTGACTAACAAACAAGTAGACAAAAACTTAGTAAACCTCATGAACAGCTCCTAAAAAACAAAATCAATGCCGAAGGTGGCTATACCAGAACTATCGCCTGAGAAATCACCACTAGAGTGGGTATACTCAAATTTATACGCTACACCGGGCATGGCGTCATACCTTAAATGTATGCCTTGGGCATCATATTCAGAAGGTTTAAAAAAGGCGTTTGTTACTGCTTGGGCGAAACCATTCACATAAGGATCGGCAGAGTTAGCATGATCATAATCAAAAGAATAACTAGCATCTTCATGAACTATAGATACTGTCAGTTGTTCGAAATTGTATGAGATTGAAGCGTAAAATGCTTTCTTTTCTTCAAAAAACGTATCATCAACATCGTAAGCAGCATACTCTATATTAAACAACCAATTCTCATGCTCAGCGGTAAATCCAGCCGTCATATAAACAGTACTGTCTTCTTCGACATAAATTTCTTTCATGTCATAAACCGCTGCATTAGTTGGGTTGTAAACTGTATTGTTGCTAACTACATATCCCGGTAGCGTAAACATTAATTGTTGATCTATTTGATCGTTTATATCTAAAGTAACGTCAGCACTTAAAACACCCGCATAAAACGAAAACCATTCATAACTATATTCTGCGGAAAATTGAATAATATTGGTAATCTCAGTATCAACGTCTCCTAGAGATGTATCAGCGCTTCCATCAAATGAACCATATGATGCTTTAAGCGTTAAATCTGCGTCTCCAATATAAGTAGCATGTGTAATCCGAATACCTTCTATCAGGTCAAACTCCTGGCCATCATATATAGATGTTGGCATCCGGCTATAATTATGACTGTAACCAATGTCTTGTGTATCTGAATGCCTAAAGTAAGGTAAAGCAAATCGCCCGAGTGTTACCGTCGTCTCAGGAGTGTATTGATAATTCAAATAAGCCCAACGTGCTTCAATGTCAAAATCTTCAGCACCGTCGGCGTGCATCACTATTGTCGCCGACCATTTTTTGTTTAACTGTGTGATAGCCTGAATAGCAAATTTAGATTCATTTTTAAAATCTAAAGTCTCGTCGTAACCAAAGTTAGTAGTTTGAGCATCTTCATCAAATGCCATCCCACCACGAATAGTACCATAGCCGCTAAAGTTAATATCAGCAGCAATAGCAGTGGAAGACGCAACTGCCATAAGCAACGCACCTGTTAACTTGTTTAAAGTCATATACTCCCCCGACTTTTAATGTGTTTAATATTTTCAAATCGTAAAACTGTGCGTTAATTATTATAATTTTTAGAGCACTCTGAGCGTGGTTAACTTGCGGTAAGTAAAATAGAAACAAACCAATATGTTATCTCACTAGTTTCAGTAAAGGTTATTTTAAAAATAATTCAAGAAAAGTTATTGATTACCCTCAAATAAATAAAAAAAGCAGCTAAAAAGCTGCTTTTGACCATTCTATTGCGCTCAATTGCTAGAAACTATTTTCTGGAATTCGAACAAAACCTTCCATTAGAATGCGAGCACTACGACTCATAATGGCTTTTTCAACAACCCAGTTACCATCACTATTACACGCTTGTGCTCCCACTTTTAATGTTCCTGATGGGTGCCCAAAGGTAACAGCACCACGCTCACCACCACCTGCGGCAAGGTTTACTGTGGTACCAGGAATTGCTGCAGCTGTGCCTATTGCGACCGCGGCAGTTCCCATCATTGCATGGTGCAATTTACCCATTGATAATGCCCGCACGTTCAGATCAATAGCGCTTGTCTTAATCTCTTTACCACTTGAAGCCACGTAGTTTTGGGCTGGAGAAACAAAGGCAATTTTAGGGGTGTGTTGGCGCGATTTTGCTTCGTGAACATCACTTATTAAGCCCATCTTAATTGCGCCATGTGCACGCACGGTTTCAAACCAAGTTAACTTTTCTTCTGAGTTATTAATATCATCCTGTAACTCAGTGCCTTGGTAACCAATTTCATCCGCATTTAAGAAAATCGTTGGAATACCAGCGTTGATCATAGTGGCTTTAAAGGTACCAATCCCGGGCACTTCAAGATCATCTACAACATTACCTGTTGGAAACATAGCTTCGCTGGGGTCAACAGGTGCGATAAATTCAACCGGCACTTCTGCAGCAGGAAAAGTCACGCCGTCTAATTCGAAATCACCTGTTTCTTGTACTTCACCGTTGGTAATAGGTACTTGCGCAACAATGGTTTTCTCAATGTTTTTTTGCCAAATACGTACGGTACAAATTCCGTTATCAGGAATTCTTGCTGGATCGACTAGACCAGCGTAAATAGCAAAAGAACCAACAGCCGCGGTTAAATTTCCGCAATTGCCTGACCAGTCGACAAATGCTCTATCTATGGCGACTTGACCAAACAAATAGTCAACATCATGCCCTTCTTGATCAGATTTAGCTAAGATCACAGTTTTAGAGGTACTTGAAGTTGCACCGCCCATGCCATCAGTTTGCTTACCGTAAGGATCAGGTGAACCGATAACACGAAGCAACATGTTGTCACGTGCTTCACCTGGTACCTGACAACGCTCAGGTAAATCCGTTAAATTGAAAAAAACACCCTTTGACGTACCACCACGGATATACGTAGCTGGAATTTTTACTTGTGCAGGAAATGTCATATTTTTCCTTCATTTGTTTTCACTTGTTATTTTAGTTTTTTTCTACGTTGGTTAACGTCACATAACACGCGACGCTCCTTTTAACCGCCTTGTATAAAACCAAAATCCCAAAGTGATAGTTCAATAATAATCAAAATAAAAGCGACTTAAGCCGCCTTTACAATGTATAAATAGAGTTTTATGTTTTAACGAGAATTTTTAGCGATTCTGCTAAGCGTTGAAGCTCATGTAAAAGTGTACATGAGCATCAACAACAATGCAGAAACCTTAAATAGTCGTTTTAAACATTAGACTCTAAGAAGTCGTTGGCAAACTTTTGCAATACCCCACCCGCGGCATGAACTGTTACTTCTTCCGCAGTGTCTAAACGACACTTGACCGGAATTTCCACTATTTCACCACTTGCACGGTTTACAATAACAGTCATTACCCCACCAGGTGCTGTATCACCTTTAACATCGAATGTTTCAGTACCATCAATGTTATAGGTTTTACGCGTCTCGCCATTGGTAAATTCTAGTGGTAATACGCCCATACCAATTAGGTTTGTACGGTGAATTCGTTCAAAACCTTCGGCTACAATCACTTCAACACCAGCTAAACGAACACCTTTTGCCGCCCAGTCACGTGAAGAGCCTTGACCATAGTCAGCGCCAGCAATAATACATAAAGGTTGCTTGCGCTCCATGTAAGTCTCAATTGCTTCCCACATGCGTGATTCAGTACCTTCAGGTTCAATCCGCGCTAACGATCCTTGCTTAACTTCGCCATTTTCATCTAAACACATTTCATTGAATAGTTTAGGGTTGGCAAATGTTGCACGTTGCGCGGTTAAATGGTCACCACGATGCGTCGCATAAGAGTTAAAGTCTTCTTCTGGCAAGCCCATTTTATCAAGATAAGCGCCTGCGGCACTATCAAGCATAATCGCATTTGATGGTGATAAGTGGTCGGTTGTGATGTTGTCACCTAATACCGCTAAAGGACGCATACCTTTCATAGTACGTTCACCTGCCAATGCCCCTTCCCAATAAGGAGGTCGGCGAATATACGTCGACATTTCTCGCCAGTCATATAACGGACTTTCAGCAGGTTCAAACGCACCTAAATCGAACATTGGCGTATAAATTTTCTTAAACTGTTCAGGCTTAACACTTGCCTCAACAATCGCATCTATTTCTTCGTCAGATGGCCAAATATCTTTTAGCGTGATAGCGTTACCATCAGCATCATGCCCTAACGCATCCGTTTCAATATCAAAACGCATGGTCCCTGCTATTGCATAAGCAACGACCAATGGTGGTGATGCCAAGAAAGCTTGTTTTGCATATGGATGAATTCGACCATCAAAGTTACGGTTACCAGAAAGTACCGCCGTAGCATATAAATCACGGTCGATAATTTCTTGTTGAATTTTCGGGTCCAACGCCCCTGACATACCGTTACAGGTTGTACAAGCATAGGCGACAATACCAAAACCAAGCTTTTCCATTTCAGAAAGAAGACCTGCTTCTTCAAGATATAACTTAGCTACTTTTGAGCCTGGCGCAAACGACGTTTTAACCCACGGCTTACGCACTAAACCTAATTCATTAGCACGCTTAGCGACAAGACCTGCTGCAACTACATTGCGAGGATTTGACGTGTTGGTACAGGAAGTAATCGCGGCAATGATACACGCGCCATCTGGCATCAAACCTTCTGCCTCTTGTGCTTGTGCCTTATCTAAGTCTTTTGCAATCTCTTTTGCGGCCAAATCTGCTGTCGCTAAACGGCGATGTGGATTTGACGGGCCAGCCATATTGCGGCCAACTGTAGATAAGTCAAACGTTAATACACGTTCGTATTCTGCCGTTGCTAAATCGTCAGCCCATAGCCCCGTATGCTTAGCGTA
This sequence comes from Thalassotalea algicola, assembly GCF_012932965.1. Lineage (GTDB taxonomy): Bacteria > Pseudomonadota > Gammaproteobacteria > Enterobacterales > Alteromonadaceae > Thalassotalea_F > Thalassotalea_F algicola. The sequence continues at coordinate 648,911 of NZ_JABBXH010000002.1, read as the reverse complement.
GGTTTCTACCAATGCTACTTGCTCGGGTTCACGACCTGTGATTCTTAGGTAGTCAATAGTTTGTTCATCAATGTAGAACATACCTGCAGATGCACCGTACTCTGGTGTCATATTGGAGATAGTTGCACGGTCACCAATTGATAATGAACTTGCACCTTCACCGAAGAATTCTAAATACGCCCCTACAACTTTTTCATTTCGTAAAAACTCAGTGATAGCTAATACAATATCAGTTGCCGTAATACCCGGTTGACGTTCTCCTACAAGCTTAACACCAACAATGTTTGGCAGACGCATCATTGATGGACGACCCAACATGACAGTTTCAGCTTCTAAACCACCAACACCAATTGCAATAACACCTAAGGCATCAACATGCGGCGTGTGAGAATCGGTACCAACACACGTATCAGGAAATGCAACGCCATCTCGTTTTTGAATAACTGGAGACATTTTCTCTAAGTTGATCTGATGCATAATGCCGTTACCAGCGGGAATAACGTCTACATTCTTAAATGCGGTTTTTGTCCACTCGATAAAGTGAAAACGGTCTTCGTTTCGGCGGTCTTCTATTGCACGGTTTTTCTCAAATGCATCTGGGTCAAAACCCGGTGCCTCAACTGCTAACGAGTGATCAACAATAAGCTGTGTTGGAACAACTGGATTTACTTTAGCAGGATCGCCACCTTGATCAGCGATAGCGTCACGTAAGCCTGCCAAATCAACTAGCGCTGTTTGACCCAAAATATCATGACATACGACACGTGCAGGATACCAAGGAAAATCCAAGTCACGCTTGTTAGAAAGAATTTGTTCTAGAGAGGCAGTTAAGCTTTCAGGATCACATTTACGCACTAGCTGCTCAGCTAACACACGAGATGTATATGGAAGTTTGGCGTATGCGCCTGGCGTTATCGCTTCACAAGCTTCTCGCGTATCGAAAAAATCGATACCTGCGCCCGGTAGCGGTTTGCGGTAATCATAGTTCATAATTAACCTACAATTGAATTTGATTAGAATATAAAGGCTTACACATTAAAAAAAGTAAGCTTCAGATGTTGGCATAAAGCAACACAGTCAATTTTACAGAAAGTGAAATTTTCGCCAGTAGCAAGGCTTTGGAAAAGGTTGAAGCGCAGCATATTAAAATATGTGTGCAATCAACCTTTTTCAGTAACGCTGCTAATGGTAAAAATTACCTTCCTTATTAGCTTCTATTTTCAATAGAAACAAATTCTTGTGGCTCAGGCCCCGTATAATCTGCTGACGGACGAATAATCCGGTTATTCGCTCGCTGTTCCATAGCGTGAGCAGTCCAACCAGACACTCGAGAACACACAAAAATCGGTGTAAACAGTTTCGTTGGAATGCCCATAAAGTTATAAGCTGAGGCATGGAAAAAGTCTGCATTACAGAATAGTTTCTTCTCTCTCCACATAACAGCTTCACAACGTTCAGAAACTGCGTATAAATGAGTATCACCTACTTGCTCGGATAGCTTTTTAGACCAATCTTTGATCACTGCATTTCGCGGATCTGATGTTCGATAAACCGCATGTCCAAATCCCATGATTTTCTCTTTGCGCTCAAGCATACCTAACATCGCAGCTTCTGCTTCATCTGCAGATTTCCATTGTTCGATCATATCCATTGCAGCTTCATTCGCACCACCATGAAGTGGACCACGAAGCGTACCAATAGCACCAGTAACAACAGAATGAATATCTGATAAAGTAGATGCACATACGCGCCCTGCAAAGGTAGATGCATTAAACTCATGCTCTGCATACAAAATGAGTGATGCATGCATCACTTCTACATGTAATGCTTCAGGCTTTTTATTATGCAGAGTCCAAAGGAATTGCTCAGCAATAGAGTCGGCTTCAGTGTCAGTTTCTACACGAATGCCGTTATGGCTGAAGTTATACCAGTAGTTCACGATTCCAGGGAAAGTAGCCAGCATGCGGTCGATGTGATCAAGTTGATCTGAGAAATCTGTCGCTTCTGTTTCTAAATTACCTAACATTGAACAACCCGTACGCATAACATCCATCGGATGAGCTGATGCTGGGATTTGTTCTAATACTGTTTTTAATGCTGCTGGCAAGGCACGCATGCCTTTTAAGCGCGCTTTGTACGCGTCTAGCTCTGTTTGTGTTGGCAGCTTGCCATATAAAAGTAAGTAAGCGACTTCTTCAAACTGTGCATTTTCTGCTAAATCCTTCATATCGTAGCCACGATACGTTAAGCCTGAACCTGTTTTACCTACCGTACATAAAGCAGTTTCACCTGCACTCTGACCACGAAGGCCTGCACCACCTAATTTTTTATCGACCATGACACTTTCCTCAATTTTTAACTTGTTGTATTGAGCCACAATCAGCGAAAATGTAGCTCTTTAATATTTATAAGGTTTATTTGTTTTTGCCTTCCGAGAACAAACTATCTAATTTTTGTTCAAAATCGTGGTATCCAAGGTAATCGTATAAGTCCATACGAGTTTGCATATTATCTATTTCAGCTTTTTGATCGCCATCAGTTAATAGTGTGCGGTACACAGACTCTGCAGCTTTATTCATTGCTCTGAACGCCGATAATGGGTAAAGCACCATATCTGCGCCCCACTCACCTAATTCTTTTTGGTTCCATAGTTCCGTTTGACCAAACTCAGTAATATTCGCCAAAATTGGTACATCTAATGCTTCAGAAAAGGCACGATAATGTTCTTCAGTTTTAACTGCTTCGGCAAAAATACCGTCGGCACCAGCGGCAACATATGCTTTGGCACGTTCTAGAGCAGCCTCTAAACCTTCTTGTGCGAATGCATCTGTACGGGCCATGATAAAGAAGTCTTTATCTGTACGTGCATCAACAGCCGCTTTGATACGATCGACCATTTCTTCTGTAGATACGATTTCTTTATTAGGACGGTGACCACAACGCTTTTGAGCAACTTGGTCTTCAATATGAACTGCAGCGGCACCAGCCTTCTCCATATCACGAATAGTCTTAGCGATATTGAATGCGCCTCCCCAACCGGTATCGATGTCGACTAATAGCGGCAAACTTGATGCTGAAGTAATGCGCTGAACATCAGCAATCACATCATTTAATGATGTCATACCCAAATCAGGTAAACCGTAAGAAGCATTCGCTACACCACCACCAGAAAGATAGATTGCCTGATGGCCAATCTGCTCTGCCATCATGGCACAGTACGCATTTATAGTACCTACAACCGCTAACGGCTTGTTGTTTTCTAATGCTTGTCGAAACTTTGCACCAGGAGATAATTGTACAGACATATTATTTGTCCTCGTTATGTTGTTGCAGCTTGTGCTGCGCAATTTTCTTTTCAATGTTTTTACGCGACGCCGCTATATGACGACGCATGAGAATTTCGGCTAATTCACCATCACGATCAGCAATGGCGTCAATAATTCGAGAATGTTCATCAAAAGCGCGAGTGGCTCGAGGGCTATTCATGCCAAATTGGCAACGATACATACGCAGCAAGTGATAAAGCTGGCCACATAGAATATTGATGAGTTGTTGATTATGACTGCCTAGAATGACCTTGTAATGAAAGTCTAGGTCACCCTCTTCTTGATAATAAGCTACACCTTCTTGTAACTCTTTTGCTTTCGCATGCTCTGCTAACATAGATTGCATTTGAACAATCTCTTCATCTGTCATATTAGCAGCAGCTTGTCGGCAAGCCATGCCTTCTAAAGCTTCTCGAGTAATATAGAGATCAAGTAACCCTTCTACAGAACATTCGACAATACGAGCGCCAATATTTGCTTGGCGTTCAACCAAATGACACTTTTCTAAACGGTTGATTGCTTCTCTTAAGGTAGCCCTTGATACTTCATACTTCTTTGCCAGTTCAGGTTCACTAATCTTAGTGCCTGCGGCAATATCACCTTCGACAATTGCATGTTGAAGCTGTTCGAATACTTTATCTGCGGCAGTAATTGGCGCCTGTCGAGTAGGGTTTTGTAACGGCATGGATTGTCGACACTTTTAAAATATAACGCGAATAATAGCTCAAATAAACGATATGTCAAATAAAACACACGAACATTGTCGACAATAACTCCAAATACTAAAAGCTAACTATATCAATAAGCATAAGACGAATTAGCTACAAAGTAATGAAATTGAAGAATATCAAACAGTGCCCAAGTGTTTGAACTGCTGGGCTATTATTGGCTTAAAGCTTTAATGGAACTATCATCAAAGCGCAAACAAACAAGGGTGAAGCTATAAATAACGATTAAATTCGGCATTATTTTAGATAAATTGATTAGCAAACACATATTAAGCTTGCACGACTACAGCGCTGACAGCAGTAAATACCTTAAGTTAAGCAAAAAGAAATGACTTAACCAAAAAACCAGTAACAAACACACACCGCGGCAAAAATTCCCGCAAAATCAGCAATAAGACCGCATGAAACAGCGTGACGAGTATGCTTGATACCTACTGAGCCAAAATATACCGCTAATACATAAAATGTCGTTTCTGTAGAGCCCTGCATCACAGATGCCAAGCGGCCAGCAAAAGAGTCTGCTCCATAGGTATTCATTGTTTCAATCATCATCGCCCTTGAACCTGAGCCACTTAATGGTTTCATTAATGCTGTCGGTAATGCATCTACAAAACTGGTATTAACTCCTAATAAAGTAAAGAAACTACGAAATATGTCGACAATTAGCCCTAACGCACCACTAGCTCTTAAGATTCCTATTGCGACTAACATCGCGAGTAGATAAGGGATGAGTTTAATACTCGTTTCAAAGCCTTCTTTGGCCCCTGTGATAAACGCATCATAAACATCAACTTTGCGATAAATAGCCGCAGAGATAAATGCAATGATGGTCATAAAGATCAAGGAATTACCTAATAATGAAGATTGTTGTGACAATAACTCGCTACTTAACTGAGCAAAATAAATAATTAGTGCGAACAGTATGGCGATACCAGCGCTAAAATACATCAACACCACTTTTTGCATTAAATGGATCTTTTGTTTATATGAAACCGCTAGTAACCCCGCAAAACTCGACGCAAATGTTGCTAAAAGAATAGGTATGAAGACATCGGTTGGATTAACAGCACCTTGCTGAGCACGATAAACAAAGACTGCGATAGGAAATAATGTGACTGAACTGGTGTTGAGCACTAAAAAAAGAATTTGAGCATCGGTTGCTGTATCTTTATTAGGATTTAAGCTTTGAAGGTCCTTCATGGCCTTTAACCCTAACGGGGTTGCCGCATTGTCTAACCCTAAAAAATTCGCCGACAAATTCATCGTCATCGATCCCATCGCAGGATGACCTTTGGGCACTTGTGGCATTAACCGAGTAAATAACGGGGAAATCCATTGTGCTATTTTATTAATAACCCCCGCTTGCTCGGCAATCTTCATTACGCCAAGCCAAAAGCTGAGTATACCTATTAAGCCAATAGCAATATCAACCGTTACTTTAGACATATCAAAAATGCTATTGATTAGTGCAGCAAAAATTTCTTGATTGCCGTTGAACAACCATTGATATAGTGCAGAAAATAACGCTAAAAAGAAAAAGCTAATCCAAATTTTATTTAACACTAATGTCTTCTTATTATTTAATTTGGTAAAGGAATAATGTCATAAAAGTGAATTGATGCCCAGCTGTAGATAACTTGTGAACAACCAGTTAACAATCAGGTATAAGCTGTGACAAACAAAGAAAGACATTAAATTAAACTGTTAAATATTAAACACTTAAAAAATATATTGATTTTTCTAGCAATGCCCAAATAATGCACTACACTTAAAAATACATTAGCTCAATATTTAATCAATGCTCGCAGTTTTCGATTCGATTTAGTTAATTAGCGCACGGCTCAGCCCATTGAGCCATTCCCCTGGAACCCGAAACTGTCGTATGTTTCGGGTCCTTTTTTATCTACTACTCTTTAACTTTTATAATTGAAATAATTGATTGAAGTTATCTGTTGACTGCTGTGCAATTTGTTCGACACTACACCCACGGATACTGGCTAAATGCTTGGCAACTTCAACTACATAGGCTGGCTGATTTTGTTTACCGCGATGAGGTACAGGCGCTAGATAAGGGGCGTCAGTTTCAATAAGGAACCTATCTGCAGGTACCTTCCTGGCAACCTCTCTTAATTCATGAGCATTTTTAAACGTGACAATGCCAGAAAACGAAATGTAAAAGCCTAAATCAATTGCCTGTTTAGCCATTTCCCAGCTTTCAGTAAAACAATGAAGAATACCACCAACTTGTTGTGCGCCTTCAGCTTTCAAGAGATTTATTGTATCTTCTCTAGCATCACGCGTATGGATAATTAATGGTTTATTAATGTTTCGTGCTACTTGAATATGTTTAACAAACGCATCTAGCTGAAGCTGCTTTGTTTCCGGCGCATAGTAGTAATCTAAGCCGGTTTCACCTACCGCAATTACACGAGGGGTTTTAGCCAAAGACTCTAGTTGTTCAATGTTAGTCACATGTTCTTGGTTAAGCGGATGAACGCCACATGACAAATACACATTATCAAATCCCGCGGTTTTCTCTACCATTGCAGGAAAATCTTCTAACGTGACACTGACACAAAGCATTTTGTTAACACCTGCTGCAGAAGCAGCGGATACTACATTATTAATTTCATGATTAAACTCACTTAAATCAAGACGATCTAAGTGACAATGGGAATCGATATACACAATAAACCTTAATTTGTGCTTACATAGTAAGAGTTGGTTCAGACGAGTTTAAATGGCGGGCGATCATTTTTTCTATTTGACCACGAACGTTTTCATTGTCTTCAATAAAACTTACGCCAACACCTGGTGGGGTACCATTTTGCGCTCCAACCGGTGTTAACCAGCAAACTTCGCCTTTAACAGATGACTTTTCAAGTGAATCAGGTAACAATACGTCAAGTGTAACCTCAGCACCTAGTTCAAAATACTCAGGCGTTCTAACAAATAAGCCACCATGCTTCAAAAACGGCATATACGACTGGTATAAGTCCCGCTCTGTTATAAATTCCAAATATAAATTATTCATGTTAACTCTCAATACCTGCAATGATCTCAGCCAAATCTACAATCAATTGTTGTTTTAACATAGCCGAATTAACTTGTGAGTATTCTTTCACCTGTTTATTAGCTGCTAATATTAACTGAAAAATAGCCAACAACGAATCATTATCTAATTTGTTAGCAGCTAAATTATACTCTTCGGCTAATTCTTGTGGAGTTTGCCAACCACTTTTAGCCCGCATTAGGTGTGTAACTATTCGCTCCAACCAAATTAGAGTTCGCTCTGAGGAGTTTAACTGCTGTTCAAATGAAATAATGCCTGCTGGGTTGGTTAAACACTGGATAAAAGCATCAAGGAATGTCCGATAAGCTTGTTGAACCTCACTATCTTTAAGCTCTGGCAAATAACTTGTATTCGCATATGGCTCAGATAGTGTGCCTTGGGTAAATTGTTCTTCAAGTTGTGGGCGCAATTCTACACGCTGACAGCGACTGATTATTGTTGGTAATAAATGTTCTAAATGTTCTGTAGTTAATATTAAAAGGTTGCCTTCATTAGGCTCTTCCAGTGTTTTTAATAGTGCATTAGCTGCAGAAACGGTCATATTTTCAACCGTATTAATTAATACAACCTTACGCTGAGCAATCTGAGATTTAGTCTCAAAAAATCGCGTCACTGCCCTAATGTTATCGACACTAATCGTCGAGTCAGCCTCTTCGATTACAACAATATCAGGAAATGTTTGGCTCTTCTGTAATTGGCAATGTTTACAAACTCCACAAGGTAGCAAAACGCCAGTTTGATCTTGATAAATTTGCTGACATTGAATGGTTTGACTTAACCAGTTCGCCAATCGTGATTTTCCTGCCCCTTTTGCTCCGGTAATAAGCAAAGCATGTGGCAACTTCTGTTGCTTGATTTGTGTCGACAATCGACTTTGATGTGGGGCTAACCAGCTATATTCTTCGTTATGCATTTTGAGTAATAAACTGCTGTAATGCTAAACGGATATCTTGGTGAACTTTGTCCATGGCTTGGCTCGCATCAATTGTCACTATGCTATCGTCTTTGTCGGCAAGCGCTTTATATTTAGCATGTACACGTTCAAAGAAATCCATTTGTTCTAATTCTATTCGATCTAACTCTCCACGAGCTTTCGCACGAGATAATCCAATGGCCGGTTCAATATCGAGATATAAGGTTAAATCGGGCTTAAAACCTTTTAAAGTTACCTGAGCTAAGGTTTCCATTACCGTATCATCTATTTGACGACCACCACCTTGGTATGCACGAGATGATAAGTCATGTCTGTCGCCTATAACCCAGTTACCTTTGTTAAGTGCAGGTGCAATTACATTCGCTAATAACTGACTTCTACTGGCATACATCAGCATAAGCTCTGTCTCTTGGGTAAGGGTTTCTTCATGGCTCGCTGATTTCACAATATCGCGAAGCTGCTCTGCTAGAGGTGTACCGCCAGGCTCCCTTGTTTGAATAAATGCAATACTTTGCTCTTTTAAAGCCTCTGTAATAACTGAAATTGCCGAAGACTTACCTGCCCCTTCCATACCTTCAATGACAATAAACTTTCCTAAACTCATTAAGACTTTCCTAACTGATATTTTCTAACTGCTTGATTATGCTCTGCCAACGATTTGGAGAAATAATGAGTACCATTTCCTTTACTTACAAAGTACAAGTAGTCACTTTGCTCTGGATTTAAAGCGGCTTTTATAGCTTTTAAACCTGGCATCGCTATTGGTGTTGGCGGTAAGCCATTAATTCGATATGTATTATACGCCGTTTTTTCCCTAAGGTGCTTTCGAGTTATATCACCTTTGTACCTATCTCCTAAACCATAGATAACGGTTGGATCTGTTTGTAGACGCATTTTTTTGTTTAAACGGTTAACAAATACGGCTGCAATTCTGGGCTGCTCTTCAATTACAGCAGTTTCTTTTTCAATTATTGACGCCATAATCAACGCTTCATAACTATTGCTATAGGGTAGATCGCTAGCCCTATTTTGCCATAATGCTGCAAGTTCTCGCTGCATTTTCTGGTAGGCCCGTTTAACAATATCTATATCTTGAGTTTCTGGAGTAAATGCATAGGTTTCAGGAAAAAACCAACCTTCTAAATGTTTATATTCAGTGCTCAACGCTTTAGATAGAGCACTAGGGCTTTCTGTGGCAGCACTTTTTAAAATATATTTATTATTTCTCAATTGGCTTAACCATTCTTTAAGCGTAGAACCCTCAACAAATGTAATTTGTAATTGATGTTCCTTGCCTCTGGTTACCTTTTCAATGACTTGCAATAGTGAGTCGCCTGGTAATAGCTGATAAGTTCCAACTTTTAATGCAACTTTTCCTGGAAATAATCGAGCGTAGTTTCTTAACCAAAATCGGCTATCGATATAGCCATCATTTACTAGCTCCTTTGAAAACTTATGCATAGTCGTGCCAGCAGTAATCGTCAGTAACCGTTCATTTTTTAAATTTAATGGTTGTTGCAGTGCACTATTCATTTGCTGCCAGCCAAACAATATAGACAACGCAATAAACAACATGAGGATTGCAAGCTTTTTCATAATTCAAAGTGCTTTTTCAATTGCATAACAGGCGCCACATCAAGCGGTTTATCTAAATACGTTTTAATTGGCACAACCCCCATTACTGAATTACAAATAAACATGCTTCTGGCATTTACTAGACCTCCAATCTGCACAGTGATTTCTTCTACACTGTCTAACTGTTCTACTAAGTTTTGCCTTATTAAGCCATTAACTCCGGCACTATCAAGTGCAGGAGTTTGCCAAGTTTTAGAATTAAGGTGTAGCCAAAATAAGTTTCCAGCTGATACTTCGATGACATTACCTTGGCAATCGGTCACGACTAAATCGTCCTCGGGGCGTGCATCCAACTCTTGTCTTACGATAATTTGTTCCAAGCGGTTTAAATGCTTTAAGCCGGCAAGTAACGGATTTATTCCTATTGCCGTTTTTGCTACCCCTAAGCTGATCCCGTTTTGTTGCCAGTCAAAGTAATATTCTGGAAATGGATGTACGGAGATCAGAATTTTTTGTGAACAAGAATTGATGCGAGAATAACCACGGCCACCTTCACCAGCGCTTATTACAACTTTCAAGACTGCTATTTCATACTCAGAGGCAATGGCACCTAACCTTTCTACCAGTCCGTTTAATGAAACTTTAATACCAAGCCGTTGCGCTCCTTGCCTTAATCGATTTATATGTTCGTCGATTAACTCAATCTTACCATAGGATATTTTTGCTGTAGTAAACAACCCATCACCATATGCCAAAGCACGTTCTGTTATTGGAACAGTTCTTTCGTCACGTTGGAAGATTTCAAAATACAATAACGACATGTATTCACAAATAAAAAAGCCTGAATACTAATTAGTATTCAGGCTTAACATTTTGATGGCAAGCTAATTTTGCCCGCAATTTGTTTTTTGCTGGTTATTTACTCAAACTAGCTATCAAATTTTTTAAATATCAGTGAACCGTTGGTTCCGCCGAAGCCAAATGAATTACATAAGGCGTACTCTAAATCAACATCTCGAGCACCATCTCGAATATAATCAAGATCACAACCTTCATCAGGGTTATCAAGATTTATTGTTGGAGGAACTTTACCATTTGCTAATGCTTGGATGGTAAATATTGCCTCTACTGCGCCTGCAGCGCCTAGAAGGTGTCCAGTCATCGACTTAGTCGAACCAACCAATACTTGATTAGCGTACTCACCAAATATTGATTTAACGGCGTTTGTTTCTGCTATATCACCAGCTGGAGTCGATGTACCATGAGCATTAATGTAGCCTATTTTACTAACATCTACGCCTGCATCATTAATAGCATTTTGCATCGCTGCTGCTGCACCTTCACCATCTGGTGGAGGTGATGTCATATGATAAGCGTCACCACTCATGCCAAAACCAACAAGTTCGGCGTAGATCTTAGCCCCACGTGCTTTTGCACTTTCATACTCTTCAAGTACGATAACACCTGCCCCATCACCTAGGACAAAGCCGTCACGATCTTTATCCCAAGGACGTGACGCTTTTTGTGGTTCATCATTTCTAGTTGATAAAGCTCGTGCAGCACCAAAGCCCCCCATACCTAGATGTGTAGAGGCTTTTTCAGCACCACCAGCAACCATAGCATCAGCATCTCCATAAGCAATCATACGAGCTGCATGTCCGATGTTATGCACGCCACTTGTACATGCGGTAACAATGGAGATATTAGGACCTTTCATGCCAAACATTATCGATAAATGACCAGAGATCATATTGATAATGGTGGAAGGTACGAAAAATGGTGATAATTTACGCGGGCTAGTCTTTAGCATTTTTTCGTGGTTTTCTTCAATTAAGCCTAAACCACCAATGCCTGATCCCACAGCAACACCAACGCGACTAGCGTTAGTATCATTAATTTCTAATCCCGAATCTTTTAATGCTTGAACACCTGCTGCCACACCATACTGAATGAACAAATCCATTTTTTTGGCTTCTTTTTTAGGCATATAGTCTTGGGCATCAAAATCCTTCACCAAGCCAGCAAACTTAGTTGGATATTCAGTCGTATCAAAGTGTTCGATCATGCCGATACCACTTTGACCCGCTAATAATGCGTCAAATGTTTTTTCAGGAGTATTGCCCAACGGGCTTAACATACCAAGACCGGTAACTACAACACGTCGCATAGGATGAGTTGCCTCCGATAGAGTTGAATGTAGAAAGGTAATTATAGTTCGTTATAGAAATAACGAGATGTAATACTTAGAAAGTAAACAGGCGACTTTAAAAGTCGCCTGAATAAATATTACTGGTTAGCTGTTACGTAATCGATAGCAGCTTGTACAGTTGTGATCTTCTCTGCTTCTTCATCAGGGATCTCTGTATCAAACTCTTCTTCTAACGCCATTACTAATTCAACAGTGTCAAGAGAGTCAGCGCCTAAATCGTCAACAAATGAAGCTTCATTTGTTACTTCGTCTTCGCTAACACCTAATTGCTCAACTGTAATTTTCTTTACGCGTTCTTCGATAGTACTCATTTTTTTTCCTTTACTAAAAAGATGCAATTTTGCAAATTGCGTGTAGTGTATTCGCCATCAAGTAACCATGCAAGCATCTAATTTTACTTTTTCTTCTGGTCTAACCTGTTGGCCTGTCTATATTTATATCAGTTTGGTTAATTTTAACAAGGCTTGAAACAGCAATGTTAAACCATATACATGCCACCATTGACATGTAAAGTCTCACCCGTGATATATGCTGCAGCATCAGATGCTAAATAAGCAACTGCGCTTGCGATCTCTTCTGGCTTACCTAAACGATTTGCAGGTACTTGAGAAAAAATACCTTCTTTTTGCTCATCGGTTAAGGTTTGCGTCATATCAGTATCAATAAAGCCTGGCGCAACCGTGTTAACAGTAATGCCACGAGAAGCAACTTCTCTAGCTAAAGATTTAGTAAACCCGATTAGGCCAGCTTTAGCTGTAGCGTAATTAACTTGCCCTGCGTTACCCATAGTACCAACAACAGAACCAATATTAATAATTCTACCGTCACGCTTTTTCATCATTGGGCGCAATACAGCCTTACTAATTTTAAAAATAGAGGACAAATTAGTATCAATTATATCGTTCCATTCATCGTCTTTCATGCGCATGATCAAATTATCACGCGTAATACCCGCGTTGTTGACTAAAATATCAACGCCGCCATGATTAGCTTTTATTGTCTCAAACAGCGCACTAATAGAGTCATTATTCGTAACATTAAGCACTTGGCCGTTACCTGCACCTAAGTATTCACTTATTTTTTCAGCGCCATGTTCTGACGTTGCGGTACCAATTACTGTAGCACCCATCTCTTTTAACTGACTGGCAATTGCTTTACCAATTCCGCGGCTTGCACCCGTAACCAATGCAACTTTACCATCTAATGAAAACATATTTTTTCCTGTTATAAAAATGTTTAGCAATCGTTTTATACTAAAACAAGATCTTTAGCCTTAACTAGCGAGCCATTATCATTTATTGCAACACAACTAAGTGATTTATCAATTCGCTTTGTCAAGCCTTGTAATACTTTTCCTGGACCGACTTCCAGTAATTTTTCTACATTTTCTTTCGCTAACAGTTCAACCGTTTCTGTCCAGCGCACTGGGCTATATAACTGGCGAATTAACGCAGATTTAATTTTTTCAACATCTTGCTCTGCCTGTACATCAACATTGTTAATCACAGGTAGTTTAGGGGTATTGAAGGTTATTTTTTCGAATTCTAAAGCAAGTTTATCTGCTGCAGGCTTCATTAAAGCGCAGTGCGATGGAACACTTACCGGCAATGGTAGTACTCGCTTTGCACCAGCTTCTTTACATAGTTCACCGGCTCTTGCTACTGCTTCACTATTGCCGGCAATAACTACTTGACCAGGTGAATTAAAGTTAACTGCAGATACGACTTGTTCTTGGCCTGCACTTTCACAAGCTTCGATGATTTTATCATCGGCTAGGCCAATAATAGCTGCCATGGCCCCTGTTCCTTCAGGAACAGCAGCTTGCATATACTCGCCGCGTTTTTCTACAAGCTTAACACCATCTGCTAAAGAGATAACATCTGCACAGACGAGCGCAGAATATTCGCCTAAACTATGACCGGCTAGAAAAGCAGGTGTCTTATCACTTTCACTCTGCCACAAGCGCCATAAAGATACACTCGCTGTCAGTAATGCCGGTTGGGTATGGTTAGTTGCATTTAGTTTTTCAACAGGACCTTCAGCAATCAGCTGCCATAAGTTATACCCTAAAGCATTTGACGCTTCTTCGAATGTCGATTGAACAATCTCATTGTCAGCAAAGTCATTAAGCATGCCAACAGTTTGTGACCCTTGACCAGGGAAAACAAACGCTAAATTATTTTGCATTTTCGTACCTAAAATTAAGTGTTGAAATGATGTTGATAGCAATTATTAGTATTTTAATAATGCCGAGCCCCAGGTAAAACCACTACCAAAGGCTTCTAATAATAATGTTTGACCTCTTTGAATTCGGCCATCTCTAATCGCTTCATCTAGCGCAGTTGGAATAGTTGCAGCGGATGTATTGCCGTGTTTATCTAAGGTTACGACCACTTGGTCCATCGACATATTAAGTTTTTTCGCTGTCGCTTTAATGATTCTTAAATTTGCCTGATGTGGCACTAGCCAATCAATATCTGACTTTTCCATGCTGTTAGCGGTAAGTGTTTCTTCAACAATTTGGCTTAACTTGGAAACTGCAAACTTAAAAACCTCATTACCTTTCATGTAGATGTAGGCTTTTTCTTCAGTTAGTGGTTCGCCACGCTTTGGAGAATCTGCTCCTAATAACGCACCGTAATTGCCATCAGCATGAATATGCGTGGAAAGAATACCAACTTGCTCAGAGGCCTCTAAAACTACTGCGCCAGCACCATCACCAAATAAGATAATGGTACTACGATCTGTTGGCTCACATAAATGAGAAAGTACATCAGCACCAATTAAAAGAATACGTTTGGCCATTCCCGATTTAATGTATTGATCCGCAACACTTAAGCCGTAAATAAAGCCCGAGCAAGCTGCAGCAATATCAAATGCCGGAATAAATGGCATGTCTAAATGTTTTTGAACAAAGCAAGCTGCACTTGGTAAGTCTGCATGAGAACTTGTCGTACCCACAATAATCATATCGATATCAGCTTTATCCACACCCGCCATTTCTATGGCTTTTTCAGCAGCTTTTGCTGACATATATCCGACGTTTTCTTTTTCTGACGAAATTCGACGTTCTTTGATACCTGTGCGGTCAGTAATCCATTGATCTGTTGTATCGACGAGCTTTTCTAAATCTGCATTGGAGCGAATTTTTTCGGGGAAGTAACTACCAGTACCAATGATTTTTGAATACATATTTTATTTAGGGCCTTTGTATTAATCCTTGTTCCAAGCTGTCTTTAATTTTTTCTGGAACTTGTCTCTCAACCTCTTTTACAGCTTCCATGATAGCGGTAAAAAAAGCTTTTTTATTTGCATTTCCGTGGCTCTTGACCACAATGCCCCGCAATCCTATCAAACTTGCGCCGTTGTACTGGTCGGGGTTCAGTGATTTAAACAGTTTTTTTAATGTTGGTGCAAGAAATTGCCCTAAAATTTTCGCGAAAACATTCTTTTCAAATACTGATTTAACCTTTTCGTACACTAAAGTAGCGACACCTTCACAAGTTTTTAAAGCGACATTACCAACAAAACCATCACAAACGATAACGTCCGCTTTATTATTAAAGATGTCGTTACCTTCAATAAAGCCAACATAATTAATGTCAGGGTTTTGTGCAAGCTGTGAAGCAGCGAGCTTTATATGATCACTACCTTTGATATCTTCTTCACCCATATTAAGTAACGCAATACGAGGTTTACATACGCCGTCTACCTGTTCGGCCATCACGGCACCCATTAGGCCAAACTGATACAAGATATCGGCATCACAAAAAACATTAGCACCTAAATCAAGCATAAATACGTGGTTGTCTTTATCTCGCGTCGGTAAAGAGGAAATAAGTGCCGGACGTTCAACACCGGGTAAAGTTTTTAAAACGAAATGTGCAGTAGCAAATAACGCTCCCGTGTTACCAGCGCTAACACATGCAGATGCTTTTCCTTGCTCTACAAAATCAATGGCCTTGCGTAACGAAGAATCTTTCTTGGAGCGCATTGCAGTTGATGGTTTTTCGTCCATAGCAACAACTTGTGTCGTATGACAAATACTTAACCTAGGGTGGTTTAGCGCATTATTTTTATGGAGTATGTCTTGGATGGTGTGCTGATCGCCGCATAAGATAAGAGATAACGAGGGTAAATGATTTACCGCCATTATTGCTGCAGGGATCGTTATAAGGGGGCCTTTATCGCCCCCCATAACATCTAACGCAATGGTTAGACTATTCAAAGTTGTTCTCGCTATGTCTTACGACTTATTTAGCGATTACTTTAACACCTTTGTAAAAACCGTCTGCCGTAACGTGATGACGACGGTGAGTTTCACCAGATACTGGATCTACTGATAAATTTTCTGCTGTTAAAGCGTCGTGTGAACGGCGCATGCCACGTCTAGCACGAGACTTTTTGCTCTTTTGAACTGCCATAGCCTAACTCCTAAAATCGGTTGCTAACTAAAATATAACTACTTGAGTTGTTTCAATACGTCAAATGGATTTGGCTTATCAAGCTCTTCTGGCAATTCACCCCAAGTACTGTCGGCATCTGCCTGACAATCATTGAGTTCATGCCTTGGAATTAACGGAATAGCGAGTAATAACTCTTCTTCCACTAACTCTCGCAAGTTAACTTCACCATTTTCATCTAATTCTATTGCGTCATAATATGACGGCAAATCTGCAGCACCTTCAGCGTTTTTAACTGGACTGAATTGAAAATCAATTTCCAACTTATGATCAAACACTTCATTACAGCGTTGACATATCAGCCCTACTGATGCCGAGCCTTTACCTGAAAAAATAACCAGGCCAAGTTCATCCACATCAAACTGAAAACTTACTTCGATATGCTCCGCACAGCTTTCGCAAGCGTCAAGCAATCGCTTCATTTCCGATAATTCAAAGACTCCCACACACTCAAGTCTTCTTTGAGCGCTTTTGTAAGGATCTATCGTTACTGGAAGCTTAAGGTTCTGCATAAGGCGCGCATAATAATGCCCATGAGAGCATGTGTCAAAAGAAATTTAAGGTTTTTCTTTAATTTCCGACTACAGGTACAATAATAGCTAATTATTATACAAAAATCGTAATAAAGATGAAAAATATCATTTTAGCTTCAACCTCTCCTTTTCGTAGACAATTGCTCGAAAAATTAAATTTGCCTTTTGACGCATCTAGTCCAGATATCGATGAATCCCCATTAGATAACGAAACACCAAGTCAGCTCGTTGCTCGCTTAGCTCTAGCAAAAGCTTCTAAGGTTGCACAACATAGTCACGCTGCGTTAATCATAGGTTCAGATCAAGTCGCCGTTTTTAATAGTGAGATTTTGGGAAAGCCGCATAATGAAGAGAATGCTTTCAAACAATTAAAGGCATTTAGTGGTAACAGAGTAACCTTTCTAACTGGCTTAGCGGTAATAGATAGCTACGACAATAAAGAAAAAATCATCGTTGAGCCATTTCATGTGCATTTTAAAGTACTCTCTGACAGTGATATCAGACACTATATTAAAGCAGAGAAGCCATTTAACTGTGCAGGTAGTTTTAAAAGTGAAGGACTAGGGATTTGTCTATTTGAAAAGCTTGAAGGTGCAGACCCAAATACACTTATCGGTTTACCACTAATTCGTCTTACGGAAATATTTAAGGAGTTTGGCTTGAATGTATTGGATTACCAGTAAGTAATCTCCCTAACTCTAAAATAGAGTCGACAATGGCATTAGGGTTACATGTTTGTAATCGAGTTTTACTGTCGGCTCCAAGAGTAATCCCTACACTATCAACACCTGCATTATTAGCCATGGTAAGATCATGTATCGAATCCCCTACCATAACAGCTTCATGAGTTGCTATTGAAAGTTCTGCTAATAATACATTTAACATATGCGGATTTGGTTTAGATTGTGATTCATCAGCACAAATTGTCATATCAAATAAGTGATGAGTCTCAGTATCAAGTAACATTTTATCAAGACCTGCTCTCGCCTTTCCCGTTGCTACCGCAATCAATTTACCTTGTTCCTGAAGCCTTTCGAGTAATAACTTGCCGTGCTCAAATAATGGAGCAGGTATAGGGTTATCAAACAAAAATTGTTGACGATATGCCGCTATCAATTGCTTTTCCTCATCTTGCGTTATTCCGGGAAATAGCTGCTGGCAAGCCACCGATAAACTTAAACCAATAATGCTTTTGGCTTGTACGTCAGTAGGTATTGCTAAACCGACCTGTTTGGCAGCCAACTGTAACGAAGATACAATCCTGCCTATAGAATCCATTAGCGTGCCATCCCAATCAAAAATATAAAGTTTATAGTTATCCATTTTTACTTACTTTTAATCTTTTCAGTACTTTTTCAAGGTTAGCATCTAACGGTGCTTCAATTTTAAGGCGCTTTTCTGTTCTAGGGTGCGTAAACTCAATACTTGCGGCATGTAAGAACAATCGCTTTAAACCCGCTTCTTTCATTACTTCATCAAATGGTTCTACGCCGTATTTAGGATCACAAGCAATTGGATGACCTTTAGTTTGACAATGTACACGGATTTGATGCGTTCTTCCTGTTACAGGAAAAGCCCTAACAAGTGTTGCACCATCATAATGTTGAATGACTTTATATCGGGTTTCAGACTCTTTACCATTGATGTTATCGACAATGACAACACGCTCTCCTGATTTAAGGTCATTTTTTCTAAGGCCTTCTGTTACCTTAGTAAGTTTTGGTGACCACCGACCTTTGACCAATGCTTGATAAAATTTTTGTACATTCTTCTTTCGCAATTGCTCATGCAAATTACGCAGCGCCGAGCGTTTTTTGGCGACAACTAAACAACCAGAGGTATCTCTATCTAAGCGATGTACTAGTTCAAGCATTTTAGATTGTGGTCGTAATGCCCTTAATGCTTCTATAACGCCAAAGTTAACCCCACTGCCGCCATGTACAGCCATCCCTGATGGTTTATTTATCACTAACAACACTTCATCTTCATAAATAATCTGCGACTCTAAATTAGCTACGACATTTAATTGCGTAGATACGGGTGCAGACTTTTCAGAAATTCTAATTGGAGCGACACGAACAATGTCTTCAGCTTGAATTTTATATTCTGGTTTGGTGCGTTTTTTATTTACTCTGATTTCCCCTTTGCGTAACAACCGATAGATCATACTTTTCGGCACGCCTTTAAGAGTTTTCAGTAAATAATTGTCTATTCTTTGTCCGCTTTCATCAGCATCGATAGTGAAAAAACGAACTTTTGGCTTACTTTCTTCTTTCATGCGCGCAGTCTAGCATAAAAAATCCCCCTTTTAGCTAAAATAAACAGCTATTTGATTGCTTTGCGGATGAATATAGTGGGATAATATGGGCCGTTACATTCGCAAGACGAAATATGTAACTTTTTTGGAAGCACTTATTGAAAAAGTAAGAGGCAAAATGAGGCCACATTACTGAGCAATTCATAGAGAATTGACTCAATAACTGAACGGCCCGTTGTGAAACTTGGCGTGTGTAACTTACCAAGCAGATACATAAACATTTTGTCCAGCATTAAGAGTGCAAAATTAATTTAATAAGTCTACTGCAAATACTAGAACGTATCAGCTAATAAACAATAGCAGCTCAGTAGACTAAGCACAGCACAATATGCTGAGCACATAAAGAATTATAAATACGAGATTAATTCCTCGTACTACAATCAGATAATTTAACAGCTTACTAAGTATTACCGACTTAGTAAGAATGACATCCGAGATGGCTGACAGATTGCTGTTACCTTTGCAATAGATTGCTTTGTGTTCTAAGCAAATGGTGTGCTGTGGCAAAAATAGAGTCACAGAAACTATGAAACGTATGTTAATCAATGCTACACAATCTGAAGAATTGCGTGTAGCGCTAGTCGACGGGCAACGCCTTTACGATTTAGATATCGAAAGTCCTGGCCACGAACAGAAAAAAGCCAATATTTACAAAGCAAAAATCACACGAATCGAGCCTTCATTAGAAGCAGCATTTGTTGATTACGGTGCCGAGCGCCACGGCTTCCTGCCAATGAAAGAAATCGCTCGTGAATACTTTCCTGATGGTTACAAGTTCCAAGGCCGACCTAACATTAAAGATGTGTTAACTGAAGGCCAAGAAGTTATTGTTCAAGTTGATAAAGAAGAGCGCGGCCAAAAAGGTGCAGCGTTAACCACATTTATCAGCCTAGCCGGCAGCTACTTAGTATTAATGCCAAATAACCCTCGTGCAGGTGGTATTTCTCGCCGCATTGAAGGTGATGAACGAACTGAATTAAAAGCTTCATTAAATAAGTTAGACTTACCAAAAGGCATGGGCTTAATTGTTCGTACCGCAGGGGTAGGAAAAGACTATGAAGAGCTAGCTTGGGATTTAAATGTATTGCTTCATCACTGGAAAGCAATCGAGGATGCAGCTGCTAGCCGCCCTGCACCTTTCTTGATCCATCAAGAAAGTAATCTAATTTTACGTGCTATCCGTGACTACTTACGCCGAGATATCGGTGAAGTTATCGTAGATCGTCCTAAAGTGTTTGATAGCGTTAAACAGCATATCGAACTAGTACGTCCTGATTTCGCAAGCAAAGTGAAGTTATATAACAACGACGTACCACTATTTACTCACTATCAAATCGAAACACAAATAGAATCGGCTTTCCAGCGCGAAGTGCGTCTACCTTCAGGTGGTTCAATTGTAATTGACCCAACTGAAGCCATGATATCAATAGATATCAACTCTGCGCGCGCTACTAAAGGTGGAGATATTGAAGAAACCGCCTTTAATACTAACTTAGAAGCTGCTGAAGAAATTGCACGCCAATTACGTTTACGTGATGCCGGTGGTTTGGTAGTTATCGACTTTATCGATATGACACCTGTACGCCACCAACGCGAAGTTGAGAATCGCTTAAGAGAAGCTGTGCAACAAGATAGAGCTCGCATTCAGTTGGGCCGTATATCTCGTTTTGGCTTAATGGAAATGTCTCGTCAACGATTGCGTCCTTCAATAGGCGAAACAAGCCAGAACGTTTGCCCTCGTTGTAACGGTACAGGCCACGTTCGTGGTATTGAGTCACTAGCGCTTTCCATCCTTCGATTAATGGAAGAAGAAGCGATCAAAGAAAATACTGCACACGTACAGGCACAAGTTCCTGTGCCTGTAGCAACGTATTTGCTTAATGAAAAACGTCGCTCGGTAATGCACGTTGAAAAACACCATGGTGTAAAAGTGCTAATCATTCCTAACCCGAATATGCACACGCCACAATACGAAGTATTGCGAGTACGTCAAGATGAAACGGTAGATGAAGCAAGCTACGACGTAAAAGTTAGACAAGCGGAAGTTGAAGAAGCGGTAATGCCGAAATTCAACAAAGAAGCGGCTAAGAAAGACGAGCCAATTATTCAAGGCATGACTGCTCCAAACCGAGCACCAGCGACGAATAAGCCGAATGCCAAAACTAATTCGAAAGCTAAAGATGAAAAAGGTGTTATTGCGTCATTATTCTCTTGGTTAGGTGGCCTTTTCTCTACGGAAGAACCTAAAAAAGAAGAAAAGCCTAAACCTAAAGGTAAAGGCCGTCGCGACAACAACCAAAACCGTAATCGTAAAGGTAGACAAAATAATCAACGTCGCAACCAACGAAATACGAATAAAGAAGATGGCGTAGAAGCTCGCGAACCTAAGCAACAAAACAAAGCCAAAAAGCCTCGCAAGCAAGAGCAAGAGCGTTCGCCTAAAAAACCTCAAGAGGAAAAAGTAGCAGAACGCCGTCAGCGAAGAAACAACCGCAAAAAAGTTCGAATGACTGACGAAGTTACAGCAAAAAATAATGTTGAAGAGTTAGATAACACAAAAACTCAGCAACCAAATAAGAAGGCGCCTCAAGCGAAAAAAGCTGAAAAGGCTCAAAAAGCTCAATCTTTAGACCAGATAGAATCTACGGCTGAAATCTCAACAGTTCCTGAAACTTCAGAGAGTAACGAATCAGCGAAGCCAGAGCGTTCTAGAAGCAGACGTTCACCTAGACACTTACGTTCACATGGCCAACGTCGTCGCCGTTCAGCTGAAGATAAATCAGATGTTGAAAACATTGAAAATGCCAATGCAATAACAGCGGAAATTACTGAAGATCCTGTTGAAACAAGATATCCAGAAGTTACTGCTATCGTTGAGGCTCCAAATGAGCCAGCTGAAAACAAAGCAGAAGTTCAACAAACATTACCTGGTTTTGAAGCTGAGCAAGCTTCAGAGAGCCCAAGTGACGATGTTGTAGCTGATATAAAACCTGCTGAAGTTAAAGCGGTTGAAACGCCACAGCCAGTTGAAATGCCAAACAACGCCGAAGACGAAGTAGTATCTTCTGAAAAAGGCGATTCTGTTGACACAGAAAGTACTGTAGAGAAAGCTAGCAGTGACAGTAGCGCTGTAGAAGTTAGCACTAAGACTAATAGCGATGCTACAGCAACAGTTAATGAAGAAGCTGTACTAACTGAAGAGAAAGTAAAGCCAGTTAAAAAAGCTAAATCAACAAGCAAAAAAGCTAAACGTGCTAACGGTGTACCCGCTGGTAAGGCAAGCTCACCAATGACTAAAGCGACAGGTATTGATTCAATCAAAGAAATACCAACAGACTTTATGGTTGCTGCTGATAGACAAGCTCATAGTAAGTCTGACAAACAGGCATCTAGAGTTAGTGCAACCAACATGAGTAATGCAGGGCCAACTAAGCCTTAATTTATCAAGCGATATATACGATGAAAGGCCAAAGCACATGCTTTGGCCTTTTTATATCAAGAATCAGATTAATAAACCTTATAAGGCAATAATCGTTCTATTAGCTTCCACCGTTTTATCGCTTATGCCTTTAACATTAGACAAGTCGTCAGCTGAATAAAATTTTCCATTAGCTTCGCGATAATTAATTATTGCACGCGCCTTTTTCTTACCTACTCCTTTAAGCAAGACAAGTTGTTCAATACTAGCTTGATTAATATTAATCGGCATCGTAATGATTGATTGAACCTTCTGCTCCTCTTTAGCGAGGTCATCAGATGCAACTGATAAAAATGGTGAAGAAAGCAATAACGCTGCGAATGCAGCTATTTTGTAGGTTTTCATGTTCACTCCTTGTGAATATTTGTCCATAAAAAAAAACAGTCATATAAATATGACTGTTTTAATAATTAGTATGCTTTTTTAAAAATGTCAAAAATTTACAATTAAATAAGCGATTGATTTATTTCTTGTAATACTTGATGAGGATTATCTGCCTTAGTAATTGGGCGACCAATAACTAAGTAGTCTACGCCAACATTTACCGCTTGTTCTGGTGTCATAATACGTTTCTGGTCGTCAGTATTACTGCCAGCAGGTCTTATTCCTGGAGTTACAAGTTTAAAGTCAACACCAAAACTATTTTTAAGTGATTCAGCTTCCCAAGCGGAGCACACAACTCCATCTAGACCAGCGTTTTGTGCAAGCGTAGCTAAACTATTAACATGCTCTGCTGGTGTTTTTTCAATACCAATTCCTTCGAGATCTTCTTCACTCATACTCGTTAACACAGTTACGGCTATAAGTAATGGCGCTTTATCACCATATGGTACAAGTGCCGCTTTTGCTTTTTCCATCATTTTCGTGCCGCCCATTGCATGCACATTCACCATCCAAACACCAAGTTCAGCTGCTGCTGTTACCGCTTTAGCGACCGTATTAGGGATATCGTGAAATTTAAGATCCAAGAATACGTCAAAGCCACGATTAACAAGTTCTTTTACAAACTCTGGTCCAAAATAGGTAAACATCTCTTTACCGACTTTTAACCGACAATCACTTGGTTTTATTTTATCGACAAATGCTAACGCATCAGCTTGATTATCAAAATCCAATGCAACGACAACTTTCGCATCACTCATATAAGGTTTCCTTTACGTTATTAGGAAATAATTAGCGTTATTTTATATTGGTTGGCTTAACTTTTTAACTTTTTAAGTGCTAAATAGTAAGATTTATTTTAATTAGAAAGCTAATAGCTTAAGAAGAGAAGCGCTGTTTATAAATACATAGTGCATCGAGAATAAACGCTATAAGCTCGTCTAGGACGAATAAAGCGACTATTCTCCTTCTAGGCCCCGCACAGGCTTTAATTGTTCCCAATCATGACAAGAAGGACATGCCCAATAATGCGTACTACTATTAAAGCCACAAGTTCTGCAACTATATCTTGGACGCATATTAATATAGGCTGAAATAAGCTCCTTAATGACATCTAAGCTTTCTTTTTGGCTGTCTGATGACTCACTTGCTAACTGCAACTTAACAAAATGCTTAAAACCTCTAATTGTTGGTCGCCTTTTTAAAGCAACTAATAAAAACTCTACCGCCTTTTCTTCGCCATAACTGGCAATCATAAATTCGAGGTATTTAATTAATGTACTAGTGCTAGCAGTTTCGTCATAAACTTTTTTTATAAAATCAAAAAATATGCGCTCTTCATTAAGCTCTTTATAACAAACATGCATTTTCTCGATTACTTCAGGAAAGAATTCTTTGTCTTGTTTATATATGGCTTGGTAGCATTTCACGGCTTGTTCGAATTGGCCATGTTCTTCATATACACCCGCTAAATGCCAATTCGCGCGACATGACTTTGGATCGCATTCTAACGCCTGCTCTAAAAGTTCAATAACATCGATAAACTTTTCCTGACTTTGCGCTGCAACCGCTTGTTCACAATAAAAATTGGCCAAGTTATGTAAGAGTTGCTTATCTTTCAGCTTAAATATGGTTTTCTTAAGCGCTATACCTTGTTGCCAGTCTTTAGTTGACTGATAGATTTGCATTAGATAACCAAGTGATTTCAATTGATATTGCTTAGATTTAAGCAACTTCTGAAACATATGTTCAGCTCGATCATACAAGCCAGCGGTTAAGAAGTCCTTCGCTAATTCAAAGATAGCCTGTTGCTGTGCTTTGGATGGCAAGTTACCATGGCGAACTAAATGTTCATGTACCTTAAGCGCCCTATCTAACTCTCCACGCTTTCGAAAAAGATTTGCCATAGCAAAGTGAGCTTCAACGCTATCATCTTCTACTTTTAATGCTTCAAGTAAATAATCAATCGCTTTATCCTGTTGATTAGATAATAGATAATTCAAACCGGTTGAATATTTAATTGAGAGGTCTTGCTTCGCAGTTTGATCTTTTTGTTTAATGCTATTGCGTCCCATAAACCAGCCATAGCCCATGGCAACAGGTAGCAATAAAAACAGCAACTCTAACATATTGGAAATTTAGCCTTTATCACGCTTTCGCTTTAATGGTCTAAGCAACTTTAAAAACAACATAAATACAATTCCTAATACAAAACCTAACATCGTAAATAAGCTAACCGCCATTGCAACTGGCATGTTAGATTTAGCTATTAAATAGTTTAATGTAATTAACTGTTCGTTCTGGCTTCCAAATATAAAAGCAATGATAAGTAGCACGAACATCACAAAAATAGTGAAATAGAGTTTCAAGTGAATATCCAAATATATTTGATGAAAAAAAACGGCATGCTACAAAGCATGCCGTTTTTAGATATATTTCGCAACTAAGCTAAGGAAGCATTAACGCGTTCACGCAGCTCTTTGCCGGGCTTAAAGTGTGGTACATATTTACCACTTAGTTCTACTGCTTCACCAGTCTTTGGATTACGACCAGTGCGTGGAGCACGGTAATGTAGTGAAAAACTACCAAACCCTCTAATTTCAATACGCTCTCCTTTTGACAAGGATTGCGCCATCATTTCAAGAATTTCCTTGATAGCAGATTCAACATCTTTAGCTGGAATATGAATTAATTTTTCAGCTAATTTTTCAATGAGTTCTGACTTGGTCATTAGACCTCCCAGTTGTCATTAAGCATCACGCTCATGCAGTTTTACTAAAGGAGGTAATAAATTACCTCCTCACCTTAAGCGCTAAAGAATTAACCTTTAGCGTTTTTAAATGCTTCAGCCATTGCGTTTGTGAAACCTGAATCTTCAGTTTGGTTCAAGTTATCCATCGCTTGACGCTCTTCAGCTTGATCTTTCGCTTTGATAGATAAGCTAATTGAACGATTCTTACGATCAACACCCATGAACTTAGTTTCAACTTCGTCACCAACTGATAATTCAGTTGTTGCATCTTCAATGCGGTCACGAGAAATGTCAGAAACACGTAAGTAGCCTTCAACACCTTCAGCTAATTCAATCTTAGCGCCTTTAGCGTCAACTTCAACTACTTTACCATTAACAATAGCACCTTTTTTGTTATCTGTCAGATACATATTGAATGGATCGTCTTCCGCTTGCTTAACGCCTAATGAGATGCGCTCACGCTCTGGATCAACTTGTAGTACAACAGCTGAAATTTCGTCACCTTTCTTGTATTCACGTACAGCTTCTTCACCGCCATTCCATGAAATATCAGATAAGTGAACAAGACCGTCGATGCCACCGTCAAGACCGATGAAGATACCGAAGTCAGTAATTGACTTGATCTTACCGCTAACTTTATCACCTTTGTTGAAGTTCTTAGCGAACTCTTCCCAAGGGTTCGGAACACACTGCTTAAGACCTAAAGAAATACGACGACGTTCTTCGTCAATTTCTAATACTAATACTTCAACAGTGTCACCTAAGTTAACAACTTTAGATGGGTGGATGTTTTTGTTAGTCCAATCCATTTCAGAAACGTGAACTAAACCTTCAACGCCTTCTTGGATTTCAACGAAACAACCGTAGTCTGTTAAGTTAGTAACACGGCCAGAAAGCTTAGAACCTTCTGGATAACGGTTAGCAATAGCTACCCATGGATCTTCGCCTAACTGCTTCATACCTAATGAAACACGAGTACGTTCACGGTCGAACTTAAGTACTTTAACTTGGATCTCGTCACCAACATTAACGATTTCACTTGGGTGCTTAACACGCTTCCAAGCCATATCTGTAATGTGTAGTAAGCCATCAATACCGCCAAGATCTACGAATGCACCGTAGTCAGTTAGGTTCTTAACGATACCTTTAACTTCTTGACCTTCTTGTAATGACTCAAGTAACTCGTCACGTTCAACGCTGCTTTCAGATTCGATAACAGCACGACGAGAAACAACTACGTTATTACGCTTCTGATCAAGCTTAATAACTTTGAATTCTAAATCTTTACCTTCAAGGTGCGCAGTATCACGTACTGGACGTACGTCAACTAATGAACCTGGTAAGAATGCACGAATATTGCTTACTTCAACAGTGAAACCACCTTTAACTTTACCGTTGATAACACCGATAACAGTTTCTTTTTCTTCGTAAGCTTTTTCAAGCACTTGCCATGCTTCGTGGCGTTTTGCTTTTTCGCGAGAAAGTACAGTTTCGCCGAAACCGTCATCTGTAGCGTCTAATGCCACATCTACTTCAGAACCAACTTCAATTTCTACTTCACCAGCAGAGTTTTTGAATTGGTCAATCGAAATAACAGACTCTGATTTAAGACCTGCGTCAACAATTACGTTGTCTTTTTCGATTTTAACTACAGTACCCTTGATAATTGAACCAGGGCGCGTTTCGATCTCTTTTAAACTTTCTTCAAAAAGTTGTGCAAAATTTTCAGTCATACCTGTGTATAAACTCTTTTAAATTAATCCAATCAACATACATGTTTCATGGGGTTGTTAAAAATACCTTTTGTATCCTTACGCAAGGTTTAAATATCTTCTGTTTGCGTCAATTTTTCATTCGTAAATGACAAGATTTTATTAACCACTTCCTGTATGGAAAGATCAGTAGAATCAATAACTAACGCACCTTCTGCTGGCACCAACGGAGCTACAGAACGATTCTGATCACGTTCATCTCGCTGACGTATGTCATCCAAAAGGCGCCCGATTTTAACATCAAAGCCTTTTTCCTTCAACTGTTTATATCGACGTTCGGCACGCTCTTCTGCACTAGCAGTTAAAAATACTTTAACTGGCGCATCAGAGAAAACAACCGTCCCCATATCTCGGCCATCAGCAACTAGCCCTGGCTCAACTCGGAATGCTCTTTGGCGACGTAATAATGCTTCTCGAATTCGAGGAAACGCAGCTACCTTTGAAGCAAGCGCACCAACTTCTTCAGTGCGAATGCTATCAGACACATCCTCACCTTCTAAAACCACCTTACTTTCACCTTCACCGGTAATTTCAAATTGCACATCAAGATGAGCTGCAATTGGAATTAGCGGCTCTTCTTCTTGAACTTCAATATTGTGATGCATCAATGCTACAGCTAGCACTCGATAAATTGCGCCACTGTCTAGCAACTGCCAACCTAATTGGTCTGCAACAAAACGAGATACTGTCCCTTTACCGGCCCCACTAGGCCCATCTATCGTGATTACTGGAATGCTTTCTTGCATACATTTATTCTCCTAATGTCGCAAATCGGCGGCATTATACGTGAATTGTCATTCAAAATCGCCCAAAAAGTTAATTTGTAACAATTTTAAAACAAGTTATTTTCGACTGCCTTTGATGCTTTAAATATTTGTAGAAACCAAGCGCGATGTAGAGGTATAGCAAACGGATTATTGCTATAGACCTCTATATCTAATTTAATATTCCAGATTAACTCGAAACTTGTGACAGCTTTTCAAAGTAGTCCGGAAATGTTTTTGCAGTACACCTTGGGTCATTAATCGTGACCGGTGTATTGCTTAAAGCAACCAATGAAAAGCACATAGCCACACGATGATCATTGTAAGTATCAATTTCTGCGTGCTTAAGTGTGGCAGGAGGTGTAACACTTATATAGTCCTCACCTTCTTCTACTGTTGCCCCAACCTTTCTAAGCTCTGTCGCCATAGCGTTGAGTCGATCGGTTTCTTTAACTCGCCAATTATAGATATTGCGAATGCTTGTTGTTCCTTTAGCAAACAACGCAGTGGTAGCAATTGTCATTGCAGCATCAGGTATATGGTTCATATCCATATCAACCGCAGTTAATGGTTTTCCAACTACGGAAATTGATTCATCATTCCACGTCACTTCTGCACCCATTTTCTCAAGTACATCGGCAAAATGTTTATCGCCCTGAACACTTAATTTACCAATACCGTGTACAGTTATTTGACCACCCTTTATCGCACCAGCAGCTAAGAAATAAGATGCAGAAGATGCATCGCCTTCTACCATATACTTAGGGACGGCTTGATATGATTGGTTACCACTAACAGTAAATGACTGATAATTGTTATTTTCTACTTTCACACCAAACCTCGACATAATATCGAGCGTGATATCAATATAAGGCTTGGACACTAAGTCCCCTTGGATATCAATGTATGTATCTGTTTTTAATAGTGGTGCAACCATTAAAATAGCCGTTAAAAATTGGCTAGAAATAGAGCCATCAATTGAAACTTTGCCGCCATCTAGTGCTTTACCAATAATTTTGACAGGCGGATAATCTCTATTTTCAAGGTACTCGACATTGGCATTAAGTTGGCTCAACGCATCCACTAAATGACCAATAGGACGCTCTTTCATTCGAGGTTCGCCCGTTAATACAAACTCACCATCACTTGCCGCAAGCGCAGCACACAATGGACGCATCGCTGTACCAGCATTACCTAAATAAAGTTCAAGTGGTTGTTCGGCTTTAAAAAAACCATCGTTTCCAATAACTGTGCACTCTGTGCCACAGTCACTTAATGAATACTCAATGCCTAGTTTGGATAAGGCATTAAGCATATGATTGATATCGTCGCTTACTAGTAAGTTAGTTATTTTCGTCGTGCCGCTAGCAAGTGATGCTATTAATAACGCTCTATTAGATAAACTTTTCGAACCCGGCAAAAATATTTCACCGTTAATTCTATTGATAGGTTGTAGAGTTAACTGTTCCATGTTAGTTAACCTCCAACGCTGGTTTTGTTTTATGTTCTGACATGAATACTTCCTTCATTTCTTTTTGTTATGCTTTATGACGCTCAGCGAATACGTTCATAAAGTTGACTAACGCGGCTACCCCTTCAATTGGCATTGCGTTATATATACTCGCTCTCATACCACCTACACTTCGATGGCCTTTAAGCGCTAATAAACCAGATTGTTCAGCTTCAGCGAGAAAACTACTATTTAATGATTCGTCATTAAGCCAAAATGGAATGTTCATTAAAGAGCGATTTGATTTATCGATATTATTTTTGTAAAAACCACTCTGATCAATACATTGATAAAGCATATTCGCTTTTTCTATGTTGACTCTACTTATACCTTCTACACCACCTATATCCTTCAGCCACTCGAAAACTAAGCCAGCTAAATACCAGGCGAACGTTGGCGGCGTGTTGTACATTGAGCCATTGTTAGCCGCTAATTGATAATTAAATACGGAAGGCGTTTCCTTTCGAGCATTGCCAATTAAGTTGTCACGAACAATTACTATTGTTAAACCTGACGGCCCAATATTTTTCTGTGCACCTGCGTATATTAGCCCAAATTTACTTACATCTATTTCTCTAGACAAAATAGTCGATGACATATCGGCTATTAATGGCACACCATTAGTTTCTGGTATTTCAAAAATCTCTATACCATCAACAGTTTCATTTGGACAGTAATGTACATATTGTGCATCTGCTGATAACGCCCAATCAGTCGGTGATTTTATTGACTTGATGTTATCAATGTCTTGCACTGCATCTATGACATTAATATTGCCATAATTTGCAGCTTCTTTTGCCGCTGCACTGGACCAAGAGCCTGTTACAATATAATCCGCTTTTGCATCAGTCGGTAACAGGTTTAATGGAACCGCAGAAAATTGACCTCGGCCTCCACCATGCATAAATAGTACATGGTAGTTTTCAGGAATATCCATCAGCATACGAAGATCTGCTTCAGCCTTTTCTGCGACAGCCATATAGGCCTTACTACGGTGGCTCAATTCCATTACCGAACACCCTAAATCTTGCCAGTTAATAAGCTCGGATTGTGCTTTTTCCATCACGATAGACGGTAACATTGCAGGACCTGCACAGAAATTATATGTTGCAGACATTATCTCGATATTCCTTATTCAATTTTTATTAGTGAAAAAAAATGGGCGGTTAGACCGCCCATTATTATTATTTTTCAGGCGTTACTCTTCAGGGTCGCCGAGCGACTCTTCACTAAACTCTGATTTTTCTTGTACTGGCGCTTCGCTACCGTCTGAAGAAGCTTCCACTTCACCTTCGATAACGTCATCACACTCTTCAATTTCATCAATACGTTGAAGTGCAACTACGTGCTCATCTTCAACAGTACGAATTAAACGTACACCTTGAGTATTACGACCAATAACACTAACTTCGTTGACACGAGTACGTACTAACGTACCGTTATCAGTAATCATCATTATCTCGTCGTTTTCTTCAACTTGAACAGCGCCGACTACCTTACCGTTACGCTCACTCACTTTGATAGAAACTACACCTTTGGTAGCACGACTCTTCGCTGGGTACTCTGCTAATGAAGTACGCTTACCGTAGCCATTTTCAGTAACCGTCAACACTGGGCCATCATTCTTAGGTACAATAAGTGAAACAACTTTTTGATCACCCTCAAGCTTAATACCACGTACACCTGTCGCAGTACGACCCATTGGCCTTAATGCTAAGACTTCTTCACCTGTTTCAGGATCAAGCTTAATTTCACCGGTTTCGCTGTCACGTTGCTTCTCATTAAAGCGCACAACTTTACCTTCGTCAGAGAACAACATGATGTCATTCTCACCGTTGGTAATATCAACACCAATTAACGTATCATCGTCACGTAAATTCAAAGCAATAATACCGTTAGCACGTTGATTCGAGTACGCTGTTAATGGCGTTTTCTTAACAGTACCAGACGCTGTAGCCATAATGATGTACTTGTCTTCTTCATATTCACGGACAGGTAAAATTGCCGTAATGCGTTCATCACTTTCCAATGGCAATAAGTTTACAATTGGACGACCACGTGCTGTTCGACTAGCTAATGGTAATTGGTATACCTTCAACCAATATAGTTTTCCGCGATTTGAAAAACATAAAATAGTGTCATGTGTATTAGCAACTAAAAGACGCTCAATGAAATCTTCTTCTTTCATCTTAGTAGCAGCTTTACCCTTACCACCTCGACGTTGTGCTTCATAATCACTAAGTGCTTGGTATTTAACATAACCTTCATGCGAAAGTGTTACGACGACATCTTCTTCATTAATTAAATCTTCTAATGAAATATCATGTGAAGCATTGGTAATTTCAGTACGTCGCTCATCGCCAAATTCTTCACGAATTGCTTCAAGTTCTTCTTTAATCACTTCCATCAAGCGCTCTGGCGAGCTCAAAATGTGCAATAATTCAGCGATTAAGTCTAATAACTCTTTGTACTCATTTAGAATCTTTTCGTGTTCCATGCCAGAAAGCTTATACAACTGTAGATCTACAATCGCTTTTGCTTGCTCTGGGGTTAGGTAATATAAACCATCACGAATACCATATTCAGGCTCCAACCATTCTGGGCGTGCAGCATCGGTACCGGCGGTTTCCAGCATGCTACTTACGTTGCCTAGTGCCCACCCTTGTGAAACTAGTTTTTCTTCCGCTTCTTTACGATTCGCTGAGCTTTTAACAAGTTCAATAACAGGGTCGATATTAGCTAACGCAATTGATAAGCCTTCTAAAATATGAGCTCTGTCTCTCGCCTTACGTAATTCAAAGATAGTACGGCGAGTAACTACTTCACGGCGATGAAGCAAAAAGGCATCAAGCATTTCTTTAAGGTTAAATAATTTAGGCTGACCTTCGGTCAATGCCACCATATTTAAACCAAACGACACTTGCATTTGAGTCAGTTTATATAGGTTATTTAATACAACCTCACCAACGTCTCCACGTTTTACTTCAATAACCATACGCATGCCGTCTTTATCAGACTCATCACGTAAGGCAGAGATACCCTCTAGACGTTTCTCTTTAACAAGCTCTGCCATTTTTTCAATTAGGCGCGCTTTGTTAACTTGATAAGGCAACTCATGAACAACGATGGTTTCTTTGCCTGAAGTTTCATTGACTTCAATTTCTGCTCGCGCTCGAATTTTGATTTTACCGCGACCAGTTTTATAAGCTTCTATGATCCCCGCTTTACCGCTGATAATACCTGAGGTAGGGAAATCTGGACCTGGAATGTATTCCATTAATTCATCAATGGTTAATTCACCATTATCAATTAATGCTAAACAACCGTTGATTACTTCGGTTAGATTGTGTGGAGGTATGTTTGTTGCCATACCAACCGCAATACCTGAAGAGCCATTAACTAATAGTGCAGGAATTCGAGTTGGCATTACCGCAGGAATATGTTCTGTACCATCGTAGTTAGGTACAAAGTCTACGGTTTCTTTTTCTAAGTCAGCTAAGATCGAATGTGAGATCTTATTCATACGTATTTCGGTATAACGCATTGCCGCCGCAGAGTCACCGTCAACCGAACCGAAGTTACCCTGACCATCTACGAGCATATAACGCATAGAAAAATCTTGCGCCATTCGAACAATTGTATCGTATACAGCAGTATCACCATGCGGGTGATATTTACCAATTACGTCACCAACAACACGGGCTGACTTTTTATATGGTTTATTCCAGTCATTGCCTAGTACATTCATTGCGTAAAGTACGCGTCTGTGTACTGGTTTTAAACCGTCACGTACATCAGGAAGTGCACGGCCAACAATTACACTCATTGCGTAATCTAAATACGAGCTTTTTAACTCGTCTTCAATATTGACCGGGAGGATTTCTTTTGCCAGATCGGACATAAATCGATGGTATCCCTATTTATACAGAATTTTTCGAAATTATTATTTTAATTTAAGCAGTGCATACTACCACAAAAGGTAGGGATGCCATACAGCTTTCTGAGCTTCATTTTGCTATGTTCGTCATGGATTATCAAGGGAATATTACAACCATATATAAACCCTAATATCTCCTTGTTTATATTAAAATTTTATATGCAAACATCCAGAATAACCTAAGTCATTTCTCTTGATGCGAATAGACGACATCTCAAATTGAACAATAAACAACCACTCACTATACCTAAACCAATTGTTAGCGTTACAGTTGAGTAACAATTGAATACCAATTCACAACAGACAAATAACTGAATTGAAATTACATTGTAACAACTACATGAGATTGAGGGTTCAAACATGAACGCCATTAATGAACTAGTCACTGTTCTATATTATGACGAGCAGGACTTACAACTAAAACATCACTATGGAAATTTTCCTCGCAATCAAAATGGGCGTGTGACTTTACCTAATGACTTTAAAGACGATAAACAGGTTATTGCTGTGTGCGCTGGCATCGTTAATATTATGAATAAACTGGGAGATAGGGTATACGGCGAGTCTATCGACTATCAGAAAGAAGCGCAAATACACTATTAATTGCTAATTAATAGTGTATTAGCTTTAAGCTATTTTTTAATACTTTATGACTATTTCAAACGAAGTTACTCAACTTTTTTATTTTTTGTTTTAGGTCGGGTTAACCAAAATAACCCACTACCACAGCAACAAAAAGCCATTGTTGTTAACCAACTCTGCCAACTAGCGGCACTTGCAAGCCATAAACACACGCAAAGCGCTAACAAAGGAATCAATAAGCCCAATGGTAATATCCATTGAGTTTGGCTTTGAATCAGTTCTTTTTTTAATTTAACAAGCGCAGAAATCGTAATAAAATAGCCAATTAGACGCGCCAATGAACTGATTATCGCTAGCCAAATAAAGCTGCCAGTCAATGCCAATATCATGGCAAAAACAACAAGAAATATGATAGAGTTTTGCGGTGTCTTAGTTTTTTCAGATATTGATGCAAACCACTTAGGTAAATTACCTTGTCGGGCCAAGGCAAAAGTCATCCTTGGAGCGGTAAATACAATCGCTGATAAATTACCAGAAATTGATACAATCGCTGCAATGCCAATAATGGCTGCTCCTATACTTCCAACCATAACTTGCGCACTATCAGCTAGTGGCGCACTGCTAATTGCAACATTATCTAATACAGAAATAGAAACCACTTGAATACAAAAATAAAGTATTGCGGTTATAAGCAAAGTAGAAATTAATGCTTTAGCAATCATTTTCTTAGGCTCTTTACTCTCCCCCGCTGGTATTACTGCTCCTTCAAAACCAATGTATGCATATACTAGTAATAATAATGCTCCACTTAAGTTTTCAACTTCATCAAGATTAAATGCCACAACCTTATCTAAATCAATATAAGTAAAACCTAACAATACAAATAGTACTAGGGGCAGCAGCTTTATCGCAGTGATAATGTTAATAATTGACATTGTTTGAGCAGCATTTCTTAAGTTAAGCCACAATAAGGTGATTAACACAAAAATGATGCTGAACGAATGTAGAAATCCTTGGGCAAATCCATCATAAAAAAAACTAAGGTATAACACTATTGCGTTGGTATTAGCGGCAAGTGCCGTTAAGCGCCCTATATACAATAACCACGTCGTTTGAAATGCTATATGATCACCAAATGCTCGCTTAGCGTAAGCGACCGGTCCACCAGTATGATCGAACCCCATGGCAAGCTGCGCAAAACACAAGACAATGAGCAGCATAAGTACCGCACAAATTAAAAACGCCCATGGGCTAAAGTTACCAGTTTGGGCAGCAGCCCCTGCCGGCAATGCAAATATCCCTGCACCAATCAGTCCATTAATCGCTAATGCTGCTATACCAAATTTACCGATTACCCGTTTAAGTTTGCTTTGAGACATCATTAGTGCCTTTTTATTATTATTTTAATGCTTGCTTGAATTTATTGGTTTAGAATCTTCGCCAAGATTCATCACTACCTTATAACAATGTCAAAATCTCTCAACGTAAATTTGAATGAAATAGCAAAATTCGAAAAAGTTGCTAGCCAATGGTGGGATCTCTCAGGAGACTTTAAACCACTTCATCAAATAAATCCTTTGCGCAGACAGTTTATCTTACAACACGTTTCTGAATTGTTTGGTAAATCTATAATAGATGTCGGCTGTGGTGGCGGAATTCTTGCGGAAAGTTTAGCTAAGTTAGGTGCAAATGTTACTGGTATAGATATGGGAGAGGAACCTTTAAACGTAGCCAAACTTCATGCGCTAGAATCTGGAGTAGAAGTTAGTTATCAAAAAATAACTGCTGAAGAAAAGGCCCAAGAAAACCAAGAAGTGTTTGATATAGTTACTTGTATGGAAATGCTAGAACATGTGCCAAACCCTGCATCAATCGTTAATGCGTGTGCTCAACTGGTAAAACCCGGTGGTTATGTATTTTTTTCGACACTGAATAAAACGACCAAATCCTATTTATTAGCAATTTTAGCCGCAGAAAAGCTATTTAAATTAGTGCCAGATGGTACCCATGATCACGACAAATTTATTCGACCTTCAACTTTAATTGGCTGGGCCGAAGCTAGCCAATTAAAATGCATTGACGCGACTGGCATTCACTACAACCCTGTAACAGAAAACCACAAGTTAGCACCAGGTTTGGATGTTAATTATATTTTGTGCTGTCAAAAGGTAGGTTAAGAATGAGTAAATTTAAAGGGGTACTGTTTGATTTAGATGGTACCTTACTCGATACCGCAAATGACTTAGGTGAAGCACTTAACTTTGTGTTAAGTCAGCATAACTTACCTACAGTAGCTCGAGAAAAATACCGTCCAGTAGCATCGGATGGTGCCAAAGGATTACTCGAGTTAGGTTTTAAAGACAAACTGTCACAATATGACTATGAAGCATTGCGTAAAGAGTTTTTAAACTATTACCAAAAAAACATCGCAGTTCATACTTGTTTATATAGTGGCATAAACGATTTAATTGCATATTTAGACGAAAATAATATTCCGTGGGGAATTGTCACTAACAAGCCAATTAATCTCACCAATGCGCTACTACCATCATTTACTGAATTATCAAATGCTCAAAGTATTTTAGGTGGTGACTCTTTACCTCAACGAAAACCCCACCCTGCACCTTTACTTCAAGCAGCAAAAGAAATAGGTGTTGCTCCGAGTGACTGCATATATGTTGGCGATGCTCCTCGAGATATTGAAGCTGGTAATCGAGCCAACATGTTCACTGTAATAGCCAAATGGGGATATATAGAAAACCTCAATGAAATCGATGAATGGTTGGCGAATATAAAAATTGACCACCCAATTGCACTAAAAGCACACGTTTTGTAGGTGTTTATTTTTTAATCTAATCGCTAATTGCTTGAATTTTAGACCATAACACCTATATATTTCTTTTTGTTCTAAGCTTACTTATTTTATGTAACAAATAATTCTATAGGGGTAAATTAGCATAAAAAAAACATTGCGTTTTAATAAAATCACTTTAAAAAAGCACTACTACGTTAGTCATTACTAACCAGCTAAAAATCGCTCAGATTATTAAATAATCACACAGATTTTTAGCGCTTGCATTAGCCACCGAACCTCATTATCTTGTGATTATAAATTTTAAAAACCCAATATATTGTGCATCGGATGTTCAAACACCTACTAGTTGAATTCTCTCAATTGCAACGGTTTAACGCTGCAACAATATCTACCGCAAAAATAATTAAAACAATAAAACAATCTCAAGGTCTTTCATGAACAGTAATCTATTTGTAACCAAGCGTAATGGTGAAAAGGAAGCAATTGACTTAGAAAAAATTCATAAAGTTATTGCTTGGGCCGCTGACGGCTTAGATGAGGTCTCTGTATCTCAAGTAGAATTAAAGTCACACATTCAGTTTTATGACGGTATAAAAACTGAAGATATTCATGAAACGATCATTAAAGCTGCGGCAGATTTAATTTCTGAAGAAACACCTGATTACCAGTATTTAGCTGCTCGATTGGCCATTTTTCACCTACGTAAAAAAGCATACGGAAAATTTGAGCCACCTAAGTTATTTGAACATGTTTTAGACATGGTAGAGATGGGCAAATACGACCAACATTTGCTAGCTGATTATTCGCAAGCTGAATTTGAGCAAATGGAAGCCTTTATTGATCACAGCCGAGATTTAAACTTTAGTTATGCGGCTGTTAAGCAATTAGAAGGTAAATACCTCGTTCAAAACCGTGTTACTGGTGAGATATATGAAAGTGCACAATTTTTATACATCCTAGTGGCGGCTTGTTTATTTGCAAAATATCCAACTAATGAGCGTTTGAAATATATTGAAGGCTTCTATGATGCCATTTCTACTTTCAAAATCTCATTACCTACGCCAATTATGGCGGGCGTTCGTACACCAACGCGCCAATTCTCTTCATGTGTATTAATTGAATGTGGCGATAGCTTAGATTCTATAAATGCGACTTCTAGTGCAATTGTTAAATATGTCTCTCAACGTGCAGGTATTGGCATTAACGCAGGACGTATCCGAGCGTTAGGTAGCTCTATTCGCAATGGTGAAGCATTTCATACTGGCTGTATTCCTTTTTATAAGCACTTCCAAACAGCTGTTAAAAGTTGTTCTCAAGGTGGTGTTCGTGGTGGTGCAGCCACTTTATTCTACCCACTATGGCACCTCGAAGTTGAAAGCCTGTTAGTGTTAAAAAATAACCGTGGTGTTGAAGAAAACCGTGTAAGACACTTAGATTATGGTGTGCAATTCAATAAATTAATGTACCAACGTTTGATTAAGGGTGAGTCAATTACCTTGTTTAGTCCAAGCGACGTACCTGGTTTATATGACGCATTCTTCCAAAATCAAGAAAGATTTGAAGAGCTATACGTAAAATACGAGCAGGACGAGTCAATTCGCAAAAAACGCATCAAAGCAATTGAACTATTCAGCTTATTTGCCCAAGAACGCGCAAGCACGGGTCGTATCTATCTACAAAACGTAGATCACTGTAATACTCACAGCCCATTCGATTCAGAGCAAGCCCCTATTCGTCAAAGTAACTTATGCTTAGAAATTGCTTTGCCGACTAAGCCGTTTGAAGATGTTAATGATCCAAATGGCGAAATAGCGCTATGTACACTTTCAGCATTCAACTTAGGTGCAATTGAGAGTTTAGATGAATTAGAAGGTCTTGCCGATTTAGCGGTACGTGCTTTAGATAGCTTACTCGATTATCAAGATTATCCTGTGCCAGCAGCGCACTCTGCTACTATGGGTCGTCGTACATTGGGTATAGGTGTAATCAACTATGCCTACTACTTAGCTAAGAATGGCGTATTCTATTCAAACGGTAGTGCAAACAACCTAACTCATAGAACATTTGAAGCGATTCAATATTACTTGTTAAAGGCATCAAACCAGCTTGCAAAAGAGCAAGGTGCGTGTCCATTGTTTAATGAGACCAAATTAAGCAAAGGTATCTTACCAATTGATACTTACAAAAAAGAAATTGACCAAATCACTGGTGAAAAACTTCATTTAGATTGGGAAACACTTCGTGAAAATATAAAAGAATATGGTGTAAGAAACTCGACAGTATCTGCGCTAATGCCTTCAGAAACGTCTTCACAAATTTCCAACGCGACTAATGGTATTGAACCACCGCGAGGCTTAATTAGTATCAAGGCAAGTAAAGATGGTGTACTTAAGCAGGTAGTTCCTGAGTATAGACGCTTAAAAGACAACTATGAGTTACTTTGGAATATTCCTAGTAATGATGGCTACTTAGAGCTCGTAGGTATTATGCAAAAATTCATTGACCAAACAATTTCTGCAAACACTAACTACGATCCTTCGAAGTATGAAGGCGGTAAAGTACCAGTTAAGCAAATCATCAAAGATTTACTTAATGCATATAAATTAGGTGTTAAAACACTTTATTACCATAATACTCGCGATGGTGCAGACGACTCGCAAGAAACAGTTGATGAAGGCTGTGAAGGCGGTGCGTGTAAGATTTAACGCTTACCGAACAAAATAAGAAAATAAGCCGCGTTAAGAAATTAAAGCGGCTTTTCAATGAACAATTGCTACAACACGCTAACAAAACTTCAATAATGTGTTTTAGCGGTCACATAAATAGTCTATGTGATATTACCGGAGTTTTTAATGACTTATACCACGTTCAATCAGACCCCAAATAACGCATTATTAGAGCCAATGTTTCTGGGAAATAGTGTTAATGTTGCTCGTTACGATCAACAACGTTATACCGCTTTTGAAAAATTAATAGAGAAGCAATTATCATTTTTCTGGCGCCCTGAAGAAGTTGACGTTTCAAAAGATAGAGCTGATTGGCAAAGCCTTACAGAATCTGAAAAGCATATATTTATATCTAATCTAAAATATCAAACATTACTAGACAGCATGGCTGCTCGTTCTGTTAATGCTGTACTTTTGCCACTAGTGTCATTACCTGAGGTAGAGACTTGGGTAGAAACATGGGCATTTAGTGAAACGATACATTCTCGTTCATACACGCATATTTTACGTAATTTATTTACTGAACCAGGTGAAGTGTTCGACGATATAGTTGTTAACCCTGCGATTTTAAAACGTGCGAGCAGCATTGCTAAGTACTTCGATGACGTAATAATCACAACGCAACTTCTTCAGTCACAAGGTGACGGCGAGTACGAAGTAGAAGGCAAAAAAATCGACGTTTCAATGCGTAAACTTAAAGAGCGCTTATTCTTGGCCATCTGTTCAGTTAATGCATTAGAAGCTATTCGCTTTTATGTTAGTTTCGCCTGTTCATTTGCTTTTGCAGAACGCGAGTTATTAGAAGGTAATGCTAAAATCATTAAGCTAATTGCTCGTGATGAAGCATTGCACTTAACAGGTACACAACACATCTTAAATAACTGGGCTAATGGTGTTGATGACCCAGAAATGAAAGAAGTGTCAGATGAGCTTCGTGAAGAAGGTCGGCAAATTTTCATGGATGTTGTTGAACAAGAAAAGGAGTGGGCACAGTACTTATTTAAAGATGGCTCGATGATTGGATTAAATGCTGAAATCTTAAATCAATACATTGAATACATTTCAAACCAACGTATGACAGCAATTGGCTTTGAAGCCCCGTTTGCGATTAAAAGTAACCCCTTACCTTGGATGAATGCATATCTTGTTAGTGACAATGTTCAAGTTGCGCCTCAAGAAACAGAAATTTCTAGTTACTTAGTTGGTCAAGTAGACTCTGCCGTGTCTGCTGATGACTTTGACGATTTCGACTTATAACCGATTCGATAGGTGCTCGTAATTATGGACAATCACAGATTGTTATTATGTAATGAGTGAGCACCAATCTAGAAAAACCGTTATTGCTAACGGTACAGAAGTCATATTCACCGATCAGAATAGAACACTACTGGAGTGCTTAGAGAGTGCGAATGTTGAAGTTCATTATCATTGCCGAGATGGCTTTTGTGGTGCATGCAGAGTCAAGTTAAATGATGGGCAAGTAACCTACCCACAAGGTGAGCCACTAGCTTTTGTTGGGGAGGATGAGATACTCCCCTGTTGTTGCATACCCCATACCGATATAGATATAGAGATTGATTAGATACTCACTACCGAATATCTAGCTCTGACTTTATTCCGCCAATCACTCGTTCTAATTCATGTGCGACATTGTCAAATAAGCTTTGATAACTTCCAGTATTTCCTTCATTAACAGCCACATCTAATTCTTTTGTTTTTTCAAAAAGCTGCATTGCGCCAATTGAACAAGCGACGCCTTTAAGGGTATGAACTAAATGTTTAAGCCTAGACTGATCTGCGTTGCTAATTGCCGTTTGAATATTAGCGCCATCTTGATGATGATCGTCATAAAACATTTTCAAAATTTCTTTAAACAAATTTTCATCACCTAACACATTATTAACCCCAACTTGGTAATCTATACCGGCGTATTTTTCATCGCTTTCATTCGCCATAATATCACTCTCTATTTGTTGGTTTACTTCACTTTCCATTATAGGGGTTGCGTGGCTAACCACTTTATTTCGTG
Organism: Thalassotalea algicola; assembly: GCF_012932965.1. GTDB lineage: Bacteria > Pseudomonadota > Gammaproteobacteria > Enterobacterales > Alteromonadaceae > Thalassotalea_F > Thalassotalea_F algicola. The sequence continues at coordinate 607,007 of NZ_JABBXH010000002.1, read as the reverse complement.
ATTGCTCTTTCGCTTGATATAAAAACTGATCAGCTAAATGCATTAACCTGCTAAAGTCATAGCCACCATCAATATGTTGGGCGGATGCCACACCAATACTTGCAGTAATACTTAGTGTCTGATCATTGCCGATATCAATAATCAAATTTTCCAGCGCTACTCTAAACCTCTCACACGCACTATAACCATCTAATTGTGCGGTATTCGGCATACAAACAGCGAACTCTTCACCACCTACTCTGCCAATAATGTCATAATCGCGAAAAGTTTTAGTCAACTCCTTAGCAAAGTGCTTAAGAACAATATCACCTGCATCATGACCATAGGTATCATTAACCGCCTTAAAATGGTCTATATCAAGCATAGCAATAACTAAATTGTGATTAATTCGCGACATTTGGCTAATTGACTTCAGCGCTTGATGCTCAAACTCCCCTTTATTATTAACCTCTGTAAGAAAGTCAGTTTTTGCCAAATTTTCTAACTTCATGGTTTTTTCTTTCAAACGCAACGCATTACGTATTCGGGCCAACAATACTTTGGCAATATAAGGTTTAGTTACATAATCATGCGCACCGAATTCCAACGCACTAACAATTTCATCTTCATCATCGGACGCAGACAGCATAATAACAGGCAAGTTAATCAAGTCTTGATTTTCACGAATAGCTTTTAACGTGTCTAAGCCAGATATACCCGGCATATACAAATCAAGCAATAACATATCTACATTTTCATTTTCGAGTATTGATAAAGCACTAGCACCATCATTAGCAGTTAATACTTGGTAGCCTTCCGCTTGTAAATCAAATTCAAGCAACATTAATGTATCTTTGGCATCATCCACAGCCAAAATTGTTTGCATATCAACACCCAGTTTTTATCTATAAATTTATATTAGCTAATAAAAATCAATTATATAAGCTAAATTTGAACATTATTACTTAAGTAACTACTTAACTCTACTTGCAATCGTTCAAAGCTTTTAGCAAAATTTTCTTGCAATGACTTAGCGGTTAGCAAGTCATTATTTTTACCTGCTTGTTCAATATCAGAAGCCACTTTAGCAAACTCAATGGCACCAATGTTATTGGAGCTGCCCTTAAGTTTGTGAGCGTGCGCAACAACATCTTCCAATTGTTCGCTTCCTATTGAGCTATTCAAAAGCTGAAATAGCGCTGGCGTATCCTCTAAATATAGTTGAACCAACTTATTTACGAGTACTTCATTTTTACGAACTCGTTTTAATAAAGCCTCTTTATCCCAAGCTATATTAACTTCGCCACCGTCATCTACGCTATCACTTTCAGTTACGTTTTCACCTTCAATTTTAGGCAATTCTCTCCTGGAGTGCGACTGCTTTTCTTTATCCAACCATTGATTAATAGCTTGATACAAAACATCACAATCAACAGGCTTAGTTAAATAGTCATTCATACCTGACTCTAGGCACTTTTCTCGATCTCCTTTCATTGCGTTGGCAGTCATCGCAACAATAGGAATATGCTTATATTGAATACCTGCTTGCCCCTTTCTTATCGCCTTTGTTGCTTGGTATCCGTCCATTTTTGGCATTTGGCAATCCATTAATATAAGGTCAAATACATCATTTTGGCTGGTATTTTTAAGGCATTCTAATGCTTCTAAACCATCAGCTGCGATAACTGCTTGGCTACCAACATCTGCCAACATACCTTGAACGACTGCTTGGTTTATGCGGTTATCTTCTACAAGTAAAATCCGAGTCTCAGCTAACGACTTATCATCCGCTACTTGTTTCATTGCTTGCAAGTTATGATGTGTTACCAGTGGCAGCGCTTGTTTAAGTGCTTCACTATTATCAAGTACTATAGCTAGGGCATCGTGTAAATCAGAGACTGTTGCTGGTTTAGGAAAATAAGCACTAAACCCAAGCCTAGCAAAATACTCTGCATCACCGTTTTCACCCATCGATGTCATCATAATTAATTTTGTATTTTGACTATTGGGTAGCTTCCGCAATTTAGCGCCAAGCATGGCACCATCCATATTAGGCATTTGCATATCAAGTATCGCTACTTGATACTTATTAGCTTCTTGACTGTTAATGATATTTATCGCTTCGACACCGCTTTTTGCTCGAGTAACTCTAGCGCCCCACGATACTAACTGCCCTTCTAAAACTTCCAAGTTGGTAGTGTTATCATCAACAATTAAAATTTCACTCTCAGCGATATTAACTTTCGGAATTTGAGCTAGCTTTCGCTGACAAGGCGCAAGTAAAACGTTAAATTTAAATTCGCTTCCTTGCCCTTCAATACTATTAACTGAAACTTTTCCGTTCATTAATGTACAAAGCTTTTTAACAATAGCTAAACCCAAACCAGTGCCGCCATACTTTCGAGTAGTACTAGAATCAACTTGAGTGAAGGAATCAAATAACTTGTTCACTTGTTCTGGCGATATTCCAATCCCCGTATCTCGTACTGAGCAAAACAGCCGAATACCTGACTGCTCAGCCTCTAACCGCGCTGTAATAACGACTTCTCCTTGTTCGGTAAATTTAATAGCATTACCGACAAGGTTGGTAATGATTTGTCGAATACGAGTAGGATCACCTTTAACCATAGACGTACTAATTTGACTGACATCTAATATAACTTCCAAGCCTTTTTCTTGCGCTTTGATCGCTAAGGATTCTGCAATTTCACCGAGCTGAGCCCCAATATCAAATTCTAAAATTTCTAAATCAAGTTTTCCTGCTTCAACTTTTGAGAAATCAAGAATATCGTTAATTAGATTCAATAAAGAATACGCACTAGAGCTTGCTAGTTGCACGTAATGTTGCTGTTTTTTATTTAATTCACTTTTCTCCAGAAGCCCTAACATTCCAAGGACACCATTCATTGGTGTGCGAATCTCATGGCTCATACTTGCGAGAAACTCAGACTTTAATCTTAACGACTCCTTTGCCATATCAAGCGCTTGTTGCTTTAAGTCATTCAATAAAAGCTGTTCCGTTACGTCACTTGAGGTGCCCACAATTCGCTTAATCAATTGATTTTTTTCAAAAATAGCCTTGGCTTTAAATTCAATATAGCGCACTTGTTTATCAGGCGTTGTAATGCGGCAAGTAACGGAAAGATCTTGACCGCTTGCAAAAGACTGCTCTATGGCCTGCTCCATTCTCTCTCTATCTTCATGGTGCAATGCTTTTAACCAAACTTGCTCTGGGTGTACTCCTGAGTCTTTTTCTATACCGTATAAACGATACATTCGTTTATCCCAAGATAGACGACCAGAAAGTTTATTGTATTCCCACACGCCTATCTTTGGCGCAGACAAAGCAAAATCTAAACGCCAAGCCATTTCTTCGGCAGCCTTTAAAGCAGATTGTCGCTCAGACTCCAACAATTTGTAGTACGTATTATCTCTGATAACACAGGTATAGATTTGCCCTTGCCCGCTTTCTACTTGCGAAACACTCAATAGCATAGGAAAAACTTCACCGTCACTACGTACGGCTGGTAATTCACTACCAAAGCGATTTTTCTGATTCACTCCTGTTTCTAAATATTGAGCAACAAACTGTTCATGATTTCGGCTAAAGTCTGACGGCATAAGCATATGAAAAAGTTTGCCTTTAACCTCTTTTTCTTCGTAGCCAAACATTTGTTCAGCAGACTGATTAAACGCAATAATATTGCCATCATCATCTATGTTGATAACAGCATCAGCAATGGAGTTTAAAACTGATTGCAATTTAGCATATGACTCTTTAGCTTCATTCGCAGCATCTTCCAGTGACGCTTTATTTATTTCAACACGAGACAACATGCGTTCAAAACTACTGGCCAACAGGCCTATTTCATCATTTGAATTAATTGGTAGTTCTAATACTTTACCAGTCGTTTCGTAATGTCGAATACTTTCCATCATTTGTGACATCGGCTGAATTAGCCTTCTTGACGCAAAAAATGATAAAGAAAACGTTATAACTGCCAGCAAAAATGCCAATATATAACTACGCTCTTCTAAATTTTCGAATGAAGCTGAAAGGTTATTTTTATAGTGAAACAATACTAAATTTAGCGATTGATATTGGCCTAGCTCAGAAAAAGAAATGCGCTTAATATAGGCTAAATTAACTGAATTTTGTTTTTTTGGCTCAAGCTCTATTAACGGTTCACCTTGTCTATCTGCACTAAATTGTTGTGAGACCAACTCATCGGCTAACTTTTGAGCAGCATTTGTCATGTAATTAGCAGAGTTATAAATATGGTTGCCTAAGTTACTAATGATATAAAACGTTTCTCCTGGCTTTTGAAAGGAGTCAAGTAGCGAGGAAAACTGGCTAAAAGTAATAGCAGAGACCAAATTTCCAAGATGTTGGTCGTTTATAATGACTTCACTCACAATTAAAAAGTAGGCGTCTGCACTACTCCCTTCATCTGCCTCGACTCGATAAAATGAAGAATTTGAACGTTGTGATGTCCCTAAAGCTAACCAATTTTGGTTAGTTTGCACTAATGTACTTTTTAACTTAGGAGAAACTTTATTAGAGCTTTCGGCTAAGATTTGGTTGTTGTTGTCAAATAGCATTATTTTGCTAAATTCATTTTTTGCATTGATAACCAAATCAAACATTGTGGTTACAGTGTCACTATTACGTTTAATAGTAGCGAACGACTGATTAATGTTTACCGAATTTAAGAGGTTTACAACAGTTGGGGCTGAAGAAATTACCTGCGCATCATATATATTTTTAGTCAAAAAATTTTTAACCAAAGGCGAAATCAGTTCAGCATTTTCTTTCAGATCTCGTTCAACCCGATCTCTTAATATATGGCTACCTTCTACATAAAAGGTGTAACTAATAACAAAAGCGACAAATATCGAAACGATAAAGCTAATGATGGGTATCTTATATTTCAATGACCGAAAGGAGTTCGAAGCTTTTAGATCAGACATTGTACCTTTGCAACCTTGTTGTAGCTTATTATGTTGTATAGCAAATAATAAAGCGGATTTATATATTGCTTTAGACGCTAATTTTACTCATTAATACCAGATAAAACTCTATGATGATAGCAACATCAACTAACCAATCTTAATTCCAAAAATGACTCAGTATAATGGCAACTAATTTATCGATAACTCGCCGCAAGAAACTCTGACAGTTCATTTGAATTGAAAGGCTTCCTTAACACAGGGTACGGCCAACTCTCATTTTCATTATCAATGTAACCACTCATTGAAAAAACTTTGATATATGGAAAGTGCTGCAACACTAGATCGGTGGCTTGTCGTCCTGTCAGGTCTGGCAATATCATGTCGGTCATAAAGATATCAAATGGACCTTCATGCTCAATAGCGTTGATAAGTTGCTTCTTATCACTCACATGAAAGGTATGAGCACCATGAGTTTCCAAAAATAATGCAACAAATTCTGCGATACTCTCTTCATCATCAAGTATGAGTATTCTTCGCTGTTTCAATGTTAACAAGTTACTGCTAATTACACCGGTATTTGCGGGCTCATGCAGCTTCTTACATTTAAACTCTAGAATAAAATGAGCACCACCAAGTTCCGATTTTCCCAGTACTTTTATTTGGCCATTATGTTTATAAATTGTGCTATACACATTAGCTAAACCGATACCATTTCCTTTATTCACCGATTTACTGGAATAAAAAGGGTCAAATATTTTATTTAAGTTTTCTGATTGAATGCCAATGCCACTGTCTATTACATGAACTTCTAGGTTATTGTCAGTGTTGTAGTTAGCCTTTATTTCAATCGTACCACTTAGGCCTTTTTCTTTAATAGCGTCTTGTGAATTGATAACAAGGTTGAGCAATATGTTAATAAATTCTCCTTGCGGAAAGTTTATCGTGCACTGCTGCTCAGGTAGTTCAATATTAAGTTTTATCGTATTAATTAGCATTTGCTTAAATAAATACTGATTATCAACAATGTCTTTTAATGGGTCGAATTCGACCACTTTTACCATTGGCTTTTTAGTAAATGCTAATAAGCGCTCAGTAACACTTTTACCTTTGTCGATTGCATTTTTAACACGATCAATATAACGAGAAATATCTTGTTCGCCTTGAGAAAATTTCAGCTCGAGCATTTCAATGGCGCCTAGAGCAACCCCTAATACATTATTAATATCATGGGATACGTTGCCAAAGGTATTGCCTAAAAGTGCTAACCTATTGCTTATTATTTGTTGTTGTTCTTTTCTAAACTTCTCAGTGACGTTTTCGACAATCCAAATATAAACCCCTTCATCCGCTTCATAAGTGACGGATAGGTCAAACACGGTATTAAAGTCGTCAAAGCTAATATTTATACGTTTTAGCTGACCTTTAGATTTCGCTATTTTTTTCAGCTTTAAATATTCTGAAATACTAAAGTTTATATAGTTAAACAATACCGTTTTACCGTCCCCTTGCTGCGGTGATAAGTCTTGATAAACCACATTATCTTCTTCATTAATAAAGAAAATAGGGACTTTGATTGTGTAATTTACTAACGCCAATAGTTTAAGTTTTTCGAAGATAACTTCTGACTTGGTGACATCACGGCATATACCAAATAATGCGATAACATTACCATTCGAGTCGACCTCCACTTCACCTATCGTTTCAATTTTGGCTTTTCTGCCATTAGACCTAATAATGGTCGATTTATTGTAGTAACTCTGAGCATTGTTAATGCTGTTTTGTAGCGCTATTTTGATACTTTCTCGCTCTTCTTCTGTATGGAAACTTAACTCATTATCAACAGAAGGAACAAAGCTTTGCGGTTCAGTACCAAAGATACGATATAGCTCAGTCGACCAAAACATTTTTTCAGCGACAACATCATAACGCCAATGCCCGGAGTTACTGATCCTTTCAGCTAAAGACAGATAGCTATTTTGCTTTTTAAGCTGGCGAATTAGACTTTTGGTTTCGGTGACATTTCTTAAAGCGCCATATACTCTTTTGCCGACACCATCACCATCATTCATAGACCTAGCAGTAACATTAACCCAAAGCTGTTGATTATCTCGCGTCAATATTTGATAGGTATGGTTATAGCTAGAACTTTCTCCATCTAGTAACGTTTGCATTTGACGAATAAGTTCTTGTCGAGACTCTTTTTCAACATGCTGCTTCAAAAAACTTCTAGGAGCTTGTAATGGTTCTTTTTTATAGCCAACTAATGCCATTAACTCAGCAGAGAAATAGATAAGATCAGAAGCTATATCCCATTCCCAAAACATTTCATCTAAAGACTCTAATGCGGTGCGAGTATCAACCTTCAAAGGTTCCGAAATCTCGTCTTTTTTTACAAACGGTTCATATAAATATAGATAACAAAATGTTTCATTGTGTTCTTTTCTAATTTGAACGCTATTCAATGACTTATCTGACTTTTTCAGCAAATAGCTTTTTGAACTTTCACCAGTCAAAGCAAGTGTTTCTTGCGTTTTGTCAACGTCCAGTTCTTCGATTAGAAAACTAATTGGTTTTGCGACTAAATCTTCTTCCGAATAACCGGTTAAGTCCTGTGCAATATTATTAAGTGAAACAAGTTCCTGATCTCTGTCAACAACGAGAATAGCAAAAGGAATGTTATTGATGTCTAACATTGGCAGAGTCATTAAAACAACTCATCTTCATCATCAATTTCATCTTCGACTTTATCTTGTTGTTGATTAAGAGATTTAAGTCTATCTACACTACCCAACGCATCATCTAACAACTGAGAAACTTCTAGAAAGTTTACATCGTCTTGCGTGTGTTTTTTCAGTGCAGTATGCACTAAATTGGTTAAATAACTCTCTTGCTCTTCATTCATGTCTAATACATGGAAGCTCATTCCCATATTTTGAACAATCTCATTCATCACTTCTTGTTGGTGATGCTTGGATATTTCGATCATTTTCTTAGTTTTAGTGACTGCAAGTTGAATTTGTTCTTGCACATCAACTAACGAATTTTTATAAGTGATAAACGCCATTCGCGCCCCGATACACTCGATAACAGACGCCAAGGCGTCGATATAAATATCAGTATCTATCGCGCCTTCTTCTAAATTTAAAACTAACAAAGAGACAAGTGGGTGATTAAATATAGTTCGCGTACCAAAACGATATAATCTAGGCTTCACTTTAAGTAGCTCCATCACCCCAATTTCAACAGGCGAACAAAAGCCATTTTTTGAGCTAAAAAATAGTGGTTTCTCCTGCAGCGGATAGAAAGCAATGCAACCAGTCAAATTCATACCATAAAAGAATGAAAATATTTCATCGCGAATTTCTTCGAAACTAAAACATTGGTTTAATCGAGATGTTAATTGCATACAAGCGCCATATTTTGACGCTTGAGCCATGGATATATTTATAACACGATCTTTTGATGTCAGCTCGCTTTCAAAATCATGTATTTTATCTTGGTAAGCGCTTAATTTTTCCAATTTTTGGCCAAGCGACAATAATGAAATAGGTTTAGCCAAGAAGTCATCAGCACCGCATTCCAGTCCCTTTAATATAGCCTCTTCAGATGCTAAACCTGAATACAAAACAAATGAGGTGGCAGCTCGTTCTTGTTCAACACACAATTTGATCCATTCAGATCCTAGTTCATCACCTATATGTTCATCTACTAGTGCAATGTCAAATTTACTATGCTCGTCAATTTGTGCTTGTGCTTGTGTTAAGTTTGTTGCAGTTGAGACATTAAATTTGTCTTCTAAGCTCTCTGCCAATAACTCAAGGTATTGATCATCATCATCAATTATTAACACCGACTTCTTGTATGTATTCACAGTTATATATTCCTTTTTCTAACTACGTATTTTTAAATACACGATAATCATTTCTACCTAATTCTTTAGCTTGATAAAGTGCTTTGTCTGCCTGTTCAATCAGTCTAGTTACGCTATCAGCGCCACTTTCCGTACTGGATAAACCAATGCTTAACGTGAGCTTTTCACTTATTTTTGAAAAATCATGTATTATTGCAAGTTCATTTAATCTGCCAATAATTTCTTTTGCTTTAAAACGAGCACCAGAGCTAGGTGTAAAAGGTAGAACAATCACAAACTCTTCACCACCGAACCGAAACACGCCATCCGTTGCTCTATTTATGCTCTGGCTTAGCATATCTGCAACCTTTTTAAGACACCTATCCCCTTCTTGATGCCCATAGTTATCATTAAATTGCTTGAAGTAATCGATATCTATCATCATTAACGATAGCTCGGCATTTTGGCGACAATTAGTTTGCCAAGCATTTTCGAGAAACTTGTCCATTCCTCTTCTATTGGCTATTTGAGTAAGCTCGTCGACATGACTTAACTGTGCGAGTTTTTGATTTGCACTATCAAGCGCCTTTTGCATATCGGCGATTCGCTCCATTGCCTTAATTTTTGCAGCTAAAATTACTTGTTTAACCGGTTTAGTTAAATAGTCGTCACCGCCAGCATCAATGCCTTGAGATAAAAAATCTTCGCTATCATTGCCACTTAAAAAAATAATAGGAAACCAATGAGATATGCGCTGTCTAATTAAACTCGTCAATTCGAAGCCGTTGATCTCTGGCATCTCTACATCCATCAATATCAAATCAATTGATTGTTCTCTTAACACCTCAAGCGCTTGAATGTGGCCATCAGCACTATAAGCCTGATGACCAATTTCGGACACCATTGCGCTAACCAAATCTCTAATTAACTTTTTGTCATCAACGACCAATATATTCATTACATTCCTTAGTTAATGACATATTCGGCACTAACCATTGTGCCGTCTTCTTGATAATGAAGTTGCTCACATAACTGGGAAACCAATAAAATACCCCGACCACTCAATTGCTGACTTTCTATTGCTACCTGCTTAGTCGATAACTCTAGTGCTTGATGGTCAAAGCCCTTACCACTATCCTTTATCTTTATTAGCATGCGCCCACCGTTTCCTGCAGCGTAGTAACTTAAGGTTAATTCAACAAATCCAGTTGATAATGACTTTAAACGGTTTTCGCGTTCATGAAAGTACTGAGCAAAACCATCCGCCTCTTTCTTTAAATCTGAATTTAAGCCAAGTACACCGTGATCCAGTGCATTAACAAACAACTCTGTTAAAACGGTGAATAAATTTTGCCATTGCTCACCTCCACCTTCTACTTCGTGAACATAGCCCATCGCCATCGGTATTGGATTTACCTTAGCAAGTTTTTCACCAGTAAGTTTCACTTGCCATTGCCAAATAGCGCCATTTTCAGCCAATTCTACATACTCTCCAAGTGAGGAATCTCCCTGCTGAATTTGCGCTACTAGAATTGGGCTTTCCCAGCCTTTGCAAGGTATATTTATTAAAGAGATGTCATCTTCCTGCACCATATTGCCGCAAAAATCCTCTAAATCAGCGAGTAATGATTTAGTGATATCTCCTTCTTTAACTCCGCTAATTGCCGCCTGTTCGAAACGCTCGATACCGTACATATCGCCTTTTTCATTTCGAGCTTCAATGATGCCATCGCTTAACAAAAGAATTCGATCTGCTTCGTTTACCGATACGACATTTAATTGGCAACCTGGTAGCAATTGCTGTATTACACCTAACGGAGGGTGAGAAGAAGGAATTTTATGTTTCACATTGCCTTGTTCATCATAAATATAAGTATCAGGCAAGCCAGCATTAAAAACATAAGCGGTTGAGTCATGGCTTGAGACACTTACAAACGTCGCTGCCAAAAACAAATCTGAAGGAAGTAAATCATACAATTGAGCATTAACTTGATCGATTATTTCAAAGAGAGAAAAGCCTTTTTTGGTCATGACCCTAAACGTTTCGGCAAGCGGTATTGCTCCGATAGAGGAGCGTAATCCATGACCAGTGAAATCACCTAAAAGCACATTAACGTCACCATTAGGACATTGCGCAGTTAATTGTATGTCTCCACTAAATAAATCTGCAGCTTTTTTAAAAATACCAATGCGCTCTAATGCATAATTTCTAGACTCAATAACGCCGGACATTAACTGCTCTGCAAGTTCCGCATCTTTTTGTTGTGCTTGTTGTAGCGATTTCACTTGTGCATATAAATCACTAATACGCTGTATGGACTTTATTTTTGCTTTAAATACTTCAGGAGAGAAAGGGCGTACTAAAATACCATCACCACCAGCCTCTATACTCTCAATAAAGGCCTGATCGGTATCCATGCTGGTGATAAATATCAGTGGCGCTAATGTATTCTTTGATAGAGATTTAATTTGACGAGCAGCCTCATAGCCGTTCATTATCGGCATATTAATGTCCATTAATACCAAATCAGGCTGGTATTTAATGTACATGTCTACGCCTCGAGCACCGTCATTGGCGCTATAGACTCGATAGCCTTCTTCTTTAAGCAAAACACTAAGGACTTTACATTGCATCACCGAATCATCGACAACAAGTGCTAGCTTATAATGACGTTCATTTAGCCCGTCAGCCATAACTACTTCTCAATAGTCATTAAGCGGTGAAACTGCGCAATTTCTAAGATTTTTGCAACGGAGTCACTTGGGTTCTTAATAATAACTTTTCCTGAAACCTTCTCCGCGTGATCCTTTAATAATAGAATCATGCCTAATGCAGAGCTGTCCATATAAGAGGTTTTAGATAAATCTAGTGTAAAAACCGTTCCAGTTTCTTCCGCGCCTGAATAACTATCGCGAAATAATTGATGTAAAGAAAAATCAAATCTATCGTCAATAGCAATAGTTAAATCGCGTGCACTATCACCTACAATTTTCTTCACTGACATTTTACTACTCTCCTAATTAAAATAATTCTACGTCACCTTCATCCATCGAAGATTGAGATACTGTTCTAGCTTGATCAGCCAGCTTTGACTCTGCCATTATTTGTTGGCAAAGCTCACTTAATTGAATTAATCGAGCAGCAATATCATCATCAGCATTAAACTGATTTAATTGCTCACTCAATTGAGCTAAATTGCTAATATTCAGGGATAAAGAGTCAAGTGTTTGAAAAGTTAAATCTTCAAACTGTAGTGACCTTACGCCGATTGTCGCTGTTTCGTCAATTTGCGGTGAAATTTCAGCTAAGCGCTCTACAGCTTCCTGTGTTTCAATATTGACGTGTCCAACGTGCTCCATCATTACTTTTACACGATCTTTAGCTTCTAGTGTAGACGTCATATCAGCAGAGGCCATTACCTCAACAGATCGCCTTAAATTAGCAATAGTAGTTTGAGCTTCAGAAATTTCCGCTCGTATATCATTATTTAACTCTGTTGAATTTACTGATAAAGAACGAACTTCGTTGGCAACTACTGCAAAACCTCTTCCTGCGTCACCAGCCCTCGCAGCTTCAATTGCCGCATTTAACGCCAACAAATTCGTTTGACTCGATAAGTTTTCTACTTGCTCTAACAACGCAAAAATACCGTCAAACTTCTTTACCATCTCATCAGTGTAGGACATGGTCTCTAAACTTTGCTTGCTGGTATTAACAATAACACCAACAAAATCTTCAAGTGTTTTACTAGAGTCTTTAACAAATGACTCTAAGGTAGTGTGTCCTGCATCACCGATATCTTGATTTACCGAAATAACTTCATTTATCATCTGCTGCTGTTCAGTGCTTAATGCTTGCAATGTTTTAAAGCTATGTGAAATACCTTCTATCGCATCTTTTACTAACTGTGAGACACGTCCATGTTCCTGGCTAATTACATCAAGCTCTTGATCTATTAAACTTTTAATGTCTTCAAAAGAGTTTGAAATAAGTAAAGGCTCAATTGAAGAGGATATCGTGTCTTGGTTTACATTCGTACTCACTTGTTCCTCGCTAGAACCGGTTGTAACAAATGCTAATATCGCAATGACTATAGCTAAAGTAACGTTCAAATAAGGTAGATTTAGTAAAAATTCATTGGCAACTATAAGCGCACATAACCCTATTAAAGCTAAAACAATTTTATTCTTATATTCAGCCATGTAACGCCTCTTTCATTTCATCTCGAGATAATTTCGCAAAAGATAATAGCTCCTTAGCGACATCATTTAACGATGCTTCATGTGTATGTGCATCAATTGCATATGCACTGCCGGGCATTCCCCATATCAAGCTGCTTGCTTTATCTTGAATTAATGTACGGGCACCACTTTTCTTCAACGCTAACATACCATGCGCACCATCTTGTCCCATTCCTGTCAATAATACTGCTTGTACGTTATTTGCTATAGGTTCAAGTGAATAAAATAGAACATCCACAGCGGGTTTATGGCGATTTACCGGTTCGGTATCCTCTAATGTACAGAATAACGAGCCACTCTTAGCTGCTACTTTTAAGTGCTTGTCGCCTGGAGCAATATAAACATTGCCTTCCTTCATTTTTTGACCATGTTTTGCCTCTTGCACAGTAACGGCACAATTGCCATTAAGCCGCTGGGCAAAACGCTCACTAAATTTTGGGGGAATATGCTGCGTTACAACGATGGGAGGACAGTTAATTGGCATCATTCTAACCACTGACTTAATTGCATCGGTGCCACCAGTCGAAGCACCAATAGCAATAACGTGATTAGCTCTCTTACAGCCAGAAAAAGCTAAAGTTCCACCTTCAATACTTTTGGCAATTGCGGATGAAAGTTGGTAACTTTTTTGGTCAACAATAACAGCGGACTTAACTTTATCTATTAACGTTTCTTTAAATGCCATTCGGTTTTCAAGCAGTAATTCAAAGCTAGGTTTGGCAATAAAGTCAACCGCACCAAGCTCTAGTGCTTCTAAGGTAATATCAGCACCTTTAGTCGTTAATGTAGACAACATTACAACAGGCATAGGTCTTAAACGCATTAGGTTACTTAGAAAGGTAATGCCATCCATTTTTGGCATTTCGACATCTAACGTTAGTACATCTGGATTTAATTTCTTTATCTGGTCACGAGCAACAAATGGGTCTTGTGCTTCGCCAACAACTTCAAGTAGCGGATCTGACTCAATGATTTCCCTTACAATACTTCTAATTACAGAAGAGTCATCGATTATTAATACTTTAATTTTACTCACATTAATGACTCCTTATAATCAAAAAAGTTCCACGTCGCCTTCAACCGATTCGTTATCAATTTTATTGCGATAATCAACTTCTCGTCTTGCAATTGTATCGTTATGTAGATTATTCAACCGCTTTACAAAGGCCTTACCTGTCGTTGGTTCAAAAAGAACTTTTCTTGGGAAAATTGACCCCACGTCATGTTTTACTATTTCTATTTGCTCGGTCTCTAAGTAATCAAAAACGAAATCTATATTGCGTTCACCTACATCAGACATTTTTTTTAGTACTTTACCACCACCGAAAACCTTGGCTTTCAGCGAATTCTTATAGCCGCCGTTTTTCAACACCATATTAATCAAGTGTTCCATAGCAAAGTTTCCATAACGGGTTGCATCGGAAGCTAAGCCTCGGCTTCCCCAGTTAACTTCATGTGCATTTTTATCTGTTTCCGGCAGCATGAAGTGATTCATCCCTCCAATTCCTGAGCGATCATCCCAAATACACGCAGCAATGCACGACCCCAAAGTTGTAGATATTGCAACAGGGGTACTAGTCATATAAAACTCACCAGGTAATATTTTTGCGACAACCATTTTTCGTTGTGCATCCCAGTAATGGTTTACATGTTTAAACTCTGGTAAACACTTCGCAATTACAGCTCTAACTTGTAACTGATGTTTTTTTGTTACCATAAAATCAACAACTTAATTACGGTTTATTTAGGCTTTCGAAAAATAGTGCGCCCTACATTTTCAAAATAGCGCTGATAATTGCCTAAGTTTTCACTATGCCCTAACATCAATAGTCCACCTGGGGCCAACATATTGTAATAGCGCTCAAATAAATCTTGTTGCGTGGCTTTATCAAAATAGATAATGACATTACGACAAAAAATCACGTCAAATGGACCTTTCATTGGCCACTCGTGTAACAGATTAAGCTGTTTAAACGTAATAAGTGACTTAACATTATCCGTAACCCGCACTTTATTTTCATTATTACCTGTACCTTTCTTAAAAAAACTTTCCTGAATAGCTTTAGGTACATCTTCTATTCTATTTTGTTGATAGACGCCTGCTTTAGCCGTAGATAAAACATTACTATCAATATCTGTCGCTAATATTTTAATGTCCCAATTACTTAAGACACTTGAAAACGACTTAAATGCTGTAATTGCCAAGCTATAGGGTTCTTCACCTGTCGAACTCGCAGAAGACCAAAGCCGAATTCGTTTACTACGTTTATTACGTTCCAATAACGCAGGAAATTCATGTGACGCCAAATAATCAAAATGATGCTTTTCTCGGTAAAAACTCGTTAAATTGGTCGTAATGGCATTAATAAAATAGTTTTTTTCTTTTTCTGGATTTTCCTTAAGTAAAATGCAGTAGTCCGAAAAAGTAGGTAATTTTCGTTCCCTTATAACTCGAGTGAGACGGCGGTAAACCATCTCTCGTTTCGAGTCCCCTAATACTATTCCGGCAACGTCATAAACAAAGTCACATATAAACTTAAATTCTTTGTTACTTAACTTAAACGCACTATCTCTAGAGTCTCCCATTCAGCAGCCTAAAACTCTTCCCATTCATCGTCAGATTGAATCTGTGGTCGGCTGGCTTTACGAGTTGCTGACTTTTCAGGTTTTTGTACTCTAGCGTTAGTCTTTTTAACAGGCTTACGCACTGGCTCTTCTTCCTCTTCACCATTATTAAAATAAGACACTTGATCCAATAATGCTTGAGACTGCTCTTCCATTGACTTGCTTGAGGCTGCTGCTTCTTCAACCAATGCAGCATTTTGCTGTGTCATTTCATCCATTTGGCTTACCGCAGCACTTACCTCTCCAATACCGGCAGATTGCTCTTTACCTGCACTGTCGATATCGCTGATCATTTTTCCAACTTCTTCTATAGAGGTAACCAACTCTTCGAATGTTTTGCCTGTATCGTCAACTAATTTTGTACCTTGGCCAACCGCCTCAACACTGTCATTAATCAAGCCTTTAATTTCCTTCGCTGCACCAGCAGAGCGCTGTGCTAGATTTCGTACTTCTGCAGCTACTACCGCAAACCCACGCCCTTGTTCACCAGCTCTTGCAGCTTCAACTGCGGCATTTAATGCTAGCAAGTTGGTTTGGAAAGCAATTTCATCGATGACACTAATAATATCGGCAATCTTCTTGCTCGATTTATTTATATCACTCATCGCAGTGATGGCATTTTTAACGACTTCACCACCATTAACCGCTTTATCCACTACATTAGTCGAAAGCTTGCTAGCTTCTGTCGCATTTTCTGCATTTTGCTGAACAGTACTAGTCAACTCTTCCATTGCTGATGCGGTTTCCTCAAGGCTTGATGCTTGAGACTCGGTACGATGACTTAATTCATTATTTCCTTCGGCAATTTCTCTTGCTGAATCAAATACATTTGTAGATGCTTGACGAATTTCATCAACCATATTGTTCAAATTATCAATTGAACCATTCATCGCTTCAGCAAGCGCTAGAAATTCACCGTCATAGCTACCATCCATCGTTTGCGTTAAATTGCCTTCAGCTAATGCTTGTGCCACTTCAATTGCATCATTAATGGGTTCAATAATGGCATCCATAAGTCCATTAATATTATTACCAAGAGCTGCCATAAACCCTTGATAATGAGCGGTATCAATTCTTCGATCTAATTGACCACTAATGGCAGCATTTATTAGACCTTCAACTTGCCCTTGAGCGTCTTTTTGCTCTGTTAAATCAAGCCACTGAACAGCATTGCCAACATGGTTACCTTGATCATCCTTAAGTGCAATTGCAATAAGTTCAAACACTAATCCCGCAACGCTAATTTCCGCCGTATATGGCATATTTTCAGCATTACCAAGCAAGTTTTGCTGATGAGCAGGGTTGGCATGGAATGAGTCAAAGTTTGAACCAACAATAGTATCGACACTAAATGAAGGAAGTACTTTGCGTAACTCTGCTTCACGGCGACGCAACATGGTTAATACTGAAGGGTTGGCATAAACAATATTACCATTCAAGTCAGCCATCATTAGGTTAGTTGTCATGCCCTCTACCGCAGACATTAATCGCCCAACTTCAACCGCTTTATCGCGAACTTCGGTTACATCCTGCCATTCAAGTGAATTGCCGATATAGTTACCTTGAGCATCCATAATCGCCGTAACATTTAGTTCAAACGTCAAATGTTCAATTTGGATGTCAGCATTCCAAGGTAAGTTGTTAGGGTCAGCAAGCAATTTTCGTTGGTGATCTGGGTTTACATGAAAACCATCAATACAAGAACCAAGAATTGACTCTTCATTAGCCTTAAAGCCCGGCCATTTCTTAGCAAAAGTTTGCTCATGCAACTTAAGTAATTCCATGGTTGCTTTGTTTGCATAGGTAATATTAAAGTCACGATCAATAAACATCGACGGCGTATTAGATTGATCTACTGCGCCTTGTAACTGCACTGCTTGGTTTTCTTGGGCTCTTATTTCAGTAACATCACTCCATTCTAGTGAGTTGCCAATATAATTCCCGTCAGCATCATTGATAGCCGTAACATTTAATTCAATTGTTAAAAATTCAATTTGAATATCGGTTGTAAAAGGCAGATTACTTGGATCTGACAACAATTTGCGTTGATGTTCTGGCTTAACATGAAACATATCAATACATGCGCCTAAAATGCTTTCCTTTTTAGCTACAAAACTTGGCCATTTCATCTGAAATACCGATTCATGCCTTTCTAACAGCGCCATGGTCGCAGCGTTAACATATGTTACGTTAAAGTCCCTATCTATCATCATAAATGCGGTAGATGATTGGTCTAATGCTCCTTGAAGACGTACTGCTAAATCATTTTGGTTTGCTGTTGTGTCCATATCAGTCTCTTTTTCCACTGTTGTCTGCTTGTCATTTTCGCTGTTATAAGCGGCATCAATCATAGTTGTAGCTACAGTTTTATACATAGCTGTCCAAGCGCGCTTTACCGTTGCAGTAAATTCTTTTTCTAAACCTATTTCTAACGTTTTAAGTAACGCTGCACCAACAGTATCGTAATGCTCAGCTTTTACTCCGTATTTAACATGACCTTGGCCTAACTTTTGTAATGCAGGAATAAGTTTGTCTGGCTTATCTAATAACGTTATCGCAGTATCAAGCATGGTCATCAACTTTTTACCTTGCTCGGCAATATCTGCTTTAAACAGCGGTTTTACCTCGGGATCTAACTCAAATAAAGTGTCATAAAATATTTGCGCAGCCTGTGGCGCTATTGGTTTAACTTTTGCCCAGCTGTCTCTGATCGTAGTTATTTGTTTAGGCGTCATATTTTCAATCCACTTGCTTTAGTTAGGTTTATCCAATAAGTTCAGCTTCTTCATTTTCAGCTTCAAGACTAAAAAGTTCATCCTGATCAAGTAAGGTATTGGTATCTAATAAAATAATGAGTTTTTCTTCTACAGCAGCAATGCCCTTTAAAAAACAACTATCGATTTGATTACCCAGCGCTGGTGGCTGACGAATATTAGCTGTTTCGAACTTATAAACTTCTGACACCGCATCGACAATAATGCCGACTACCATAGGCTTAACGCTATTTTGGCTACGTAAAATTATGGTTACTGTTTTATCGTTATAATCTAGAGGATCTTTACCAAATCTTTGTCGCAAATCGACAATGGGGATAATGACACCACGTAAATTGATAACACCTTTCAAATAATCTGGCTTGTTTGGTAGTTCGGTGACAGTTGTGAGCACTCTAATTTCTTGTACGCATAGGATATCGACACCGAATTCTTCGCCACTAAGAATAAAAGTTAAATATTCTTGTTCCATCGCTACTTTGCCTTAGCCTATTGTGTGAGCTTCAATTTGCTGTAACGCTTCAACATTTAACAAGGTTACAACCCCTTCACCAACATTAACCAAACCATTGACATAATGGTGTGGGATAATGCCCCCGAATGCCGGAGCATTTTTAATTTCGTTTTCTTCTGCATTTAAAACATCAGAAACAGCATCTACAACAAACCCAATAGTTCTTCCTTGTTCAGCTGACTCATATTTCAAAACAATAACAACCGTTGTTTCATCATAATTTGCTTCACCAATACCAAATTTCAAACGTAAATCGACAATAGGTACGATAACGCCACGCATGTTAATAACGCCTTTAACATAACTGGGCGCATTAGGAATTTTGGTTGGTCTTTCCCAGCTACGAATTTCTTCAACACACAATATATCTACCGCATATTGCTCGGTTTCAAGCAAGAAGGTTAGGTATTGTTCACCGCTGGTAATAAAATCAATGCCTTCAAGTGAATACTCACCTTCAACAGGAATTTCTTGCGCTAAAGCTTGGATATCCATTAAATTAGCGCTCCTTCATTTTGCATTTTCAATTGTTTTTCTTTTTGTTTTTTATTCGCTATGTCTAGTGCCATTTGAATGATGCCTGGAATATCCAAAATCATAGCGACAGAACCATCTCCAAGTATAGTAGCGCCAGAAACGCCTGAGACATCTTGGTAATTATCTTTTAGACTTTTAATCACGACCTGTTGCTGAGCTAACAAATCATCAACCATTAACCCGACTTTTTGTCCATCAGCTTCGACCACAACAAGTAAAGAGTCATCTACATCTTGGCTGTCTGCCGGTAAGTTAAATAACTGAAAAATAGGAATAACAGGAACATTTTCGTCTCGTAAACGATATAAGATCATATCGCCTGAAACACGATTAATATTTTCAGACTTAGCCTGCAACGATTCGACAATCGTTATTAAGGGGACAACAAATACTTCTTCGCCAACCCGCACTAATTGACCATCTAAAATAGCTAACGTTAGGGGAAGATTTACTTTAAACGTACTACCTTCACCAGGTGTTGAGTCCACTTGAATTCGCCCACCTAATGCTTGAATATTTTTCTTAACAACATCCATTCCGACGCCACGGCCTGAAATATCGCTAACCTCTTTTGCTGTCGAAAAGCCTGGCTCAAGTATCAATTCAAATACTTGGTTGTCTGTTAAATTTGTTGTTGGTTCAATTAGCCCTTTCTCTAATGCTTTGTTAAAAACAGCATCACGATTAATGCCGCCGCCATCATCTTTAATCTCGATGACAATGTTGCCACCTTGATGATACGCATCCAACCAAACCGTCCCTTTTTCTGGTTTACCTGCTGCTAAACGTTTTTCTGCAGTTTCGATACCGTGGTCGACAGCATTTCTTACCAAATGAACTAGCGGATCACCAATTTGCTCCATTACGGTCTTATCGAGCTCAGTATTTTCACCATTAATTATCAATTCAATATCTTTACCAGTTTTCTTAGCTAAATCATGAATTAATCGCGGAAATCGATTGAATGCAAAGCTGATAGGTAGCATGCGAATACGCATGACACTTTCTTGAAGTTCTTTAGTATTTTGTAATAGCTGCTCTAATCCCGCAGTAAGTTTATCAACTTTAGATAAATCAAAATCATTACCTAGCTCTGATAACATACTTTGGGTAATGACGAGTTCACCAACAAGGTTAATTAGACTATCGACTTTGTCAACACCAACTCGAATTGAACCGCCTTCGGGTTTTGCTTTGGTTGCAACTTTAACTTCTTTGTTTTCTGTTACTGGCGCACCAGCTGGAGAAGGTGTTATTTCAGGTTCAATGTTAGGAGCTGTAACTTCAGGACTTGGAGTTTCGTCATTTGGTTGCTTTACCTCTGCAGTTTCAGAAGTTTCGTCTAACGAAGTACTTTCAGTTTCAGGTTCGTCGAAGCTAACAGGCGTCACTTCCAACTCACATTCGTCCTCAACCCACTCAAACACTTCACGAATATCTTGCTCGGTTACTGAGTCCGAAAATAATTGCAACTCCCATTGAAGATAAAGTTCTTCAACATCCATTTCGGTAAGTGAGGGTAAGCTATCAACAATCGCATTAACCTTTAATTCACCTAAGTCTTCTAACGCATTAAACAGTAGTAATGGGTCATTACCGGTTTGCACTAAATGATGTTCAGGAATAAATATTATTTGCCACGAGCTAGCATTTTTACTGGTCTCAACAGGTGTATCCGCACCTGTATCATCGCTCAACGAACCTGATAATAGTAATTCTAACTTTTCGGATGTAACATCAATGCTAGAATTGTCATAATCCGTTTCATTTTGAATTGCGTCTATCATTAAACGCATACAATCAACAGATTCTAATAAGACTTCAACTTCTTCTGAGCGTATTTCTCGACGACCATCTCGCATCTCATCTAGTAAGGTTTCAACTAAATGAGTAAAGTCAGTTACATGACCAAACCCAAAAGTACCAGCACCACCTTTAATCGAGTGAGCAGCCCTAAATATCGAATTAATCGTTTCGTCATCACCTTGCTCTAAGTTGAGCAAGCTTGACTCCATTAACGCTAACCCTTCGTAGCTTTCTTCAAGAAACGTTGGAATAAATTGCGAGAGATCTACGCTCATATGTTTTTACCGAATGACTCTTTTTATTGTCGATAATAATTTATCTGGATTAAATGGCTTAACAAGCCAACCGGTCGCTCCTGCTGCCTTCCCTTTCATTTTCATGTCAGTTGAACTTTCAGTTGTGAGCATTAAAATCGGCGTAAATTTAAAACTAGGTAACTTTCGTAATTCCTGACATAAAGTAATACCATCCATGATTGGCATATTGACATCGGAGATAACTAAATCGAAAGCACCTGACTGCGCTTTAGTCAGACCTTCTTGACCATTTGACGCCTCCACTGTTTCATAACCGGCTCCTTTAAGCGTAAAGCTCACCATGTCACGAATTGAGTTTGAGTCATCTACTACAAGCACTTTGGCCATTTCTTTTTCCTTTATTTCTTTTCGTTATTACTCATTATCGAAGTATTGAGACAAAATAGGTTCATTAATGCCAAGCTTAATAACACTTTCTTTGATTATTTCGGCTTTGCATTGCCATTCGATATTTTTATTGATTGATATTAGGTAGGTGATCATAGCTATTAGTAATTGAACACCAATAGTGTCAATTTTTTCGACTTCACTATCATCAATTACTATAGAATCATGGTCGGCAACATATTCCATGAGTATTTGCTTAAATGCTTCAGCTTTTGCAATTGTTAATTCTGCAGGCAGTTTAAACATGATATCCCTATTATTTATATTTTTATCGTAACTCTCTTATATAGTTAATAAAAACTATAGGTCAACTTACTTACACGTCAAGAATAAATTTCAAATAAACCTATCTTTAATCAGCTATTTACACACAGTTAACCTAACTGTATAGATCTTGTACACATCGCTATATTGCCCATAATGATTATTTCCTATATAAATTCACAATAAAATTATCAGTAAAAAATGACTATAAATTAACCAACTAGCTTAAATGTAACAAAACATAACGACAAAACCCGTAAAGAGAAATTGATTTAAAAAATACAAATCATTAAGGTAGTAACTGAGCGATTAGAATAAAAATAGAGTCTTCCCATGTCGTCTGAAAACTTCAAAGCACCAAGCCAAGTATTTCGCTGGTTTGAGAAAATGAAATCAAACTATGAGCATACGGTAAATGCTGTATTAAATAGGTTTGAGCAGTATAACGAAAAGCAACAAGCCCGATTAGACGAAGCCAATAATCAACATATAGAAAATCTGAAAGTAGCTCATCAACAACAACTGGAACAAAGCCAAGCGACCATAGCTCAATTACAAAGTGATATCGGCTATTACAAACAGCAAATTTCGCAACAGCAAAATTCAATCGAACAGCTCAACGCTAGATACGATGCAGTAATGACCACGTTTTTGGACCAAAAAAAGCGTGATATCGAAATTGAAGCTATCTTTGCAGATGAAGACGATAGCTCTCCAATAGAGTTTACATTGCCATTAGAAAGTGTCGAAGAAACAGAACTTTCAATTACAGAGACGATAAATGAAAGCACCATTGAAATTGATGACGAATTGGCCATTAAACTTTATAAAGAAGCATTACAGTATCGCGAACAAGCACAGTTAGACGACGCTATCCCCTTATTTAAACAAGCCGCTAAACTCGGTTGTGTGAAATCAAAAGGTGCGCTAGGTCGAGCATACTTTCTTGCTGAAGGTGTAGAAGAAGATCCTAGTTTAGGCTTAGCTTGGCTAATAACCGCCGCGGAACAAGGTTTGCCGCAAGCAATAAAACGTGTGGAACACTTTCAACAAGCAGACCCTGAGCTATTTTCAAAAGCCGAGCAAATCAAAACTACCTTGTAATGTAATCACGCAGTCATAAAACATTTACAAATTTGGTAACACGACCACTTGTGTATATTGTATAAAATAGTAAAATATCGGAAACACGTTAACTTGGAGAGCCCCTTGAAAGGAATAGGTGGACGTTCAAAAGAACAGGCATTAGCAAGCCTGACAAATATGACTGACGATATTAAGCCAATTACCATTGACGAATATCAAGCACGCATAAAAAGAGCTCAAGTATTGATGGTAGAGCAAAACATTGATGCACTTTATTTAAATGCAGGTACAAATTTATATTACTTTACAGGAACCCGCTGGTACGCCAGTGAACGTATGGTAGCAGCTATCATTCCTCAGCAAGGTGATTTGTTCTACATAGCTCCTCATTTTGAAGTAAATACCTTAAACCAATATATGACAGTTACAGGCGATATTTTCTCGTGGCAAGAACATGAAAGTCCGTATCAATTAGTTGCTCAACAATTAAGTCAACGAGGTTTAATAACTGGTACACTAGCGGTAGACGAATCAACCCCTTACTTTATCGCTAAAGGTATTGAGCAAGTTTGTCCAGACTTAACACTAGCAGATTCTAAAGTGATTTCAGCTGGTTGTCGTATGCAAAAATCTGATACTGAAATTGCTTTGTTACAACGTGCAAAAGATATGACACTAGAAGTGCATAAAGCGGCTGCCAGCATTTTATATGACGGTATTTCAACGCAAGAAGTAACTGAATTTATAGACACTGCACATCGAAAAGTCGGTGCCAACTCAGGCTCATATTTCTGTATTGTTTTGTTTGGCGAAGACTCAAGCTATCCCCACGGCGTAAAGACCCCCAAAACACTAGACAAAGATGACGTTGTACTAATCGACACTGGTTGCCAAGTCGAAGGTTATAACTCTGATATAACCCGCACTTACGTTTTTGGAGAGCCTACAGAAAAACAACGCACTATGTGGCAAATAGAGAAAGATGCGCAACTCGCGGCATTCAATGCCGCTCAAATAGGCATGCCATGTGGCGATGTAGACAGGGCCGCAAGAGATTTTCTAGCAAGTAAAGGGCTTGGCCCAGACTACGAAACTCCTGGCTGCCCTCACCGAACAGGCCATGGCATTGGCCTAGACATCCATGAATGGCCATACTTAGTGAGAAGCGACGAAACCCTACTTGCTAGAGGTATGGCCTTTTCTAACGAGCCTATGCTAGTTATTCCTAATGAATTTGGTATTCGCTTAGAAGATCATTTTTATATGACAGATACAGGCCCCAAGTGGTTCACAGAGCCATCATTTGCCATAGACGACCCATTTGGCAGTGAAAATTAATATCCCTTAACACACTTTTAATTGGCTATGAATTTCGCTTTAGGTAGAATGAAGTTCTTAGCCAGTTAATTGTTTCTACAACCCGAATTATGCAAGCATTATTTGAATACGTTCCTCTAGTTTTATTTTTCATTATTTATAAGTTCTACGACATCTACGCTGCAACAGGAGTGTTAATTGTCGGAGCCGCACTTCATATTCTATATTTTGTATTCACTCGTCAAAAGGTACCAACAAAAAACTGGATCATATTTGGCCTAATTGCAGGCTTTGGTGGTTTAACCATATTTTTGCAAGATGACACCTTTTTAAAATGGAAAGTCACTATCATCAATGAGTTTTTTGCGCTAGCTTTATTAGTAAGCCAGTATGTATTCAAAAAGAATTTAATTAAACAATTAATGGGTGAAGCTTTAGAGTTACCAGAAGAAATTTGGAGTAAACTTAATTTGAGCTGGGTAGGCTTTTTTGCGTTTTGTGGCGTATTAAACGCGTACATTGCATTTAACTTTAGCCAAGAAGTTTGGGTTAATTTTAAAGTATTTGGTTTAATGGGTTTAACATTTGCGTTTGCAATTGGCTCTATTATGGCGCTATACAAGCACTTCCCCCAAGAAGATGAGCAGCAAACACCTGCATCAGAAAAAAAAGAACCGTAGAGAATTAACATGTATTACATGATTTATAGTGAAGATGTTGAGAATAGCCTTGCGCTAAGAACACCAGTAAGAGAATCACATCTAGCTCGCTTAAAGCTATTACAAGATGAAGGGAGGTTGCTCGTGGCCGGACCCTGTCCTGCCATTGACAGTGAAAACCCTGGTGAAGCTGGTTTTACTGGCTCTTTGGTTATAGCCAGCTTCAATTCTTTAAGTGATGCGCAAGCATGGGCTGATGTCGATCCTTATGTTGACGCTGGAGTTTATCAACAAGTGATTGTTAAACCTTATAAAAAAGTATTGCCTGCCTAGAGCCTATTATGACAATGCGTAAACAACTAACCACTGTATTATTCACTTCATTCATTAGTGTTAGCTCACATGCTAAGTCTGTTGAAGACTGTGATACGAAGCAAACCGATAATATTGAATATTCTCGTTGCTTAGACGGCGTTAAAGAATCGATTGATCGTGAGCTACAAACCTGGGTGAATAATCAAGTATTTATACTCGAAGAGTTCGCACTTCAAACCGGTCGAAAGTCCGCTTTAAATATGTTCAAAAGATCACAAAGCAATTTTATTAAATATAGAGAAAACAACTGTCGTTGGCAGTATCTTGCTTTATCACCAGGAACAGGTGCAGGCCCAGCTTATAAAAAGTGCTATATAAAGCTGAGCCAAAATAGAATAGAAGAGCTTAACGCGTTAAATACCGAATAACGTCAATATGTTATAGGCTACTTCTTACAAGTCGCCTTATTGGCATTTCGGTAACTCCCTTGAACATTCGGCAAATTATTGGTGAGTTGTTTAATGCGGGTTTGGCTTGATGGATGCGTAGAAAGAAACTCAGGTGGTGCTCCTTTGCTAACTTTTGCCATATTTCTCCACAGTTGAATCGCCGCTTCAGGATTATAACCTGCCTTTGCCATTAACTTTTGACCAACAATATCAGCTTCTGACTCGTGCGTTCGGCCATAAGGCATTAGCACACCATATTGAACCCCTAAACCAAGCCCAGCCATCCACGCATTGCGGTACTGAACATTTTGACTCGCCAATGCGGCATCAGCTACTTGCATACCAATTTGGGCTAACTGCCCTGAAGACATACGTTCATTTGAATGACGCTCTAAAACATGCCCTACTTCGTGCCCAATAATCGCCGCTAACTGATCCGGTGTCTCTGCAACTTTCAATATGCCGGTATAAACACCGATTTTCTTACCAGGTAATGCAAATGCATTAACTTGTTCAGATTCAAATACCACCACTTCCCAATTTTTTATATCGGACGTTGAAGAGATCTGCTTAACAATATCAGTTGAAATACACTTTACGTATTCGTTAGTTCTTTTGTCCCGATTGATCTTTTCTTTTTCTTTTAGCTGTTCAAACGAGGAAACACCCATTTTATTTAATTCACCGCTTGAAAAAAGAGTCAATTGCTGACGACCTGTGGAAGAGGTTGAACATGCTGACACGAGTACACAAGCAGCAATAACTGATAAATATTTTTTCATCATTTGTCCTAACACGATAAATATTAATAAATAGCTTTATTTAGTAGATTAACGTTGTTTTATCTTTTCTAACACCATGAATGTCTTTAGGAGAAAAGCCTAACGTTATATGAAAATCTTTTGGTTTAAGTCCAAGTTTAGCTCGGATACTTTGCGCTTGTCTTGATTCGGCAACAATAAAATAGGCTTTTCCATTTTCATTTTTTACTCTACCTAGCCCCTTTAATTGAAACGACAATGGTGTTTTATCATTTAATAGTTTTTGAATTAACGAAGGTTTTACTTCTTTTAATTCAAAAGGATTAACTAACGTAATATGAAACTTTCCATGATCGCGCTCAACTTGCTTTTGGCGAAACACAGCAAACTCATTACCTAGCAGCGCCTTAAGCTGTACTAAGTAATTATTAATTTTGGTTTTAGCAACCTCTCCCCCAACATACTGCAATGCTGAAGCGTCAGATAAAGGTTCGGCAATAACTTGTATCGTCTTATTTGTTGTCAAGCTACCTCCTTGGCTTTGTTCATCCGACATGTCAATCAACTGCTCAGCGATAGTCGCAGATTGAATTTGCCCAGAAGCTAACGAAACAGCAAAACAAAGTGCTGCCCATTCCTTTTTCATTCTATTTCCCTTAAATGAAGCGATTCACTCACTAAAGATAGCAAAATCATCCATGCTTGTTAATGTTTTGTTAATTAGCACTAAATATGGCGCTGTTTTTGCGCATACAAACCTAATACAATGAAAATAAGTAAAATCACTGGCATTAAATATAAATCACTAATCATACCAAGCCACTGAGAAAACAAACCTGTCAACCAAACTGTCAGCGCTCCATAACCAAAAGCGCAAACGAAAACAAAAACCAACGTTCTTACTAGGATATGCTGCTTTTTTATTAGTTGCCTTATAGCCTGTGAAATTTCCGCACCAAACAGCACCAATAAAGTCGCAATAATGGCCATAGCACATTGTGTTTGGTATGGACGAAACCACTGAGCAAAATCAATTAATACGCTATTCATTAATTAAGCACCATATTTCGTCAAGAGTGCAACTAGCTCATCTTCTGACAGTACACTCACGCCCAGGTCTTGTGCTTTAGTTAATTTCGATCCCGCTTTTTCGCCAGCAACTAAATAGTGTGTCTTTGCTGATACGCTACCTGACACCTTAGCTCCCAAAGATTGTAGCTTTGCTTTTGCTTCAGTTCGCCCCATTTGTGACAACGTACCAGTTAAAACGAAAGTTTGATCAAGAAGTGGCTGGTCGTCAGCGTCTTTAATTTCAATATCTGGCCAATTAACACCAGCAGCAATCAGGTTTTCGACTACATCAAGATTGCTCTCTTGATAGAAAAACTTAACGATGTTTGCTGCAACAACTTCGCCAACATCATTAACTTGCTGAAGCTTTTCTACATCAGCACTTTGCAATGCTGCTAAAGTTAAAAAATGATTCGCTAAGTTAGCAGCTGTAGCTTCACCAACTTCACGAATGCCAAGCGAATAAATGAATCTAGCAAAGGTAGTAGTTTTTGCCGTTTCTAACGCGTTGACAAGGTTTTGCGCAGACTTTTGCCCCATTCGTTCAAGGCTACTTATTTGTAATTCGGTCAAACCGAATAAATCCGCTGGTGTCGCAATCAATTTATCGTCAACCATAAGCTCGACAAGTTTATCTCCCAAGCCATCTACATCTAACGCCTTACGCGAGGCGAAATGCTTAATCGCCTCTTTACGCTGCGCTCCACACACTAAACCGCCAGTACATCGCAGCACAGCCTCACCCTCTATTCTTTCAACAGGTGATTGGCAAACAGGACAGCAATCAGGAAATACTATCGATTTGGCATTGTCTGGACGACGATCTTTTACAACGCTTACAACTTGTGGGATCACATCGCCAGCACGACGAATAACAACAGTATCGCCAATCATGATTGATAAGCGTTCTATTTCGTCTTGATTATGTAATGTCGCATTACTAACCGTTACGCCACCTACAAATACTGGCTTTAAACGAGCCACTGGCGTTATTGCGCCAGTTCTGCCTACTTGAAACTCAACATCTTCTAATATCGTCAGTTCTTCTTGTGCAGGAAATTTGTACGCCGTTGCCCAACGAGGTGCTCTGGCAACAAAACCAAGTTGCTCTTGCAATTCAATATCATCCACTTTCAGCACGGTGCCATCGATTTCGTAGCTCAAGCTATCACGCTTAGCTAAGATATCTTGATAAAAACTTTCACATTCGTTGGCACTGGCTAGCAGCCTAACTTCAGGACACATTGGCATACCAACAACTTTGAGTTGTCTAAGTCGCTGATAGTGAGAAGTTGCCAACCATGAATCGCCATCCTCACTGACAAAACCAATACCATAGGCGTAAAATGCTAAATTTCTTTTCGCAGTAACTTTAGAGTCTAATTGCCGTAAGCTACCTGCAGCTGCGTTTCTTGGATTTGCGAAAACTTTATCGCCCCTTGCTTTAGCCAGTTCATTTACCTGATTAAAGCTCGAAATAGGCATAAATACTTCACCTCGAACTTCCAATATTTCAGGGTACCCTTGACCGATTAATTTAAGCGGTATTGATTTTATCGTGCGAATGTTCTCAGTAATATTCTCACCAGTCGCACCATCACCACGAGTCGCCGCTTGAACTAATACACCACGTTCATACCTTAAACTTACCGCAAGTCCATCTAATTTGGGCTCAGCACAAAAGCTAATATCTTTGTCACTTTTTAATCTATCTTTAATACGTTTTATAAACGCTTGCCATTCTTGTTCAGAAAACACGTTATCAAGTGAAAGCATTGGCAACTGATGTGTCACCTGCGTAAAGGTTTTTAACGCTGCACCACCTACCCTTTGCGAAGGCGAATCTATCGCCTTTAATTCGGGATATTTTTCCTCTATATCGATTAACTCGCGCAGTAATCGATCATATTCGGCATCAGGCACAGTAGGCTGATCTAAAACATAATATTCATGGTTATATTGGCGAATTTGATCAACTAAATGATCGCGTTGTGATTTAGCAGTTGTGATTGACATAAATAAATTTCGCGTTTTAAAAAAGCCCCCAAACGGAGGCTTAAACTAAAATTGGTAGATCTAGTTAAGCGTTGGCTATTCGGCTTTTACGCTCAAACTCTCTAATCTTGCTGACATAATGTTGCTCTGTTTGCTTGGTCATGACACTACGTTTGTCATCAAGCACCTGTGCATGAAACTCTTGCCCCAATTGTTTAGCGGCGGCCATCATTTGCTCAAAAACTTCGAATGCATCACCCGCATTAGGTAGCGTCATAAACATACTAATGCCTTGCGTAGTGAAGTTTTCCATATTATCTAAGTCAAATGTTCCAGGATTCATCATATTCGCTAGACTGAATGTTACCTTGCCGTTTCCGGCGTTATCTTGATGGCGATGAAAAATATCCATATCACCAAACTTCATGCCTAGCGTTAGTAAACTAGGTAACAGTGCTGCACCTGAAATAGCATGCCCTTCTGGCATTACAACAGAAACAACGAGTACTTCTGTTTCGATTTCCACCTTAGCTTTGTTTTCACTAGCACCAAACGTTGGTTCGTTAGGGTCATCAATGGCAATTTCATCTAACGCGTCATCAAAATTTAATTCAAATTGATTCTTCTTCGCACCTGCATTTTTCGTTCTTGATTTGCTTTTCTGTGCAATGGTTTGGGCACTTGGCTTGGCTTGAATCACCGGCTCTTGATAAACCGACTCTTCTTTTTTAGTTTCAGGTTCCGTCGCCAAATTTGGTTGCGACAACTGCTCAGGTTCCGCTTCTGGCGGCGTCAACTCAATTGATGGTTCATCAACTTGCACCATTGGCTCATGAGTAGGTTCAGCATCAACAGGTGCCGACTCTTTTTCAATATCAACGGGCAATGGCTCATCATGATATTCAGGCGCAGGGGCTGGTTTATGAGGTATTTCTTCTTCTGATGGAGGATTATCTATTTCCCCTGTCAATGCAGTTTGCTTTATTACACGCACTTCACTAACGCCATCTTGATCAAAGCCTGAACCATCAAAATCTCTCGATAATGGTTCTACCTTAGTTTTATTGGTTTTTAACTTGTAAGGGTTTTTATTTTTTCTAATTGTCCACAATCCGTGGATAAAAATGGCGGCAATAATTATTGCACTGATAATAATTAACGCGTTTCTAAAATTATCTTCCATCATCAAGCCTGTTTATGATACTTCTGCCATGGCAATTGCTTCGTCTATATCTACTGAGACCATTCGAGAAACTCCAGGTTCCACCATAGTAACGCCAGTAAGATGCGAAGCCATTTCCATCGCTATTTTATTATGACTGATATAAATAAACTGCACGGTTTTAGACATTTCTCGCACCAAATTACAAAATCGTTCGACATTTGCATCATCAAGTGGAGCATCAACTTCATCTAACATACAAAACGGCGCAGGATTTAGCCTAAAAATAGCAAACACTAATGATAATGCCGTTAGCGCTTTTTCACCACCCGACAACAGGTGAATTGTGCTATTTTTTTTGCCTGGAGGCCTAGCCATAATGCTAACACCTGATTCCAATACATCTTCCGAGGTTAGTGTTAAATAAGCACTACCACCACCAAATACTTTTGGAAACAAGGTAGAAAAATCTAAATTTATTCGTTCAAAAGTCGCTTTAAATTTACTACGACTTTCTTTGTCTATTTTTACAATAGCTGATTCTAACGTGGCTAGCGCCTGAGATAAATCCTCTATTTGTAAATCAATTTTATTTTTTCGTTGTTGTTGCAATTCATATTCATCAATTGCACCTAAATTTACCGGTCCTATTTGCGCTAATTGCGCATTTACATCTATTAATTCCTGTTGATGTTGAGCCAAATTTTTATTATCTACATTCAGTGGCAACATCATATTAATACTGCCTTGTAGCTCATTAAGCTCCTTCTTGAAAGATTCAAGTTCAAATATTAACTGTTCTTTTTTTAATGCTTTTTTATGTTGCTTATTTTCAAGCAAAGTAAACTCTTTTTCTAATTGCTCATTAGCAATAATAATTTCTTCTTTTGATGCTTTTATTTTAGCAATATCATGGTCTAGCATTGTTAACTGTTCAATTAATCCGCAACAACTTGCTTCTATTTCAATTAATTGCTCTTTTAATTGCCTTTCATCTGTCAAGGAATCAAGTTCTTGTTGGTACATTGACAGCTGCTCTTCTAATGAATCAAAAGTTTCTTTTGAATGATTAAGTTGAAGCTGATTTTGCGACAATGAAACAGAGTTTTGCTGCTGCTCAATTTGTAATTGCTGCTGCTGAGCTTTCAGTCCGTTGAGTTTAGCATCATGTTTTGCAGACTGAAGTTTCAGCCCGTCAATCTCTCGTTTCAACCTTTCTAACACCTGCTCCTGAGCATGATATACCTCAGGTAATAAAGGTGAAGACAAAGCTATAGAATTTTCTTCAGCTTGATTAATATGCTTCTTAAGTAGTGCGACTTCTCTCGTTAATTGCTCTTTCTTAAGTCTCTCGTTTTTTTCGTGTAATTGCAGTGTCGCTATTTGGTGTGACAAGGTCGAAACATTAACGCTCAACGTTTGCTTTATCTCTTTTTCGCTTACAAGTTGTTGTTCGATTGCTTGCAGTGACGATTTTGTATCATCCAATTGCTGTTGAGTATTTTTGATAGATAGTAGACTATTTTCTCGTTCACCTTCTAATTGGCTTTGCTGTCGTGCCAACGCTAAGAAATCAACTTTATATTCATTAAGTCCTTTTGATAGGCCTGCACCATTAAAAAACGTTCCATCAATACAAATAACGCTTTGATTAACACCTGAAGATTCTCTTATTGCTAATGCCTGTTGTACTGAAGAGGCTATTTTAATCTCGTTTATCCATGAAAAAACACCTATTTTTGAGCCCAGTACAGAAGCCAATGAGCCTTCAGTAACTTCATGTGTAAGCTCATTTTTATTGATAAACCAGTATTGCTCAATGTTACTGGCAAAACCCAACTCAGAATATCCGATGTCTAGCACTAAGGCATTTAACCATTGGCCTAGTACTTTTTTCACGGCCAGCTGCCAATCTTGTTCAACCTGTATGTGTTGATAGAAAGAGCCGCCGTGTTCAATTCCGCTATCCTTTAACAACCTCTCCGCTGTTTGATGCCAATCTGCTTTATGCGTTAGCTGCTGATGTGTAAGGTTTAACGACGCAGAAATTTTAGCCTCTTGCCCTTGCGCTAAGACTAAATGATCGGTTATCTGAGAAATATGCTGTGAGCATGCCAATTGTTGCTCCATTAACTCTTTTAGACCTATTTCATGAGCATTTAATTTTTGTCGTGTTTCTTCAAGTTGCAGCTCAAGCTTAGACAAATCCGAATCGGTATTATCTTCAACCGCGCTCAATTGACGCTCTTTTTCAGCGAGTTGTGCAATTAGGTTTGCCAAAAACTGTTGCTTATTCATAGCTTGTTGACGACGTGCTATATCTTGCTGTTTTTCCGCAATGAGTTGATTATTTTTCTCATGCCAGCTCTGTTCTTTTTCCGAAAGTAACTCAAGCGCCAATTCATAGGCTTTTAATTCTGCTTTAATTTGTTCGGTTAACGCAGCAAGCTCTGGTGTTACTCTGTTGAAAGCTACTTGCAGCACATCTTTTTCATCGGCTAGTTGAGTTAAATTATCTTGTATTTTTTGCTTTCGAATTTGTGCACTTTCACGTACCGATTCGAGCTTATTAAATTGCTGCTGAGTCACTGTTAATTCATGTTGTATTAACGATTTAGATTTTTCTGCGTTTGCACTATCACGCTGTAGGTTTTTAGCCTTATCGTAAGCGTGATTTAATTGCTGATCTAGAGACTTTAAATAGCTGCGTTTAGCAGTTATCTTTTCGCTCTGTTGCTCTATATGTTCAACAAGGCTTGATTGTTCCTTACCTAATTTATCAACCGCTCTAGTCACTTTAGCCAGTGATAAGGTAGCTATTTCAACCTTTAAACTGCGCTGTTCAGCTTTTAGCGCTTTAAACCGCTGCGCCAGTTCTGCTTGCTTTTGTAGCACTTGTGTATGAATGGCGATTTCCTGACTAATATCAGCTAATCGCTGCAGGTTTTCACCCGTATGTTTAAGTTTTAGCTCAGTATCTCGTCTTCTTTCTTTGTATTTAGAAACCCCAGCAGCTTCCTCAACAAATATCCTAAGTTCCTGAGGTTTTGATTCAATAAGGCGCGAGATCATGCCTTGTTCAATAATGGCATAACTTCTTGGCCCCAAACCTGAACCTAGAAAGACATCAGTAATATCTTTACGACGACATTTACTCCCATTAAGAAAATATTGATTGACTCCATCACGACTTACTGAGCGTTTTATTGATATTTCATTTCGCTGAGCAAGACTACCCGATAGACTAAATTGCGGATTAATAGAGTCGAGTTGATTATCAAAAAACAATTCAACACTTGCTTGACCAATAGGCTTACGTTCAGTTGAGCCATTGAAAATGACATCGGTCATCGCATCGCCACGTAAGTTTTTGGCTGAACTCTCGCCCAACACCCAACGTACAGCGTCAATAATATTTGATTTACCACAACCGTTAGGTCCAACAACTGCGGTCATTTGATGAGGAAACGGCACTTTAGTTACGTCAACAAACGATTTAAAACCTGCCAGTTTTATTTGTTTTAAGCGCATAAAGGCCAATAGAATATTGTTATTATTAAAAGTAATTTATCAAATAATGATGCACTTTGTAACATACAAGATGCAGCCAACACTTGGTTTAACGATAAAAAACCCTATAATCGAGGCAAACTAGCAATAGAAGTAGATAAAATGTTAGCAAAAAGCGGTGCAGGATACTTTTTAAAAGGCTTTGATTTAATTAATACGAAAGGATTACGGCGATTTGTATTAATCCCGTTAATAATTAATTTTATTATCTTTGGTGTAGCGTTTTATTTTTTATTTGGCCAGTTAAATATCTTTATTGAGCAACTACTGTCTTGGCTACCTGAGTGGTTACTCTGGTTAGAATACATTATTTGGCCTTTTGCTATTATGACTATTTTAATAGGCTTTTCCTTTATTTTTAGTGCGCTAGCCAACTGGATAGCGGCACCGTTCAATGGCTTACTTTCAGAAAAAGTTGAAGCGCTGCTTACCAACAAGCCACTTTCAGGTGGCACATTGTCAGATGTTGTTAAAGATATTCCGCGCACGTTAAGCAGAGAATGGTGCAAATTTAGATATTATTTACCTCGAGCCATAGGATTTTTTATCATCATGTGGTTTATCCCGGTAATAGGACAATTAATCTGGTTTTTATTTGTTTCATGGATGATGGCAGTGCAATATTTAGACTACCCCTTTGATAATCATAAGATTAATTTCGACTTAATGAAGCAACAGCTTAATGAGAAAAAAGGTCAAAGTTACGGTTTTGGTATTACAACCGCACTATTTTCTATGGTGCCACTTGTTAACATGATAGTGATGCCTGTCGCCATATGTGGTGCAACTGCGTTATGGGTTGATCACTATAAAGATAAAAAAATGACATAAACCTCTTTCTTTTCAGCCATTTTCCCTAAAAGTTGTTGACCCCTTACCCTGTAACTTTTACAGTTATGTAAAAGTTATGGAGTATCTTTTTAATGAAAGTGAATTTACCCTCTACTATCGCCGCATTAGCTTTATTGCAGCTTGCTTCAGCAAATGCGCAGACTACGGATGCGATAGACGATAATCAAGCAGCGCCAACAACCGAACAAGCACAAAAAGTTGATGCAGTTGAGCCTTTAGCCGAAGAGCTTCAAGAACAAGAAGCTGTTGCTGAAGATGCCTATCAAGAAATTGACATAGCTCCACAAGAAACAGAATTAGGTATCGATAACGTTGAGAGCGTAGAAGAAGTGGTTGAAGATGTTATTGAAGAAACCACAGAGTCATTAGACGATGAATCACTTGAGGAAACAATCGCTCCAGTTGAAGAAGAAGCCCTTGAAGAGCAATCAATTGACGAATTAGCTGAATCAGAGCCAGTTCTTGTTGATGAGATTAGCGATGAAGAATATAGCGAAGAAGCAACTAAGCTAGAAGATACGTTGTCTGACTTGTCTGGTGAAGAAGCTTTAGGTAATGACGATGAGTTCAATCCAAACGCTTACAATTTTGAACGCCCTATCCCTCAAGAAGGTGACGTTTATATTCCAGTATTAGATGATGCCAAAGTATTCGCTGAATTTATTGATTCTATGCCAGCGGTAGTTAACTTCTACACTTATGCCACTGAAGATGACGTTATTGCTTTTTATACGGAAAACTATGGTGAACCAGTAGAGCAAGAGAGAAAACGTGGTCGACTTACGGTTATTTATTATTTAGAAGATATTGCCACACGCGTGGTTATTTCAGAACAAGATGATTATCGACAAGTAGATGTTCTTCAAGAAAGTGCCGGGCTTTAAGCACAATATGAAGTTGTCGTTGAAATAAACCTAATCGCACATATTAAACCTATAAAAAAAGCGCCTAACAGGCGCTTTTTTGTTGCTTAGCATTTAGTATCTAAAACTAACATTGCCAATCATTACTTACCATTAGAAGGCAACATGCCAGGCATCCAGTTACCACCGGCTTTTGCAATCGCTTCTTCAGTTAATTTAACCGACTCAGCTAACTGTACAATGCGTTGATAAGTATCAGCGTAGCCTTCACTAGCTCGCTTAAAACGTAGCTTTTGCTGGCCATTTACAGGGCTAGTACTTTCGCTTCTTGACCATAATAAATAACTGATGTAGCCATAAACTGACGTCTCTGTTGGCTCGGCACGTTTCGCAATTACAGAGTTACCATTGAGATCTAATTTAATCTCTTGCAGATCACGTTGCATCTGATGTGCAAGTCCAAGCGTTTTTTGATCAAGTGTTAAGGTTTCTGTTGTAGCAGCCTTAATATGCTTAATGCGACTTTCTAACTCACCTAAATACTTACGTGCGCCAGCAATTGCTTGGTATAGACGCCCTGCTTTCATATCAAATTTAAGATCTGCCTTACGGTCACTACTTGGGAAGGTACGATTGTCAATTGAAGCTACTTCAAATGTTTGACTTTGGTCATATGCTGTCTCAACGCCATTAACAACTTTTGATATTGAAACGTTGTAAGTCCCCGGTACGACAAGCCAACCTTCATTCATATCACCACTTGGCTTTATAGGATCAAACCCTGGATAACTTAAATCCCAGTTTATACGATTAAACCCTTTTTTCGCTGGCGCCTTAATGCGACGAACCAAGTTACCTTCGTTGTCTCTTACCGTTAAAATTAGTGCCGACTTTTGCTCAAAATCTTCTTCTTTCAAAGCTTCCCAACTTGGGTAGTTAGTCGCTTTACCTTCTTTACGCAGCTCTTTTTCCTTAGCTTGTCGCTGAGCTTTCAATGATTTGAAGTCTTCATTGATATAATAGCTGAAGGTAGCACCGTACTCTGGGTTTTCTGCAAAATAGAAATCTGCACCGCGCATTGCTTTACCAGGTAGCCCTAATGGGTCATGTTCAATAAATTGAAATGCACGGCGTACAGGGAATAAGGTTGCATCTTGCTTTTTCACTTCAGTCGCATTTTCTCGCAGAGGTGAATAATCGTCTAGTATGTAAAAACCTCGACCAAATGTTGCCAGAGCCAAATCACTTTCACGGCGTTGAATTTCTACATCTCTAACAGCTATTGTTGGTAAACCCGACTTCAGTTGAACCCAGTTCTTACCGCCATTTTGAGTAAAGAACACGCCAAATTCAGTACCAACAAACAGCAGGTCCTTATTCTTATGATCTTGTGCAATAGCATAACTAGAGCCTCGAATTGGTAAATCTCCGGTGATATTTTTCCAACTCTTACCATTGTTATCACTGCGATAAACATAAGGTTTAAAATCACCACGTTTATGGTTATCAAATACTGCAAAGACTGTATTTTTATCAAACAGAGATGCTTCCATGTCTGCAACATACGAGTTGTCTGGTACTTTCGAAGGCCAGTCAAGTTTCTTCCACTCTTGCCCAGCATTCTTAGTAACATGCATAACACCGTCATCACTACCGGTATATAGCATCCCTTCATGAAGCGGCGATTCTGTTAGCGCAATCAATGAACCATAGAAGGAAGTCGATTTATTCTTTGCAACCGTATCAACCCCCCAGACTTTATCCATGACTTTTAACTTGTTACGATCAATATTTCTTGATAAATCACCACTGATTGCTTGCCAATCATCACCACGATTATCTGACTGGAAAAGCGTTTGTGAGCCGTAGTAAATACGTTCGTTATTATGCGGGCTTATCAGTAATGGTGAATTCCAGTTAAAGCGCTGCGCAACGTTTGCATCAGGCGATACAGGCTGCATTTGAACTCGTTCACCAGACTTTTTGTCGTAGCGCGCTAAACCACCATATTGATATTGAGAATAAATAATATTTGAATTTTTCGGGTCGATTACCGTTTTGAAACCATCACCGAATTGCGTAAACAACCAGTCACTATTTTGGATACCTGAATTTGTTGTAGTACGGTGAGGAGCACCAAGAGATGCATTATCTTGAGTGCCGCCAAAAACATTATAAAACGGGTAATCATTGTCCACAGTTACTTTATAGAACTGAGTTAATGGCATATTGTCTTTAAACGTCCAATTCTTAGCACGATCCCACGACTCATAAACACCGCCATCGCTGCCTATGATAAGGTGATTGTTATTATTTGGATCTATCCAAAGTGCATGATTGTCAACATGCTTATGTGCTTCCCCCGCTCTTGTAAAGTTTTTACCACCATCTTCAGAAACCATAAGGTAGGTATCCAAAGAATAAACTCTATTTGGAATAACAGGGTCTACCACGATTTCTTGATAATATTGTGGACTACCTGAAACATAGCTGCTTTGTTTGTGCCAACTAGCCCCTGCATCTGTTGAACGATAAAAGCCTGATTTGCCATCTGCCGCTTCTACAATTGCATAAATAATATTGCCATCAGTTGGAGCTACATCAATACCGATACGACCCAAATCAACGCTTGGTAGACCTTTATTAATTTTGCTCCATGTTTTACCTGCGTCAGTTGATTTATAAATCGTAGACTCAGGGCCGCCATTAATTAATGTCCAAACATGGCGACGACGTTGATACGACGTTGCATAAATCACATCAGGGTTTTGTGGATCAAATGCGATATCACTGACACCAGTATGTTCACTTATTTCTAAGACATTATTCCACGTTTTACCACCGTCGGTAGTTTTATATAAACCACGATCTCCACCTTTACTCCAAAGTGGTCCTTGCGATGCTACATACACAACATCAGAGTTGCGTGGATCGATTAAAATCTCGCCAATATGCTCTGAGTTCTTAAGTCCAACATTTTTCCAGCTTGCGCCACCATCGGTCGATTTATAAACACCGTCACCGTATGCTACTGAACGTTGCGAGTTATTTTCGCCGGTACCCGCCCAAATCACATTAGTGTTGTTTGGGTCCATAGTGACATCGCCATATGAATAGCTAGGCATTGAATCAGCCACTGCCTTCCATGTAATACCGGCATTATCAGTTTTCCACATACCGCCTGACGCGGTTGCAACAAAATATTGCGCAGGATTATTAGGATTAAATGCAAAATCACTAACACGGCCACCAGTTACCGCAGGCCCCATATTTCTTAATTTAATACCGCTATAAATAGATGCATCAACTGCTTTTTTATCTGATTTAGCTGCAATTGCACTACTAGAAATACTAAGAGCAATGGATGCCGCCAATAATGAAGGAAATAGTTTCATTTTTCGATCCTATTATTTTTATACTATATAAGAAAAAACCCAAAACACTTGTTTTGGGTTTCTTTATTAAACGCTTAGTTAAGCGCGATTGGTTGAGTGGTAGTGAGTAGACCTAATCCTGAGTTTTGATATTCCTTTTTAAACTCAGCAAGATCTTGCTCTATAAACTCGTTAACTTTGCCTACACCTTTATCTAATTCAAGCTTAGCTTTCTCTAGATAGATTTCAGCCGTTGGTGACGGTTTACCGTATCGACCGCCAACATAACCCCACGCCATAAATAAATGAGACGTTACTTTATAAGTCTCATCAACTATGCCTGTTGTTTTAGGAATAGAACGTAAGTTCTTATCAAGCTCACCTATCTTTTTCACAAGATCGCTAGCAGATTTTGCTAATTTACTTGCTGGGTGATCTTCTTTATTTTCTGAAATATCTGCTAACGCTTTATTTGCCATACCTTTGATCAGTTCAATATCTTTTTTACTGTCAGTAAGTGCATGTACAGCTTTAGTCAACGTTGAATACATCGCTACAGCCTGATGTTCAAGTTCATAGCGTGCTTGCATATCTGCGTCAGTCACATCACTGAAACGAGGATCTTTCAATACCTTTGCAGTGGTTTCAAACTCTTTTTCGTTAAGTTTAACAGTAATGGTATAAGTACCAGGTACCACTTCCGGACCTGCAGGTTTAATGTCCTTGTCTTCAGTTGGTTCTTGGCCAGGCATTCGACCATCACCATCTGACTCTAATCCCCAAACAATGCGATTCACGCCTTGTTGAAGCTTAGTAACAAACGTACGTACAACCTTGCCACTGGCGTCTTTGACCGTAACACGTGCTTTATCAGATAAAGATTTCTCTTCTTTTTTGTCTTTCTCGTCGGTATCTTTAGCAATTGCATCTTTTTTTGCTTTTGCTAATTGGCGAGCCTTTTCTTTGTCTTTATCTGGGTGGACTAAGTGGTCACCTGAAGCCATAACATTTATTGTTACACCGTACACTTCATTATCACCCACATAAGCGGCGTCGCCCCAGAAACGTGTTGAAGGTGCGCGGCTTGAGACATATTGCTGGCCATCGCCGACACTTAAAAATTCAAATTCATTATCAAATGATTTTTTATTTAATCCGCGTAATGGGCTGTAATCATCAATAACAATCACAGAACGGCCATGTGTACCTAATACCAAGTCATTTTCGCGTTGTTGAATAGCCATATCCATTACAGATACTGTTGGCACATCTTGATCATATTTAAACCAAGAATCACCACCGTCAGTTGTTGCGTACAATCCAAGTTCAGTACCTAAGAATAATAAGTCTTCATCGACATGGTCTTGAACAACTGAAAGTGCATAACCTCGAATATTCTTGCTTGTTAAATTAGTAAATTTACTACCATATTTAGACGCCTTAAATACATAAGGTTTCATATCACCACGTCTGTGATTATCAAAAACGATAAACGCTTCTTCAGGGTTGTGAAGTGAAGGTTGAATGTGCGGGACAAATGCATTTTTCGGTGCTTTACGCGCTTTCTTTTCTACGCTCTTCCATGTTTTACCACTATCTTGAGTTACATGTATACGGCCATCATCTGTGCCCACCCAAATTACGCCTTGCTTGATCGGGCTTGGCGCGATAGCAATTATGGCAGTATGGTTTTCAGCAGCAGTCACATCTGGCGTTAAGCCACCAGACTCTTTATAGCGTTGCCATTCAGGGTTATTTGACGATAAGTCATTCGATATAACTTGCCAAGTTTCACCGCGGTCTGTTGACTTGTGCACGAACTGGCTACCGTAGTAGATAGTGTCCGCATTAAAAGGGTCTTGGGCAAGGCCAGCATTCCAGTTAAAACGCAACTCAGTATCATGATCTGGCGCCGCTGGTCGTACTAACTTTTGCTCGCCAGTTACTAAGTCATAGCGATTTAAGTATCCGCCTTGAGATTGCACATAACCCTTAGTGACATCATCTGGAAATGGCATAGTATCGAAACCATCACCAAACCCTACTTCTTGCCAATGTACATTACGAATACCTGCTGTATGGAAAACTTCTGCAGGACCACGCCAAGAGCCGTTGTCTTGTAAACCACCATAAACATTGTAAGGTACCGCATCATCTACACGAATATGATAAAACTGAGAAATCGCTAGGTTCTGTACAAAACGCCAGCTATCACCTTTATCTTGAGTAATAGCAATGCCGCCATCATTACCCAAGATTAAATGTTCTGAATTATTCGGGTTTATCCATAAGCTGTGGTTATCGATATGAATGGTGTTACCTGTTGCACAACAATTCACCTTATCAACCGTAGAGAAGGTTTTGCCACCATCAATTGAGCGACGGATCATAGTCGCGATATTGTAGATAATATCAGGGTTATTTGGATCAACTTCTATTTCAGAATAGTAGAATGGGCGGTCTGCAACATTGTGCTCACTATTTACCGTTCGCCAGCTATCACCACCATCATCAGAACGCAACAATGCACTGTCTTGTGCTTCGACCAAAGCATATACCGTACTTGGCTGACTTTCGGCGATGTCAAAGGTTATACGACCCAATTCGCCTTTAGGTAATCCGTCTGCAAATGTGCGTTTTTGCCATGTTTCACCGCCGTCAGTTGAAACAAACATACCAGAACCAGGACCACCTGATTCAAATTTATCTGGCCAACGTTGGAACTGCCACATTGACGCATATAGTTTATTCGGGTTACGTGGATCCATCTTGATATCAGACGCTCCAGTAACATTATCGACGTATAAAATCTTATTCCAAGTTTTACCACCGTCAATTGTTTTAAATATGCCACGCTCTTTGTTTTTTGACCAAAGCGTTCCCATCGCTGCAGCATAAGCGATATCAGGGTTAGTAGGATGAAGTGCAATTCGATTGATTCGCTCAGTGCCTTTCAAACCCATGTTCTTCCACGTTTTACCGCCATCCATAGACTTGTATATGCCGCCACCAATTGACGTAGAGTTACGCACATTACCTTCACCTGTACCTAACCAAACTATATCTGGTATTGCCGGGTGTACTGCGAGTGCACCTGTTGACGCCCATTCTTCATTGTCAAAAATTGGTTGCCAGTTAAGGCCTGCATTTTCAGATTTCCACACGCCGCCGGATGCAGCACTGGCGTATATGATATTAGGATTTGAAACAACAGCTTCAATGTCTGAAATACGACCGCTGGTGGCCGCAGGACCTATATTACGAACTTTGATACCAGAGAGTAAGTCGGTATCTATTGATGCATAAGCGCTTGTTGTTAATAACGCTGCAGAAACAAACAGCGATGTTAAGGATTTTTTCATTTGATTATATAACCTTAATATTATTATTTATTTTTATAAATTACTTAGAAAAGCAGTTGATAAAGCTACCAACAGCTCTAAAACTTTACAATGACTTACCTTTAACCCAAGATACATTAACTTGCTTAAGTGCTTGTTCTAGCGCCCTAGTATCTTGATTGATTACCAAGTTAAGCTCGTTATAACGATTTTGCGTTTACATCGATGGATAAATCCATTTATTGACCTATCAATATAGCTAATAAAATTTAATAGTGCTTTGATTAAACGATGAAAATATTGGTTTTAGCGTTAAATGACAGAAAATAAAAATAAAGTGATAAAGAACGGCCTGTATTCCTTTAAATAAAATATAAATGCTTAGAAAACAAAAAAGCCAAGCTAATTACTAGCTTGGCTTTTTTTAATAAATTTTCGTTCTTAATTATTTATGTTCAACCGAAATAATTTCGAACTCGACTAAACCTGCCGGGGTTTTAATTTCTACTTCTGAATCAACTTCTTTACCAATTAAACCTCGTGCTATTGGCGAATTAACAGAAATACGATTGTTCTTAATATCGGCTTCGTCATCACCTACGATTTGATAGGTAACCTCTTCTTCAGTTTCTATATTTAATAAACCGACCGTTACACCGAAAATCACTTTACCTGTATTAGGTATTTTTATGATATCAATAATTTGCGCGTTGCCTAGTTTACCTTCAATTTCTTGAATACGGCCTTCACAAAAGCCTTGTTCTTCACGCGCAGCATGATACTCAGCATTTTCTTTTAAATCACCGTGTTCACGCGCTTCAGCGATATCGTTTACAATTCGCGGACGCTTAACTGTTTTTAATTCGTGTAATTCTTCTTTCAAGGCTTCTGCGCCTTGCATTGTCATCGGAAATTGATTCATTTGTTCTTTGCTTTCCTTTCTTATTAATCATGCTCTTTTTCTTTCTTATATCGTAATAATCAGAAAAAGATAAAGGTGGCTATTAACCACCTTTATATATTCATTTCAGTAATGTTATAAGCATAACAAAACTGAAATGATTCGACAAAGTATACCTAACCTTGTCGAATCTATAAGTTTTGCTTAGCTACACAGTAGCGTGCAATTCTTGGATAGACGTGACTGTATTTCGATCATCTGCTGAGTGTGCCTGACATGCTGCAAATGCTGCATTTAACGTTGTGGTATATGCAACTTTATAACGCAATGCACCACCACGTAATACTTTCGAATCTTCAATCGCTTTACGACCTTCCGTAGTATTAATGATGTAGTTGTACTCA
The DNA here is from genome assembly GCF_012932965.1 of Thalassotalea algicola. Taxonomy (GTDB): domain Bacteria; phylum Pseudomonadota; class Gammaproteobacteria; order Enterobacterales; family Alteromonadaceae; genus Thalassotalea_F; species Thalassotalea_F algicola. The sequence goes on along the minus strand of NZ_JABBXH010000002.1, from coordinate 562,639 downwards.
CCATTCTTAATTCTATCAAGAATATGTGGACGACCTTCGTGAACCTTGTTCACTAATCGACATGGAACTCCTGCCTCACCAAGCACTACTGCGGTACCATGCGTTGCATCAAGTTCATAGCCCAGTTCAACCATCTGCTTACTTAGTTCAACTACACGTTCTTTATCGCTATTGCGAACAGAGATTAATGCGCGACCTGATTTAGGTACAGAAACTCCAGCTCCTAAATTAGCTTTAGCATAGGCTTCTTCAAACGTTTTACCAACGCCCATAACTTCACCTGTTGAACGCATTTCTGGGCCAACTAACGGATCAGAACCGTGGAATTTGTTAAATGGAATAACCACTTCTTTCACTGAGAAGTAATCTGGCACAGTTTCTTCAACTATACCTAGCTCAGCCAGTGTTTTACCTGCCATTACGCGAGCACCAACTTTGGCTAATGGTACAGACGTCGCCTTAGATACAAACGGTACAGTACGAGCAGCACGAGGGTTAACTTCGATTAAGTAAACCTTGCCGTCTTTTACTGCCATTTGCGTATTCATTAAGCCAATTACACCCAGCTCAAATGCAAGATCCGTTACTTGCTTACGCATAACATCTTGTACGTCTTGGTCAAGGCTGTATGCAGGCAATGAACATGCCGAGTCACCAGAGTGAACTCCTGCTTGCTCGATATGTTGCATAATACCGCCAACCACAACACTAGTACCGTCACACACTACATCGATATCAACTTCAATTGCGTCATCAAGGAAGTGGTCAAGTAAAACTGGAGAGTCATTAGAAACACTTACCGCTTCATTCATATAGCGACGCAAGTCTTGCTCGTCATATACAATTTCCATTGCACGGCCACCAAGTACATATGAAGGACGAACAACTAATGGGAAACCAATTTCTTTTGACTTAGCTACCGCTTCATCTAACGAAGTTACCGTTGCGTTTTCAGGTTGTAATAAGCCTAAACGGTCAACAGCTTGTTGGAAACGTTCACGGTCTTCTGCACGGTCAATTGCATCTGGAGAAGTACCAATAATTGGTACGCCAGCCGCTTCAAGTGCACGTGCTAATTTAAGTGGTGTTTGTCCACCATATTGCACGATAACGCCTTTTGGCTTTTCAATGCGAACAATTTCTAAAACATCTTCAAAGGTAATCGGCTCGAAATATAAACGATCTGAAGTATCGTAGTCGGTAGAAACCGTTTCAGGGTTACAGTTAACCATGATTGTTTCATAGCCGTCTTCACGTAAGGCCAGTGCCGCATGTACACAACAGTAATCGAATTCAATACCTTGACCGATACGGTTTGGACCGCCACCTAAGATCATGATTTTGTCTTTTTCTGTCGGCGCCGCTTCACATTCTTCATCGTAAGAAGAATACATATATGCCGTATCAGAGCTAAATTCTGCTGCACAAGTGTCAACACGCTTGTAGACAGGGAAAATTTCAGCGTTATGACGCTTTTTACGAATCTCCGCTTCACTTACACCAATAACATCAGCTAAGCGAGAATCTGCAAAACCTTTGCGTTTTAGTTTACGTAATCGGTCTTCAGTTAATCCAGCCATTCCGCCTTCATAAACCGCTTGTTCTTCTTTAACAATGTCTTCAATTTGCACTAAGAACCAACGATCAATCTTAGTTGCACGGAATACATCTTCAATTGATAAACCTAAACGGAATGCATCTGCTACGTACCAAATACGATCTGCACCAGCTTCTTGAAGCTCATGCATAATTTTAGTTTTAGCACCAGGTTGAGTGACATCAACTTGAGGATCAAAACCGCTTGCGCCAACTTCTAAGCCACGAAGAGCCTTTTGCATTGACTCTTGTTGGTTACGGCCAATCGCCATAACTTCACCAACAGACTTCATTTGCGTAGTAAGACGGTCTTCTGAGCCAGCAAATTTTTCGAAGTTAAAACGTGGAATCTTAGTCACAACATAATCGATTGTTGGTTCAAATGAAGCTGGTGTCGCACCACCAGTAATGTCATTTGATAATTCATCAAGGGTATAACCTACCGCTAACTTCGCAGCGATTTTTGCAATTGGGAAACCAGTTGCTTTTGACGCTAGCGCTGATGAACGTGATACACGCGGGTTCATCTCGATGATAACCATACGGCCAGTGTTTGGACACACACCAAATTGTACGTTTGAACCACCAGTTTCAACACCAATTTCACGTAATACCGCAAGCGATGCGTTACGCATGATTTGGTATTCTTTATCCGTTAACGTTTGTGCTGGCGCTACGGTAATTGAGTCGCCAGTATGAATGCCCATAGGGTCGAAGTTTTCGATTGAACAAATAATGATACAGTTATCATTTTTGTCTCGAACCACTTCCATTTCATACTCTTTCCAACCGATTAATGATTCATCGATTAGTAGTTCACTTGTTGGAGATAAATCTAAACCACGAGTACAAATCGTTTCATACTCTTCTTGGTTATAAGCGATACCCCCACCAGTGCCGCCCATAGTAAATGATGGACGAATGATACAAGGGAAGCCGATACGCGTTGCTGTATCACGCGCTTCTTCCATTGAGTGAACAATCTCAGCACGAGGACACTCTAAACCAATGTTCTTCATGGCTTTGTCGAAACGGCTACGATCTTCCGCTTTATCAATCGCGTCAGCCGTTGCTCCAATCATTTCAACATTGAATTCTTCTAATACACCTTTTGCTTCAAGCTCAAGTGCACAGTTTAGTGCTGTTTGACCACCCATTGTCGGTAATACCGCATCAGGACGCTCTTTCTCTATAATTTTGCGAACAACTTCCCAGTGAATTGGCTCGATGTATGTTGCATCAGCCATTTCTGGATCCGTCATAATCGTAGCGGGATTCGAGTTTACAAGAATTACACGGTAACCTTCTTCACGAAGTGCTTTACACGCTTGTGCGCCAGAGTAATCAAACTCACATGCTTGACCGATAACAATAGGGCCGGCACCTAAGATTAAGATACTTTTTATGTCAGTACGTTTTGGCATAGTAATTTATACTCCTAATCTTAAGCTTTACTAGCTTTTATTAATTCAATGAAATGGTCGAATAATGGTGCAGCATCGTGCGGACCGGGGCTCGCTTCTGGATGTCCTTGGAAGCTAAATGCTGGCTTATCTGTACGATGAATACCCTGGATCGTACCGTCGAATAAAGACTTATGTGTTACACGTAAGTTATCTGACATATTATCTTCATCTACTGCAAAACCATGGTTTTGTGCAGTAATCATTACCACGTCGCGGTCTAAATCTTTAACTGGGTGGTTACCACCGTGATGACCGAACTTCATTTTGATTGTTTTGGCGCCACTTGCTAAGCCCAGTAATTGGTGGCCTAAACAAATACCGAATACAGGAATATCTGTTTCAAGGAATGTTTTAATTGCGCTAATCGCATAATCACATGGCTCTGGATCGCCCGGGCCATTTGATAAGAAGATACCGTCGGGATTCATCGCTAAAACATCTGCTGCAGGTGTTTGTGCCGGAACGACAGTTAATTTACAGCCACGGTCAACTAACATACGTAAAATATTACGCTTAGCACCAAAATCGTATGCAACTACGTGAAAGTCGAAGTTTTCTGGAGAAACATGGCCTTTGCCAAGCTGCCAGCTACCATCTGTCCATGTGTATTGTTCTTTAGTAGAAACAACTTTTGCTAAATCCATGCCTTTTAACCCTGGGAAGCCCTTCGCTTCAGCTAAAGCCTTTGCTTCTTCTAGGTTGTCGCCTGCAAGTATACAGCCGTTTTGTGCGCCTTTTTCACGTAGAATACGCGTTAACTTACGCGTATCAATATCAGCAATACCTAAGATATTATTGCGATTTAGGTAGTCGCTCAAATTTTCTTCGTTTCTAAAATTACTGGCTAATAATGGTAAATCTCGAATCACTAAACCTTTAGCCCAAATGGTGCCTGACTCTTCATCTTCCGAGTTAGTTCCAGTATTGCCAATATGAGGGTAAGTGAGGGTAACAATTTGTTCTGCGTATGAAGGATCAGTTAGGATTTCTTGGTAGCCCGTCATTGAAGTGTTGAATACCACTTCACCAACAGCCATTCCTTCTGCACCGATTGCGGTGCCGTTAAATATAGTGCCGTCTTCTAGCACCAAAATGGCAGATTTAGTCAATTTAACCTCCGAAAAGAAGAAAGTAAACTTAACAAAAACCAGCAATTTATTGCTGATTTATTAAGCGCGAAAATTGTTCATTAATCCGTCTTTTGGCTTGCAAAATGCAAATTTTTGACAAATTCCGCGCATTCTACGCTCAAACGAACCTTTCGTCCAGCATAATTTACAAAAATTAGGCTTATTAGCCGTATTTACAACTAAAGCCTTAAAAGTGACAATTATCCCTAATTCTAGTCACCAAATTTTAACATTTAGCTAGTGGTTTTATTTTAACCCCAACACGTCTTGCATATCGTAATAACCTGCATCGGCATTAGCTATCCACAAAGCAGCTCGCATCGCACCTAAGGCAAAGGTCATCCGAGAGCTAGCTTTATGCGTAATTTCAAGCCTTTCACCTAAATCTGCAAAAAACGCTGTATGTTCACCTACCACATCTCCAGCACGTACTGTTGCAAAACCTATGGTATTTGGATCTCGTTCATCGGTAATCCCTTCACGACCATATACCGCACATTCTTCTAGGTTTCTGCCCAGTGTTTCGGCAATAACCTGCCCCATTTTCATTGCAGTTCCCGAAGGTGCGTCTTTTTTGAATCTGTGATGTGCTTCAAAAATTTCTATATCAGTATAGTCGCCTATTGCTTTAGCGGTAATTTCTAGTAATTTAAATAGAAGATTTACGCCAACACTAGTATTAGGTGCCAATAACACAGGGCTCGTCTTGCCATACGTCTTAATGTCGTTGACTTGTTCGTCACTAAAGCCAGTAGTGCCAATAACTATCGCTTTGTTTTGTTGCTGACACCACTTTAGGTGTTCAAATGTTGACTCTATTGAAGTAAAGTCAATAAAAACATCCGCCGCAGTTAAGTCACTAATTTCAGTGGTTGTTTTATTGCCTATTTTACCAATGCCAGCAAGCTCTCCTAAGTCAAAATCAACAAATGAGGAAGATTGACGAACCGTGCCACCAACTAAGGTTATCTGTTCATGCTCGTGGGCAGCCTGAATTAAGTTTCGCCCCATTCGGCCACTGCATCCTAAAATTGCTACTTTGATGGTCATTAGTTAATTATTCTCCACGTTTAAGGTTAGCTGATTTTCTAGTGAAAGCGACTGCTCCAACCCAATTGAGCTAACATGCGATATTTTAAATTGATTAGCTTGTTGCGTTAATTGATAAACGGCACAAAAGTCTGCAATAACGCTTTCATTTTTATCAAGAAATTGCCAATCAATACTGACCAATATTTGCTCGGGACCAAATGATTGATAACTGGCGTTACTCGCTTTAAAACCAGTGATGGTATTTTGAGATAAGAAACTGAAAATTTCACTAAATTCTTGTTCAAATTCAGCGTCAGTTGTAATGAGTAATGTTTTATCTGGCGTCGACAATATACAAGGGATTCGATAACAGAGTTTTGTGGCGTTAACATCTAATGAGGCAAATGCGCCAATATAACTTGAAAATAGATGGGTCAATTGTGCTTGCATTATCTTGGTTTAACTAGGTAGTTCCTGTTCACTCGCTTTTATAGCTATTTAACACATAAAAAAGCCGGGAAAACCCGGCTTATTCACTACTATAGAATATCAAGTAATTCTACATCGAATACTAACGCAGAGTACGGAGGAATTGCACCGTGTGAACCACGCTCACCGTAAGCTAAGTTGTATGGAATGTATAAACGCCATTTCGCGCCAACACTCATTAATTGTAATGCTTCAGTCCAACCAGCAATAACGCCACCTACTGGGAATTCAGCTGGCTGACCGCGATCGTATGAACTATCAAATACGTCACCATTAATGAACGTACCATGGTAATGTGTACGCACAGTAGAAGCAGCAGTTGGCTTTTCGCCATCAGCGTCTGTAATTACTTCATATTGAAGACCTGACTCAGTTACTGTTACTTCAGCGCGTTCTGCATTTTTCGCTAAAAATGCTTCACCTTCAGCAGATTTTTCTTTAGCAACTTCTTGCTCTTGTGCTTGTAATTTTTGCGATACTACAGCAAATGCTTCGTTTAATGCTTCTTCGCTTACTTGGCTATCTGCACCAGCAAGTGCATCAGCTAAACCTGCTTGTACAGCAGTTACATCAAATTCTTTAAATGGATTGTTACGTAACTGGTCACCTAATTGACGACCTACGCCGTAACTTACGCGTTGTTCAATACTTTCAAATTTATTATCTGACATCTGTCTTTCTTCGCATAATAGTTCGTATAAAAATTGGCGGCAAGAATAGCACATACCCTAGCTAGAAAGTAGATCTAAATCGCTATTTAACCGGTTAAAAGTGAATTAAAATCAAACCCTCTCATTTGGCCATCTACACATCTAGATTGACAGAGCTATTGAGTCCTCTATAATCAGCTCCTTACTTTTACTCCATTCTTTTTTGGCCTTTTTCTTTAGCAGTGATATAAACAATGCAAAGAAAAATAATAAGAGACAATTTATGACAGAACAAACTGCTCCTACGCGCTTGATGAGCTTGATTCCCTTTGGCGTTTTTTTGGCGTTATTTTTAGGTACAGGTATCGCTTTAACGCTACAAGATGTTGAGTTTGCCTTTTACCAATTGCCAGCCAGTGTCGCGATTATACCCGCTATTATTGTAGCGATATGTATGGGAAAAGAGTCAGTTACTAATCAAGTTCAGCAATTTATTGAAGGTGCCGGCCACAGCAATATCATAACGATGTGTGTCATATATTTGCTCGCTGGTGCGTTTGCGGTTGTCGCCAAAGCGACAGGCAGTGTTGATGCTAGTGTTCAACTAGGTTTAGCGGTATTTCCAGACTATCTTATTATTCCCGGTTTATTTTTGGTTGCTGCTTTTTTGTCAACGGCGATGGGTACTTCTGTTGGTACAATTGCCGCTATTGCCCCTATTGCAGCGGGCTTTATTGACACAGCTGGGTTAAACCCAGCACTAGTTGCCGGCAGTATCTTATCTGGCGCAATTTTCGGTGACAACTTGTCAATTATTTCTGACACAACGATTGCGTCAACGCGAAGCCAAGGTGCACACATGAAAGACAAGTTTAGAGTGAACTTTAAGTTTGCCTTACCTGCCGCTATTGTTGCACTCACTATTTTTACGTTTATTGGAGGAAGTGCTCAATACCAAAGTAATGAAGCGATTGATATAGTCGGCTTAGTACCTTATGTCGTGATACTAGTATTGGCATTATCTGGCGTGAATGTTTTTGTGGTGCTGTTAGTTGGTATTCTTCTGGCTGCAGTTACGGGCTTTATTAACAATGGTTATCAATTATCAGCGTTAATACAAGACATTAATAAAGGTTTTGCTAATGTCCAAGACGTATTCATTCTCGCGTTGTTTATTGGTGGGTTAAGTGAACTTGTTCGCCGACAAGGCGGATTAAACGCCTTGACACAAAGCCTTAAAAAACTTGCGGGCAAGTTAAGCCCTAACAACCCGAAAAGAGCCTCTGGTTTGGGTATTGCAAGTTTAGCCTTTAGTGCGAACTTCTTTACCGCTAACAATACGGTATCAATTATTATCACTGGTGAAACAGCTAAAGAATTAGCTGATGACGGTAATATTTCCCCTGCAGAGTCTGCTAGTTTATTGGATATATTTGCTTGTATTAACCAAGGGCTATTACCTTACGGCGCACAAGCCTTATTACTTGGCGCGACAATTGGCATATCGCCAGTTGATGTGATTGTTTATGCCTTTTATCCCATGATCTTATTTTTTGCAGCAATTTTCGCTTTCTGGCGAATAACGAAATAGATGCCTCTATCGGTATAAAAAAGCGCCTTAATGGCGCTTTTATTAGCACGATATTTGAGTATCAGGTTGTAGTTGAGGAAATAAAGCTAGATTTTGTTCGCTTCGCTACACGAGTATTGCCAAACATTATTAGCCCCTTAACAGGGAGTTATATTTCAAGGAGGGTTAAGGTTGTTATTTCCAGTTTTAAAAACAAGCCGTTTAAGGTTGGATAAGTTATCTAAAGAAGATTCAAATAGCTTATTTAAGTTATTCTCGAACAATTCAGTTGTCGAATATTATAATCTGGAAGCTTTTACTGAAGTGTCACAAGCAAGTAATTTAATAGAATTATTTAATTCTCGATTTGAAGAAAACTCTGGTATTCGTTGGGCTATTCGCCTAAAAGAATCAAATCAACTTATCGGCACTTGTGGCTTTAATACTTGGTGTCCTAAAATGAAAAATGCTGTTCTTGGATATGATTTATTGCCTAAATATTGGAACATGGGTTTTACCAGTGAAGCAGTACATCGAATAGTTAAAGCTGCGTTTTTAGGTGAATTACCTTGCGGTAAACTTAACCGCATCCAAGGTGATACTGTTCCTGGGAACTCTGCATCTGAGGCACTTCTTCGAAAGGTAGGGTTTAAGGAGGAAGGTATAAGACGTCAAAGTGGCTTTTGGAAAAACCAGTTTCATGATCTTAAGTGCTTTGGTTTAATTAAGTCAGAGTATAGTGATATATAGCAAGACGTTAAAGTAAACGGACACACAACAGCTGGCAGTGTTCGCAACGTTCATTATTTAAGCAATCTATTAACAGTTCCTAAATGGTACATTAGTTTGCAATTGAGTTTAGCCTCACTAGGGTAGTATGAGTAACACAAAAGTAGTTGCTATAAGTGGAACATCTGGTTCGGGAAAAACCACAATTGTTAAAGCACTAGCCAAAGAGTTTAGTCGCCCGTTTCTACTTTTTGATGATCACATTGATAAAAATACATACCCTCAAAATATGAAAAATTGGCTAATTAATGGAGCAAACGTTTCTCTGATTAAAACGCCAAAATTTGTCACTGCATTAGAAAGCTTAATTTCAAAAAATAGCAATGATTTAATTTTCATTGAAGAGCCATTTGGTAAAGAGCGTGAATCCATGTCGTCATTAATTGATTACGTTGTGTTATTAGATCAACCCATGGAATTGTGTCTTTCTCGTATTATCAAGAGGCATACTGAACAACCAGACTCTGATTCAATATCTTCTATTTCTAATTATTTGGATAAATACGAAGATCACTATAGAGATATTTATATCTCAGCTGTCAACCAAGTTAGAAATAACGCTGATTTAATACTGAATGAAGTAGCTTCAATTAAAGACACAACCAATCATATTAGTAACTGGTTAAAAAATAATGCGAAATAATAAGTTACTTGTCTAACTGTTTCATCTTTCAATCCGCTCTATTCCCTCATAATTTGTAACAGTTTTCATGAGCGACTTAATTATTATGCGTGTACCAAATCGTTTTTTCAGATTATGGTGCTTTAGTTATAAAAATCTAAATTTCTTAGTGGGATATAAATATAATGAATAAAATAAAGCTACTATTGGTGATTGTTGCAGTTTTCACTTTATTCTTATCTGCGACCAGTAGCGCTGAATCTGTGACAGGTAAAGAATACCAAGCAGTTGTCGATACGGCTTATAACTATTTTAATGGCGCAGCTAATGGGAATCAAAAGCTTCTTTCAAAAGCTTTTGATTTGGAATTCGGTCATGTGAAAATGATTAATGTTGATAAGAAAACCGGAAAAGAAACAATTAGAACGGTTCCTTTAAAAGAGTTCTCTGGTTACTTCAAAAAAGCGACTAAGGATATATGGTCAGCAAATATCCTGTCAGTTGATATAGTTGATGACAAAATGGCTATGGTAAAGCTAGATTTTGATACGCCAAAAACACATTACATTGACTATCTTGTAATGTACAAGCGAGAAAACGAATGGCGCATTATCAACAAAACATTTGTTGCAACGAAAAAGTAGTCGTTCAATGCCAAATCTATGTTGGGGTTGCTAGTAGTTTGCTTGGTTCCACATAGTTGCACAGTATAGCCAAGTATTATCAGCCTGTTCTGCGGACTATATTTGTAAAGGGAACTATGCGTAAGTTTATATTTTTGTTAGCTATCATGGCACTACCTTTTAGTGCATCTGCAATAGAAAATTGTACAGAATCTGAAGAAGGGCTTGTACGAAACAAGCTTGATTTAAGTAAAAATCCAACGCCATACACCCCATTTAAAGTCGCACAACATTATCAACCTATTTGTAAAATCCACACTCCTGAAATGATGGATGGTTTATCGTATTTGTTATATAAAGATACCAATTCAAATGCATATTTTGTCAGTATATATAATGGATTGGACGGGAGCTATACAATGCATGGACCATTCAGCAAATGATTCAGAGAATAATAATATACTCTAACATTATCCATATTAGCTATTATTAGAGTATTAATTAGATTTAGCATCGGATGTTGGCAGAGAGAACTATATAACCTGGCGAATTTAAGTAATTAGATAGGAGACTTTTACATTCTAGTTAACCTAGATAGTACTTTTCTTTTTCCAATTCTCACAAATGTATTTATTTAATTTTATTGTAAATAACGCGTCAGCTTTTCTTACACACAAGCCTTACCTAATTAAAATTTTCATTTAAAAGCAAAGAGTTAAATCCCTGGTACATTTATTGCAATACTTCTTAGAATAACTACGTAGACTTTTTTTGTGAAGTTTATCTAATATAATTTAACGTTGGTTTTTGATATGACTTCTAAGATTTTAATAACTTTAGCATTCTTAACGATATTTTCTCCTCAGGCTTTGGCTTCTTTAATAACCGTCCCGTTGGGCTTGCAATCAAATTTATCTCAAGCTGAAATTGAGGGCTGGGGCTGGACTGAGTGTAGTAGAACGTCAGCATGGTCGAATAATATCACCACTCAAAGCATTCTGGATAATTGTGATGATGGTAATTACTTGATGATGGCATTGTGGGATGAGTCACTCGGAATGTACGGAATAGCAGGAGCGGGGGAATTTGATGTAGTAACACGCTTCACATATGGTACTTCTTCTAGTGGTTACCCTCCTGTATCATTTAGCGGACCGGCGACTGATGATGTTGTAGACGGTGCTCTGAATAACTGGAGTAATGGTTTAAATTGGTATAGAACAGTTGGCCATGGTTCATGGGGGTTTACCACAATTGATACTGTTACATTGCAAAGTGCCGATGTAAATTTAACTAACTCTCTTATACAGAGGGAAGTCTCAGCTGGTGGTGTTCAAGCTAGAGGTTTATCCTTCCATACACACGCACTAGGTGGCGGGAACGTGAGTCCTGGTTGGACATATAATGTCACCGGTACCAATAATGTTTCTATGAACTCTTCTGACCAAAGGGTATTCTTCACAGCTACCGTTCAAGATGTTCCAGAACCGGCTAGCCTTAGTCTGTTTGGCTTAGCACTTCTAGCTTTTGGTAGATATAGAAGGGGCTAATTCTCTGGTATTCTGATTAGGCAGCTACGGCTGCCTTTTGTGAGTATCTATTTTGAACTTTAGTTATCGGCAGCTTAAAATTTTTTCTTCTGCCTGGTTCATTATTTTTGGCCTACAAAAACAATACGTCAGTATTTTTAATGGTGGCTATCGCACCAGACTCCAATGCCTCTTTACGCTCTTGCTCGGTCAAAACCCCAACAAATGGTGTAGTCCGCCTTAGTCGTTTCATTTGTTGTGTATCTTCCAATATACCTTGGCGAAACGCTTCTTGGTCGTCATAGAGTTCAAGAATTGATGTCCAAGTAATATATGCACCATAGCCAATTGAGCCTTGCTCTCTTTTATCATCTAGTCGTTGCTGTACTTGTACAATAAGCTCTGGCTGAACAATGAGCTTTTCAACTATCGCCTGATGGATCGCGGTGATCTGCTTGTCAATATAATCATCTTTAACACCTCGTTTTTTAATTTGGTAATTGCGATTACTTTTTCTGTGATTTGAACGCATTAGTGAAAGTCTCTTGAGTGGCTGTTTAACTCACTTAATTCATCGGTAATATCGAGCAAGCGACCAGCAATAACGTGAATGACTTGCCCTTCTCGCTCAACAATACCCGTTACCTTTAATATTTTACTGGCAAGAAATGCTTGCTTCTGTGCTCTTGCGGTAGCAACCCAAACCACCACATTAACATTCCCCGTATCATCTTCAAGTGTCACAAAAGTAACACCTGATGCAGTTCCTGGACTTTGCCGACCAATAACCACTCCTGCTACAGTGACCGTTTGCTTATGGCGAATATTGTTCAGATCTTTTGCTGTGGTTACCCGAACGAGTGCGCCGGCGTCACGTAACAATTGAATGGGGTGCTTATTTAAACTTAAGCCTGTCGCGGCATAATCTTCAATTAGATCATCATAGTCGTTTGGCAAAATATCATACTGCGGACTTGGCTCTTTTACGCATTCTCTATGCGCAGAGCCTGCTTCATGTGAAGAGTCAGCTTCAGCAAAAAGTGGCAGTTGATGCTCGTGGTTAAGCAGCTGCCAGCGAGCAGCATAACGATTATCAGCAATATCATGAAAACAGTTGGCACTGGCTAGCGCCTGATACTGATCTTTGCGAAGACCAAGTTGCTGTATTTGGTAAAAGCTATTAAACCCTGCTTCAGGTCGGTGCTGCACAATAGTTTCTGCACATGCTTGGTTAAGGCCATTTACAATACGAAAACCAAGCTGTAACACCAGTTCGTTATCAGCATTACCCGTTAAATAATGATGCCAACTTGATTGATTAATACAAACAGGCTTAACCTCGATGCCATGACGTTTGGCATCTTGTATTAGCTGTGACGCTGAATAAAACCCCATGGGTAAGCTATTTAACAAACTACAATAGAACACCGCAGGATAATGACATTTTAGCCATGCAGATACATACGCTAATACCGCGAAACTGGCAGAGTGGGACTCTGGAAAACCATATTCACCAAAACCGCAGATTTGTTGAAAAATTTGCTCTGCAAATTCTAATGTATAACCCCGAGTTAACATGCCATTGATTAGTTTATCTTTAAACTTATCTAACTCCCCTGTTTTCTTCCACTTTCCCATGGCTCTACGAAGTTGATCAGCTTCTCCGCCGGTAAACCCCGCCGCCACCATAGCAAGCTTAATAACTTGCTCTTGAAAAATCGGCACGCCCATGGTGCGAGACAATATAGCTTCTAGCGGTTTTGAGGGATAAATAATCGCCTCTTCACCATTTCGTCTTTTCAAATATGGGTGCACCATACCGCCCTGAATAGGACCAGGTCTAACAATGGCAATTTGTACCACTAAGTCATAATAGGTTTTGGGTTTTAGTCTCGGCAGCATACTCATTTGTGCGCGAGACTCAATTTGAAAAACACCAACGGTATCCGCTTGCTGGATCATATCGTAAACCGCCTTGTCATCTTTTTTACGTGTAATCGCAGCAATGGAATAATCTTGCTGATAGTGTTGTGTAATTAAATGAAAACATTTCCTGATCGCTGTTAACATACCAAGCGCTAAAATATCGACTTTCAGTAGTGAAAGTGCCGCTAAGTCATCCTTATCCCACTGTACAACTGTACGACCTTCCATGGCGGCATTTTCTACGGGCACCAATTCATACAAAGGTCCTTTTGAAATAACAAAGCCACCAACATGTTGTGACAAGTGCCGAGGAAAGCCCTTAACTTCTTCAACAAGTTTAATAAATAATTGGCCCTTTTTACTTTTTATATCTAACCCAAGCTCTGTGAGTTGAATAAACCACGGCTGATGGCTATCTCTGCGGTTAATATTCTTAATAAAAAAATCTAATCGCATTTCATCAATACCTAGTGCCTTCCCTACTTCTCTAATCGCACTTTTTAATCGATAAGTAATTACCGTTGCTGTAATTGCAGTACGCTCTCGGCCATACTTATCATAGATATACTGAAAAATCTCTTCTCGACGTTCATGTTCAAAATCAACGTCAATATCGGGTGGTTCTTGGCGTTCTTGAGAGATAAAGCGCTCAAATAATACCGATATTTGCTTTGGATCTACCGAGGTAATCTCTAAGCAATAGCACACCACTGAATTTGCCGCCGAGCCTCGCCCTTGGTAAAGAATGCCTTTTTCTTTAGCAAACTGGATAATGTCATAAATCGTAATGAAGAAGTGTTCATAACCAAGCTCTGTAATTAACCGCAACTCCTTATTAATGATTTGTTCAATATCAGTTGGTACCCCTTCAGGAAATCGAATTTTTTTCCCTCGCTCAACCAGGGTCACTAAGTAATCATTCGCTTTAACACCTTGAGGGATTAACTCTGAAGGATATTCGTATTGCAACTCTGATAATTCAAAGTGACATAAGTTCGCCAACAAACACGTCGACAATAACTCTGCAGGCAAAAACAGCTTAGAGAGTTTATCAATGGAGCGGAGGCTTCGTTCACCATTACTCAATGCCGTTCGACCTAAGCGCTCAATTTCACAGCCGCGTGCTATCGCGGTTAACGTATGCTGCAAAGGCATGCGCACTTTGGAGTGCATCAACACTAAGCTCGATGCTATGGTATTAATTTTATGCTGTTCAGCTAGGCGTCGACAATATTCAATATAGTGATGTTCACCGCTGATAAGTTCGCGTGAAATGACAATACTCAATCGAGATTTGTAATGACGTTTGAGCCACTCAAGCCAAAATTGATCGGACGCTTGTTGATGGCTTGGCAGCCAAAGTACGAAACAGTGTCGAACAGATTTTAAATCCCACTCGTGTAATTGATATTCACCTTTAGCTGCTCTTCTTCTACTGTTGGTGATCACTCGGCATAACTCAGCGTAAGCTTGACGATTTGGGCATAACAAAACAATTTTGGCGGTTAAACTGTCAGCCACTTCAATAGTAAACAGTGCACCAACAATCAACTTAATCGATAAACCATGCGTTTGAATATAAGAGTATGCACGAACAACTCCTGCAACAGAGCATTCATCAGTAATGGCAAGCGCTTGATAGCCTAATCGAGCGGCATGCTCTACCAATTCTTCTGGATGAGAAGCACCATGTAAAAATGAAAAATTACTTTGGCAAATTAATTCAGCATAAGCAGCCATTTCTCAACCTACCCGAAATAGCCATGTATAAACCACTGCTGGTTTGGTTCACGATATACCCAGCACCACTGACCTTGACCATTACGAGCAATGAAATAATCTCGAATAACACTATGTTGCCACCAACCGGTTTCAATACGCTCTGGTCCATGAATGACATCAATCGAACAAGTTAAGGGTTGAGGTGTAGCTAATAAATAACTCGGCCGCATATTAGCAATTAGTTGCTCTGCTGAAGCAGCGCTAGACTCGGTAAGTGTCGTACTCATTTGATTTGCTAGCTCAGGGCGGTGCTCCGAGCAAAATGTCGGCCGTTTTACTTTGTCGATACCCAGTTTAGCCTGCAGCAAACTCATCAACTCCAATTGAGTTAATTGTGATTGGCGTTGGCCGAATAATACTTGAGGAGTGACCACCTTTAATGTGAGCTGTTCACAAAACAAACCAATACTAACAACAGGTTCCTTTAATTGAACTTTTTCTAATTGCAACGAAACTAGCTGGTGCCATTTATCTGCATTATCGCAAAACTCTGCACTGCGAATATCCCAACAAACAATATCACTGCTGCGATAACGACAGCGCAGGGTCAACATTTGACAAGCTAAACCTCGCAACACCAAGAAGCTTGCTAAGCGCTTTAACAAGCCAGCTAAAGGCTTAAGCAAAATATCGATCGTTGAAATCTCATAGAGCAATTCAATTTCTTGAGCAAATCTAGGTTTTGGTTGATAAAACGTAATCGCTAACGGCTGCTTACCCTGAAGCTGTAAAAAATAACTTAAAAATGAATGACTAAAACGTTTAGATAGCTCACCAAAGGAAATCTGATTAAGTTGCGCTAGTCTTTTAATGCCCAAACGAGCCAATTGCTCTTGGTCTTTTGTAGACTCAAAAACTTGAGTAATTGCCAAACGTTCAAGCTCTACATTAAGTTGCTCTTCTTCAGTATAAAACTGGTTAAGTGATGACTTAGCTAGCACCTTAGCGGCAATAGGACTATAGGCTGATGCGTATGAAAAACACAGATTAATGTCAGCTAGCCGTGCCAACAGGCTTTGTTTTAGACCATCAAGCCCTTTATATAGCTTCAACATGTTGCCAAAACGAATAAATACACCATTAACTTCATCAACCGCAATATCCGCGACTAGATCGTATAAGCTTTCCACAATATGAATAAGCGCTTGCTGCTCTGTTGTTTCATGGTAAGGAATGACTTGTAGTTGATGATACAAGGAAGCTGCAGTTGCCAAGCCCATTTGCTTCTTAATGCCTTGTGCTATTGCCAACTCATTTAACTGAACGACATGGTTGCTGTGGCCATCTACAATCACTAATGGCTGATCACAGCTTTGCACTTGCTGTAAGATATCCAGCTGCAATTGAGGAAAATAAAAGTACCCCCAAAGCATTATACTGCTCGCAGTTTAAACTCATTAATAGAAACAACATTTTCAGGTAATGAGGATAAAGATAACTCAGGCCAAACACTTGCCATATCAACAACAAAAGGCGGAGTTGGTGCACCGGCTCGACGTCTATCTATTTGAGCTTGCAGGCCATACGGATGTGCAACCAAAGTTAGCGTTAACCTAACAGGCAAACTCAATGCATGGCTATCATTGGCTCGAAAGATAATAAGTGATGCAGCTCCCTGCTCACACGCTAACGTTAAGCGTCTAATATGATGAATTTCAAAGCATTGGTGCCATAGCACAACACTAGTGCAACAGCCACTTTTTAAGCACTGTTCTGCACACCATAATGACTCTTCATCACTGGCATCTAAAACCCAAACCTCTTCTAAATTTAGCCCAGACAAACTCAAACTTTCTGCACTAATAACCGAAGGTGGAGCAATAAAAATCACTAAACCTTCGCTCCCCCTTTGTTGTAGGTAAGGCAGTATGAGTCTTAGTTCACCGATCCCGTTCTTTGATCGAATCTCAATCACCCCCTGTTTAGGGAAACCGCCGTTAAGCTTACAATCTAAAACCGGATAGCTTGAGCTACAACTTTCCGTTATTTGCTCTGCTTGATAGCCTTGCCAAATTAAAGCTTTAGTTTTTAACTGTTCAATTATCTGCACAAACACAAAACCAAAATACTGTATATATTTACAGTATAATTTATAGTTTACATTTATGCCAATAGAATTCTTAAAACAATAGAAATCGATTAAAAGAAATAGGCAAAAAAAAGGCGCCCCAAAAGGCACCTTTTATTAAAAAACTTCCACTTATTTCATGACCAGCTACAGTAAAAAATTAACTTCTCGTTATACGATAAAGCCTTTCTGTTAAATAACTTACATCCAAACTTCTACGAGCAAACTGTTTATCTTTAAGTTCATTAACCGCTAACTCTTCCACCACAAAATGGTCGAATAACTCGTTAACACACTGTGCTGATGTAGAAAAAGGAGGCCCTTGATGTTCTTCATTTGGAAACTCAACTGAAATTAATAACAGTTCAGTGTTTTGACCAATAAATTGAGATAAATGTGCAGCATAGGCTTTTTGCATTTGTTCAGGTAAAGCAATAAGTGCAGCTCTATCATAAATATACTTAAATTTAGGCAATTTATTCGGTGCTAACGCAAAGAAATCCCCTTGGTAAATCGCTAAATTATCCAGTTGATATACAGTAAACGCATCACTTTTTCGCTTTTGGCTTGTTAAATCATTTTCAGCAAAAAACTCTTGGCATGCGATCTCGCTTAACTCGCTACCAACAACCTGACAGCGCTCAGCCCACCAAAGCATATCCAGTGACTTTCCACACAAGGGGACAAACACTGTATCGCTTGTTGAAAAATTAAGCTGAGCCAATTCACTCTTTAGAAAAGGATGAATTGCATCTTGGTGAAAGCCAATGGCTTTTTTTTCCCAACACTTATGCCAAAACTCTGCTTTCATATGCAACGCTTAGCCTTAGCCTGGAAAAATACGATTACGCTGAAGCAATTTAGAAATAAAGCTATCTGCAGATAATGAGGCAGCCTTAGATAGTTTTTCTGCAAAGCCCTTTTTCGTTTCGTATCGAATACCAACTATTTTATGGGTTTTCACTGCATCAAATAAGTAGTCATCACTGGTTTGAATGCTATCAACTAAGCCTAACGCTTTCGCTTTAGTACCAAACCAGTGCTCACCGGTTGCTACCTTTGCAATATCTAGTGACGCACGGTGCTCGTTAACAAAGTCTTTAAACAGTTGATGGGTTTCTTCCAGCTCTTCTACAAACTTTTCACGTCCTTTTTCAGTGTTTTCACCGAACATGGTTAACGTACGTTTGTATTCACCAGCAGTTAATTGCTCAAATTCGATATCATTTTTCTTTAATAACTTATTAAAGTTAGGTACCTGAGCAAGCACACCAATAGAGCCTAAAATTGCAAACGGCGCTGCAATAATTTTATTGGCAACACAAGCCATCATATAACCACCACTTGCAGCCACTTTATCAACAGCAACCGTCAGCGGAATTTCACGCTGACGAATACGATCAAGCTGTGATGACGCTAAGCCATAGCCATGTACCATTCCGCCACCTGACTCTAAGCGCACAAACACTTCATCTTCAGGTTTAGCTACCGCTAAAACAGCCGATACTTCTTCACGTAAACTCGCGACTTCTTTCGCATCAATACTGCCTTTAAAGTCTAAAACAAACATACGTGGCTTAGCATCTGGCGTATCGCCTTTCTTCGCGGCTTTTACGCGTTCTTTTTCTGCTTTTTTATCTGCTTTCTCTTTTTCTTTAAGCTCTTCTTTCGTTAACAGTGAATGCACGATCTCCTGCTCAACATCTTCAAAATGCTCAGACAGGTCTTCAATCTCCAACTCACCTTTTTTCGCTTTTTGCTTTATTGCTGCTCCTGCGATAACCGCGACAATTGCAACAACAGCCAAAACCAACGTAACCGCTTTAGCTAAGAACAAGCCATATTCATATAAAAATTCCAATGTACTCTCCAATCATGTAAGCATTCAATTGCTGACCAATGATTACTATATAGGGTCTAAACGACAAAAAAAAAGCTCCCTGATGGGAGCTTTTTCAATTAAATGTAATGAATTACATCACAACATCAGTATTGGTTACTGATATTAACTGACCTAGTGTTGCAAAGAAAGTCGTCACTTGTGTTTGCATCTCAGTTGTCGCAGCAGCACTCATCAATGGATCCGGCGACTCAGGGCGAGCTGAAGGATCTAAAATTGAACCATGATGGCCAGCAACAAAACGCACAGCACCTGAACCTTCTGTGGTTTCACTCACGCCTGATAATCCAAGTAATGCGATAGCAGCTTCAGTACCTGAAAGAGGCATAGAAGATACAGCATTTGGAATAACTTGGTCAGGTAGGTTATCTGCACCGTTACCTACAACTTCGATTAAATGCGTAGGTGTTTGCGTCATCGCTAACATGCTTGCGTAGTTTACAGGGTCACCTGAACCTGTCACTGTCTGAGCAGCAAAAGTAAACTGTGCAAACGTACCATTTAACTCGCCTTGCTGAGCAGGCGTTAATGCCGCGAAGAACATGTCAAATGCTTGCACTAACTCAGCTTCTGAAGGACCTGCAGGGAATGTTTGAGCTACAAATGCTTGGAATTCAGGAGATGCAGCCAATGTAAGGCTTGCTCTAATTAATCCACCAAATGCAGCTGACTCCAATAAGAAGTTAGCAACACCAACACCTGGCATTGCAAATGATGTTGCTGCAACACGGAATAATGGGTCAACGGCTGGATCTAACGGTAAATTAGCTAGTGCTACTGTATTGATACCTGTAATTGCACCTAATGAATGACCTAAGTAAGTTACTTGCTGGCCATTAAGCTTTATTGGGTTACCTGTTGCATCTAAACCACCTGCAAAGTTTAAACCTAAACGTAAACCAAGCGTATCAATCGTTGACTGGCGTAAGTTATCACGTGTAGTTAATAAGTTTGCCAAGTTCATGTAGTGCGTAGCAGATACAGTTGATGCATTAATTTCATCACCTGGCTGTGTTGGGTCTAAATCAAAACCACGACTACCGTGTAATGGGTGGTCAATTGCTGCTGTCGCAATACCTTGAAGTGCTAATGCCCCAGTAATTGCTAGCATGTCTTCTTTCTTAGAAGTAATACCATGTTGTAATATAGCTACCGGCCAACCAGTAGCAGGCTCTTCTAATGCAGGCATACCTAAGCTAGCGCGAACAGCATTAGCAACAGCTAAATCAGGTGTAGTTACCTGAACATCTAGTGCCATATCAACACGTTTAGCTGGAAGCGGGTTGAACTTAGTAATATTACGTTCAGTATCTAACGGAAGCACAGTACTTAAATCACGTAGACCTGGTGCTGGCAATCCAGCAGCTGCTGATAGTGCCATACAAAGACCGTCAGTTTCACTAACAGGGTTTGCAGGGATAGCATCAGGGTTTTGTGCTGCAAGGCCTGCCAACATAACAGCAGAGTCACATTGTGCTTTCCACCAATCATTAACTGGTGCCATAGGGTTTTCTGCACTTGGTGTACCTAAATAATAAGGTAAAGTAATTGAACCTTGCATGTAATTGGCTGCTTGATATACCGGAGCCAATTCAGGTGGTAAAACGATACCTTGAGACGTTAATACGTCATAAACAGATAACGTTGTATCTTGAATACCAATTGTAGGCACTTGTCCTAAACCAGCATTTTGCGCCATAACTTGTTTTAACGTACCTACCGCATCAGCAGTTGACTGTGTAGTCATTGCCATTGTGTAGATAATTGTTGATTTATCAACACCAGCTGCTGCAACAGCCGCTTCAAAACTATTAATTACGCCTTGTAAATCTTTTTGCGATTGTGAACCTAAAGGCTTAGTCGCTAAGTCTTGTTGAACTAATTCATAAGTTGTTGAACCGGCAACGGCTTTGCCCGTGTCATCCATTAACGAGTTAGTTAAAACAACAACATATGATGTTTTTGCTTTTAACGGCTTAAGTGGTACAACAGCGATACTATTACCGGATTTTTGCGTTACAAAGTCGCTGCCAAATGTTAATTCACCAATTACCTGACACGCCGTACCTTGTGGTAGTGCCTGACACCCTGCTGATGCAGCTAAAGGACCGCCCATTTCTGTTTCAAATACACGAACAGATGCTGGGTTGAATACACTATTACCATCTAAGCTTACACCTGCTGGAAAGTCGATATCCAATACGAAAGGTTGAACAGTTGACCAGCCATCTAAAGCACTAAGCGCAACAGTTGGATCTGCAAAGTCTGTTGGGTCAGCAACAGGCATATTAAGTGTGCCATCAGTTGTTCCTGAGAAAAGTAAATCATTTGGAACGGACAATACACCATTTGAAGGGTCGAAAACTACTCGCGCAGTTGGTGATGTTACTGCACCATTTTTATCGACATTTTCTTGTACATCTTTGATGGTTTCATCACCACAGCCACTTAATCCAAGTGCACCTGCAATGGCCATACTAAGAACTAGCTTTTTCATTATATCTCCCCAGAGACTAGTCTACTTATTATTTTTTATAGGTTTAAACTTGTTATTTTTCTTTGTCGTATAACACGACCAAGTTAACTAGTTAGACCAGTTAAAGTTACCCCAAGATTTAACTAAGTGCTAGCGGTTTTTTATATTTAGTAACGATATTTCCATAAATTGTATGAATTTTGATAATTTTTGCTCGTCACAGCCTACTGACAAGAGTAAAATCCCGTCACTTTATATTATTACCCTTTCGATGAAATGTTTGATTATCAAATTAAAGACAACAACCTTTTAGAAAAAGTTATTTTAGTTACCGGCGCTGGTGATGGCATTGGCAAACAAGCAGCAATAACTTACGCAAGCTTAGGCGCTACGGTAATTTTACTTGGCCGTACGGTAGAAAAATTAGAATCCGTTTATGATGAAATTGTCGCTGCTGGCTATCCGGAACCTGCAATTGTACCTTTAGATATGAAAGGCGCGACGAAACAGCATTATATTGATATGGCTAATACGATACTAAGTCAGTTTGGTAAATTAGACGGTGCACTGCTAAATGCTTCTATTTTAGGTGAGTTAACGCCATTTACCGCAATACATGAGCAAACTTATGACGATGTGATGCAAGTAAACGTAAAAGCACAACTGTTACTTGCTCAAGCTCTTGTGCCAGCACTTTTAACGTCAAACAATGGTTCAATAGTATTTACGTCGTCAAGCGTTGGTAGCAAAGGTCGCGCATTCTGGGGACCTTATAGCTTATCGAAATTCGCTACCGAAGGAATGATGGAGCTCATTGCTGATGAATATGACAATACTAGCCTACGTGCTAATGCAATTAATCCCGGCGCGACCCGCACCGGTATGCGTGCTTCTGCCTACCCAGCCGAAGATGCAAACAAGTTAGCAACCGCTGAAGATATTATGCCGCTATATGTTTACTTAATGTCTGATGATAGCGTAGATGTGACAGGTAAAACCTTAAAAGCTCAATAGATTGTCCTGAACATCGTCGTTCCTTGTCCTCCATGACATCTCGACATACAGTTCGTCCTGAACATTGTCGTTCCTTGTCTTCCATGACATCTCGACATACAGTTCGTCCTGAACATCGTCGTTCTTTGTCTTCCATGACATCTCGACATACAGTTCGTCCTGAACATAAAAAAGCCGGCATTAGCCGGCTTTTATTTTGTACCAATTAGAACTTACTACCTAAGCTCTCTACGAAGAATTTTACCCACATTCGTTTTTGGTAATTCATCTCTAAATTCAATTAATTTAGGTACTTTGTAGTTGGTTAAGTGCTTGCTACAATGGTCAATAATGTCTTTTTGAGATAAACCATCTTCTTTCTTAACAATAAACAGTTTAATAATCTCACCACTGACTTCATGTGGAACACCAACAGCAGCAGCTTCAACAATGCCTTCGTGCATCATTGCAACTTCTTCAATTTCATTTGGAAATACATTAAAGCCAGAAACGATAATCATATCTTTCTTACGATCAACGATCTTAAAGAAACCATTTTCATCCATTTCAGCAATATCACCAGTCGCTAACCAGCCATCTTTTAAGATTTCATTTGTAGCTTCTTCACGCTGGTAGTAGCCCTTCATAACTTGCGGGCCTTTCACCCACATTTCACCAGCTTCGCCAGTATCCGCATCCGTACCATCTTCACGAACAATTTTCACGTTAGTCGACGCTGCTGGTAAACCAATAGTACCGTCGTAGCCATCAATGTTATATGGGCTAATAGACACCATAGGTGAACATTCTGTTAAGCCATAACCTTCTAACAATCGAGTTTTAGTCAACTGTTGCCAACGTTCAGCTACTGGTTGCTGAACAGCCATACCACCGCCTAATGTAAGCTTTAACGTTGAGAAATCTAAATCGGAGAAACCTGGTGTATTAAGCAGGCCATTAAATAAGGTATTAACCCCTGTAATACAAGTAAATGGGTACTTGGCTAATTCTTTAACAAAATTAGGCATATCACGCGGGTTAGTGATCAACAAATTAGTGCCACCTAATGTCATAAAGGTCAAACAATTCGCCGTCAGTGCAAAGATATGATAAAGCGGCAATGCCGTTACCACCAATTCTTCACCTTCAGTTAAAATTGGCTTAATCGCCGCTTTAGCTTGCTCTAAGTTAGCCACCATATTTCGATGAGTTAACATGGCGCCTTTAGATACACCTGTCGTACCACCGGTATACTGTAAGAATGCTAAGTCTTCACCTTCTATCGCAACAGGCTCCAACGATAGCGACTGACCTTTAGCCAACACTTGATTAAAGCTAATGGTATTTTCAAGCTTATAACTTGGTACCATTTTCTTCACATACTTCACGACAAAGTTGACAATCTTACCTTTTAAACCACCTAGACGATCACCTAAGGCAGTTAATATAACTTTTTCGACAGGTGTTTTATCGATAACTTGCTCAAGCGTATGTGCAAAGTTTTCAACAATTAACATAGCTTTAGCACCAGAATCTTTTAACTGATGCTCTAACTCTCTTGCTGTGTATAACGGGTTAACGTTAACGACAGTAAGACCTGCTTTTAACGCACCAAATAACGCAATTGGATATTGCAGGGTATTCGGTACCATGATGGCAAATCTATCGCCTTTCTCTAAGCCAAGATCCTTTTGGAGATATGCGGCAAACATCGTTACCTGAGCTTCTAGCTCCCTATATGATATTTCGGCGCCCATATTAATGAAGGCCGCTCGGTCTGCATAAAGACCAACATATTTATCAAACATTTCGACAATAGATGAATATCTATCGGGATCAATTTCGTGTGGAACACCAGGAGGATAACTTTTCTCAAGCCAAATTTTTTCCACCGTTCTCTCCTATTAATATACGTGACACTCGGGACGATTATTATTTTATTAGTATTGTCAGTATCTACTGATATCGCCACCATAAAGTATGCTACAAAAGTCGCTTGTCCGACCTCTGAGCTTTTACTCGAAAGTTCAGCATAATTTCATATTTTGAATAAAAATCCTAGTATTTTGTGAAACTATACAGTGATATTTTGCCAAAATAGCTGAATTTGCTCTGCAACTTGCGCAGGCTTCTCCATATGAACATGGTGACCACCTTCAAGTTCAAACAAACTAAACTGGTTAAATAAAGAAGAAAACTCCTTAATTCCTATATGCACCATGTCTAATCCTTTATCACCATATACTAAATGGACGGGACATTTTACGTCACAGATCAATTGTTTTGCTTGTTCACGAGTTAAACGATACGGAGATGTATTCCTTAACCTGCTATCAGCACGCCAAATATAGTCACCCCCCTGTTGCATTAAGCCTCGTTTAACAATCAATGTTGCTTGTTCGGTATTTAGATCGGATACCGCAACTCTAGCTTTAATGGCCGACTCGACTGAAGGGTGAAGATTCTTACGTTTAGTTTGGCCAGCAATACGGCTTTGCAAACCTTTACGTAATTGCTCGGTGGTGTTTTCAGCTTTGTCTGAAACAAAGCCGATAGAGTCAAGTAAGGTCAATGATCTTACTTTTTCAGGAAATGCTGCTGCGAATGCGGTTGCAACCATTCCGCCCATCGAGTGTGCAACAATGTCTACCGCTTGCCATTGTGTGACTTCAAATAGCTGAACTAAATCATAAACCCAATCAATAAAATGATAATGTGCATCACCGCTGCGATGCGAAGAAAAGCCATGACCCGGCCAATCAATAGCAATGATTCGTCTATCGGGAAGAAAAGGAATAAGCGGTAAAAAGCTTGCGGCATTATCTAACCAGCCATGCAAACAAAGTGTAATCGGTTGTTCAGGATCGCCTGCAGTTAAGCCATGCAATGACAATTCGTTTATGTCATAACACACTTCTTCGGTTTCGATTTTCACAAATCAATCAGCCTTATTGTTGTTTTTTTGCGAGTAAGTACAACAAAGCTAAAGCAATCGCTACCCAAATTGCAACCCAAACGACTTCTGGCATTAAAGTGAGGCTAGCTAGTGTCGCACCATCACCTTGGTTTCTGCCATCAATCAAATAAAAAGGACTAAATAATGCATTTAATAAAACTGTTAAACCTATTAATTGCATTCCATAGTAAAACCACTTGCTTTGCCACCACCTTATTTTGACAGCTAATAACGCCATTAATAAAAACAAAATAACCAGTGTTAATAAGTCTCTTACCCACAATAAACAAGAACAAATAAGCAATAGTAGCAAAGCACCAGAAACCGCTTTAGTAAGCTTTTGGTTAATTGAGGCTAACGAATAAAGCATAGCGCCCCATGTGGCCGCGCCCGTATATCCCATAAAACTGGTAAAGAAGCGGCTTCCCCCTATGGTTGTACATAAACCAGCACCGTTAGGAAATAGCTCAATTTTAACTATGCTGCCACCTGTAATTAGCGCAGCTAGTCCATGACTAATTTCATGAAAATAACTCTCAAGCCAGTTAAAAGGCAATGAAATTATCGGGATACTTCTTAATAATGCCGCTGCCAACAGTAAGAACCAAAACGCATAGCGTTGAAAAAAAGAAGATGAGTTTATTTGATTTGTCATTGCAGAGTTAACGTTAGGCAAAAACGTCAACACCTAGTAATTGCTGAACATTGTCTCGACGTTCGATATTATTAACAGATTGATAGGTTGCAATAGCAGTGGCGTTTTGTGAAGGCGGTGTATCATAGCTGGTCTGACTATCACTACTTTGGTTGTTGCTACCATTGCTTTGCGCACTTGAATTTTGTCTTTGAGCATTTTCGCGCTCTAAAACAGCTATTGCATTTTCATCAACCTCTATTCGATTAACACGCTGAGTTTGCTCAGCTTGTTGTTTTTGTTGCTCACGAACTTGTTCAGCAGCGCGTTCGGCCTGCTGATTAAGCTGTTCACTATTCGGTTGATTTCGAACTATCTGCGAAGATAGTCCGGTATTATTTACTTGCATAAGGATAATTTAGCAAATCTTTTCGAAACTGGCGACTTATTCTCTTCCGGGTAACTTTTTCCACGAAACCGTATCACGTACATAAACAGGCTGAGCTTGATCCGCAGGTTGCGTTTCACCATTTTTAAAAGATTGAATTGCTGAAGGAATCATATATTTAGCATTAGGATATAATACTGCCACTTCTTCATTATTTTGACATTTTTCGGCTAAATATTGAGGATAAGCTTGCCAACCAGTTCCAACGCCGTACCCGCTATTTTCAATTAAAGATGAAAATTTCTCAGGCGGCATCACCTGTTCTTGAGTTGCTAGTTCCATCAAGCCTTTATCAGTTAAGTGCCATGAAGAACAGTAAACTTCAGACATGCGAGCATCAATTGCCACATTAACGTATTTTTGTCCGTGAACTTCAAACGCCTCCTGCGCCATAGTTTGCATAGTAGAAATACCTATTGTCGGTATGTCTGCTGCAAATGCTAGTCCTTGTGCGACACCAATACCAATTCTTACACCGGTAAAGCTACCCGGACCTCGGCCATAAACCAAAGCATCAAAGTCACTTAGCTGACTATTTGATTCTTTTAGCAGTCTATCAACCATAGGTAATAAAACTAAACTATGTGATTGTGGACATAACTCAAAATCGCTATAAACGTTTCCATCGTTATAAATGGCGACCGAACAAGCTTCTGTTGAAGCGTCAATGGCTAATAATTTCACAATTAGGCTTTCTCATTTTCTATAGATTCATTATGGATTGCTGATAAAAAGGCTTCTGCGTAATCAACATCCCTACTTCTTTTCATATCCGGCAAGCTACTTAGAAATACTTGCCCATAATGGCGATTTACCAAACGATTATCGCATATAACTAATATACCACGATCGTTCACATCTCTAATTAGTCGTCCAACTCCCTGCTTTAAGGCGATTACAGCTTGTGGCAGTTGAATTTGTGCAAAAGGATCTTTACCTTGTCGTCTAGCGTCTTCGCTACGAGCTTGCAGTAACGGATCATCTGGTGAGGCAAACGGCAATTTGTCGATAATAACACAAGTTAACTTATCACCTCTAACATCGACGCCTTCCCAAAAGCTAGCTGTAGCTAATAGAACAGCGTTAGATTCATTGACAAACTCGCTTAATAAATTGCGCTTAGCCATTTGCCCTTGTACCAACAACCGATTATCAATTTCTTCGGCTAATATTTCAGCCACAAGATTCATTACTCGGTAGCTAGTGAATAGCATAAAGCACGAGCCTCGAGAGGCTTTAATTAATGGTATCGCGAGTTTTGCCAGCGCTTGTGGTCGCTTAGCATCATTGGCTTCTGGGAGATAACGAGGCACTATCAATTGAGACTGATTCAAGTAATCAAACGGACTATCTAGCAATAGCGTATTTTCTTGGGAAAGTCCTAGTGGTTTAGCAAAATGTTCGAACCCATTATTTACCGCTAATGTCGCACTAGTAAATATCCAGCCAGCGCCAGAATCCTTAACCACTTTGCTAAATTTATCTGCAATGGTTAGCGGAGTCTGGTGCAATGTAATGTGCCTGCGTGTCGTTTCATACCAAAGGCTTACTTCAAATGCATCAACATTGGCGACAATGTCGTATTTTGTCCGCAAAGTAACCACTCTTTCGAAGCAATTATCAACCTGTTCATTACGGGAAACGTTCAATTTAAGCACTTGATACAAAAACTCTAAATCTTCTTTTATATGCTCAAACACTTGCTTTATACGACCATTGGCAAGCTTATCTCGCCAATTACCGCGCTCGGGATCATGGGCAAACAGTAAACGAAAGTCTTGGCAGGTACGTTCAAGTTTTTCTGCTGCCTTGCCTAATTGCTTTACGTCAGTAACGGTTGTTTTATATGCTTGAATAACGTCACTGCACAATTCAATGACTTGCCTTGTCGAAAATGCGTCACCAAAATATTCACTCGCGATGTCAGATATTTGGTGAGCCTCGTCAAATATAATCACTTCAGCCTTAGGAATGAGTTCACCAAAGCCTGTGTCTTTAAGTGCCATATCAGCAAAAAACAAGTGATGATTAACCACTACAACATCGGCTTCAATTGCTCGCTGTCTGGCTTTCACTAGATAGCAATCATCAATATTAGGACAGTCTCTTGCTAAACAATTATCAACCGTGCTAGTGATAAGCGGAAAAATTGTTGAATCTTCTGCAACACTGTCTAACTCGCCAATATCACCGTGGTGCGTTGAATTAGCCCAATTCCTTACATGAACAAAGTCAGCTAAACCCTGCGCATCTAATTGCCCTCTTGTGTGTTGGAACTGCTCTAGTCGATACAAACATAAATAATTGGAACGCCCTTTTAATAACGCCATTTGCGCATTAGTTGCCAGGGCATTTTTTATCACCGGAATATCTTTATGAAACAATTGCTCTTGTAAGGTTTTGGTACCTGTCGAAACAATAACTTTCTTATCTGACATCAGCGCAGGAATTAAGTAGGCAAATGTTTTTCCAGTTCCCGTTCCTGCTTCGACAATCAAAGAAGTTTGGCTGTCAATTGCTCGCTCTACCTCAAGAGCCATATCCAATTGTGCTTGGCGCGGGGAAAAGCCTGTTATGGCTTTGGCAAGCAAACCACTAGAAGAAAAAGCTTGTTCTACAGAGGACATACGGGTGATTCAGTAATGATGAAATTAATAAGGCCCGCGTATTATATCGGCAAGTAACGAGGATTAAACAAAAATATCAAGGTGACGTGGTTTCTCAGTATCCTCGTCATCAATTTCTTCTGAAGAGCCTGATTGTTTTTGTTCGGCAATATCTTCATCTTTGTGATGACTAAATTGCTTTTCAGCATGTTGATGAGTGACAGTATTAACCTCATGTTCATCTAAATGATCATGCTCTTGATCGATTGACTGTGATCGCGCTTCTTTCGCCAAACTTTTAACTTTCAACTTGTTTGGTCGAATTCTATTGGGCGCGACTCGCGTTAATTGCGTCGTAAAAATATCCATGCCACACCTTTTGCTTTATGCATTTCCTGTTTAAATTCTAACCTATATATCGACTAAATTTCAAAAACCCTTAGTGCTAAATGGACTAATGTTAAACATTTTTTCATAAAAGATTCATATTTAGGGGTTGCGCGAATGAAAATTAGCCAGTATGTTAAGTAGCAATTAGAGCAAAAACGCAAAATAAAAAAAATAATAAACGCGTAACGCTGTTAAGGCATTAGCTCACAATAGATTTATAGATAATTTACAATTTTTAAGGCAACGCAAATAATGATTTTAAACCTAAGCACTATCCATCATCACCATCATACGGATTAGCCGCTCAGGTTTATTCGCTGAGGGGCTATGGCTCTTTCAGCGGCATGCGAATTAAAAAATTCCCAAAACCCCGAAAGAGTCAAACTCTCTCGGGGTTTTTACGTTTTAGGACTTAAATTTACTTACACCACTAATTTATTAAAAATACTAGGAATGGGAAAATGACTACAGAAACTCGCTTACGAATCGCTATGCAAAAGTCAGGTCGATTAAGTGAAGAAACACAACAATTACTAAAGCGTTGTGGACTAAAACTTAACGTTGCCGATCGCAGATTGTTAGCCCATGTCACCAATATGCCAATTGACATCATGCGTGTTCGTTCAAGTGACATTCCAGGACTTGTAATGGATGGCGTGTGTGACTTAGGCATTGTCGGTGATAATACGCTAGAAGAAACGGCGTTAGAGCGCGAGTTGTTAGGTGAAAAGTCAGACTATATTAAAACTACAGGGCTAAACTTTGGCGGCTGTCGTTTATCTTTGGCGATGCCAGAAGAGTTTGAATATACCGGTATTAAATCATTAAATGGTCTTCGCTTTGCGACCACCTACCCTCAACTACTAAAACGTTTTGCACAGCAAAGTGGAATCGAGCTCGATTACTGTCTACTAAAAGGCTCTGTTGAAGTGGCACCTCGTGTAGGTCTTGCCGATGGTATTTGTGATTTAGTATCGACCGGTGCAACACTTGAAGCAAATGGCCTAAAAGAAGTTGAAGTTATCTATCGCTCGAAAGCATCACTAATTCAATCAACTTCTACGATGACCGATAAAAAACAGGAAATTTTAGATACCCTGTTACCTCGTATTCAAGGGGTAATGAAAGCCAAAGAAAGTAAATACATCATGCTGCATGCCCCTAAAGATAAATTAGCGGAAGTAAGCAATTTAATGCCCGGCAAAGAAACACCAACAGTATTGCCGTTAGCCGGCCGTGATGATCTGGTGGCCGTGCATGTCGTTGCAACAGAAACTTTTTTCTGGGAAACCATGGAAAGCCTTAAAGCACTAGGCTGTGATTCAATTCTGGTCATGCCAATTGAAAAGATGATGGGTTAAAAGGGCGCTAAGATGTCATTACAAAATTTACTACCTACATCCGTTTGGTCAACACTTTCTCGTCAAGAGCAGAGTAACGCGCTAAGCCGACCAGCAATAGAAGAAAGCGGTCTACTTGCAACACAAGTAGAGAACATCATTAACCAAGTGAAAGAATTTGGCGACAAATCATTAATTGACTTAACTGAACGATTTGATGGTTTTAAACTTGAATCACTAAAGGTAAGCGAACAACAAATACAGTCGGCAATTAGCAGCCTTTCTTCACAAAGACTTGCTGCTTTAGAGACGGCCTATGGTCAAATTAAACGATTTCATCAAGCTCAGGTAAACCAAGATGTTGAAGTAGAAACTTGCAAAGGTGTTACTTGCATATTGAAAACCGAAGCCATAGAGGCTGTTGGTCTATACATCCCAGCTGGTTCGGCACCACTACCGTCTACTGTGCTAATGCTTGGCGTACCAGCAGAGATAGCAGGTTGCCCTAGAAAAGTTTTAGTATCGCCACCTGATAACAAAGGCAACGTTGCACCAGAGGTATTAGCCGCGGCAAACCTTTGTGGGATCAATGAAATTTATGCAGTCGGTGGTGCACAAGCAATTGCAGCCCTTGCTATAGGAACAGAGTCCATCCCAGCAGTGAACAAAGTATTTGGCCCTGGAAATCGTTTTGTTACGGAAGCTAAAAGCCAATTATCACAACAGATTCCAGGCTTTGCCATCGATATGCCAGCTGGTCCTTCTGAAGTGTTAGTAATTGCAGATAACGATGCAAATGCAGATTTTGTTGCCGCCGACTTGCTTTCGCAAGCAGAGCATGGTGAAGACAGCCAAGTCATTTTATTGTCTGACAGCAAATCAATGATAGAGCGAGTACGAGCGGCGCTGTCATGCCAATTAGCAGCGCTACCGAGAGCTAAGATAGCAAAAGCTGCACTTTCAAAAAGCCGATTAATATTAACCGATTCTCTAGACATGGCAATTGAAGTATCTAATTTATACGGCCCTGAGCACTTGATTGTCCAAACGAAAAATCCAGATTCATTAGTGGGTCAACTAAGAAATGCAGGTTCAATTTTTCTAGGTGCTTATACTCCTGAATCTGCAGGCGATTATGCTAGCGGCACTAACCACGTACTGCCAACTTACGGTTATTCTAAGGTTGTTAGCAGTTTGTCATTGGCTGACTTTTCTCGTCGGTATACGGTGCAAAAAATCACGCGTCAAGGACTGCAAAACTTGGCTCCGTGTATTATTGAATTAACCGATGCAGAAGGCTTAATGGCACACCAAAAAGCGGTAACGATTCGTTTAAATAGTACAGATTGTGAGGCAAGCTAATGACAGGTTCTATAAAAAAGCTCGCTCGTAAAGAGCTCATTGATATGGTGCCTTATCAATCTGCCCGTCGTTTACAAAAAGCAGATGGCGAGTCTAGCTTTTCAAATAAAATATGGCTCAATGCAAATGAAGCTTCAGGGACTGGTGATTACCAATTGTCAGCTGATTGTATTAATCGATACCCTGACTTTCAACCAAACAACCTACTCAATGCTTATAGCGAATATTGCCAACTCCCCGTAGAAAACTTGCTTGCAACCCGCGGTGCTGACGAAGGTATAGAGCTGATAATTCGTACCTTTTGTACCGCTTACCAAGACAGTATTTTAATTTGCCCGCCAACCTATGGCATGTATGCAATTAGCGCGGAAAACCACGGGGCTGGCGTTGTTAGTGTGCCGCAAACAAGTTGTCAACTTGATGTAGAAGCCATAGTAAATAAACTTGATCAAGTTAACATTGTCTTTCTCTGCTCACCAGGTAACCCAACAGGTAATTTACTACCAAAATCACAAATTAAAGCCGTATTAGATGCTGCAAAGGAAAAAGCAATTGTCGTAGTAGACGAGGCTTACATAGAGTTTTCTGCACAAGATTCTATACAAACTTGGTTAGGCGATTACCCAAATTTAGTGGTACTACGTACCTTATCTAAGGCATTTGCGTTAGCTGGATTACGTTGTGGCTTTACCTTAGCTTCACCAGAAATTATTACGTTACTTTCAAAAGTCATTGCTCCCTACCCTATTTCTGCGCCTGTAGCAGAATTAGCCAGTCAGTTTCTAACAGGAACTAACCTGCAATTAATGAAAGAACGTGTACAACAGAGCAACTCACTCAGAAAAGACTTGAGCCAATGGCTTGTCTCACAAGATTGGTGTAGTGAGGTATTTGCCAGTGATGCTAATTTTGTACTGTTTAGAACCCAATACAGATCTGTCATTTTTGACGGCTTAAAAGCTCAAGGAATCTTAATTCGCGACCAGTCAAAACAAAAACAACTCGATAATTGTTTACGTATAAGTATTGGCAGTGAGCAAGAGCTAAACACAGTCAAACAAGCAATTAACCAAATCATTGATCAAACAGTAGCCGTACAAACGGCGCAGGAAGTATAACGATGTCAGCACAGAATATTTTATTTATTGACCGCGACGGAACTTTAATTGAAGAGCCGCCTATTGATTTTCAAGTCGACACGCTAGAAAAACTGGTCTTTGAGCCAAACGTTATTCCTGTTTTATTGGCTTTACAAGAAAAGGGCTTTCGTTTAGTCATGGTATCGAATCAAGACGGATTGGGCACAGATAGCTATCCACAAGAAGATTTTGATTTACCACACGACAAAATGATGGACTTGTTTACCTCACAAGGGGTGATATTTGATGAAGTACTTTTGTGTCCTCACTTTGACGAAGATAATTGTAGCTGCCGTAAACCAAAATTAGGCTTAGTGTCTGACTATCTTCAACAAGGTAAGGTTAACTTTAAAAATTCTTATGTCATTGGTGATAGAGAAACTGATATGCAACTTGCCGCCAACATGGGCATAACAGGTATTAAGTACAACCGAAAATTACTTAACTGGTCTGATATTAAAGAACAATTACTTACTCAGCCTAGAACAGCTAGTGTCACAAGAACCACCAAAGAAACTGACATTACGATTAAGGTTAATTTAGATAAGACAGGCAGTAGTATTAATACTGGGCTTGGCTTTTTTGATCACATGCTTGAGCAAATTTCAACGCACGGCGGGTTTTCACTAAGTGTAAGTGTTGATGGTGATTATCACATTGATGAACACCACAGTGTTGAAGACACCGCTCTTGCCTTAGGTACAGCGTTAAAACAAGCGTTAGGCGACAAACGAGGTATAGGCCGTTTTGGCTTTGTTCTACCTATGGACGAATGCCGCGCTGAGTGTGCCATTGATTTATCAGGACGACCTTGGCTTGAGTTCGATGCAAACTTTACTGACTCGCGCGTAGGAACAATGTCAACGCAAATGGTCTCACATTTTTTCCGTTCACTTGCCGACAGCATGGCAATTACTCTGCACTTATCGACAAGTGAAGGAAACTGCCATCACCAAGTAGAAAGTTTATTTAAAGTCTTTGGCCGCGCCTTACGACAAGCGGTTGAAATAAAAGGCTCTGAGCTACCAAGTTCAAAAGGTGCACTTTAATGACGGAAAACGTAAGCAATGTAATTATTGATACAGGGTGTGCGAACTTATCATCCGTGCTATTTGCGATAAAACGCCTTGGCTATGATGTAATCATTTCAGACGATATCGCTACTATTCAGACCGCCAAAAAGGTAATACTTCCAGGTGTTGGCAATGCCAAACATGCCATGAAGAATATCGAAGAGAAAGGCTTGGTTGAATGTATTCAAGGCCTTAAACAGCCAGTACTTGGATTTTGTTTAGGCATGCAGTTAATGTGTAGTGACTCACTAGAAAGTACCGTGGGACAAGATAGCGAACTAATCAATTGTTTAGATCTGATTCCAACATCAGTAAAACCCCTAGCATCAAAAGGTTTACGCTTACCTCATATGGGTTGGAATACACTAACGTCAATCATTGACCATCCTGTGTTTGCCAATGTAAATGTTGGGGATTATTTTTATTTTGTGCATAGCTTTGCAGCGCCGATTAACGAATTTACTGCCGCAAGTTGCGATTATGGTAGTGAGTTCTCAGCTGCAGTAGTGCGAGAAAACTTTATTGGTTGCCAATTTCACCCTGAACGTTCAGGCGTAAATGGCAGCAAAATAATTAAAAACTTTTTGGAGATGTAAGGTGCTAATACCTGCAATCGATTTAATCAACGGCGAAGTAGTTCGCCTGTATCAGGGCGATTATGCCCAAAAAACTAATTATCAATACACTGCTGCAGAGCGCCAACAAGCTTATAGCGACGCTGGGGCGAAGGTAATGCATTTCGTCGACTTAGATGGGGCGAAAGACAGCAGTAAACGCCAGTTAACGCTGCTTAAAACATTAGTAAAACATCCAAGCATGGTCATTCAAGTTGGTGGTGGAGTACGTGATAAGCAAGACGTGGTCGACCTACTTGAGCTAGGTGCTGATCGCGTAGTAATCGGCAGTTTGGCTATTAAACAACCGAACCTTGTACGTGAGTGGTTAGTAGAGTTTGGCGGTGAAAAAATAGTATTGGCACTTGATGTGAAAATCGACGAACACGGCAATAAAACGCTACCTACTCACGGTTGGATTAAGGACAGCGGTGTTAACTTAGAAGAGCTACTAGACGATTATATTGAAGCTGGACTATCACACGTGCTTTGCACCGACATAAGTAAAGACGGCACCTTAACAGGCAGTAACGTGCAACTTTATAGTGAACTTTGTCAGCAATACCCGAGCATTCAATGGCAAGCATCTGGCGGAATTGGCTCGCTAGATGATATCGAAGCATTAAAACCAACCGGCGTTAGTGGTGTAATTTTGGGTCGTTCATTATTGGAAGGTAAGTTTACATTAGAGGAGGCATTAGCATGTTGGCCAAACGCATAATTCCTTGTCTAGATGTTCGTGATGGAAAAGTAGTAAAAGGCGTTAAGTTTCGTAATCATGAAATTATTGGCGATATTGTTCCTTTGGCAGAAAAGTATGCACAGGCCGGCGCCGACGAATTAGTTTTTTATGATATTACCGCAAGTTCAGATGGGCGAGTGGTTGATAAAAGCTGGGTTAGTCGAATAGCCGAAGTTATTGATATTCCATTTTGTGTTGCTGGAGGCATCAAATCAGAACAAGATGCAAAAGACATTCTAATGATGGGCGCAGATAAAATAAGTATCAACTCGCCTGCCCTACAAGATCCAAGTTTAATAGCGAGATTAGCTGATCATTTCGGTATTCAGTGTGTGGTCGTTGGTATTGATAGTTACTTTGATAAAGAAACTAATCATTATCAAGTATATCAATTTACGGGTGATGAAAAACGCACCCAAAAAACGCAATGGCAAACTTTCGATTGGATTGAAAAAGTACAATCATTAGGTGCTGGTGAGATTGTCCTTAACTGTATGAACCAAGATGGCGTTCGACAAGGCTATGACATTAAACAATTAACACAGGCTAGAAAAGCAGCAAACATTCCGCTAATTGCCTCAGGTGGCGCTGGCGAAATAAGTCACTTTACTGAGGTATTTAAGCAAGCTGATGTCGATGGTGCACTTGCCGCCAGTGTTTTCCACAAAGGGATCATCGATATGAGTGAACTAAAACAAACTCTGAAAGCTGCCAACATCGAGATAAGGATTTAACCATGATTATTAATAATGACAATATAGCTTCTCTTGCTTGGCAAAAAATGGACAACCTAATACCTGCTATTATCCAAGATGCCGCTACTGGTGCGATATTGATGCAAGGGTATATGAATCAAGAAGCTCTTAGTGCGACAATAACGTCAGGTAAAGCCACTTTTTATAGCCGTTCGAAACAGCGCCTTTGGATGAAAGGTGAAAGTTCAGGATACACATTAGACGTCCAGCAAGTACTGACAGATTGCGATCAAGATAGTTTATTAGTTTCAGTAAAACCTAACGGACCAACTTGTCACTTAGGCACCGAAAGTTGCTTTTCCGAGCAAAAGTTAACTCAACAAAATTTCATCTCATATCTCGAACGATATATCGGCGAGCGTAAAAACGATCCTGTTGACGAAAGCTACACTGCAAGACTCTTATCAAGAGGTACCACTAAAGTGGCTCAAAAAGTAGGAGAAGAAGGCGTAGAGGTAGCGCTAGCAGCTGTAGCTGAAACTAAAGAAGATTTGCTTGGAGAATGCGCAGATTTGTTTTACCACACATTAGTGTTGCTGCAAGACAAAGAAGTGAACCTTTCTGAAGTTATGGCAGTATTACAAAAGCGTCATAGTAAATAACAGTTGTAACCACTCGAAAATTGTCGCTGGTAGATTTTGCCAAATCTCTGCCAGCCGCTATATTTAAGTAAGTAACTCAATATTGCCTTGTATAGTATGAAGTTTATTACAAGCCTTTTATTCTTATTGTCCATTTCTACTTCGGTTGTTGCTGACAACATCCTTATCTATATACGTGACGATGTTTACGAAGACTACATTTCTTTTATTAAAGGACGTGAAGTACTCGAAATTAAGTCTTTTTCTGGCAAGACTATTCGTCGTGATGTAGTCGATATGATCATCGCCCAACAAGCCTTAAAGCTTGGCGGGTTTGAGCACACATTTCAATATGCCTCAGGCAAAGTTAACTTTAGAAATACAAAGATGCTTGAAGCAGGAAAGTTATTAATAAGCTTCGACTCTTATTGGCTTAAGGACGCTTTGACTATGCAAGACAATTTACACATTTCGGCACCAGTCATTCGAAATGGTGAATATGTTGCAGGTATCTATACGCCACCTAAACGAGTAGATGTATTATCAATAGATAAACTCGAAGACTTAGCCAAGTTTACAGCGGTATCGACACCTAAATGGCGAACAGATTGGCAAACGCTCGATGCATTACCACTAAGGAAATTGGTTAGAGAAGATGAATGGCTAAGTATGGCTCGCATGGTAAATATGGGCTGGGTCGACTTCATGTTAATGCCTTTTCATTCGACACCAGACAAAAGCTTTACCTTAGAGAATATCCACTTGATTCCTGTACCTGGAGTCGCCATTGCGCTGGAAGATAGCCGCCATTTTGTCATTAGTAAAAAACACATTTACGGGAAAGAAGCATTTAAGGCCATAAATATAGGATTAAAGGCCTTAAGAAGTAAAGGCGCAATCACCAAAGCGTACCAACAAGCCGGTTTTTTCGTAGATAAAAGTAAAATAAAAATATTAAACCAAAGTTCAAAGAGTTAGCTAAAGTTAGGAATTATTAAGTTGCATTGCCATAACATTTTTGTATAATCCTCAGCCTGTATTAGGGACGATGCACTATCGCTAAGGAATGGCAATGTTAAAATATTGGTCTATCAAAAAATACGGCACTAAGTTACTACCTACGCTTGAAAAGCGCTACGGTAAACAAATTTACTATTCAGCTCATCAAATTAGAGCCACTATCTACCAAAAAGACTTTAACCCTCAATTTTTACCTCTTGGTTATATTCTATTTTTAGCTCCTAGTGAAATATCTACAGTAACCGCAAGTGAATTTCCGGATCTAGATATAGCGCAGTACAAAAAGGAAATTTTGGACTACCTAGAGAGCAAAAGCTACGAAGGTTATTTACAGGTTCTTCAAAAAGCGAGTTAGTCTAGATATAGATAAGCTTTGTGTTTCATGTTTCAATATTGCTTTATGTAATTTGCAAAGATTAAATATGGATTGGCAAATAAAATCATTTGGTCAGTTAACCACTGACGAACTTTACGACTTTTTGAAGTTACGTATTGACGTGTTTGTTGTTGAGCAAACTTGCTACTACCCCGATTTAGATGAGTTAGATAGGCACCCCCAAACTCTACACGTATTTTGTTATGAAAATGGCAAAATATTAGGTTATTTGCGTATTCTCCCTAAAGGAACAACTTATGAACAATACAATAGTATTGGGCGAGTTATCATAGCAGAATCAGCAAGAGGGACAGGGCTTGGTCACGAGCTAGTTAGGGTCGGTATTAATGCCTGTCAGACACATTTCAGCGAAAAGACGATTAAGATTTCGGCTCAACAACACCTTTCAAACTTCTATCAGCAACATCAATTTAAGCAAGTAACCGAGATGTACTTAGAAGATGGTATCCCACATATCGGCATGTTACTGGATAAATAAGCCAGTAACAGTTCAATGAACTGTTACTGGTTGTAGCTTTATAAATAATGACTGACGATAAAAGTTATCGCCATCGCTACTAAGGTAATAAAGGTTGATAAGGTGCCGATAAAACGCGGTAATGAAGTCGCAACAGTTTTGCTTAAACCTATCGCGTGTAGTACTCGACCAGCGAACAAAGTAGCTCCAAAAGCATGCAACCATGTGTCTTCTAGTCCTCCAAGCTCCAGTGCAGCTAAAACGATTAAGGCGAGCGGTATATATTCAGAAAAATTACCATGAACTCTGACAGCTTGATCGAGTTCTTTAACACCATTAGAACCTATACCAACCTTATGTTTAAGACGAAATCGAATAACGTTAAAGGACAAGGCGACAAATAACATCGCTAATAAACTGGCATATAAGCCAGTAATAGCCAAATCAAAGTTCATATTCATGTTTACTCCTAATATTTATTGTTATTTTTAAAACCACTAAGTATTGCAAATAGCTTATTAAATTTTTATCAGGTTAACTATCGGAATTTGTGACAAATTTCAGGTTATATAAGACATTAAAAAAGGGCTAAAAGCCCTTTTAACTATACATACTAAACTGAGAATGGATACTGAATCGGTTCGTGATGTTGATAGCCTTCAACTGAGAAGTCATCCATAGTTACCCAAGTTTCCAAATCCTTCAAAGATTTTATCTCTGGGTTAATTTGCAGTTTTGGTGCGGCAAACGGCTCTCGCTTAAGTTGCACGTTTTTCATCAAATCCAATTGGTCTTCATAAATATGTGCATTTACAATTTTATGATAAGCCATACCTGCTTTTAGTCCAGTTATTTGCGCGACTAACGCTAACAACACGTAAACTTGTATTTGGTTAAAATTGAGGCCTAGCGGTACGTCACAGCTGCGTTGATAACTGGTTAAATAAAGCGTATCACCTAACAAAGAAAAGTTGTGAGTATGCATACAAGGACGTAGGCAGCCCATATGGAATTCACCTGGATTATAAAAAGACAATATTTCACCGCGATCGTCAATGCCACGAGATAAATTATCGACGATTTTCTTAAACTGGTCGACATGGCCACCATCAGGTTTGGCCCATGCACGACCCTGTACGCCATAGACACGACCCATATCGTCAATTCCTTTACGATGAGGGTTATCTAACCATGCTTGATTTTCATTAGCGTTAGCATCCCAAGTTTTGGTTCCAAGGCGTCTAAAATCATCAGCATTATCGTAGCCACGCAAATAGCCAATAATTTCGGCAATTGCTGATTTCCAGTAACTTTTACGTGTTGTAATTAATGGGAATTCATTATTGCCGACATTATAATTGAGCTCAGCATTTATCACGGTTAAGCAACGTTTACCGGTACGTTCATTTTCAACCCAAACACCTTCATCAACAATACGTTGACATAAATCTAAATATTGTTTCATTATTTGATTACCTTAACTGTCAGCTTTAACAGCTGATTTTGCGTGAATATTGCGTCCAATTAGAATAATTGCCACACCGGCAATGACCATAGGGACACTCAATATCTGGCCTTGTGTAATACCACTAAAGATGAACCCTAAGTGCGCATCCGGCTCCCTGAAAAACTCTATAAAGGTTCTAAATGCGCCATAACCAATTAAAAACGTGCCTGAAGCTAGCCCTAGTGTTCTTGGTTTACGAACAATCCAATACAAAATGGCGAATAATACGACACCTTCTAAAGCAAATTCATAAAGCTGCGAAGGATGGCGCGGTACTTGTAGAGGATCATTTGGAAAAACAACTCCCCAAGCAACATCTGTCTGTCTACCCCATAACTCGGCATTAATAAAGTTACCTATTCGGCCCATACCTAAGCCAATTGGAACTAACGGAGCCACAAAGTCACCTACCGCGAAAAAAGCCTTGTTTGTCTTGCGAGCAAACAAAAATACAGCAGTAATAACGCCAAGCAATCCTCCATGGAAGGACATACCACCTTCCCAAATTTTAAATAAATATAAAGGATCTGCTAAAAAGTATTCAAATTGATAAAACAACACATAACCAACGCGGCCACCTAATATGACACCAAGAAAGCCATAAAATAACAAGTCACTGACTTGCTCTCTGGTCCATTGCCCGTTGCTTTTATCTGCTGCGCGATTTGCAATATACATTGCTGCAACAAAGCCAATTAAATACATTAGCCCATACCAGCGCACTGCCAATGGCCCTACACTAAAAATAATTGGGTCGATTTCAGGAAATTGAATAAATTGAGATGACATTAATGATAGTTATCATCGACCTTAGGTCGATAAATTCGTTATTAAAATTATGCTGGAATTATGCCGATTTTCACAGTCGATTACTAGGCAATTTTACTCGTTTACACAGCCATTTTAATTGCAACAATCATCAAGAATACAGCAAAGCATTTCTTCAAAGTGCGCACAGGAAGTTTAGTCGCCAATTTAACGCCATAACGAGCAAATAAAGAAGAAGTTAAACTTATTCCTACCAATGCCGGTAAGTATATATAGCCAAGGCTTAATCCAGGCAAATTATCCTGATCAAGTCCGGTAATAAAATACCCAAGAGATCCAAACAAAGCCACGATTAACCCACACGCTGTAGCGACACCGATACTTTGGCGCATCTGAACGCCAAAATAACTTAGTATTGGAATAAGAATAGCGCCACCTGCTATGCCCATAAGACTTGCCATAACACCAGTAAACAAACCGACACCTTGAAAGACAAGATTACTTGGCATATCTCGTGTTTTATTTCGTCTTATAGACGCCAACATGTAGATAGCAAGTAAAGTCACCGCGCAAGCAAAGATATAGGCAAGAGTCTGACTTGACAGCTCATCAGCGATAAATGCACCGAGTAAAGCGCCAAGAGCAACTACAGCCATAATTTGCCGAGTCAACTGCCATGGAATATTTCGATTTTTATGGTGCGCCCTAACAGCCGACATTGAAGTTAGCACTATGGTCGCTAAAGAAGTCCCTAACGCGACAGGCATAATGAGGTTTGCTTCAATGCCTACTTGCGGTAACAGATAGACTAGCGCAGGTACAATAACTAGCCCACCACCGATACCGAGTAGGCCAGCTAAAAAACCAACTAACGCCCCTAATAAAAGGCAAGCAATAAAAAATGTTGTAAGCATGAATGCGAATAAACCAACTACATACCAGCACGAACAAAGCCACCAAGGCCCAATTGTTCTAGCTGCTCATTCAAATAATTGTGAACTTGTTTTGCTGTACTCAAGGTTAATGCATGTGACAGCATAACTTTTGCTCGTTGCATTTCTACATGACGAATAACCCATTTAACTCGGGCAACATTGTGTGAGTTCATACTCAATTTATCATAGCCCATTGCTAATAATAGCAGAGCACCTGCAGGTTCACTTGCTAATTCACCACATAAACTTAATGGCACAAGATAATTGGTCGATTCTTGAGCAATTACGTTTAATGCACGTAAAACTGACGGATGATAATAATCATAAATAGTGGCGACCCGAGCATTGTTACGATCTACGGCTAATAAATATTGTGTTAAGTCATTACTACCGACTGAGAAAAAGTCTACTCTTTGAGCCAACTCCTTTAATTGATAAATGACACCAGGCACTTCTAGCATTATGCCCACTCTAGGCTTCGTCAGTCGCTCATTAAACTCAGTACACAACTCATGATAGGCTTGATTAATCAATCGTACGGCATCATCAACTTCTGTAACACTGGTAATCATTGGCAACATAATTTCTAAGTTATTATGACCAATATTGGCTCTGATCATTGCCCTAATTTGTAGGAGAAATATTTCAGGATGATCTAATGTAATACGTATTCCGCGCCACCCCAAGAACGGGTTGTCTTCGCTGATAGGAAAATATGGTAACGCTTTATCACCGCCAACATCGAGCGTACGCATAGTAACGGCTTGAGTCGGAAAAGCAGCAAGCACTTCTTTGTACCATAATGTTTGCTCATGCTCTGAAGGAAAACAGCTACGATTCATAAATGGAATTTCGGTTCGATATAAACCAATCCCTACCGCTCCCACTTTCTGTGAGTGCTCAAAACCAGCGCTTAACCCTGCATTTAACACCAACTCTATCGGCCTTCCATCGGGTGTAATTGCTGGTAAGTTAGCAACAGACTTAACCTTCTCAGTTAGCGCCGTTTCTTCTTCAATTAAATGCTGGTATTCCTGAATGAGTGTATTGTCTGGTGAAATAAACAAATCACCACTATATCCATCAAGTATTGCTTGTTGGTGATCTAATTGGCTCAGTGGTAATGAACTCACGCCCATTATTGCAGGTAAATCCATAGCCCTAGCTAAAATAGCGGCATGGGAATTATTTGAGCCAGTTAATGAAACGATTCCTTTTAAGCCTTGATGCTGATATTCAGCAATCATAGAAGCAGTAACATCGTTGGCAACTAAGATAAATTCGGCGGGTAATTTTTCAGACGATAAAGACAATTGTTGTAAGTTAAATAAAATACGATTACCTAAGTCACGTATATCGCTAGCTCGCTCTCTTAAGTATTGTTCCTCTAATGCTTCAAATTGCACCGCATAGTGATCTATAACTAACTTTAATGCGCTTTCTGCACACCAGCCAGATTTAATTTTTTCTTCAACCTCTGTACCAATATTAGCGCTATCAAGAAGCTGTTTATAGACCTCAAAAATATCTAAACTATCTTTAGATACTACATTGGCTAGTTTCATGCTCATTGCATCAAAATCGATTCGAGTTTTTGCTATCGCTTTGATGAATCGCTGTGTTTGTTCAACACTGGCATACACCTTTTGTAAAGGTAATTTATTTAAATCTGCACGAGGTTGAATGACTTTCATTGGTGCCATTGCGACACCTGCTGAACCGGCGACCCCTTTTAGCTGCCTAAAAGAATGTAGCTCATTGGCCGCGTCATTTATG
The DNA here is from genome assembly GCF_012932965.1 of Thalassotalea algicola. GTDB lineage: Bacteria > Pseudomonadota > Gammaproteobacteria > Enterobacterales > Alteromonadaceae > Thalassotalea_F > Thalassotalea_F algicola. The sequence goes on along the minus strand of NZ_JABBXH010000002.1, from coordinate 518,498 downwards.
TGCTTATTCGTCGTCGCTATTACCGTCGCTAGTTGCGCGGCAAGCGTGACTAGAAACGCCTCTTCATTTTCATCAAAATGTCTTGCTACTTTTTGTTGGATAGACAGAATACCAATTACCTTTCTTTGGTGAATAATTGGCGTTCCAAGAAAAGCGTTTAGTTCATCTTCTTTTACTTCAGGTGAGTGTTTAAAATGTGAATGCGCTTGTGCATTTGCAATATTTAAGGGTTCTTCTCTTTGGCCAACAAGGCCGACTAAACCTTCAGTAAAACCAATACGAGTATGACCAAGAGAGTCTTTCGCTAAACCGTCAGATGCCATTAGTAAAAAGTGCTGGTGCTGATAATCGGCAAGATATATTGAACAACAGTCGGTTACCATTGCTTGTTTTACTTGCGAGACGAGCTTTTTCAACGCTGATTCAAGTTCAGGTTCTTGACTAAATTCCAGTACTATTCGGCGTAAGGTGGTTAACATGTAATCCCTTTTGCAAAGCAGCAGATCATGCTTTAGTGATTGATAGGAAAATTTACTCCATCATGTAAAAATGAAATCGCTCACCTAAAAAGGTAAGCGATTGATAAACATAATAATAATCAGTTTCTACGCTTCTTTCGTTCATGGCGATGAAACGGCATAGCCGTTGATGCAAACTCTTTCATCACTTTTCGATAAACGTCTTTCTTAAAAGACACCACTTGGCGAACAGGATACCAATAACTAACCCAACGCCAGTCATCAAACTCTGGATGCGATGAATGCAATAAATTAACTGCCGATTCATCTGCAACAAGCTTTAACAAAAACCACTTTTGTTTTTGACCAATGCAAACAGGTTTACTGTCGTGTCTAATAAATCTCTTCGGTAATTTGTATCTCAGCCAATGCTTTGTTTGTCCAACAATTTTAACGTGTTCAGGCTTTAATCCCACTTCTTCGTATAGTTCTCGATAAAGTGTTTTTTCTGCTGACTCACCTTCGTCGATTCCCCCTTGAGGAAATTGCCATGAATGTTGTCCAAACCTTCTTGCCCAAAATACTTGTCCCCTGTCATTGATTATTACTATGCCGACATTGGCTCGATAGCCTTCGGCATCTATCACAGGAACTCCCAGTAAAATATTCTTTATGAATTGATTCTTCCACAATATTGGAACACGAGCAAATAAATCATCAGATTATTTTTTGCTTTTTATTTAAGTAGGTTAGAATGCAGGCAAGTTATAAAGTGGCCAAGCTAAATGATCACCCCCGTTGAAAATATTCCAGCAAGCGAACAAGCATTAATTGAAAAGGCGCAAAGTTTAGCAGGTCTTTCTTTAGGCGAAATTGCGCAACAAGCAAATATTACCGTTCCTAAAAACCTTAATCGAGATAAAGGTTGGCCTGGTCTGTTACTTGAATATACCTTAGGTGCTACTGCAGGTTCTAAGCCAGAACCTGATTTTCCTGAACTCGGCATCGAGTTAAAAACAATACCAATTAATCGCCAAGGTAAGCCTTTAGAGACGACGTTTGTCAGTGTCGCTCCACTAACAGGGATGGTAGGTTCAAATTGGCAAAACAGTCATGTTAAAAATAAGCTTTCACGAGTACTTTGGGTGCCTATTGTTGCCGAACGTGACATTCCAATACCAGAGAGAATAGTGGCGACACCATTTCTTTGGTCACCGTCACCAGAAGAAGAAAACCTACTTGCCTGCGATTGGCAAGAACTTACCGACATGATCGTACTCGGTGAAGTTGAAAATATTAATGGCCGACATGGGCAGGTGATGCAGTTAAGACCTAAAGCCGCAAATAGCAAAGCCAAAACTGACGCCTTTGATAAACACGGGAGGCCATTTAAAACATTGCCTAGAGGCTTTTATCTTAAGATACCTTTCACCCAGATGTTAATTGCTAAGCACCTAAGGATAGGTTAGTTAAACTGCTTAAAATATTGACTAAATAATTAAGCTGTCAGAAGATGTAAACTAGCAAAAAACATAATCACATTAGAGCGCAATTTGATCCAAAACCAACACGGGTGTGTACATATCGAATGCCAGGGCAATATTATTATAGCCACCTTAACAGGTGCTTTTAATGATTTAGGCGCAAACACCTATGCACAAGGAGTGGAAAAAGTTGTAGAGAGCTTTCACGAGAATAAATATGCCATTTTAGTAGACAACACTAAACTGGAGGGCGGTACACCAGAAGCCTATCAAATTGTCGAACAACATAATCAATGGCTAAATTCAACATCACTGGTAGCAAAAGCTTTTGTTGTGCGATCCGAAGTTACTACCAATTTGATTAAATCACTTTCGCCATCAGTAAACCAACAAACCACTAAAAGCTTTAATGAAAAGTCCGAAGCAATGAAATGGCTTCAGACTCTTTTGAAGTAAATGACTTTCGTGAGATTAAATAGACTCTATTGATATTACCTGTCCAAATTTAACCAATTGCCCTGCGTTAACATTTTGCCAATCGGTATTAGCCGCTTCTAAACAAACATATTCGTTTTCGCCACCATCATGGATATCATTCATTGTCTGTGCAGTTTCTCTTCCGGGGTTCCACAATACCCAGTTATTCACGTTAATTGGTGTTAGTACAATTGAGCGCCCAGCTTGCCTATCAACAATTGTCATAGCTTCACTACTGTAATAAATTCGATCCAACGGGCCAGTGACATTGTTAAGTTTATCTTTTTGCTGCTTATTGCCAGTAATCTTGCAATCAAAGCCTGCGCCATCTAACCCTGGAACCGTAACATTTTCAGGGTCACTAACCGAAAAGTAACTATGCAAAGCGCCAGTATACGCAAACTCTTTCAGACCGAGGTTTTCAATGGTAAAGTGTTGTTCAAACTGCAGGCCAAAAACAAAACGTTGCGTAACTTTTGCGGCATAAGGCCATAATTCATGTTGAGCTTCTCCTTGCCAAACAATTTCTATAAGCACAGTTTCTTCGCTAATTTCCAGTCGAGATAACTGCCATAAAACTTGCCGTGCAAAGCCATGATTACCTGCACTTTCGTAGCCACCAAACCAAGGCCAACAAATAGGAATACCACCACGAATGGCTTTACCGTTTTGATAAAGAGCGCCATTAGACAGCCAAAACACTTCTTTCTGGTCAACAGGTTGCCATGACAGCACTTGCCCGCCGTACAAACTCAACCGAGCTTGGCAGACATTATGTTCAATGACTAATTGTTCTAATTCGCTCCCCAATGGAAGTTGCTTTACTTTACCAAAGCTATTTTCTTGGATAACAGACATTATTTCACCGTAACGTTTGGCGAACGTTTAACGATGTCATCGTTAAGCTCAATGCCCAAACCTGGCTCCTCTGATACTTCAAAGAAGCCATCTTTGGGTTGAGGGTCTTGAATACATAGTTCACGGTTCCATGACTTAATTGCATATGTATGGTGTTCATGAATTAAAAAATTCGGAATGGCAGTTTCTAAATGCAGTGATGCCGCTGTTGCTACTGGGCCACCACAAACATGCGCTTGAATACGAATATCGTATGTATCCGCATAATCGCACACTTTCTTAGCTTCGGTAAAACCACCACATAAGCCAACGTCAGGCTGGAGCACATCAATACTTTGGTCCTCAAAATAAGGACGAACATCCCAACGATGGTATAAACGCTCACCACCTGCTATCGGAACATTCACTCTATCTGATACTTTTTTATGCACTTTCGAATTTAAATAGTTAACCGGCTCTTCGTACATCATACAACCGACTTCTTCGATAACTTCACCCATTTGAATAGCAGAAGCCGCGCCCATCAGTGAATGAGATTCGAAAATAATATCAACATCTTCTCCTACCGCATCACGAATTGCCCTTAATCTATCGCCAAATAAACGCATTTGCGGTTTGGTAAATAACTTTGTGCGATCAAAAGAAGACTCGCCGTTGGCGTCATAAACGATTGGATCAACCTTTACAGCGTCATAGCCTTCAGCTATGGCTTTAAGTGCCGCTTCAGCGTACTCAGCAGGCTCTATAAGTTTCTTACACTCTTTATCCCAATCGAATTGTAATTGGCTAGCATAAGTTCGAAGTTTACCGTTGGTTTTACCACCAAGTAATTGATAAACAGGTAAGCCTAACGCTTTACCTTTGATATCCCATAAAGCGGTATCTATGGCACTCATTGCTGCATATAGCACAGGACCGCCACCTAGCCCCCAAAAGCTTTCCCTAAGCATACGAGACCATAACTGCTCCGTATTAAACGGATTAAAACCTATAAGTACCGCTTCAGCAATTTCTTTGATCATTGCCGCTGCTGCGCTATGTCCCCAATCATAAGCAAGACCCGCTTCACCAACGCCATGAATACCCTCGTCGGTATGAATTCTGATAAATACAGGGTTCCACGGTGGGCGCTCAGGACAATGAATATCAAAAATTTCTACGTGGGTAATTTTCATTTATTATCTCTTTATTCTGTTCTTACTTTAAATTGCTTTAGTTTTTTACTAAGTTGATCACTCGACGCTTATTCAGCGAAACTAGGGTCCATGCGATAAACTTTTCTTAACATCGACGGCCAAGATTTTTGACCACCGGTTAAACCGGTATGTACAACATTAGCTTGGGCTTTTATGCCGTCGACGATACTTTGTTCCACTTCAATAACTTCTGCACCAGTTGCCATCACTTGCAACTGAACCTGGCAGGCTCTTGTTAGATCATACATATGCATAAACGCATCACCTATAGTTTGACCGCACGTTAAACCACCGTGGTTTCTTAATAACATAAAATTAGTTGTACCCAAATCAGCTTGTAGACGAGCTTTTTCGTCTTCATTAACTGCTAACCCTTCATAGCCATGATAGCTTAATGAGGCCAGTGCAAACGCAGAATACTGACTTAATGGTAGTAATCCTTCCTTTAATGAAGCTACTGAAATCAGTTCATTGGTATGTAAATGCATTACACAAATCGCATCATGTCTTACCGCATGCACTGCACTATGAATAGTAAATCCAGCAGGGTTGATTTCATATGGGCTTTCGATATCTAAAATATTGCCATCAATGTCGATTTTTACTAAATTTGACGCCGTTATTTCATCAAAAGTCAATCCAAATGCATTAATCAAAAACTCATCAGTTCCCGGAATGCGAGCTGAAATATGGGTATAAATTAGGTCATCCCAACCGTAAAGATAAGCTAATCGATAACACGCAGCTAAATCGATACGCATTTGCCATTCAGTTTCAGACACCTTGCCTTTTAAGCTTATAGTAGGTAGTTCAAACATGTTCAATTCTCTTATTGGTTATGCCGCTAACTTTAGCCTAGCCACTGCTTTAGTTAAAGTGCTGATTGCGCTAAGTTATAAGTAATTATTCGAAAAACCTATTTAAAGCCAATGTGCATTTTATTTGTTGCGTTAAATCAACACCCAAACTATCCGCTAATTATTGCCGCAAACCGTGATGAATTTCATGAAAGACCTACACAAGAAATGCATTGGTGGCGACAAACTGAAATATTAGCCGGTAAAGATTTACAAGGGCTAGGCACTTGGTTAGGACTCACCAAAAATGGCCATTTCTCAGCATTAACTAACTACCGAAAACTACCTTTAAAAGTAGGAGAATTTAAAAGTCGTGGAGAACTTGTCTTAAAAGCACTAACTGACCCAATGGAGTCACTTGTAAATCATTTAGACAAACAAGCAGCGCAATACCAAGGATTTAATTTGCTATATGGCGATCAGCATGGGCTTGTTTGCTTCGACAGCACAAAGCATCAATTTACCACGCTAACTTCAGGCTTTTTTAGTTTGTGTAATGGCTCTCTCGACGATAAATGGCCGAAAATGGCTAAAGGAGAACAAGCACTGGAACACTATGTGACGAGCAATAATGACATATCACATGAAGAGCTACTGATGCTATTAAAAGATAAAGAACAAGCTTCAGATGACTTACTCCCTTCTACTGGCATAGGATTAGAATGGGAACGAAAGCTAAGCGCCATATTTATCCAAGGAGATGGCTATGGAACTCGTTCCTCTTGTGTAATTACTTTAGATAGTAAAGGAAAATTTAAGGTGACCGAAATAACTTATTCAGCTAACGGCAACTTTATTCAACAAAATAACTTTAATTGGTTAAGCCAATAAATTTTTAAAAAGCGCAATAAACAACGAAGCAAATACTAATATCATTATCCATTTACTATATTTGTTTTGTGTTTTCACATCGATCGGCTTACCAAATTTTTCACCGAAAACTACCATCAACGCAACCACAGCAAATACACATAGTAATATTACCAATAACGCCATTATTTCAACTCCACACTCGCTTGAATTCTATTCAATTAATTTACTGAATTCACATTTACCTTTAAAAATATCAATAATTGTTTACCATAGTCAAAGTAATTGAAAATAAGGATAAAAAGCCAGTGATACAAAGTGCAGAATTTAAACAGAAAAGACGCTTTATCATTAGCTTGGGCAAAGCACTTCATAAGTTTGGAACCAACTCTTTCCGCTCTGAAGCGCATTTGCAAAATGTAGCTAGCTTTTTAGGCATAAAAGCGTCGTTTATCATCACCCCTACAGCATTGACTTTCGTACTTATTGATGAAGAGCTAAATGAACATAACTATTTGGTTCGCGTTAAACCCGGAGATTTAGATTTAGGCTCGTTGGCTCGTACCGATGAATTAGTCGATGAGCTTAGTTCTGGTACCCGTTCATTGGAAGAAGCTAACGAACGCCTGGAAGATATATACAACAAACCTAATCCATATGGCAAAGCGCTCAGCTTTTTTGCCTTTGGCGCATCAAGTGGCGCATTTGCCATGTTAATGCATACCAGCTGGAACGACGTATTCTGGGCAACCCTGCTTGGCTTTATCGTTTGCTTATTTGTGTTTTGGTCAGAGCGTTCAAAGCGTGTTACCGAAATGTTAGAACCCATGTCTGCATTAGTATGTGCAATGTTAGCTTCGTTAATTTCCAATTTCGATCCTTACGTGAATATGCCATTAATTATTCTCTCGGCAATAATCGCTTTTATACCCGGTTTGTCACTAACGCTTGGCTTATCTGAACTAGCCGCTAGACACCTCATCTCGGGTACAGCGCGCATTATGGATGCCATCATGGTGTTATTTAAACTATATTTTGGCGCAGCACTTGGTATTGCACTAGGTACATTGCTCTGGGGCACAGGAGAATACATTCAACCTGAGGCGACACCAAGTTGGACTTCATGGGTGGCAGTAACCACCTTATCAATCAGCTTAGTAATTTTATTCCAAGTACGTAAGAAAGATGCTCCATGGGGTATTATCTCTGGCTATGTAGCTTATGGTGCCACCTTGTTGGCAACTCCATACTTAGGTTTTGCTTTAGGTGCATTTGCTGGCGCTTTTGCTTTAGGTGTTTACAGCAACTTGTTTTCTCGACTTATGAATTTACCAAGTAGTATTGTAATGTTGCTTGGATTAGTCGTTTTAGTGCCTGGTAGTAAAGTGTATATTGGGCTTAACTCTGCAGTCTCAGGACAAGATATTCTTAATACCACGAATATAGGTTCGCAAACCTTCTTAATATTCATGTCGTTAGTTGCAGGTTTAATCTTTGCAAATGTCGCGGTTAGATCAAGAAAAACATTATAAAATGACTACAAAAAATAAATACCATCATGGTGACTTAAGACCAAGCTTATTAGATGCCGCGACAGAAACTATCAAAGAAGGCGGCGTTGAAGCACTCTCTTTAAGAAAACTCGCAGAGAAAGTGGGAGTATCGCGAACGGCAACTTATCACCACTTTAAAGATAAACATGATTTACTGTGTGCTGTGGCCGCACAAGGCTTCGTAACTTGGCGTGAAATCGAACAAGAAATTTTCAATAACGCTAATGTTGCCATTAATGAGCGATATCGCCAATTCGTCTTTCGCTATATTGATTTTGCTGCTAATAACCCTGCACTTTATGACTTAATGTTTGGTTCGACACTATGGAAACACGACAAGTCTAACCAAGATCTGCGCGATGTCGCTTACCCTGTTTTTCAGCACCAAGTAGAAATGACCAAAACTTGGCAAGAAAATGGCATTTTACCCGAAGGGGAAAACACGTTGAGATTAGCTCAAGTAACATGGGGCACCATGCATGGCATCGCTAGGTTATTAATAGATGGTGTCTATGCCGATGCTAGTAGCATTGAAGAAATGTGCGAATGTGCGGTGAATGTGTTTTTATCAGCAGCGAACAGACAATAATTTTATTTCCTAGCTAGTGTAATTGTATTGATACAATAAAATGTCAGCAAATGTTAATGATAAGTTAACAAAACTAGCTTTGTGCTAGGCATGTCGTTAATATCATGTGCGATAGAGTTCACACATGAGTATGACAATGAAAACAATTTTAACAACCGCAGTATGTTCTTCTCTACTGTTATTATCAGGCTGTAATAGCACTGATCAAGCCCTGCAAAAAGTTCAACAAGAAACAGGTATTCAACATACAGCATTGGCTTCTGGTGTTAGCAAAGCCAACATGGATTTAACCATACGCCCACAAGATAACTTTTATCGCTACGTAAACGGCGGCTGGCTAAAACGCAATGAAATTCCAGGTGATAAAACAACTATTGGATCATTCTATGACTTACGTGACGACGCTGATAAAAATGTAAAAGCGATTATTGAAGAGCTTGCCTCTACGCCAAATTTAAAAAGTGGTAGCGACGAACAAAAGGTAGCTGATTTATTCCGCTCTTACATGGATCAAGAGACACGTAATGGTCTAGGCATCACACCAATTCAATCAATCTTAACGGATATTAACGCGTTAAAATCCAAACAAGACTTAATGGAGTTTTTTGGTAAATATCAATCAGTTGGTGTAACATCTCCGCTTTATTTATATATAAGCGTTGATGCAAAAGATTCTTCACGTTATGCCACACATGTTTGGCAAGGTGGCTTAGGTTTACCTGACAAAGATTATTACTTTAATGAAGCTGAACGCTTTGCCAACTTACGCGCTGGCTATAAAGCACATATCGCCAAGATGTTTGAATTATCAGGTTTTGCTGAAGGTGACAAGGCTGCAGAAGCTATCTTAGCACTTGAAACTCAAATGGCTGACCATCACTGGACACGAGTTCAATCAAGAGACAGCGAAAAACGTTATAACAAATTTGACGTTAGCGAATTAGATAGTGTATCGGAGAATATCGATTGGCAAGCATACCTAGCCGCTCAAGGCGTCGCTAAACAAACAGATTTAATTGTTAACCAACCAGATTTCGTAGAAGGCTTAGGTAAAATTATTAAAAGCACTTCCATAGCTGATTGGAAAATTTATCTAAAATTCCACACGTTAAGTACTTTTGCTAGCTACCTTACTACAGATTTAGATAAAGAAAATTTTGAATTTTTCTCTAAGCAGTTAAACGGCCGTAAAGAACAACGCCCTCAATGGAAACGTGGAGTAAGCGTAGTAAACAGCAATTTAGGCGAAGTTATTGGTAAGGTTTATGTCTCTCGCCACTTTACGCCAGAAGCAAAATCTCGTATGAGTGTTTTAGTAGAGAACTTACGCAGTGCTTACGGCAGTTCAATTGACGAACTAGAATGGATGTCTGCAGATACAAAGAAACAAGCACACGTTAAGCTTGCAGCCTTTACGCCAAAAATTGGTTATCCCGATAAATGGGAGGATTATTCATCACTAACCATTAAAGGAAACGATTTAATTGGCAATATCATGCGTTCAGGTAAAGTTTCTCATCATAAAGATGTCGAGAAATTAGGCGGCCCAATTCGTAAGTGGGAATGGGGTATGACACCTCAAACTGTAAATGCATACTACAACCCAACAGTAAATGAAATTGTATTCCCTGCTGCTATTCTTCAGCCACCATTTTTCAATATGGAAGCAGACGACGCAGTAAACTATGGCGGAATCGGTGCTGTTATTGGTCATGAAATGGGCCATGGATTTGACGATCAAGGTAGTCGTTACGATGCAGAAGGCAACCTTAAGAACTGGTGGACAGAAGAAGACTTAGCGGAATTTACTAAACGTGCAGGCAACCTTGTTAAGCAATATGACGGCTATCAAGTCTTTGAAGATTTGCATGTCAATGGCAAGCTGACATTAGGTGAAAACATTGGCGATTTATCAGGCTTAACTATCGCGTATAAAGCCTACAAAGCTTCATTAAACGGTAAGAAGGCACCTGTGATTGACAATTTAACAGGCGATCAACGCTTCTTCATGGGCTTTGCACAAATTTGGCGTGCTAAATATGTCGAAAAAGCACTACGTAACCGTGTAGCAACAGACTCACACTCGCCTGCAGAGTTTCGTGCTATTGGCTCATTGTCAAACATGGATGAATTCTATGAAGCCTTTGGCGTCAAAGAAGGCGATGCTATGTATATCGCGCCTGAAAAGCGTGTGAAAATCTGGTAAACATTCTAAGTACATCATAGAGAAAGGAGCTAATAAGCTCCTTTTTTTATGTCTATTGCACGTAAAAATAAAATCAATGGTAATTTTATGGTCAGACCTCTATGATAATTATTCATCCTCTGCTAAAATTCAGCGTACACATGTACACTCAAAATTAAGTAAGTAAGAAAACTAATCATGGCTGAACTAAACCAATACAGCATAGCTGAAGAAATAGCGAACGCAGTAAGTCACGGCTTAGGTGCTTTACTCAGTGTTGCAGGCTTAACCTTATTAGTTACCTATGCGACAATTTCACAAGACCCAACCCGAATCACTAGCTTTGCCATCTATGGCGCAACCTTAGTTTTACTATTTTTATCATCGACTCTTTATCATGCTTTTGTCCATGAACAAGCTAAAAAGCTCTTTAAATTATTTGATCATTGCGCAATCTATTTATTAATTGCCGGTACTTATACTCCTCTATTGCTTATCACTCTTAAAGGTACGCTTGGTTACAGCATGCTAGCAATTGTTTGGTCAATAGCCATAGGAGGCATAGCCTTTAAAGTAATCTGCGGTCATAAATATAAAGCGGTGTCGCTTATCACTTATATTGGTATGGGATTAATTTCGCTAACGATTATTCATCGGCTATACCAAGAACTCTCTGGTGGCGGATTAGCACTGCTAGCCGCAGGTGGTGCAGTTTATTTATTAGGCGTTATATTCTATGTACAGAAAAAGATCCCTTTCAATCATGCTATCTGGCATTTGTTTGTATTAGGTGGGGCAAGTTGTCATTACTTTATGATGTGGTTGTATGTTTAGTACTGATAAAACTTTATTTACATGCTTGAACATTGGCATTGATTAAGTTAATTAACTGTTGACGGTGTGGTGACTTGCGAGAAACATAAAACCCTACTGACTCTTCTTTTAATATAAAAAACTTAATCGAATCTAATTGTTCTTTATTTAGCGAAGAAATTACATTCTCAGGTACTAAAGCGCCATCAACACGTTTACTTAGTACCATTTTTATAATTTGCGGATAATTACTCAACTCATGTGGTTTACCACCATACTCTATCGCCATGGGTACCATATTCGACGATCTGAGTACAGCTAACGACTTACCTCTTATATCATGCGATGAACTAAATACCACCGCTCCGCTAATTAAAGCATAAGGCACTGTCATTACCGGTTCTGAGTAATGACCACTTTTATCTCTTTGAACGGTGCGCGCTAAACCAACCGCGACATCGACAACGCCAGTCTCTATAGAGGCCACTAATCTAGCAACTGGTAATAACTTTTGTTCAAAATGGATAGACAGCTTATCTAATACACACTGTAACTGGCCACCATATTCTCCATGTAATTTATTATCTTGGTAATAAAACCCTTTACTCGTCGAACTATTAATCCCAAGCGTTACATGTTCTTTGCTTATAACTTGTATTGGGCATACACAAATAATCAAAGCAATTACTATCTGTAAGTAGTTAAAATTCATCGGTATTACGCAATTTAATACACTCTGAATATAAGTGTATGCGACAAAGGATTAAACGCAAGCAAGGTTCAATCTTGCCTATCTCGCCAGCTAATCGATTTTATCGATTACAACAATCTAATTAAGCAATTTTAATAATACTCTAAAGTTTTTTATTATTTCTCCCGTAGCAATCAAACAGACTTTTTAACCTTTTATTTAAGAAAAGAACTTAGTCAACAAACTATTGGAGAAATAAAATGACTCAATCAATTATCAACACACAATTACAACCATTCAACGCAACTGCATTTCACAAAGGTGACTTTGTAGAAGTAAGTGAACAAGACCTATTAGGCAAATGGTCGGTAGTTTTCTTCTACCCAGCAGATTTTACTTTCGTATGTCCTACAGAGTTAGGTGATATGGCAGACCACTACGCGAAGTTACAAGAAATGGGTGTTGAGGTTTACTCAGTGTCTACAGATACACATTTCACGCATAAAGCATGGCATGACAGTTCAGACACAATAGGAAAAATTAACTACCCAATGATTGGTGACCCAACTGGCCGCATTTCTCGCAACTTCGGTGTAATGATAGAAGAAGATGGTTTAGCACTTCGCGGTACGTTTGTGATTAACCCTGAAGGCGAAATCAAAGTAGCGGAAATTCACGACTTAGGTATAGGCCGCTCTGCATCAGAATTAGTGCGCAAGATACAAGCGGCACAATATGTAGCAGAACACGACGGTGAAGTTTGTCCTGCGGCTTGGACACCAGGTGAAGAGACATTAGCACCATCATTAGACCTTGTAGGTAAAATTTAATTAATTTTCCTAGAAAATAGTGAACCAAAGGTAAAAGGAGAGCGTATTGTTCTCCTGATACTCCTAGTTTCATATGTTCAACTTAGGTTTGGCGTGCATTCTTCTTTTCCTAAAGTCACGCCAGGCCTCTTTTCAAACACTTTATCTGTCATCTGTTCGATGTAGGAGTATTTTATGTTAAACGAACAACTAAAAGCACAATTAACAACTTATTTAGCTAACATCAACAAGCAAGTTACCTTGAGCCTTGCACTAGATGACAGCAAAAAATCTAATGAATTAAGTCAATTAGCCGGTGAAATTGTAAAGCTATCACCACTCATAAATATTAAAACGAATACTGACCACAGTGCTCGATTGCCTTCAATGACTGTTGTATCAGAATCAGGTTCGAAATTAGCGTTTGCAGGCATCCCTTTAGGGCATGAATTTACCTCGCTAGTATTGGCCTTGTTGCATAGCGGTGGTCATCCAATAAAAATTACTGAAGATGAAATAGAACAAATTAAATCACTTGAAGGCGAGCTTCATTTTGATACCTATATTTCATTAAGCTGTCAAAACTGCCCCGACGTTGTTCAAGCGCTAAACATAATGGCAGCCGTAAACCCAAACATTACCAATACCATGATAGACGGTGCGTTATTTGAACAAGAAGTTTCATCACGCAATATTATGGCAGTACCTAGTGTTTACTTAAATGGCGAAAGCTTTTCACAAGGTCGCATAACGCTAAGTGATATCTTGAAAAAAGTAGATCGCAACTCAGATGCTCGCCAAGCAGAAAAGTTAAATGAAAAAGATGACTTTGACGTACTTATTGTTGGTGGCGGGCCAGCAGGTGCTTCAGCAGCGGTGTACGCCGCACGTAAAGGTATAAAAACAGGTATTGTTGCCGACAGGTTTGGTGGACAAGTACTGGAAACCGTTGGCATTGAAAACTTTATCTCGGTAAAGAAAACCGAAGGTCCAAAATTAGTTGCTAGCCTTGAAGAGCACGTAAAGGACTATGATGTAGACATTATGACCGGAGCCAAAGCAAGCAAGATATCAAAAGACGGCATGATAAACGTGGAATTAGATAATGGTGCGACATTAAGCAGTAAAAGTGTAATTTTGGCAACGGGTGCACGTTGGAGAAAAATGAATGTGCCAGGTGAAGCCCAATACTCAGGCTCAGGCGTTGCTTATTGTCCGCATTGTGACGGTCCGTTATTCAAAAACAAGAAAGTTGCTGTAATCGGTGGTGGTAATTCAGGTATAGAAGCGGCAATTGACCTAGCAGGCATCGTTGAACACGTTACGGTACTTGAATTTGATACCAAACTTCGTGCAGATGAAGTGCTACAACGTAAAGCAAACTCTATGAGCAACATTACCATTATTACCCAAGCTCAAACTACTGAAGTATTAGGTGATGGTAGTAAAGTAACCGGCTTACAGTATACTGACCGAGCAACAGGCAGCAGCCATCAGATTGAACTTTCAGGTATATTTGTCCAAATCGGCTTGATGCCAAATAGTGAATGGCTAGACGGTGATATCGACTTAACTAATCGTGGCGAAATTATCATTAACGATAAAGGAGAAACATCAATGGAAGGTGTATTTGCTGCTGGAGACGTTACGACCACGCCATACAAACAAATCATTATTGCCATGGGTGCTGGTGCAACCGCTAGTTTATCAGCTTTTGATCACTTAATAAGGCAAGTTGAACAAGATCAGAATGATGCAGAGCAAGCGGCATAGCTAGTCATTACTCTACTCTAGTAATTTACGCGGTATCAATCTTCAAGGTTATACCGCTTTTTTGATCACACAATAGAACACACTATTACTATACAAATTATATAATATTAGCTTTAATAATAATAAGTTAACAATATTAGGACTGGTCTATGAAAGTTAACGATCTTATGACAACAGTTGTTAGCACTGTTCATTTAGATGATAGGCTTGCACTTGTTCGCGAGATTTTTAATGAACATAAATTTCATCATATCCTTGTTGTGGATAGCAATAATAAACTTGCTGGTATCTTATCTGATCGTGACTTACTAAAAGCAATCAGCCCGCACATTGGCCTTGCTGCCGAAACAACCAGAGATATTGCCACATTAAATAAGCGCGCTCATCAAGTCGCTTGCCGTAATGTAATTTCATTACCTAAAAATGCCTCATTAGCATCAGCGGTTAAGATCTTTCATCAACATAAAGTGACCTGTATCCCTATTGTGAATGAGCAAGACAAACCAGTAGGAATTATCACCACTAAAGATATAATCAGGTATCTTTATGAAAAAATAACACCTGTGACGACAAAAGATGACGAATTTACAAATAAGGCCAGCAACACTAGCTGATATCGATGCTTTAAAAGAGTTTGAACAAGGCGTTATCGCCGCTGAACGGCCTGTTGCAGAAAACTTAAGAGAAGGTGAAATTACCTACTACGACCTTATTCAGCTTATTGCCGATGCTCAGTGCCAACTGCTAGTTGCAGAAGTCGAAAAAACACTTATCGGCAGCAGTTATATGAAAATAAAGCCCTCGCCTGCCCATCATAAATTTGATCGACATGGCTATATTGGCTTTGTATTTTTACAACCTGAATATAGAGGTCAAGGTATAAGTCAACAGCTAATCCAAGCCTTATTTTCTTGGGGAAAAACACATGGTGTCACAGAGGTGCTTTTAGACGTTTATAACGATAATGCACCTGCAATAAAAGCGTATGAAAAGCTAGGCTTTAAAAAAAGTTTGGTTGAAATGCGGGTTGAAATTTAGTTCTAAGTTTGGAAAATGGGGCTGTAATTAAGCTAATGTTTGCTCTAGCCAAAGTTTAGGAGAAACCCCTACTAACTTTTGAAATGCTCGACTTAACGTTGAGCCACTGTCATAACCCACTAAGTTAGCGACTAAACTAACCGCCTTACCTTCTAGTAATAGTGATTTAGCTACATTAACTCGCCAACTTGTTAAATAGTCATTCGGAGTTTGCCCAACAACCTCTTTAAAAAGCGGAGAAAACTTAGAACGAGACATCAGCGCTAGCTCTGCCATTTCCTCTAGCGACCAAGAATGTTCAGGGTTTTCATGAATCTTAATCAACACTTGGCTTAACTGTGGGTGTGCAAGGCCTGCCAACAAACCTTGTTCAACTTTCCCTTGTGTCATTAAATGGCGAAGCAGATAAATAATAAATACCTCCATTAGCCTATCAAGCACAACTTGTTTACCTAAGCTTTCACCTTGCGCCTCTGTAAGTAACCAAGAAAGACTTTCTTTTAAGCCCGGCGCTTTAGATATTGGCAACACGACTATATTTGGCAACGCTTGAGTAATAGGGTTCTGCTTTCCTATGCCATATTTAACTGCCGCGCAGACTAATTGTGCATTGTCAGACTCTGTTGCCTGCAAACGATGAGATTTAGGTTGCGGAAAAAACACAATACTTGGTTCGTTAAGTACAATATTGGATTCATTTGGTTGGCTGATGGTCAATTGGCCACTTCTTAATATATGAATATGACCTTCAATACTGTTTTCATCTTCAAATGGAGAAAAGCCACACACTTGCCCGGTATAAAATACGCCAGCTTGAATAGTAAATTGTTGAATAACTGCAGAAAGTTTATCCATAACGCTCTCTTTGGACGATTTGCACGAAACTATGGACGATTGTAGCCCAAGCCCAATGTTTTCCTAAGTATTATTTCCCTATCAACAACGTTTACCCAACTTAAGGAAATAACATGACAAACATTACACTTAAATCACTTTTAACTGGTCTATTATTATCGGTAGCCAGTTTAAGTTTTGCAGCAGACATTGATATGAACGCTGATGCTAATGATTTAGCAATCAAAGGATACGACCCAGTTGCTTATTTTACACAAGGTAAAGCTGTGGCCGGCGATGTTAACTATACGACAACTTACAAAGGTGCCATCTATCGCTTTAGCTCAGAACAACATCGCAATTTATTTAAAACTAATCCTGAAAAGTTCGCACCACAATATGGTGGCTACTGTGCCTTTGGTGTGGCAATGGATAAAAAATTCGATACCGACCCTACTGCATGGAAAATTATTGCTGACAAGCTTTATCTCAACCTAAATAAACAGGTACAGAAAAAGTGGTTACAACAAACGCAACACTATATTGCGCAATCTGACAGCAACTGGGCAGGCATTAAAGGTAAAACAGTACAAGAGCTTAGCGAGGCAGAGTAATGACAGTAAAAAACTTAAGTTCATTAGAAGAGTTTGCTGAAATTACCATCAACCATGACAAGTTAGTGATCGATTTCTGGGCGCCTTGGTGCGCGCCCTGCAACACACTATCACCACTATTTGACAGAATAGCTAAAACACTGCCGAGTAATGTTAAAGCACTCAAAGCAAATGTTGACGAGTTACCTATTTTGGCCCAAAAATTTGGCATTAAAACCATTCCAACAGTAATTGTTTTAGAAAATAGTGAAATAAAAGCGCAGAGTTCAGGTCTGATTTCAGAGCAAGCATTAAAACAATTGGTTGCTTAATTTACAAACAGACTCAACAACTAACAAGAT
This sequence comes from Thalassotalea algicola, assembly GCF_012932965.1. Classification (GTDB taxonomy): domain Bacteria; phylum Pseudomonadota; class Gammaproteobacteria; order Enterobacterales; family Alteromonadaceae; genus Thalassotalea_F; species Thalassotalea_F algicola. The sequence continues at coordinate 501,118 of NZ_JABBXH010000002.1, read as the reverse complement.
ATACTACTTCGATTAATTAAGGGGAAGTTAAATGAAACATCAAATCGCATTATCAGCCGCACTAGCAACTGTCGTTTCACTGGGTGTTATCGACACCGCGGAAGCTGCTGACAAAGAGCGTAAAAAAGTAGCGAAAGAGCGATGCTATGGCATTACACCAGCAGGGCAAAATGATTGTGGTAACTTGGCCGGCACTCATTCTTGTGCAGGGCAATCAACGATTGATAACGACCCTGGTGAGTGGCGATTAGTTAACAAAGGTTCATGTAACTCATTAGGTGGCATGTTACGCAAAGAGGCGAAAGCTAAATTTAAAGCATCGAAAAATAGTTAATAAATTTCGATAATCTAGTTCAACGATTCATCATGTTAGGAAGTACAACCATGCGTAATGCACATAGCAAAGTAAAATTACCATTGATTGGTGTTGGTCTTCGTCATGTTCATTATCGTGAGGCGCTGGCTTCCGTTTCCAATATTGATTTTGTTGAAATTCACGCAGAAAACTTTTTTGCTGAAGGTGGGATTACTCAAGTATTACTTGAGGATATTAAGGACAAATACCGTATAAGTTTACACGCTACATCGATGGGACTGGGATCGGCACATGAAATGCCTGAAAAGCACCTTGAGAAACTAAAATCGCTAGTTAACAACGTTAAACCAATATTGTTATCAGACCATGCGTGTTTTAGCTGGGGACAACTTGAAGATTTAACCGTACATGCAGGCGATTTGCTACCAGTGCCATTTAATGAGGAATCGTTAACAGCTATGGCTGTTAACGTGGACCGAGTACAAACCGCGTTTAATCAACAAATATTAGTAGAAAATTTGTCGGCTTATATTACACCTGTTGGCTCGACGATGAGCGAAACTGAGTTTCTATCATCGCTTTGTCAAAAATCTAACTGCAAGCTATTACTCGACCTAAATAACTTAATGGTTAATGCCACTAATGAAAACGTCGAACACCCGTTGGACTTTGTCATTAGCTGGTTGGCGAATATCCCTACTAATTTGGTCGGGGAGATTCATTTAGCTGGTTGCTCGCCTATAGGTGAATTAGGGATCATGATTGATGATCATGCACAACCAGTTTCAAATGAAGTTTGGCAGCTTTATCGTTACGCACTCAAACGTTTTGGTGCTATACCAACACTCATAGAGTGGGACCTTGATTTACCAAGCTGGGATGAACTAGTTGAACAAGCAGATAGAGCCCGTGAAATAGCTAGTGAGGTATTAAGCCATGCTTAAGCAATACCAATCATCACTACTTAGTCAGATTTTACAATCTAGACAAGATTTTAAAGCTAGTGACCATGAACAAACGGGCATAGCAATATATCGCAACAATTATTTAGCGTCAGTTAAGCGTTCATTAGCAAATAGTTTTCCAGCAATAAAGTTATTGTTGCAAGACAATTTTGATGTTGCCGCTAGTCACTTTACCGAGAAAGTTCTTCGCACCAATGCTGACTGGGCTGAAATTGGCGAGCAATTTCCTCATTATCTTGCCCAAGAAGCGGCCTTAAGACAATTGCCATATTTATCAGATCTTGCCGTCATGGAAATGGCACTATTCAGTGCCGAACGTGCAAGCGATAATATTAGTTCGTTAGCTAGCTTAGCTTTGCTAGAACATCATGCTATCGATACCTTATCACCAATATTTGCGCCAGGGTTCACCATCATTAGCAGCAATTACCCTCTGCTTGAAATTAGAACACATATAATTAATAACGACGATGAAGCATTGAATGTTTTACTGACAGAATTAACGGATAAAAAGGACAAGGTCTACCACTTTGCTGTTTACCGAATAGACTTGCAGTCACATTCACTACTACTGCCGGAAGAGCTAGTTGCTTATTATCAACAACTTTTAAGCCACGATACACTTGATGATGGTTTATCGGCAATTCAAACACCAACTGCAGATTTAAGCGACTGGCTTAAACATGCTATTGAACACCATATTTTATTAGGTATTGCCACAGTAAGTTAACGTAAATAAGCAATACCAACACACCATTTACTAGAGGTTTTTATGACAAGCACACTTGCCCTGCTTAGGGATTATTACAACCAATATTTTGGTTTAACCACACATTTACATACTCCTGCTTTATTGTTAGCAAGGGTCTACATCAGTTGGATATTTTTTAAGGCCGGCCTTGTAAAATTAAGAGATTGGGACTCTACCCTGATGCTATTTGAATACGAATACCAAGTACCCTTATTACCCTTTGAGATTGCGGCCTATTTAGCTACAGCTGGTGAATTGATATTACCCATTTTGCTGACAATAGGTTTGCTAACAAAGCTATCATCTCTCGGTCTATTTGTGATTAACCTTGTTGCAGTAATTGCTTATTTAGACATGACACAGGCAGCCTTAAATCAACATATATTTTGGGGTGCATTAATGCTTATGATAACGCTATTTGGCTCAGGGGACGCTTCGTTAGACAAACGATTTAAAATCACTTAAAGCTTTGATATTATGACTAAATCCATATAGATTAACGCGTAAATAATTAACAAATCAAAGCAGAGACATGGAAAATAAAGCTTGGTACAAGTCACCCGAAATGATTGTAGGTCTATCGGCATTAACGGTGAGCCTTGTCGCGGTTTTTGTAGGCATATATTCAGCGTATATCGATAGGGCCTACGCAAGAGCTTCAGTATGGCCGCGACTTGAAATATTTAGAAGTTATAGTGGCAAAGCTGAAACGTTTGAATACGGTGTCACCAATAGTGGCACTGGGCCCGCAAAAATTAAATACGTAGTCATAAAATATAATGACAAAGCAATTCAGTATTGGCGAGATATTGATGCATTGTCAGCAAAAGATGTAAATTTTACTCAGTCATTTATTAGCAACCGTATAATATCACCTCTACAAGTGGTGAATCCTATAAAAGCCACAACAGCTAGTTCAATGATCGACTTTATTAATACTGAATCACAATATGTTAGCATAGACATATGCTATTGCTCGATTTATGACGAATGTTGGTTAATCGACCGCAAAAACGCTCCAGCCAATATTGAAGAATGTGTTATCAGCGAAAAAGAGCGCTTTTTACAATAAAGCGCTTATTTACCGCCAGCTAAATCAATAAATGTTCCTGTAACATATGAAGCCTGTTCAGAAAGCAGCCATACAACCGCATTGGCTACTTCTTCCACTGTACCGCCACGTTTTAGTGGTATCTGTGGTGTTAGTCGCTCAACTCTATTAGGCTCACCGCCGTCAGCATGCATATCCGTCTTGATAAACCCTGGTCTGACACCATTCACCCTAATATTTCTTTCCGCCAACTCAAGGGACAAACCTTTGGTCAATGAATCTATTGCACCTTTTGATGCCGCATAGTCTACGTATTCAAAAGGCGCACCTGTTCTGGAGGCTGCAGAAGATACATTAACAATTGCGCCATTTTTTTTAATTTGGGCAATAAATTCTTTTGCACATAAAAAGCAACTTAATACGTTGGTGTTCATGACTTTCTGAAATCGATCTACATCAATGTCTTGAAGACTAGCTTGTTTAAATAAAATACCTGCATTGTTGACTAAGTGTGTTATTTGGCCAAACGCTTTATTCGTTTCCTCAAAAAGTCGTTTTACATCAGCCTCTTGAGACACATCAGCTTGAAAGCAAATAGCTTTGCCGCCACCTTTAATAATATCTTCTACAACAATTTTCGCTTGCTCGCTTGCATGTAAATAATTTACACAAACGGCATAACCTTGTTTAGCCAGTAATTTAGCAGCAGCTGCGCCAATGCCTCGGCTTGCACCAGTAACAATAACTACCTTGTTCATTTATTTCTCCCGCCAATAAAAAAGCCCGCATAAAGCGGGCTCTTTCAAAAGAATTTCAACTTAACCAAGTTCAGCAGCTAGTTTGGCGCTAACTTCTTCAACTGGTTGCGTACCATCTAACGTTAAGTATTTACAGTTTCCATTACCAGCTTCTGCTTGGTAGTAATCAACTAGTGGCTTAGTTTGTTCGTGATATATCGCAAGACGCTTACGTACAGTAGCTTCTTCATCATCTGGACGAACGACTAGGTCTTCACCAGTGTCATCATCCTTGCCTTCTGCTTTTGGCGGATTGTAAACAATGTGATAAACACGACCAGAACCAGGATGAACACGACGACCAGCCATACGCTCAACGATGACTTGATCTGCTACATCAAATTCAATCACACTGTCGACATCGACACCGTTTTCTTTCATTGCATCTGCTTGAGGAATTGTACGAGGGAATCCATCTAATAAAAAGCCTTCTTTACAATCGTCTTGGGCGATACGCTCTTTTACTAAACCAATAATCAGTTCATCAGAAACTAATTGACCAGCATCCATTACTTCTTTTGCTTTTTTCCCTAGTTCAGTACCTGCCTTAATTGCTGCACGTAACATATCACCAGTAGAAATTTGTGGAATACCGTATTTAGCCATTAAAAATTGTGCTTGTGTGCCTTTACCAGCGCCTGGAGCACCTAACAAAATAATGCGCATAAAGTCTGCCCTATGAATTATAAAATACCAATTTGGTTGATTAACTTACCTAAGTTATTAACAAAATTAGCCAACCAAAGTGCTATTGAATTCTGCTGTTTTATTAAAGTGTCACACTATACATTTTCACATGTATGCAAACAAGTAACATTTAACTGCTCGGATCAAAAAAGGCGCGATTTAGCGCCATTTTTAGACCAATGTCTAATGCCTTATTTAAGATGAGTAGTAATGGCGCGAAATAAAGCTTGGATTTCAATTGGCTTACCAACATGATCATCAAACCCTAACATCTGATATTTCTTTATATCTTGCTCCATTACATTAGCAGTCAGAGCAACAATAGGTAATGTACGATGTTTTCTTTTTATCAAACGGCACGCTTCCATACCGTCCATTTCTGGCATTTGTATGTCCATAAAAACAAAGTCTGGTCTATATTCATCCACTAATTCAACGGCCTGTTTACCATTCTCAACAATTTCAACCTCGGCATTAGTTGCCTTTATCATTGCTAAGAACACTTTCTGATTAATACGATTATCTTCTGCAAGCAAAATTCTCTTATCAGATAACTCTGGTGTAATTACTTCAAACTCTTCTGCTACTGTTGACAAACTATCATCGGCTTTTGTGAGCGGTAAACTCACTTCAAAATTGGTTCCTTTATCAAGCGTACTCTCAACTTCAATACGGCCATGCATTAAACTAACTAATGCATGAGTAATTGCCATTCCTAAACCTGTACCGCCAAACTTTCTCGTAGTTGAAGTATCAGCTTGTTCGAAACGTTTAAACAATCTAGATATTTGCTCTGACGTCATACCAATCCCTGTATCTTGTATGGTAAAAATCAACTGGCCATCGGTTATACCTTCTTTAGCAATAGCAATAGTGACGCTGCCCTTTTGGGTAAACTTAACTGCATTTGACACCAAGTTAACTAACACTTGCTTGACTCTTACAGGGTCGCCTATCCAACTGTCATGTGCTCCTTCATCTAACTGGTACTGCACTTCAATACCTTTAGGCACTGCTATTGGGTTTATTTCTGAAATGACTACATGGACTAACTCACTGAAGCTAAATGGCACTTCCTCTAGCGTTAACATGCCAGCTTCTACCTTAGAAAAATCTAAGATGTCATTTATTATGGTTAATTGGCTTTTACAAGAAAATAATGCTTTATCTATAAGTTCGACGGAAGAGGCTTCTTTAACTTGTTTTTTCAACACTTGTAAGGAGCCATAAACACCATTCATTGGGGTTCTAATTTCATGGCTCATATTCGCCAAGAATTCACCTTTAGCTCGATTTGCGGCATCAGAATTTTCCAATGCTTTAACCAAAGCCGATTGTGTCTGCATACGTTCAGAAATATCTTTAACTAGGCCAACAAACAACTCTTCTTTTTGGTTAAATACTGAGGTAACAATCAATTCAATAAGAAACGCTGAGCCATCTTTACGCAGGCCTAGTAATTCACGCGACTTACCTATCATGTTGTCTTTTCTTTCACCTTTATAATTTTTTAAATATCCGTCGTGATGCTTTGCAAAGTGTTCAGGCATTAGCATTTTAACGTTCTTGCCTATAAGCTCTTTTTCCTGGTAACCAAATAAAGTCACTGCTGCCGTTGAAAAACGTCGAATAATGCCTTGTCGATCGATAATTATTAGCGCTTCACCTAAATTATTCAGCACCGCTTGTTGAAAATCGACGTGGTTTTTTAAGCTGAGCTCTTGCGATTTCCTTACTTCAATCATATTCAACAATCCACTACCAAGTTCTTTTAACTCTAATTCGCTGGTTTCACGTAGCTGAGGAATAACGTTGCCCTTTTGAGCAGCTTTGACAACTTGGGTTAGGTTTAATATTGGGGTCGTTAACCTTGATGAAGCAATATAAGCGACGTAGCTAACAACCAAAATGGTGACAATCACGACAAATAATGACGAAATAAGAATATCTTCTAAGAAAGCAAAAGCATCCACATTATGAGTTTCATTAATAACGAACCAATCAACACCACCTATTGATAAGGGATGCCTTACCGATATCACCTCATGACCATCGACATCTAATGTCCGGTATGCTGTCACGTTTTGATGTTTAACACTTAATAAAACTTGCTCATCTTTTTTAATTGGAGGTGTCTTATCACGCAGTATTTGTTCTTCACTGTCATGAATAGCTGAGCGATACTCGCCGTTGGCTGCTACTAAAAAATTATAGCCATCTTCATTTTTTATTGTTTCAAGTAATTGGTTAATTCTGTCTAATTTAATTTGAATGGCAAAAACACCCGCACGCTCCCCAGCATCATCCAAAATCGGCGTGACTACAAAACCATAAATACCCGAATTAGAGGGCTGGTAACGTTCCAAATCTGAGAATAACGTTTGGCCTTCTTGAAATGATGCTTTAACGGTTAAAGCAAATTTGGTGTTTGCGTACTGTCCATGAAATAAATTAGTACCAAGCTCGTTTTCCTTAGCAACACTAAATAGTACATTGCCTTCGTTATCGATAATAAATAGGTCGTAAATGTAATCATACAAGTACCATTGATTCATAAAATGCTGGCGATTTTTACTACTTAATTCTTCCCATTCCACGCTTTCGACAAAGCCAGCTAATGTTTGGTTCGAGCTTTTATAAGCCGTTTGTAACGTCGCTAAAGTGGACGTTGTCGCTTCACTGCTAGACAGTCGTTTAAGGTCCATAAAACGATAGTCAAACCAGTTTTGAATAAAAATAGTTTGCGCTGCAACTTCGGTTGCCAAGTAATCAATAATTTCACTTTCAACATCTTTTTTGGCAACGGTGTAAATAATTCCCGCAGTGAAAACAACAGGTATCAGACTAATGAATAAAAACCACTGAATAAAGCTTTGTTGGATCGTTTTACTTTTTGTCATTTTTGTTCGATCTCGTTATCTGATGCTTTATCTATATGGGCAAACTCATCAATGTCGATTACTTGTTTTAATACCCCGGCTTCAATTGCTAAATTCATTATTTTCTGTAAACCTGGCTTATCGATATCCAAATTTAGATAGTTGATAACTCTTAATTCGGGGTTAAGACTTTGGCGAATAGCTTTTTCAGTATGCGCTGGAATGTGCTTTCTTATCAGCTTAACAATTTTATTTAAGTTATCTCCGCCTTGTTCTCTTGCTTCTTCAATATATTTCCCTGCTTTTTTAATGGCAAGAAACACTTCATCAACTGCCTGCTTCTTGTTATTTAACGCATAATTAGTCGCTAACGCTATACACTCTACATGACCATTATTTGAAGTAATAATATCTTTAGAAAACCACGCTACGCGCCCGTAATTTTCGGTTTCTACGACATCTATCCAAGGCAAAGACTGCTCTATGCCCGCAACCTGAGACAAATTGCCTTGGCCAAGTAAGTACGCAGGGGAACTTGGTGGAGAAACCGTTCTTACAAAAACGTCGGCATCATCATTGGGTGTGATACCTAACGTAAGATTGTTATCTTTTAGATATTTAAATAACGCCACAGAATGCGTCGACAATATATGTGGTACGCCAACGATGATTTTATTCTGGTTTTGGTCTGCCAATTTAACAGCTTGCGCAAGATTTTTTTGAGGTAAGCGGGCATTTCTTTCTGCGGGTAAAGCCAGTTGCTCGGCCAGTTGGTGTGTTATAGCCAAACCATTACCATCTCGGTGCATTAAACCAACCCATTTAAAGCTTTGCGATTGCTGATACATAGACATCGCCAATGGCGCCATAACAAACGCCATATCAGCTTTATCGTTTAAAAACTTGGCTCTCAATAGGTCCCAATTTGGCACTCTTTCTATTGAGAAATCTGCATACTCCATATCATAACGATAAAGTTCATAGGCTATAATTGCGGCATAATGATCTGCAAGCGGTATATAAAGCGCATTAATTTTCAGCTTTTCGTCTTTCGTATAGCCGCGAGTAGACAACAACAAAGTTACGGTGAAAAATACAAGAATTACTCTATTCATCTGAGTTAGTGATACATGACATATGAATCAATTGTAGAACATTCAGTTGATTTTGCTTAAATTTAATAGTGTAAACAGAAGGTTATAATATTAAAAATTGAACTATGATTAATAGTGATTAAACAATTTAATATAATAAGGAGTACGTGATGTCACTTGGTTGCTTTTCTATCAGTCTATCTGTGAAAGATTTATCAGCGTCAAAAAGCTTTTACGAAAAGTTGGGCTTTAGCGTTTATGCCGGAGAAATGGCTCATGGCTTTTTAATAATGAAAAATGGCGGTACAAACATCGGCTTATTTCAAGGCATGTTTGAAGGCAACATTATTACTTTTAATCCTGGTTGGGATAGCAACGCACAACCTTTAGACGATTTTGATGATGTTCGCACATTGAAACAGCAATTAACAAATGAGGGGATAGAGGTTGTTAATCAATCATTAGAAAACGATAGCGGTCCAGGTAATTTCTCTATTATAGACCCTGACGGTAATGCGATTTTGTTTGATCAACATGTTTAATTGTTATTACGAAAAAGGCACCCAAAGGTGCCTTTTTAAGTTTATACATTTGCTTTACTGGTTTACTTTGTAAGGCTTAACATCAATTTATTCAAGCGAGCAACAAAAGATGCTGGATCTTTTAAGCTACCACGCTCTGCTAATGTTGCCTGTTCAAATAACACATCAACCCACTGGCCGAACTTGTCATCGTCTTGTTCATCTGCAACGTGCTTAACTAACTCATGCTCTGCGTTAATTTCAAAAATCGGCTGAGACTCTGGCACTTCTTGACCAACTGACGCCATTAACTTTTGCATTTGAATGCTCATGTCATCTTCAGCAGTGACAATTACCGCAGGAGAGTCAGTTAAACGGTTAGAAATTTTAACTTCTTTCACTTTATCGCCTAACGCGTCTTTCATGCGCTTAACTACTGAATCAAATTCTTGCTCAAGTTTCTCTTGCGCTTCTTTTGATTCGTCGTCTTCCATGTTACTTAAGTCAACACCACCACGTGCTACTGACTGCAATTGCTTGCCATCAAATTCTGTTAAGTGGCTTACTAACCATTCATCAATGCGATCTGAAAGCAAAAGAACTTCGATACCTTTCTTGCGGAACACTTCTAAATGAGGGCTGTTCTTAGCCGCTTCAAAACTGTCTGCCACTACATAGAAAATCTTATCTTGACCTTCTTTCATGCGCTCAATGTACTCGGTCAAAGATACGTTTTGAACCGCTGAATCTTCGTTAGTTGAGGCAAAGCGTAATAATTTAGCAATAGCTTCTTTATTACCCATGTCTTCAGCTGGGCCTTCTTTTAATACTTGGCCGAACTCATTCCAGAATAACTGATAACTTTCTTTATCTTTGTTACCCATTTTATCAAGCATTTTAAGTACACGTTTAGTACAACCCTTGCGAATGGCTTGTGTGACTTTACTGTCTTGTAAAATTTCACGTGATACGTTTAATGGTAAATCGTTTGAGTCTAATAAACCTTTAACAAAACGTAAGTACGTCGGCATAAACTGCTCAGCGTCATCCATAATGAATACGCGTTGAACATATAATTTCAATCCGTGTTGCTTTTCACGATTATGCATGTCAAACGGCGCTTTACTTGGGATGTAAAGTAATGACGTGTACTCTGTTTTGCCTTCTACTTTGTTATGTTCCCAAAGCATAGGGTCAGCAAAATCATGTGAGACATGCTTGTAGAATTCTTTATATTCATCTTCAGTAATATCCGCTTTTTCTCGCGTCCAAAGCGCAGTTGCTTTGTTTACTGCTTCCCATGTAGCAGGAACCGCATCACGTGCTTCAACTGCCGGGCGAGTGATGTTACCCTCTTCGTCTTTTTCTTCAGCAACAGTTTCTACGGCAGGCACTTCTGGTGTTAACATTTCAACAGATACAGAGATATGATCTGAGTATTTAGTCACAATTGACTTTAAGCGCCAATCGTCAGCAAACTCTTTCTCATCTTCTTTTAAATGTAAGATGATATCGGTACCACGATTCGCTTTTTCAATTTTGCTCGTAGTGAACTCACCTTCACCTTCACTTTGCCATTCAACACCTTCAGATGCTGCAACACCTGCGGCGCGCGAACGAACAGTAACTTTATCAGCAACAATAAATGCAGAATAGAAGCCAACACCGAATTGACCGATTAATTGTGAGTCAGCAGCTTGATCACCAGAAAGCTTAGAGAAAAACTCGGCTGTACCAGATTTTGCTATAGTACCTAAATGCTCAACGATTTGATCATGAGTCATACCAATACCATTGTCTGAAATAGTTACCGTATTATTTTCTTTATCTGCGCTCACGCGAACACGTAATTCGCCATCTCCTTCAAACAAATTAGCATCTGACAATGCTTTAAAGCGCAACTTGTCTGATGCATCAGCCGCATTTGATACTAATTCACGAAGAAAAATTTCTTTGTTTGAATAAAGTGAGTGGATCATTAATTGAAGTAATTGTTTTACTTCGGTTTGAAAGCCATGAACTTCTTTTTGACCTGTCTCAGACATCTGAAACATCTCCTATCTGAATACGTTGTTTACAAAATTTAAGGCTTTTGCCTTACGATAATTCAGATATGGGGATAGTGATTTTCAATTCAAGTATATTTATTGAGGATTTTGTTCAAGCAACGCTTGATGTGCGTTTTTTATCCTATCAACAGTCGTCTGAGGTGTACCTTTACTGATTGCCATACAAAGCTTAGGATCTTTTTTAAAGGTATGTACAACTTCAACATGGTTAGTTTGAAGTCCATTTTCTTTTAGTATTCGTTGGATAGAGTGATCAAAATCTACGATCAAATCAACACGGCCAAGAAGTAACTTATTCACATTCGCATCGTTATCTGCTGCCAAGTGTATATTGCGTTCTTCCGTTAAACCTAGGCTTAATAAATAATCATGAGTATAAGCACCACGAATAACGTTAACTGAGTAGTTGTGTAGATCTTCGTTGTTTTTCACCACAATATCACTTCGTGAACTCAGTTTATAAATTTTGTTTACAGGCTTTTCAGGTAATGAACACACCCAATGAAATAATGACTCTCTTTTAGGACTTCTAAAGATAGAATAAATTAAAACGTTTTTACGTTTGAGAGCTAAGTTGTATGAACGATGCCAAGGATACATATCTAAATGGTATGGAATTTTGGCTTTTTCCAGTACTGATTTTACCCAAACTGTTGACGATCCAACTAATTCTCCAGTCTCATCCACGTAATTAAACGGCCACCAACCTTCAGTGACAACCTGTAGCGACTGTTCAGCCTCTACACTAGGTATGAGAATAAAAATTAACAACGTTAATTTTTTGGCAAATCCATTCACGTAATTGTTTACTCTTTTAACTACTAACCATAGAACTAAGTTTATCTATGCTTAAGGCTAGATTTATATGCTTAGCTTACTACTGCAAGTTTATATTAATAAAGACGATGCTAATTGTTTATAAAGGTAATTAATAGCCTCGTCATTGACACGCATCAAAAATAGGCATTTTAATGAAAGAGACTTAGCTAGCTTATTACGTTTTGCAGCAGTAACATACAATCAAACGACTCTACTGTTAACGCTTACAGGCTTATGATACAAATTTCAGAACCAGAATCATCGAAAAGTACAAATGGCTTTAAAAACCACCCTTTTTGGCAATTACCATTTCGTTCTTTTTTCATATTCGCTTCACTTGCCTCTGTATTTAGCATTCTAGCTTGGTTCGCCTCACTAAATGGTTATTTAACCTTAAACAGCCAAGGACTACTACCCATTACTTGGCATGCTCACGAAATGATCTTTGGCTTTGGTATCACTATTGCGGCGGGATTTATACTAACTGCCGTACAAACATGGACTGGTCTGCCAAGCATAAAGGGATCGCCTGTAATAGCATTGCTCAGCCTTTGGCTATTAATTCGATTATCGCTTTGGGTAAACAATGAGTATTCGTTAATTGCAGCAACTGTAATGCAGTTAATTTGGTGGGTGATAGTAATTAGCATATTTGCCAAACTGGTTATAAATTCAAATAATAAACGCAATTATATTTTTATTCCGCTATTTACTGTTTTAGCCTGTGTGCAGCTAACCATATTGCTTGCCAGCTACTTTCAACAACACAATCTAGCAATACATTTAACTCGTTCTTCTGTTTTATTATTTACCGTTGTTATTACCTTAATTGGTGGTCGAGTAATACCTTTTTTCACGGTAAGAGGTGCAAAAACTGAAGCAATAGCGCCCAGCGAAAAAGTCGAATCACTCATACTACCGGCTTCTATAATTACAGCATTACTTTATATTGTAAGTTACTTCTTTTCTTCGTGGGCAGGCAATGAACCGCTGCAGTACCTTACTGGTGCAGTATTTATCACAACAGGTGTTATACACTTTATCAGGCAAGCAAGATGGCGAGGGTTAGAGACATTTAAGGTACCGCTATTGTGGACACTACACCTATCGTACTTTGCCATGGGGCTTGGTTTAGTTTTAGTTGGCTTTAGCTACTTATTGCCTGAATTACCATTTACGACAGGCTTGCACGTGATTACCGTTGGTACCATAGGCTTAATGATATTATCAATGATCAGTCGTGTATCTTTAGGTCATACAGGTCGAGCACTCGAAGTTAAACCAATAATAACATTTGCCTTTATATTAATGGCAGTAGCGGCTTTCGTCCGTGTTATTTTGCCTTTAGTAGGTTTACCACTATATGGTTGGAATATAAGCGCTATCGCTTGGGCAATAGCGTTTACATGTTTTGTTATTGTTTACTGGCCGATCCTTTCGACACCAAGAAAGTAACCCTAACAAGTTTTAGACCTGATAGTTTTTTCTGCCTGTTAGTGCGTGAGATAAAGTATTGCCATCAACATACTCAAGCTCACCACCAACAGGTACACCATGAGCAATTCGTGAGATATTTACGTCCATCGAGTGAGCCATTTCTGCAATAAAATGGGCAGTTGCTTCACCTTCTACTGTTGGATTAGTTGCTAAGATAACTTCTTTAACTTGTCCTTGATTAAGTTCATTTTCTAACAAATCTAAACCTAAATCATCTGGCCCTATTCCATCTATAGGTGACAGGTGGCCCATTAAAATAAAATATCGACCTTGAAACTCTCCTGTTTGTTCAATGGCAATTACATCAGCAGGATTTTCCACTACGCACAATAGTTTTGATTGCTGCCTACGTGGACTTTCACAAATTTCACATAAAGTTTGCTCAGTAAAATTTCGACATTTTTGGCAATGACCGATGTTTTCCATCGCCTTGTTTAACGTTGTAGCGAGTTTAGTTCCACCTTGGCGGTTACGCTCTAATAGATGAAATGCCATACGCTGCGCAGTTTTCCCACCGACGCCTGGTAAGCATTTAAACGATTCGATAAGTTCTTGAACTAATGGGCTGAATTTCATAAAGCGGGATAACTCGACAGTATAGGTATTTTTAAATTATCGAGCAGTCTACCAAAAACTACCCCATGTTTTGAATAAAACATTAATACGCATAAAAAACTTATTTTCAATTACGCTCTGCTATTATTTAAAGTGACGATTACTTCTGGGTACCTATATGGATAACATTGTTTCATCATTATCAATTGCGCTAAGCAACCCTCGCCTCACACTCCATAACAAACTGGTAAAATTATGTCATGCCATCGATAAAGCTATTCCTTCGTGTAATAGAGTGAGCATTTGGTTATTTAGCGATGATTATTGTGAGATGACATCACTCATGTGTATCGATGAAACCAACACTATTTCCGCCGGTGAAGAACTTTTTAGCGATACTTATAGCGATTATTTTGACCACATATTAAATAATCAATTTCTGGTATCGTCAGATGCAAAGAACTGCGACATAGCAAAGTGTTTTAACCTAGGTTACTTTGATATTTATGATATCCATTCGCTGTTAGATATTACTTTCGAACATGATTTTAAGCCTTTAGGGATTATTTGCTGTGAACGAACGGGGAATAAAACTGAATGGACAGAAAAAGATTTAAATCAACTAAAGCGCATCGCTAGTATTACTTCCACGTTTTTGGCTGACAACGTTTCAAAAACCTATAGTAAGATTGATAAATCATCTTTAATTGAAAAGCTTAGTTAATTAAAGCGAAGTTAAATACAGAAACATTGCTAAAAAGGCTGTCTAAACAGCCTCTACTTACTTCTTTCACCCAACTCTTCATTGGAGGAAAATATGCCAAACCAAAAGGCTAGTTCGAAACATGCGCCGAGAATAAAGAACAGCGCCATACCTGAACTACTTCCCACCCCGTAGCAGATAATTGCTACGACGATTAACAAAATCAATACAGTAAACCGTGTAAAATTAGTCATAAATGGCTGTTCCTGTAAACTAATCCAGCGAGCTAAAAAAGCGACTTACTCGCGGTAAAAAATAATTGTCGTAATCAAGAGAGAATGCGACACTTTGACTTTGTCCGACTATTTCGTTTCTAGGGACAAAGCCAATAAATCGAGAGTCGGCACTGTTATCGCGATTGTCACCTAGCACTAGATAGTGCCCTTGAGGCACTTCAACTTCAGAAAATGAATCATAAGGTTGGTTAGCATTTGATTTACGTACACGATAGCTAACACCTTGAGTTGTTTCTAGATAATCGATGCTTTGCTCAGCATGATCAATTATGTCATATTCTGCAGGCTGCCCATTGATAAGAAGCGTATTATCTTTCATTGCAATAACATCACCCGGTACACCAATAACTCGTTTCACCAAACGCTTATCCGAAGCTTTTGAGTCAAAGATCACCACGTCACCTAATGATGGTTCACCTGTTTGCATAAGGGAAATATGAGTAAACGGAAGGCGCACATCGTATGCCATTTTGTTGATAAAGATACGATCACCTTCAACAATAGTCGGATTCATTGAACCAGTAGGAACATCATTCCAATCGGCAACGGCACTGCGAAAAACACTCATTAACACAAGAAATAATATAAAGCCGCGATTGTCCTTTGCTAGCTTAGTAAACTTTCCTATCATCATAGATTCCTTTTATATTTCGTTTAATATAAAAAGCTATACGATACATTTGTTATAGCTTTCTCTTTCCATTTCTATGATTTCAACGGTAAGCGAAAGTTCCTGCAAAGACATATTTTGTAACGTTTTCAATAAACAGTTTGATAAATGTTGCCGCTGTTCTAACGTTCTACCGGATAAAACCCTTGCCGTAACATGAATAAAACCTTTGGCGCTTGTACCAATTCTCGAGTGGTCAAAACAGCAAGTTCTTAATTTGATGTGCTCTGGCTCGAATAAATTCGATGCCAATGCACCAGCTTGAACTTGTCCAATAAGTGTTTTCGCTGACGTTTGCGATTCAACATCAGCCGAATATTCAATTATGCAATGTGGCATACTCTTCCTATTAAAGTGCTATGTGATAAAGGTTTGCTAACTAAATAATGCGATTTCTTGTTCGGTAAGATATCGCCACTCCCCTAACATTAAGTCATCATCGAGTATAATGTTGCCGATGCTTTCTCTATGTAATGCTTCAACAAAGTTACCAACCGCAGCAAACATTCGCTTTACTTGGTGATATTTACCTTCCATTATCGTTAACAGCACTTCATCATCATTAATCACTTCTATCGTTGCAGGTAAGGTAAGTCCCTTTTCATTATTAAGTTGGACACCACTCTCAAGCTCAGCAATGGCTTGCGGAGTAATTTTATCCCTTAACCAGACACGATAAGTTTTCTTGCACTGCTTTTTCGGTGAGATAATATTATGCGACCATTTTCCGTCGTCAGTGATTAATACTAACCCTGTAGTATCAGCATCTAATCTACCGGCAATATGCAACTCAAATGCACGGTCAACTTCTAAAAAGTGAAGAATAGATGGGTGCACTTCATCAACATTAGAACAAATCACATCTTGTGGCTTGTTCATCATAATATAACGCTGGCCTATCAAGGTTAAAACACTACCATCTACTTTGATTTCAGCACCTTCTTCAACCTTAAACGCACCATTTTTAACGATTTCACCATCAACCGTAATTTGTCCGCTTTTCAGCAATCTTTTAGCTTCATTTCTCGTCAGTTCTGTACTTTTAGTGATGTATTTATCTAATCGCATTGCTATGAAAGTTCTTTATTAAACTAAAGGAGGGTTTATGGAGCCTTATTATGCCTCAAGCCAGATGTGATTAAAATGAAACGCCTTAAATTGTTAAAAATAACAAACACAATGACAAATATATTTGACACCACCACAAAGTATGATTACATTAACACCATGTCTAATATTTTTTACACTCAATTTTGTTACATTTAAGGAAGAGCCATGTCGTTTATACATAAAAGTGTATGGATTCAATTTTTTATAACCTTGTTTATTGGTTATCACTACATCGATAGCTTTATCTATTTATACGAGGCAAATAAGTTAACTAATGAAGGGTATACTGAATTATTAATTTTTACCGCTTTTCAACTCGTTATTCTTAATATTGCGGTTCATACCATAGTCGCAATCTTTAGCAATAAAGATGAAATAGAACAGCAAAGGGATGAACGAGATGACTTGATCGCCTTAAAGGGGAGTAACGCTGCTTACAATTTATTAAGTGTTTGGGTCATGATCATCGTTGTACAGCTATGGTTAAAATCTATTCCTGGTGCGTATTATTACTTTGAAGCGCTAAGTGCGGAATTTAATGTACTAAATATGTTATTGGTAGGTTTTTTACTGGCAGAAATTATCCGTTTTTCTACAAAACTCTATCATTACCATAAAGGTGCCTAGTTATGGCTAAAGAGATAACGAACAATATTCGCACGTTACGGTTTCATCATAGTGAAATGACCCAACAAGCCTTGGCACAAGCAATAAAAGTTTCAAGGCAAACCATTGTCGCAATTGAAAAAAACAAGTACTCTCCTTCATTAGAAGTTGCTTTTAAAATTGCCGATGTGTTTGGTGTTACATTAAATGATGTTTTTCAATACCAAGAGTCGGACTATTAGAGAAACCATTAATGACTTCTCTTAAGCAGCTATTATCTCAGATCAGTCAATGTCAGCTGTGTAAAAACCAATTACCGTTGGCACCAAGGCCTATTTTACAGTGCAATGTTAACAGTAAAATACTAATTGCTGGACAAGCGCCAGGTGTCGTCACTCATGAAAAGTTGCGACCTTTTGATGATAAAAGCGGAGAGCGGCTAAGAACTTGGCTTGGCGTAGACAAAACGATCTTTTATAACGAAGAGCTACTTGCCATTGTGCCTATGGGCTTTTGCTACCCAGGTAAAGGAAAGTCAGGTGATTTACCGCCAATTCCACTTTGTGAAAAAACTTGGCGGGCTCCCTTGCTAGCTAAACTCCCGCAAATAGAACTAACAATTTTAGTAGGAAAATATGCTATCGATTGGCACTTAGCCAACTTAGCTGGCGAGTCCCCACTCCTTAAATACAAAAATATCACCGACGTTGTAAAGCATTATCAAGTATTACTACAACAGCATACTATCGCCCTTCCACATCCTAGTCCGCGTAATAATTTATGGTTAAAGAAAAACCCGTGGTTTGAGCAAGATGTCATTCCTTTGCTCCAACAACGGGTTGCATCTATTTTAACTAAATAAACTAACGAGTGTTTTGCTTAATTAATGCTTTTAACTCAGCTATTTCGTCGTGCAACGCTTCAATTTGTGCTCGGCTTGCAGGTTCGCCGCCTTCTCTACTTTCACCGTGTGATTCTACACGAAAGTTTTCATGCTCTTCACTCATCACTTCGAGAATAGTACCAACCATCATATTTAAGAAGATAAAAGCAGTTAAGAAAATAAAGGTAAGGTAGTAAATCCAACTAATTGGATAAACCGCCATAGTTTCATACATAACGTCAGTCCAATCTTCAAATGTCGCCACCCTAAATAGCGTAAGCATTGAAATTGAGACATCGCCCCACAATACGTCATTGATATCCTTAAAGACGATACTACCAATCGCTGCGTAGATGTAAAAAATGACGAACATCAACAACGCGATATAACCCATACGAGGAATTGCTTTAATTAGCGCATTTATCAATAGCCTTAATTCCGGCACCATTGAAACTAAACGCAATACCCTAAATACACGCAGTAACCGCGCTATCAAGACGCCAGAACCACCTGATGGAATTAGTGAGCCTATAACAATGATGGTATCAAAGATATTCCATCCATTTTTAAAGAATTCCGGCTTTTTTCTGTAAGCAAGAAATCGAATAGTGAGTTCGACAACAAAAAAGACCGTAACCGCTACATCCAGCGCTGCTAATACGACAATAGCTTGAGCAGGTAAATTATGAGTTTTGGCACCAACAAGTAAGGCCGATAATATAATGACCGCGATGACAACCCCTTGAAACCACTTACTGGAATCGACTTCCTTCAAGCGTCGCTGCATGCGAAAAATTATTGTATTCTTCATTGTGGCTAGTGCGCTCCATCACCTACAAACGGGTTGCTCCGACGTTCTTCTCCAAAAGTAGACATTGGGCCATGACCCGGAATAAAACGTACGTCATCCCCTAATGGAAATAAGTTTTTACGAATTGAATGAATCAAAGTTGCGTGATCACCTTTAGGGAAGTCCGTTCGACCGATCGAACCTTTGAACAATACGTCACCTACTTGCGCAAGTTTTGATTCACGATGGAAGAACACAACATGACCAGGTGTATGTCCTGGACAGAAATAAACTTCCAGCTCTATGTTACCAAAGTTCACTTTGTCACCTTGCTCTAACCAACGATCGGTATCAAATGCTTCTGCATGAGAAAAGCCAAAACGCTCTTTTTGCATCGGAATCATATCTATCCAGAATTGATCTTCTTTTTGTGGTCCTTCGACTTTTACACCGTAGTGAGTTGAAAGCGCTTTTGTTGCACCTGCATGATCAATGTGAGCATGAGTTAACAATACTTTTTCTAACGTTAAGCCTTTGCTATCAATGAATGCAATGACCTGCTCAACATCGCCACCAGGGTCGACCACTGCCGCGTGTTTTGTTTCGTCGCACCAAAACACCGTACAGTTTTGTTGAAAAGGCGTTACTGGAATAATTTGATACTGCAACATAGCTGATTCTTTTTCACGTAAAGTTAGTATTGAACAGATCATATGGGCTATGCCTTACAATGCCAAGAGCCATGAGCAAATTATCTTAATTAACCTTTCTAATTTAAAAATTACTTCACTATCAAAGTTGAAGTCGGTAAGCTCGGCAAAAGCAAAAATAATAATAAGAACTAAGAGTATATTTTGGTCAGAGATTCATTTCATTCCCGTATAGGTTTCGTATTAGCCGCTGCAGGCTCCGCTATTGGCTTGGGTAACATTTGGGGTTTTCCTACGAATGCTGCCAATAATGGTGGTGGCGCATTTTTATTCGTCTATTTGGTTGTAACCTTGTTGCTTGCTCTTCCTGCACTATACGCTGAAATTTATATTGGTAATCAAGCGCAAAAAAACCCCGTTAGCGCTCTAGGTGAGGCATGTAAAAATCGCCTACCTCGTTTTGGCCGCTTTGCTGGTAAAGCTGGTCTTTGTGGCGCGATCATGATGCTAAGCTTTTATACGATTGTTGCTGGTTGGATGCTATCGCACGCCCTTTCAGCAGTAACTGCAATTGGCGGATTAACCGATCTTTCAAACTGGTTAGCGAGCGATAGTACATTAAGAAATTTACTATTTACTCCTGTATTTGTATTGTTGGGTGCAGCCATTATTCACCAAGGCGTTCACGCAGGTATTGAAAAATGGTCGGCTCGTTTAATGCCAATTTTGCTATTAATGTTAATCGGATTAATAATTTATATATTGCAGCAAGATGGAGCTATGGCTGGCTTAAAACAGTATTTAATTCCTGATTTTACTCAAGTAACCGACCCAACACTGGTCATTTCAGCAATGGGGCAAGCCTTTTTCTCATTATCCATAGGTGTTGGCGGTATGATGGTTTATGGCTCGTACATGCAAAAAGATAAAGATATTGGCAAGTTAGTCCTTTCAATTGGCGCCCTTGATACCTTCATCGCTTTCTTAGCTGGCTTACTCATTATTCCAGCGTTGTTTGTTGCACAACATGCTGGTCAGCAAGTATTTGCTGATGAAAAATTAATCGGTGAAGGACAACTAATTTTTAAAATTCTACCAACCTTATTTGAATCGATGGGGACTGTTGGCCTGCTAGTCGCTACGGGCTTTTTCTCATTACTTTCTATTGCTGCGCTTACCTCTACAATTTCTTCAACAGAAGTGCCGGTATCCTACCTTGTTGAAGAAAAATCAATGTCGCGTAAAAAAGCGACTTGGTTAGTATCTGCTGTCGTATTAACCGCCAGCATGGTATTAATCGCATTTTTCGAAGCGCTTTTTGGTATTGTTATTCAAGTGTTAACAACCATAATGCAGCCACTAAGTTGCCTGTTTTATTTCCTCGTTGTTGGCTGGATATGGAATAGAGGTAATAAACTTACCGATAAATCACGACTATCAAATGATAAATGGCTTTGGGTGTGGGGCAATTACTTAAGATATGTATGCCCTATTTTACTTACTGTCGTATTCGTTAACGTTGCATTTTAATTAACGATACGAACTTGCATTACAATTAAAGCCAAAAGTTACCTGCTTACACGTAGCTTTTGGTATTTTTAAATTTTTTATTCTCTTAAATAGCTGCCAAAGATAAATCAGTTCCGATAAACTAAGCTTGTTCATAATTCATTTCGCTTTATAGGTATAGGATGTTAGAGAAGCTCATTTCTTTGGGAACTGCATTTAAACCGTTTTCAGTTGCTAACAAAGTTCGCATGATGAACTTAATAGCACTTATTACTTGCGTTATTTCTGGCCTGTATACACTTTCATATGTCTTCGTTTTAGATAACCAGATTGTAGCGAGTATTAACGCACTATTTACCCTGGCGTACGCTTTAACGTTAGTTTTCAATCATTACCAAGCTTTTAAAGGCAGTAAAATATGGTTTTTCTGCGTATTAATGGTGCATCTACTCGTTTGCACTAACCTATATGTAACTAATGAGTCTGGCTTTCACCTATACTATTTTCTAGTGCCAACAGGGGCTTTTTTATTATTTGAATTACAAGAAAAGAAAGAAAAGGTCCTACTTAGCTTAACCGCAGTAATACTCTATTTTTATTGTGAAAACACAATAAATACTACGCCACTCATTGAATTAAGTGACGAGTTAAATCACTTAATATATCAATCTGTCATCTTAGTGAACATGCTTGAAGTCATATTAGTACTAACCATTTTTGCCAATGAAATCGAAGCAAATGAGCTCAAATTAACACGGCAAGCAACCACAGATTCATTAACTGGCATTGCTAATCGCCATTCATTTTTTGAGCAAGGTAAAGCCTTATTTTCTTCAGCTCAGTCTCATCAACGACCTTTTACCATTGTTTTGCTCGACTTTGATTACTTCAAACGTATCAACGACCAATACGGTCATTTCGTTGGCGATTTATGTTTAACTGAAATTACTAAAGTGGTCACTAGTCAATGTCGCAAACAGGACTTATTTGCGCGTATTGGCGGTGAAGAGTTTGCCATTATTCTGCCAGATACTACACAACAAGAGGCAAATAATATTGCCGAGCAACTTAGATTAAGTATCGAATGCCATAACATTCCGATTGTTGGCGAACAATATTTTACATGCACAGCCAGCTTCGGCATTGCCAGTAAGTCACCACACTGTAAAACCATGAAAGATGTGCTAATTCACGCAGATAAAGCACTATATTTAGCAAAGGAACTTGGCCGAAATCGAGTACAGCTTTATCAAGAAAGTGCTTAAATTAATTTAGCGAAGCCTAATCTCGAAAAATTAATCTTGCGAAGTTAAAAGTTCAGCACTATCAGGCTCAGTAATTTCAACCTGTTCAATTTTTTCAAATCTGCGGGTTATTTTATCGGCTGAGGTATGGATTTGTTTGACGTCATTTGCCGCTTGATCAATATGCCTCGCCAAGTTTCCAAAACGCCCTTTAAAGCGGTCAAAATCCTGAGCGAGAACAGCGAGATGCTCCTGAATAATATGCACTTGCTGTTTGGTAGCTTCATCTTTAATCACTGCTCTTGCAGTGGTTAAAATTGCCATCAGTGTAGTTGGTGAAGCTAGCCACACTCGCTGTTTATTTGCATACTCTACCAAGTCGCTATGATGAGCGTGAATTTCAGCAAATACAGCTTCTGCTGGTATAAACATAACCGCGCCGTCTGAAGTTTCATTTTCAATTAAATACTTACTAGCGATATCATTAATATGTTTTTTAATGTCTTGCTTAAACTGTTTCTGCGCATTATTACGAAGAAGTTGCTCTTCGTGTGGATTAGCCATGGTTTTATAGCTTTCCAATGGAAACTTTGCATCTACTACGACATTGCCCGTAGGTTTAGGTAGAAATAACAAGCAATCCGCCACTTTACCGTTAGACAGCGAATGTTGCAGTGAAAACTGGCTCTCAGGCAATACATTCCTGACAAGTGCACTGAGCTGTACCTCACCAAAGGCACCACGAGAACGTTTATCGGCTAAGACTTCTTGCAAACTCACCACATTACTTGATAGCTCAGTTATTTTCTTTTGAGCATCGTCTATTAACGCTAAACGTTTTAATATGTCGTTAAAAGTTTGTGTGGTTTTATCAAAGCCTTCTGCTAAACGCTTATCGACTTGACCACTTATTTCTTGTAAACGTTTATCGGTTGATTGGGTTAGCTTTTCAATGCTTGCCGTTTGCTCTTCACGATTAACCTTCGCCATTAACGTTAACTGTTCTGCAACACGTTGATTGTTATTACTTAAAAGCTGGTTAACTGATTGGAATTTTTCAAATAAAATCTGTTGTGTTTTTTGATCGCTACTATGTTGCTGCTTAACGAGCTTGATATAAATATCTGAAAAGGATTGCTCAAGCAGGTGCGCTTGATTTTGTGTAGCACTAACTTGTTCTGCTTTGTTATTTTTTATTCGTGCCACAACAATAAATACAATAACTAAGTTCAGGAACGTTATGACAAGCGTCGCAAATAATAAACTTAGTTCAAACGTCATCGAATCAGGTATTTGAATCACAACCACCACCAACACTGTAAATATTAACAGTTATTCTTACTTAAGTTGTATGATGAGTAAAGAAAAGAATAAGGGAAATAAACTATTAGATGGAAAAAGCCAGCATACTTCAATAAGTTGCTGGCTTTATAAACGTGTCAATTTGAATAAATGACGTCAGAACAAAATAACTTACGATTTACGCCAAGTTGTTTTGCCTGCACTATCTTCAAGTACAACATTCAATGCTTTTAATTTGTCACGAGCATCGTCAGCAAGAGCCCAATTTTTATCGGCACGAGCTTGATTACGCTGAGCAATTAACGCTTCTATTTCAGCAACTTCGTCGTCATCACCGCCGCCTTGTAAAAACTCGGCAGGACTCAACTGTAGCAGTCCCAACAAACCGCCTAATGCTTTTAATGTACCAGCTAATATCGGCGCAGAGGTGTCGTTGTTTTGTTTAGCAACATTTAATTGTTTAGCTAATTCAAATAATACCGCTATTGCCTCAGGCGTATTAAAGTCATCATCCATCGCCTGACAAAACTCTACCACTTGCGAGTTAGTCTTATCTAAAACGAAATCTGTTGGTACTTGAACATCACGTAACGCGGTATAAATGCGCTCCACTGATGCTCTTGCTTGATCTAAATTCTCAGTCGAATAATTTAACTGGCTACGATACTGACCAGAGGTTAAGAAAAAGCGTGTTGTTTCTGCATCATACTTTTCTAAAACTTCTCTGATGGTAAAAAAGTTGCCTAACGATTTAGACATTTTTTCCTGATCCACTTGCACCATACCCGAGTGAATCCAATAATTTACATAAGGCGTATCTAGTGCACAGCAACTTTGAGCTACTTCGTTTTCATGATGAGGAAACGTTAAATCTGAACCTCCACCATGAATATCGAAATGCTTACCTAGCTCTTTCGCATTCATAGCAGAACACTCAATATGCCACCCCGGGCGGCCATTGCCCCACGGCGACTCCCAATAAGGTTCACCTGGTTTGGCACTTTTCCATAAGGCAAAATCCATTGGACTCTTTTTAGTGTCATCGACTTCGACACGCGAACCCGCCTGTAGCTGCTCTAAGTTCTGGCCACTGAGTTTGCCGTAATCGTTGAAGCTAGATACATCAAACCACACATCACCATTTCCAGTGACGTAGGCATGATTCTTTGCTACCAATGTTTCAATCATCTCAATGATTTCATTCATGTGAGTGGTTACACGTGGTTCGATATTAGGACGCAATAAATTTAACGCATCAAAATCTCTATACATTTCTGCGACATTGCGTTCGACTAAATCTTCCGGTGACTCGCCATTTTCATTTGCACGATTGATGATTTTATCTTCTACATCTGTAATATTACGCACGTAATTAACGTCGTAGCCGGAAAACCTAAGGTATCGGGTAATATTATCAAAGCTAATGTAGGTTCTTGCATGGCCGATATGACATAAGTCATAAACAGTTACACCGCAAACATACAAACCAACTTTCCCTTGTACAATTGGTTTAAACACTTCTTTTTGTCGAGTTAAGGTGTTGTATATTTGCAACATTTCTAAATTTTTCCTTGATATATAAACTAACAATACAGCGTTGAATGCTGGCCGCGTATTGTAACGCATCAAAAGTGATGATTCACCAGTCAATCTAAGAGAAAACGAGAAAAATCCAATTATTTGATATACAATTCCGCCATCGTTATTGATTAGGAATGAAAAATGATCACATTCAAAACCAATTTAGGTGATATCAAAATTAAATTAGACTTTGATAACGCCCCTGTTACAGCCAAAAACTTTCAACAATATGCTGAAAATAGCTTCTATGATGGCACAATTTTTCACCGTGTAATTAAAGGCTTTATGGCTCAAGGTGGCGGATTTGCTTCTGGCATGGAAGAAAAAACAACTCGTGAACCAATAAAAAATGAAGCGAATAATGGCTTAAGCAATAAGCGTGGTACGCTTGCAATGGCCCGTACACAAGATCCACACTCAGCATCAGCTCAGTTTTTTATCAACTTAGTAGATAATGACTTCCTCGATTTCAAAAACGAATCAACGCAAGGCTGGGGTTACTGTGTATTTGCTGAAGTCGTTGAAGGTATGGACATTGTAGACAAAATGACAGTGGTTGAAACTGGTCGCTTTGGTTTCCATGACGATGTGCCAAAAGAAGAAATCGTTATTGAATCAACGATTGTTGAATAACCTTTATTAATGACATCGAAGTCCAACACAATGCCAATTAGTTACTTTATTGCTGATTTGCATTTAGCGCAAAACAGGCCAGATATTACGGCCTGTTTTTTATCGTTTTTAACAAATGACGCACCTCAAGCAGACAAACTCTACATTTTAGGTGATCTTTTTGAATACTGGCTTGGCGATGATGATGATAGTTTATTTGTTACCACTATCGCAGACGCTTTAAAGCAGTTAAGTAGCACCACAGAAATTTACTTCATTCAGGGTAATCGAGATTTCTTGCTCGGTAAGAGGTATGCAGCTAAGTGCGGTATGACACTATTAGGCGATGTAGAGAAAATATCTCTATATGATTATGAACTAATCATACTGCATGGCGATACGCTCTGTACTGATGATATTGACTACCAAAAATTTCGAAAGAAATCTCGCAGTTGGTGGTGGCAAGGTATTATTAAAAACCTCCCCTTGTCTCTTCGAAAAAAAATTGCTGAAAATTACCGAAAGCAAAGTGCTGAATCAACAGCAATGAAGTCGCTTGAAATCATGGATGTTAACCAAGGAGCTGTAGAAAAAGCCTTAGCAGTATACGACTGTGACTTGATGATTCATGGTCACACTCACAGACCTGCGATTCACCAAATTTCAATGAGTGATAAAAGTGCGACACGGGTAGTTTTAGGAGACTGGTACGAACAAGGAGCATGGCTCAAATTTACCCCTGAAGGTTATCAATTACTTAGTCAACCGTTTGAAGGCTAGTCTTCATCAAAAACTCCTATAAAAATTTCTCATAAAAAAAGCCTGAATAATTCAGGCTTTTTTATTTTGCGAATAAAAAGGGATGATTACCCTTTCAACTTCACTTTATTAACCCAGCCTTTTACGCGCTTTTCAAGCAATGGCAATGGCATAGCGCCACCACCAAGTATCGTATCGTGGAAGCCTCTAATATCAAATTTTTCGCCTAGCTCTTCTTTAGCGTTAGCTCGAATTTCAAGTATTTTTAACATGCCAATTTTATAAGCTGTTGCTTGACCAGGCCATACAATGTAACGGCGAACTTCCGAACGAATTGCATCTTCAGCAACAGGTGCCTTAGATTTAAAATATTCAAATGCTTGCTCTTCTGTCCAACCTTTTGCATGTAATCCAGTATCGACAACTAGACGTACAGCGCGCCAAATTTCATTAACTAAACGACCAAAATCAGAGAAGTCATTTTGATATCCTCCCATTTCTTTAGCAAGTAACTCTGAGTATAAGCCCCAACCTTCACTATATGCAGTAAAGCCAGCTTGTGTTCTAAATTGAGGGACAGAGGTAAGTTCTTGTGCTATTGAAATCTGCATATGATGGCCTGGGTTGCCTTCATGATAGGCAATACCTTCCATTTCATTTTTCGGCATTGAGCTCATATCAGATAAATGTGCGTAGTAAACACCAGGTCTAGAGCCATCTGGCGTTCCTGGGAAGTAATGCTGAGCAGCGCCGTCTTGTTCTCTAAATGGTTCTACTCGTTTCACGACTAATGGTGCTTTTGGCAAAATACCAAAGTACTCTGGCAGCTTTTCATTAATCACATCAAGGAAGGCTTCAGTATCAGTAATATAACCCTGACGACCATCATCATTGTTTGGATAGAAAAACTGCTCATCTGTTTTGATAAATTTAAAGAACTCTTGTAGATCTCCTTCAAAACCCACTTTTTCCTTAATCGCAATCATTTCTTCAGTAATACGAGCAACTTCACTTAGTCCAATTTCATGGATCTGTTCAGCAGTTAATGCCGTAGTCGTTGATTGCTTAAGTCGCATATTGTAATAAGTAACACCGTTAGGCTGCTTAGCTACACCTGTCGCTACTTCATCAGCGTTTACCATATCTTGCTCAAACCAAGAAACGAGACTTTGATAAGCAGGTAAATATGTTTCTTTAAGTGCTTTTTCTGTTTCTGCTAATAATGCGGTAGCTGCTGCTTCATCAATTTTTCCCGCTTCTTTTAATGCTGCTACTTTCTTTTTAGCATCCGCCCACAGTGGCGCATCCTTCTCACTGTCATCGAAAGGCTGACCAGTAATGACGTTTTGTGCCTGTTCAATAACACCTTGATAAGCGAATTTAGGTGGTCTTACACCATATTCAGCATTTTCCTTTGCTTGCACTAACAAATTGGATAAAGCGGTTGCTAAACCACCAATACGCTTGTTGTATGCCGACATATCCGTTGCCTCGTCCACTTTATGAAAATTAATCATAAATTGAGTTAGAAATGCCTGCATGCCGTTCATTTGAGTGAAAACATAGCCGTTATTTGGAAACGAAAATGCTTCCTTTGCTTCCTCAAATTGATATATCCATAAGTCATATGAAGATTTAGCTTCTTCATCTAATTTTTTATAATCAAATTTACTCTTTAACTCTTCAACAGAAGCCGCTTGCCAATCCAAATTCTGCTTTTCTTCTTCACGATTCATTAAGTTAAATTCATCGTATTTATCTTTACGACCAAGAAAAGTAAGCATTAACGGGCTAGTTTGAAGTTGCTCTTCATATTTAACATCAAACCATTGATTCAGCTTTTCAGATTCTGTCATAACAGATTGTTCTATCGCTGGGCTTGCTGCTTGAGCATTAGGTGCTTGAGAATTTTCAGCTTGATTATTACTTGGTTGGCAAGCAGATAATGCTGCTACAGCACACGCAATTGAAATTAGGGAACGCATTTGACTTCCTATGTTCATTATTATTAGCAGTCGATAATAACGAACTTATTTGAAGCCGTGCAAGGAATATAACTACGTAGAGCTACGTAGTTATATGAATAAATTAGCCTGGTAGGCCTGAATGGAATTTAAAGTCACTATCCGGAGATGAAATTAACTCGGCCTCAAGTTTACCAAAAAACGTAACGCGATCATCGATACTTTGACCTGCTACTTGCTCTGCTAACGCCAAGTAATCTTGATAATGTCGGGCTTCACTGCGCAATAATGATAAGTAAAAGTCATGAAGTTCTTGATCTAAATATGGCGCTAGTTTTGCGAATCGTTCACATGATCGCGCTTCGATATAAGCACCAATAATCAGCTTATCTACTAAGGTATTAGGTTCATAACTTGTTACATTTCTTATCATGCCTTTAGCATATCGGCTTGGTGTAATTGAGCGATATTCAATGCCACGTCTGTCCATTATTTCTAATACTTGATAAAAGTGATGTAATTCTTCCTTAATTAATAACACCATTTTGTCGATTAGATCTTGCCCATACGCCGATTGCGCCTTTGGCAAAATATTTTTGGATAGCTTGTTCTTATCAGCAAGTTCCGCTAATGAACCATTTTTTCGATAAATAAACTCTTCATATGGCGCAAGCCACGCTAAAAGCGCATCGCCACTTTCTTTATCAACAGCATACTTTCGGATCAAGTACATAGCGGTTTGCGCCGCTTTAAGCTCACAGATCATATGGTCAATTAGCAAAATTTCCAACTGCTCTGGTTGTTTTGCTTTATCTATCCAAGCTTGTGGTGTATCGCATTGTAGAAAGCTTTTAATCGGTGCTAAAAGTTGTTCTGTAGACATTAATTAAAATTCTTCATTAGAAAATCAAAAAATTTTAACATATAAGTCTACAGCCATCATCAAATTCACACTCCTTAAACCTCTAATCGACATAAAGTACCGAAGTAGGGTTATTCCATGAGCTTGCCTCTCCGTTGGTCCATTTTTTGGTCTTCCAAGTATATGTGCCAGAGGTTAATTCCGATTCGTCACTATTCATCAACGACAATAATTTGCTGACCAAAATCTTACATCCAGTTTGATAATCGCAAGCTAGTTGATCAGAGTTAAGTTTTAAATTGACCATTAGCTCATAACTTCCTGTATATCGATAAAATAAAATGGAGTATGCATTTGCATAAGGATCATATTGCCAATTAAGTTTAGGGTCAGATCCAACATGCTCGCCGTGTTTAGGATAAATTTGCCCTGTAGGTAAACTTAGAGTATGCCCCTTTCTATCTGGCTCTAAAACACTAAATACTTGTGTTGTTGACCAACTTCCCCATCCACTATTAGCTCTTCGCTTCAATTTCCAAGTATAAGTACCGTCTGTTAAAAGGTTTTTAGCTCTATGAGAGCAAATTCCACTTTGATTACATTGAGTCAATTTTATATTGTCGTAAGAAAGCAATTCTGACCACGCAGCATCATTAACTCCACCATCAGGATGAAAGCGATACAATAAAAATTGGTACTCTAGGTCATTTTCAACATTTCTCCACGTAAATTCAGGATATGCATTTCCGGTATAATTATTTGGCGACAATGGAGCCTCCAATAAGTCCCTACATACAGGATCAGGTGAAGATATTGAATTTAAAGGGCCTAATTTACAGCGTTCAATATAGCTCGGCTCAATAGCACAAAACCCAGCACTACATTGACTATCTTTAGTACAATTAGAACCGCTATCAGAACAGCTTCCCACCAATTTAATATCGGCGTTATTGTAATCAAAACCAATATCATTGAATATCGAAGTAGCCTTTAGGATTACAGGATTTCCTGAAATTTCTTCAGACGAGTATTGTAGACATTCATACAATGAATTTTCATTTATACCCGCTTGATTTACTTTTTGATTATTTACACATTCATTAATACGTACATTCTGAAATACAATAGGTTTTGATTGTTGGCTTGATGTTATTTTACATGCTAAGTTTTTCACTTCTGAATCAGTGACATGCGTTGTTACTGATGTAATCCCTGCACCAGCGCTGATATTATTTGATGAAACACAGAGTTCATTATCACCATTATAAACATAGCCTAATTGTTCATCTGATTTAAAGCCACCAAAACTCAATAACCTATATGAGTCAGTATCACGCCACTTAATCAACTCCACCACGTTATTAACAATAGAATTACCTTTACCTTGGTATGCTGCACCTCTTTTTTCAGTACTGCAATCGATTTTATCTCCATTAGCCGATAGACAACTCTTTCTATTTCCACCAACATGTATAAAACCGCGGCTTCTACTTCCCTCTTCTCCGATTGTAACATCCATCATTAAGTTATGAGCGACTAGACAACCGTCGCAACTAGGAACGTGTAGGATATTGTTTCCAGAAACACTAATCATTACATTGTTCATTGCTAATGCATCAGACGCTGATCCTTTTTCTGAGGGGGCGCCACCTAAGCTAATAATGCCGGTAATACTATGGTGAATGTTAAAAAATAGATTTTCTTCGATACTATTTCCAGTTGAATGATTTTTCGTCAATACACCTGAAGGCATTTGAGAAGCACCATGGGTTATAATACTGCTATGAATAGTATTTCCAAATACTTTCCAATAATCTCCTCCAGTAATATCAATAGCATCTTCACCAAAATATCGAATTTCATTGTGAAGTAAATTCACATTTTCGGCATTAAAATAATAGAAATCATTGCAGTTATCGGGGATAGTCTTTGCAGTACCATTTTCTTCGACTTTAAATGTAGGGACAACTTCATTACAGTACTTGCTGAATGTACCGCTAGTTTGAGTTACGCACTCATTACCAACACAATACTCGTCCGACTGACTGTCTCTTGCTGCCAACATTGCCGCCTTACCTTGCTCTAAAGGAAGATCCCAGTAGAAATAGTCAGGCTCCAAGCTAAATGTATCCAAGGTACTTCCTGTACAACTAGGTGGTGAAATCAAATCCCCTACTAGTAAGCTACCTCCAGAAATACCTTTACAATAATTAATTAAGTCTTGTAATTCGGCGGCTGGCTCACCTAAGACAGGAGAAACCTCGGCTCTTGAACAATGATTTGGTCTTCTATGATCCCAAGCTTCGTTGCCAATCGCTTTCACTGCATCTTTATAACTGCCCTGAATTTTAGAATAAAATAAATCGATATGATCAGTTTCTATCGTTAAACCATAATTCGCTGCATCAATTGTTAATCCTTCAAACCGAATATGATCAGCCTCATCGTCAGTATAGCTAACATCCGCAGAATCTAGGCCTTGTCGAGACAAAATTTCTTCTAGATCGCCGCAAATATCCCCCGTAGATTGTAAATGAACAGTATGTCCAACACCGGTGGTTTGTAAGCTCAAGTCACTGCAATGCTGGACATTTTCAGTTTTATTTACTCGAACAACTGTAGAGCCACCTTCGCTTGAATTCAAAGCAGGACAATTGGAACTTCCTTTTATAATGCCTTCATTCCAAACTTGAACGAAATATCCTTGATCATTTTTCCTGGTTTTTGGCAACCATGACAAATCTTTTAAATAATTTAGCGCATCAGCGTTTGTTCTTGTGCCACATTGTTCACTAAATAATTTCATGAAAGGTTTGTCGTTTCCCAAAGATTTTATATTTGTCGAAATACCATTAAACGTCGTTGAGTCGTTAACTAAACCATTATGTTCACATATTAAATAATCTTCACCCGCATCAAGCTGTGCCCAACCACTAACGCTTGTAAAAGGAGTTATTACAACTTCCTCTTGTGGTATAGATGGCTTTGATGGATCAAAAGTAGCGTTACGAAACACTATAGGAGCGACTTCAGTTCCTTCGGAATTAAAATCATGTAAACCATGAGTACCTCCTGGCGTTAAATATTTTCCTGGAGCGATTAATACCAAGCTTCCTGCAGTTGCATAGGAAGCAGCTTGCGCGACTGTACACCAAGGGGAGTCCAAAGTACCTACACCTAAGTCTTGACATTGCCCTGTTGCAGTTAATTGTTTTCGGCTTTGAATGTCTGCGCAACTAACCTGTATATTATTAACGGAAACTTGACAGTGTTCAGCTGTTGCATCAAGGTATAAACATTGATTTACCTTCGTACAATCACCATTCTCATCGCACACATCAGAAGTACAAATATTATCAGGAAAATTAAATCCTTTAGCGCCTACAATTAAAGGCTGTACTACTAAACCTGCTACAAATACAAAAACCAATCTCAACATTCAAGTACACCTGTTATTTTTATTATAAGTGCGATATTTAGCATAAAATATGCTTAAAAATCAGCTCAATAAACCTTTGATGAATATCGTTTACCAATTTAGCTAAAATTGTTAAGTTATGGAAGTACTTACATATTGTTTTATTAGAAAATTCCATATAGACAAAAACTTATGTACATACAACATAATGTGAATAAAGTTGGTAAATCAGGGTAGTAATTAACAATACAAACATAAGATTTTTCGTTTCATCATATAAACGCGGAGCTACCACATAAAGAAGATAAGTATGTTTTATACAATAATTACCTTAAAATAAGATGA
Organism: Thalassotalea algicola; assembly: GCF_012932965.1. Classification (GTDB taxonomy): domain Bacteria; phylum Pseudomonadota; class Gammaproteobacteria; order Enterobacterales; family Alteromonadaceae; genus Thalassotalea_F; species Thalassotalea_F algicola. Next base: position 467,813 of record NZ_JABBXH010000002.1, on the reverse strand, counting down.
ATATTTGCTAAGTTTCCACCTAAGCTTCGCCCTTATGTAAAACCGAATATTAAAAAGAATATACATATAAATGAAAACTGACGTAGATAAACTATTAAAGAGTCACAAAAATCTAACTCATTCAATCGAAGTAAAAGTTGTTTCACATGTTCAGCGTGAAGATGGAGAATGGATTATTAACACCTTAATGTTGGAAGATGTTAGTGCGCCATTTAAATATAAACGCAAAAAACGCTACCAAAACTTAAAAGGCCAACGAGTAAACCTAACTTATTATCCAACGACAGAAAATGTCGCGGGTTTTGACATTGAAGTGATGAATGTTGTCAGAGTAAAAGTCGCCTGATCGTACACTTTTTGACCGTATATTTAGAATTATCCGATCTTTTTCGCTTAATTTTCATTCTATTCTTGACGAATGCTTAACCATATTACATAAATAAATAGTCGGCATTAAAAAAATATATAACCGACGTTAAGCAGTACGGCGAACAAAAATAACAATACCGTACCATTAATCGGGGACAGCGAGAGGATAATACTATGATCCTAAATCATATCTGGGGTTTGTATGCCCACCCACGAGAAGAGTGGCAAACAATAGAGAAACGTCATGAGAGCTTGATGTACAGCTTAGCTCATATACTGATAGTGGCATTAATACCTTCAATATGCGGTTATTACGCTGCTGCACATGTCGGTTGGTCAATCGGCGCAGGCGATCCGATAAAGTTAACACAAAATAGCGCCATGATTATGTCTATCGGCATGTATGCATCAATGATAGCTGGCGTGTTTGCATTGGCGTATTTAATACATTGGATGGCAAAAACATTTGATTCATCACCTAACTTTACTCAATCATTGGAACTAGCAGCTTATACTGCAACACCTTTATTAATGGTGGGCATTACGGCACTATTCCCTGTGCTATGGTTTGTCGTTTCAGCAGGCTTAGCAGCTATTGCTTATTCGGTATACCTGCTTTATTCAGGGGTTCCTATTATGATGAATATTCCTGAAGAAAAGGGGTTTATTTATGCAAGTTCAGTAGTTACTTGCGGCTTAGTACTTCTTGTAAGCATTATGGCAGCTACGGCTATTCTTTGGAGCTTAGGCTTAGGTCCTGAATATATTTCTTAATATCTTTTATTAGAAATAAACAAATACATAGGCAAACATTTAAAACAAAAAAAGCACCTTAAGGTGCTTTTTTATGCCTGATACTAACTCTTTAACTAAGAGTTATGCCCCTTCATTGTGAAGGTCAATAATCGAATCTGCATTCTTATCAGTTTGCTCTTTAGATTCATTGTTACGAGCCGCATCAAGTTCTTCTAAATAACCTTGATCAATGTCGTTGGTAATATAAACACCGTCAAATACTGATGTTTCAAAACGCTTGATTTCAGGGTTTGATATACGCACTGCCGCCACTAAATCTTCAATATCTTGGAAGATCAGTTCATCAGCACCGATAATTTCACAAATATCTTCAACCTCACGACCATGAGCAATTAGCTCGTTTGCACTTGGCATGTCGATACCGTAAACATTAGGGAAACGAATTTCTGGCGCTGCAGATGCAAAGTAAACTTTCTTTGCCCCAGCAGCACGCGCCATTTCAATAATTTGCTCAGACGTTGTACCGCGAACAACAGAGTCATCAACAAGTAGAACATTCTTACCTTTGAACTCTGCACCAATCGCATTTAGTTTACGACGAACAGACTTTTTACGCATTTCCTGTCCGGGCATAATAAATGTGCGGCCAATATAACGGTTTTTAACAAAACCTTGGCGATATGGAATATCTAATTGATGAGCAATTTGTAATGCGATATCACAAGATGTTTCAGGAATAGGAATCACCACATCAATATCTAAGTCATCCCATTCTTTGGCAATTTTTTCACCAAGCTTTTTACCCATTTCAACACGCGAGCCGTATACCGACATTTTATCTATCGTTGAATCCGGACGAGCAAAATATACAAATTCAAATATACAAGGGCTATAACTTGGCGCTTCTGCACATTGCTGACTATGGATTTTACCATCTTCTGTAAAATAAATAGCTTCTCCAGGCGCTACATCACGCACAAACTCAAAGTCACAAGCATCTAAAGCTACTGACTCTGATGCCACCATATATTCAGCACCTTTATCAGTTTCTCGTTTACCAAATACTAGCGGGCGAATACCGTTAGGGTCACGAAACGCTACCATACCGTGGCCAATAATCATGGCAACCGTAGCATAACCACCACGTACGCGCTTATGTACGTTAGCAATAGATGTAAACACATCGTCGGGTGTTAAATTTAAATGCTCAGTTTGCGCCAGCTCATGACCTAAAATATTAAGTAATAATTCAGAATCTGAAGTCGTATTTACATGACGACGAGCAGATTCAAATAGCCATTGCTTTAATTCGGCATAATTGGTTAAGTTACCGTTATGCGCTAAAGCAAGACCAAAAGGTGAGTTAGCATAGAATGGCTGTGCTTCTGATGAACTTGATGTTCCTGCAGTCGGGTAGCGAATATGACCTATCCCAATGTTGCCTTGCAATCTAAGCATATGACGCGTGTGAAACACATCTTTAACTAGACCATTAGCCTTACGTAATCGAAACGTATTGTCATTTATGGTTACGATACCAGCTGCGTCTTGACCACGATGCTGTAGAACCGTTAAACCATCATATATAGACTGAGCGACAGATGTATTACCTACAATGCCAACAATACCACACATAAACCTATTCCCCGCCGAATGTGCTTAAGTTAAAAAGCTTGAAGTTTGCTTAAGGTACTCAAAAAACCACTCTATCACTAACTTAAACTCTGGGATCAAAGTAGAGCCTTGCCACCAGTGCGTTGAAGCACTCGCGGTAAATGCGTCCATAAAGAACAGCAAGGCACTTACAATTAACACACCTCTTAACGCACCAAATGCCAAACCTAAAACGCGATCAGTGCCGGACAGTCCGGTTTTCTGAACAAGTTGGCCAATAACATAATTAACCAGAGCGCCAAGAATTAACGTAGTGATAAAAAGGATAGCAATTGCTGCGGCATTTCGCAGGAAATGATCAGAGATATTAGTAAGCAGAGCAGCCAAATTTGGATAAAATGAGCTCGCGATAAAAAAGGCACCGATCCAGACAACTAGAGACACTGCTTCTTTAACAAAACCACGAACTAAACTAATTAAGGTTGATATGCCGATCACTGTTAAAATGGCATAATCTATCCAAACCATATACTGAGTATTCTCAAGAAATTAGTGGCGCGCATTCTAACAGAAGCTAGAGCGCTATCCTAGATTTTTTATTATTTTGTTACTTTAAAACGAGCAATTCTACCTTGTACTTTTGTTAGTGCTTTCAATTCACTAAGTTTTTTCTCAAGATCAGATTTATGTAAATTAGGGCCGACAATTACTTTAGTTAACGCACCCTTCTTCGTTTTAATTGGCTGAGTAAAAGCTGTATATCCACCTTTTTTTAATTTACGCATCAATTCATCAACATTCTTTTGATGCTTAAAACTCCCCAGATGAATAACCCAAGCATACTTGTCTTTACTAACAGCAGGCTGGGTTTTATTAACCTTTGTGCTATCAACTTTTTGCGCTGCAGGTTTAGCTGCTGGTTCTTTAGTAACGTTTTCAGTTTCTTGTGGGGTAGCTTTAGCTAATGCATTAGCATCTTTTTCTTTATCAGCGTTTTGAGCCACAAGTAGATCATCAGCGGCAGTTTCATCACTTAAGGTTTGCTGTGGAATTTCTTTAAGCTTTTCAGTAGGGAATTTTTTGTGCTCTTTACTACCTTCAAACGCTGGCGCTTGAGGAATTGCTTCAAAGTCTGCCTGATAACTTTCTTTTTCGCCGTCTAAAATATCAGGTAAAAAAATAACGACAGCGGCGGCAACTATAATAGTACCTACTAAACGATTCTGGAACGGTGTAGACAAGCGAAATTCCCTCGCAATTACTGGTTAATCTGACAACAGTATTGGCCTAATTTCAGCAACGGTAAAAAAAGAACCAAAAACCAACACTAGCTCATCGGAGCATGCATTATTTTTTGCCATTGTATAGGCCTGTTTAACATTGTCAAAACAATTACTATTAACTTTAGCAAGTTGGCTTATTTCTTCCGATGTTGCTGCGCGCTCTGTAGGTAAAGATGCAAAGTACCAGTAATCAACCGTCTCGCTAATTGTACTTAACGTAGCGGTTATATCTTTATCTTTTAGCATACCAACAACGGCATGCACTTTAGAGTAGTTAAGACGCTTTAGTACGCCCGCTAGATAATTAACAGCATGAGGATTGTGGCCAACATCTAACATAACATCACACTTATCGTGAAATAACTCAGTTCGACCAGGCACTTTGGTTTCAGATATTACCGAATTTAGCTGTGATTGAGTTAACTCAAAACCCAAGTTCGATATGACCGCTATAGCGGTTGCAACATTATCTTTAGGTATAAACGGAGTAACTAGCCCATTCAGTTTAATATCGCCTGACTGCCAGTTCCATAGTTGACTATTTTCGTCGTCCACTACTTTAAAATCGTATTCACGTTGAATAACCCGAGCACCAATATTTTCGGCATGATTAAGTACTGTAGTTGGTGTATCTTTCTCACCAATGACCGCGGGAATACCAGAACGAAAAATTCCAGCTTTCTCATAACCAATAGCTTCTCGTGTGTTACCTAGAAATGCTTGATGATCTAGCGCGACACTAGTGAGTACCGCAATATCAGGGTTGATAATATTGGTTGCATCTAACCTCCCCCCTAAACCAACTTCTAAAATGATATATTCAGGAGATAGTTCAGCTAAAATGACAAATGCAGCTAATGTAGTAAATTCATAATAAGTTAAAGATGTTGATTGGCGAGCCCTTTCAACTTTTGATAAGGCCGCTATCCAATATTTGTCTTCAACCTCGACTCGATTTGTTCTTAAACGTTCATTAAAGCGTTCTATGTGAGGGGAAGAGTATACTGAAACTGTTTTATTTCGACTAAGTAAGTAATTTTCAATAAACGCACAAGTCGTGCCTTTACCATTAGTACCTGCAACCGTAAGAACTTTGGCAAAGTCTAATGAAATCGACATTGACTTAGCTACTCGATTAATCCTATCTAACCCCAAGTCTATTTCTTGAGTATGTATAGTTTCTAAATAACAAAGCCATTGTGATAATGACCAATCATCACAATGGCTTTCTAAAGGTAGTTTACTCATTTAAGTAATTGTTAAACCTTCTTTTAATATTAGTTTGAGTTAGCCGCTTCTAAGCTAGGTACAGCCATAAACTTAGACAACAAACGAGATAAAGTAGCACGCATTTCACGACGATCAACAATAAGGTCAATAGCGCCTTTCTCTAACAAGAATTCACTGCGCTGAAATCCTTCAGGTAGCTTCTCTCTTACTGTTTGTTCTATAACGCGAGGACCGGCAAAGCCGATTAATGCTTTTGGCTCTGCCACATTAATATCACCTAACATAGCTAAACTCGCAGAAACACCACCCATTGTAGGATCGGTTAACACTGAAATATATGGTAAGCCTTTTTCACTCATTTTCGCTAAAGCCGCACTGGTTTTAGCCATTTGCATTAGTGAGAACAAAGCCTCTTGCATTCGAGCGCCGCCACTTGCAGAAAAACAAACAAACGGTAAGTTATGTTCTAAACAATGTTCCACAGCTTGAACGAATCGAGCACCTACTACCGATGCCATTGAACCGCCTAAAAAAGAAAATTCAAATGCAGCAGCCACAATTGGCATGCCGTTAAGTTCACCTTTCATTACAACTAACGCATCTTTTTCGCCTGTTACTTTTTGCGCTGACGAAATACGATCTTTATAACGTTTTGAGTCTTTAAATTTCAAAATATCTTGTGGCTCTAGATCACCACCAATTTCTAACCGTTCACCCTGATCTAAAAACATTTCGATGCGATTACGAGCAGAAACACGCATATGATGATCACATTTTGGACAAACATAAATTTGGCGCTCTACTTCCGCTTTGTATAGCATTGCGTTACATGAACCACATTTAGTCCATACACCTTCAGGGATATTACGTTTTTGTGTCCCTTTTGCTTTCGGGAGAATTTTTTCTATCCAGCTCATAAATATAAAATGCCTATTGCAAAAATCAGGAAGGTCAAGTGCTCAATTTTGCATCAACCTTCGCTAAATAACTAGTGAAAACAAATATAACGGCGAATTAAACCATAATTTACAGTACATGGGTTACAAAAAACTGGTCTGTGTTGTTATCTATTAGCAGCTTAATCAGGTAAAAATAGCGGACCCAATGGGCACTTAGGAATAGAAAATTGCTCAGGATAATCAACATCGACAAAATATAACCCAGCCGCTGGTGCCGTCATTCCTGCTACACAGCGATTTTTAGCGGCTAAAACTTCAGCAACCCAGTCAATTGTTTCAATTCCTCGGCCGACTCTCATTAGACTACCCGCTATGTTTCTAATCATATGATGTAAAAAGGCGTTTCCTTTAACATCTAACACTAAATAATCACCTGAACGAGTAACATTACAATGTGACAATGTTCTAATTGGAGAATGAGCTTGGCAATGCACTGTGCGAAATGAAGTAAAATCATTCTCTCCAACCAAAACCTGGGCGGCTTGGTGCATATCTTTCTCATTAAGAGGGTGTTGATAGAACGTCATACCACTATTTAGAATCGCAGGCCTTAAACGGGCGTTGTATATGACATAGCGATACCGCCTTGCTGTTGCACTAAACCTAGCATGAAAATCATCATTTACTTGCTTTACCCAACGAACAGCAATGTCCTTAGGGAGGTTAGTATTTACGCCTAACGTCCAAGCAACATCTTTACGTTGTTTGTCAGTATCAAAATGAATAATCTGGTTAGTTGCATTCACGCCTGTATCTGTGCGCCCAGCACAGACTACTTCTATTGGCTCATCTGCAATTTTCGACAAAGCTTTTTCAAGTGTTTCTTGGACACTTGGGGAATGATTTTGCTTTTGCCAACCACAGTAATTTTTACCGTCGTATTCAATTCCTAATGCGTAACGCATTTATACCTCCAGCGATTAAGGCGCGCATTATCCTAAATTTTTACATTGAATACCACAACGCTTTACCTGAGAACTGTAGGCATAAAAAAACGCCGCTATAAGCGACGTTTTTTAAAACACTACCTTTACTATAAATTGTCGAGTAATTGTTGCGCTTCAAATTGCTGTTGCGCATCACCCATTTGCACTACATCATTTAAAATAACTTCGGCATTTTCTTTGTCACCAATTTCTAAATAGACTTTAGCTAAATCTAATTTAGCAGCTACGCCATTGTCATCGTCATCAACATCGACGTCATTGCCATCTGATGTAAATTCAGGGAATTCGCCTAACCCGACATCGATATTCGCATGCTCATAAGGTTCTTCTTGATTTGGCGTATCTAAACTATCGGACAATAACGAATCAACTGAAACAAAGTCCTCTACCTGATCTTGCTCTTGCGTATTTTCAGGCGTAATTGATAACTCAGGTACCTCTAATACATCATCACCAATATCTAATTCATCAGTAAGGTCAAAACCCTCTTCATCACTTGATGTGCTTGATTCTTCTTCAATGTTAGCCAGTAGTTCATCAAAATCTAAACTATCAAGCTCTTGAATGTCATCTATTTCGTTTGCTTCTGCTACTTCTTTACGCTCTGATTCGCCTTCGGCAAGTAAGTCCGCTAAAACATTGCTATCGGTAAAATCAGGAGAGAGCTCTACCGCTGTCTCAGTTTCTTTTTCATCATTCAATAATTCAGATAATGTTGATTCGTCAAATTCACTATCAATACCGGCGAGAATATCTTCCGATACCTCGGTTTCTTCAGGTTCTTCAAATCCGCCTAAAATATCATCACCAATATCAAGTAACTCTTCTGACGCTCCTTCTTGAACATCATCAATCAAAGAATCAATATCAATTTCATCAGACAAGTCATTTTCGTCTATACCTGAAGACAGCATCTCGTCAATCTCTGGATGCCCCAGAGAGTTTTGTTCAGATTCTCCACGATCTTCGATTTGATCAATATCAATTTGTGCTTCGTCAATAATATCTTCTATTTCTTCTTCAGAGGCTTCTTCAATGTCTACTTCAATTGTATCAGTATCTTCTGATGCACTCTCTGATGCATTGTCTGGTGCCTCATTAGTAATGTCGCTAAAATCGGCAGAAAGAAATGGCGCTACGTAATCTTCGGTAAACGCTTCAATTTGCTCCTTATGCTCAGCTTCTTGAGTTTCATCATCACTGTTTTCAGCTTCAGATAATAATGCATCAATGTCTGCGGCGTCCGTAATTTCACTCGTTTCATCAAGCTCATCAGCTGCCGAAATTTCTCCTTCAACATCGCTGGTTTGACCGATATCGTCATCATCATTGACGCCAATGCTATCGAGCAATGCATCAATATCATCAGGATCTGTGATTTCCATATTGTCATCACTAGCGGCATCGTCTGGTTTAGTTTCTTCTGCTCCCCCTACACTAGCCAACAATGCATCAATATCATCCGGATCTGTAACATCGGCACCGTCTTCTATGGCATCAGCCGCACTTTCTGGCTCTGCACTCACACTATCTAATAAGGCATCAATATCGTCGGGGTCGGTGACATTCGTGCCATCTTCAATAGCATCAGCCGCACTGTCTACTTCTGGCTCTGCACCTACACTATCTAGTAAGGCATCAATATCATCTGGGTCAGTGACATCCGCGCCATCTTCAATAGCATCAGCCGCATTTTCTGACTCTGGTTCTGCACCTACACTATCTAATAAAGCATCAATATCGTCGGGGTCGGTGACATCCGCGCCATCTTCAATAGCATCAGCCGCACTGTCTACTTCTGGCACTGCACCTACACTATCTAGTAAGGCATCAATATCGTCGGGGTCAGTGACATCCGCGTCATCTTCAATAGCATCAACCGCACTGTCTAGTTCTGGCTCTGCTGCGCTGTCACCAGCACTAGCGAGTAATGCATCGATATCATCTGGGTCAGTGACATCCGCGCCATCTTCAATAGCATCAACCGCACTGTCTACTTCTGGCTCTGCTGCGCTGTCACCAGCACTAGCGAG
>NZ_JABBXH010000002.1:243119-458572 GCF_012932965.1 Thalassotalea algicola | reverse complement strand
GGGTCAGTGACATCCGCGCCATCTTCAATAGCATCAACCGCACTGTCTACTTCTGGCTCTGCTGCGCTGTCACCAGCACTAGCGAGTAATGCATCGATATCATCTGGGTCAGTGACATCGGCGCCATCTTCTATCTCATCGACTGAGCTCTCTGCGCTCGATTCGTCAATAATTGCGTCAATATCTACTTCATCTTCTTCCGTTGCAATCTCATCAGCCGCAGGTTCATTTGCGTTTTCAGATAACAAGTCATCCAATGCATCTTGACCTAATTCACCACCTTCTAAAGGCTCTGAATCATCTCCAGAGTCATCTAACCCTGAAAGCAAGTCATCTAAATCACCTTGGTCTAGCTCTCCACCATCAAGTGGTTCAGACTCTTCTTCAACGTCATCATCAATACCTGATAACAGATCATCTAGATCACCTTGGTCTAATTCGTCACCACCTAGAGGTTCACCTTCTTCACTAAGTTCATCAAGGTCATCATCTAGTGAGATATCCTCTAAATCATCAAGCTCATCTAAATCATCATCAAGGTGAATAACGTCATCAGTTAACGCTGCATCTAGTTCATCATCTAAGTCACCTAAATCATCCATGCCGTCTGAGAATAAATCATCTGACTCATCATCCGACTCAGTTAAATCAATAGACAATTCGTCATCAAGTGACAGCTCACCATCTAACGATAAATCTTCTTCGGCTGCTTCTTCAACTTCAGGTGCTGATTCAATCTCAGGCGGCTGTACTGCTTTCTCAACGACTGGTGTTTGTTCTTCTGGTTGAGACTTTTTCTTGCGAGCAATAATAAATGCGACGATACCAGCAATAAATAGCGCCGGAATTGTTCCCATCAGCACTTTGAACCACAAACTATTCATCCAGTTTTGCTGTTCAAGCTCGGCTTGCTGTGCTTTCAACAGTTCTTGACGTTGACGTTCTTCTTCTTTCGCAGCCAAGTCTTTTTGAATGGCAAGCAACTGTTCTAGGTACTCTTGAAGCTCTTGAGTATCTTTAGCAGCTTCTTGTTTTACAATATCTATCTGCTCATTGAGTTTGGACTGACTTTGTTTTAATGACTCATTCTCTTTCAAAATAGCTTGCAAGCCATCGATAGAGTCCAGCACATCTTGCTGAATTGTATCTAACTTTTGTTTTTGTTCGGTATCGAAAGTGTCTAATTTTTCATTAATTTCAACTTTCGCTTTATCTAAATCTTTTTTCTTAACGGAAAGTTCTTCAGGTTTGATTGGCTGCTGAGCAACAGTCGTTGTGGCTGTATCTTTCTTTTTCCAACTTCGATCGTCACTTTCTGAGCTACGCTTAGCCACATATGGGTCAATTAAACGAATTTTTTCTATCGAAGGGATCTGCAAATATTGGCCATTAACTAAATGATTTCTGTTGTTATTTGCAAAGGCATTGGGGTTCATTTCATACAGTGCCTGCATTACTTGATATACAGTTACTGATGGTTCTGGGCGTATAGTTAATGCGATTTTCCACAAGGTATCGCTTGATGTAATTGGCCCGTAGCGCTCATGAGGAAAGACGTCTGTACTTTTTGGTCCACGAATACGAATTCCGGCTTCTTGTGCTGATACCACCGGCATAGAGGTCCACAAAATTCCAACAATTAGCACCTGCCAGAGGCACAGGCTTAACAATCGCAGCATTAATTCTTTCCTAGTTATTATCTTTATTGCCAAAAAATTGGCAGTTACGCACGAAAAATTAAAAGCAAAGTTTATTCCAACTCTTATATAAATACCATGCTATTCAATTAAATAGTTGGCGATAAGGCCCTATTCTTATCACGTTTAAACTTATCAAAACTTAGCAACTTTATAAAAATAAAAAAGGAGCTAACCATTACTTTTAACGGCTAACTCCTCAATATCTTTACTAAAAAATTAATTTTTAGTTATGAAAGGTACTGTTCTATCAATAATTCGGCAATTTGAATGCTATTTGTTGCCGCTCCTTTACGTACATTATCAGCCACAACCCATAAGTTAATACCATTTGGATGGCTAATATCTTCTCGAATACGGCCAACATATGTTTCATCTTTACCGCTAGCATCACCAATTTGCGTAGGGAAGTCTTCGTCAGCTTCACAAACAACCAAACCAGGGGCATTTTTCAATAACTCTTTAACTTCTTCAGCTGAAGTTTGAGTACGTGTTTCAATATGAATCGCTTCAGCATGGCCGAAGAATACGGGTACACGAACAGCAGTCGGGTTTACCAAAATACTGTCATCACCCAATATTTTTTTAGTCTCCCACACCATTTTCATTTCTTCTTTGGTGTAACCATTGTCTTGGAATACATCAATTTGAGGAATTACGTTAAATGCGATTTGACGTGAAAAACTCTTAGGCTCTATTGGCTTACCACTTAATAAGTCAGCACATTGTTTCGCCAGCTCATCCATTGCTTCTTTACCAGCACCAGATACTGATTGATATGTGCATACATTAATGCGATCAATTCCTACCGCTTCTTGAATTGGCTTTAACGCCACCATCATTTGAATCGTAGAACAGTTAGGATTAGCAATAATATTACGATTACGATAATCTGCTAATGCATCAGGGTTTACTTCAGGAACAACTAGCGGAATGTCTGCTTCGTATCTATATTCAGACGTGTTATCAATTACGATACAGCCCGCGTCACCCGCCATTGGTGCATACTTTGCAGAAGTCGCACCACCTGCAGAGAAAAAACCGATTTGAGCTAAGCTCCAATCAAAGTTATCTGCATCAAGTACTTCAATACTTTCACCATTAAACTCAATAAACTGCCCCGCTGAGCGCGCGCTAGCTAATGGGTAGACTTTATTTACTGGGAAATCTCTCTGTTCAAGAATTTCAAGAATTGTTTTACCTACAAGGCCTGTTGCCCCTAGGACACATACATCAAATTTTTGTGCCATGCTATTGTTCTTCCTCTATTTTGCACAGTCGTTCAAAGCCAAGCTGAAACAGCGAGTTCAACTCAGTATTTTCGCTTGCTATAGCCACAGAAGAAAATTCCCTGCGAGCTGGGTAGGTTTTTCTAATATGGTCAAAGCCAAAGCGTGATAATTGTTGACGAAAGATGGCATCGTCACGTCTGACATCGTATACCATTTTTACCACTTGGTTTAGCAAAATTTCGTCAAAATCTTGATTTATTTTTATTCGATTTATTGAAGGCTTAGGCAAAAACTGACTAAGCGATTTTTCTACTTTAAAATCAAATACTTTAGCTAGTGCTTGATAAAGCATTTCTGTACCACGCGCCTTACCTTCCAAACTGTAGCCTGCAATATGGGCTGTCGATAGTTCAGTAAAAGGAATCAGCTCGGATAAAATATTCGGTTCGTTTTCCCAAACATCTAACACTAAACGAGTGGCCGCCCCTTGCCGCTTAAAGCTAAGCAGCGCTTTATTATCAATAACTTCCCCGCGACAAGCATTGATTACTATCTGCTCATCACTTAACGCTGTAATACGCTCATCATTAAGTAAATGATATGTAGGATTACTCCCTTCTCGAGTTAAAGGTACATGCAGTGAAATTACATCACAGGCAAGTGCTTCTTCTAGCGTCGAAAAAGCTCGGTTATCACCCGCATCATTCAATAGAGGGTCACACAGCTTGTAGTTTACCCCTAGTGCTTCTAGCTTTTCACTTAAACGCGTTCCGGTATTTCCTGCGCCAATAATTCCAATTGTTTTGTCTGTTAATGCAAAGAGGTATTTTTCTGCTAATACCACTAAAGCTGATACAACGTACTCCGCCACGGAAATGGCATTGCAGCCAGGAGATGAAGAAAATGCTATATTTCGACTAGCTAGATATGCTCGATCGATATGATCAACACCGATTGTTGCTGTACCAACAAACTTAAGCTTACGTGCATCATTTAATAGCTGTTCATTTACTTGCGTAATTGAACGAACAAGTAACACATCAGCATCAATAAGTTGCTCGGCGGTTAATTCACGTCCTTTAAACGAAACAAGCTCATTTTCCTTTGCACCAAAGTTCTCAAAGAATTCTCGGGCAAATGGCATATTTTCATCAAAAAGAATCTTCATAAATGATAATTAAACTAAAAATTTAGCGGTATTCTAACAGGGAAGCAGAAACAAAAAAGCCAATCTTTAATGATTGGCTTTTATTAAGTAAAACTTAATGTATTACTGGTACTTTTTGAACACCAACGTCGAGTTCGTACCACCGAAACCAAAGCTGTTCGACATAACTAAATCAAGTTCTGCCTCTCTAGTTTCTTTAACAATGTCTAAACCTTCAGCTTTTTCATCTAAAGTATTCACATTGATTGATGGAGCAACAAAGTTGTTTTCCATCATTAGTATTGAGTATATAGCTTCATGCACGCCAGCAGCACCTAGAGCGTGACCTGTCATTGCTTTAGTTGCACTAATCGCAGGAGAGTCGTTGCCAAACACTTCTTGGATTGCGCCCAACTCTTTCACATCGCCAACAGGCGTTGACGTACCATGAGTGTTTAAGTAATCTACTTTACCTTCAACCCCGTCCATTGCCATTTGCATACAACGAACAGCACCTTCACCACTTGGTGCAACCATGTCAAAGCCATCAGATGTAGCACCGTAGCCCACTAGCTCAGCATAAATATGTGCACCTCGAGCAAGTGCATGCTCAAGCTCTTCAACAACTACCATACCGCCACCGCCAGAGATAACGAAACCGTCGCGGTCTGCATCATAAGTACGAGAAGCTTGTTCAGGTGTGTCATTATATTTAGTAGATAAAGCGCCCATACCATCAAACATCATGGCTAGTGACCAATCAACTTCTTCACCACCACCAGCAAACACAACATCTTGTTTGCCTAACTGAATCAATTCCATTGCATGGCCAATACAATGAGCAGAGGTTGCACATGCAGAGCTAATTGAGTAGTTAACACCTAAAATTTTAAATGGTGTCGCTAAACATGCAGAAATCGTACTCGACATAGTTTTTGGAACCGCATATGGCCCTACACGTTTAACGCCTTTTGCACGTAAAGTATCTGCTGAAGCCACAACATTTGCAGAAGATGCTCCACCAGAGCCAGCAACAATACCTGTACGTATATTTGAGACTTGCTCAGGAGTTAATTTTGAATCTTCAATGGCTTGATTCATCGCTATATAAGCATATGCTGAAGCGTCTCCCATAAAACGCATCGCTTTACGATCAATATGCTCTTTTAATTCAATTTCAGGTTTACCCCAAACTTGACTACGTAAACCTACTTCTTCAAAGCTTTCAGAGCGTGAGATGCCTGATTTGCCTTCTTTTAATGAACCTAATACTTCCTTGGCATTGTTACCAATACTAGAAACAATTCCTAAACCTGTGATCACGACACGTTTCATTATCTAAACCATCTTTGACTAAAAAAACCGGCATATAATAACGACTTTTACCGACAATACTGGTCTATCCAGTGTACACTTGTACGCTGGTTTTGCTCTAGCGCAAAGAATAGTGATTGCTATAGGTCGTTATTTCATGACTTTACGAATGAATTCACGATAAAATAGCGGTCAAATTGTTTCAATGCAATAAAATTAACCGTGTCCTATAATTCGCAAATTTCTTTTCAAGATAATGGTGCACCATACTCTTTACAATTTGATGATATTTATTTCGATACAGAATCTGGCTGTCAGCAAAGCGAACAGGTTTTTATCGAAGGCAATCAAATTAACGCGCGTATTTATAACTCAAAACAACCGTTAATTATTGGCGAAACAGGATTCGGCACAGGACTTAACTTTTTTCTTACCGCATATAAATTACTACAAGCCATAACAAACAAAGATGAAGCTGACGTTACTAACATTCACTTTATCAGCGTTGAAAAATATCCTTTAAGTAAGGCTCAAATAGCACAAAGCCTTAAAATGTGGCCTGACTTGCAACCCATTATTAACCAAACGCTTGCACACTACCCAGACACCCCAAAAGAAAAATGTGAAATAAGCTTACTCAATGGCAAGCTGAAGCTAACAATATTATTTGACGATGCTACAAGCGCATTATCAACACTTAATTTGGCTAAAAACGGCAAAATCAATGCTTGGTATCTCGATGGTTTCTCACCTGCTCAAAATATGGAAATGTGGAGCGAAGGATTATTTGAACAAATAGCACGATTATCAGCAGACGATGCAACTTTAGCGACCTTTACCGTCGCAGGTTTTGTTAGACGGCATTTAACAAACGTTGGCTTTAGGGTGATGAAAAAGCTAACGCCAGGGAAAAAGAAACAAACTTTAGTGGCAAAATTCCAACAAGCATCTAGTTCAGGGAAAGGCTATATGCTGAGGCCAAGCGTAAATAAAGCACAGCACGTAACGATAATTGGTGGCGGGATCGCTTCTGCTTGCTTAACTTATCTTTTGGTAAAACAAGGTGTCAAAGTCACCTTAATATGCAAGGATGAAGAAATTGCGCAAGGTGCGTCCAGTAACGCAATTGGTGCCCTTTACCCACTTATTCACCTAAAGCAAGATGAAATTAGTGAGTTTTATGTTTCGGCATTATTAAGAGCTAGAGAAGTTTATGATGAGCTTTTAGCAGCCGGATATACCTTTGCACATCAGTGGTGTGGATTACTTGAATTGTCTTTTAAAGAACCTCTTCAAAAACGCCAACATAAATTTGAGCAAAAGCCTGTGTGGCCAGAAAACATCATTCTAGGAGTTTCGGCAGCTAAAGCGAGCGCACTTGCCGGTGTTACGTTAAATAACGGCGGTATGTTCATGCCTCAAGCAGGTTGGATAGCTCCTAGTGAACTGGTTAAAGTATTATTTAAAGCTGCTAGTGATATTGGGCAAGTCAAAATAAAGCATAATATTGATGTGAGTGAAATATCGCAAAAAGCAGACAATCGTTGGCAGTTAACAACAAACAAAGGTCTACTTGAAGCATCGGTATTGATAGTATGTGGCGGAGCAGAAAGCAACTTACTAAGACCTATCAACCAGTTGCCGCTGACCCCAGTGCGTGGACAAGTTTCAGAAGTTAGTACTGAACATTATTCACAGCAACTGCAAACAGTGATTTGTCATAAAGGTTATATGACACCAGTACATCAGGGTAAATTTTGTATTGGGGCAACCTTTAATAAAAATGATCGTGATACGCATTCAAGAGCAGATGATGATCAATTTAATATCAATATGGTCAGTGAAGCTTTACCTGAATTACCGCGTATAGAGCTAAGCCATATCATTGGCAGTAAAGCACGATTAAGGGCTACTACACCTGATCACCTACCCATCGCCGGTCCAGTGCCGATTATTAAAGAGCACACTGAAATTTACGGCAAACTAGCAGAAGATAAAAACTGGAAAATTCATACACCAGCGCCCTATTACAAAAGCCTTTATGTCATGTCGGGGCTAGGCGCTCGAGGGCTTTGTTCTGCACCTTTAATTGCTGACATTTTAGTAGCAGATTTGTGTAATCTACCTTACCCTGTAGATAACAAAATGCGCTTTAACTTATCTGCCAACCGCTTTATCGTTAAAGATATTATCAAAAGAAAACTTAAGCCAGAGTAATTAACACTTATCAGCTAACACCTAGTATTTAAAGCTAGGAAGTAACTGCTGCCAATAATTATTGACCAAAACTTGATCTTGAGGTGTCAATTCATGCTTTGAACTTGCTAGTTGTTCGCTTACATTGCCTGCAAGTTGCGCAGAAAGTGGTTGAGATTCATTACCTAGTTCACTGGCTGATAACGCGATGAAACCTCTTATATAACTTGAGGCAAACAATAGATCATCATCTTCTTCATGATCAGCTAATTGATCAAAGTAATGGTAAAGCGCGGTTAAATTTTCAAAGTTCAATGGAATTCCTTAGTATATCTTTTACTTATTCTGGACTAGCAACAGGATAAAGCACTTGATCTTTGTACCCTGTAATTATCGGTAAAAAACCACTCAATTCTTTATCTAATAGTTCATCACCGGTATCTGCTATTAATGGTCTTGACTCCAGCGCACTTAATTTAGATTTCGTCGCAATAATGAGTATGTTATCGATGCCTATTTTTCGAATGACTCTTGGACTCAATTGTTGATTACCACGGCCGAAAATATGACCTTGCCCACCAATTAAGGTAATGACTAGCCTTATTGGGCTTTCATTATTTTTACCTAACTTTTCAAGGAGTTCCCACAATTGCGATTCGGTGAGATCATTGGCAATAACCGATTGGTCTTGGATTAGGTCAACACCCAGTAACGTATTTTCCAAACCTTGCTCTTCCATAACAAAGGCCGTTGTTGAGCCAGAGCCAATTACCGTTAAACTATCGTCGACTTCATCGATAACGTGGGCAGCAATATCTTGAAGTACCAATTCATCTGATTCTTTACCCCCAGATTTCGTGGCCTGCATATAGCGCAGTTCAATAGGGACTTTCATTTCACCATAGCGCTTGGCTTTCACAATGCCATCTCGAAACAAGGACTCATCAATATCCATCACATCAGCCTCTGATAGAGTGACAAGTTGATGTGTAACCATCATTTCAATGACTCGGCCGGCGGCTTTAGGCGTAACCGCATAAACACCAGAATGAATTTTACAACCTGCAGGAACCCCCAGAACAGGACACTTATCAGCAACTTGCGAACAAACATTGCGAGCAGTACCATCACCGCCAGCAAAGAGAATAATATCAACGTTATTTGCTAATAACGCGTTGACAGCATTTTCAGTATCTTGGGCTTGAGTTGGACTTTGAGCGGTGTAACAAACCTGGGTATTGAAGCCAAGTTCTACAGCACGTTGTTCGCCCATATCACCGTTTACCGTCAAAACTTCTATTTGCGCTTTGTAGGGTAATAACACAGCAAGCGCAGTTGCGGTCCGTTTATTGGCCTTAGCTTCCGCGCCCAAAGAAAGCGCTTTTTCTGCGATCCCTTCTCCGTCACTACCTTTTAAGGCAACACTGCCACCTATGCCTGCAATGGGATTAATAATTAGCCCCAACTTAAATTTTGATGTCATTTAGCTACTCTTATAAAGTCTTGCTCGGTCATAGGCGTCTTTGTTTGGTAAAATGCAGATAATGCCTCCATTAGCTTAACTGCTCTTGAAGGAAAGCCGACTGACAGGTAAATTTTAACTTGTTCAAACACCGATGATTGAAACCTTTCATAATCGGGCTCTGCTCCATTTAAGTTATCTGCCGACACCCTAAATTTTTTATCGGCGGCGACACAAAGACCCCATTCAATGGCTTGTGGTTTTATTTCTACTTTTTCAAAAAGTGCTTGTTGCTCTGCGGTTCTGCCATCTGGCTCATACCAATAACCAAAATCTTCAAGCAATCTTCGTTCGGCGCCTGCAACACACCAATGGGCTATTTCATGCAACGCACTAGCATAGTAGCCATGCGCAAAAATAATACGGTGATGTTCAACATCACCGTTAGCTGGCAAGTAAATGGGTTCGTTTTCACCTTTAACTAATTTAGTATTGAAAGAAGCAAAAAACGTGTCATTAAAAATAGCAATAATATCTTCTACGCGGTGCATGAAAGCTAAGAAATTAATACAAATAAAAACTGGCGCTATTCTAACGAAAAACGGCGAATGTTGCATCGCCGTTTTTATTATTCATTTGGTAAAGAAATCTAAATTAGTCAGTAAGGGATTTAACCCCTCGCTTAATGACAAAGTAACCCAATGTGCCTGAAACAATCGAGCCAATAATAATTCCTAATCTGTCTTGAAAGATAAGGTTTTCGCCCGATTGCTCAAAAGCAAGCGAACCAATGAACAAGCTCATTGTAAAGCCAACACCACATAGCAAGGCTGCGCCATATAGTAACGTCCAATTCGTGTTCTCAGGTAATTTAACCAATCCAGCTTTAATAGCGACAAAGCAAAAGCCAAAAACCCCGATTTGTTTACCGACAAATAACCCAAGAATAATACCTAATGGTACTGGCGACATTATCTGCTCAATACCAACATCAGACAAATTAACACCAGCATTGGCAAAGGCAAAAATTGGTAAAATGATAAACGCCACCATCGAATGCAAATTATGTTCTAACGCCTTTAATGGTGAAGGCTCACCTTCGTTACCCTTAATAGGAATAAACATCGCTAAAACTACACCAGCGAGCGTAGCATGTACTCCTGATTTTAATACTGCAATCCACAGCACTATACCGAAGAATATGTAAGGTGCCGTATCTTTTACTCCGCGCTTATTTAGGCCCCACAAAATAGCTAATACTATCGCGGAAACGACTAAAGAAGTGACTGATAGTTGATCAGTGTAGAACAATGCAATAACGATAATCGCGCCTAAGTCGTCAAATATCGCTAGTGACGTTAAGAATATTTTCAACTGAATTGGTACCTTACTACCAACCAATGCCAAAATTCCAAGAGCAAAAGCAATATCGGTTGCAGTAGGAATTGCCCAGCCATTAATTGCTGCTGGATCTTGATAGTTAAACGCGGCATATATCAACGCTGGTATCGCCATCCCGCCTACCGCACCAATTGCCGGTAAAGCAACTTGCCCAGGTTCAGACAAATCACCTTCTAAAAATTCTCTTTTTAACTCTAAACCAACCAGAAAGAAAAAAAGTGCCATTAAACCATCGTTAATCCAAAGCAATAATGGTTTGGCTATTTCAAAAGTTCCGATTGCAACAACAACGGGAATATTAAGTAATAAGTCGTAATAAACATTTAAGGGTGAGTTCGCCAAACTAATCGCTAATACAGCGGCAATCATTAAGATAATTCCACTGGCTGCTTCTAATTTTAGAAAATCATGTAACGCTTTTACTGGCATGTAATGCTCCAAAAAATAACTTAAGACATATTATGTCACAAAGAGTGGCAAATCCAAATATTCTTTCAAAAATTTTCTATCCAGCTGGAGTTTATTGAGCTATATTCGGAAAAATCAATAATTTTTGATATTTATTCTAGTACATTGCTGTAATCTATGTTCTAAATACAAAAATTAATAAATTATGTTGTAAGCAATTTAAGAATAGGCCTTAATGTGAAAAGACTCGATGCAATCGATTTAAAAATTTTAACCATACTATTTAATGACGCCGATGTTACTAACAAAGAGTTAGCTGCAAAAATTAACATCGCCCCGTCTACCTGTTTAGAGCGAGTAAAAAGATTAAAACAAGCAGGTGTAATTAAAAGTTCATACGTTGATATAAACTTCAAAACGATTGGTGGAAATATTGAAGCAATTGCCGCAATCAGGCTACAGCCTTATTCTGAACAAATCGTTAATCAACTAAGAGATGATCTGTTATTGCTGCCAGAAATTGTCAGTCTTTATCACATGGGCGGCAGTTATGATTACTTTATTCATATGTCGGTAAAAGACAGTGAACATTTACGTAAATTTGTATTTGATGCAGTCACTTCTCGCGATGAAGTGCAAACGGTAGAAACATCCTTGATATTTGAACACAGCCGAAGTGGCGTTTTACCTAATTTTACTGACGCTGAATAAACAGAGAATAAAAAGCGAGTAACAATAACGTTACTCACTTTTTATTCATTATAAGCTTCTACTTTTCGAAGTCTTGTGTTTCGTAATACAAAGGCTTCATCGTCCCACAGTTAATAAATCGGCGATGAATTTCGTCTTGGTTTGGAACTGCAGAAGATGTTGCGATTTTTGTTGGGCAGCTAGCGTCTAAGTCAATATGTAAAATATGATCATAACTTGGTTTTTGCTGAATATGGTGAATATAAAGCCGGTCGTTTTTTCTATTATATGAGACTGCAGTATATTCCTGTACTCGCCCTGAAGTTTCAGGTTCGGTTAATTCTCTAACAAATAACTGCTTGTCGAACTGCAAAGTTATCCCTTCGTAAACTACCAAGCCGTCGCGCTCAAAATGGCCTATATAAAGATCTGCTTTTACCGCTAACTCTTCACCTCGCATAAGGCGCTGCAAATTAAATTTTTCAGGTTTTACCGTTACCAGCGGGTTATCTCGAACAACTTGTAATAAGTTAACATCTTTAACTTCCAGTTTATAAACTAGCTGAACATTATGTGGTTTAGCATACATAGGCATGTGAGACGCAAATACCGTTGAGCCTTTTTGCATTAACGCCATGCCGTGAATTCCTTCATAAGCAGGATCTAATGGTGGAGGTTGCTTCTCTTCTTCTGCAAACACATTAAAGCTAATACTTAGCGCCAACAACACACAAAGTAGATATTTACTCATTTGAAACCTTTAATTTAATTACGGACATATGAATTTTAGTACAGGTTTAACGTAAAGTTTATCCTTAAATGGGATTAATTTTTGCTTAGTAATACATAAAAATAGCTTCCGTAATCTGAGTGATAGTTATTGGAAGATTGAGAATTCTTAAACGGCAATCCGTCAACTTTACTTAGTGAGTTTGCTAACTTCATCCAAGAAGATGTCGTTGATTGAAATCCTCTTACTTCACACATGGTAGTTTTACAAGTTACTTGCTGAAGCTGAATATCTGTACCTAACGGACTCGACAAAATCGCATTAGTAATCTTATCTTCCGTATCATAGGCCCAGGCAGTATCTTGTGGTTCCTTATAAAAGCGCATAAAGTGATCAGCAAACGTACCTGACATCTCGGTAACCGCAGAAGTAAAGGGTTCAGGGATTGTTGTCAATAATTCATCATAGCTAACCTCTACACGCATTTTTGCAACGCGTTTTAATTGGCCATTTTGGATAGCATGCATTTCTGCCTTAGTTGAATTAACTAATTGCTTTGCTTTAACAATTTCCATTTTCAAACGAAATATTTCTTCTTGAAGCTGAGTCATTTCTTCATCACTTGATGACTCTACAATGATAGTTGCGGTGCCACCTGTATAACTTTCAACGGTTGAGGCAGCCTCCACTTCGCTCATAACAGCGCTATTATTCAGTTTTTCACTATCGACCACTGATATTTTTTGCCAAGTAGTAACGACAATGATTCCCACGACAATACCACTTAGAAAAACTCCAATCGCTTTGAACAATGTAAATCCCCATATAATTTTAATTAACCTTACTTTACTGATTTTTATATAAAAAACAAAAAATCCCGCTAAAAAGCGGGATTTTACATAGTTTGTTGAAAGGTAATTTATCTACGTAGTTGAACTCTTCTCAAAGAGGTAACGCGCAGCGTATAAACATACGTGAGCATTACCGATGAAGTGAAAAGCTTCAAATACAACGATAAATTAACTTTTAAGGTCGTCAAAGAATTTTTTAACACCATCAAAGAAACCCGTTTCTTTTGGGCTGTGTTTCTTACTGCTTGCTTCCATTTTTGACTCAAGCTGACGAAGTAAATCAACCTGATCACCAGTTAAATTCACCGGCGTCTCGACAACTGTTTTACACATTAAATCACCAGTCATATTACTACGTACTGATTTAACACCTTTGCCACGAAGGCGGAACATTTTGCCAGTCTGCGTTTCTTTAGGGATCTTAAGCTTAACTTTACCTTCAAGTGTCGGTACTTCAATTTCACCGCCAAGTGCTGCGGTTGCAAAGCTAATTGGCACTTCACAATACAAGTGATTTTCGTCTCGAACAAAAATTGGATGCTCTTTAACATTCACTTGTACATATAAATCACCTGCTGGAGCTCCGTGCTCACCCGCTTCACCTTCACCAGATAAACGAATGCGATCGCCAGTATCAACACCTGCAGGAATTTTAGCGTTAAGTGTCTTAGTTTTTTGAGTACGCCCTTGTCCATGACATGAATTACAAGGTTCAGAAATAACTTTACCTTTGCCACCACAAGTAGGACAAGTTTGCTGTACTGCGAATAATCCTTGACGCATTTGAACTTGACCATGACCATGACAAGTAGAACAAGTTTTAGGCTGAGTACCTTTCTTCGCGCCACTTCCATTACACGGCTCACAGCTCACGTAAGTAGGTACTTTAATTTCTACCGACTTACCCTTCACTGCTTCTTCAAGAGACATTTCAAGATTGTAACGTAAATCACTACCACGACGACCTCTTGCACCACCGCCGCCACCGCGACGACCGCCACCGAAAATGTCACCAAAAACATCACCGAAGATATCACCAAAGTCTTGACCGCCACCAAAGCCGCCACCACCCATGCCACCTTGTTCAAAGGCTGCATGACCGTATTGATCATAAGCGGCACGCTTTTGATCATCGTTTAAGACTTCGTAAGCTTCTTTAATTTGCTTAAAGGTTTCTTCTTTTTCTTTATCACCTTGCGTACGATCTGGATGGTACTTCATTGCAAGGCGTTTATAAGCCTTTTTAATGTCACGTTCACCGGCGTCTTTTGATACACCTAACAGTTCATAATAATCACGTTTTGACATAGCTATATTCTTTTCTTTACTTCAATTTTCGAAAATTAATTTGTTTATTAACTGGTTGAGATAATAAATAAATTAAGGCTCGCGTTCCTAGTAGGAGATTCCGTAACATGTACGGAATGACGAGTATTCTTCAGTGGCTTTAAACATGATAAAGCGCCGAGTAACGACGCTTTATCATCAAACAACACATTTAAAGAGGTTGTCTATGCTGTATCGTGCTAGAACAAGGCGGACACACGGTGCGTGGTTTACCACGTGAGTATGTCCGACGCTGTTGTAGTGCAATACAGCGACGACAAAACTTTAAATTACTTGTCGTCTTTCACTTCTTCAAACTCTGCGTCAACAACATCATCGCCGCCAGCTTGACCTGCATCAGCTTCTGGTGCTGCACCTTCAGGAGCTGCGCCACCTTGAGCTTGCGCTTTGGCTTGAGCAATTTCCATTAACTTAGCTGAAGCTTCCATTAATGCGTTTTGCTTAGCATCAATTGCTTCTTTGTCATCGCCTTTAAGCGCTTCTTCAAGTTCAGTAATTGCGGCTTCAATTTTCTCTTTATCGTCGCTTGGTAAGTCATCACCTGCTTCAGTAATTTGAGTCTTCGTTGCGTGAATAATACCGTCAGCTTGGTTACGTGCAGTCACTAACTCTTCGAACTTAGCATCAGCATCAGCGTTAGCTTCTGCGTCACGTACCATTTGTTCTACTTCATCATCTGATAAACCAGAAGATGCTTTGATTGTGATCTTCTGTTCTTTACCCGTGTTCTTATCTTTAGCAGATACGTGCAAGATACCATCAGCATCAATATCAAACGTTACTTCGATTTGTGGCATGCCACGTGGTGCAGCATCAATACCTTCAAGGTTGAATTGACCAAGTGATTTGTTTGCACCAGCTTGCTTACGCTCACCTTGTAATACGTGAACAGTTACCGCAGCTTGGTTATCTTCTGCCGTTGAGAACGTTTGTGATTGCTTAGTTGGGATCGTCGTATTCTTGTCGATAACTTTAGTCATCACGCCGCCCATCGTCTCGATACCTAGAGATAATGGAGTAACATCAAGAAGAAGTACGTCAGTTACGTCACCAGCAAGTACACCTGCTTGAACCGCAGCACCTGAAGCTACTGCTTCATCTGGGTTAACATCTTTACGAGGCTCTTTACCAAAGAAGTCTGTAACAACACTTTGCACTAATGGCATACGTGTTTGACCACCAACCAAGATAACATCAGTAATGTCTGAAGTTGATAAATCTGCATCAGCTAGCGCTGTTTTTAGCGGCTCTAATGTTGCTTTTACCATGTCTTCAACTAATGATTCTAATTTTGCACGTGTTACTTTAATGTTCATGTGCTTAGGACCAGAAGCGTCTGCCGTTACGTAAGGTAAATTAACGTCAGTTTGCTGTGCTGAAGAAAGCTCACATTTTGCTTTTTCTGCTGCTTCCTTAACACGTTGCATCGCTAGAGCATCGTTTTTAAGGTCAATGCCTTGGTCTTTTTTGAACTCATCTACTAAATAGTTGATTAAACGGTTATCAAAATCTTCACCACCTAAGTGAGTGTCACCATTTGTCGCTAATACTTCAAAAGTATGCTCGCCTTCAACTTCATCAATTTCAATGATTGAAATATCGAATGTACCACCACCAAGGTCATATACCGCTACGACACGGTCACCTTCTTGCTTGTCCATGCCGTAAGCAAGTGCTGCAGCCGTTGGCTCGTTGATAATACGCTTAACTTCTAAACCTGCGATACGGCCAGCATCTTTTGTTGCTTGACGTTGTGAATCGTTAAAGTATGCAGGTACAGTGATAACCGCTTCAGTTACTGTTTCACCTAAGTAATCTTCAGCTGTTTTCTTCATTTTAGTCAGTACTTCAGCAGAAACTTGTGGTGGCGCTACTTTTTCGCCTTTTGCTTCTACCCATGCATCGCCATTGTCTGCTTTTTTGATACCAAAAGGCATAATGTCGATGTCACGCTGTACTTCTTTGTCTTCAAAACGACGACCAATTAAACGCTTGATAGCGAATAATGTGTTTTGTGGGTTAGTTACCGCTTGGCGCTTGGCTGGTTGGCCTACTAACGTTTCACCTTCGTCTGTGTATGCAATGATAGAAGGAGTCGTACGATCGCCTTCTGCATTTTCAATAACTCGTACACTGTCACCATCAAGAACAGCTACACATGAGTTAGTTGTCCCTAGGTCAATACCAATAATTTTGCCCATCGTGAGGATCTCCAAAATTCTTTAAATTCAATTTTTGCTTAGATGATTTACTTAGTGGGGGCAGTGAAAATCTTTTCAAGAGAAAAATGTAAAAAAGATCACTTTTTGTAAAATATTTTTAATATTTTATATAAACAAAAGCCAGCTACAGGGCTGGCTTTACCACTAATTAAATAGTTTTTTGCTATGCTTCTGTATCAACGCTTGGTGCTTTTGATACCATAACCATTGCTGGGCGAATTAAACGGCCGTTCAATTCATACCCTTTTTGCATTACAGCAATAACTGTATTTGCTGCAACACCTGGAACTTCTTGCATTGACATCGCTTGATGTAATTCAGGGTTAAAAGGTTGATCTTGTGGATCAACCGCTTTTACGTCGAACTTATCTAAAGTTGATAAGAAACTTTGCAATGTAAGTTCAATACCTTCAAGCATTGACTTTTGCGCTTCATCTTCTTTATCAGCTGCAGCAATTGCACGCTCTAAGTTGTCAACTACAGGTAATAATTCCCCTGCAAACTTTTCTAACGCAAACTTACGCGCTTTGTCGACATCCTGTGCGCTACGGCGGCGAATGTTATCAACTTCCGCTTTGGCGCGAATTACTGAATCTTTTTGATCAGCGACAGTAGACTGCGCTGCAGAAAGTGCTAATTCTAATTCATTAATTTTTTGTTGGTCTTCGCTGATAGCGTCAGCTGCAGCATCTAATTTCTCTTCAACTTGCTCTTCTGCTTGAGCAATAATTTCTTCCGCTGCAATTTCTTCAGCTGATTTATTTTCGTTTGACTCAGTTGTCATGAAAATCTCCCGATAAAACACAATTGTGCTAATTATGGGGTTTAGTTTCTGTGTTTCAAGCAAGAAATTTCAAGAATTATCATTTTGATTGCTTTACAAGACAAAAATTACGAGCGAAACTTCCCTCATTGAGGTTAATTAGGCACATAACTCTATGAGTCAGTTGTATAAAACAATTGGTTTAATTGGTAAACCTAACCATGAAGGTGCAAGTAGCACTATTTCAACGTTGTATCACTATTTGCAAGATAATGGCTACAAAGTCATTGTTGAACGTTCTGTCGCTAAATCTATCGATGTAGAAGACGTAGATATTCAATCTTTAACAGATATAGGCGAACTTGCAGACTTAGCTATTGTTGTCGGCGGTGATGGTTACATGCTAGGTGCAGCTAGAGTGCTATCTGGCTACAATATTGGTGTTATTGGCGTTAACCGTGGAAACTTAGGCTTTTTAACTGACCTGCCACCTCAAGAGGTTATTCCTCCGCTTGAGGCCATATTAATGGGGAATTCTCGTTCAGAGCAGCGCTTTATTATAGAGGCCGAAGTTTATCGCCACGGTAAATTAAAAAGTGCTAATGCGGCTGTTAACGAAGCCGTTCTGCATGCCGGTAAAGTTGCCAACATGATTGAATTTGAAGTCTATATTGATGATAGCTTTATGTTCAGCCAGCGCTCAGATGGTTTAATTGTATCAACACCAACAGGATCTACAGCTTATTCAATGTCTGCTGGCGGCCCAATATTAACGCCAAACCTAAATGCCCTTTCGTTAGTACCTATGTTTCCTCATACATTAACGAGTAGACCTATAGTGGTAGACGGTGATAGCGAAATAAAACTTGTACTGGCAAATGATAATCACGAGAACTTACAAGTAAGTTGTGATGGACATGTCATCCTTGCTGTTATGCCTGGTGACCAAGTTATTATTAAGAAAAGCCCTTATACCCTGCGATTAATTCATCCACTTGATCATAATTACTTTAATGTTCTTAGAAGCAAATTAAGCTGGGGTAATAAACTCTATTAACGAAATTAAAGGCTTAGCTTTAATAATTGTTCAAAAATTAACTTTCCACTTGCACTGTATAAAAATACTGTATAAATTAACAGTCAAATACTGTTAATTTATACATGACTATGTTGTTGCAACTTACCATTCAAAATTTCGCTATCGTTAAATCTTTAGATATTGACTGGCAGTCAGGCATGAGTACGATTACTGGTGAAACTGGCGCGGGTAAATCAATTGCCATTGATGCACTAGGGCTTTGTTTAGGTGACAGAGCTACAACCAATGTCGTAAGGCCTGGAGCTTCTAAAGCAGATTTAACAGCAAGATTTGATGTTAAAACAAATGCTCAGGCAACAAAATGGCTTACTCAACACGATTTGGATTGTGATGAAGAATGCATTTTACGTAGAGTAATTTCAGCTGAAGGCCGTTCCAAAGCCTATATTAATGGCGCTCAAGTACCTTTAGCCCAATTAAAAGAAGTTGCTCAATTACTGATTAATATTCATGGTCAGCACGATCACCAGTTAATCACTAAACCAGTTGAACAACGTAAGATGTTAGATGCGTATGCTGGACATATTGAACTTGTTGATGACGTAAAACATTACTATCAAAACTATCGCAAACAAGTCGCAGAACTTGAAGACCTAAGACAAAGCCAACAGCAACGAGAAGCTAAACAACAGTTAATACAATACCAAGTAACTGAGCTTGATGAATTTTCACTTCAAGTTGATGAGTTTCCTAGCTTAGAAGCCGACTACAAACGTTACAGTCACAGCCAGCAAATCTTAGAAGAAACGCTTCACTCACTGCATCTACTTTCACAAGATGAGCAATTTAACGCGTTATCTACTCTTCAAAAGTGTCATGACTCATTAGCACCTTTAGCGAACTATGATGAACAACTCGCTGATATTGCGAAAGTACTTAGTGAGTCAATCATTCAGTTAGAAGAAGCTAATAACGACTTAAGACATTACCACGAGAAATTAGAATTAGACCCAGAAGCGTTTACGGTAATAGAAGAGCGCTATTCACAAGCAATTCTTTTGGCTAAAAAACATCAAATTCAACCAGAGCAATTACCTTCGTTCCATCAGAATTTGGCGGCAGAATTGGCAAGCATTACGGGCGATGAATCTCGATTAGAAGCACTTGTTGAGGAAATTGAAGCAACGAAAGCAAATTATATTGCGGCTGCAAAATGTTTAAGTGATTCAAGAAAAAAAGCAGGAAAGCAACTTAGCCAGATAATTAGCCAAAATATAAAAGAACTTAATATGCCACATGGTGAATTTGACGTTAATTTTAATGCTATTGAAGACGCTAAACCTTCTTTACATGGCTTAGACGAAATATGTTTTGTTGTTAGTATCAATCCAGGCCAGTCACTAGAAGCAATGCATAAAGTAGCGTCTGGTGGTGAGCTATCGCGTATAAGTTTGGCCATGCAAGTTATTTTAGCTGATAGTGTTGTCTCACCAACCTTGATCTTTGATGAAGTTGATGTCGGTATTAGTGGCCCAACAGCCGCTATGGTTGGAGAAAAATTAAGGCAGCTCGCTAAAAATACACAAGTCATTTGCGTTACCCACCTTCCACAAGTCGCATGTAAGGGCCATCAACAGTTATTTGTTGCAAAATTAACAGATGGAGAGCACACCGAAACAACAGTTACGGAACTTAGTGAGCAAGCTCGTATCCAAGAAATTGCTCGACTGCTTGCTGGAAATCAAATTACTGACAGTAGTTTAGCAAACGCTCAAGAGCTATTAGCGAGTTAATTTTAAATTAATTAATTCACATTTTGTTTTGTAACTCTTAGCTCGCTTGGGTATTATCCCTGTCAAATGATGTAGGAACGAAAGAAATTCATGTTGTTAAGAAGCATTATATTAGTACTAACGTTATCAACAACGGCCTGTTCAAGCTGGGTGTATCGTATTGATATTCCACAAGGTAATTATCTTGAGCAAAAAGATATTGATAAGCTTCAAGTTGGAATGACTAAAGAGCAAGTTAAGTTTATTCTAGGTAGCCCCGTAGTTGTTGATTCATTTGAAAACGACACTTGGCACTATGTTTATCAATTTAAGTCTGGTCGAAATGCCGACTTTAATGCTAGGAAAGACTTTATTATAAAGTTTGAAGATAACAAATTAGTAGCTGCTGAAGGTGATTTCGAGTTGTCAGAAAACTTTAATACACCTTACGAAAGTTAATTTGTATTATGTAATTTACAAGAGCGGCATAAGCCGCTCTTTTTTTTATCTATTTATATCGAGTTCAAGACGACTTCGCTTGATTGAACATAGTTTTTTCCGTCGCTATACAATTTTGAACGATATCAAGCGACATAAACTGCTGTTGGTACTGACTTAGTTTTGGCCAGCGTATATCATCAATTTGAAAATCAGCATGAAATAAATTAATCAAGCCTCCTCCTATTGACACATCTGCAACAGACAGTTGCTCGCCGACAAAATAATCTTCTTGTAGCTCTGATTCCAAATAGTCCAAAACTGGAGGAATGAGTTCATCACACAACTCCTGGCAACGAGTTTCATCGATTGTGTGATTGAAAAATAGTGGCCCAATAACTCGCTGAAAATAAAGTGCTGCCGTCACCTCTGTCATTTTCGTATCGGAATACTCTTCTAACCAGAGCGCTTTGGCATAATCATTAGCACTTTGTGGATATAAATTGTTTTGATTATTTGTTCTTTCTAAGTAGGCAATGATTACGGAGGAATCAGAAAATGCAAAGCCATCATCCGTTATATAACCCGGCACTTTGCCTAACGGGCTGGCAGCTCTAAACTCACTGTCATCACTGCCAGGGAAAACCGTTTTTAACTGATAAGGCATTTGTTTAAATTCATGTGCAAGAATCACTTTTCGCACATAAGGAGAAGGTGCAACACCTAAAATTGTAGCCATTATTTTTATCCTTTTTTGTCAGCCTTTGATGATAGACCACTATTATAGGATAATAATTACTAGTTTTTCGTTTCACCGCGTAATGGGTTTACTCGACCACCTGTTACTTTATCGGCTCGACCTTCTTCTTTTGCTTTTTCCGCGCGACGTTTACGCACTTCTTTAGGATCTGCGATTAATGGGCGATAAATCTCAATACGATCTAAATCTTTTAATTCGTCAGTTAATTTAGCGGCTTTATTCCATATACCGACTTTATTCTTCGATAAATCGATATCATCAAATAACGACAATATGCCAGACTCTTGAATTGCTTGTTCTATAGTTGTACCTACGGCAACAGGTAACGCTATTAACTCCTGCTTGTTAGGAAGACCGTACACTACTTCAATATGAATTTGCTCTGTCATTTAGCCATATACCTTTTTAGCGCGAGTACTAAACGCTTGTACCATATTATTTGTTATATGATTAAACACTTTACCAAATGCTAACTCTAACATTTTGCTTGAAAATTCATACTCTAGGTTAAGGGTTACCTTGCACGCCTCTTCTGATAAAGCATGCAAATCCCAACAACCACTAAGTTGTCTAAATGGACCATCAACTAAATCCAATCGAATTTGTTGATTTTCAATCAATGTATTTTGGGTAGTAAACCATTTATTCATGCCACCTTTTGATACTTTTAATGCAGCAGTCATGGATAAGGTATCACTGGTAATGATTTTGCTATCACTACAGTCTGGCAAAAATTGCGGATATGAGTGCACATCATTGATTAAATCATACATATCCTTTGTACTATACATAACCAACGCACTACGATTTATAGATGGCATTTATTTCCCCCGTTCAATAGACCGATCATATCAAAACAAAAACTAAAGCTCACCACCGCAATGCTAAATTAATTTTCGAATTCCGATTTCAATCAGCTAAATTCCACGTATAATGCGCTTCGTTAAACGTGGAAGTAACATGGCAAAGAAAAAATCTAAACAGTCAAATAGCAATACTATTGCACTCAACAAAAAAGCTCGACACAACTACGCGCTGACTGACAAATTCGAAGCAGGAATGAGTCTACAAGGTTGGGAAATTAAAAGTATTCGTAGCGGTAAGGTAAACATTTCTGACTGCTATGTATTTCTTAAAGACGGTGAAGCGTACTTAACCGGTAGTGAGATACTGCCTTTAAACGCTGCCTCGTCACATGTCGTCTGTGATCCAACGAGAGACCGAAAACTCCTTTTAAACAGGCGAGAACTCGATCGATTAATCGGTGCGGTAGATCGAGACGGCTACTCTCTTATCGCCACGGCAATGTATTGGAAGCAATGTTGGGTGAAATTGGAGTTTTACTTAGGTAAAGGTAAGAAAACACACGATAAACGTGCCGATATAAAAGACAGAGAGTGGCAAATAGATAAAGGCCGCTTAATGAAAAATAAAAACTTAGATAAGTAACTGGTTAAAAAATACCACGTTGTTTAACTACGCTAAGCGCTGTACAATGCGATTTAGTAAGCTTAATTGCTTAAATACTTTGGGGCCGATTTAGGATTCGACAAGATTCGCGAAACCCAAGGTGCATGCCCAGGGGCGGTTGGCCTGGTAAAAAGCCGCAAAACCATAATTGCAAACGACGAAACGTTCGCACTAGCAGCTTAATGCTAGCCATCCTCTCATAGACTCGCCTATTGTCTAGAGATGCCGATGGTCACCCCAAGTAGGCTAGCGAGGGAAGCACGCTTGAGGCTGAACCGCGAAATAGTATCAAGCTCACCATGACGAAGCCTGTCGATTGGCGTCTAATTGGCTAAATAAAAAATCGACTAAGCATGTAGGACCGAGGATGTAGGTTTTTTGGACGGGGGTTCAACTCCCCCCGGCTCCACCACATTCAAAAAAGACGCTATTTAGCGTCTTTTTTTTGTATAATTGAATAGCAAAATTTGATTAGAACTTTGCTTAATATAAACTAGTGTCAGCTTTCTATACAATTTAAGTTAAAATTAAAAAGGCATGCCAATATCTTATTGAAAAATAACAAATAAATAAAGTGGAATGGTTTTTGCTAATATACGTAACATCATTGTATAAGCAAAAAATTTACGTAGTTTTTCGGAGCAGTATATGATTTTTACCCCTAAAAAATGGATTGTAGCGGCGTTACTGTTGGGCTCAGCGCCTGTGATGGCCAGTGTTACATCTTTTGGCACAATTACAGTGGATGGTAATACCTACGATAATATATCTGGCAATGGTATCCCTTCGGCTCCAGGTAGCTATTTTGATGAATTTCAAGTTGATGCCGGTTCGGGTATCACTATTAATGTTTCGGGTTGGTCTGATACGCTAAATGTTGGTAATGCAGATGATGTTATAGAGCGCATTGCTGACTTTGATAGAAACGGTAACGGTTGGTCAATAGAAAATAAAGACGAGAATCCAGATAAATACTGTGGTTACTCGCATTCTGCGGACAATTTCGACTGTAATGATGGTGCTTGGACAGACTATGACTTCTTTTTGCTGGACTTTGGTTCACAAGAAGTTCATCTAACAGAAGTTTATTCAAGTTGGCTAGCCAATAGTGGCAGTGGACAAGAAGTGTCAATTGCCGCCTTGAATTCAAATCATTCTACAGATTTAACAAATAATACTTTTTCAAACCTATTATCTAACGATCAAGGTTCTAATAGCTTTAAGTTTACCGGTTCAGCTGGTACAGCTGGTCAAAATATCGCTAGTTACTATGCAAATGTATCTGGAATTACGGATGCATCAAACGACGTGGTTTATTCGTCTAAATGGATTGTTAGTGCTTATAATGAAATGTTTGGCACAGTTACAAACGGCTCTGCAAATAATGATGGTTTTAAATTAGCGGGTATTAACTTTACAACAGCACCTGGCGGTGGCGGCGGCGGTGGAAATGAAATTCCTGAGCCAGCTCCAATTGCTTTAATGATTCTCGCATTATTTGCATTGTCGAGAAGTCGTGCACAAAAACCGTAAGGCTTAAATATATAGAAGAAAAGGTGGCTTATGCCACCTTTTTACGTTTAGTCTTGTTAATATATCTCTAACACCATTTACTCTTATTTATCCATGCTAAAATATTTGATTATTTTTACTTTTTTCATTTCAGTAGACAGCTTAGCTTCTAACGACTTAGAAAAAGCGGTAAGCGCTTATCAACAAAACGACACTGAAAGCGCCTATATCCACTTAAGAAATGCACTTCA
Organism: Thalassotalea algicola; assembly: GCF_012932965.1. Lineage (GTDB taxonomy): Bacteria > Pseudomonadota > Gammaproteobacteria > Enterobacterales > Alteromonadaceae > Thalassotalea_F > Thalassotalea_F algicola. The sequence goes on along the minus strand of NZ_JABBXH010000002.1, from coordinate 433,870 downwards.
AAAAAACGAAAACAATTTACCCGCTAAAGTATTGATGGGACGCGTGCTGCTAGATAAAGGCTTATTTAGCGAAGCAATTCAGGAGTTTAATGATGCATTAGCTATGGGGGCAGATCCTCATCAGTTTATTTTTGAACAAGTTCGTGCCATGTTATTAATAGGTCGATATCAACAACTAATTGACCTTCTTGCAAGTTTGAAACTCAAAGATGAAGTTAAAGTAAAGACTCATTTGATTGAAAGTAATGCTTATATTGCTATGGAGAAAGAAGAATTAGCACTAGAGCCTATATTAAAAGCGAAATCGTTATCGCCTAAAGATATTAGTGTAATAAGCTCATTAACGAATTTTTATATTAATACTCGAGATTTCAAAAAAGCAGAAGTTAATCTTAAAGAACTTTTAATTCTTGCACCTGATAACAGTAAAGTTTGGAATTTATATTCCAACTTTCATTCTACTCAAGGCCAACACAAAAATGCACTAAATTCTTTAGAGAAAGCATATGAATTAGATGCTAATGATCCAGTAATAACTCGAGCACTTGCACACAAATATACAGACATGCGTATGCATGATAAAGCACTGGCTTTAGTGAATATCATAATAGAAAAGACGCCTAACGACCCCTATGCTCGATTATTGAAAAGTCAATTACTCACACAAAGTAACCAACTTGAAGAGGCACAACAGTTATTAGTAGATATTAGTACAAAGCTTTCACTACTAACGGACGCTCAAAAAAATAGCAACTCATCTTTAGCGTATGTCTCTGGCACTGCTGCCTTTATGCAAGGAAACCTAGAGTTAGCACAAAAAGAATTGATTTTTTATGTCAATGATAACCCAAATGATTTATCTGGGCTGAACATGTTATCGGCGATATATAGCCAACAAGGCCAAGTCGGTAAAATACAGGAATTACTCGAACGAAATGAAAAAATTGTATTACGAGATTTAGGGTTATCACTAAAACTTTTTAACATATACATAAAAAGCAACAAAATATACAAAGCTAAAAACATACTTGATGATTTGGCAAAAACCTACCCAAATAATGAGCAAATTATTATTGCCCAATCAAATTACTTGGCTCAAGGTAAACGGTTTGAAGAAGCAATTAAAGTACTTAATGAGTATAAACCGCCAACGATTTCTGCTGGTTACGTTTTAAATAAAGGCCTAATTTACTTAGAAATGGGAGAATTTGAACATGCTACTTCCATTGCTGATGAATTATTGAAACTAGGACCTAAAAACACAAGTTTTAGGAATTTTAAGGGCGTTATATACCTTAAGAGTGGAGAATGGGAACAAGCAGCTTCAATTTTTGAAAGCATTCTAGAAGAGAGTCCGCAAGCTTATACACCGAATTTTAATTTAGCTAATGCTTATGCACGATTGAATAAGGCACAAGAAGCACTCGCATTAACAAATTCACTTATAGAAAACGGCCATGGGCAAGTAGAGTTACTTCTACTTAATGCCAAGCTCTTAAGAGACAATCAGCAACAAATAAAAGCAATTGAAATCGTTGAAGAAGTAGTAAAAACAAATACGACTAATATTTCTGCAATTAACTTGTTGATGACATTGCACTATCAGCAAGGGAATTTCCAGGAAGCATTGAAGTTAGTAAAGCAATTAAATAATTTATTATTTATGGAGCCTAGTCACCTCATCTACCATGCCAATATATTAATTAAGTTAGAACGTTATACAGACGCACAAAAACCTTTAGGTGTCTTGCTTGGCTTGGCAAAAGCGGGGAATGAATTCTATCAATTGAGTCAACTTTATATAAAGGCAAAATCTCCTGAAAGTGCGTATAAAACAATTGAACAAGCAATTTCAAAGGCTCCTAATAACTTGTTGTATTTATTGACGAAAGCCAAATTATCCATTGACTTAAAACCGCTTGAAGAAAGTAAAACATTAATTAGTTCCCTTGATAACAACTTTCCAAATAACCCCAATGTAAAATTACTTTTTGGGGATTGGTATATGAAAAAAGATCAATTAGAGAACGCTCGTAATGCTTATGCTAAAGCTTTAACAATAGATAATAGTTTTGAACAAGCCGCCGCTAAGTTATATCACCTTGCCAATCGAAAAGTTGGGGCGAAAGGGTTTATCAGTGTTATGGAAAAGGTCGTAACTAATAAAAACCATTCACCATTAATGCGTAATTTATTGGCTGACTTTTACCTAAATACTGGCCACAAAGAAAAAGCTAAAAAGCATTACGAACTATTGCTAAAATCTGGCAATTCAAATAAAGCCAACATTTTGAATAATTTGGCAAATATTTACCTTGATATTGATTTAAGTCATGCACAAGAACTTATAGAACAAGCAATCGAATTACGAACTAACTCTCCTGCATTTATGGATACTCATGGTTGGATACTGGCTTTACAAGGTAAATATGACGCAGCACTCAATGTGCTTCGTAATGCATATGCCCTTGACTCAAGTAACCCAGCGATAAGTTACCACCTTGGTTATGCCCTTTATAAATTAGAAAGATTAGACGAAGCAAAACAATCGCTAACTCATGCCTTAGCAAGTGCTCGTGAATATCCAGAAAAAAACGCAACAGAAAAGCTGCTAGAAAAACTTTCGAACTAATATGAAAAGCCCCACCTGAACGATGGGGCTTAAATTTTATGATTTAACTTTATCTCTAAATTGCTGAATAACGCTATAGAAATAAGGTACAAGCAAAGTACCAAATATCGTCGCAGCTAACATACCAGCAAGTACCGTCAAACCTAGAGATATACGACTACCAGCACCAGCACCAGAAGAAAACACTAAAGGTAGCACACCAAGCACAAAAGAAAGTGCCGTCATCAATACCGCTCTAAAACGCAACCTTGCAGCTTCCAAAGCGGCTTCAAATACACTCTTTCCTTGCCCATGTAGCTCCATAGCAAATTCAACGATTAAGATGGCTGTTTTAGTGGATAATCCAATTAATAGTACCAAGCCCACCTGAGCATAAATATTATTTGCCATCCCTACTAGGTATAGCGTCAACATCGCACCAAATATGGCTAGTGGCACAGCAGCAATTACCGAGAAAGGGATAGTCCAACTTTCATATTGTGCCACTAAAAACAAGTAAACGAACAAAATAGCTAACGCAAACAACATTGGTGCTAAGTCGCCAGCTTCGATTTCTTGCTTTGTCTGCCCTGCCCATTCAAATACATAGCCATTTGGTAAATTACTGGCCAACTCTTCCATCGCAACAATAGCTTCACCAGATGAATAACCTTGAGCAGCCTGTCCTGTAATACTTGCACTTCTAAACAAATTAAAGTGGTTTATCGACGTAGGGCCTAATGTCGGCTCCAATTTAGCTAAAGTAGTCAGCGGTACCATTTCACCATCACTATTACGGACGTAGTAATAGTGGAGATCTTCTGGCTTAGCGCGATATTCACTTTCAGCTTGAATCGTTACACGATAGGTACGGCCAAATTGGCTAAAGTCATTAATGTATAAAGAACCTAGTTGGGCCTGCAAAGTCGTGAATATATCCGACAGCGCGACCCCCTGAGCTTTAGCCTTATTTCTGTCTACTTCTAGCCGGTATTGTGGAACACTTGCGCGGTAAGTGCTAAATACACGACTGAGTTCAGGGCGAGCATTTGCCTCAAATATTAACCCATTCATGACTTGTGCAAGCTCTATTGCACTTTGCCCTTCACTATCTTGCAGCTTAAATTCAAAGCCAGAACTATTACCTAAGCCTGGAATAGGTGGTGGATTAAATATCATGATCTGTGCATCAGGCTGTGTCCACAGTTGTCCCATCAATCGAGATATCACTTGCCTCAGACCTAGCTCAGGGTCTGTACGCTGCTCCCAATCATGAAGCATAACAATACCAAAACCTTGATTTGATCCTGCTCCACCTAAAAGAGAGAATCCTGACACAGTAATAACATCACTAACAGCGGGATCCGCTTTCAAAATTGGGGTAATTCTATCAATAACTGCTTGAGTTCTATTGCCAGATGCAGCATCAGGTAATTGAATATCAACAAATACATATCCTTGGTCTTCTGGCGGCACAAACGAAGTAGGTACATTACTTGTTAGCCAACCTGTAGCAATAAAAGTAACGAGCACAAGAATTCCAATACGACCAGCCCTTTTTAGTATGTATTTAACGGAATTAGAATAACCGGCTGTTAACTTTATAATTGCCTGTTCAAATGGTTGAAGCCAAGCGATAGGTTTCATATTTTTTTCACTAAGTAGCACGGTACATAGCGCCGGACTTAGTGTTAGCGCATTTAATGAAGATATTAAAACAGCAAACGAAATAGTTACTGAGAATTGCTTATATAATTCACCAGTAATACCTGGCATAAACGCAACTGGAACAAATACCGCCAATAACACCAAGGTAGTCGCGATAATTGGTCCTGAAACTTGTTCCATTGCCTTTGCTACGGCTTCTTTTACAGGAAGCTTTTCTTCTTTAATTAAGCGCTCTACGTTTTCGATAACAACAATTGCGTCATCAACCACAATCCCGATAGCTAAAACTAAACCAAATAAAGTAATGGTATTGATGGAGTAGCCCATCAGCAACATAAAGGCGAATGTCCCTATTAAGGAAACAGGAATCGCAATTGACGGAATAATAGTTGCTCGCCAATTTTGTAAAAATAAAAAGACCACTAAAATTACTAAGCCAATAGCTTGTACCAACGTCACTTTTACTTCGTCAATTGAACGTATAATAAATTCAGTCGTATCGTATACGATGGCATGCTTTAAACCATCAGGAAAACGTTGAGAAAGTCTTTCTACCTCTGCTTTTACATTCTTGGCTACCTGTGTAGCATTCGCATCAGGTAACTGATATATCACAACAAATGCAGTATCTTGCCCATTTAGTTTGGCTTGAATACCATAGTCCTGAGAGCCTAGCTCAATACGAGCAACATCAGATAATCTTACAAAATTACCGTTCGGGTTTGCGCGAATAACCGTTTGTTCAAATTCTTCCGCAGTCTTCAATCGACCTTTAGCTTGAATAGAGTATTCGAATTGCTGACTTGGCAAAGCAGGGCTAGCACCAAACTTACCTGCCGCCACAATTAAGTTTTGTTCTTTTAATGCTTGTTGTATTTCTGTAACGGTAACACCTAATGACGCCATTCGATCAGGTTTAAGCCAAGCACGCATACTATAACTCATCTCTCCCATAACCGTTGCTGCTGCTACTCCTGGAATTCGAGCTAGAGGTTCAGTTAACTTATTAGTTGCGTAGTTGCTTAGGAATAACTGATCAATACCCTCTTTTTCTCCATAAAGGTTTATCGCCATTAGCATATTTGAAGATTTTTTCTTTACACTTACACCCTGACGTGTAACTTCTTGAGGCAAGGATGTTTCAGCAAGAGCCACGCGATTCTGCACATTTACTTGAGCAATATCACCATCAGTACCGACTTTGAAAAACACATTTATGGTTGCAGTACCGTTATTTGACGCTGTTGACTCGATATACATCATATCTTCAACGCCATTAATTTGTTCTTCGATTGGTCTAATAACCGCTTCTTCAACAACTTGTGCGCTTGCTCCTGGATAAATCGCAGTGATTTCTACTTGTTGTGGAGTAATTTGAGGATACATATTCACGGGCAATACGCTTGAAGCAATGATACCCGCTAGTGTAATAACAATCGAAATGACAAAGGCAAACTTGGGTCGCTCAATAAAGACTCTACTAATCATATCTGGCCCTTACTTAACTAAGTCAGAAACGGTACCAGTAACTGGGTCTACGACCTTTTCTACTGGTTTTACTTCTACACCACTTCTAACTTTTTGAAGTCCCTCAATTACAATTCTTTCATTTTCTTCCAATCCAGCTTCCACTACCCACATAGCATCGATTCTTCTGCCAAGGGTTACAAAGCGTTGTATAACTTTATTTTCGTTATCGACAATTAATACGGACTTACCTTGTTGCCCTGATTGCACTGCAGATTGAGGTACCAAAGCTAGAGACTGTTTTTCTTTAGACTCAATAAAAAGGGTTACAAATAATCCTGGCAACACAATGCCTTTTGGATTATCAAACTGCGCTCGTAATTCAATAGTACCTGTTCCAGATTCAACTTGTGTGTCGGCAAATACTAGTTGGCCTGGTTTATCATAAAATTTATTGTTTGGTAATTTAAGGGTGATATCAAAAGGTACATTTCTTGGTTCATCAGACCCGTTACGCTCTTGTAAGTATGAAATAAACTCACTTTCTTCGACTTGGAAATTTACATACATTGGATCAGTTACCTGAATATGTGCTAGCTCTTCTACGCTTGGCCCAACAATGTTTCCTACGTTAAATGCAACCTTACCTATTCGCCCTTTAAAAGGTGCTGATATTTTGGTGTAACTTAAATTAAGTTCGGCTTTTTCCAAGGCAGACTCAGCTGCCGCTACTGCAGCTTTTGCCTGTAAGTCTTCAGCAATTAATTTATCTAAGTCAGATTGTGAGATAAACCCCTTTTTCGAAACCTCTTGGCCTCGTTTAAGGTTTCTTTTTGCTCGCTCGGCTACAGAACGTTTACTTTCTAATTCTGCCTGCGCTTGATTAAGTGATGCTTTATAGCTAGCCGGATCGATTTCAAATAACAACTGCCCTTTCTCAACAACTCGGCCTTCTTCGAAGTGCCTAGCAATAAGCTCGCCTTCTACTCTAGCTTTTATACCCGCTTCTTTCGAAGATTCAGTGCGGGCAACAAAATCTCGAGCAAAACCAATAGGTTTAGCTTGAACGCTATAAACTGATACAGCCGGCACTGGTGCAGAAGTTTGCATAGCATTTTCTTGACTACAGCCGGTCAATACCAAGAACGAAATAAAGAAAAGAACCGCAGCTTTACCGCGCTGAGGTAAAGATAAAGTAAAGTAAGGTTTCATATAATGCCCTAAGAATTAAGAGTTATCACAATTATGGCAGCTGAACGGCACCAAATCGAGTAACTTTTTGTTAACGATAAATTAACCCTTATGGCTAAAGGTTTACATTAAGTTACCGATAAATATAGATAACCAAGACATAATTAAACAATAGATTTATAAGTTCATGATTAACAGCCCAGTTAAACGGACTAACAACAAAGTAGTCGATACTAAAAGTACAAATGAACGAAAGACTCCAGTTAATGCCTACCTAAAACAAAAGCGCGCCCGAATAAATAAAAACTTTTTCCAAGAGAGTAATTTATGGAACGGTATTGATCGCCGTAATGGCGATGAGCGTAGAAAAAACAACAATATAAAAACTAAGCGTTTAGATGCCAGATGTAAGCGAGATAGAAGAGCAAGTAAATTATCCATTACCGTATAAATTCTTCTGGGCTATTTTCTAGGTAATATTCAAACTTTTTAGCATCCTTTTGTCGGCTTTCTTTTAAGTCAATTTAACTTCTAGTCGTTCCAATTAGTCAAAACGCACCTATTTACCCAACCAACTCAGCACCTATTAAACTAAATATTAGTTAATAATATTCAATTAGTTAACTAAATTCGACAAGCAAAAACTAGTAGTTAACCTGTTAGCTTAGCTGTTAAATAGATAACTTATATTATTTTAACATTTACAACAAACCAACCGGTCGGTTATAATGCCCTCAACTTAGCGAAAGTAAGAAAAAATGAGAGAAGCAGAACAAACCCGTCAATTAATATTAGATGTCACTAGTGAAGAAATTCACAAAAATGGCTTTCAAGCGACGAGTTTATCTACTATTTTGACTCAATGTAATATCTCAAAAGGTGCTCTTTACCACCATTTTGCAAATAAACAGGAGTTAGGATACGCCGTATTTGAAGAGATTTACACGCCGATGTTTTTATCGATGTGGGAGCCTGCTGTCACTCAAGAAGATCCGATTCAAGGTTTATGTGATTTCTTCGAATCATTAGCGAAAGATATGAGCTGTGAAGAAGTAATATGCGGGTGCCCTGTTAATAACTTGTCTCAAGAAATGGCATGTGTAGACGAAGGCTTTAGGCTGCGTATATTAGCTATGCAGCAGAAACTTAATACACTTATTTCTGAAAATTTAAGACGAGTCAGTGAGCAGCTACGCAGTGACCTTGATTACTCTCAAGTTTCTTACTTTATCGTTTCTGCTTTTCATGGCTCTTCAAGCCTAAGTAAAAGCACTCAAAATAAAGCATTGTTTCAAACAGTAATGGCTGAACTTTGCGTATACATCAAATCATTACAGAAAAACTAAGTAAATAGTCGTTTCAACTTAACGTTTACGACTAATTTTTATCGCTCATCAACATACCGAGCGGTCGGTATGTACAAAGGGAAATAACAATGTTAAAAGTTATCTCAATTACAGCACTATTTGTGTTAAACAGCATGTTATCAGTAGCTCATGCACAACAATCATCGCCATACCAAGTATTGGAAACTACAGGTAATGGCTTATTTAGTCGCATAGCCAGCAGCCAACAAGAACTAACAAAGTTTCCCGAACTAATGCGCACGATAGTTGAAGAAGAGCTAATGCCACATGTTGATTATAAATATGCGGCTTACCGTATTCTTGGCAAACAATTAAAAAAGACTACTGACTCTGAACGCAAGAAGTTTGTTCAATCAATGCGTCACTACTTAATTCGCACCTATGCAAATGCATTAACAAAATATAAAAATCAACAGGTAATTTATGAAAACGAAAAGCCATTTGATAATAAAAAAATGGTTGCGGTTACGGCAAAGATAATTGATGCCAATGCACCAGAAATTGATATTCAATTTAAAATGCGTAAAAACAAAAAAACAGGTCAGTGGAAGGCCTATGATATGGTGATTGAAGGAATTTCGTTATTGCAAAGCAAAAAAGCAGAGTTAAGCCGCCGTATTAAACAGAAAGGACTAGCACAAGTTACACTTGAGCTAGCATCAATAGCAAAATAAGCTCCCGTCATTAAAATGCGAGGTGCTTACTATTTAATAGATTGTGCCTCGTTGCTATCAATTTTCATTGCTGCTGTTTATACTCAATTTTAAACAACTTTATTAAACGTTATTTTTTACTTTAGAGATAGGAGCAGACTATGTCAGGTACGACTATGGTCGTAATGATTGTACTCATTTCAGTTGGGTTTGGTGTGTTATACGATATGTATCAAAAACATCTAAAATTCAAAGAAAAAACAATGAAATACAAACAACAATCAAGCGAAGAAAATTCAGAGTTAAAAGCACAAGTGACAAAACTTGAAGAACGTATGCAAGTTCTCGAGAAAATTGTTACTGACGAGGGCTATAACGTCAATAAAGAAATAAATGGCTTATAGTAATGAAGCTAATAATGCGCTCAGAATTTGATAACTTAAGGTTAAATGAGCAATATAGCTACGAAACAGACAGTAATGGTGATAAGCAAATAGTAAAAATCTATTGTGACGATATACTCATTGCTAAACGTGTAAAACACAAAAAATCTATTCGTTATTTTGGTGTTGCCGATTACGAGCGATATATGACTGAGGAATAGCATTTGAAAATACAAAAATTATTATTGTTTTTAAGCCACTTTTGGGTATTAATCTTTAGTACATTTCACGAAAATAGTTACGCCAATAATCTACTAACAAAGCCGATTTCCGTTGTCACCGAAATAGCGCCTCCTCTTCAATTTATGAACGGAGATAAGCTTGATGGACAAACAACGAAGCAAGTGAGGGAATTGTTAGCAAAAGCCGGACTCGAAGCAAATTTTCAAGTATATCCTTGGGCGCGAGCCTTTCAGAATGCCCAAAGCAATAGCAACACACTAATTTATCCAATCGTTAGAACCCCCGAACGTGAATCACAATTTGAATGGATTGGTCGATTGTTAACCTTCAAAATGTCAATTATTCAATTAGACAATGATAAACCTAAAGATTTACAAACCCTGCAGCAAGCCAAAAGCTTAAAACTTGGTTTAATGCGTAATGATTACGCACATCTTTTATTCGAAAAACAAGGGTTTAAAGAGGGCCAGCACTTCCAACTTGCTAGTGAACTGTCTCAACTAATCGCTCTTCTTTATTCGGGAAAAATAGACGCTATGGTAGCAGATTTACCATTGCTTAAAGTTATGGCCATATCTCAAGGTTTTGCCGCTAGTCAGTTGAAGTCAGTATTTGATATTCCTGACCAGGAAGTCGATGTATATTTAGCGGCAAGTAAATTTACCGATTGCGATATAGTTAATAAGTTGCGCCAACAGTTAAACTAATTCTTTCTTTAATAACATTTGAGCAGCGCTAACAAGCGTTTTATCTAAGGGAGGTATTGTCGTATCAACCCCTTCTTCCATGGCTTTAACCACGGTTTTGAGTACTTGAATACGGGCATGCCACTTATGGTTGCCAGAAATAACATGCCACTGTGAAATGTTCGTATTAGAATAAGTTAACATGTCATTAAGCGCTTGGTGATATTCTTGCCATTTATCTCTATTACGTAAGTCTTCTTCGGTTAATTTCCAACGCTTAATTGGGTTATTTAAACGTTCCATAAATCGTTTAAGTTGTTCTTCTTGATCAATATGAATAAGCAACTTAACGACTCTTACCCCATCATCAACTAAAAGCCGTTCAAACTCATTTATTTCTTGATAAGCCCTTTGCCACTGTATTTCGTTTGCAAAGCCTTCAACACGTTCTACTAACACTCTTCCGTAATAAGAACGGTCAAATATTGCTATGTTACCGGGAGCTGGTAGTTTGGTTTGGAAGCGATATAAGTAATGCTTACTTTGTTCTTCAACTGTGGGAGCTGCGATTGGATATACCCTAAATCCTCGAGGGTCGAGCTTTTCTGTCAAACGACGAATCGCGCCACCTTTTCCGCTCGCATCCCAACCTTCAAGCACAATAATAGTTCTTCGGCCCTGTCTAAAGTATGCTTGTTGAACTTGTAACATCCGCTTTTGCCACTTTTTAAGCTTTTGCTCATATCGCTGCTTATCCTCCAAACTGGCTGTCAAATTTACATCTTCCAATAGCGTTGGAGCCGCTAGTTCAATTGTCGTCGGCTTATACATAGTTAATTAAACATTAAAAGGTTTACGGTAACTATAAGTAAATATTGTAGTTTCAGCCATTTTTACTATTAACTATTTAAATACTAATGTTTACGTTCACTTCGATTGCTCTTTGCCTTGCTTGAGCTAGTTCTAGCAGAGCGAGAACCAGTTTTAGACGTTGATTTTCTCACTGAAGTTTTTGTCGAGTTACTTCGTTTTTTACTCACATGGCTATACTCTTTAGCGTTAGCGTTAACTTGTTGATTGTTTGCATATCGATTATGTTTCTCCGAAGGCAATGCTCGCTTCTTATTGTTACTATTAGCTCTTACATCCCCTATTGCTCTCGCTTGATTTTTGTAATTACCCGCTTTATACGAGTGCCTATTATTATTTGAGTGAATCGATTTGCTATTACTACGTTTAATCGTATTAATTTGTCTATCATTTGCTTTTCTAAATTGCTTTTCAGATGACACTTCTCGTTTCTTGTTGTGGCTATAAGGACGTACAGTTTTTACCGTATTTGACTGTTGCTTATACGAATTAGTTTTGCGAGGTTTTGCATTGTTACTAGCCAACTTTGTATAAGTTCGTTGCTTTGTAACTGCTTTACTACTTCTTACTAATTTAGCTGTATTTCGCTGTTTATTGTAGCGAACTGAGTGTGAACTTTTATATTTATACTTCTCTTTCACTGTTGCTGTTCTATAGGCCACATTCTTACGGTGTGTAGGCTTATGATGCCAACGTTTTGAATATCCACTTCGAATAATATGGTGACGTTTGCGGTGATGATGCACTTTGTGGTGGTTAACGACTACGTAGCCATGATGCCAGTGAAACGCGCTAAAGAAAAAGCTTACTCCGATATGAACACCAGCATGCCATGCCACAGGATGGTTGTAATAATAGCGATCCCAATGCCAGTAACGAGGCGGATAATGGTGCCAGCGCCAATAACCGTAGACTTCACGTGTGTCGTAATAAGGAACATAAATAACTTTAGGACTACTTGGTACAATTACAATTTTTTCGTTGTCATATTCTACTTTTGCATTCTCTAAGTCATCTAAACTTCCTGAATTGTATGCCTGTTGACGAAGCTCTTGAATGGTATCAAGTACCGATTGTTCTTGACCTAAAAACGCATCCCCTAAATTTCTCATCCAAGTTAAATCATCCTGCATTTGTTTTAGCACACGTTCAAACGGCACCAAGGCTTTGACACTGGCGTCCCAATTTTGTCTATCTAGTTTGTTGTTAAATGTTTGTTCAGACAGAGATTGATTATCTTTTTGCCAACGATATGCCTCAACCACCTCTAACGGATAGCTAGAAGCAATTAGAATGTGAGTTAGCAAAGTATCGGGATATAAAGCTATTGGCGCTAGCATTTGAGCTAGCTCGCCTTGAGTGAAATATTGATTAACCTCGTTTACTTGCCCTGTATCAATACTTTCACTGTAATAATCAGCTTGAGCTGATGTAGCAGCAAATAAAAATGCTCCCATTAACAGTTTATATTTCATCATTAAATACCCATCGAAATGAACTTGGGTTTAATTTAACAGTGGCAAACTGAACTGAAACTTAACGACCGAAACTATGAAGCAGGAAACTTTATAATAAATGCAGCACCATTTAGTTGGCTGTCTCTTTCTATAATAAGCTGACCTTTATAACTATCAACAATATCTCTAACAATAGCTAAGCCAATGCCATGGCCTTGCTGGTATGTATCAGCTCTAACACCGCGTTGCAGAATTTTTTTCCGATCTACTTCTTTAATACCTTTGCCATCATCACCAATTTGTACTTCCAATAGCTTCTTGTTATTAGTGACTTGTATGCTTATATTTTTATCGGCAGCCTTAAATGCGTTATCGAGTATATTACCTAGAACCTCCATCAAATCAGCTTCATCACCTCTAAACTTACAGTTTCTCACAATATTTTTTGTGACAATTATTTGTTTATCTCGATATATTTTAGTCAATGCTGAGACAAGTTTTTCTATAATAGGCTCTATATCCACACTTAGCCGCCAAGCAGATTCCCCTGCTGTTTGGGCTTTTTTAAGTTGATGTTCGATAATATTGCTTATTCTGTCCACCTCGTTATTTACTTCTACATTAACTTTATCTGAGGTCTTAATTGTCGCTAACGGTGTTTTTAAACTATGGGCTAAATCAGCCATAGCATTTCTATAACGAAGTCGCTGTGCTTGCTCATTTTTTAATAAATGGTTGAGTTGTTCTATTACCGGCTTAACTTCGTCAGGAAAGTTACCTTGCACATTTTCCTTGTCGCCCTGCTCTACCAGCCTTAATTCAGTAGACAATTGATTTAACGGCTTTAATGTCCACTTCAGCCATGCCCATTGGATCACTACAAACGCCATAGCAATTAGCAGTAGCCACACAAAAAGTTGTTGTCTAAAGGCATTCAATGACGAAAGGTAAGTATTTTGATTCTTGACTATATGTAATGTTATTGGGATTTCTATGCCCTTATCTGAATAACTTACTGATAAACTCGAAACAAAGTAATCACTATTAGTCTGTACTTGATAAAAGTTTCGTTCACCTTGTGGTGGTGGCTGAAAGATGTCCGTTCTATTTATCAGAGAAAGATTGAGTGCCGAGGGTGAGTGCCATAACATTGTTTTGCTATTAGTAACTTCTGTATTTTGACGCTCTACTAAGGCATATAAACCAGAGTCAATAACATTAAATTGGCTATCAAGAAGCTCTGTAGGCATAACAAGCTGACCATCAAAATATTCCGTGTCTGCTAAAATACTGTAACTTTGCGCTGTTAACTCATTTTCAATCGCGGCAATTAAATGCTTTTCAAATGCACTGTTTAACGTAAAGCCAATGGCAGGGAGAAGCACTAGCAGCATCGCAACTGCACTAAAAATCAGCCTAAATTTAAGTGAGTTTTTAATCATGTTTTAAGCGGTAACCTTGGCCTCGCAACGTTTCGATAAACTGATATTTGCTTTCAGGATCAAGCTTTTTTCTTAAACGCCTTATAAAGACCTCAATGACATTTGAATCTAAATCAAAGTCTTGATCATATAAGTGTTCAGTTAAGGTTGTTTTAGAAACCACCTCTCCTAAATGCAACATCAAATAAGCGATTAAGCGATATTCATAACTACTTAAAGCAACCGCTTTACCCGCCACTGTGACTTGATGACTCGCCGTATTGATACTTAATTCACCTTGTGTCATTACAGGGCTGGCCTGCCCAGCACTTCTTCTGATCAAAGCGTTTAATCGAGCATGTAATTCTTCTTGCTGAAACGGCTTAGTAAGGTAATCATCTGCGCCAGCATCGAGGCCCTGCACTTTGTCCTGCCAACGATCTCGCGCAGTAAGAATAAGAACAGGAAATTTTATATCGAGCGTTCTAAGCTCAGTAATCACAGAAATACCATCCCGTTTTGGTAATCCAACATCGATTACAGCCGCATCATAAGGATGCTCGGAACCCAAATAAAGCCCTTCTTCACCATCAAAAGCTGAATCAACACTATAGCCTTGTTCAACAAGCGACAGCTTTAAATTTTCATGTAATGCCATATCATCTTCTATAAGCAATAAGCGCATAATCCATTATCCTCTAATTCGACCGCTGACTCCGTCGACAAAAACTGAAATGATTCGACCATCTGGCTTTAATATTTTGACGCGATATCCGTTACCTGACGATTGCACCTTAAGTACTTTGCCACCAAATTTTGCTTTTACCATGCTAGCGGCTTGGCCTGCGCTTATGGACTTTTTATGCTTCTGGCTATTTTGTTTTTTATCAGCATAAGGAGCAGTATTGGCAGAGTAACTTGCCACACTCAATAAACTTATAACAACACACACCAAAGCTAAATTTTTCATAACAATATTATTTACATAAAAATGGAATACACCCTAGTGTAAAAGAATGCAGACATAGATGAAACGGACAATAACGAATAGTGATAAATTACTTTTATAAACCTGAACATAAACTGAACTAGCTATTCAGTTTATGTTCAGCTCCTACTTGATTAAATGAAGTGAAATCTATGTGGGAGCATCAATATGAATACGCAAAAGTCTACCTTAAAAGCGTCAAAAGCCAAACAAATCAACCAGCGTTTAGCGCTTGTAACTTGGTATAAAGTTATCCTTTGTATTTGGTGTTTTATCTTTGCTATTTGCTTTACAAACAATGCTAATGCCCAAGTTACAGATGCAGAGAATGCGCATACTGTTAATGAAAGTGCCTTAGTAAAAAGCCATAAAATTGTAGAAAGGTTCCGAAAAGAAAGTCAGCCATCAACCAAGCAGCAAGAAGAAACAACATTGAGTGAAGCTGATGACGTGATACTAATTACCCCATTGTCTCGTGAGCAACACCTATTACAAAAACAACAATCTACTCCTAAAGGTAATCACCAAAAAAGTAAACGCAATTTAGCCAAAGTAATCATTCAAGAGTTTCATATATTTGATGCTTATAGCCAATTGTTTGATGATTACGATGGCGATGGTTTTTATCAGACCTTCAGTGTTGCGTTTGATGCGGATGTTTATACATATAATGGCGTCGATCAAGCTAACGTCTATGCTGAAATATACCTAAGTAATAATGGCGGTCCATGGGAGTATTTTCATACAACAGATAATTTTATCATATATGGCGAATCGACAGATGATGAGTATGAAGTATTAAGCAATTTAACTAGCGGGTATAATACTGCTCATTACGACGTATTAATTGACCTTTACGAAGTTGGGTATAGTGGCATAATCGCGACATACAGCAGTGATGATAACAATAGCCTTTATGCGTTGCCTTTAGAAAGTGATGAATATGACACTGTTCACCATCACGACGATCACCACGGTGGTAGTACAAGTATGATTATAATCGGCCTTTTAGGGCTAATCATATTAGCGCGCAAGTTACGAATTTTTTACAAAATAGCCGATTAAGTTTGAATAACAGGGGCTTAGTATTATATATTCGAGTTCGAGAATGATACTTATTAGTAAAATAAGAAGGATTTGTTAAATGTCTGCTGCGGCTATCGCTTTATCAGCCTACCTAACAGCGCTGGGTGAAAGTATTCAAGACGAAAATCAGCAAAGATTGGCGCTAAACGAAACAGCGTTAAATATTGAATTTCACGGTGCACAAATCCTATTTAGTCATCAACAGTGGCACATATTAGATAACACGGTTTGCTACCAACATGATCGCAATAGTCCTGCATACTCAGATTGCACGATTCAAGCCAAGTCTCTGTTTAATCAAATTTGTTCAGCATTATCTAATCGTGCAACAAGCTATTGGCATCACCAGAAATATAAAGAAATGTACTGTGATGCAGCCGTTAATTTTCAACCAATGGTCGCAACAATTTCTTATGGTGAAAGTACGCAAATGTCTGCACAAGAGAAAAAGTGTAATCAGCTAATACTTAAAGCGCTTGTCAATAAAGATGAAGCTTCAATTAAAGAAAAAAATGAGGCATGTAAAGGCATTAGTAAAAAATAACAAGTTAAACCTTTCTACAACTAGTAACTCAAACATCAAGGTAAGTTGGCTAGGACAGTTTAGTTAATACTTACCTTTCCTCCACACACTTAATCACTTCACTCCAAAGAATTTGGATTTAACGGTAATACAATTTCAAAACGAATACCAACTGGAGATTGCATTAGTTGTATTCGACCATTAAGCACACTTGCAAGTAAATTACCTACAGTACTTAACCCCAGACCTATATTATTTTTGTTACGTTGTGTGGTGTAAAAAGGCTCGAATATTTTGGCACTATGCTCGTCATCTAATCCTACCCCGTCGTCCTGATAATTGATGACAACCTCGCCATGTTTCTTAACTGCAGTGATATGAATTGTTCCTGTTTGCCCGTCCTTAAAGCCATGTATCACCGAATTTTCAATTAGCTGATAGAATATTTGCCATAAGCTTTCTTTGGCGCAGGAAAGTGATATAGCATCAACGTCAATGACTAATAGATGACGACCTAACACTCCTTTCACGCTAGTTGCCACATCTTTCATTAATGCTTTTAAGTCGACCGATTCTATAGGGTATTGCTCTTGACCTGCTTCTATACTTTTAAAACGTCCTAAAAGCGCCCCTGCATTATCTAAGCTACGCTTATTCAATGACACCAGTTGCGCAATTTGATCAATCTGTTTTTCAAATAAACGTCGCGATAATTTGCCACTACCAAATGCTTGTTGCAATTTTTCTAGTTTTTCTTGTACTGTGCTCACCGCAACTAAAGCGTTACCTATTGGCGTACTCACTTCATGAGCAAATCCACACAGTAATGCATTAGTAGTAAGCATTTTTTCAGCGTTAATTTGATTAATGTGTAGCTGCTCTTTTTGCTTAATCAATTGCGCTAATTCAGCATTAGCTTGCTCTAATTGCTGTGTGCGCTGATCAATTGTCATATTCAATTTATTGTTGGCATCTAGAAATTGTTGACGATTTAAATCATTGTCAAAAACAACAGCCGCTAAGTTGGCACTCAATTCGATAAACTTTAAATCTTCATCTGATGGAGTATTAGGATATTGATAGTACATGGCAAACGTGCCAAAAACTCTGCCATCTCTTCCTACAATAGGTTCAGACCAACAAGCCTGTAAACCTGCTTCTAGCGCTAAGCCTTTAAACTGAACCCAATAAGGGTGGGTATTAATGTCTTCAACGATAACCCGCTCTTTGGTAAAAGCCGAAGTACCACACGAGCCTATGCCTAACCCGATTTGTACGCCGTCTAGTGCCTGACAATAAAACTCAGGTAAAGATACTGACGCCATAGGATGTAAGGTTTTTTTCTCAAGATTAAGACTCAATACTGAACACAACATATCAGGGGAATATAATTGCGCTTTTTGGCATAAAGTCTTCAAGATATATTCAATGCTTTTTCCAGAAGCTACTAGGCGCAGCACTTCACTACGCCCTTCTTCTAATTGACTTGCTCGTTGCCAATAGCTTAGTTGCTCATCAATAGGTAATTGATTTAGTGTAGAAATATTTGCTGTCATAACACCAACTGCAATTTTGTACTAATATCTATTTATAGTTAACACAAACCTAGACTGTCTAGTGACAATTCACAATACTTTTAGATATGTCAACGGTGATTAATATCAAAATATACATGTTTTATAGCTTTAGGAGCCTTTACCTATCATATGAAAAAGGACTGGTGGCAACGATTTGTAAATACAAAATCTAGTGAGAATATAGATACTAAACGTAAAAAGCTCGTACTCTTTGCCTTTACTTACATCGGGGGAACGATATTAGTTATCTTTGGCATAAAAACTCCCGCGGAAAGTAATTTAGCACTCAAGGTCATACTGCTGACTACTGCTGTTATCATTTTTTCAAATGCATTCGTCTCTTATTTTCATGAAAAACTGGAAGTAACTTTTACCATTACAGGGCTAAGTATTATTCCTATGGTTTGGGCAATCGTGTATACCGGAGGCCATCTGAATACAGGTTTGTATTGGACGTTCCCTTTCCCTATTACGCTCTTCATTTTATTTGGCTATTTACGAGGATTGCAGCTTAATATAGTACTTTTTTCTGGTATCGCTTTTTTAGTGCTTTCTCCAGAACAAATTGAAGCAAGCTACCGGATTGCAGAGGTTTCTCGTTATTTTGCCGCCTATATTGTTAATATCATCCTGTGCTTAATTGGCGAGTACTACCGATCACGTAGTCACACAGAATTAACCAAGTTGAGCGTAGAAAGGCAAAGGCAAGCCAATACAGATCCTTTAACCAAACTACCTAACAGGCGATTCATAAATACTGCATTTATGAATATGGTGACAGATGAACAATTTGATCACTTTCCAATAACAATAGCGGTCTTAGATGTCGATCACTTTAAACAAGTCAATGACAATTATGGCCACGATGCTGGAGACTTAGTATTAAAGCAACTTGCCGATGTTATTAAGAGTAGTGTTAGGGATACAGATATTGTCGCACGAACAGGTGGAGAAGAATTCTTAATGATTTTTCTTGATGCTGAAATTCAGACCGGACTTATTATTGCCGAAAAGGTTAGAGAAGCTGTTGAAAATAGTCAATTTGATATCCAAAACCGATCATTACCTATTACTGTAAGCATTGGCTGTGTTGAAGCTAAAACCTATCAGCAATTTGAACAAGGTACTTTATTAGCAGACAAACAACTTTATAAAGCAAAGTCGTCTGGTAGGAATTGCATTTGTTGACCCACGATTCACTAACTTAGTTTTCAAGTAACCAACTCTTTAGCCAACGGTTATACGCTTTTTCATTAGGGTAATTAGCAAGGTATATAGCCTTTACTTCATCATTTGTTACCATTTGCTCAATAGCTCGATTTATCTTGTTAATACTAACGTCAAGATGAGCTGAAGATTTATCAAACATCACATACATAAAGTTTTCTGTTAATGATGGTGTCAAAGGTTTCAAACAATTAGGTGCTTTAGATTGTGTGTACTTATAACAATATAAATTAATAAATGAATCAGAAAAGATAAGATAATCAATCCGTTTAGCTATAAGCATTTTATATAGCGCATTTCGATCAAGTATTGCGTAGATATTTTCAAAACCTAATTCCTCAGCCATTTTGTGCTGCACTGATCCCTTAGAAACACCAACCGCTGCGTGTTTTTTATCAATAGAGTTAATTTCGTTAACTAGAGAGTCTTGATAAGTAAATATGTGAACAGAATCTAACATTAATGGCTTTGAGAACTTTGCCCACTGTATCCGTTCAGGTGATTTCATTGCGCCGAATACACCATCAATTTTACCGCTGCTCAAATCGCTTAAAGAGCGAGCCCAAGCATCTTCAACAGGTGTTATAGAAATATCAGATTTAGCTGCTGCATGCATTAAAATATCCCAGCCAATTCGGTACGGCTTTGAAGTTTTCAAATACAGCTGATGTTCGTCAAAAACGCCTACCTTTAACTGTTCAGATCTTGCATTTAAAGACACTATTAATAACAAAAATAAGGCAATGCAAAACAATTTACTACTAGAGCAATTATTTAAGTGTTTCATGAGCAAACTCCCAAACAACTACTCCTTGTTGCTGCTATTATTGCGGTTGGAAGCCGCATGTCGATTTTCTCTTGTCACTAATAAAAATGTTAAATACATTTTAGTTGGTAAGCTAAAAATTAAGCCTAAGGCAATACAACCTGCACTAATGATCATACCCGATATCCCCATAGATTCAGGCAAATTAGCATAACTAATAAAATAATGTCCAAGGACAAGCAAACAAATACCTATTGCAATACAGATCTTCAATACTTTAATTGTTTGCTGCTCTGTCATATCAGTCGCCTAGCTTTGTATATATATAAACCTATCATATTAAATTCACTGTTTGTAATATTGATACACGTCATACTCTTGATTATCAAAACATTGATACACATATAAGGATTAACATAGCGCTTTTTTGTCGCCTAATAAGGAATTATTTATGCTTAATTTTACCTACTCTAACAAAACTATTATCCATTTTGGCGACAAGCAAATTGCCAAATTAACAAAGGCTATAGATAAAAAGCGCAAGGTATTGCTTGCCTACGGCGGTGGTAGCATTAAAAACAATGGTATTTACCAACAAATATGTGATGCGCTAAAAGAACATAATGTTGTAGAGTTTTCAGGCATAGAGCCTAACCCTAGCTACGAAACCACTATGAAAGCAGTTGAGTTAGTAAAAGAACAGGGGGTGGATTTTATTTTAGCCGTAGGTGGTGGTTCAGTCATTGATGGTTGTAAATTTATTGCCGCCGCTGCCAAGTTTGAAGGAGAACCTTGGGATATACTCGCTAAAAACGCGCCAGTTAAATCAGCAGTGCCGATTGGTGTGGTATTGACGCTGCCAGCAACAGGTTCAGAGTCGAACAGCTATGCAGTAGTATCTAAGTTAGCAACAAAAGATAAATTCGCCTTTGGTTCACCTTATGTTCATCCGGAATTTGCCATTTTAGACCCCATGGTAATGTCGACATTGCCGGAACGCCAATTAACCAATGGCATTGTTGATGCATTTGTCCATGTTATGGAACAATACTTAACCTTTAATGTAAATGGTAAAGTGCAAGATAGGTTCTCTGAAGGTTTGTTACTGACATTAATTGAAGAAGGACCAAAAGTTTTTAACGAAGTCAATGACGACGTTAGAGCAAATGTTATGTGGAGTGCCACCATGGCCTTAAATGGCTTAATTGGTTCTGGCGTCCCCCAAGACTGGGCAACACATGGAATTGGTCACGAAATCACTGCGCTTTATGGTTTAGACCATGCACAAACATTGGCCATCATTTTACCACGCATGATGTGGGAAATGAGAACCGAAAAACAAGACAAGCTTATTCAGTACGCTAGTCGAGTCTGGGACATCAACGAAGGCTCAAATGAAGAACGCATCAAGCTGGCGATAGAGAAAACGGAACAATTTTTTCAAGCGGTCAAAATGAAAACAAGATTTTCTGAATATCAATTGGGTGAGGAAGTTGTTGACACGCTTATTACCCAACTAGAAAGGCACGGTCAAACGGCGATGGGTGAAGCACAAGCAGTTACTCTAGAAAGGAGTAAAACAATTATCGCTAACAGTTTATAAATATTTTAAACGTCCGAATAACGCGTTTATATTAGCAGTTAATTTATTAGCAATTACCTATTCAAAGTGGTATTATGCTGCGCCTTTTTATTGTGGTTAGTCCAAATAAGAAGGGATTCAAGGTTGTTTTTGGTCGCAAAAAACAACCATTAACTCAATTTATTAAAGAGAATTTATCATGACTGATTTATTTACTTTGGATGCTGAAGTACGTACAGACCTAGGGAAAGGTGCGAGCCGCCGCCTACGTCACGCGAACAAAGTTCCAGCAATCCTTTACGGCGAAGGCAAAGAGCCTGTTTCATTAACTTTAGCACACAACAAAGTTTTCCGTGCTCAAGAAGAAGAAGCATTCTACTCGCACGTTCTTACATTAAACATCGGCGGTGAAGCTGTTGAATGTTTAATTAAAGACATGCAACGTCACCCGTACAAGCCAGTAATCATGCACATGGACTTCATGCGTATTGATGCTACACATGCTGTACACACTAACGTTCCAGTTCACTTCATTAATGAAGAAGCTGCAGCGAAGAAAGGCGGCACAGTTGCTCACCACATCAACGAAATCGCAGTAACATGTTTACCAGGTGACTTACCAGAGTTCATCGAAGTAGATTGTGCTGAGTTAGAAGTTGGTCAAACGCTTCACTTATCAGACGTTAAATTACCTAAAGGTGTAACTTCTGACGAGTTAGCTAAAGGTGAAAGCCACGACCAAGCTGTTGTTACGTTAAATGCACCTAAAGGCGCAAGCGACGATGCAGAAGCAGCTGAAGAAGAAGCTACTGAAGAATAATTAAGGATTTATCCTTAAATGACTATTCAGTTAGTTGTGGGGCTAGGTAATCCTGGCCCCGAATACGCTAAAACCCGCCATAATGCAGGTGTTTGGTTCGTTGAAGAACTAGCACGCATGCATAACATCTCTCTAAGAGCCGAGAAAAAGTATTCTGGTTTATACGGCAAAGGTAATATTGCTGGTCAAATTGTACATTTTCTTATCCCGACCACATTTATGAATCGAAGTGGTCAAGCTGTTGCACCTCTAGCAAACTTTTTCAAAATACCTGTCGAAGAAATACTTGTCGCGCACGATGAGTTAGATATGCTTCCTGGCATTTGCAAAATTAAGAAAGGTGGTGGTCATGGTGGTCACAATGGCCTACGCGATATAATTGCCCGTATGGCAAATAATAAAGATTTTTACCGTTTACGTATCGGTATTGACCACCCTGGTCATAGGGATCGCGTAACCGGACATGTGCTGGGGAAAGCACCAGCAAGTGAACAAAATTTAATTGATCAAGCTATAGATGAAGCAAGCCGTTGTTTTGACATTTGGTTAAAAGACGACTTAAAGAAAGCACAGAATCGTCTACACTCGTTCAAAGCACAGTAACAAACAAAAATCCGCAATAGCGGCATCAACGCAATAGGAAATAATCATGGGTTTCAAATGTGGTATTGTCGGTTTACCCAATGTCGGTAAGTCAACATTGTTCAATGCACTAACTAAAGCAGGAATTGAAGCAGCAAACTTCCCATTTTGTACTATCGAACCAAATACTGGTGTAGTACCAGTGCCCGACCCACGATTAGATCAAATTTCCGAAATCGTAAATCCAGAACGTGTAATCGCAACAACCATGGAGTTTGTTGATATCGCAGGTCTAGTTGCTGGTGCATCAAAAGGCGAAGGCCTAGGTAATAAATTCTTAGCGAATATTCGTGAAACAGATGCGATTGGACACGTAGTGCGTTGTTTTGAAAATGAGAACATCGTTCACGTTGCAGGTGAAGTAAACCCTGCTGAAGATATCGATGTAATTAATACTGAATTAGCCTTGGCAGATATGGACACTGCTGAGCGTGCGCTTCAAAAGCAAGCTAAGAAAGCTAAAGGCGGCGATAAAGATGCTAAATTCGAAGTTCCTGTATTGGAAAAAATCTTAAAACACGTTGAAGACGGTAATATGATCCGCTCACTGGAGTTAACGAAAGAAGAACTCATTGCGGTCAAATATTTAAACTTTTTAACAGTAAAACCTACCATGTACATCGCGAATGTAAATGATGATGGTTTTGAAAATAACCCATACTTAGATCAAGTACGTGAAATAGCGGCAAAAGAAGATGCTGTTGTTGTACCTGTTTGTGCTGAGATTGAAGGTGAGCTTTCTGAAATGGACGAAGAAGATCGTGAAATTTTCATGGAAGAGATGGGATTATCTGAACCAGGCTTAAACCGTGTCATTAATTCAGGTTACGGTTTATTAAATTTGCAAACCTATTTTACTGCTGGTGTAAAAGAAGTGCGAGCGTGGACATTTAAGCAAAATGCCACAGCACCACAAGCAGCTGGCGTTATCCATACTGATTTTGAAAAGGGCTTTATTCGTGCCGAAGTTGTCGCTTTTGACGATTTTATCGCTTGTAATGGTGAGTCGGGAGCTAAAGAAGCTGGTAAGTGGCGTTTGGAAGGAAAAGATTACTTAGTCAAAGATGGCGATGTCGTTCATTTTAGATTTAACGTTTAAGTTTTTGAAGATTTATCCGATAATATAAACAAGGAGCTAAATAGCTCCTTGTTTTATTTTGAAAATCTACCAAACTTAGTTAGGGAGATGTCATAGCTATATTGCTATGTTTTTTAACTAATACAATAAAAAGGTTGTTTATGAAAAAAACACTACTTATTGCAAGCCTAGTTGCTGCAACCGCTTCTTTCGCACCAGTTTCTGTTTCTTATGCCGATGATTCAGCACTGCGCATTTGTGAATATGTTGCTGCGAATGATAAAAACCGTTTACGTTCTTTCTTAAAGCAACGTAAATTAAAAATTCGTAAAATTTTTAAGGACATTAACTGTAACGGTCAAAACTTACTTGTATTCTCTGCTTCAAACAATGCGTTAGAGGTAGGAGAGTTTGTTATTGGTAAGACGCCTGCAAAAATAGTTAAAGCAAACTTAGAAGAAATTGCAAAGCATTCAGCTCACTTAGCAGAAGATGCTAAAGAGCGTATCGAGTAGTTTATAAATAGATTCAATAAAGCGAGCCAAATGCTCGCTTTATTTTTATCTAAAAGGTAATCAACTCGCACAGTTTGCAGACAGTTTGCTGACAATTTAGTCAAACAAACAAAAAGAGTGTTTTTTTTCAAAAAAAACGGTTGACGTGTCGCAATCAGATTTGCATAATACGCGCCACTTGCTGAGAGGCAAGATTGTAAATGGCTACATAGCTCAGCTGGTTAGAGCACATCACTCATAATGATGGGGTCCCAAGTTCAAATCTCGGTGTAGCCACCATTTACAATGCGGGAGTGGCGGAATTGGTAGACGCGCTGGATTTAGGTTCCAGTACCGCGAGGTGTGAGAGTTCAAGTCTCTCCTCCCGTACCATTCAATCAACGTTTAGTTGAGAGAATATGAAACATTGTAGGGGTATAGCCAAGCGGTAAGGCAGCGGGTTTTGATCCCGTCATTCAGAGGTTCAAATCCTCTTACCCCTGCCACTTTCATAGCGTAAGCTAAATCAACGAAAGTGGGAGTAAAAACCATCAATGTTTCAACTTTAAGATACTGTAGGGGTATAGCCAAGCGGTAAGGCAGCGGGTTTTGATCCCGTCATTCAGAGGTTCAAATCCTCTTACCCCTGCCACTATCTTAAAATAGACATTCTTTATTCAAACTAAGAAATTACTAATTTATAGAGTTTCTGGTATTGTTTAAATATCAGCACTTATTTAGTGCGAGAGTGATAACTCTTTAAAAATACGATACCTTAATATGCATAGTGCAGAATCAGTAAATGCGCTGGCATTATTTAGGTTTAAGCGTTCCAGTAACGCGAGAGCGGTAACTCTTTAAAAGTACAAAATCTCAGGATGCGGGAGTGGCGGAATTGGTAGACGCGCTGGATTTAGGTTCCAGTACCGCGAGGTGTGAGAGTTCAAGTCTCTCCTCCCGTACCATTTTGAGAAACCTTATTTATATCTTTATTACCCTTTTCAAGCGCCGAGAGCGTTTTTTGACACGTTGTTCTTTCTGAACAGAATAATAGCTCTGCACGCGGGCATTACTTAAAGTGTGAGCGCTCCAGTAACACCAAGTATAAGAGACCATACTTCCTTATTCATCAACACTTTGAGAATGCATTTTTAGAACATATTGAGAAATATTGTTTTAGGTAAACGCTAATAACTTTCAATAAAAAGATTTCAACCTTTTCACCTGTGATAGAGCAACCTTTGTCGACTTTGTAGAGTTTACGTTAAACCTTGGCTATGCAACGTCTATCGAGGTGTTATAAACCACATGCATATTTAAGCACTTTGCTTTTCACCAATGGAGCTCGATGAGCAGCAAATAACCCGATGTTTCTCACAACTTTTAGCAAAGCTGAGTTATTAGAAAACGTCGCATATAACCCGTCCATTGCAGACATCATCAATAAGTTGTCTGGGCGCCTTGTTTTTTCATATTGGGCCAATATTGAAAAGTCATGCCAGCATTTACCCTCTCCAATAGCTGAAGCTATGATAGTACTCAACATTTTTACATCTTTAAAACCGATATTTACCCCCTGTCCTGCCAATGGGTTAATGGTATGTGCCGCATCACCAAGTAATAAAACTCGACCTTTTTGATATTGATTCGCATGTTGACGTGTCAATGGAAAGTATGCCTTATCAATCACTTTTACACCGCCAAGTCGTTTGGGGAATGTTTTATGTATTTCATCAGTTAGCTCATCACTGTTCATTTGTGCTAATTGTTTGATTTTTTCCCTAGAGTTATACCAAACCAATGATGCCGAATTTCCTGGCATTGGTAACATAGCAACAGGTCCACTTGGGAAGAATTGCTGCCAAGTAATATCTTGCTGTGGCCGCTGTGTTTCAACATTTATCAACATAGCAGACTGGCTATAGTTCCAGCCAGTACAGCCAATCCCAGCTAACGTTCTGATCATTGAATTAGCACCATCAGCTGCCAGTATCACTTTGGCGCTAAATGTTTTGGAAGAAGTAGTTAAAGTCACTCCTTCACCATCTTGATTGAAGTTGCTAATTTCTTGGCCAAGCACAATTTCAACATTGTCATGATGTTTAATTTGTTGCCACAGTGCTAACTGGATTAATCTATTTTCTACAATGTGGCCCAAATGCGGCAGACGAATGCTATCTGCGTCAAATTCTGCATAAGCCAACTCAGACTCCCATACACCTAACCGACGATAGGGACACAGTCGCCAATCCATGATTTGCTGCCAAGCACCCAAATCCCTCAATAGGTTTTCAGATGCGGTCGAAATTGCCGACACACGCAAATCAAAAGGCTGCTCCATAGAAAATGCCTTAGGCTCATTACGCTCAAGTACTGTAACCTTTAAACCTAATTGCGCTAAAGAAAGCGCTGATGCAGCGCCCACCATGCCACCGCCAACTACTATAATATCGCTTTGTTGCATACGTTATTTAATATAATCCAATCACCTGTTCTAGTCTAAAAGGAACCTTATCTATTAGCGAGTAAATTCAAGCTATTATGCTAACTTTTTATTTGAAAAATTTAATCTATACTGACCTTTGGCACCCTCGCCAATTAATCTAATAATAAAGGAAAGATTATGTCTGCGTTAAAAGAAGAAAAAATAATAAGTTCAGATATTAAATTAATTTATGATTTAACTGAAAAGCCGAACCATACTCAATTAAAAGCTCACGAGGATAGAGCCGTTATTGCCAAACTTCGAGCAGATTTAGTATTACCTACTGACAAAATATTAACAGTAGATATAGATTTCGATACCACAAGTGGCTACCATGGCAACACTATGCTGATTATGGACGATTATGGTGTTGAAATGTTTACCGCAGCAATTGCCGCTAAGCATGGCCAAGAGCACGCAGATAGAATCCTCAATGCCTGGAATAACAAAAAGAATATAGATGACCCGAGAAAGCCTACTTACATGTTGGTTCAAAAACCTAGTACACCAAGTGACTTACCTAATGTGTTTGTTGCATGCGGTGACAGGGATCACAAAGATATTAAAGCGCAACGCGTTAGTTAATAAACCCACAACAAAGCGGAATTTGCTAATACCGCTTTGTTGTCTGCTGTCTGGACTAGTTCATGCGGTCCCCACACCATCGATACAATACCTGGCTAAAATCAATGATATCACTCAAGATGATGACGGCTATATTTGGTTAGTTGGCCATCAAGGGATAACTCGTTACGATAGTATTAACAGCATTACGTTTTCTACTAATGATGCTAACTGGCAAGTTCCTTTCACTTGGACTCATGAGTTAGAACATTACGGTAATAAATTTATCGCCTCTTCTGAGACCAATGGTAGTTGGATATTCGATCCGAAAACAGGTCGAGTTGAGCCAGTCAAAATCAAGACAGAATCCAAAAGCCACTATCACACTATAGCTTTCAAAGGCCACTTCTATACTTACTCTAAGTTACAAGTATTCCAACATAAAATTAATACTGGTGAAACAAAAGCTATCTTCGATACA
The DNA here is from genome assembly GCF_012932965.1 of Thalassotalea algicola. Lineage (GTDB taxonomy): Bacteria > Pseudomonadota > Gammaproteobacteria > Enterobacterales > Alteromonadaceae > Thalassotalea_F > Thalassotalea_F algicola. The sequence goes on along the minus strand of NZ_JABBXH010000002.1, from coordinate 405,540 downwards.
AAGGGGACTTCATTTTTCGCTAAAACGGCCCAAAACTTATATATGAGGACCACAGGCGGGCTTTTCGTTTTAAAGGAGAATAATTTTGAAAGTGTACTCCAAGAGAGAATTAGAAGTATCGTTGCAGTAAATAATTACTTAATAGCAACGACAGAGAATGCATTGTATTCAATTGATGAAAATAATGAAATTAAATCAATCCCAATAACCAGTGCTATACACGGATTGACGAAAACACATAATTCGACTAGTTTTTTCACTATTTCCGACCAGGGCGAAATTAAAAAGTACCGAGCGAATGACTTAGCAGAAATAGAACATGGCTTTGGCAATACCCGAAAAGGCAGAATAAAGGCCGCTTTTCATGATAGTTCCAATGTATTGTGGCTAGCTAGCAACTTAGGCGTCGAAACATTGGTTGAAAGCTCGATAAAAAACTATCCTATTGTTTTTAGTGTCGCGAGCAATGCAAACGATTTAGCGATATTTAAAGGTGAACTTATAATTGGTAGCTATGGGAAAGGCTTACAAAATTTCAGAAAAGATTCAACTGTATTACCAGAGAATATAAATAAACTCTTTTCCGATAAAGGTCTTCGCATAATGGATGTATTAAACATTAACGAAGACCTCTATATTGCGACATTTGATGGTGTGTGGCGACTAAGTGCTAAACAGAATACACTCGAGCGCATTAATTTTCCTAATAACAATAAGTTATTGCTTAAAATGTCTTATTTAAATGGCATTTTATACATAGGAACAAACTATGATGGGCTCTATACATATGATATTGCTAACAATCGTATAGTCGATCATGTATCGAAAGAAGATGGTTTAATTGCTAACGAAATCATTGACATCTATGCCTTCGAAGACGGCGATATATGGCTAGCAACAACTCATGGCATCAGCATTTATAATCGTAACAATAAGACTATTAAAAACCTGCCTAGCCAAGGACCTGGAAAATACATTTCTCTAGCATTTTCCGACAATAAAGTATTTGCCGCTACATTGGGCGACGGTATTTTAATTTATGACCGCGAAGGCACTCTACTATCAATAATCGCAAAAGGGATAGAATTTAGTTATAGCTCGAAAGTTCAAGATGAAATATGGGTTGGTGCTGCTATGGGCTTGTATATTATTGATCCAAAATCCCACCAATTTAACCTTTTACCTAATACTGAGCGATACTCTTTTTCAGGAGAGCTACAGATAGTAGATGAACGCGTGTTCTATAACCACTATGGCGGTGTCATTGAAATCCCATTAACAAAGTCAGATTTTTTTAATGCGAATGTCTTTATTGGTAAATCAACTATCTCTGGTCAACAGTCAATAGTCCAACAGCCAGTAAACATAAATTCAGCCAGTGAAGTCGTTACTTTTGACTTAGTGAGTTTAGATTATCGCCCAGGTCAAGCTAAACAGTTTAGGTATAGAGTAAATAACGGCAGTTGGAATCAACTGAGTAGCAGCCAGCTGACATTAACCGGCTTAGCGTCAGGTGAGTATAATATTGAAGTAATGGCAACCAATAGCCTAGGCCAATGGAGTAATAACCGCGCTTTTGCCAATATTTCAGTTGCTTACCCTTGGTATTGGACATCTAAAATTCGCATAATTTATGCTGTAGTCCTAATCTGCGTTATATCATTAGTTGCTTGGTTACTTTATCTGCGAGCGCAATCTATTCGCAATATCCATATACTGTTGGCTAATGAATTAAAAACAAAAGGTAAGCGAGATCTTTCAGCTAATCGAAATATCAATCTTACGCTAAAGCTTTTAGATGAAAATAAAATTGAAGATGCCAAGTCTGTTCTAACGCAAAACTTAGAGGTAATAGAACAAGATAGTAAGCACGACCTGCCAGATAGCCTATTTGGGAAGTCACTCGAAGTAGCAATTCCATATTTTGCTGAGTATTTACATCAAAAACATCATGTAAATTTGGCCTACGAATCAGAGCTACCCGATCATAAAACCGACTATGAATTGCAAAGCAATATTTATAAAATCATATACGAAGCAATAACTTGTGCAATTTCTAATGGTGATGGCCGAAACTTCCATGTCACTTTACAAGAGTTTAAGTCAAAAATTTGGTTAACCATTAGTGATGACGAAACTAGTTTTTCACACTTTAACAACAAAATTACTTTCAATATGTCGATGTACTATATCAGGCAAATAGCTAACAAATACAAAGCGTCAGTTAATACCTTTGAGCCAAACGATGATAAAGGTAGCCAAATAGTTATCAGCTTCCCATTAATGGATATCTCTTAATAAACGTTATTAATTACCATTAATTGCTAATAACTTTTAGTACAAACTAGCGCCAAACCGCAAGAAAGAGTAAAATACGCGACCCCATATCAAGGCTAACGAAATATAAATGCGTTTAAAGGGCTTGGTATGAAAATTCTCTAGCAAAAACTAGAATCAATTTAACTGTATTATTGGACACGTATTAATGAGCAAAAAGCTTTATATCAAAACTTGGGGTTGTCAAATGAACGAGTATGACTCGCAGAAAATGGCAGAACTACTCGACTCAACACATGGTTTCACCTTAGCTGAGGAAGCTGACGAGGCTGATGTTATCTTACTTAATACCTGTTCAATACGTGAAAAAGCTCAAGAAAAAGTATTCCATCAGCTTGGTCGTTGGAAAACACTTAAAAATGAAAATCCAGACCTAATTATCGGTGTTGGTGGCTGCGTTGCTTCTCAAGAAGGTGATGCAATTCGCGCACGAGCACCGTTTGTAGACATGGTTTTTGGTCCACAAACCCTTCACCGTTTACCTGAAATGATTCAGCAGGTAACGGGTGAAAAATCTCCAGTTGTAGACGTTACATTCCCAGAAATTGAAAAGTTTGACCGACTACCAGAACCGAAAGCTGAAGGAGCAACTGCATTTGTTTCTATTATGGAAGGCTGTAGCAAGTATTGTACTTTCTGTGTGGTTCCATATACCCGTGGTGAAGAAGTAAGTCGCCCTTTAGATGACGTTTTATATGAAATTGCGCAGCTTGCCGAACAAGGTGTTCGTGAAGTAAACCTACTTGGTCAAAATGTAAATGCTTTCCGTGGTGAAACACATGACGGTGGCATCTGCAGATTTTCAGAGTTATTGCGCTTAGTAGCAACCATTGATGGCATTGACCGTATTCGTTATACAACCTCTCATCCAGTTGAATTTACAGACGATATTATTGAAGTCTATAAAGACGTACCTGAATTAGTTAGTCATCTGCACCTACCCGTTCAGACGGGAAGTGACCGCATATTAACGCAAATGAAGCGTTCGCATACTGCATTAGAATATAAATCTCAAATTCGTAAGCTTCGAAAAGCGCGTCCTGAAATTTGTATGTCTTCTGATTTCATTATTGGTTTCCCCGGTGAAACTGATCATGATTTCGAACAAACAATGAACCTCATCAAAGATATCGATTTTGATTTGAGTTTTAGTTTTATTTATAGCGCTCGCCCAGGTACTCCTGCCGCCGACTTACCAGACGACATCAGTGAAGAAACGAAAAAGCAGCGCTTACAAATATTACAAGATCGCATCAACCAACAAGCATTACGTATTGCTCGCCAAATGTTAGGCACTGAGCAGCGTATACTAGTTGAAGGTCCGTCGAAAAAGAACCCTATGGAATTGCGTGGACGTACCGAAAATAACCGAATTGTTAACTTTGAAGCACCGCATCACGTTATTGGCCAGTTTGTTGATGTTGAAATCACCGATGTCTACGCAAACTCTTTACGTGGTAAGTTAGTACGAGAAGAAAAAGATATGGGTTTACGAATTGCCCACTCGCCTTCAGATATTTTGGCTAACAGTCATCATGGTGATAACGCGATGGCAAGTACTAATGGCACCGATGATTTAGGTGTTGGTACTTTTACTCCATAACAATGATAAATAACGGAATTTTACTTGAGTACTGATAACAAAACCCTCCTCACTTTAGAGCCTGTCGATAATTCACGGCAGGCTAATTTATGTGGGCCATTAGACGATAACTTAAAAACAATTGAACGCCGTCTTGGTGTGGAAATAAGCTATCGTGGTAATGAATTTAAAATTGTTGGCCAGCCAGTAAATTCAAGTGCTGTAGCCAAGCTACTAAAAGATTTATACGTCGAAACCGAAATCGTAAAAGGCCGTATGAAGACCATAACAGCCGAGATGGTTCATTTGGGTATTTTAAATGCCGGGGTATTAGAACAAGCACCGACTAAAGTTGATGTTGATTACGAAAAAATGGTAACCATCAAAACAAAGCGCGGCATAGTCAAGCCTCGCAATCTTAATCAATCAGCTTATGTGCAAAATGTTATTACGCATGATATTACTTTTGGCATTGGGCCAGCGGGTACTGGTAAAACGTACTTAGCAGTCGCCTGTGCTGTAGATTCCCTAGAGCGCCAAGAAATTAGACGTATTCTACTTACCCGGCCAGCAGTAGAAGCTGGAGAAAAGCTTGGTTTTTTACCGGGCGATTTATCGCAAAAAGTAGACCCTTATCTTAGACCACTATATGACGCGTTATTTGAAATGCTTGGCTTTGAAAAGGTTGAAAAGCTTATTGAGCGCAATGTTATTGAAATTGCACCACTAGCTTATATGCGTGGCCGTACATTAAATGATGCATTTATTATTTTAGATGAAAGTCAAAATACGACGGTCGAGCAAATGAAAATGTTCCTAACCCGAATCGGCTTCAATTCTAGAGCAGTAATCACCGGTGATATTACCCAGGTAGATTTACCTCGCGGACAAAAGTCCGGTTTACGCCATGCTATTGAAGTATTGCCAAATATTCCAGGTGTTAGTTTTAACTTCTTCCAATCTAAAGATGTTGTTCGTCATCCAGTTGTTGCTCGTATAGTAGAAGCTTATGAAGCATTCGACTCAAAAATGGCAAAAGTAAAAGCAGAACGCAAGGCTAAAGAAGCTCAAGAAAAAGCATTGCAAGAATCCAAGCCTAATGATAACACTTGATATTCAGCGCATAGTAGCTGATGAACATCTGCCCGATGATGAAGACTTTCAGACTTGGGCAGAGGCGGCGTTAGCAAAGTACAACAAACCTTTTGAACTTACGATTCGCATTGTAGGTTGTGAAGAAAGCCAAACGTTAAACAGCACATACCGTCAAAAGGATAAGCCAACTAACGTATTATCTTTTCCTTTTGAAGTACCAGAGGGTATTGAACTTGAACTGCTTGGTGATCTTGTCGTATGCGCAGATATAGTCAAGCAAGAAGCAAAAGATCAAGGTAAATCAATAAAAGCGCATTGGGCGCACATGATTATTCATGGCTGCTTGCATTTGCTTGGCTTTGATCATATAAGTGACGAAGAGGCTGAAGAAATGGAAGCCTTAGAAATAGACATTTTAAAAAATCTTGGGTTTAATAACCCTTATGAAATTTAATAGGAAATAAAAAAGCTCTATGAGCGAAGACAATCCTCACTCTAGCAACGGCTCTCAAAGTAAATCGTTTATCGACAAAATTGTTCAAGCATTTACTGGAGAGCCGAAAAATAAACATGAACTAGTCAATGTAATTAACGATGCAGAAGATCGCGAGTTAATTAAACCTGAAACTAAACAGATGATTGAAGGTGTACTGGAAGTTTCAGAAATGCGAGTACGCGATATCATGATACCGCGTTCGCAAATAGTCACACTAGACATCAACCAACCACTTGAAGATTTTCTTCCCACTATATTAGAATCTGCTCACTCACGATTTCCTGTCGTAAATGACGAAATTGATAATGTAGAAGGCATCCTCCTCGCGAAAGATCTTTTAGCATACGCATTTAAAAATGGTGAAGAGAGTTTTACGCTTTCAGATTTAATACGCCCTGCGATGATTATCCCAGAAAGCAAAAAAGTTGAACCTTTGCTTAAAGAGTTTCGCTCTAAACGTTATCACATGGCGGTAGTAGTTGATGAATATGGCGGGGTATCAGGCGTAGTAACGATTGAAGATATCCTAGAACTTATTGTTGGCGAAATTGAAGATGAAACTGACGATGAAATCGAAGAAGAGATTAAGCATCTTGCCGGCAATGTTTATCAAGTAAAGGCATTGACCGATTTAGAAGACTTCGACGAATACTTTAATTGTGAATTCGACGAAGCAGATGCCGATACTATTGGTGGTATAGTATTACACCAATTTGGCCATATGCCGCGAAAAGGGGAAGAAGTCGCAATTGGTGATTGGGAATTTAAAGTGGTGTCGGCTGACAGTAGACGCTTACAAATGCTACAAATCACAGTACCTAAAGATCACGAAGTAAATGGAAAAATTGCTGACTAACTCGCATGCTTCGCAAAATACTTCAGGGGCTTAAAAACGCCATTCTTAATAAACAAAATTTATTTAGCCTCTTAGCTGGCCTTGCTATGGTGTTTGCTTACGCCCCATTTTCATTCTGGTGGCTTGCGATTATTGCGTTAGCAACTTGGTGTATTCAAATTAATGGACATAGCACGAAACAAGCCACTCAAAGCAGTTATTTCTTTGGTCTAGGTTTGTTTGGTGCTGGTATTAGCTGGGTCCATGTAAGTATTGATCAGTTTGGTGGAATGCCATTATTTGCTTCGTTATTTTTAATGGCATTACTTTGCGCTTACTTAGCAATATTCCCTGCCTTATCAGCTTTTATTGCAATAAAGTTATCATCTGATAATCGATTGAACATTTGGCTACTGCCCAGTACTTGGATTGCCACAGAATGGTTACGAGGCTGGTTTTTAACTGGATTCCCATGGTTATCAATAGGGTATAGTCAAATAGATTCTCCGTTTGCGTATCTTGCCCCTATTATTGGCGAAGTAGGCATTACCTTTATTTTAATGGTAATTGCAGTAAGTATTTGTTTAGTGTACTCACGTCAACAATTGAAAGCTGCACTATCTGTTATCGCTAGTTCACTATTGATTGTTTTCATTAGCAGTCACTTTATCTTTACCCTAGAAACGGGCGAAACCAAAAAAGTCGCACTAGTCCAGGGCAATATTGCGCAAGAATTAAAGTGGCAACCCGATAATGAGTGGCCAACAATGCTTAAATACTTAGATTTGACCCGTCAAAATTACGGGGCTGATTTATTCATTTGGCCTGAATCTGCTGTTCCGGCGGTAGAACCGCTGGCCGGTGAATTCTTGGAGCTGGCCAATAGTGCAGCTGCTTTAAATAATTCTGCAATTGTCACAGGTATTCTCAACTATAACTTTGAAACAAAAGAATACTTCAATGGTTTAATTGTCTTAGGTAAAAAACAATTGGAAGATACTGAGGGCAGTTATTATTACCCTAGCAGTAATCGTTTTTACAAACACCATTTATTACCTATTGGCGAGTTTGTGCCTTTTCAAGAATGGTTAAGACCAATAGCCCCTCTGTTTAACTTGCCAAAATCCTCTTTTTCCCGGGGCAATTATGTTCAGCCAAATATAATGGCAAACGGTATTCAGTTAGCGCCCTTAATTTGTTTTGAAATAGCCTTCCCTGAGCAACTACACGCCAATTTTCATGACAGCACTGATATATTGCTTACCGTAAGTAATGATGCTTGGTTTGGCACATCTCATGGCCCACATCAGCATATGGAAATTGCAAGAATGCGTGCGCTAGAATTTGGTCGCCCGCTACTACGCTCTACTAACACAGGTATTACAGCTGCTGTCGATCATAACGGAAAGTTTATTGAAAAAATTCCACAATTTGAACAGGGAGTTTTAACAACCAATGTTCCACTTGTGGAAGGTCGAACCCCTTTTAGTCTTTATCAACGTTACCCTACTTTTATCGCTGCGATAATGCTCATACTTCTTATTATTGTGAGAAAAAGAACTCAAGTAAAACTTTGATAGGATTAGCTTTTCAGCATAATATAGGAGTAACGAATATAATAATAAGAGTCTTTCATGATAAAACTTTCTACACTTGTTATTGCCTTAGCAACAAGTTGTTCAATTCAGGCTGCAACCACCCTAATCCACAACGTTAAAGGTTATACCATTAATAATGGAGAACTTACGCGATTCTCTGCCATTCAGTTCACAGATGATAAAATTGATGAAATATTTTCAAAAAGACCTGAATCAATAGCTAACAATGTTAATTTAGTGAATGCTAACGGCAATACACTTTTACCAGGTTTGGTTGATGCACATGGCCATGTTCTCAACTATGGTCTAAGCCTTATGCGAGTTGACTTAGTTGGCGCTAGTAGCGAAAAAGAAGCTGTTGAGCGTGTTAAAGCTTACCGCAAAGAAAACCCGAATCAACGTTGGATACAAGGTAGAGGCTGGAACCAGGTACAGTGGCCTAGCAATAGTTTCCCTACAGCAAAATCATTGGATAAGTACTTTCCAGATACCCCTATTTTTCTTAGCCGCGTTGACGGCCATGCTGGCTGGGCCAATAGTAAAGCTATGTCAATTGCAGGCATCACTACACAAACAAAGTCACCTGTCGGTGGTGAAATAATCAAGGATAGTAATGGTAACCCTTCCGGTGTATTTATCGATAATGCCATGGACCTCATTTTTGATAAAATTCCGGCGCTGTCTAAAAATGAACAAAAAACAGTGTTGGTCAAGGCTATGCATGCACTAGCGAGTGTTGGCTTAACGAGTGTCCATGATGCAGGTGTTACCAAAAAGCACATTGATATTTACAAAGAATTGGCGAATGAAAGCAATATGCCTATTCGCGTAAATGCCATGTTGTACTTGCCAAGTAAGGACTGGGAAAAAGGATTAGCTCAAGGCATTTATCAGAGCAAAGATAATAGCTTTCAATTTAATAGCGTAAAAATTCAAGCTGATGGTGCATTAGGCAGCCGTGGTGCTGCGCTACACGAAGACTACTCAGATAAACCTGGAACAAAAGGTTTGCTGCTTCATAAAGATAAAGACCTAGCTCATTATATCGAAAGCGCGATGGCTAAAGGATTTCAAGTTAACACTCACGCAATTGGCGACCACGCCAACTCCTTAACGTTTGATCATTACGCAGCACTTATTAACAAAACCCAATCAAGCACCATGAGACACCGTATAGAGCACGCGCAAGTTTTACGATTAGAAGACATACCAAAATTTGCTCAGATGAACGTAATTGCTTCAATTCAAGCAACCCATGCGACAAGCGATAAAAATATGGCTGAAGATAGAATTGGCGCCGAGCGACTCAAAGGGGCTTATGCATGGCGAAGCCTACTTAATGCCGGCGCACGTATTGCAAATGGTTCTGATTTCCCTGTAGAGCCAACTAACCCATTCTTTGGCTTACATGCGTCTATCACTCGACAAGACAGAGAAAATCAGCCAATTGGCGGCTGGATTGAGTCAGAAAAACTAACGACAGCAGAAGCACTAAAGAGCTTTACTATAGATGCGGCATTCGCAGGTCATCAAGAAAAATTACTTGGCAGTTTAGAGCCTGGTAAGAAAGCTGACTTTATTTTGATCGAACAAGACTTATTTAACCAATCACCAAGTACTATTTGGCAAAATACGGTAGTTGAAACTTGGGTTGATGGCCAGCGAGTGTATAAAAAGTAACTGACAATAAAAAAGCGCCACCAGTCGCTTTTTTATACAACTTAAAAACCTTTATTGTTTCGGGTATAAAGTGATTTTATTTCGCCCGCCCTCTTTAGATTGATAAAGCGCAGCATCAGCACACTCAATCCAAGCTTCATACGTCTGTATTGCCGGAACAATTTGAGCAACACCTACACTAATCGTGTACTGCAAATCTATGTCATTGTATTTAACTATAGATTTTTCCACCGTTGCTCTAAGTCGCTCAGCAAATACGTAAGCATTTTCCAATGTCGTATCGGCTAATAAAATAGCAAATTCTTCACCACCATAACGACCTGAAACATCGGTTTCTCGAACATGCTCTCGAATTAGCCCTGAAATATGGCGAATAACTTCATCACCTACCATATGACCATAACTATCATTGACCTTCTTAAAATGGTCAATATCAAGCATAACTAAGCAGCTAGGGTTTTGGCTGCGAACCCATCGTTTATACTCAGCTTGTAAGCAACGTTCCCAATGAGTGCGATTAAATAACTTGGTCAAACCATCAGTTTGGCTTAATAACGCTAGCTCTTCATTAGCTGTTTCCAAATCCTGCTTATGGACTGCGTTATCAGTAACGTCATAAATAATTAAGCATAAATGGCTTACTTCACCATTAGCAGCCATTAACGGAATAAATGTCGTATTTTGATACATATAATCCGCGGTACCAGTAATTGGACGATAGTTTTGAAATTTGAATAAGAATGGACGTTGCTCCCATATGGTGAACGCTTTGTTCTTCAACAAAAATACAGACTCAGCTTTACGTGTAAACCAATCTTCTGGTATTTCATCAAATAAAGAGAAAAGGTTTTTATCCTTAACTTCTCGAGGCAGTAGACCGCTATGGTTTTCCATAAAACCATTCCATATTTGAATATTATAATCGCGATCTAGTACGACTAAGCCAACATCGATGTTATGTAACATCTCCATTAGCCAGTGTAATTCGTTAATTTGTGCAGCTTCTAACGACATAATTAATCCAGTAAATAGCTAATTTTATTGTTTAACGTGCGCATAGACTCTTCAGTAAACAATAACAACAGATCACACTTAATCGCATAATTTTCGATGTTGTAACTAATTTCTATAGCTAAAGTTTGACGCCACTTGGAGGAGTTAGTGGCAATAAGGTCTTTAATTTTCCTATGCTGCCCTAAAACTACGGGGTGCCCTTGACTAAAGGTCATATCTAGCTGCTCGGATACCCCGCTTAAACAGGCACCAATTAAGGTGTTTGCCATGTCCATTAATAATTCTAGCTCTGCGCTTTCATCAATCTCTTGATCATAATTCATCAAAGCTGCAATATCTTTAAAGCTTGAATCATTTAATATTAGTAATGCTTCGCCACTAATCCCTGCTCCTATAAAGCCCTGACATACACCTGAAGTTGTGTCATTAGCGGCAACAGAACTCAGTGCCATACTAAGTTCACTAACTTCTATTAAATTAACGTTAGGTATAGGAAGCAAAACAAAAACATCAAGCAACCGAGCAAGCAGGTCACCTGCTCTCCCCATAGCAACATTAGCTATTTCTTGGTAGCAATCTCTCATGTCAGGTTCAAGCACCATAGGTTCAGCAGTTTTGTCTTTTACGACTTCAGCCTTTGGTGCTATTTGTTCGACTTTAGGTAATGAAACTTTTTCGGATACATCTGGTATTACTTCCTCAGAAGAAGCAACATTGACCAAGTCATCCTTAGTAAAAATACCATAGCTAAGTAATATTTCCGTTAGGTTCTCTTTATTAACTGGCTTTTTAATAAAGTCTAACGCTCCTAAGCTTGTCACCCGCTGATGAGCTTCCGGCTGAATATCACCAGAGATAACCACGGTTAGTGTGGGTAAGTCTTGTTTAACTATATTTTCTAATACTTCATAGCCGTCCATTACAGGCATATTTAAATCAAGTAAAAGTACATCACCCTTACCTGCTTTAATTGCCTCGATAGCTTCCTGACCATTAGTCGCAAAGCTAATTTCAACATCCCAGTCATCAGGCAAAGATCTGGCGACTTGCTTTCGCGCCATATTAGAGTCATCACATATGAGTAATCGAGTTGACATTATTTGTGAACTACCTCTGACCTAAATTCTACAATTGGATTATAGCTGAAGAATCAGCCAATTATTCAAGTTTATCTAAATTAATCAATAAAATAACACGAACATTAGCTTACTATTAGCATTTTCTATGCGACAACGTTAAGCTTATTAAATTAATGACCTTCTTTAATTACACTATATATGAAAATTTCAACTTTACTATTAGCTAGCGCGTTAAATTTAGGTTTAGCTTACAACAGCTTTGCCATTTCACTTGAACAAGGCTCCCTCACAGAAACTGACAACTTGGTTAAGGCAGGTAACAAGTATGTCACCTTACTTGGAAACCAAGTAGCTGAGGGTGAAACTGCACCAAATTTTAAAGTAGTTAATGATACGTTTTCTCCCGTTCAATTAATCGACTTTAAGCATAAAACTGTATTAATTTCAGTTGTACCTAGTTTAGATACTGGTGTCTGCTCATTACAAACGAAACGCTTTAATGAAGAGGTAGAAAATTTACCCAAAAATGTCGTGATGCTCACCATCAGTAACGATTTGCCGTTTGCACAAAAACGCTTCTGCAAAGTAGAGGATATAGACAAAATCAAAGTATTATCAGACGCCGTTTGGCGCGATTTTGGTGCAAAATACGGCTTGTTAATTAAAGATATGGGTCTACTTACACGAGCAATCTTTATTATTGATGAGCAAGGAAAGGTGGCATACAAGGAGCTAGTACCAGACATTTCACAGCATCCAAACTATGAAAATGCATTAGCAACCATTAAAGCATTAAATACCAGTGAAATTAGTGAGAAACCACCTTTAGAAGAAAGTAAACAAGTAGAGAATAACAGTTAACCACTAGCTGTTTCACCTTGAAAAGGAGCTTTCAGCTCCTTTTTTTAACTTTATTTTTCATGACCTTACAAAAAAATTAAAAATTATTTAATTTTATTCCTTGAAATTTTTCAAGTCCACCTCATATCTAATTACGTAGTCGCCATAAAGGGTCTACATAACATTAACCGCCTGTTCTAAATGAAAGGCACGCTTAATAAAATGAAACTTAAAATACGGTTCGCGTTTATCGGTGCCATACAATAAGTTTTATTAACGTTAAGCATTACATATTGCTAATAAGCTATAGGATATGAATTATGCGTACATCTACAGATTTCAGCCCACTTTATCGTTCTTTTATCGGTTTTGACCACCTTGCAGGTCTTATGGATAAAGCGGCTCGCACAGAAAAACAATCATCTTACCCACCATACAACGTCGAGTTAATTGCAGACGATAAGTACCGTATAACTATGGCGGTAGCAGGCTTTGCAGAAACAGAGCTTGATATTGAATCAAAGCAGAACAATTTGATCATCACCGGCACTAAAACTACAGACGCTGAGAAAGGTGAAAGAAAATTCTTACATCAAGGTATTGCGGAACGTAACTTTGAACGTAAATTTCAATTAGGCGACCATGTTAAAGTTATTGGTGCCTTTATGGAAAATGGATTACTACATGTTGATTTAGAAAGAGAGATACCAGAAGCCTTAAAACCAAGAAAAATTGCTATTAACGGTAAAAGCTTATTAGAAGGAAAACCTGAATAAGCTCTACTCATACATGTTTTCCCTGTTTTTTTGCCCAGCTTTACGCTGGGCTTTTTTTTATCCTAAAGAAATAACTAATGATATTGCAATAAGCCACATGATCAGTGCCACCATGAGGTTTATACCACGTTGGACTTTATCTTGGCTTAACCAAGGTGACATTCTAGCTGCAGCTAATGATAACGCATAAAACCAGCTTAATGACGCCAACATAGTACCGAATAAAAATAACCACTTTTCTTGTTCTTGAAATTGCCCGCTAATGCTACCAATGATCACTACCGTATCTAGATATACGTGAGGATTAAGTAACGTAACGGCAAGGGTCGTAAAAATAACCACCTTTCGTGTACTCAATTGACGTTTCTCTGTAACACTACCTAATTGGGCTTGCCAAAAGTCTCTGAAAAACATTCCACCATAAATAGTTAAAAAAACCACACCTGCCCAAGTAATTAGTTGGTATAAGAATTCATTGCTTGCCACCAAAGCCCCACCACCAAAAACCCCTAACGACATAAGAGCGAAATCACAAAGAATACAGATTGTCGCAGCGATTAAGTGATGATTTTTATTAATTGCTCGACTTAAAATATAGGAGTTTTGCGCACCGATTGGAATAATCATACCTGCACCTATAATAAAACCTTTCGCTATTGTCAGTATCATCATCGCCTCCAATTACATTGTCTGAATATTTACTAACGCATAAATTAAACGTCGAACATTGATAAGTAAAATTAATAATTTTAATATTACATAAGTTAAACTTATTAAATGACAGTGAAAATAATGAGATACCCGATAGACTACAAATTGCTAACGGCGTTAGAGGCGGTAATGAGTGAGCAAAGTTTTGAACGTGCGGCAAGCAAACTTGCTATAACCCAGTCAGCAATTTCACAACGAATCAAACAATTAGAGTTATTAGTTGCTCAACCGGTCATCATTCGCACCACGCCACTAACACTAACTGATGTCGGTCAAAAATTACTTAAACACTTTAAAGAGGTGAGCCTTTTACAACACCAATTAGTTAATGATATTTTTCCAGAACAAGCTCAGCAAAAGATTAAAATTGCTATTGCATTAAATGCCGACACATTAGCGAGTTGGTTTATACCAGCGATATCTCCATTACTTAAGAAAACCAATATTGAATTAGATTTACATGTCGCCAACGAGCAAGATACACAGTCACTACTTTCAAAAGGAAAAGTATTTGGTGCCGTAAGTAGCCAGGAAAAGTCGGTATCAGGCTGTAAAAGCCAATACCTTGGAGAGTTGGATTATATCTTATGTGCGAGCCCAGAGTTTCAGCAGAAATATTTTAGTAACGGACTCACCAAAGATGCGTTAAGAGTTGCACCCTCTGTAGACTTTGATGCAAATGACAACATGCACAGCCTTTATATCTGGCAAAAGTACAACTTAGCCGCAGGCGAATACCCCTGTCACCGAGTGAGATCCTCAGAAGCTTTTGTCAACCTAGCAATCGCTGGTAATGCATATACCCTACTTCCGATGACACAAGCCAAGGAGCATTTACTCTCAGGTACTTTGGTCAATATTTCGCCTGAAAATTCTTTGGTACAAAAGCTTTACTGGCATAGCTGGATTTTAGAGCAAGGCGTTTACAAGCGAATTTCTATGCAAGTCGTACAATACGCACAAAGCTTGCTAGCCTCTTAGGCTATTTTATCAGGAAGGCTTCGTTAACTTTCACTTTATCTCGACCGGTCACTTTCATTTCCGTGGTCGATTCATTAATATCTAATGTGTGATATTGAAATGCAAAAGCCATCGCCTGCAGTGGGCATGAATGCTTACCATTGATGCTTACTTTTTTATCATTATGAAGTTTAATTTGGCGGATCGCCTTAGCAGTAGAATATTCCATTTCGTTAAGTCCTTAAGATTAAGCTCATTTTGAGCTTCATGCTTAATACTAGACAAAATATTGGATCTTGCTAATTATGCCTTTGTTAAGTTGTAACAAAATATATGATGTTTAATCAGCAAACGCTAATTAAACATCTTCTTCAAATTATCAGCAAAAGCAACAAATCGCTCTTTTAACGATTGTTTAATTTTTATATCTATCCCGCTGAAGATAGCAAAACCTTCGATCACTAATGTTGGCGAATTTTGATCAGCTAAACATGGCGCTTTGTTCTCTACGCCGCCAAAAATACAAAATACTTTCGAAACGACATTAATATTTTCAGGTACATAAATATCGTCACCGCTAAATAAACTAAATACTTTAATCGTAGTAGTTTTATGCCCAAACAATGCTTCAGAAAAATCGATTTCGGCACCTGAAAAAATACTGAAGACTCTAATTTCTTTAGCAACTTTCCATACACCTTTACGTTCACTGCCACTAAATATATGTACTAACGTATCTCTGTCTTCGCTGTCCGCACCTTCACTGGTATAGAACATGCTTTTTTTCTTAGACTCAACATAAGCTTTATCGACGACTAAATCTAAATCTTCGGCTTGCTTGGCTATTTCTATATTGTCTTGGCTTTCCATAGCAATATCTAAACGGCGCTCAAACGCTTCGTATGACAAATGTCCATGGCTGTAATTCATAATAAGCTTATCTACAACTTCATCTCTTACAGCTTGAGTTGGTCTATCTTCTATTGTTACAGGCATTACAATTCCTTGTTTTTAATATAATCATAGAGTTCAGCAATAACCACGCCAAAAAATAAAGAGCCTAATAATCAAAAACTTAAAGCGAAACCCTTTAATTAACTTGGTATTTTTGCTCGTAAATTAGTCATATCCACTAAGTTTTACTGCTAACTATTTCAATTAAGCCTTGTTTAAATCTAGGAAAAATAGTCGCTAGCTTTTGGCCTTCCAGCTCTTCAATACAAATCACTTGAATATCGAGATCATTGGCACCATATTCACCTAAACTACCTTGCGTTGGGTAGCCAATATCAGGCTGTAGTTCATAACCTGAGCATTGCGCTAATAGTTTAGCCGCCCATTTACCTTTTTCATTTGAGTAAACAATAGAAGGCTGCCAACTATGAAAATGAACAATTAAGCTTGGGCTTGTTTTATTAATCAGTTCAACAAGTGCTGCAACTTCAGGTTCCGAAGCTGGAGAGTCGCCTGGGTAATACCTTGATTCTTCACAATCGGTAATCCAGCATTTTGATGGAAAATTTCTATTTAAATCAACACCACGCCCATTAGTTCGTTCATTTAATTGGTAGCCGTCCGGATTTATACAAGTGACTAATATCCATGGCTTAAATTTATCACTATCATGATTTTTCAGCCAATTAAGCCATTGTTCAGCAAGTAATACACCTTCTGGTTCGTCACCATGCATCCCTCCAATAAAGATTATAGGTTTTTTTTCTGCTAACTTTTCAGGATCTTCACTTGCATACAGCTCGATACTTTTTCCAAGTACTGACTGACACCAAGCAGGCTCATTCCAAATGGGTGTATTTATCATTACAGACTATTGAAGTAACGGGTGATTGGCTGGAAGTTGATTCATGATCCACTTAACCAAACGCTTCTTTATATTGAGTAAGTTCTCTTCGTGTTCTGGCAGCGGAATAACTAACTTGTCATTGACCAATAGTCGATAAATACATTCAATTTTGGCATCATGTGAATCTGTTGATTTAAATGTCTTATAGCCACGTTTTGTTGCATATCCTTCACCAATAGTAAGTGCTTTTTTTAATAATTCTTTTTCATTCTTAATTTTTTTCATTATGTTGTGCTCAAATTTTTTATCTTTTAAAACCAGTCTCGAACGGCGCCCTGTTCACACTTAACGCAATTTAATTCGAAACCTAACATCTTTTCTCGACCACTTTCGGTGACAACCCAATCTCTCTTCGTCCAAGGAGGGTTATGACGTACGTGCTGATTGTGACCACAGACTAGCTTTGCTACCCAGTGTTGTTCATCATCTTGTTGATAGCCAACTATTTTTTGTTTCAAGGTGATACTCTGTATCAACAATTAAATAACTGATAGTGTTTACATTATCAGTTAACGACGGGATTACAACATGCAATTAAATGACATAGCACAGCAACACTTCGAATGGGTGGAAGAGATGGGTTGGCATAACAAAACACCATTGGAAGCGTTAGCGCTAGTCGCATCTGAAGTTGGCGAAGCCATAAATGAATGTCGTGGAGAAAAGCCTACAGAACACTTTGGTGAAGAACTTGCTGATATCGTATTGCGTGTAATCGACTTAGCGCATTGGCAAGGTATCGATATTGAACAAGTGCTGCTGGCAAAGATAGACAAAAATAAACAAAGAGGTAATAGAGGTCGTCTAAAATAGCAAAGAAGTCCGACCAGACATTGAAGTCTTATTTTAATTAGGTTAATAATGACTAAAGAAGTTTTTATTTATAAATAGCAATGTCCGCAGAACATATTAAACAACTTAGTCCAGATACCCAATTAATTGAGTTATCTGGTTATATTCAATCGATTTACTTAGTTAGGCAAGGTGAGCGATTATTGCTACTCGACGGTTGCTGTCGAGCTGATGTAAAACTAATTTCTCACTATATCCAAGCTGACCTTAAGTTACCGTTATCTGCATTAAAATTAGTTGTTGTTACACATATGCACCCTGACCATGCGGGAGCTGCACACAAATTAAGAAAGCTGACCGGTTGTAAAGTTGCTTCAGCAAATGTTACAGGCCATTGGTATAGTGGCATTGATGGAAAGTTAATGCACTTAACAGATATTGCTTTAGCGAATTGGGTTGGACAACGCAAAGGAAAAAAGAAAACCAACCTTTGGTATAACCCAAAGCTTTCACCTGATATCAAATTAAATGACGGTGAGCTATTACCTAACTTTGAGGATTGGCAAGTGCTCTTTACTCAAGGACATACGGACAGAGATATATCACTGCTTCACACCCCTTCTCACAAAGTATATGTTGCTGATTTAATGGTTACCGTAAGAGGTCGCTACATTCCACCGTTTCCTTTGTTTTATCCAAATAGATATCAAGAATCTTTATCTAGAATAAAAGAGCTAGCTCCTAATTCAGTTATTCTCGCTCACGGCGGTGAAGTGCACCCTGACGAAAGCGATTACCAACATATATTTGATTTGGCACCTAAGATACCGCTTACACATTGGCGCTCGGTTAAAATAAAGTTGAAGAAGGTAATATTTGGTCGCTAAACTTTAGTGCTCATAGACGGGGAGTTTACATGGATAGAGCAAATTTTATCGTTCAGTGTTTATCAAACGTAGACCAAGTGAATATCAATGAAGGAATCGCCAAACATAAAAAAATGGCAACAAGTCCTTTTATCTTTTTTCGTGGTTCTGCACCGTTGTTTTACGCGGATATCAAGGCTGGCAACTTAGTTATACCTGACGCGTTAAACTGCATTCCCAACACAACCATTATCGGAGATTGCCATACGTCTAATTTTGGATTTTTAACGGAGGAAGGCTCACATGGTGATAAAGTAATATTTAGCCCAAATGATTTCGACGATGCCTGCATAGCACCTGCTGCCTGGGATCTCGCTCGATTTATCACTAGCTTATTCTTAGCGATTGAGCACTGTAAATTAGTAAAGGCCAATCAGATTGAAAGTAAAAAGGACTATAGTAATAAGCAATTAGCAACTAAGCCCCACGCCCAAGAAGCAGCTTCCGCCTTTTTAAATGACTATATTGCCACTTGCCAAGCTTGTATCGATGACGAATCTTACCGATATAAGGCGTTATCTACTTTCCAAACTGAACATATTTTGCATAAGCCGTTGATGAAAGCTTCGCAACGCAGTGCCTTCGGAAAAGATTTTTTGACGAAAAGTGCTTTAGCTAAAGCAATAAAAATCACAGGCAACCGAATAACATTTATTGACAACGCAGAAAAATTTGTAGCGCTCAGCAAAGATGAATATGAAGGGATAAACGCAACATTTAGACCTTATGTCGATGATCATATTCACGATATCGTGTTGAGAATAAATGCAGGTACGGGTTCGGTGAATATGTCGAGATACTACTTGTTAGTTGGGCCTAAACAAAATCCCTCCAACCAATTAAACCTTTGCCATGTCGTTGAAGTAAAACAACAACGAAAAGCTGCACCACTTTATTACTTTGAAGAACTTTCACCAGTAAACCAACTTAATGCCGCCCATTTAACGGCAAATTGTCAGCGTAGAATGCAACGGAGTCCCGACTTAGTATTAGATGAGGTAGAGTGGAAAGCTAGTCATTGGTTGATTCGTTCAAGACACCATGCAAAATTAGGGATAAACCCCGAACAAATCGGCTTAGGCAAGAAAGCTGTAGCGCTAGGTGGTTTAATCGACTACGCAAAAACTTGTGGAGTCGCTCTAGCGTTAGCACATTGTCGAGGTGATAGGCGCTCTACTTTATTTGAACAAACTACGGTTGATTGCTTACCAGAACAAAAAAACATACTTATTGAGCACTGTAAATCGTACGCACAGCAAGTAATAGAAGATACTAACTTTCTCAATAATTTATTAGTTAATAACTAATTTTTGGCCAAATAAATTAATAGCTTGTTCAAAATATCTTAACTAGTTACAGCTCTTGCAATAAGCTCTCTAGCTTTGACCGTGAAATTGTTCGCCTGTAATTCTTTTGCTATTTCAGACAGTCTATCAGCGCTAACATTTTTAGCTAAATGATAAAACTCTAGGTTATTAGACTTTTTAAAATCAAGCGCTTCAAAAGAAATACCTTCTGCATGTCCTTGAAAAACTACTAAGTCACTTAAGCGACAAACGATGTAACACAGCATTAAATCTTTAACCTGCTCTTCTTCAAGTTTTGCTGATGCTAAGCTGTTTGTAAATGGACGGTATTGATAACGCATATCCTCAGCCATAGTTGTTGGTAATTTCCAAACTTTTGCTAGCATATAACCTACTACTGCTGCGTTAGTTTTAGCGATATTTTGAGTATTACCTAAACGCTTGAAGAAACTATTTTTTGCTAAATAGTTTTCGGCTAATTCCGGCTTAGCAGACAATAATACCAGATCACCTAAATACAATAGCAAACATAGTGTAGAAAGCTCAGACGCATTTTCTTTGCCTAGACTTTTACTAAGTAATAAAGCTAGTTGACTCGCCAAATAACTTGCTGACCAAATTTTTTGGTAAGCTTTAGCTTGTGCTGGATGACTAAATTCAACACTATTTTGCATGGCAAATTGCAACGCTATATTTTTAACCTGAGTCACACCCAGAAATATAATTGCATGATTAATATCTTTAATCGGCTGTTGTAATGAGAACTGTGAAGAATTAACGACCGTTAATATTTTCGCCGTAATATCTGGATCGGACTTAATAAGTTCCGACAATTCTTTTTGCTCAAAAATGCCACTGGTTAACTTCAACATTAACGGATGAGGTTTACTAAAATCAGCTAACATAGCTTCAATTTCTGCAGAATGGGCACTTGTTAGTGCCTTATATGACGAGAGTGAAAAATCTAAAAATTCTTTGGGTACGGGAAGTTCTTCCTGTTCTGCGCCAGTAGTAACCTCAGATGCAACTTGTCTTTGTTTACGTTGAGATTCAATTGCCTGTTTAGTCGCATAATTTACTTTATTTTTGCCTGCTGAAACTACTGTTGTTTCCCTAGTTTTGGATTTATTTAGTTTTCTAAAAATCACAAAACATACAATTAAAACAATCAATAATACGACTACATCCGATGACATCCTGCTTCCCTAAATACGTAAACAACTAACGTGTATACAATATCTAAGTTGACCTAGAAACTCTAGATCATTTTTTATCATAGTGACCAATTGCTCTGGTGCATTTCGCTAATATTTGGTGAACACGCCAGGGGACGTACATTAAAAAAATCATATACGCTATGTTTATCAACAACTTAAATAATGGCACAAGGGCTGCTATATCTCTCTCAATATTAACATATATAAGAAGATACCTATGGCTGAAGTCATTTTAAACTCACAGATTACAACAAAGCTTTCTGCCAAAGCCCTGCTTTCTGCATCTACCAAATTTTGGTTCGCTACTACTGTCGTTGGTCAGTGGATATTTGCTAGCTACGTATTAGTTTTTTATGGTGGTGCGACATTTAATGGCGATATCGCCCAATGGAATAAAGTAATGCCACACGGCTATGTAGAAGGCGACTTAATTGGCAATTTAGCCGTAGCAGTGCACCTGTTTCTTGCGCTTATTGTTCTAGTTGGCGGACCGCTTCAGCTAATTCCAACTATACGTAACAAAGTACCTAAGTTTCACCGAATCAATGGCCGCGTTTATATATTAACAGCATTTATCTTAGCTATTGGAGGTCTATTCATGGTTTGGACACGTGGTGTGGCGGGCGCTGATATTGGGAAGTATAGTATTAGTATTAATGCCTTGCTCATTCTGCTTTTTGCCTTTATGGCAGTAAAAAATGCTATTGCAAGAAATATAAAAGTTCACCTCAAGTGGGCAATTAGATTGTTTTTAGTTATGGGCGGCGTGTGGTTTTTCCGCGTTGGGTTAATGCTTTGGTTGATGATACATCAAGCACCAGTGGGATTTGATCCTAAAACATTTGAAGGTCCATTTTTAACTTTCTTAGGGTTTGCGCAGTTTATTGTACCACTGATATTTGCTGAGCTATATTTCAAGGCAGCAGAGTCAACGGCTAACGGCGCTAAATTTATGATGGCAACAACAATGTCGATACTTGCACTTATGACTATAGGCGGAATTGTTGCAGCGACCATGAGTATGTGGCTACCACGAATGTAGTCATGAACAATGCGGAAAAAAGACTAGAGCCAGTGATATTGCGCTAGTCTTTTTTACTTGAAAACAGGTCTACTAATATCGGTTATAAACCTTCTTTCGCAATTATGTATTCTAAGCCACCAACGATAGACGCTACTTGCGCTAAAATGCAATTTTCATCGTCCGACTTAGGACTGTCTGGATAAACCTCAGTAGTCGTAGCATATTTTGCATCGCTTAAACCTGCACATAAACCCAGTGCTTTATACGCATAATTAATGACACCTTTTTGCTCTAGTGGTGCACCGATAATTTGGCCATTTTCATCAGGTGGCGCAATGTGCGTTACTGTTGAAACCGCATCAATCATAGCTTTTTGAAATTCTGCTTGTGGATTTTCTGTATCGCCCACCAAATAAAAACCATCGGGTATATTCCAATTTGTTTGCACTATACCTTCTCTTGCTGCAAGTGCCAGTCGAAACTCTGAATTATCAGTATCGGTAGTTTCATGAAGATCTATATGTGCAAATATAACTTTTGCTAGTTGCGCAACATGAGTCATTACAGCCGCTGACTCTTGTGCTGGACTATCAGCATAAAAGCTACGATTCGGGTCAATCGCTTCAGGGTTCCAACGATTAATTGTTTCATAACCCCAAGGGCTTATGCATGGCGTTATTACGATATTAAAATATTGACTGTAATGTGCCAGCTTAGTTTGTGCAAAACGAATAGCCCCTTGAACACCACTTGTTTCATAGCCATGTACACCGCCAGTAATTAATATTGTCGGTTTATTGTCATCCCATTCAAGCCCACTAATAGACAACAATGGGTAATCACCTACCGAGTATTTTAACTCACCATACTGTGACACCTTCGCACAAGTTGACAACGCCTCAATTTTTTCAACAACCTCAGTGCGGTACGAACGTTTAATTTTTTGTTGATTCAACCATTGAAGCTTTTCATTTGTTCCCCATTTCTGACCTGGAGTACCTATTGGATATTGGGACATATTTACTCATATTGCTAACTGCTTTTTAGATGTAGCCCAGCATAATCCGCTAAAAAAAACATAGCAAATCTATGAAGTAAATTTAGCGTGTAGACTCTTCTATCAACAAAATAATACCACTTACCCCAAAGATCCGGCCTTTTACACCAATATTATGATTTATTTATGTAATTTTGTTATTTATTGAATTGGGTAAATTAAAAACTAGAATAATATGCAAACAAACTTGAACACTTTTTGCTTTTCGCTAGCCTTGATTATTGGCCTATCGGGCTGTAATTCTTCCGGCTCGGTTTCTCCAGAAGAACAAGCCGATAAATCCACCAGCTCTTCACTACCAAAATTAAGTGACTACGACGCTAACTTGCCAATTCCGAACAACCAGCAAGTGGCAGATTTTAAAGTATTATTTTTTGGAAACAGTCATATTGGCGGCATTCCAAATAAGATAAAGGCAATGGTTGAAACCACAATGCCTGATAAAACAATAGAAGTTGAGACTGCGCCCGGCAACGATTACCTTGCTGAACGGATTAGAGATTCTCGCTCGGTGAATTTATTGAGAAACGAATCTTGGAGTCATTTAATTCTTCAAGCTCAAAAATATTCGCAAAGCGGCGCTATCGACTATCCTACAACCGCCGCACAAACGTGGATAAGAATGGCAAAACATCATAACGTGACCCCCATATTATTCCCTGAGCACCCGCAAGCCGGAAACATAACAGAAGGACAGCGCGTACATGACATTCATGAGAGTATCGCTTTGAATGAAGCAAGCTGCGTAAGCCCTGTGGGTCTAGCCTGGGATAAAGCGATTTCATTGGATCCGAGTCTTAAATATCATTCAGGAGACGGAAACCACGCGGCAACAACAGGGACAGTACTCACATCGTTAGTACTTTTTCAGGTGATCACAGGTTACTCTGCCGACCTGGTTCCTCATATTGAATCACTAAATGTTAGTGAGCAGACTCAACAATTCCTAGGGCAAATAGCGGCTCAAACAATTGCCGAGAATAATGTTTGTGAATATTAAACTTGATTGCAACTAAACTGAAAAGCTCAATACAAACTTGGCACCGCCTAAATGCTCAGAGCTTTCTACAGATATAGACGCGCCATGCCAGTCAGCAATTCGCTTAACAGCAGCAAGGCCAATACCATAACCTTTGCTATTTGATTGCTGCTGACCGCGAATAAATGGTTTAAAAATTTGTTTAGCTTCCTGTGGACTTATCCCTAAACCATTATCTTCAATACAAAGTTGGATTTTTTGTTCAGATTGCTTAGCGCTTATTAAAACATCACCACTGCCGTACTTAACAGCATTTTGAACGACGTTGTTAATTAGCATTAAAAGAAATGGCTCATTACCATTGACTACTATAGGCTTCGGTTGCGATTCAAACGCGATATTTGCTTTTTCATTTGACCTACGTTTCAGGCAGGTCTCAACAGTTTTATTTAAATCTACAGGCTGTTTTTCTAGCTCTTCAAGGTTTTGCTCTAATCTGGCGTATTGTAATAGCACTTCAACCAAATTAGTCATTTCATCAACGTCATTCCCTATGCGCTCGATATAGTTTTTCTGCAATTGTGCGTCATCTTCTTCAGCTAAAGTGTCGACACCAAAGCGAATTCGCGCTAAAGGCGTTCTTAGGTCGTGAGATACCGCACTAGTAAGCAACTTCATATCAGCCACTAAGGATTCAATGCGCTCTGCCATGCGGTTAAATTCAATTTCGATGTCTTTGATATAGCTAAAACCGCCCGGCTTGACGCGTTCGGTTAAATCACCTTTACCTAAACGTTTAGTTGAACTTCGTAGCACAACTAATCGATTAATTAACGGCATTACCCAAGCCAACGTCAGCAGGAGTAAAATAAAATAAAACATACCAGTAAACCAATATCCGCTTGTCGACTCGACTTGCTTTTGAATATTATTGGCATGTTTAAGAATTAACACTTGTTCGCTAATTGGTAAATAAAAGTGATATGACACACCACTAGCACTTTCAAGTAACAGTGGTTGGCCGCTTGCCAGCGAGCTTTGCAAGTTTATAGGTAATGACAAATCTGCCATTGCAAGTTGTGATAAGTGAATACCTTGTTGCGATGACCAATTACTAACAAAACCTTGCTGATAAGGTTGACCATCAATATTACGTGCAATTGACTGACCAATAACTTCAATGTCAGTTAACACCTGTCGGCTCTCAAGTTCTTCACCTATGTATGCCTGATAGATATTGTCAAATAACCACCCCAAACCAATTGTGGCAACCAAAATTACAATAACAAGAGATGCTGGAAGCGTACGCATTTACCATGCATCCTTAGCAAATAAGTAACCTTTACCCCAGATAGTTTTTATCCGGTATGGTTCACTTGGGTCATCACCCAGTTTCTTTCTAAGACGAGATATGCGTAAATCTATCGAGCGATCAAAGCCGTCATATTCAAAGCCTCTAAGCTCTTCAACCAATTGCTCTCGAGTAACTAGCTGCCCTGCCCGTTGAGCAAGCAGCCAAAGCACTTCAAATTCATTTGACGAGACTTTAACTTTTTCACCCGCTAACGAAACCACCATGGCTTGCTTATCAACTACTAAATTATGAAACTCCAGTCGTTGTGTTTGTTTGTCTAAATCGCCTTTTTGTCCGCCATCATTGCATTGTTGTTTAGTTAAATATTTTTTTATACGCGTCAGTAACGCCCTAGCGCGTACAGGCTTTGTCAAATAGTCATCGGCCCCCATTTCTAAACCCAACACTTCGTCGAACTCTTCATCACGAGCGGTCACCATTATAATTGCGTTGGTAAATTTTGGCCTAACAGCATTGCATACATCATTACCATCTAACCCTGGCAACATACCATCTAAAATAACCACACCTGGCTGCTCTGATAAAATAAAATCAACAGCTTCGTCGCCTCGCCCCAGCACACTGACCTGATACCCCTTGCTCTGCAAATAGTCCTTCATCCACTGCGCCAAGGCTTCGTCATCTTCAACAATTAATAAGTGACCAGAGGTTGTCATATCCATCCTTTTTAAAACATACGCCAAATAGCATTTTTACGAATGTTTTTCTTATATACCCAAGCAACTTCTAACTTTCCAGTTGCTAGCTTCTGTTGGCTTTGTTTTAAAGATAAATAAAATTTCACATCTTCAAAGGCCTTTATTTCATTTGCCCAACGTCCACTACGCTGGTTTTTCCAACACTCTAAAGGAACGTTTTGCTGCGATGAATATAAACAATATTCGCCTGCCAAGTTTAATTGCCAATGAATCTTCACATCAGCATAACAAGCTTGACCTTGCCTCACTGCAACACATTGAGTAGGCGCAACTTCCAATGTCGCGGTATATTGTTCTGCTTGAACAACCATAGGCATTAGTAAGCTACTTAGTAATAAAATTGTTGCTAAAATTTTAGGGAAGATAGTCATCAGTCTCCCCCTAAAATACGTAGCTAACTAAAATACCAAACTCAGTAGTATTAGCGTTACGTTCTTTTAATCCGCTGACGAACTCCATTACAGGGTTGTCAGTAATCTCTGATGAAATATCGACAAACTTGCCGTACGTTTCAAATAGCCAGTGTTCACTAATTGGGTAGCTTGCTGAGATTTGACCAATAACATCTACACCTGCGTCAGGGCTATACGCGCTAAAGTTTTCAGTCGCTATCTCTTCTCGCAACTCAAAATAGTACTCTAGAAAGTCTTCAGAATAATATTTAACACCAACGCTGGTGTATATTTCCCAGTTCTTTATATACCAAGCCTTACCTAACCAAGCAGAGGCAAACAAACCATCATCATTTTCATCATTAAAAGAATATGGCGCGACCATAAATTGTGCGGTTATATCGTCAAAATTACCTGTTGCTCTAAGACCAAGCATATTCGTGCTATCACGATGCTGCCTAAAGCTTTGCTGGTTATCGACCACGTAAACTTTTGTCTCTCCATGGGCATGTACCGTATTTACGTCAAAGCTCCAACTTTCGGTATTATAAAAGTTATACCCAACGCTTACCCCTTCACTTCGTTCATTAGCGCCATAAAATGATTCAAGAAAAAAGCCATGCCACTGATAACGCCCATTGACAAATAAAGATAACTTGGAAATTTCATCTTCATACGGGCTAATTTCATATTTATAACCGTAGCCAACTTTAAAGTAGCCAGAAAGCGCATTACTTTGCTCGTGTGATTGCGCTTGTAATTGGTCTTGTGCACTATTGTCTGACGCTAAACTCGGCGCAACTAGCCCTAGAGACAGTACAAAGGTTGACGCCTTAATAAACAGCATTGTAACTTTAGTTAATTTACTCATCTTTGTGTTTCATTGTTATTCGTGTTGAGTTCATCTTAAAGAGTTAGAAAAAAATAGACGTATCGGTCATTATCAAGCTGTATCAAAGTGTATCCATATTGTAAAAACCATTCATATTAGCCAGTACTCTATAGCGGAAGATACTAAATGAAAAGTTCTCCGAGATAGTAAAAGCAAACACCATCATCGTTTTTACAGATTACAACAATCTATTTAATGAATTTTATTAATAACACTATTTCTAGCATAGTGAACATGTCATCAACAAACAGGGTTTATTATGCAATATTTAATTAAATTACTTTCAAGAAAACAGGTGCAAGATACAGTTCAAAATAACCAATATCAAAACGACTGTAATTACAGAGATAACTACTATGGCGACCAAGTTTGCCTACAAAAAAGCACCGACTAGGCGGTGCTTTTTCAATGCTATAATCGACTACTTATCAGCTCGGCTCATAAAGCGTTTTTCTTCTGTATTCACTTTAATGCGATCGCCTTGAGAGATATGCTCTGGTACTTGCACAACAAGCCCAGTAGATAACGTAGCAGGTTTAGTGCGAGAAGTTGCAGATGCGCCTTTAATAGATGGGTCAGTTTCAACAATATCTAGCTCAACACTTGAAGGTAAATCAATACCAACAGGGTTACCATCAACTAAGATCACTTGTAAGCCTTGTGTACTTTCATCAATGAACAACACCTCATCTGCAATACTTTCTTTGTTAATGTTGTACGGCGTATAGTCTTCGTTATCCATAAAGACATACTCATCGCCATCTAGGTAAGAATACATCGAAGCACGACGAATTAAATCAGCCATATTTAACATATCTACGTCTTTAAACGTTTCATCAACTTTTTGACCAGTAACGACATTGTACATACGCATACGATATAAACTGCCACCTGCACGGCCTTGCGGAACAGAGCGCTCAATGTCTTTTATAATATACACGCCGCCGTTGTGCTCTATTGCAGCATTCTTCTTAACTTCACTTGCCTTTGGCATGGTTACATCCCTTAAAAAATAAACTGCGCAGAAAGTAACATAACTGACTAATTTTGCCAAAAACTAATCATGTAATAATTGATTGGCGTTGTCAGCTTAGCTACCTATAATGACCTTGATATAATAACAATGAGTGTTAAGCACCGTGTCGAACAAAACTAACCATAATTCGCAATATCGAATTAACGGCCATGGCCATTTACTGCCGTCCCCTCAAGACATCCCTGCATTTATGAAAGACAAAAAATTTTTCTGGGTAGACGAGAATAAAGCTTTTATGTGCCAAGGCGATTGGAAAAGACCAATTACCGACCCGAGTTTCTTTTTAGAAGAAAAAATTGCTTGGATGCAGGCAAATAATATCGACCATGAAGTTATACTTAGCCTGTCGCAGCTATACTGCAATGGCATAAATGAACAAGACACCTTTGACATTATTCGTTTTCAAAATGACTTTAATGCCTCAGTACAAGAACAACACCCTCATTTATTTACGACCGGCTTTGTTGTGCAGCCAGCTCATATGGAACAAGCACTAAACGAAATTGAGCGCTGCCATCGTATGGGAATGAAATTTCTTTGTTTAAGCACCCATTACCAAACTACCAATGGCGAATGGCTCTCGGTATGCGACAAAAGTGTTGAACCAATTTGGCAACTAGCAGACACATTAAAACTTGCCATTGAGATTCATCCATACGATGCTGGCAAAATGGTTAATTTAACCGATCATTTCTGGCGTTATCACTTGGTATGGATGATGGCACAAACTGCCGATACTCACCTGATGTTTACTTACAATGGATTTGCCCAGAAATACCCAAATGTTCGCACCAGTTTTGCTCACGGTAGTATGTTAAGCCAAGCAAACTTTGGTCGCACGATTCAAGGTATTGAAGGCAGACCTGACTTATTTCCTAATGCTCACCACCCAACAGAAACACTTAAGCAGTCCAACGTCTTTTTCGATACCTTAGTCCACGATATTCATACGTTAGAGCTTATGATAAAACGCAATGGCGTAAAGCAAATTATTTGGGGCGTAGACGATCCATATCCACTGGGAGAAATGGCGACCGTTGATGGTTGCTACCCTGGCGTTCTTTTTGATCAAGCAATAGAAGCAGGCGTGTTATCTAAAACAGACTGTGAGGCTATGATGGGACAGAATGTAATTAACTGGTTAGGGTTTGAACCGCGTTAATCAAGAGCCCAGATCATATCCAAAATCTGGGCTTTGTAAATTGGTTTGAATCTATAAAAGCTCTTATTACTCTTCTAATATCACTTTTAAATTATCTAAACCAAGTTGTAAGTCATCACCAATGATTTTTTCAAAGTCCATAAATAACAACATGATATTCATTGGATAGTCCATATTCCCTTGAAAAGCCCATTTCACTTTGGTTTGATTTTCGCCAGCATTTTCAGTAATCATGTAGGCTGGTGAAACTGCCTCAAAAGGTTTTAAAAACCTCAGTTGATAATCGATACGCTCGCCATCGACCATCGCCATAATCTCTTGTTCACCATGCCCTACATCAGGGTGCTCCGATTGCCAAGCAGAAATAAAACCAACTTCACCATCGGTTCCTTGAAATGATTTTGTCATCTCAGGGTCAATTTGCGCCCATTTGCTAAAGTAATCTTGGTTTTTCAGATATTTTACATAACCAAACACCGTTGATTTCGGCTGGTTAATGAGCACTTCTCGTTCAACTTCATAACTGGATTTAACAAATAGCGCGATGATAAACGGTAGAGTAATAATCACCGCCACGGCGATACAGAATTTTTTAAGCATGTGTTGCGACCTTTTTATAATTATTATGCTTTTTTAGTGTGGCTTAGCTGTCAAAAGATAGCAAATGCTAACCTACTATCGCTTTATTTTTTCGACGGTTTTTTCTACAGTTAATCACCTTAAAACGCATACAGTACTTGAGTACCTTTATCCGTTTTCGCCATTACCACCGTAAAAGCCTGCAAAAAATAAGTGCTAGATTAGTGTGGAATGAGCAATGTAATAAATTTTGCCAATTATTATTCGATACGCTTTAAAGAAGCGCTAAAAATATAGCACTTCTTTTTCATTGCATAATAGCAAGATTGTTAACCAAGCAAGCGCTCAATATAGGGGCGAACAGTCTCAACACTGTCACATTGATTAGGTATAGACATACTGCGATATCCATCACCAAGAAATGCACGATCGATTTCAATCAATACGCCGGTTTCAGCGCCGTTATCGACAAAAGTAACTTCCAGTTCTTTCGCGCCAAAAAATGAATGAGAATTAGGCTTAAACTCATATTCTTGATAACAAGGCAAATGTGATTGAAAACCATCGCCACGTACGCGGCCTGCTTCAATATCAATTTTATAAAGCGAATAGCCACTTTGTTCAATAGCTTCTAATACTGCCAATTGAGTCGGCGATGGAATAATATAAAGGCTATCTTTATCGCTACCATCAATACCGTTTTTAATATCTAAGCCTGTTTGCAGCCATACTTTAGAAATTGACTGACCAAACAGTTCAGTGGCAGGCACTTCGGGATGAAGCTGCAAAGTAAATTGACGCGTAATTTGTTCCCCCGGGTGAATAACAACATTAAGCGCTTGCTGCCAATGCTGCAAAACTATACTTTTATTGTACTCAACCTCTTCATCGCCAACTTCTGTTTCAGCTTTTGCTTGTGCCATTACCGCAAGCTCAATACCATTTAGCTCTTGCTCAACATCACCGCCAGTGATCACAACCTCAATATCAAACGACTCACCAGCACGTATGTGCTCGTTCAGGAGAATTGCATCCACTTTTGCTTTGCCAATGCCGACGCTGGCTAGTAATTTTTTAAACATTTAATCTTCCGTTTTAACTGTATTTTCTAGATCTGTGTCTTGTGTTTACTAGCCATCAATCTAATAATTGCATAAACAAAATGCAAAATATTCAGCAAGACAATTAGTAAATAAATGTTTAATTACGCAAACTTAACAACGAACTTTCAACCTAAGTATCAATTTAATCGTCATCTTTATTTAGCAATTCCATTAAGCCTACTAACGCTGCAAATAAGACAGCTCCTACAGGCCAAATAATCCAAGTAACTCCCCAAGCCATAGTCCATAAACTCCAGCCTAAAAATATCGCAGTGAGTAACGGCCAGTAAAATGCAGCAAGCTTTTCGGCACGTTTGGTGCGTTTGCTTTTTACTTTATCAACACAAGTATCTTTTAGAATATTGTTGTAGGCGTCAAAAATAGCGGAAACGGGGCTAACTATATAAATACCAACTGAGATTATTAGCAGCAGCACAATGAGCATCATCAATATTGTCTCTGTACCGCCTCCAAATATACTGACCATCATTAACGGTACAAAACTAACAATAAATAAGAAAATACCGATAGATAACCTGCGATTATAAGTAGGTCTGAATTTTTTTAGTTTGTCTTGAAATACACTGTGAACGCCATATGCCAATTCAAATTTTCCATCATCTATAGCAACCGTGCCACTTTCATATTGATTCGTTTTAATGAATAAGCTAACAGCCAGAGAAACCATTACTAAAAGACACACTACACCAGCAGCAGCTGCAATATTACCAGTTAATCCCATACGATTTGTTTCTGCCATTGCCAATAAAAAAAGCAGTGGAATTACAGAACAGATACACAAGATAACGCCTTTTGTAATTAAGGCTGATGTTTCGACTTTACTCTCTATATGTTTCGTGGCTTGCGCTAAATCAACTTGAACCGTATTAGGCTCTTTGCTTTCTTCTCTTGCGTCGAAAGCTTCATTTTCATCCCTCAAAAGAAAGTCAGTTGAGACATCAAACAAGTCTGACAACATAAGTATTTTATTTAAATCAGGAATACTATTAGTACTTTCCCATTTTGAAACTGACTGTCTAGAGACATTCATTTTTTCGGCTAATTCTTCCTGAGACCAACCAACCTGCTTCCTTAACCTGACAATTTTTTCTGCTAATATCATAATATGTAATCCTTCGTTTGTTATTGAACAGCAAGGTTAGAAAATCAGCTAGTTGCAAACTAGCAAGTTAGGTTGTTAATTTGTCAACTGGTGGTTGCTATTACGCTAAGTAGTTAAATTTAACTATATTTTTTCCCATAAGCAAGCAGACACCGACGACTAAACACAAGGTATGGTAATCGTAATATTTGCTCAAAATACTACGCCTTTAATACCTTGTACTTTTTAAAAATCAGTAATTATTTTCACATTAGCTACATTTCATTTTATTTAACTTTTTATTTCACAACGTTCTCGGTAAAATTAGCCTGATTATTGCTTTTTACCTTTGAGAACTGTTCATGCTAACGCGCATTAGTAGCTTATTATTTTCCACGCTACTACTTCTTACACACATTAATTCTTTTGCTAACGATCACAGTTTTAATCGTTCGTTAGCAAAAAAAGTTGCCAATGAACTAAAGAAATTTAATATTCCCGGCGGGGCATACGCCATCGTAAAAAACGGTAAAGTAGTAGCCATAGAAACGTTTGGTCATATTGATAAAGCACAAAGCCAAAAAATTAACGCTGAAACAGTTTTCCGGCTGGCATCTGTTTCTAAGCCATTTGCGGCGACTTTAACGACAATGTTAGCGCAAGAAAATCAGCTTAACTTATCCGACCCTATTACAAAGTACGTACCAAATTTTAAATTGGCAAAAGCAGGTGCCGCGGAAAAAATCCAAATTCAACATGTGTTGAGTCACTCTTCAGGATTAATGCCCAATGCCTACGATAACTTGCTACATGAAAATTGGAACATGAAGAAAATTATCAGCCGGTTCGATCGTGTTTCACCAATTTGTAAGCCCGCTAAATGTTATGGCTATCAAAATATTGCTTATGGTTTTTTACAACCGGCAATAGAAGCATCGCAAAATAAAAGCTACTCAACGCTTCTTCATGAACGCGTTTTTCAGCCACTGAACATGAAAAATGCGTCTGTTGGTATCAATGTTTATAAAAACCAGAAAAATACCGCTAAACCTCATGTACTTAGAAAGCGTATTAATACCGGTAAAAAAGATGGAGCGGGAAAAATAATAAAGCAATATGTCTGGCGTACCGTAAACGTTGAGCCCGATTTTTATAAAGTAGCGCCTGCTGCCGGTATCAACGCTAGCATTACAGATATGGCAAAATGGTTAATCGCCAACTTAGGCTATAAACCGGATGTACTATCACCTGAATTACTATCTGAAGTAACTACGCCGCGCATAAAAACCCGAAAAGATTTACGTCGAAAATATTGGCGAAAACATCTTAAAGATGCGCATTATGGCTATGGCTGGCGTATCTATCAATTTAAGGATTATCCGATAATTTACCATTCAGGTTGGGTGGAAGGCTTCCGCGCTGACATTGGCTATTCGCCAGAGTTAGACATTGGCTTTGCAATGTTAATTAATGCCGAATCGAATGCGATCAACAAGATAACCAGTGATTTTTGGTCAAAAGCTGACAAATTAGGTGTTCCTGAATCACATAATCAATTGCAAGCTACTGAATAATTCGTGATATGGCTAATAACAGTCCAATAAGTACCAATCGACTTGATAAATTTATCGCCAACAACATAAAAATCAGCCGACGAGATGTTCGGCTAATGTTAGCACAAGGTCGAGTGATGGTTGACGGTAACAAAGCACAGAATATAGACCAACTCATCAATCGATTTTCACATATTACGCTTGATGATAAGGTGCTACAAAGTAATGCAGCTATTTACATAATGTTGCATAAACCTACTGGTGTAGTATCAGCAACAAAAGACAGCCAACACCAAACCGTAATTGATTTAATCGAACACCCTGCAAAAGATGAGTTACATATAGTCGGCAGACTCGACTTAAACACTTCAGGATTAGTACTGCTAACCAATGATAGTCGTTGGTCTGAAGCACTTACCTCACCAGTACATAAAGTAGAAAAGCATTACCAGGTAACGCTAGAAAATAAGTTAACTCCAAAATATATCGACGCATTTGCTAAGGGAATGTACTTTGAATACGAAGGTATCACCACAGCGCCAGCTCACCTTTTAATTGAATCGGAAAAAACCGCTCACGTTGTATTAACAGAAGGAAAGTACCACCAAATTAAACGTATGTTTGGTCGCTTTCAAAACCCTGTTGTAGGACTTCATCGCAGCCAAGTCGGTGATATTGTATTGGATAGTCAACTTGCACCACGCCAATGGCGAGAACTTAAACAAGATGAAGTAAACTCAGTTCAATTATCTTAGCAATAACTAATTAGCATAACCGCTGCC
Organism: Thalassotalea algicola; assembly: GCF_012932965.1. Classification (GTDB taxonomy): domain Bacteria; phylum Pseudomonadota; class Gammaproteobacteria; order Enterobacterales; family Alteromonadaceae; genus Thalassotalea_F; species Thalassotalea_F algicola. The sequence continues at coordinate 370,700 of NZ_JABBXH010000002.1, read as the reverse complement.
AATAGCACTAAACGGCAAGTCTAATTCTAACTCAGGAACTTGCTTACCAATCCAAGCAGGAAATGTATTACTATTGGGCCCTGGAAATACGCTGTAAGTATCTGCCCATGGGTAACGATTTACTGCATCGGTAACTTTCGGGATTAATATACTTGCTTGCTCGCCTTGAATAGAGAGAACTTTTTCAGGCTTAGCGCCATACCAATAACGGTCTGGAGTTTTAGTTTTATAGCTTTTTAGTGCTGGTAAGCCACGGTTAACGCGCCAGCCCACCACTTCATAGACAGTATATTCTTCTGCTGCTTCCTCTTTAATCGCAATCCAAGAGTGAACCGCAAACCAGCCTCGCCAACTAAATGCATCTGCAGCATAAACCTCAATAACCGCTTGTTTATTAGTCAAAGGGTTAGGCGCGATATTGGCCGGCTCTCGGCTCGCTGTGCGCCAATCAGGGCTACTACAAGCAGTCAATAAAACACAAGTAAAAAGAGAAAGTAATAAACGCATAGACGACAAAATTAACAACAATAAACCTAGGCTAATAATACACCAGCACAGCTTTAAAATAACGCTTTGAAAAGAATTCTTGCAATTATCCTTTAGCTAAAATCTTATCTAAAAGTCTGGTTGATAATAAACGCTTCAATATCGCCATCATTTTCGTCGGCACGGTAACACGGTATTTTAATTTTGGTCGTTTACTTTCCAACGCATCAATTAATGCATGGGTGACATCAATGGGTTCTAAAGTAAATTTTGCATTGGAAGTTTCTGATGACAATCGGTCCATTTGTTGTTGATATTGTACTTTGTGCACACTTTGCTCAGCATCAATATGCTCATTAAATGCTTTTAACGCATTCGCCCGAAATTGTGTGTTTATTGGCCCCGGTTGAATCAGTATCACGTCAATATTACCGTCTTTCACTTCTAATCTTAGCGTGTCGGTAAGCCCTTCAAGTGCGTATTTAGACGCATTATAAGCGCCACGATATGCCATAGAAACAAAACCTAACACTGAGCTACATTGAATTATACGGCCATGTCCCTGTGTTCGCATTACAGGAATAATTTGCCTAGTAAGTTCATGCCAGCCAAAAACATTCGATTCAAATTGTGTTTTAAGCGCATTGGTAGGTAAATCTTCTAATGCACCTGGTTGACCATAGGCACCATTATTAAATAAGAAGTCGAGTTGACCGCTAGTTTGTTCTAGTACTATTGAAATAGCCTGAGCAATGCTTTCACTATCTGTTAAATCTAGCGGTATCGCATTTAAGCCTTTGGCCTTTAACATTTCAACATCTTCAGGCTTACGTGCGGTAGCAAATACCTGGTAGCCTCGGGCATTTAGTGTCAATGCGGCATGTAAACCTATGCCGCTTGAGCAACCGGTAATTAAAATAGATTTAGTCATATAGTCGTTTCGTTTAGTTTATTCTTTGGTTAAATTTTGTAGGGTTGGCAAGCTCATTAGATAATTAATGGCTTTATAAATAACACCTTAACAAACTAAATAAAAAGATCTACCTATGAATCTAGTGTTAAAAGAATCAATTGCGCACTGCTAACTTACAAGGCTGGTACAACAGAACCAATGAGCATTAGTGCCATCGAAACATTAAATATTCTTAGTCGCCTTTCATTGTTCAAAACAATTTGCATTTTTTTACCTAAAACCACCCAAGAACTAATACAAGGGAAGTTAATAGCACCAAAGACTGCCGCTACAAGGATTACTGCCATAATACTTTGAGAGGGCGCATAAATACTGATAGCCGTTAACGCCATTGTCCACGCTTTGGGGTTCACCCATTGAAACAGTACCGCCTGGAAAAAAGTCATGGGTCTCGATTTTTTCTCTTCCGATGGAGACTTAGTGCCCGACATAGCAATTTTGAGCGCCAAATACAGTAGGTAAGCGATACTGACGTACTTTAAAACTTGGTAGCTAACAGGAAAAGCATCAAATATTTGAACAATACCTAAACCTACTAACACTATCATTAAGGTAAAACCAATTCCTACACCAAGGGCATGTGGCACGGTTTTACGCACCCCATAATTGGCACCAGAATTCATCAGCATTATATTATTTGGCCCAGGGGTAATTGAAGACACAAAGGCAAATACCGATAAGGCAGCAAATAATTCATAACTCATTTTTAGTTCTCACAGGCTTACGGGTTCAGATAAAGCAATTTTAAACTAGACGTCACGAAATTATTCAGCTAAAAATGTCTTAACTTATGGGTTTTGCACAACTAATCATGAAAAATGACACATTTAACGAACAAATATTGCAAGAATTAAAAAATAATGGTCGAATTGCTAATAGTGAGCTGGCTGAAAAAATTGGTTTATCCCCTTCTGCTTGCTTACGGCGTGTACAAGAATTGGAAGCCCGTGGCATTATTAAAGGCTATCGCGCGGTATTAGACGCCGAATTACTTGGTAATAACTTTATCGCGATGGTGGGTATTGGCTTAAACGAACACTCCACTGAGTCACAATTGGCTTTTGAAAAAGCCGTAGAAAACGCAAACGAAGTGAAGGAATGCCATAATGTCACCGGCGCATTTGAGTATATATTACGTATAGAAACTAAAGACATTAAGTCGTTTAAACTATTTCATGCTAATGTACTTGGCGCTATTCCTCAGGTTAGCACCATCACTACTCACGTGGTAATGGATTCTCCAAAAGATGAACGCGCTTAATATTCGATAAACACTAGTTAAATCTTTATCAAATAACAATTTCATGGAAAATATCAGGTAATTAGAATGACTATTAAAATAGGACTAGCCTTAGGAAGTGGTGCGGCTCGTGGTTGGGCTCACATTGGCATTATTGAAGCACTTGAAGAGCTAGGGGTAAAAGTCAGTGCCGTGTCTGGTTGCAGTATTGGCTCCTATGTTGGTGCAGCATACTGCGCAGGCAACTTGTCCGAGCTAAAGTCATGGGTTAGTGATTTAACAGAATGGCAAGTTGCTAAATTAATGGGCGTCAGCATGCAAAAAGGTGGGTTGGTGTCCGGTGAAAAGGTATTTGCTAAGTTAACAGATGATTTTGCCACGGAAAATATTCAAGACTTAACTATTCCTTTCTCTGCTGTGGCCACCGATATGCGCCGTGGACAAGAAATAATTTTTAGTGAAGGAAGCACGTTAGACGCGGTAAGAGCTTCTTGTTCTATTCCAGGCATCTTCCCTCCGCATCGTTTTCAAAATCGCTGGCTGTTAGATGGTGCCGTGGTCAATCCTGTACCTGTAACCCTTTGTCGACAGCTTGGTGTAGATATTGTTATCGCGGTAAATTTGGGTTCAGATTTTAATCCCGCAGAAACAGAATTGCACAATCAGCAACAAAAGAAAAATGAAGATAAATTTAATCAGTTTATGAATAAAAGTATGGAAAGCTTTAGTCAATGGTGGGAGTCAGCCTTCTCGTCAGAAGAAAAAGAACCCAAACAAGCCAAGCCTGACAAGCCAACTCCACCAAGTTTAATTAACTGCATGTCTAACGCATTAGACATTATGCAAGACAGAGTCACTCGCTCACGTTTAGCCGGAGATCCACCAGATATTTTGCTAAGTCCTAAACTTGGCCATATAGGCATTATGGAGTTTCATCGTGCACAAGAAGCAATAGAAATTGGCCGAGCAAGTGTGATGAGGGTTGCCGAACAAATAAAATACCAACTAAACCTTGAGTAATAACCTTCGATAAGTATTAACAAAGTCAGATGTGAATTAGAAAGCCAAGGCTATTTAACCCTTGGCTTTTTCAGCCTGACGCTTTAATTTAAAACAACTTGATTAATCGCTACCTGATAATAATAGCGCTTTTTATCAAGCAAATATTTAGGATGAACACTTGGACTCCAAGAGTCATCGCCACCTATCCCCATATGCTGGTGGTCAATATAGACATAAAGCTTATCGTTTCGGGTCAAGTCAGTTGTATGCTTTGCATCCGACAGTTGTTGCTGACCAAATTCACTGACAGAAAAATGAAACTGACCTTTAAATTCAAATGGTGCGATGACTAATTTTTCGGTATCACAGCGCAAACCATTTTCCGTTGGGAAAATATAATTGGTATGCAGTTCAGAAAGCGTTTGCTGATAATTACCAAATCGTGCAGCAGCTTTTCGATCTGGGTAATTTTCAAAAGGTCCTAGCCCAAGGTAATTCACTTTTTGTTGCTGATGAGCGACGGCAAGCTCAAGGCCTACTCTAGGCAATGGTGGAACCGTATCACTAATTTCTACCATAACGTCAACAGTAAGTTTTCCCTCTCTGTCAACACGAAATAGCCAATGTGATTGCGCTTGCAACTGATTATTAAAATGGTATTGATAAATTGCACTAACCCGTATTTCGTTTGGAAGCTGCTCTGTATTAATTATCAAACAGCTTTGCTGCCAGTCACCGATACCAGCCTCTTGCCAGCGGGATATCCACGAATTTGGATCAACATTATCAGCTTCGCTAGTACCAATATCGTTATCTAGCGGTGCTCTATAAAAATTATCTTTAATTGATGAAGTGAGCAGTTCACGGCCACCACTCTGCCATTGGCTTAATAAGCCTGTCGCCTTTTTCCAAGTAAAAATTGAGTCCTTAACTGAGACCTGAATAAAGCTTTCATCTTCCACTACATTACCGACATCAGTTGTTGTTCGCATCGCACTACTGGTAAGCCAATGTTCTGGCGATAACGACTGGCTATTTCGCAATTTAAATTGCTCTGTCGCCAAAACAGTGCCTGCTTGAGCAAACGAACAATCCTTAATGGTCATTACGTCAATTGCGAGATGATACTGGCAAACGACACTGGCTTTAAACTTTGTATTGATGGTAATAAGCTGATTGTCTTGTGGTGCAATCGATAGAGGAATAGTCCCTGATTCAATTGCTTCGCCATCTTGTTTGATTGTCCAAACCAACTGTTCATTGTCAGTATCTCTAAACAAGTATTCGCTGCTAACCGTTACATTAAAATTCTGGCTTTCCGCCAAGTGTGTTGCTTCATCTAATGAAAACAGCAAAAACTGCTGACAATACTTGGCTTCATATAATGACGGATGCGGCGTGCGATCAGGGAACAGCAAACCATTAATACAAAACTGTCGATCGTTTTGTAAATCGCCAAAATCCCCACCATACGCCCAGTATGGTTGGCCTTTATCATCCGTTTTAGTTAAACCTTGATCGACCCAATCCCAAATAAAGCCACCTTGCAACCTAGGGTAATCTCGAAAAGCCTGCCAATAATCAGCAAAGCTGCCTAAGCTATTGCCCATAGCATGAGCATATTCGCATAAAATTAGCGGTCTATTTTCATTAGATAGTGACAACCATTTTTTTATCGACCATTTAGGCACCGCGTCAAACAATTGGTCTTGATCAACACGTGCATACATAGGACAAATAATATCTGTGGCTTTAGTATCCGCACCACCTCCTTCATATTGCACAGGGCGAGACGGATCAAAGTCTTTCGACCAAGCATACATGGCATCATGGCTAGCACCATGGCCAGACTCATTACCTAGTGACCAAATAATAATAGAGGCATGGTTTTTGTCTCGTTCTACCATTTGCATATAACGATTAATAAAAGCTGATGTCCATTGAGGGTCTGATGCAAGCCGGCTCATTGGAAACATACCATGAGTTTCGATATTCGCCTCATCACATACATAAAGACCATAGTGATCGCATAACTCGTACCAACGAGGGTGGTTCGGGTAATGGGCCGTGCGTACAGCATTAAAATTATTTTGTTTCATTAGCTTAATGTCATGCACCATATCTTGCTCGGTAACAACATGACCTAGCTCAGGATGGTGTTCATGTCTGTTAACGCCTCGGATCAATAATGGCTTTCCATTTAAGCAAAGTTGGTTGTCGATAAACTCAACTTTTCTAAAACCAACGTCGTACGCTTCAACATCTATTACCTGTGCTTCTTTATTCAAAAGGCTGATAACACAGCGATATAAATAAGGTGTTTCAGCGCTCCATTGTTTTGGTTCTTTAACATTAAGCTGGTTAAAACAAACATCTTGCCAACCGCCTTTTTCATCAACAATTTTGCTATTTGTTGAAGCAAATACAGCTTCGGTAACGGCTGTTTCACCCTCAAAAAGTTGTACTTGAATTTGATAGTTTTCGCTCGCCAATATACGGGTCTTAATAGACAAGCTACCATCACGATAACATGCATCTAAGTCTGGAGTAATAAACACATCTTGGATATGGTGTTTAGGTTTTGACAGAATTGTGACATCACGAAATATGCCGCTAAGCCACCACATATCTTGATCTTCAAGATAGCTACCGTCACTCCAACGGACCACCATGACCGCTATCAGATTAGTACCAATATGAAGAAATTCAGTTAAATCAAACTCTGCTGGTAGCCGGCTATCTTGAGCGTATCCTACCCATTTTCCGTTACACCAAAGGTGAAAGGCTGAATTGACGCCATCAAAAATAATATGATTTTGCCTATTAAATTGTTCTGCGGTTATTTCAAACGTTGTTTGATAGCACCCTGTCGGGTTTTCCTTCGGGACATAAGGCGGGTTCACCTCGAATGGATATTTTACATTGCAATAAATTGGCTTATCAAAACCTTGTAATTGCCAGTTACTCGGCACAGTAATTAACGGCCAGTCGTTTGATAGCTGCTGAGTAAATTCACTGTTAACTTGCTCTGGAGCGTCAAACAATTGGAAGTGCCAGTCACCGTTTAAAGAAGTGCGACTGCTCTTGCCTTTTTTCATTGCCTCTTGCGGGTTTAAATAACCATTTAACGGGCTATGAGCTCGAATTTTATTTGCTTGAATTACGTGTGGATTTTCCCAATCTCTCCGATTGATAATGTCCAGAAAACCTGTCATTTATATTCCTAACCTTGCACTAACAGCCTAACTATAACAGTAAGTCATAAGAAAGCTATGCTGTTGAATTAAGCCAAATATTCACACAGCAACATATTTAATATGACTAATCATATAAATAAAATATTAACGATTATAGTGACTGAAAGCTATCAATAAATGGGAAAATATAGGAATAACGTTAACGACAGACTATTAGCAAGTATAACGTCTGTCATTTTTAACGCTTAAACAACATGTAGAACGCTACACCATTTGTGCTATCGCATTAACTACAGCATTGACATTTTCTGGATTTAACGCGGCGGCATGAGGGTTAGTGAACTGACCACTATCGTTATCAAAATATTTTCCAGAGGCATCAGCAAACTCTTCACTTAATGCCGCTCGACATAATATATCAACCCCAATACCAATATCATTACCCGCTACACCGTAAGCTTCTTTTACCATTTTACTACCTAAAAACGAAGCTGGATTAACTGCTACTAACATTGGGCCTTTACCAGCTAATTGCTCAGCCAAGTATTTAGTCCACATGGTAATGGCAAGCTTACTTTGGGCATATGCGGCATTATCTGACAACGCAACGTTACCCGCCAAAGCTTCAATATTTACCGGTGCTTGAGCAGCAGAAGAAAGATTTACCACTCGTGACGATGTATCCATTATCGGTAATAACGAAGTCGTCAAAACATACGGTGCTAACGTATTAACCACAAAGCGAATATCTAAACCTGTTGCCGTGATAGGATTAGCAGTTGCGAAAATTCCGGCATTATTAATTAGCACATCAAGTTTACTGTGCTGCTTCGATATTGCTGTTGCCATAGAGCGCACTTCTGAAAGTTTTGATAGATCGGCTAAATAGCTTTCCACTTGAGCATTATAATTGGCCTTAATATCATTCATTACTTTTAATAACTTTTGCTCATTTCGACCATGTAACAACAAGGTGTGTCCTTGCTTAGCAAGCTCGTAGGCAGTTGCTAAACCTATGCCATCAGTAGCGCCAGTTAATAATATTACTTTCGACATAGTTGCCTCGTTTTGTTTTGCTTCACAATGTGAATTACTTGGTAAAATTTGATATTGCAAGTATAGGAAACAACTCTATAATTGATAATGCACCATTTAAAACATTCACTTTTAAGATTTTATTGATAATATGAATATCGACCACTTAAAGCTATTCTCCCGCATAGCGATAACGAATAATATTAGTCAGGCCGGTAACGAATTAGGTCTTTCACCTGCCGTCGCTAGCGCCCATATCAATAAACTCGAAGATGCATTAGGTGCTCGTCTAATTCATCGTACAACAAGAAAAGTGTCACTAACTGAAGAAGGGTTGTCATTTCTTCCTCATGCCGAGCAAGTGCTAGAACACATTGAAGCAGCCCGTGCTTCTGTTGGCGCTGGAGAAGCCTCCCCTAAAGGTACGTTGCGAGTAGCAGCCTCAGCTTCATTTGCCCATTTACACCTTATACCCGCACTGTCGGACTTTTTAACGCAATACCCTGAACTAGAAGTCGATTTTAGATTATCCGACACTATTGTAGATATGGTCGAAGGTGGCTTTGATGTTGCCATAAGAATAGCGGCATTAAATGACTCGAGTTTTGTTGCTCGTAAACTTGCAGATGATCAGCGAATCATAGTTGCATCGCCTACTTACCTTGAAAACTATGGCACACCAAAAACGCCACAAGACTTAACAAATCACCAATGTTTAAGCTTAGTAGGCCTTGAAAATTGGCAATTTAAGGATGGACAGAGCATAAAGACATCAGGACATTTTAAAGCAGATAATGGTCAGGCAATAAGACAAGCAGCTACTGATGGTTTAGGCATTACCATCAGTTCGATTTGGTGTTGTTATAAGCAGTTAAAAAGTGGCGAGCTTGTTCAAATACTTCCTTCACATCCACTGTCTTCTCATACCGCCATTTGGGCCGTCTATCCTAGTTCACGACTAATAGCGCCCAAAGTTAGAGCATTTATTGATTTTTGCGTAGCAAGGTTTGGCGATAGGCCATATTGGAACAACAGCTTAAGCGATCCCAGCTATTTGTTTTAGAAAGTCGGCTTTATTAATCTCGATGTAACTTAAATGTCATCTCAGCACTGAATACTAGTAATAGAATACTTAAACAATCACTAATTTATTTATCATTAAATGCAACACGTAACGCTTTCTAACGGCATTACAATTAACTTTCAAGATGAAGGCAAGAAATCTTCCCCGACCATAATACTAATTATGGGGTTAGGTGCTCATATGGCAATTTGGCCAGATGAACTTTATTACGGTTTAGTCGATAAAGGCTTTAGGGTTATTCGTTTTGATAACCGAGATGCAGGTCGTTCTAGCCAACTAGACGACCTTAACCCTCCTAGTATATTTAAAGTCTGGCTAAGCAACCAACTACCATTTAAAACAAACATTCCTTATAAGCTCGATGATATGGCTAATGATGTACTAGAAATTATGGCCGTATTAAAAATAAAGAGAGCACATTTAGTTGGTGCCTCAATGGGCGGTATGATAGCTCAAATATTGGCAGCTAAATACAAGAAAAAAGTGTCAAGTTTAACCTCTATTATGTCAACAACTTCAATGCCAAAACTGTCAAAGTCAAACCTAAACATTATGCTAAAATTAGCGCATCGCCCAAATCAAAACACTCCTAATGCTGCGATTAATTACACTATAAAATTAAACCGGTTAATCGAAAGTCCAGCTTTCCCCAATGATGAACAACGTTTGCGACGCTTAGCTAAAAAAAGCATCGAGCGCGGATATAATCCAGCTGGCATCAAACGACAACTGGTTGCGATTACAGCAAGTGGCTCCCGCCGAGCACTAATGAGAGACATCAAAGCACCGACCTTGGTCATACATGGCACTGACGATCCTGTTATTTCAGTCAATGCAGGTATAGAAACGGCTCATCAAATAAAAAAAGCGAAACTAAAAATTGTTGAAGGGTTAGGACATGACTTTCCACCTGAACTAATGAAAAAGTGGGTCAAATGGATAAGCAAACATGTCCTAAAGTCAGAGCAAAAAAGGGCTGCTCAAAAATTGAAGAAACAAGTCAATGGCAATCTAGATACATTTATGAAGTGACGTTTATTGAGTGACTTGTAAATAATTATGGTTTACCGGTAAAAGCACATATGTGTATTTAGGGGGTATAAATTCCGATTGATAATTATGACCGTAATAATGCATAGTGAGTATACTAAAAGTTACACCATTGTTTACATTTTATTTACAGGCAGGTTCATTTTCGCTATGTTGTAGCAATGAACATCAGATCGCTTATTATTGCAGTAACTCTTAGCTTTCTTTCCGTCAGCACTTATTCAAAAAGTACTGACCTAGTTGCATGCATTGACGATCACCCTCCCTATCAAATTTTAGCTGATAAGCCTTATGGTACGCATATATCTGCCTTAGAAACTTTAGCTTCGGCACTGAATAAGCAACTTGTATTTGTTAAATCGCCAAACTTTGCACGCTGTGTAGCACTCCTGAAAACAGGTGAAGTAGATGTGATTGCCGGTTTAAATAGAAGCAAGGAGCGAGAAAAGTTTGCTTTTTACGCTCCTTTCAAAGTTGCTGATGAACGAATTGTCATTTCAACTAAAGATGTTTTTATAGAAGAATACGGTGACTTTCAAGGCAAGATAATTGGTGTTCCTCGGGGCACAACCTACTTTAATAAGTTTGATAACGACAAATCACTCAATAAAGTATCGATTCATACGATTCGGACCGGCCTAGAACTGTTGCTGAAAAATCGTATCGACATGATCATCACTTCACCTTATGTGATTGATAGCTTACTAACCGACATAAAAAAAGCAAAGCTTAAGATCACTAAATTAAACCTTCAAAACAGTGATACAGATAAAACACACTTTGGTTTTAGTAAGAAAAATAAGCTAAACCTCAGTCAAGAAGAAATAGTGTCTATTGCCACCAACGCCTTCGAGCAATCTTTTAACTAGCAACTAGTCGTTTTTATCGTTAATCACCGCTACAAGCAATGCCGGTAAAAAGGTTAAACTTAACAAGGTCGATACCAAAATACCGCTTAATACAATAATACCAACACCTCGGTAAAGCTCCGTTCCTTCACCGGGGATCAACACTAATGGCGCCAAACCAAAAATAGTTGTAGCGGTAGACATTAGAATAGGTTTAAGTCGTTTTGATACCGCTTGTAACACGGCTTCTTTTACTTGCAAACCTTGCTCTAATACAAAGCGTCGAGTTTGATCAACAATTAAAATAGGGTTGTTAACCACTGTACCTAGTAATATTAAAAATCCTAGCATCGTTATCATGTCAAACGGTTGATGAAAGGCTGCCATCCCCATAGATGCAAACAACGTATTTACACCGTTAACTGTGATCAATCCGAGTAAGCCCCCTGCCATACCAAGCGGCACTGTTGCTAAAATAAATAATGGGTAACGCCAATGGGTAAAAATAGCCACCAACAATAAATAACTAAGCACCAGCGCGATAATAAAATTACCAGATAGTGATGACTTGGTCGCCTCTAATTGATCTGCAGCACCACTAATACTCACTTTAATCCCTTGAGCAATGTCGCCTGCTCGCCAAAGACTTGGTAACATTTGCTCTCGCACGATACGTTCTGCAGTTTCTAGCGCTACATCTCGTGGCGGTATTATATAAACCGTCACCGTGCGGTTACCATCAACACGACGAACAGAATTACTGTTTTTACTCTCAACCAAATCAGCTAACGCATGAAGAGGCAGTATTTTTCCCTCAGGAGTGACGATAGGTGTAACTGATAGTGCTTCTAGGTTTTGACGGTTGCCAGCACCACTGAACATAAAAATATCGATCTTGTCATCGTTTAAAATAAATTCATCAACGTAAGCACCATCACTCATCGCGGCAACTGCGTAGCCAAAATCATTATTGTTAATGCCTAACTCAGATAAACGCTGCCAGCGCGGTTTTATTTCAATCAGTGGTTGATCAAGTGTTAGCGATCTAGGTTCAGAATTAATCTGTGGCTCGTTGAAGAAATTATTAGCATTTTGATAAACTGCTTCCGCCGCACTATACAGTTCGTTAATATTACTTCCTGCAATATCAACTGCTACCGCGCGCGTCCCACCATCATTGCTAGAGATAATGGAACCTCGAGATGAAAATGCTCTCATTCCTTCGTAGTTTCTAAACTTAGTCGTAATAGCGCTCATCATTTGATTGATGTTATCTGGGTCTACAGGTGCACTTAAAAACCAAATTCGCCCCACAGAAACAGACATTGAATAGTAAGCAAGTGGTGGCATATCGGTTTGTCCCGAAGCAAAGCTTTCCCCTTCAGCATTTACATATTGGTCAAAGTGCTCTCGCAATTCCGCGCCAATCTTCTCCATTTCCGTTAAGTTATAACTTGGTGGTGCAATCATCATAGAAAATGCTTTTGGCTCCTCACCTTCAGGCAAGTATTCCGCTGCCGGCATTAATGCATATGCACTACCTAATATTGCTATAACGAATATCGCTACTGAAGCACGAGCTTGAGCCTTAGTACGGGTGAAAAATTCCGCTAAATGTAACCATTTATCAGATAAGGTAAATTCTTTGCTTTGCTTAAGATCGCTTTTTTTCCCAAGGTGCGATAAAGCTACAGGCACGACAAATATGGCAACTAACATAGATGCGATAATTGCACCTGAAATTGCAATAGCAATATCTGAGTAGAGCTGTCCTGCTTCTTGTTGAACAAAGAGTATTGGCGCAAATACTAATACTGTTGTCGCAGTTGACGCTAGTACCGCAGGCCATACTTCGGTTACACCGTTAATCGCCGCCTGAATTTTACTAACGCCTTGTCGTTTGGCTTGTACAATAGATTCTAAAACTACGATGGTATTATCGACAGTCATTCCTATGGCAAAGGCAACGCCAGCAAGCGAAATAACATTAATCGTACGGCCAAACATCATCAAAGCAAAAAAGGCAGCAATTGTACAAAGAGGAATACCTAACACCCCCACCAATGTTGCCTTTCCTGAGCGTAAGAAAAAGTACATGACGAGTGTTGCCAACAATGCACCTAAGCCAAGGTTTGTCCAAACATTTTCAAGTGAGCTTTTTACATATTTTACATCATCACTGGTAAGAATGAGCTCCAAGCCATTCTGTGCTAATAGCTCTTGGTTAATATCTTCGACAAGCGGCAGCATTGCCTCTTTTATTGCTAAGACGTTCGAGCCACTTTCACGGCGTACAGAAAGTCTTACCGTGCGTTCACCATCAGTAAATGACATACCACGCGTTTCAAAATGATCTAAAGTGACCGTAGCAACATCTTTAAGCAAAATATTAGCGTTGTTTTTTCGACTTACAATTAGATTTTCCAGTTCTTCTAACTGTTCAAATCGGCCAATAACACGCAATAAATAACGCGTTTTTCCACTTTCAATATCACCGGCTGAGGTGTCTTTATTTCGACTTCTAATCGCACTTCTCAGTTCAGGTAAACTAATGCCACGCTGCGCGAGTCTTGCAGCATCGACTTTAATCTGAATTTGACGCTGAGCGCCACCACTCACCCCCACTTCAGAGACACCAGCAACGCTTTCCATTCGCGGACGAATAAAATCTTCCGCAAAATCTCTTAGTAAATCGACATCTAATCCTAAAGGGTTACCCTGTTGTGGTTTTAAAACAAAGTACATAAAAGCATTGCCAGAAAACGAGCTGGAATATAAACGCGGCTGGTCAACATTTTCAGGGTAAGTCGGCACTTGGCTCAGTGCATTATTAACGCGAATAAGTGCATCATTAGCGTCAACACCAAACGGGAACTCTAATTCGATTCGCGCTGAGCCCATTTGCGCATGCGACACCATGCGCTTTAAGTTAGATAAACTGCGTAAATACCTTTCTTGTTCAATGAGTATTTCTTTTTCAACGTCTTGTGGCGTAGCACCTGGCCAGCCAGTCTGTACTGTGATGGTACGTACTTCCAAGTCGGGTATCATTTGAACGGGAATATTAAGCGCAGATACCAAACCAAGAATGGTTGCAATTAAAACAACAACCGTAACTAATACACCACGATTAACTGCTGCGGCTATCATAAATTATCACCATTAACTCGCGTGACGGTTAATGAGTCGCCGTCTTTTAACAATGCGACACCGCTAACAACAATTCCTTGCTCGGCATTAACGCCTGATACGGCAATTTTATTTCCCTGCTGCTTCACAACCTTAACTAACACATGCTTTGCTTTGCTGCCTTCTACGGTGAAAACACTTCGACCGCCGTCTGGATGTTGTTTTATTGCTGATTTAGGTAACCACACGATATTTTGATCGCTAGCCGGTAATTGAATTTGCGCGGTAACAGACATTCCTGACACTAAATCTAGGTTTTCAGGTAACTCAACTAAACCAGTAATTGTGCGACTGCTATCGTTAGCAACTGCGACTAAACGATCTAGCGTCGCAGCAATTGTCACACTTTGGGCAAAGTCATGCGTAATAAGTACTTCAATGGCTTCAGATTGATTTAGCTGATTATAATATTCTTGAGGAATTGACAGATTAACGCGCAAATTCGATTGCGCAACTAGCGTGAATAAAGGGCTTTGTTGAGTAACCCACTCTCCTAAATCAACATGGCGTTCAGCAATCACACCAGAAAAGGGGGCATATAAACGATGACGAGCCAGTACTTCTTGTTGTTGAGCGAGTGCCGCTTGGGCACGGCTAAAATTTGCTTTGGCAACTTCCAAAGCCGATAAGCGCTCAGCCATTAACGTTTCAGCAACGAGTTGTTTCTTAGATAAGGTCACGACTTCTTGATATAGCCGCTCTGCTTCTGTTTGGCTCGCTAGGCTAGCTTTTAAACTTGCTTTATGTTGCGCTAAAGACAATTCAGCTAGCTTAGCGTCTAATGAAAGCAAGTGCTGTCCAGACTCAACTTTATCACCTATTTCTACAGCAAGTTTCTCAACTACACCTGCTTGTAGTGGTGCTAAATTAGCGTTTTGTCTCGCTTCAACTGTTCCGGTTAGCGTCAACATCTGATGCTGTTGAGTAGCTTGCGGATAGATGACATCGACCTTAGTTACTTCGGCTGCAGAAATTGAGGCCATAAAAATCAAACCGGCCAATACATGCAAAAGTCGTTTCATGTGATTTATCTACTTATTAATGATTATTATTATCATTAGAGTAAATTATATGTCACAAATTTGCACTTTCTTTACGACAAAATACCTGTCATTTCGACAATTAACTTTTCGATACAAGTTATTGAGTTGTTACGAGGTTTGTCTATTTTAGCATTGAGATTGATTCCATTACTCAAGCTAGCTACTCTTGGTAATTATTACTAAAAAAAACTCAACCATGACATTAGCTAAGCCTATACTTTTCAGCATACTCATCAGTTACCTAATACCTATCACTTCGGTGGCAGAGTCAACTCGAGAAACAATTAGAGATCCACGGACTCTTACCGAAGCTCAAGCTGAAGTAGCAGCAAATAACTATCAAAAGTATTGCGCATTATGTCACGGTAAAGACCGAGAAGGTCATGCGAACGATCATGCACCATCACTGCGCAGTAAAAGTTTAATGGAATCAGGTGTTGCGCATCAGGTGCTTAGACCGATGCAATATGGCAGAAAAGGCACGGCAATGGGCGGTTACCTTGACGAAGTTGGCGGGCCAATGACCTTAGACGAAACTTGGGATTTGACCTATTGGTTGTGGGCTCAAGCAGGCCATGATCGCCTTAAATTCAGTACAAACCCAGTACTAGGCGATATCACGCGAGGCGAACAAGTATTTCAAAAAGAATGTATCGCATGTCATGGTGAAAATGGCGAAGGTATTAGCGCTCCAGCATTATTTAACCAATCAGCTCTTGCTCACAACACAGATGAATTTATTCGTCATGCAATAGAAGAAGGCCGTCAAGATACACCAATGCAGTCTTTTAAAGATAAGCTTTCAGCAGATGATATTAATAACGTTACAGCATTTATTCGTAGTAAGGCACTAGGCCTGCAAGAAGAAAAGCCCGTATTAAAAGCATTACCTGAGCCTGAAGACTACATCGTTAACAAAACTGGCGACGATCCTAACTTTAAATTAAAAGACGGTTTATATGTAATGTCAAAAGATTTAAATGCGGCATTAGCATCAAAAAAGCGCATGGTATTGCTTGATACCCGCGTACCTTCTGTATGGCAAACCGCCCACATTGAAGGAGCAATTCCCTTCCCTTATTATGCAGATCTAGATGAAACCGTTGCTGGTATTCCAAAAGACGTGCAAATTGTTGCTTATTGTTCGTGTCCACGGGCTGCAGCAGACTACACCATTAATAAGCTAAGAGACAAAGGCTACACGCGCACAGCGGTGCTGTGGGAAGGCATTTTCGGTTGGATGCATTTAGGCTACCCTGTTCAACGTGGCGACATAGAAAAAATTAACGAAAAGTAATAATCAAATGACGAAAGTAATCGATTTTAGATCTGACACCGTAACTCAGCCTTGTGAAAAAATGAAAACTGCCATGGCAAACGCATCTGTCGGTGATGACGTTTATGGCGATGACCCAACAGTCAATGAACTAGAACAATGGTCGGCAGAGCGTCATGGTTTTGAAGCAGCGTTATTTTGTAGTTCAGGTACACAAGCCAACTTACTCGCATTAATGGCGCATTGTCAGCGTGGCGACGAATACTTATGTGGTCAACAAGCCCACAACTATCGCTTTGAAGGTGGAGGTGCAGCTGTGCTCGGTTCTATTCAGCCACAGCCGATAGAGAATGAAAAAGATGGCAGCTTATGCTTTAAGAAGCTAGAAGCTGCGATTAAACCTGACGATCCCCATTTTGCTCGCACCAAACTACTGAGCTTAGAAAACACAATCAATGGCAAAGTCATTGGGCTTGACTATTTGCGACAGGCGCGTGATTTTACTCACCATCATCAGCTGTCATTGCATTTAGATGGTGCCCGTGTTTATAACGCCGCAACCGCGTTAAATGTTGATATTAAAGAAATTGTACAATATTTTGATAGTGTTTCTATTTGCTTATCAAAAGGGCTTGGGGCGCCAATTGGCTCAATACTTTTAGGTTCAAACTTGCTTATTTCACAAGCAAAACGATGGCGTAAAATGCTAGGTGGCGGCATGCGACAAGTTGGCGTACTAGCAGCTCCAGCTAAAATAGCGTTAAGTGAAAATGTCCTTCGATTGCAAACCGACCACGACAATGCACGTTATTTAGCAGAGCAACTTAATCAAATAGATGGCTTTAGCGTAAATATAGAAAACGTTCAAACCAATATGCTTTTTGCCAAAATTGCAGACTCTATAAACATTAACAACCTAGCTCAACAACTTGCAAAGCAGCATACATTAATCACACCTGACACTCACATGCGATTAGTAACGCATTTAGGCATTACTAAAAACGATATTGATGTGTTTATTGAGCAGCTTAAACACTTACTAATGCGCTCTGAATAATAGGCTCAAGAATCTGGTATCGGGCAGGCAATTGCCTGTTCTTTCTCTTGATTTTATAAAGAGTTTCAATAACCGGCTGCTCTGGCGTAAATATTTGTATCTGTTCGCTACGTGTAAATGCATCAAAAGCACTTTTCGGTAATACCGTAAACCCTAAGCCTTGTGCTACCGGCATTAGTATTTGGCTAATTTGATTAATATAACCGGTGATTGGCATACTTTTAATCGATGTTTTAGCAAAAGATTTTTCCTGGCTTTGGGCAAAATAAAGCGACAAATAATGCTCAGCATCAGGGTGAGAAATCAAACCTAATTCAGATATTAAACCGCCAATATCATCGGTTACTACCGCGCTTTTAGGTAATATTAAACATAATTCTTCTCGTGCAACCTCTTTAACATCATACAACGCTTTGTTGGGTGAATCAGTGACAATACCAACATCTATACTACCTTGTTGAATTTCACTTAATATCTGATGGTTAGGCGCAGATTTTAGCTTAATGACAAGTTTTGGGTATTGAGTCTGCAATGTTAGTAACTTTGGATATAAGGCCAAGGCTAACGAGCCAGAGCACGCTAATGTGCAGTCTCCGTTATACGGGTCATCAAACGTTAGCTGCTCTAATAAAGTCTGTTCATGCTCGACTAGCTTTTTCCCATATAGGTATACCAATCTTCCTTGCTCGGTAAGCTCAAAGCTTTTTTTATCTCTTTTGATTAGTGAATGGCCACACGCAGCTTCCAACTTTGCAATATGTTGGCTCACGCCAGGCTGAGTCATAAATAGTTTCTCGGCCGTTTTCGTAAAGTGACCGATATCAATAAGCATTACAAATGTATTTAACCAAACCGGATTAAGCATAATTGTCCCAATACAAAATTATAACCATAAAAAAATATTATTAACTTTATTATATTTAATAATTTTATTTAATAAATCCTGTTACCTAAAATAGCTCCATCAAATAAATAACGCACTTAATTTACAAATAGTGGAGCAAATAATGAAAATGAATCATATAGGCATAATGGTTGGCGATATGGACCAAGCTGTTGAATTTTATACTAAGGTGCTTGGTCTAGAGATCGTTATGAACAACACCAAGGTTGTTGAAGAAAGAGAAACCGCCATTGGTCGAATGTGTATTGCTGTTTTTGGTGAAGGCTTTAAAGGTTTTAACATTGCACATTTAGTCACAACCGACGGTATTGGTGTTGAACTTTTCGAAATGAAAGAGCGCGATGAACGTCACGAAGTCGATTTTTCTCGACTAGGTATTTTTCACTTCTGCTTACAAACAGATGACTTTGAAGGGGTTATGGAAAAAACCGAAGCTTATGGCGGTAAGGTGAGAATGGACATTATGCGTTATCATCCAGAAGATGATAGCAAGCCAGCTAAAATGGTTTACCTTGAAGACCCGTTCGGCAACTTATTTGAGCTTTATTCTCATACGTATCAGGAAACTTACGCCACTGATTACGAATAAAGTTAGTGTAAGTATTAAGATTTATGCCTTACAAATAAAAAGAGCTATTCCAGATAAGGTGGAATAGCTCTTAAAGTTTCACTAACTCGCGCTAAAGTTGCATTAACTTGCCCAAGCTTACATAAACCTACAGCGATAAGTTATTTAAAATATCGTCATCTACTAAGTTAGCCAGTGTAACTTTTAACTTAGGTGTACGGGCCATTTCACGCTTAATGGCAAAGTTAGCTTCTTCATTTCTCGCCCAACTACGACGCGCAATACCGTTATTAACATCAAACATCAACATCGATTTAAGTCTACGCTCAGCATCGTCAGAGCCGTCAAGTAACATACCAAAACCACCGTTTGTTACTTCGCCCCAGCCAACGCCACCACCATTATGAATAGATACCCAAGTTGCACCTCTAAAACTATCGCCAATCACATTATGTATCGCCATGTCAGCAGTAAAACGGCTGCCATCATATATATTTGAAGTCTCCCGGAACGGAGAATCTGTACCACTTACGTCATGGTGATCACGACCTAAAACAACAGGGCCAATCTCGCCACGATTAATCGCATCATTAAATGCCTTAGCGATTTCAATACGACCTTGTGCATCAGCATAAAGAATACGCGCTTGTGAGCCAACCACTAGTTTGTTTTGCTTGGCATCTTTTATCCACGTAATGTTGTCTTGCATCTGTTGCTGAATTTCTTCAGGTGATTCTTCCATGATCTTGTTAAGCACCTTGGCCGCGATCGCGTCAGTTTTATCTAAATCTGCAGGGTTGCCAGAGGCACATACCCAGCGGAATGGACCAAAACCATAGTCAAAACACATCGGGCCTAAGATATCTTGTACATACGATGGGTACTTAAAGTCTATGCCGTTTTCAGCCATAACATCGCCGCCTGCACGTGATGCTTCAAGTAAAAATGCATTGCCATAATCAAAGAAATACGTCCCTTTCGCGGTATGCTTGTTAACCGCATCAGCATGGCGTTTTAGTGTTTCTTGTACTTTAACTTTAAATAACTCTGGCTCTTCGCGAATTAATCGATTTGATTCTTCGTAAGAGATATCTACTGGATAATAGCCGCCTGACCACGGGTTATGTAGTGATGTTTGGTCTGAGCCTAAATGAATATAAATCTCTTTTTCAAAGAAGGTTTCCCACACATCAACAATATTACCGATATAAGCAATTGACACAACTTCTTCATTTGCTTGCGCTTTGCGAACACGCGCAACAAGCTCATCCATATTATCGATAAGCTCATCAACCCAACCTTGCTGATGACGCTTAGTTGCCGCATGTGCATTTACTTCAGCACAAACAGTAATACAGTTTGCGATATTACCTGCTTTAGGTTGTGCGCCACTCATGCCGCCTAAACCAGCAGTTAAGAAGATCTTACCCTTTGGTGATTCACCTTTTTCAAGTACTTTGCGAAATGCGTTCATCACAGTGATAGTCGTACCGTGAACGATACCTTGCGGACCAATGTACATAAACGAACCAGCTGTCATTTGTCCGTATTGCGTTACACCCAACGCGTTGAACTTCTCCCAATCATCTGGTTTTGAGTAATTAGGAATCATCATACCGTTAGTCACAACAACGCGCGGTGCATCTTTTGACGATGGAAATAACCCCATTGGATGGCCAGAATAGATATGAAGTGTTTGGTCGCTTTCCATTTCACTTAAGTACTTCATTGCTAATAAATACTGTGCCCAGTTTTGGAAAACGGCACCATTACCGCCGTATGTAATTAGTTCTTCTGGATGTTGTGCAACCGCAGGATCTAAGTTGTTATCAACCATCAACATGATCGCTGCAGCTTGCTGACATTTAGCCGGGTAGTCACTTACCGAGCGTGCTTTCATGTCATAGCTTGGCTTGAAGCGGTACATGTAAATACGGCCAAAGTCTTTCAACTCTTGGGCAAACTCTGGCGCTAGCTCTTGATGCCACTCTTTTGGAAAGTAACGAAGTGCATTTCTAATCGCCAACTGTTTTTCATCACTGGTTAAAATATCTTTACGTTTTGGCGCTCGGTTAGCATCGGCAGGGTAAGGCTTAGCTTGTGGTAACTCACTTGGAATACCTTGTTTGATTATTTCTTTAAAGCTCATCTCGACTCTCCTTTACTAATCTAACGGTTGATCAAAATTAACGGTAAATGACTGAGATTTCACTAATTCAATCATGGCATCAATATCTGGCTTTAATAATCGATCTTCTTCAAGCTTAGCTACCTTAGAACGAATTAACGCGAAGTTTTCTTCAATCACGTCAGAGCATTTATTTGGACGTCTAAACTCGATCGCTTGTGCCGCATACATTAATTCTATTGCAAAAATTTTATCTAAATTGCCTAAAATTTGATTAAGCTTTCTACCTGAAATGCTACCCATAGAAACATGATCTTCTTGGCCCATAGACGTTGGCACACTGTCGGCTGACGGAGGGAAACACAACGATTTGTTTTCTGTGACTAAAGCGGCCGTCGCATACTGCGGGATCATCATGCCAGAGTTTAAACCACCAGAAGTCGTGAGTAGTCGAGGTAAGCCATGCAAGCCTTCTAGCAATAAATAACAACGTCGATCAGCAATGTTGCCCAACTCTGCCGCTGCAATTGACGCATAATCTAATACCATAGCAAGTGGCTGACCATGGAAACTACCGCCTGAAATTGCTTCTTCACTGCTGATAACAATTGGGTTATCAGTTACTGAGTTCATTTCAATTTCAGCTAATTCTTTTAAATGGTAGTAAGCGTTGCGTGAAGCACCATGAACCTGTGGTATACAACGTAATGAATATGGGTCTTGTACGCGATCACACTCTTCATGATCAGCCATATTTTGTGAATCTTTGAAAAAGCTTCTCATACGAGCGGCAACTTCTAAATTACCAACAAATGCACGAGTGTTATGCAATTCTGCTCTAAATGGTGACTCACTACCTTGCATCCCTTCGATGCTCATTGCACCAGCTAAATCTGCAAGATCTAATAAATAACGCATTTTGGTTAATGCGGTAATCGCGTGCGATAGAATAAATTGCGTACCGTTAATCAATGCCAAGCCTTCTTTTGCTTGTAGCTCTAGTGGTGCTAAACCGTTATCAGCAAGTACTTTAGCTGCTGGTAACATTTCACCGTTTTGTCCTTCGCCACTTTGCCAAAAATGACCTTCACCAATTAGCGGTAAAAATAAGTGAGAAAGCGGCGCTAGGTCACCTGAAGCCCCTACCGACCCTTGTTCAGGTACAACGGGAATTAAATCAAGGTCAATGAAAGCTAACATTCGCTCAACAACTTCTAGACGAATGCCAGAAAAGCCTTGGCTTAACGCATGCACTTTAGTGATCAACATTAGCTTTGAAATCGCTTTGTCAATCGGCTCGCCTACACCAACCGCGTGCGTAATTAATAAGTTCTTTTGTAATAAGTGTGTTTCTTCCGGTGAAATTTGCGTATCACATAACGGACCAAACCCCGTATTAATGCCGTATACAGGCTTATCAGAACTCGCCATGTTTTCAACATTTTGGCGACTCTTGTTGATTTGATTAAGCGCTTCTTGGCAAAGCTCAGCTTTAATTTCGCCGTCGGCAATGCCGTTTACAATGTCAAGATCCAGTCGATCGATACCATATTTAAACGTCACGTTATTCTCCTAAAGATTCTTTAAAAAGTTAAATGACCACCCAAGCGATACTTATCACCTGGCGCTGTCAAAATGGCGAAACTCACAACGCCCTGAGAAGACCAGGTGCGGCGTTTCACTTGTAAGCAAGGTTGCTGGTTTGAAATGTCCAACAACCGATTAATTTCTGATGTAGCAATAATAGCTTCTATTTCATGAGTTGCTTCAGTTAGCGGCGCAACTTTAGATAAATATTCGTGTGGGGTAATTTGCGTAAAATCTTGAGCTAAATAGTCCGGTGCAATATGCGCATTGATATAACGTTGTTCCAGTTGAAGAGGCTGGCCATTCTCAAGGTGCAAAATTTCACTGTAAAAGATCTTTTCCTCTAACGTTAAGCCAAACAATGGTTGTAGCGCTTGCGGTAAAAACGTTGCGTTAAGTTGTATCAGTTTTGCTTGATGCTGATGCCCACGACCATGAATTTCATCCGCTATATTTCTAATTTCTAACGGCGATGATTGCGACTTTAAACTGGCTACAAAAGTACCTACGCCTTTTGTTCTTACCAACACATTAATATCGGTTAAATCTTGCAAGGCACGGCGCGCGGTCATACGGCTAACACCAAACTGTTCAGCCAATTCATTTTCTGAAGCAACCTTATGGTGCTCAGGCCACTGACCCAGTTCAATTTTGTTCAATATGTGTTGTTTGATGACATCAAATTTAGGTAATGACACTTTCAACCCTGCGCAACTTAAGCTTGTATATACAACCAAAATTCAAGTCTGCCACAAAGTCCCTGTATATACAAGCAAAGACAAAACACACAAATATCACATAACTCCCTAACTCATGGTAACCTTTTGAAAAAAGTACACTTATCTTTTATGCATGGCGTATTTGTTATATGCTAAGTTAGCTAATAATATGGGGATTATTAACTGATGGAGTCAGACAATGTTTGAAAAGTTTGCAATGTATTCAGGATTTATTGCAACGATTTGGATCTTACTAGGTGTTTATATCACTAGCCTTTTTTATTCAGGATACAGCCATTCCAAGCAGTTTTGCAGCGAATTAGGTGCTACAGGTAGTCCAACAGAAAAACTCTCTCCTTTAATTAACAATTATCCGCTTGGCGTTCTTTTTTGTATATTTGGCTGGTATTTAGCTCAACTGCCTAACGCTTCTCTGTTAATTAATATTTCCGGCTGGCTTGTTATTATTCATGGAATTGGCACATGGGTAGCTGGTTATTTCCCTATGGATGCAGACCCATTTACGAAAAATCCAAGCTTTAATTGTAAAGTACATTCTTGGGCTGGATTTATCATGCTACTGTCATTAGTTGTAGCGCCTATTTTAACTGCCTTTAGCCCTACAACAGAAATTACTCCTATCTCCTTCCGAGTTTTTTCCGTGGTTTCAGTTATTGCAGCTGTTTATTTTTTATTTGCAATGGCTAACGCAGTCAAAGCGCACACTAACCCCGGTTTACATCAGCGTATATCCTATGGCATACAATTGATTTGGCTATGTATATATTCTTTAAACTTGGTATAACAATCAATATTTTAAAGAGTGGTACCTATGAAAACATTAATCAAAGAATGGTTTGAAAAATGGCAAACTGGTGACTTTTATCATTTACCTATCGCTGAAAATTTCTCCCATACAAGCCAATTAAGCGCGGGACTGCAATAGCTTGGCTCAGTTTCGCTCCGCAACATAGTTTAGCCAAGCATTTATCAGCCCCTTATTGAGGCGTTATGTTTTATTGAGGTACGGATGCTATTTAAAATACTGTTTCTAATCGGGGCGCTAAAACTCCACGACGTTAAATTGGAGCCGCTTTCACCCACACTCCTGTATTGTATCCCTATATTGATAATTAGTTTATTCTCAGGTTCTGGGGTACTGTCATTGATTATTGGCGGATTAATAATGTTCTGCGTGACCTATGTTTATTTCGGCTTACTTACAAAGTTCGATAAAGGTGCCGAATACTATGGAATTATGGCATTAGGTGGTGCAGTTCTAGTTTTGTTTATTTAAAACATAACAAGGCAATAAAGTGCGGGACTATGAATGCTTGGCTCAGTTCCGCGTCACTGCAAAGTTTAGCTAAGCATATTCAGTCCTTATTAAGGCGTTATTTTCCAATTTACATAATCAATTTTTGGAGTTGTTTTGAAGAAAGTTATAATAGTTTTAGCTGTCGTTGTTTTAGGGTATTTTGTAAATTCAAAGTTTGTAGAACTTGCATATTCACTGGGCTTTGCCGAATTAAAAAAAGAAGCCATATTAATTAATTCTGAAAAAATGAAAGTTAAATGTCATTCGTATGCACTTGGCTGGTTTGATGAAATAAAGTTAGAGAATAAATTTCAAGCATGTATCAATGAGCATGAAGCCAATGGCTACAAAATTATAGAGAGCGCTAGCTCGTAATAGGCAGTTCAAATTAAGCAAAATTTCATTAGCAGTTTATGGTCAGTACACCATTTAAGCATGCTTCATATTTGCCCCCTATGCGCTTGTTAGGCTACTGAGCCTAGTACTCGTGTAACAGCTTCATTTGCAGGTTTACTTAGTAGCGGTTTCATTTTAGTAAACAAATTATATAAGCCTTGCCCATGTTCTCTTAAAAACTCTGTACTATCGATTGCCAACTCAAGCTCATTTGCAACTGTAAGTTCGCAAAACTGTTGAGCTTGCTCATGAGTTAATTCAAATTCTTTTTTCGTGAAACGATCTCTAAACTTGATGGCAGCTCTTGGCTCAAAACCACTAAAGACAAAGTCCCGATCACAAGAACAATATAAATAAACAATTTCTTCAGCAGCTTTTCCAATAAGCTTGGCTATTTCATTTCGTTGCGATAATGGGGCAACTTGAGCTACAAAGCCAGCCGTACCATATGCGGCATGATATAAGCCTGAGTCGCAAAGTTCTTGCGAAGCTCCCCACTTTTTTAGTATTTGGTATGTACTATTAAGGTGTTTAATCAATGAACCATTTAGATGTTCAAACTCTCCGGCACCTAACTCACTTAATTTCTCAAACTTTGAATTCACGCAAACCCTTAAGTAGCCTAACGCCCCAATAAGGGGCTGATAAATGCTTGGCTAAACTGTGTAGCGAAGCGGAACCGAGCCAAGCTTTAGCAGTCCCGCACTTAATTGGCTTGTTATATAACGATTACGCTAAAGCCTACTAAATTCTTTTGCTCTTTTCTTTACTATTTTTGCTAACTTAGGAAAAGATGAATGATCACCTAGTAAAATTGGTTCGACACATTCTTTTAGCAGACTTGCCATAAGTGATAATTGTTCAATTTGGCTTTTTTTAAAGTCTGTTTCATTTAAAGAATGTTCGGGGCAAAAAACAGTGAGAGCATCTCCTAAATCATAGTTCTCAAACTTTCCAATAGAACTACCTATAGCAACTCTAGAATTTAGTCCCCAGTTAATTCCCTCAATGACGATTTTAGTCTTTGAGGTAATAAAGTTAACAGAGAACTCATTATCTAATTTATCTAAAGCTTGCTCACGGAATCCGTATAAATCGATTAAGAAGGAGAATGATTTTCTTGCGTGGTCTTTGAAAATGTTTGGACTACTCATAACTCTCCTTAGTTATATAACAGCTTATTAGTGAGACCTTACAAGGTCTCCTACCTTGCAAGGTAGGAGATGACCTATGTATAGATAAACTAATAAAGCTTCAAAAAGTTATCGTAAATCATACACTAATCGAAATTCTGATATAGAACAAGTAAGCCTTGTAGAGCCACAAAGCATTCCTGAACTAAGAAGAGTAATCAAAATCACTGATTACGATAGTGGGGTACCGATTACTTATAAACTTGAACCGTATAAAACTGTTCGGGTCGATTGCTATAAAGTGATAGTCGACGGAAAACTTTGGAAAAAGCGTATTGGTAGGAGCAACATTTTGGCAGGAATTAGAAAAGCACTTCCTAGATTAGCTAGAGAGCAACAGTCCGTTCCTCGCTCAGAACAGCCCAAAACTTCAAGTGCAATGCTAAATTTTCGCATGCTTAAAACCTTATCTGGTAAAGATAAGGTCTCTTTACAAATAAAAGCAAAACCCTAATCAAGCTCTTTCGCTATCTCCATTAACACAGCTTCATACTCATCGGCATGCTGTTCAATTTCCTCAACCATAGATAAATCAATAGCTTCAAGTTTATCGTCTAATTTATCTAATTCTAACTCTTTGGCTCTAAGAGCAATTTCATTAGCACGTGTGCTTAGCTCTAATTCTCGCATCGCCTTTTCTAGATCGTTAAAATTCATTTTATGTTTCGATACTTTAACAAAGGCTTGTTCTATTTTACGTGCTTCCTTTTCCAACAATTCGGCTTTCTCTTCCATTTGGCTAGTAATTTTTTTAATCGCTATTTCCTGTTTAGCTAATTTTTTTTCTGCAATTGCTAACTTACTTTCTACCGCTTTAATTCTGCTTTGCTGGTCTTCAGAAAGATCATTCCAGGTAAATTCTTTACCATTGACTACATAGTTGGTATTGCCATTGTTATTTTTTTGATAAACGCGAATCGTGTCATCACCAGAGACGATAATGTGGCTACCTTCATGTGCTGAAACTGACGATAAGTAGCCTAACGTGATAGCGCCACAGGTAAAAATTGAAGTGAATAGTTTGGTTGAATTTTTCATAATCGACTCTCATAAATTTGTTGTTACTTATATTGTCGATATCAGTTTAAAAATAGTTTGGTTAACCTTAAAATTTTTTGCGTCTTAGGTGTAATTTCTGTGAGGGTCAAAAGGTAAGTGCCCTGTTTTCACCCAAATAATGGTTTGTTGCTCAACATACGGGTGATGTTGACTCATATGCGGACTTCTAAGCCAAGTACCTGCAGGATAACTACCAAATTCATCTTTAAACTCTCCTGATAGCACTAAAATTTCTTCGCCACCAAAATGTCGATGAGGCTTAAAAATTTCGTTTGTAGGCCACTTCACCAACGCAACATGTTCGCCTTTATGTTCATGAAGCGGCATAACTTCAAGACCACCTTGGCCTTGTTGCCATTGAGCGATATTAGTATCGATACGAGTTTGTACGCTATCGGTTTCCTGAAATTGATGAAGTTTGACAAACAAAGTGCAACCTTCAGTTGAAAACGGCGCATGTATAAAGCCTTTAGGGTTACGAATATAGGTGCCTGCGGGGTAATCACCAGTTTGGTCTGAAAATACTCCTTCAAGTACCAATATTTCTTCACCTAATGGGTGATTATGTTCAGAAAACGACGCACCAGCTTCATATTTTACAATACTCGTTGCATGGCCCTGCTCTGCCTCTTCTCTGGCTAGTGGCTTGCGCCATACACCTGCTTTTGGACTCGCGAGCCAACCTTGAACATTAGTATTTACAACCACACGTTGTTCAAAATCCATATTAAGATGTGTAACTGTCGTCATTAGGTAAACCGCAATTGTCTTGTGAAGTTAATAAATTAAAGACATTAATAGCACTAGCGCCCTCGCATTAAAAGATACAACAATAAAAATATAATCTGTCGTAAAGTTTTAAAAACACCTTTAAATCGTCTAAATATCAAACGAGTTATGGACAAATACTGGTCAATCAGTGTTATGTTATAGACATACGGATTCATGGTTGTAATAAAACAAACGCTTTATCAAAAATTTCTTTTTGAGAGAAGCAATTAAATACCGTTAAATTTTCCTATCGCATGGATATAAAAACCAATAAAAAAGGTGCCAATGTGGATATAAAGAAGAAAGAAAACGTTGATTTTTTCCATCAAGTTGTTGATTGCCAGTATGCGTGCCCTGCACACACCCCCGTTCCCGAATACATACGTTTAATTGCACAAGGTAAATATACCGAAGCCTATATGATTAATTGGCAATCCAATGTATTTCCCGGCATTTTAGGACGAACATGCGATAGGCCATGTGAACCAGCCTGCAGACGTGGCCGACTAGACGATAGTGAAGAGCCAGTCGCCATTTGTCGACTAAAACGAGTGGCAGCAGATAATAAAGATGAAATTAGCACCTTACTTCCCGATATTCCAAAAGAGAAAAATGGCAAACGTATTGCGTTAATCGGCGGCGGCCCAGCGTCGCTGACGGTTGCTCGCGATTTAGCTCCACTTGGTTACGATATCACCTTATTTGATGAGCAAACTAAAGGTGGCGGCATGATCCGCAGCCAAATCCCAAGCTTTAGACTACCTGATGAAGTGCTCGATGAAGAAGTAAATTACGTACTGGATATGGGTATCAGCACCCATTTCAATAAAAGGGTAGATTCACTAAAAGCCGTACTTGACGATGATTATGATGCAGTATTTATCGGCACTGGTGCTCCTAAAGGCCGAGACTTAGATTTACCAGGTCGCACTGAAGGTGAAGCAAATATTCATATTGGTGTTGAATGGTTAGCTAATGTGGCATTTAAACATACCGACGCTATTGGCAAGAAAGTTATTGTACTAGGTGGCGGTAATACGGCGATGGATTGTTGTCGCACAGCATTGCGCCTAGGTGGGGAGCAAGTCACAGTGACTGTGCGTAGCCCCTTTGCCACCATGAAAGCATCTCCTTGGGAAATAGAAGATGCTCAGCATGAAGGTATTCCAATTTTGGATAATCACGTACCGAAAGAATTTATTATCAAAGACGGTAAGCTAACCGCTATGCGCTTTGAAAAAGTGAAAGCGGAATTTGATGACCAAGGCAATCGCAGTTTAGTGCCTCTCGATGAACCACCAGTTATTATTGAATGTGACGATGTATTAATTGCCGTAGGTCAATCTAACAGTTTTCCATGGATAGAGCGCGATATCGGTATTGCCTTTAATAAATGGGATATGCCAAAAGTTAACCGTACGACTTTTGCCACAACATTACCGAATGTCTTTGTCGGCGGTGATGCAGCCTTTGGACCAGAAAATGTCATTACAGCCGTAGCCCACGGTCACCAAGCAGCTATTTCAATTGATTTACATTGCCAAGGCCAAGACATAAAACAGCGTCCTGCTCCCGATGTTACTTTGCTTAGCCAAAAAATGGGGGTTCATGAATGGAGTTACGACAGCCAAGTAAGTAATGATGATCGCAATATTGTACCGTTAATGGAGTTACAAGAAGCACTGAAAAACTTAAACAACGAAGTGGAACTTGGCTTTGATGAAAAACGCGCTATTTCAGAAGCCGCACGTTGCTTAAATTGTGACATGCAAACCGTGTTTACCGAGAAAAAATGTATTGAATGCGATGCCTGTGTCGATGTGTGCCCAACCAAAGTATTAACCATGACGAGTAAAGAAGCAGATGAGCAAATATTGCGCAATAAATTAACCGTTCCTGCTAAAAACCTGGAACAACCCCTTTATGTTTCTGGAGACTTAGCAACGGGCCGAGTAATGGTGAAAGATGAAGATCTGTGCTTGCATTGTGGGCTCTGTGCAGAACGCTGTCCAACAGCCGCTTGGGATTTACAGCAATTTACTTATAACGAGGCAACCGCCTGTGACAACTTAGCACATAAGGCAGACTAAACGATGAGTAGTAATTCAAAAATTCCAAGTTTAAAGGCGATCAACGAGCTTGTGATCAAATTTGCCAACGTTAATGGTACTGGCTCTGCTAGTGCCAATAATATGTTTGCTAAAGCGATTTTCAGAATGGGGATACCGGTAACACCCAAAAATATCTTTCCATCAAATATTCAAGGGCTGCCAACCTGGTACGAAGTAAGGATTAGTGAAAAAGGTTACCAAGGCCGCCGAGACGGCATTGATTTAATGGTCGCGGTAAACCCACAAAGCATGGCAAAAGATGTGCAAGCGGTACGCCCTGGTGGCTACTTTTTTTATGACTCTACTAGGCCTCTTGATATTCGCTATGTACGAGACGACATTCATTATATTGGGGTACCGTTAACTGATATATGCCGTCAAGAATATACCGACCCACGTCAGCGTCAGCTATTTAAAAATGTTATATATATCGGCGCATTGGCAGCATTGCTAAATATTGAATTTACCGTATTGTCAGACTTAGTTGGCGATCAATTTAAAGGCAAACAAAAACTTATCGCCCCTAATATTCATGCGTTGGAATTAGGCTACCAGTACGCGAATAAACACTTTAGTTGTCCGCTTGATATCCGCGTTGAGCGACGTGACTTAGTCCAAGACCAAATTCTAACTACCGGGAACAATGCAACGGGTTTAGGTGCTGTTTATGCGGGTGCTACGGTTGCCGCGTGGTATCCGATAACGCCATCAACATCTGTGGTCGAAGCGTTTGACAAATACGCGTCAAGATTACGTATAGATGCGGGCACAGGCCAGAAAAACTACGCCATTGTTCAAGCGGAAGATGAGCTTTCAGCCATTGGTATGGTAATAGGTGCGGCATGGAACGGCGCCCGTAGTTTTACTGCGACCAGCGGCCCTGGTATTTCGTTGATGAGTGAGTTTCTCGGATTAGCCTATTTTGCTGAAGTGCCAGCGGTATTAATTAACGTGCAACGTGCAGGTCCGTCAACAGGCATGCCAACACGCACGCAACAGCCGGATGTATTGTCATGCGCTTATGCTTCACATGGCGATACTAAACAAGTGTTGTTGTTTCCTTCAACTCCTAAGGAGTGTTTTGATTTAACGGCACAAGCGTTTGATCTAACCGAGCGGTTACAAACTCCAGTCATATTGATGTCGGATCTTGATTTGGGCATGAATGATCATATGTGTGAGCCATTTACTTGGGACGATGCCCGAGAGTATGACCGAGGCAAAGTGTTAAATGCCGAGCAACTAGATGCACTTACTGAAAAGGGTGAACGTTTTGGCCGCTACAACGATGTCGACAGTGATGGTATTTGTTACCGAACTTATCCTGGCACACACCCAACTAAAGGTGCGTTTTTTACACGCGGCACCTCTAGAGATCCGTATGCGGTATACAGTGAAGATGGCGACGTATATGTTGACAATGTCGATCGTTTAAATCGCAAATTTAATACTGCTAAACAAATACTCCCTAAACCAATGCTGGTACTAGCTAAAAATGCCAATAAAAAATCAGATATTGGTCTTATATATTATGGCACCAGTGATGCTTCTGCTAATGAAGCACTCGATAACTTAGCGGCAAAAGGGGTATTTATTGACGGAATGCGATTACTTGCCTTCCCATTTCACCAAACCGTTGAGCAATTTATTAACGATCATGAACAGGTTTTCGTTATCGATCAAAACCGCGATGGACAAATGCGGACTTTGCTAGTCAACGAACTAGACGCATTACCAAGCAAGTTGATTAAATTACTTAGTTACGACGGTATGCCAATTACAGCGATGAATATTTGTCGGCAAATTGAGCAGCGATTATTCACCGAAAACACCAGTAAAAAAGCCGCTAATTCCGCTTCAAGCTCTAAAGGAGGAAAATAATATGACGTACCTTCGCCCCGATTTTCGTCACCCTGACGCGCCAACTAATGACTTGGGCTATACCTCTAAAGATTACGAAGGAGCGTTATCGACCCTTTGTGCAGGCTGTGGACACGACTCAATTAGCGCGGCATTAATTCAAGCCTGTTTTGAAATGTCGATTGAACCCCACCAAGTTGCAAAAATCTCTGGAATTGGCTGTTCATCCAAAACACCTACCTATTTTTTGGGTAACTCTCATGGGTTTAATTCAGTACACGGTAGAATGCCGTCCGTGACAACCGGTGCAAACTTAGCCAATCGCGACCTAAAGTATGTTGGTGTATCTGGCGATGGCGACTCAGCATCAATTGGCTTAGGGCAATTTGCTCATGTCGTACGTCGCAACTTAAATATGCTTTATATCGTTGAAAATAACGGTTGTTATGGTTTAACTAAAGGCCAAATGTCGGCCACCACAGATATCGATTCAGTGAACAAATCTGGTATGGTTAACGAACATCAACCCATCGATTTAGTGAATTTAGCATTAGAGCTTGGTGCCACCTTTGTTGCACGCAGTTTTTCCGGCGATAAGGAACAATTGGTACCGTTAATGAAAGCAGCAATGTCGCATCGCGGCTTCGCTTTTATTGATGTCGTCTCGCCGTGTGTGACCTTTAACAACAACGCCGGTTCAAAGAAAAGTTATGACTTTGTTCGAGAGCATAACGAAGCCACTTCAGCGCTTGACTTTGTACCGATGAAAGATGAGATCACCACCACTTATGAGCAAGGTTCAAGTCAAGAAGTGACACTGCATGACGGTTCAGTCATTCATTTAACTAAAGCCATTAAAGGTTTTGACCCATGCGATCGTCGCGCTGCGATTAAAGCAATTAAGGATCATAATGAGCGAGGTGAAATACTGACAGGTTTGCTTTATGTTGATACCGACCCGACAGACTTACATGACATGTATGGAACAAGTTGTAAGCCACTTAACTCTTTGAAAGAAGATGTGCTCTGCCCTGGCAATGCGACACTTCAATCGATTAATGAGAGTTTTCGATAGGGATAGTTCTTTGCATTGTTGGTTATAATCGATTAATGCGCCAAGTAATTTGACATGATGCGCTCTACATCGATTTTAGCAAGCCCTTGATTAAATACTTTCTGCCACTTCCTTCCTTGTTCGTCGTTACGAAATGCGACGAACAATTGCTTCATTTCTAATAATTGCTTATGCATTTCAACTTTGTGCTTAACACCAACTAATGAGTCATCTGTAGCAAGCAAATGTTCAAAAACGTATGGATCAATTACAGCTACGGCGACTCTTTTTGCTGCCACTTTCTTAATGTTAATAACATCTGACGGTACCGCTTCGGCTTTTACGTCTCCATTGGCAATTAAATCATCTAATGCCTTAGTATTAACATAGTCTTGTACTACGCCAACTTTCTTACCAATCAAATCTTTGACAGATGAGTAGTTGATTGGCTCGTCTTTATTTTGTAACAGACCTAACGGTCCGCTGCCCATTGGTTTAGAAAATAAAAATTCGGAGGTTTCGTAAAAGTACTCTGGAAAATAGCCTGCATATTTTGAATGTTGTTGTTTGGCCAAATTAACTGTTCGTGACCAAGGAAAAAAGCTCACAATTAACTCGTGCCCTTCAATCGCGAATGCTGCTTTTGCTACGGCAACAGAAGCGCCTTGATTTTTGATAAATTCATCCGAATAAGGGGGCCAAGAAAGTGAAGTTAAATGCACTTTCGCTGCTAACGAAGAGGAAGCACATAACACGAGTAGAACAAACATCACTATTTTCATAATATACTTCTACAAATCAAAGGTTTTTGATAGCGAAAGCAGTAATACTGCGTCACCATAAGTATCCAAATCCGTATCCTCATAACCAAGGCTAACCCCCATTAAATAAATAATCAGATACAGCTGTAACCGTCGCGGTTGTTGTTGCTAATGCGGAAGTAGAACTCAAAAACAATAACCCTACGAATAATTTTGACATAAATACCGAACAATCAAGTTATTTTGCTACTTTAAGCTTAGTCACTGTATTGAATTTAGGGTAATTTATTGGCTAATTTACTAACGGTATATAGTTAACTCCAGTGTACTGGGTCTACAAAGTAAAACTGACTTAGTTGTTGATAAAGTTCGGGATAACCATGGTTTAAAGCGTAAGGTTGTTCGAAAAACACTTCGCTAGCAACAGCAAAAAACTCTGCAGGATTAGTCGCGCCATAGCTATCAAAAAGCGTTGGAATTCCTACTGCAATTGAGTGCTTTAACCGTTCAAACTGCTCGTTAAAAACCGTCGACCATTCCTGGTAATTTTGCGATCTTCCTAAAATGGGAGCGCCATTGGCTCGACCATTTTCTTGATCCAATTGGTGAGCAAATTCATGAATGACGACATTACGTCCATCATCAGGAATATCAGCACCTTTTACAGTATCTTGCCAAGACAATACCACTTTACCAAAATCCCAAGACTCCCCTGCTAACGTACTTTTTTGAACAAAATGTACACCATCGCCATTCAACCCTTGATGCTCTTTAATGAACGCACTTGGGTAAACTAAAATAGTTTTTAATTTAGGGTAGTAATCAGTTTTACGATTCAATAGCAATAAACAAGCTTGCGCTGCTACTGTAATACGAATTTCGTCATTAATCACGACACCGTTACAGCCGACGAAATGCTTTTCTACCTTAAAAACCTGAATATGTTGTTTTAACTGCAGCTGCAAATCTGCTGGCATTTGCCTAAAATATGGCATTCGCTTTTGCAGTACTTGTCGCCATTCTTTTTTAAACGGCTGTTGCCTAATCTTATTTCGTTGATGCTCACGCCAGTAGGGTTTTCCTGCCGAATAACCTATAAGTAATGCTGCAATCACTAACGGTAAAAAATATTCCAATATAAATAGCCACTGTGGTTCCTTAGTTATTAAATTGGAATGATTAGGTTAATTTTCAAGCGAAACTTTGTTAGCTTGGGTAAATAAAATAATAATGAGTGAAGGAATTCCCGCTAATGATCGATTTTATTCGCACGCCAGAAGAGCAATTCAAACATTTACCTAATTACTCATTTTCGCCAAATTATTTACCTATTGAAGGCTTGCGAATGCATTATGTCGATGAAGGGCCTGCCGATGCCGATCCTGTATTAATGCTGCATGGCGAACCGACTTGGTCATATTTATATCGACATATGATCCCAATTTGCGCAGCTGCTGGCCATCGTGTAATAGCACCAGATTTAATCGGTTTCGGGAAATCAGATAAACCAATTCATCAATCAGACTATAGCTATCAAGCCCATATGGACTGGATGAAGCAATTTATTGAACAGCTGAACTTAACCAATATCACCTTAGTGTGCCAAGACTGGGGGTCTTTGTTGGGATTAAGATTGGCCGCTGAAAACGAGCACCGTTTTAAAGCTATTGTAATTGGTAATGGTGGATTACCTACAGGCGAGCAGTCGCCACCAAAAGCGTTTAAAATATGGAAAGCCTTTGCGCTCAATAGCCCATGGTTTCCTATTGCAAGAATTATCGATTCTGGTAGTTTTAAAAAACTTGGCAAAGACGAAAAACGTGCTTACGATGCGCCTTTTCCCAATAAAAAGTACAAAGCTGGTGCACGCGCCTTTCCTGCCTTAGTACCAGTAACACCAGATGATCCAGCTTCACATGCCAACACTCAAGCGTGGGAAGTACTAAAACAATGGCAAAAGCCATTTTTGACCACATTCAGTAATGGTGACCCGATCACTCGGGGGGGCGACAAATATTTACAACAACGAATTCCTGGTTGTGACGGTTTGCCACACCAAACATTGGTTGGCGGTCATTTTCTTCAAGAAGATTCACCTAGAGAATTTGCTGAAGCCGTTAACCGGTTGCTAGGCAGTAACGACGCCAAAACAACATAATATTTGCGCAAAGATTAAACAAACTGATAATTATCAATTCAAAAGTTCCACATTGGCATACAGTTGAGAACTGTGTTTTTCTATTGTATTGCTAAGGATTAAAATGAATAAGTTATTGGTTTTATTGGTAACAATTTCCACTCTCTCTGGTTGTAACCAAGCCAAAGAAAATCAGATAAAAGTAAATGAACAAACGGCGTCCGCGGCCAATACGCAAAGCAATAAAACACCGAAGCTAGTCAATACTGACGGTAGTTATGCTGTTAAGCCATTGGAAAAAAAAGTTATTAACTTAACCGTAGTACAAAGTGGCGTTGCGTCACTTAAAAAATTTCCTTCCATAGAACATGGCATTCAACACAATTTAGACCATATGGTCGAGCTTGCTAACAAAGCGTGTAGCATGGCAGTAAAACCGGACATATTACTCTTCCATGAATTCCCTCTTACCGGATACGACCCAGGTACCCGCACCGAGAAATTAAAGTTTGCGCTAGACATTCCTGGCAAAGAAACCGAAGTTCTCGGGCAAGTAGCCAAAGCTTGTGATACTTACTTAATTTTTGGTAGTTACGCTAAAGACAAAGATTGGCCAGGTCATATATTAAGCATAAATACCATGATTGGACGTGATGGCAATATCGTTAAAAAATTCTGGAAAGCACGCAATATAAAACGCATATACCCTGATAGAGAAATTACCACCACAACTATAGAGGCAGTGCGAGATAAATATCGTGCTATGTACGGCGCAGAAGAAGAATTTCCGGTAGTACGCACTGAATATGGCAACATAGCCGTTAGCACCGTACAAATGGACCCATTTATATTTGCAGCTTTTGCTATGCGAGGTACAGAAATTATGCTGCGCACCGCTACTCTCTACGCTAAAGAAGATGTGTTAGCCATGGCCAGAATTAATAACTTTTATTCAGCTATGTCGAACATTATATTTCCTGCTGAAATGAACTACCCAGCGGGTGAGTCAATCATTGTGTCACCACAAGCCAAAATACTAGCTGAAGAAAAAAGTGAATTTGAAGAAGGGATTATTACCGCGCAAATTCCAATTGCTCAATTTAGAGAAGGCCGACGTATTCCTAATTTTGCCTATGAAATGGCAAAGCCTATTTTGGACAACTACCAACAAGAAATTCCGATCAACCACTTAGATTTACCGCGAAAGCAATTGCCAGAAACAGGCAAAGCAATGAAAGATTTATTCGACGAAAAGAGCCGTTGGATAAAAGGAAAAAGCTGGGAAATTGATTAGTTAGTTTTCCCATCGTAATGGCCTTTGTGTTTAATTTGATTGATTGCTTGATAACCCTTATCAATAGTGATTAATAAGCGTGGCTTATTAATCACTCGCAAGTCTTGACGCCTGATGCAGCAGTGCTAACTTATCTGTCACAACAATGATAAAGGCGTAGAAGGAAAGACCATGCAAGCTAGCAAACAACTATTCACCCTGATAAGCTCAGACGCACAACTAAAAGTTTCACTAAACGATGTAGACGTACCTGAACCAAAGGCTCACGAAGTCATTGTTAAAATTGAAGCGGCGCCGATAAATCCTTCAGATATGTGGCCAATGTTTGGCCCCGCAAGTTTAGATAAAGCAGCACTTAATCCAGAAAAAACTGAACTAACAGCCCCCGTATATAAACCTTTGCTTGCTCGCGTAAAACCTCGAATCGACCAAGTACTACCTATTGGCAATGAAGGCGCAGGTACGGTCATCGCCGCAGGTGAAAGTGACGCAGCACAAGCAATGTTAGGAAAAACAGTGTCAGTATTAACAGGCGCAACGTTTACCGAGTACGCCTGTATACCTATTCAAGCATGTTTAGTACATCACGACAGTACAACAGCAACGCAAGCCGCCTCTTCTTTTGTCAACCCGCTAACAGCTCTTGCCATGATTGAAACCATGCACTCAGAAGGACACACTGCTTTAGTACATACTGCTGCGGCATCTAATTTAGGACAAATGCTAAACAAACTCTGTATCGAGCAAGATATAGAAATTGTTAATATTGTCCGCAGTGAAGAACAAGCACAAATTCTGCGCGACTTAGGTGCCAAAATCATCTGTAATTCAAGTGATGATGATTTCCAAATGTCGCTATATCAAGCCATTGACAAAACAGGCGCTACGCTAGCCTTTGATGCCATCGGTGGCGGAGAGATAGTGAGCCACATTTTAAATGTGATGGAAGCGGTAGGCAGTAAAGATGCAAAAGGGCTTAATACCTACGGTTCAATGACCAACAAACAAGTGTACGTATACGGCGGACTAGATTTTTCACCTACGATTCTTAATCGTGCTTACGGTATGACGTGGAGTATTGGCGGCTGGTTAATGTCTTACGCTTTAGCAAAACTAAGCAAAGAACGATTAGCTGAGCTACACAAAAAAGTCGCCGATGAAATCACCACTACATTTGCATCACAATACACTAAATCCCTTAATTTGGAAGAAGTGTTGTTGCCTGAAAATATCGCACAATATAATGCAAAGAAAACCGGTGAAAAATACTTAGTGACGCCGTTTAAAGACTAATATTATAAGCGTCGAATTTATAACGCTAAACGTAACTGGCATTTTACGTTTAGCGTTATGCTTTAAGCGATATGAGTAAAGAGAGAGCCGTTATTCGAAAATAACACCGCCTGCGGGTGTTAAATCATCGGTTAATATTGCCCCGTACTTATCTTCAATACTACCGCGCTTTATTTTCAATGTCGGTGTCAACAATCCATTTTCAATCGTCCAAATGTCTTTACATACATATAGATAGTCTAAATGTTGATGGCGCTCTAATGTGTTGTTTACCTCTGCGAGGGTTTGGCTAAGCTCCGTCGCTAAACCTTCTTTATTTGAATTAGCCGATTCGGCAAGCACTATTAAGGCAACAGGCTGTTTTAACCCAGCCCCAGTTACACAAGCCAACTCGATATTACTCGATGCACATAGCTTGCCTTCAATTGGCGCAGGAGTGACATATTTACCTTTACTGGTTTTAAACTCTTCTTTTAATCGGCCAATAATTTTAAACGCCCCAGTATCAGTCACCTCACCTCTGTCACCGGTTCTAAACCAACCATCGGCAAAAGCATTTTCATCAGCTTCTGGGTTTAAATAGTAACCACTAAATACCGCTTCTCCTCGGATTAAGATTTCATCTTCATCCGAAAGTTTCATTTCCACACACGAGAGTGGACGACCAATGGTACCAATGTCTTGTTCGCTAAACGGGTTATTACCGCATGAAAGCCCTGAGGTTTCGCTCATCCCCCAACCTTCTTCTAAACAAATACCAAGCTTTTGATACCAGTGAATAACCGACGGTGGCGTTGGTGCAGAGCCAGAGCCAAATCGTTCAACGCATTCAAAGCCTAGATTCTTACGTATTTTCTTTGAAATAAGTTGGCCGACAAAAGGAACTTTAAGTAGAAATTCAAGTTTGCGCTGCGGTATTTTAGCCAATATTTCTGACTGAAATTTTAGCCAAAGTCTTGGCACTGAAATAAAGCGCGTAGGTTTAGCGTGTTTAACATTGTCGATAAAGGTATCAAGTGATTCTACAAAATATATGCTACACCCTGAAACCATTGAAACACCTTCTATCAAGCTACGCTCAGTGATATGTGCTAACGGTAGGTACGACATGAAACGGTCTGTTGATTTTACCTTCATTTCATCCACTGCACACACCGCGGCTGACATAATGTTGGCATGAGTTAATGGTACTCCTTTCGGAACACCAGTACTGCCTGAGGTATAGATTATTGTCGCGTTCTCTTCAGCTTTAGGCAAATAGATATCATCAAGCGGCTCGAACTCATTTAACCATTCTTGCCAATTCGCATTCGCTGGTATTGTCGGGTATGGGAATGAAATACGTAAAACATCTTCGGGAATGCCTGCATTACTACTTTCCAATTCATCAAGCTTGCCGACAAATATCGCTTTGAGCTCACTGTGTTTAATAATGTGACTAATTGACTTTTCATTAGCATTAAAAAATATTGGGACGCTAACCATATCAGCCATCATGATAGCTAAATCTGCAATAAACCATTGCGCACAGTTTTTTGACAAAATACCAATTCGGCTTTTCGCAGGGTAGTTTTGCGACTTGATCGCTGCTGCAATTTTGCGAGCTTGTTGTTCTACTTCACCCCAAGTGAAAGTTTGCCACTGTCCTTCTACAGGTTGATGTAAATATACATGCTCTTTCTGTTGCGTAACGTGATGTAATAAGTATTCGACATTTGACTGGTAAGCCATAAACATCCCTTTTTATTATTTTTTAATGATAAAAAGAGCTTACCGCTAAACGATTTTTAATGCGAGTATTTGCAATATCACCGATGGGTGATACACATATTTCAGCAAATATCTTAGTTGGCACATATATGTGGCAGTACTATTTTAAGCAACTATACTCGTCAGTTATATTACGCAATTACCTTGCGACAATATTACTATAGCATCGGCTAACTTTTCCTTTGCTATAAAGCCTCGTTTATTAGCAATTAATTGACCATTAGCGTCATATATTAAAGTAGTCGGAGAGGCCTGATAGCCACCAATAGCACGCAAAAATTTTCTATCAGCAATAAAGGCAGGAATGTCTTGGTGATAATGTTTTAATTCTTTTTTAAGTACTCTTTTACTCCCTTTTGTACCAACTAACGCTACATTTATCGAGTTACTACATTGTTCAAACGCTTTAGCTAACGTTTGCCCTTGTTTTTTACACCAGCTGCAGTCTGGTTGGTAAATCATAGTTACCGTTGCCATACCTTTGTTTTTCTGATGAGCTACAAGCTGGGTACCTTTAATAGGTTTTAAATCAAAAGGTGTTAGCGCTACAGGTTTAGCAGACAAAGAATTAGGTAAAACAATCGCACTGAGCACAGCCAGCACGATTGTTTTTGAGAGCCTAATTAATGCTTGATTGAGCAACATTAAATTAGCCCTTTTTATAATGACACTTCAATGCCTGCATACATTTCTCTACCGTGTAGAGAGCCGTATATATAGGCAACATCGTAACCACCATCTGCATCATAGAACAATGGGGAATCACCATTATCTATTTGTGTTTCTTCGAAGATATTTGAAACACCCGCGTACAGTTTCACTTGTTCAGTTAATTGGTACTGCAGTTTCAAATCTGATGTTGAGAAAGCATCACCAGTTAACGTTTTAGCGCTAGTTGGATCATTTAGTTTGTCAAAACCTTCGTACCCATATTCACTTAGGTCCTTCTCTCCGAACCAAATCGTCGTCCAGAATATTTTTAAGTTATCTTTTTCATATTGCAATTCTATACTGGCTCTTTCTTCAACTGGCGCAATAGCATATGAAGATTTAAACGCATCATCATAATTAAACTTTTCAACACCAAGGTTTACCGTGAATTGCTCTGTAATATTATAACCAACAGTAATGTCATAAGTGGTCACAGCTGCACTTTCATCTAGCTGTGTAAGAAGTGGTACACCTTCAGCAGTTTCTTCTAGACTTGCAAGGTTATCTACTTCTGAGTGAGCAACTGACGCAGTTATCGCAAGCTGTTGAGTGTCGTAATTTAACGAGTAACTGGCTGATACTGATTCCTCTAATGAGTCAATATCAATTTGATAACCAAGTTCAGCGTCCAGAATACCGTGGTCAGTTTCAAAGAATGATAATGGTGCGCGATAGCCTCGGCCCGTTGAAAAGCGTGAGGTTAATTCATCAGTATGGAAATAGCGTAAGTCTAGGCGAGGCGCAAAGAACGTTTCATCAATTTCCGTACCTGGTTTCTCTGGATCTACAAAGTCTGCTTCCACTTGATCAAGTCGCATAGCAATAGCAATTTCTACTTTATCATTGGGTGTCCAAGTATCTTGGAAGAAAATACCCGCCGTATTGTAGTCAAACGCGTCGCTTTGATACGCTTCAACAGCTTCAAGAGCTTCGGTTGATGAACGCATTTCTTCTTGACGGCTATCAACACCAAAAGTGATGAAATGCTCGTCTGACAATTCCATATCAAACTTACCTCGCACGTACCACATCGTATCTTCTGCTTGGTAATCAATACCTTCGTAAAAAGAGTCTTGCTCATGCTTGGCATAGCTCACGGCAAATTCCGCTACCGTGCTATCACTTAGCTCTGATAAATATTTGACATAAGCTTCATCACGAGAAGTATCAATCCATTCTGTAGTTTCCCATGGCTTACCAATGTATTCATTGCGTACATCGTCATCAACAAACAGTTGCTCTGATTCTATTTGATCATAGCCAGCGATTGCAGCACCAATAGATTTTACCTTGTCGCCAATAACCGGACCGCCAAAAATTTCCGATTGCACTTTTGACAAACGTACTTGAACATTGCTCGAGTCTGATAGGTCTTGAGTCAATAACGTGGTAAAAGATAAGTTTTCAATAAAAGGTGCTTCACTTACGCCATTATCGTCATGATCTTCCTGATCTTGTTTGTCGTATTGACCAATAAAAGTAATACCGGTTTTACCGTCTTCTGACACAC
This sequence comes from Thalassotalea algicola, assembly GCF_012932965.1. Classification (GTDB taxonomy): domain Bacteria; phylum Pseudomonadota; class Gammaproteobacteria; order Enterobacterales; family Alteromonadaceae; genus Thalassotalea_F; species Thalassotalea_F algicola. Next base: position 328,076 of record NZ_JABBXH010000002.1, on the reverse strand, counting down.
CTGTTGCCATGCCTTTCATTGCAGTAAAGTCATGTGAACCTTTGGCAAAATCAAAGCTTGCAGTATTTTCATACGCTTCTTTGGTAATGATGTTAACTGTACCACCAATAGCTTCAGGAGCAATCAAAGACGCACCCGCTCCACGAGCAACCTCTATACGATCAACACCCGTTGTTGCAATTGCATCTACCGCATAAAAACCAGAAATAAGTGTATGTGTAGGTAAACCATCAACAAGAATTGTTGTGTGTTCACCTTTCATGCCATTAAGCATAATGCGCTTAACACCGCACATAGAACATTCATTCGATACATTAACGCCAGGTTCATTATTAATGGCAGCTGTTAGGCTTAACGCGTTTTTATTTTCGATCATTAACGCGTCTAGAATTTCAGTTTGCTGGATTACGTCTTTCAAACGACCTGCTTGATCGAGCTTTTGACGCAAAGTACGCACTTCAATTACTTCAATATCTTGGTTATCAACAGTCGCTTGCTCTGCGAAAGTAACCGTTGATGTTGCAAGGGAGAAACTAGCTGCAATAGCTAGTGATATAGGAGACAAGGATTTCATTTACAACTCAATAACATTCGTAACTTAAATTTAAAGCATGATCTTAAATCTAAATAAGAATGATTATCAATAGCATTTTATTGATCGACATCAATTAAATGCTAATAATCTACTTATTACATAAGTTTATTGTGGGTAGTTAGCATTAAGCTGGTGATAATTAGCGCGATAACCTAGTAAGGAAGCAGTTAGATGCAGGTTAATATACTGCCAATAAAAGCAAAAAAGCTACTTATCTAAGTAGCTTTTTAACATTCGTTTATTATGCTTTTTTAACGAATTTAGCAGTCACCATCATTTCACCAACACCATCGACTTTACAGTCTAGTTCATGATCTTTCTTATCTAGAACGCGCCTTACCAAGGCTTTAGTTCCGATTTTAATGACTTGTGAGCTTCCTTTTATTTTTAAATCTTTAATCACCGTAACTTTGTCACCATCGATAAGCTGCGCTCCATTAGCATCTTTAACAACAAACTCATCTTCATCAGGTTCTTGGGGATTCCATTCATAACTGCATTCAGGGCAAATCAACAACGACTGGTCTTGGTAAACATACTCTGATTCACATTTTGGACAATTTGGCAGACTTTCACTCATGTGTTTTAAACTTTTTGGTAGAAATTAACCGTATTTTATCAGCGAATTGCCACCAATAAAATGAACCCGCCGCTATTATCAATAAAAACTATAAACTGTTTTGATTACAAGGTGGATTATCTTTACCTTCATACAAAGTATAGTGCGCACATACTTGATTAGTTCATAAAAATTGTTGGAGATACAAGATGACGCACCAGATTATAAAAGACCTTCATACACGATATACCGCGAAGAAGTATGATCCCACCAAGCGTATTTCAGACCAAGACATGGATATAATTCTTGAGGCACTTCGTTTATCTGCATCATCAATTAATTCGCAACCTTGGAAGTTTATTGTCATTGAAAGTGATGAAGCTAAGCAGCGTCTTCATGACAGCTATGCGAACAAACATCAGTTTAATCAACCACATGCAAAAGAAGCATCGCACACAATTCTGTTTGCTTACGATCCTAACTTTACTAAAGAGAAATTTAGCAAGCGTGTTGATGCTGAAGTAAGCTCTGGTCACTTGCCTGCCGATATGTATGATTCATTTATGGGCGCTTATGCTTTTGCCGAAGCAAATACCGATGACACTGGTTATAACGGCAGCTGGACTAAAGCACAGGTCTACCTCGCGTTAGGTAATATATTACATGTCCTTGCTCGCCTCGGTATTGCGTCAACACCAATGGAAGGCGTTGATTCAGCGCTCATCGGCGAGATATTCAAAGATGAACTAGACGGCCATATTTGTGAAGTGGGTTTAGCGCTTGGCTACCGTAAAGACGAAGAAGATTGGAACTACGGTCTACCTAAAGCACGCATGGCACGCGAAGACATCATTAGCGTGCTATAAACGCCAGCAACAACATATCAGTGCAACGTAACTTTTAAGCCATAATCTACATTTATAGCTTGTGGCTTTTCTCGATCAATTAACATATCACATTATAAATAGCTCATTTTCAATTACATATTGTTAAAACCATACAACGACCTAAGCAAAAGAGCATAACAAGGTCGTCGAATAATCTATTGCTTACTGAAAACGTACAACTCGTGTTACAACGACAGCTTGTAATACGGTACAAGCCTTGCAAATTAAAGGAGTTCAGTGATATGTTTGCTGCTCTAAAAAATATATCCAACAAAATTAGAAACAGAATTTACATCTGTTCGCGACTGCAAGGCGTTAATTTATGACAGCAAATGTTAGTCAGCCAATACAAAAAAATGGCTGGTTTAACCGTTTTTTATCAACGGTTGAATTCTTAGGTAACCTTCTTCCTCATCCCATCACATTGTTCGCAATGTTCTGTTTATTCATCATTGTATTTAGCGGCGTCGCTGACTTTTTTGGGTTAAGTGCAATCGACCCTCGACCAATAGGATCGGCAGGTCGAGATCCTGACGGTGTAATTGAAGTGGTAAGTTTATTAAGCGCTGAAGGATTACAAAAAATATTCTCAGGTTTAGTGACTAATTTTACCGGGTTTGCACCACTTGGGACAGTGCTTGTAGCCTTGTTAGGTGTAAGTGTTGCCGAACACTCTGGCATGTTATCAGCCGCACTACGTGGTATGGTAATGGGAGCTTCTGAACGCCTTGTTACTTTTATGGTGGTATTTGCAGCTATTCTTTCGAATACTGCATCAGAGCTAGGTTATGTCGTACTTATTCCGCTAGCGGCAATGATATTTCATAGCCTTGGCCGTCATCCTATTGCTGGCTTAGCAGCAGCATTTGCAGGTGTTTCAGGTGGCTATAGTGCAAATTTATTCCTAGGAACCATCGACCCGCTATTATCCGGCATTACCTCGGCGGCTGCACAACTTATTGACCCTAACTACCAGGTAGGCCCTGAAGCTAACTGGTTCTTTATGATTATATCCACCTTCCTTATTGCAGGGTTAGGTACAATTATCACCGAAAAAGTAGTTGAACCTAGGCTAGGTAAATACAATGAAGATGACGCTAGCGAAGTACTAAATTCAAACATTGAGCACTTATCTGCTCTTGAAGTGAAAGGTTTAAAATGGGCAGGTGTTAGCTTTTTAGTACTAGCTGCCCTGTTATCCCTTACCGTAGTACCTGAAAATGGTATTTTACGTCACCCAGAAACCGGTGCTGTCGCTGGTTCGCCTTTCTTGAAAGGTATAGTCGTTATTATCTTTATCGTATTTGCCATACCTGGTTTTGTTTACGGTAAAGTTGTTGGCACAATGAAAAATGACGTTGATGTTATTAACGCGATGAGCAAAAGCATGAGCTCATTAAGTTTGTACATTGTGCTAGTATTTTTTGCTTCACAATTCGTTGCTTTCTTTAAATGGACCAACTTAGGCACCATTATGGCAATTAACGGTGCTGAACTTTTACAAGCATTAAGCTTAACCGGCCCAGAAGTATTCGTACTATTCATTTTTATGTGTGCCCTGATTAACTTAAGTCTAGGCTCTTCATCAGCACAATGGGCTGCAACTGCGCCAATTTTTGTGCCTATGTTAATGCTTATTGGTTACGCACCAGAAACTATTCAAGCGGCGTACCGTATAGGTGATTCTGTCACAAACCTGATAACCCCCATGATGAGCTATTTCGGTTTGATATTGGCGGTTGCTACGAAATATAAAAAAGATATGGGCATTGGTACATTAGTGGCCACCATGTTGCCTTACTCAATGGCATTCTTTGTCGGCTGGGTCGCATTGTTTTATATCTGGGTCTTTGCGTTTGGCTTACCTGTAGGTCCGGCGTCTCCAATTTACTACACGCCTTAGTCAGCAATACTTAAGGCTATATATCTATAGATATATAGCCTTAGAACAATCACTTACTAAGTGTCATCTTAGTTAACGTGCGATCTCCTTTTACATAGTGATGGTACAACGCTGCAGCTATATGACCCGCAATTAACATCCATACTAACCAAGCACCAAGAACGTCTTTATGAATAAAGTCTATTGGCTTCTCAAACGTTTTAAAATCAACAACCAACCCTAAATCAACAAGTTGCGAAAATATCCAAGTATCGGGAAATTTGGTTATTTCAAATAAAAAGAAAAAATCAGTATTGGCGCCTGTACCTAAATAACCTGTTACAGGCATAATTATCATCATTGCATACAGCAAGTAATGCCCGACTTTAGCTGCTTTATGCTCTGTTGGTGTACCAGGTTCATCGGCAGGTTGTATACTCATCATCCGCCAGATAATTCTTAATAACACTAGCACCCCAATAGACACGCCTATTGATAGGTGAAGCTGAAGTGCATTCCAATTTTACGGCGTTTTAGCCTCAGTAAACCACTGTCGATAATAAAAACTGCCATAAGCGCCTATAAACAATAAAGCAGTCAGCCAATGCAGTGCCTTAGCAATTAGCCCATAATTTTCTTTGGTGTTTTTAAAACTCATTATGGTTCCTTAAAATTAGAATCGTAAATGCACAGTAACCGCTAGTTGCTATACCTGCTCTCAGCCATTCGGTTCATTAAAATCAATGAGCGGGCCTGCAGGCATTATTCTGGTCGGGTTAATGGTCTCGTGACTGCCATAATAATGCAATTTGATATAGTCTAGAGCTACAGTAGCTGCTACTCCTTGATATTGATATAACTCTCTTAAATAACCCATATATTGGGTAAATTGGAACATGTAATCGAGTTACTTTTACAGCATAAAGTAACAATCACCTGTCGCATATAAAGCCAAATGAAGTAGTAAGCTTCTTTTTAAAATACTTATCTTCAGTTAATTTATTTTAAGTTGCTCTGCCCAATCCCATGCTTGAGTATTATATAGTGGCACCGTAGACAACGCATGATGGTGGCTGCCACTTGTTTCTTTGGTAGAGTATGATAGATACATCAAGGTTTTACTTTTGCCGTCATATATTCGACGTACTTTTAAGCTTTTAAATAAAATACTTTTTGACTCTCGAAAAACAACTTCACCATTTTTGGACAAATCAATTTTAGCTAAATGTTCAGCCAGAATAGGTCCAGTTTGAAGACACGCTATCGACATATCTGAAGGATCAGAAAAGTCTAAATCAGCTTCCACATGGCTGATATGACAAGTAACTCCTGGGATCTTTGGATCCTGCTCAGCTTTAATTACTACATCTTTTGTGGTGAATAGCCCTAAACTGACCTTCCCTGCGTCTTCACTACAAGCCGTTAATGCCATAAGAGTTACTAGTGCTATAAGTTTTCTCATTTTAACTTCCAAAAATAATGTCTCGCTGATTTGGCGAATAGGTTAACTTAAGTGCTGATATACTGCACTAATAAAAATAGTAACAAAAGCGGCTACCTTTCGATAAAATCTATCGATTATTCAATAATTACTTGTCGAATTGTAACGACAGAAAAAGGATGGAAGCGTGTTCAAAAACTATGTATTTATAGCTACGACATTTATATTTACAGCATTTTTATCATTACATTCAGTAGCAGCATCACCTAAAGGCCAATATGTACAGCCAAGCAATTTGTTTCCTAAAGTACGTGTTGAAACCTCAATGGGTAATTTCATTCTTCAATTGGACCGAATGAAGGCAAGAATTACCGTCGATAACTTTTTAAGTTACGTTATTAGCACTGATTATGATAAAACCATTATTCATCGTGTAGAGATAGATTACCTTGTTCAAGCTGGCGGCTATAAAAACGACTACACAGAAATAACGCCCTTTAAGCCTATTTTCAATGAATCAGGCAACGGTTTAAAAAATAGAATAGGTTCAATTGCCATGGCAAAAGCATTGTCAGACGCTCATTCAGCAACTAGCCAATTTTTTATCAATTTAAATAACAATACTAATTTAAACCCAGGCCACTCATGGGGCTACGCCGTTTTCGGTGAAGTAGTAGAAGGGCTTGAAATAGTGGAAGCAATTGGCGAAGTAGAAGTGGGGGTTAGCCCAGAGCTCGGTTATCCAACAGTGCCTAAAAACAAAATTACCATCATCCGAATGGTAATTCTTGATGAAGAACCGGAGCCATAAGCCCCCTCAAAGTAGCTTACAAAAAATATTTAAAAAGTTTCATTTAAACCATTTGTACTTTGCTTACGACTAATAGTTAGTAAAAACCACCATTTGGTAACAAATGACAAAATACAAGTTACTTATTAATCAATTAGTTACAAGTTGGCCTTATATTTGATAATCAATAAGTAAACAAAACGTACAATATGGAATAATTACAATGAAAAACATGGCAAATTTACTTTCTCTATCAATTTTAACTGTGGTGTTGAGTGGCTGCATGATACAGGTAAATGCAAAAAGTGCTGATGTAACTTTGCAAGAGAACTTATCACTTGACGCTGGCTCTTTGAATAAATTCGACATTGAAGCAGGTGCAGGCTCTTTAGAAATTAGAGGAGACGCGTCATCAACGGAAATACAAGTACAAGCAAATATCCGCACAACCGAAGACAAAAACTACACGCTAGAATTAGACCAATCAGGAAGCACTGCTCGCTTAGTAGCAAAGCATCATTCACATAATGGCAGCTGGTACGGCTCTTCCCCTAAAATTGATTTGATTATTATAATGCCTGATAGCCTAATGTTAGACATTGATGATGGCTCTGGCGAAATTGAAGTATCAAATATTGGCAATGCATTAAACCTTAAAGATGGCTCTGGTTCTGCAACAATAGAGAACATCAAAGGCAATGTTAAAATTGACGATGGTTCAGGTGGTTTAACGATCACTGGTGTGCAAGGCAATATCGAACTTGAAGATGGCTCTGGTAGTTTAGTCGTTTCAAACGTAACTGGAAATGTTGAAATTGATGATGGATCAGGTTCGTTATCTGTAAAAGACGTATCAGGTAAAGTCACTATTGACGATGGTTCAGGCGGCATTAGCGTAAAACGTGCTGGTGCTTTGAAAATAATAGACGCTGGCTCGGGTGGTTTATCAATTTCAGATATTGAAGGCGAAACTGATATCGACTCTTAGTCAATCATATGGGCAGCGTATATTACCCGAAAATTCGTTAATATTTTCAACCACACTACTCTGCCCATTAACGCAAATTAATAACTTAGATAGTAAGATACCTGTGCTCATTAAATTTAACATTTAGTATTAAAAGCACTATCAAATAAGCTAACTCTTAACATCAAGAACTAACTCTTACCTATTGAATTCGCTATCATAATAGCGTTGCCATCAAACCTAATCCTGAAGTTCAGAAAAGCTCCAATTAAGCGAGTTTTATTTATACAAGGTAACTTGCGTATAATACCGCGCCTAATACCTTTATATTGAATTTAAGAAGTATCAATATGCGATTAATCAAATCAACCATTCACCCTGCAATTAATGATCTGTCGGCCAATAGCTTTACGCGAAAAGCTACCCGCGCCATAGTATTAAATGGTGAAAATATATTGTTGCTGTACACAAAACGTTATCATGATTACAGCTTGCCTGGTGGCGGTATAGATGAAGGTGAAAGTAAAATAGAAGGACTTATTCGTGAGTTAAAAGAAGAAACGGGCGCACATAATGTAACGAATATTCGTGAGTTTGGGCTGTATGAAGAATATCGGCCTTGGTACAAAGCAGACTTCGACATTGTGCATATGTTGTCATATTGCTTTGTGTGCGACATTGATGATGAATTACTAGAACCAGAATTAGAAATGCACGAGCTAGACAACGGTATGCACCCTGAATGGGTTAATATCCATCAGGCTATTGCTCATAATGAACAAACCATCGCTTCAAGTGACAAAAAAGGTATGTCTATTGAGCGTGAAACCTATTTGTTAAAGCTTATTGAACAAGAGTTACTGTGAAAAGTTGCTCTGTAGCTTTATCGTTGAAAGAAAAACAAACTGACTTAGCAAGAGCATTGCTATTAGTTCTCTCTTAAATATTAACTTCCGCTAGGTGCCACTTTGAGCAGGACGGCTTCATGACAGTTTCATCAAACTAGTCAAGATAGCCGACGTTCAAGCAAATCATTTCTCAACAAAACTATTTAAAGGTAAACACTGGAATAATAATGACCGCATTTTAAATTACCTTATTTGAATACTTGATACTCAACAAATATCTTATCAAGCTAATCCTTATTTTCACTCTTATGACGTAAATTCTCTTTAGGAACACCTTGTGAATATAAAATAGAAGCGATTCTACCTTGTTTATTAAATTCAGAACTCTCTGGCCGATAGTGCTTCGCGATCGGGTCTGTATAAGCTTCTCGTGGTGAAATAATTTTCCTCGCCTTTTCTTTTAACTCTTGAATTAACTTACTTAAATACAGGGCGCTACTTCATTTTCATGCAATGAAAATACATATTTGGGCGAACATTTTAAGTGCTAAATGGTCATAGAACTTAATACTTTTCATTAATGTATCAACATACAACTGACCTAACTTTTCATAATCAACTGCCAAACCAATAGCTTGAGCATTAATTAATTTAGAATTTATAAACCAGTCGTAATTGTCTGCAGTGATATAACCAAACTCATAACCTTTACTTTGTAAGTGAGGTGCAATAGCTTTTCGTTTATTTGAACCCTGCCCAAAATGTAGATATGGATGGCGATTAAACTTCAACATCCGGTCATATGTATGCAGTATAGAGTATGCTTTATTAAAGTCATTTAAATACGCCTGAGTTTCAACTTTTTTGGCAGATAAGTGATTGTGACTATGATGTGCCAAATAAAACCCGCTTCAGTGTAAGTTTAAAATCTCTTTTATCCGACTCGGTATTAATATGACCTGTCGTAACGAAGAATAAAGCGTCTGATACTTCATTTTCTTTTAAGTGATTTTTAATTAGCTTCGTTTTTTCTTCTCCCGTCATGATGTGACTTCCATCAAGTGGGGCATCATCGAAGGTAATAGCAATTTGCTTTGAATAGCTAGGGATTAACAAAAGCACACTAACTGCAATCGCCAAGGTCTGTGCCCATTTCATTATTATTTCCTAACTTAATTAGAAGACTTTTGAGGATGCCTATCTCATAAACTCAAGTTAAATAAATTTCCGCTAAATCTATATTGATTTTCTCTTAGTGCTCACTCTCTGTGTTGTTAAAATATTAGTTTCTTTAAGCAAATTACGATTAACAAAAACATAAATAGAAACAGCTAACCCAAGTAGAGCACTAAGAACTAGCCAATTGTTGGCATCCAGTGGAGTACTTAAATATTGCTCGATTTTAGTGTCTAAGAAGAAAATTATTAATAATATTACGTAAAATAAAAATGTGCCTTTTGCTTTTTGAACGAATACAGTCTGACCACACATATCGTCTTTGATATTAGTGCCGCACACAGGGCATAAGAAACCTTCTTTTACACCATTATTGAAGCCATCTTTAATTTGGTTTCCTTCAAATTTGGATATACAAACACAGCATTGATATTTCATTTCTTTCCTGATTCAAATCCAATAGTTGATGTTCATGACGCATATAAATAATTACTCTAGTATCTAGGATATTACGCAAGCCTCATCTTATAAGAGTGTCATATTACCTTCTAAGCTCTATGACGCAGTTGAAGATCTTTCATTAAGGTTCATTTCCTAGCTGCACAACACTGTAAACATTTACATTACCGTCAACGCTCGAGCTGGTAAAAGATTGCCCGTCATCGCTATAGGTAATCTTGTTAACATCGTCACTATGATCACTCATTGTCTGCAGCAATTGTTTAGTTTTTACATTCCAAAAGAACACTGTTGGTTCATTGTCATCATTCACTCTGTCAAAATGATATTGAAAAAACTCACCTATACCCCCCCTATCTCGCCCTCCGCTCGCAAGTACTTTGCCATTGGGGCTGAAAGCTAAGGCATATACCGAGTAAAAACCACCTTCTATAGTATCCATCAGTTGCCAAGTTTTTGTATCCCAAAGTTTGATTGAGTGATCATCGCCGCCCGAAGCAAGGGTGCGTCCATCTTTGCTTAACGCAAATTGTAAGACTGCGCCAGAATGTTCCTTTAGTTCTCTGACTTTTTTACCTGTTTCGGTAGACCAAATGAAAATTGAATCATCTTCACTTCCTGAGATGATATATTTATTGTCATGACTAAAAATTAATCCCCAAACATCTCCTTGATGTCCAGAAAGAACTTTCGTATCGCCTGTTTTTATGTCCCAAATCCGAACCTTATCATCCGTACTAGCACTCGCTATTAATTGGTTGTCATGACTAAACGTTACAGTTGTTATAAACCCCTCATCACCGGGAAAAGTATTAATCAATTGATTGTCAGAAAGTCTCCAAAGGCGAACATGGTTGTCGTAACTGCCGGTTGCTAGATACTTTCCATCGGAACTAAACTCTACTGCCGGCGCACCATATTCATGTTCGAGTTTGGAAATGACTTCACCTGTGCTTTTTCGCCACAATTTAACATACCTATCATCGCTGCCCGTTACCATTAATCTATTGTTTGGATGAATATCAGCCCGACAAAAGCTATTTTTTGTCACGTTGCAATTGTAGTGCTTATTCAGACTTTGTGGATCGGGAAGTTGACTCGCCAACGTACAAAAGGTGCTTAGCCCTGCAATCATAAAGCCTTGAGATTTAAACAAAGGTAATTTCATTAGTTTCTCCAAAAATATATTTTCATCGAATTTTAATCACAACTTGTTGTGTAGAAATTAATTCAAACGACTATTTAAGCTCCGGCAAGTTACCTTTGATGCATGTTATAACCAACTTAAAAAACATTAAATCTTATTAAATCTGCCATTAAGGAGATAGGCATTGAGACCTGTAAGTATATATAACCTATCTGCCTAAGCTGGATAAAACGTAGTTTCGACTTGGGTTGTTTGTGTATAGTTGATAGCAGCAAGAATGACTTTTGGACAAATGTTTGAAGCGGACTTCACAAATATAATGCTCGTATGACTGGTGAGCGTTCAACACAGAATTTCGGCAAGTTGCTCAGAAAGGCCGTTCAACTTCAAACTAATAAACAGAGCAAAATAATGGGCATTAACACAATATATTTGTTGACTTAAATGACTTGATAATGGTGACGACATGAGTAGTAAGTTAAAGAAATAATGCTTTAACGTTTCAAATCTTCCAGTTTTAAACTAATTTGTTTCACTAGTTTGTTTACGTTTTCTTGATGCTCCTGTACCAAAGTTTTGAATTCAGTTTGATGCTGTAAAGGTTTCAATAGATGATCGTATTGTAAAGTCCACCATTCTCGATCAAAGGTTTCAAGCCAGCCATGATTTAACGCTTTACGCAAATGCTTTGTAGCTTTACTTAGGTTATGCAGCTGAGCATTTAATTGAGCTAGCGCCATTTCTGCTTGTGCTTTGTCGTGAACCTTATCTAAAAGAAGAAATTGCTCGACATTATTTAGTACAACGTTGGCATATTCTTGTTCATTCAACTTCAATAATGTTGCGCCATAATGTATCAAAGCTAGATAATTGTCAGTTGTCACGTCAACTGCGGGGGCATTACGCCAGTCAGGATAAAGGTTTAACAATGAAGCTCTGGTTTGCTCATACGAACCTGCTCGATATTGCGCAATAGCTAAACTGTATTTGTATTTATAGTTATTTGGGTGGTTTTTACTTAATTGATCTAGTAAAGATACTGCGTTAGCTAACTCACCTTTTAAGCCGTAATCTATTAGCTTTAATGAATGCTTAAAGTGTTCGTGTTTTGATGTCATGCGTGCCAAAATTTTATTGGCTTCTTCAGTTTGTTCGATACTTAAGTAGGAAAAAACAACCTGTTCACAATATTCGTCACTGGAGCAAAATTCAAAAAGGTCACTATTATTTAAGTGCCATTCTGCGATGGCGATTATCGAACTTGGTGTGTTGCGAAATATATGGGTGGAATCAACAATATTTGACACTCTATCTGGATCTAAGATCATTGCTCTTCGATGCATTTTTTGCGCTGTATCTAACCTGCCTCTGATTGCTAAATATGTGCTATAGATGCTTTTTAATGATGCTGAGAGTGGGTTTAAAGCAATGGCTCGTTCTATATGTTTAACGACTAACGCTTCTTCTCCCATTTGGTTGAGTAATGAGCTGTACCAATGATGTGTTGTTGCGTTATCTTCTAATGCTAATGAACGTATAAACATGTCTTGTGCTTCATTCAAGATAGGTAGAGGGGTTTTGGAGTAGCCAGCCATTATCGTCAATAGCATTCCTTTAGCTGCTAGTGCAGACGGCGAGTTTGGTGCCAATGCCAATGCTTGCTCTATATAAGGAAGTCCTTTATCTACCGATTCTTTCGCCGTCCAATTTGCGTAATAATGAAATTGTCCATAAGTAATAGCTAGCCCAATGAGTGCGTCTACGTAATTAGGCTCTAACTCGAGACTATGGTTAAAATAAGTCTCCGCTTTTGATAGTGAGGTTGGGGTTCTTTGTCGCCAATGATACTGAGCCATTAAGAACCATTCGTAAGCTTGGCTGTCGATCTTCGTGTTAACGGTAACCTCAGGTTGTGAGGTTGGCTGAATAGCTTGCAGAATATCTCGACTTATTTGATCTTGTAAGTTAAATACATTTGTATTTTGGCTATCAAAGCTTTTAGCCCAGAGCAAGCGTCCGTCGAACGTGCTAATTATTTGTACGTTTATCCTTACGTGTTCTGCTAGTTGCTGAACACTACCGTCTAATATTGCTTCTACTTTTAGTGAGTTACCAATTATGTGTGGATCTTTATTTCCCTTGAAATTGAAAGAAGAATCTCGAGAAATAACCTTTAAAGGTTTCGATTGAGAGAGTTGATTGATTATTGCATCAGAGAGCCCCTCGATGAAATATATACTGTCTTTTTTTTCACTTAAGTCCTCGAAAGGCACTACCGCAATTGATCGAATAGCTGCAAGGTTATGATTCTCCGGTTCTTGATCCACTCGATAGAAACTAACGATAAAAATGATGGCAAGTAAAATTAGCGTACTAGCAATAATGTAAGGTTTGCGGTTGTTAATTTGCTGGTTGAATTTATTTAAAGGTGGTTCTTGTGGTTGCGTATTTTCAACGAGCGGTTTTACTTCAGCAATCAAACAATAACCAACATTGGGTATCGTTTTGATAAAAGTTGGCTGACGAGCTTTATCTTCTAATGCCTTTCTAATTTTACTGATCGCTACAGACAATATTTCTTCATTGACAACACTCTCATTCCATACATGCTCAATAATTTGCTCTTTGGTTACATTTTGCCCTGAGTTTTGTATGAGAAATAAAAGCACTTGCATGCTTTTGTTATCAATTGACTTTTGCTCGTCAGCGTCTTGGAAGGTATTCGTTATTGGACAGACAATCCATCGTCCTAATTGATATTTCTGACTGTTATGCAACGACATATCCGAAAAATAATTTCTACTGCAATGGATTATAACCGAACAGTACTAATTAACATTCACTTTTTACCTTATGCAAACGACACCTTGTCGCATCTTGGTAAAAAATCTTCAACACATTAAAAGTTTGTGAAATTCAGCCGTTTAAGGATGGGTTTAAGAACATTTAATGTGATTTAAGTTGGAGGGGGTGTGGTTAAAGAGTACCTTGCATCTACATTATCTTCGATTTGGTGGCTAGCTTTTACATCAAATTGACTTTTAAAGCGTTAGAAAATTATTGGTGTTGTAGGAGTAAATATGTTTACAAGATTTAAAAAGAAAGTAATGGCCACTTCGTTTTTACTTGCTTCTTTTGGATTAATCTCCGCTGAGAATGTACATCAGGCCCCAAGAGCCACAGCGGAAGAGGTTAAAATGGACTTTTGGGACTTGCCACCATTAGAAAAGGCGTTTATCAGCACTGAGCCAGAAATGTTCACAGACAAATTAAAAGTAGGAAAGCTTGGTCTTGATGGCGGTAACAAAGCGTCTATCTTAAAGCTTGCTAAAGAGTTAGCGGAAAATGAACATGGAAAATACGATAGCTTACTGATTAGCCATAAAGATAAGTTATTATTCGAGTCTTATTTCAATAGCGGGCGAATAGATTTAGCTCATTTCCAATCTTCTGTTACCAAAGGCTTCACTAGCTTAGTGCTAGCAAGAGCAATTCAATTAGGTTATGTCACAATGGCTGAATTGCATAAGCCAATAGTAAGCTTTTTCGATGACTTAGATACCAGCAATTTGTCTGCTGGTGCGGAACTGGTCACTTTGCATCAAGCTCTTTCAATGCGTTCGGGTCTTAGATTTAGTGACGAACAACTTAAAGACTTCAGGACTAACAGAGATAAGTATAAGGGGACAGCTCAGATACAAGCTTTTCTTGAATTAAGTCAGCCAGTAACCAAAGCATCTCAGGTATATAAATATCAAGGGTCAGATCCTATTCTGGTTATGCATGTTATTAACTCTGTTGTACCAGGTTCGGCTAAAGAGTTTGTCGAAAGAGAGTTCTTTAGCAAAATGGGCATTACTAACTATAAGTGGCGATTAGACCCGATAGGAATGCCTATTGGGGACAACGGTTTTGATTTGAATTCTCGTGACATGCTCAAAACAGGTAAATTGCTTGCCAACAATGGAAAGTGGAAAAATGAGCAACTTCTTTCGGCAGAATATTTAGCTGCGGCTTTCGAGCCGATAACAAAAGCTTCAGAAAGTTGGCAACCAGAGGGCTTTAATTATGGTTATTTGTGGTATCAGACGGACATCGTATTAAATAATAAAAAATACAACGTAACTCTTACTTGGGGAGGTGGGGGAAACCGCATTATCTTAGTTAATGCTCTTGATTTAATCATCGTCATTACTGGTCAAGATATGGAAGACAAGGTATTTGAACCGCTGATTGAAGCAATATTGCCAGCCTTCATCAATGGCTAATTAACAAAGGCAGGTAATCTAATTAAGGAGTGATTAGTTACCTGCAGCCAATTTTCAGACAAAAATCAGCTAAACCTCAGGTTTGATTTTCTAATATATTATATTTCATCTTAACGCGTAAGTGATTAGAGGTTATCTATGCACAATAATAAGTACTCAAAGTTAAAAGTTACGTTGTTATCGGTCTTTGCAGTGAGTTTAGTTGCAGGCTGCAAAATTAACGACGCTGAAGCTAAACTCCCTTTTTCTATTGTTTACGGATCAAAGACCGCTCAAGACAAAAATAAGTCAATCTATATAAGCGATGAAGAAGGCAAAAGGCGTATCAAAATCGTTGGGGCGACGTTAAGTGACGGTTACCCTGCAGTTTCAGCTTCGGGCAAACAATTAGCTTTTTACGGCAAGTACGACAAGTACAAAACGTGGTCAATACATACAGTAGATTTAGATGGACAAAATGTTCGCCGTTTAACTCATAAGAAAAACGTATGGGACAGTTCGCCAACATGGTCACCTAATGGCCAAATGATAGCGTTTGCAAGAGAGTACAGAGGGGATGACGGTCAATTCCTCGGAGAGATCTGGCTGATGAACGCCGATGGCACTAATAAACGACAAATAAAAGCATTAAAAGGTAGCTCTCCAGAGTTTATGCCAGATGGCAGGTTGCTTTACCAAACTATGACAGAACCAAATCAGATTAGTATTGCGAATATTGATGGTACTGAGAAAACCCAGCTAACCAATGACGATTCCAATAATTATCACCCTAAAATTTCACCTGATGGCAAACATATAGCCTATTTGGCAAACAGAGATGGTAATCAAGAAGTTTACGTTATGGACATTAATGGCCGTAATCAAAGACGTATAACTAAAAACTATATTTCCGAGTGGGATCCCGCTTGGTCGTTAGATGGTTCGAAAGTTTTATTTTCATCACAAAATGTTCATGGATTTTACGATATTTACAAAGCGAATCAAGACGGTTCACAGATCGAAAAAGTGGTAGAAAACGCTTCTCAAGCAGCTGGATTATTTGGCGTAAACAGTAGTGTTTTAGAAGCCTTAGTGGGTAACATTAACCATCAATAATTGGTAACGAATATCTTCTATATTGTCTAGGTAGGGTGTCGTTATCGTTTTAGTTAAAAATAGCCACTTAATAAGCATAAACTTGCAAGTAACAGCTAATTAAATTGCTTTTAATTAAATATAGGAATTCTTATTTTAGATGAATAAACAAGTCTCTAAAGAGCATTCGTTGTTAATAGCTGCTTGCCTATTTTTACTCTCGATAAATGCTTCGTTCGCCAAACAAATTGCTATTACGTTTGATGATGCGCCACTAGTTGGTAACAAAAACATGAGTGGGCTACAAAAAACTCATCAAATTATTGCTCATTTAACTGATAACCAAGTTGATGATGCTTTGTTTTTTGTAACTACAGGAAACATCAATTCTAATACTGATAGGCAGCGACTTGCTGCATACGCAAATGCAGGCTTTCATTTAGCACACCATAGTCATAGCCACCTATCGGCAAATAAAAATAGCGTTGTAAAATATCTAGAAGATTTTGATAAAGCTAACAGTATATTGGAGTCTTTCAAAGGCGTATTGAAGTACCATCGATTTCCATTTCTTCATTACGGTGAGACAGCAAAAAAACGAACAGCCATACACGCTCATTTAGCAAAACATAACTATAAAATTGGCTATGTCACCGTTGACAATTACGATTGGTATATCAACTCAAAATTTTTAGCGGCACAAAAAGCAGGCCTAAATATTAATTATGACAATTTAGGACAGCTTTACGTAGAAACTTTATGGGCTGGCATTCAATTTTACGATGACTTGGCTAAAGAGCACTTAAAACGCTCACCAAAGCATGTGTTGTTGCTACATGAAAATGAGCTTGCTGCTTTGTATTTAGGCAAGATGATCGAGCATATTAGAAGTCAGGGATGGGAGATAATTTCGCCTCAAGAAGCTTTTGACGATCCAATATCATCAGCTTATAAACCAGCACAGTTCCATTTTAATAAACAAGGCAGAGTTGCGGCGATTCTTGACTCTCAAGGTGTAGAAAAAAGAAAATTGCGACACCCTAGCGAAAATACCGAGTTTATCGATAAACTTTTTTCAATATATCAAGTGACTAAGAACACTGATTAAGACGCCAAGGAATTAAGTATGTTACAAGGAAGGACATTCATAAAACAGAGATTTCTCCAATTATTGATAAGTCTGTCATCTAGCTTTTTTTATAGTGATGATAGGTCATGCTTTGAAGAGTTTTGGCAGCTAGCATTCCATATAAAGGTAAACAAAGAAAAGTGAAAAGTTTACGCTTATTGATAGCCGCTACTAGTATTTCATTGCTCGCTTTCAATCTTATGGCAATGGAAAAAACAGCGTCCTACAAACAAACGTCAAAAATCACCATCAAAATAGCCTCGATCGATTGGTGTCCACAGCTGTGTCTTGATGAACCACACCCAGGTTATATTAATGAAATTGTAAGTAAGATTTATCCTAGTAGTCACTATCTTGTGACAGTAGATTATTTCCCATGGTCAAGAGCCATAAAAGCAGTAAGGGAAGGAGCTTATGATGCACTTCTATCCCCCGCTAAGAAAGAAGCACCTGACTTAATATATCCCCAAAATGCAGTCGGTATGCAGCAAATGTGTTTCTTTGTTTTAAAAAGCAGCAACTGGAATTTTCGCGATGTAAACAGCCTAAAAAATCTAAATATTGGTATCGCAAGAGATACTTCTATTGAAGAGCTTAATTCGTTTATGAGTAACAACCGAGAACGTTTTCAATTTCAAACCTATTTGGATAGATTTGTTGAACAAAGCGCCAAGAAATTAATGAAAGGAAGGTTTGATGCTTTTGTATTTACCAAGCAAACAACAAACTATGAATTACACCAGTTAGACTTGCAGTCAGAAATAAGAGAGGCAGGTTGTGTCAGCAAAGCTAATATATATATGGCATTTACGCCTGACCTTAAAAAAAGAAAACGTATTATGAGCTTAGTCGATGAATTCGATGCTCAAATGAAGAAGCTCCTTTCAAATGGAGTCATTGAAGAGATATTAAAGAAATATAAAATTAACTAAGAACATATATGACGAAAAAATAGAAAGTTATAATAATCTAAGCGCACTCCTAGAGTAATAACGAACTATTTCTAATGTCCGCTTTTCAATCAATAGCCAACATTGAGTATCGTTTTGATAAACGTTGGCTGACGATCATTACCTCCTAATACTTTTTCTTTTGTTTTGTTTTGTTTTGTTTTGTTTTGTTTTGTATGAGAAGTAAAAGCACTTGCATACTTTTAGTGTCAATTAACTTTTGCTCGTCAGGGCCTTGGAGGGTATTCGTTATAGGACAGGCTACCTTTCGTCCTAATTAGTATTTATGACTGTTATGCAAAGACATATCCGAAAAGTTATAGCTGCTACTATAGATTACAACTGAACAGTGCTGATTAACATTTACTTTTTCTCTCACGCAAACGACGCCTAAACGCACTTTCCCTCAAAACCATATAAACCAATAAATTCAGATACTTAACAGTTCATTTTAGAACATTTAATATGATTTAAGTTGGGTATGGGGCAGTTCAAATGTACCTTGTGTGTACTTTATTTGCGTTTTGGTAATGAGTTTTTTGAAATTAAATATAAGTTTCCAATCGCGAGAATATTTTCGATCTTATAGGAGTTAACATGTTCGCAAATTATCGAGCCAAATTACTAACTGTATTGGTACTGTTTATTTCGGTTGAGGGGTTTTCAAATGAAACTGAGCTTAAGGCTCCAAAAGCCACTGCGGAAGAGGTTAAAATGGACTTTTGGGATATAGCACCATTAGAAAAGGCCTTTATCAACATCGCACCAGAAAAATTAACAGGTAATTTAAAGGTAGGGAAACTTGGTATTGATGGCGGTAACAAAACCCCAATTTTAACGTTAGTTAAAGAGTTAGCTGAAAATAAGCATGGAAAATACGATAGCTTGCTTATTAGCCATAAAGGTAAGTTGTTATTTGAATCTTATTTCAATAGTGGTCGAATAGATTTACCCCATTTTCAATTTTCTGCGACCAAAGGATATACGAGTTTAATGGTAGCTAGAGCTATGCAACTAGGTTATGTCACTATGGCTGATTTGCATAGGCCTTTGGTGAGCTTTTTCAAGGACGTAGATACCAGTAAGCTGGCTGTTGGTATAGACAAAGTTACCCTGCATCACCTTTTATCAATGCGTTCGGGCCTTAGATATAGTGATGAGCAACTCAAAGATTTCAGAGAAAACCGAGAGAAGTATTCAGGCATTGCTGAAGTGCAAGCTTTTCTAGACTTTACTCAGCCAGTAACCAAAGAATCTCAGGTGTTTAAATATCAAGGATCTGATCCTATTTTGGCAATGCATGTACTTGAAGCTGTTGTACCAGGAACTGCTAAAGAGTTTGTAGAAAAAGAATTCTTCAGCAAAATGGGCATTACAGACTATAAATGGCAATTAGATCCGAAAGGAATGCCAGTAGCAGACAGTGGCGTTGATTTAACTTCCCGCGACATGCTCAAAATAGGTGAAATGCTTATCAACAAAGGAAAGTGGGAAAATGAGCAACTTCTCTCAGAAAGCTACTTAATGGTTGCATTTAGAGCACATACAAAAGCGACAGAAAGTTGGCATCCAGAAGATTTTTCTTATGGTTACTTTTGGTATCACACAAATACAGCGTTAAATAACAAAAACTACGACATAAGCTTAGCGTGGGGAGCTGGTGGAAACCGCATAATTTTGGTTAACGAGCTTGATTTAGTAATAGTCATTACAGGCCAAGACGCAGAAGACGTCATTTTTGACCAAATTACAAAATATGTGCTACCAGCCTTCTTATAAGTAGTAAGCCCCATAAGATTCAACCAATCTTATGGGGCTTAAAGGCTTAGAGAAATATATTGCCTACTGGGATTCATAAACCTTGCTATTAATAAAACAGTCATTAAAGCGATACACGACCGATAAAGGAATTTCATCATGAAATGGTTACTTCTTATCTCACTAGTTATGCTATTTCCACCGAAGTTATTAGCCAATGAATCTTCTATTGATCTAAATGCTTTTGCCAAATTGTACTTCGATAAAATGGTTGCGACGCAAATGCCGAATGCGACTAAAAATGAGCTAGATGAGTACCTAGATTTACTTTCTAATGATGTAGGTCACTCTCATTTACCTTGGGATGTTGACGACACCCGCTATCCTGATGGCAAAGAGGCTAAACGTAAAGGCATGACTTTTTACCTTGGCGCACACACCGAATACAAAGCTGAGCTACTGAACGTTTTTATATTTAATCAATCCGCGATAGCAATAAGATATAAACACCATGCCAAAGGCGTTCACCCTCAAAATAACCAGTCAATTGAATACACAAGAACAATGATGGAAGTGTTAGAAATGGAAGGTGGAAAGGTAGCTGTTATTCGTAAATACCACGAATAAATCCGAAAAGTGTCTACACAAAATACAATATTGAAGGCATTCGCCCCTCTATCTCGTAAAAGGACAAAACTATTATGTTGAAAAATGTTTGCCTAATATTATTAGCTTTCCTATTGACTCTATCGCGTTCAGCAGTGGCATCGACGCCAACAAAAATTGAGCAATATGAAATAGCGTCGGAAAAAGTTACTGAGCAGGTTTACGTGCTATCTGCCGCCTATAGTGAAACATCATTTATCAACAGCGCAATTGTTATCGGGGATAAAGGAGTTCTTTTAATTACCGCGCAAATGGAACCTGTGGCGCCAAGTCTTGAGGCAAAAATAAAAGAATTAACAGATAAGTCTATCACTCACATTTTTAACCCCGCTTCTGACTATTTTCACTATAACGCCAATGATTATTTTAAAGAGCGCGGTGCTGAATTGATTGGCCATAAGGCGCTGAAATACACTCAAGCACGTACAGATATTTTGTTTGATGATTATTTTTCAATGTCATTTGGTGATGAAGTGCTTACTGCACATCACACGTTAGCCCATAACAATGCTCAAACTATTGTTTATTTAGAAAAAAGTAATGTGATGTTACTAGGTGATGCTTTTCGTACTAATAAATTAGTGTACACGGGTTATCACGGCGTACAAGGACACATAGATGGGTTTAACAAGGCATATGATATTGCCAATGATAAAACATTAATTGTTTCGGGACACAAAGATTTAAAACTTTTCAGTCAACGTAAAGAGTTAAAACAGGCAGGGGAAACCTTAAGCAACTTTGCTCGCATAGTCGGTGAAAAATATCGTGACGGTATGTCGGTAGCTGACATGACAAAAGATCAAGAGTTGTTAGATGCGGTAGCTATCTACCCTATCTACCGCGTTCAGCCAGAGTTAATAAAATATAATATCTCGCAATTGATCGAGCTAGAATTTCAGCCAGTCTATGATATCGACAGTAAAGACTTGCAAGATTATGAAGGTCAATATCAAGCACATGACGGTAACATTCTCAATGTTAGTTTTAACGACGGCCTCTTGTTTGTGATGCAAGAAGGTAAATTTAATTTTGCACTCAATCCGCTATCACCTGAAAAATTCGAACTTAAAGGTCGTACAGATTCTTCTCACATGCTGTTTCACTTTTCTGTGAGTGGCCAAGTAACTGGCCTTTCGCCACATATGCCAAAAGGCAGTTATTACGAACAAAGAATCCCGGATCTTATACATAAAAAACTTAGTAGTGCACAAAGATGATAGAAGCACTTATAAAAATGCTAAATACAAATAATCAATACTTACAACTTAAATAGGAGTACAAGATGTTAAATAAGGTCATTTTATCCATAACTTTACTTTTGGTCAGTGTCAGTAGTTTTGCTAATCCAGAACATCAAAAAATTGCAGGCGTCATACAAAAATACTTTGATGGCTCATCCAAAGGAAAACCCCATCTGCTAAGTGAAGCATTTACAGATAGCTTAGAATTGCAGCATGTAAAAGAAGGCAAACTGGTTAGGTGGCAGGGAGCGGACTATATTTCACGTTTTAAACCAGGTAAAACCAATGGGCGTATCGGTAATATCGTATCAATAGATGTTACTGGCAACGCAGCTGTGGTTAAGGCTACTATAAAAGCTGGCAAGACCTTATTCACAGACTATTTACTTCTACTTAAACTCGAAGCAGGCTGGAAGATTACTAACAAAACTTTCACAAAACAAAAACTAAATTAACGCTAAGACCATACAATAAAATTTCCCCTGCGTTGATTTATTGTATTTTTACAAGTCTAAAAATCTTACATTCTGAGTTGCTGCATCAATGCCTAAAACAAACTAACTTACAAAGGGCTACCTAAAAGGCCGCTATAGATAATTAAGGGAATAATAGTGGTTGGAATCGACAGCCTCTTGAACGCTCAAATGAGACCTAGAAAGCAATAGCATCAATCACCAACGGATCAAAAAAGCGAGTATCACTTTCGTAATACTCGCTTTTCATTTTTTCTTAATTGCCGCAGCCAGTCACAAACTTAATTCCCGACTGACAACTACAACTAATCTCGGTAAGTATCTGTCGAAGGACAAGTACATACTAAGTTTCTGTCACCGTAGACATCATCGATACGGTTTACTGTTGGCCAGAATTTATTTGCTGCAGCAGCTGGTACTGGGAATACCGCTTCAGCTACTGTGTAGCCGCGATCCCAACTAGCATCGGTAATATCAGCTAAGGTATGTGGCGCATTGTGAAGCGGATTGTTTTCAACCGTCCACTCACCCTGCTCTACTTTACGAATTTCATCGCGAATACAGGTCATCGCTTCAATGAAACGATCTAATTCAGCTTTGCCTTCTGATTCAGTTGGCTCAATCATTAACGTGCCTGCTACTGGGAATGACATCGTTGGCGCATGGAAACCGTAATCCATTAAGCGCTTTGCCACGTCCATTTCAGTAATGCCAGATACTTCTTTAAGTGGACGCATATCAACGATACATTCGTGTGCTACGCGGCCATTCGCGCCAGTATATAGAATTGGGAAGTGTTCGCTTAACTTCTTCGCTAAGTAGTTTGCATTGGTAATTGCATACTTAGTTGAATCAGTCACACCTTGCTTACCTAACATTGCACAGTACATGTATGAAATACATAAAATACCTGCTGAACCAAATGGTGCCGCTGATACCGCGCCGTTACCGGTAATACTTTCATCAAAATCGACAAGCGCATGGCTTGGTAAGAATGGCGCAAGGTGAGATTTAACACCAATTGGGCCCATACCTGGGCCACCACCGCCGTGCGGAATAGCAAATGTTTTGTGCAAGTTTAAATGCGATACGTCAGCACCAATAAAACCAGGTGAAGTAATACCAACTTGTGCATTCATGTTCGCGCCGTCTAGGTATACTTGACCACCGTTAGCATGAATAATGTCACAAATGTCTTTAATTGTTTCTTCGTAAACACCGTGTGTTGACGGGTAAGTGATCATGATACAAGAAAGGTTCTCGCTCATTTCTTCAGCTTTGGCTTTTAAGTCAGCCATGTCTACGTTACCGTTTTTGTCACAATCAACAACCACAACCTTCATACCAACCATTTGCGCTGAAGCTGGGTTAGTACCGTGTGCTGAAGATGGAATTAAACAAATGTTACGGTGTGCATCACCACGGCTTTCGTGGTACTTGTGAATCGCGATTAGACCAGCGTATTCACCTTGCGCACCAGAGTTTGGCTGCATTGATATGTTGTCGTAACCGGTAAGCTCTACTAACCAGTCGCCTAATTCGTTGATCATTTGCGTATAACCTTGCGCTTGGTCAAGCGGTGCAAATGGATGCATGTTTGCAAATTCTGGCCATGATACAGGGATCATTTGTGCAGTTGCATTTAATTTCATAGTACAAGAACCTAACGAAATCATTGAATGATTAAGCGCTAAATCTTTGTTTTCTAATTTTTTAATGTAGCGAAGCATTTCAGTTTCGCTATGGTAAGAATTAAATACCGGGTGCGTTAAAAATTCAGATTCACGCACTAATTCTGCTGGAATTGACGAATGACCACAGTCAACGATCTTAGCGTCTAAGTCAGCTACATCTAAGCCATGATCTTCGCCTAAAATCACATCAAATAACGTTGCGATGTCTTCACGTGTTGTTGTTTCATCAACTGATACACCAATTTTTCCGTTTACATCAGTACGGAAGTTAACACCCGCATCAATTGAGCGTGCAACGATTTCATCTTTATTATCTACTGTGAAGGTTAATGTATCGAAGTAGTTAGCGTGATCCGCTTGAACACCTTTGGTTGCCGTACCTAAACACAAAATGTCCGCCATACGGTGAATACGGTTAGCAATTGTTTTTAGACCTTGCGGGCCATGATATACCGCGTAAAACGCAGCCATATTGGCTAATAATACTTGTGCCGTACAAATGTTCGAGTTGGCTTTTTCACGACGAATGTGTTGCTCACGTGTTTGCATTGCCATACGCAGTGCGTTGTTGCCACGCGTATCTTTAGATACACCAATAATACGGCCTGGCATTGAACGTTTGTACTTGTCAGATGTAGTGAAGAATGCTGCGTGAGGACCACCATAGCCCATTGGCACACCAAAACGTTGTGATGAACCAATTACAACATCAGCCCCTAATTCGCCTGGTGCTTTTAACAGCACTAAACTCATAATGTCAGCAGCAACGGCTACGATACCTTTTTTCGCATGTACTGCTTCAATTTGCGCAGTAATGTCGGTAATTTCGCCTGAAGCGCTTGGGTATTGTAGTAATGCACCAAATACATCGTGCTCTTCAATAGTTTCTTGTGCTGCTACGATTACATCGAACCCAAACATTTCTGCTCGTTGCTTAACAACGTCAATTGTTTGCGGGAATACATTATCAGCAACAAAGAATAAGTTAGATTTTTTGTTTTTCGATACACGCTTAGCGAGTGCCATTGCTTCGGCAGCTGCTGTACCTTCATCAAGTAACGACGCTGATGCTAAGTCTAAACCTGTTAAATCTAAACACATTTGTTGGTAGTTAAGAAGCGACTCTAAACGACCTTGGGCAATCTCTGGTTGGTAAGGCGTGTATGCCGTGTACCACCCTGGGTTTTCTAATACGTTACGTAAAATTACGTTCGGTGTATGAGTACCGTAGTAACCTAAACCAATGTAAGTGTCGTTGACCACATTTTGGCTAGCGACTGCTTTTAAGTCAGCTAATGCTTTAACTTCTGTTTTACTTTCTTCAATTGCAGGTAAGTCCGCTAAACGAATATTACTTGGTACGATTTCGTCAATTAAGGCATCAACAGATTCAGCACCAATTTCATTTAACATTGCTTGAGTTTGAGCTTCATCTGGGCCAATGTGGCGGCGGATAAAATCTTGTGTTTGCTCAAGATCTTTAAGAGTTTGAGTAGTCATAAAACAGCTTCACTTAAAAATGGTTTAATACGATTGCTTATACGTATTTAAAAAAGAAAGCCCTAAACTTCATTTACAGTTCAAGGCTTAATATAAATCTTTGTTTTAGCTAAATTTAGCTAAGATAATTTTTGTTTAGGCAAATCTGTCAAAGTGAAGGAATGCATGAGCATAGTTACCTATGTGATTGCATTCCTGAACACAGACAATGCCGCATAAACAAGATTTGCGACGCTAAATTAGTCTTCGTCGATAGAGTTCGCGTAACCTTCAGCATCAAGAAGACTTTCTAATTCACCTTCATCTTCAAGTTTAATTTTGAACATCCAACCGTCACCGAAAGCGTCTGAGTTAACTAGCTCTGGAGAGTCTTCTAAGTCTTCGTTAACTTCTAATACTTCACCTGTAACTGGTGCGTAAATGTCTGAAGCTGCTTTAACTGACTCAGCTACAGCAACATCATCACCTGTTGATACGCTTTCACCAACTTCTGGTAATTCAACAAATACCATGTCACCTAACAATTCTTGTGCGTGCTCAGTAATACCTACAGTAACGATACCGTCACCTTCGTTACGTACCCACTCGTGAGATGTTGCGTATTTTAATTCTGAAGGAATGTTGCTCATTTTTATGTTCCTAATTATTAACTTTAAATTCTATTTATTAAGTGAAGTATCCACATAGAAATATAGAGGAATTACTTCACAGATCAAACGTGTTTGTACCTAATTTGATCTATATTAAAATGCTTTTTTACCATTACGCGCAAATGAAGGCTTGATAACTTTCACATCGACCAACTTTTTACGCATCTCCACTTGCACAGTATCTTCTAATTTTACTGCACGTGGCACACGAGCCATTGCTATAGAGTGACCTAATGTTGGCGAGAAAGTGCCTGATGTAATCACGCCTTCACCATGTTCAGTAACCACTTTTAAGCCTGAACGAAGTACGCCTTTTTCTTCTAGAATTAAGCCCACTAATTTTGGCTCTGTTCCCGCTGCACGTAACTCAGCTAATTTTTCTTTGCCGATAAAGTCGCGCTCTTCATCCCAAACAATAGTCCACGCCATGTTTGCAGCTAAAGGGGTCACAGATTCGTCCATATCTAAACCGTAAAGGTTCATACCAGCTTCTAAACGTAATGTATCACGAGCACCTAAACCACAAGGTTGAACACCAGCGTCTAATAATTGTTGCCATAAATCTGCCGCTTGCTCTGCAGGCAGTGCAATTTCATAACCGCTCTCGCCTGTGTAACCGGTAGTTGCAATGAACAAATCACCCGCTTGAGCTGAAAAGAATGGCTTCATGCCGTCAACAGCCGCTGTTTGCTCCGCATTAAGTAATGTTGCTACTTTTGCTTTAGCTTGCGGGCCTTGCACGGCGATCATGGCAAATTCTGGACGCTCTGTTACTGTTACATCAAAGTCTGCTGATTGCTCTGCAATCCATGCTAAATCTTTTTCACGTGTAGCTGAATTAACCACTAAACGGTAATCAGTATCAGTGAAGAAATAAACAATAAGGTCGTCAATTACGCCACCTTCGTGATTACACATACCTGTGTACAGCGCTTTACCTGCCACGTCTAACTTAGCAACATCATTAATCACTAAACGACGAAGGAAAGCTTTTGCATCAGCACCTTTAACATCAACAATAGTCATGTGTGATACATCGAACATACCAGCGTCTTGACGCACTGCGTGATGCTCTTCAATTTGTGAGCCGTAATTAATTGGCATTTCCCAGCCGTAGAAGTCGACCATTTTAGCGCCAGCTTCAATATGCTTAGCGTGAAGTACAGTTTTGCTTGTCATGATTTGCGTCACTCTTGTTGATGTCTTTGTGCTCTGTCTATCGTTAACCAGCTTACTAAAGGTAGCCAAAGACGTGTGATTTACAAAAATTGGAGCAAATTATATTTTAAGCACGCCATTGATTCAACAAGAAAAACCCAACCAACCGAACACTTAAAGGTGGTTAACCTTTATTTCCGAATTATATTTTTTATATCAGCAGTATTAAAAATATAAAACAAAATAAAAAAGCGACCTAAGGCCGCTTTCGTCTTTTATTTGAAATAAAATTAACCTGAACAAATGGTCAATTTTTATCTATTTTTTCGCCAGTTTTGGTAAGTCGCCATTGAAACCTAATGCTTGATTAATCAGCAGCTCTTTTACTGGTGCGATATTGCTAATTGCCGCCATTCCAATACCTCGAGCTAATTTCATTAATGGGTTTTGAGGCGCAAATGCCTGTTTGATTAACTCCATTGCCGCCACCATATCTGCAGCGCCAGCACGTCGCCAACGAGAATAATGAGCTAGCGGTCGAGTTACGTCCCCGTTTACGTCCACATCGATAAGACTTTCAGCCAATGCTACGGCATCAAGCAAACCTAAGTTCACCCCTTGCCCTGCTAATGGGTGAATAGTATGGGCGGCGTCACCAATAAGTACCGCGCGGCCTTTAGTAAACTGATGGGCTAATCTCATTGTTAGTGGAAAAGTCATCAACTTGCTCGCCACACTAATAGTTCCTAGTTTACCATCAGAAGCGGCAGTCAATTCTTTCGCAACCTCTTCAAACGAAAGCTGATTAATATGCTTTGCTTTATCTGGTGAGGTAGACCAAACAATTGAACATTGATTGTCGTTAAATAAGGGCAAAAATGCTAACGGCCCTTCTGGTAGAAACACTTGCCAGGCTGTATTTTGATGTCCTTGTGCTACATCTACGGTAGCAACAATTGCATGATTGTCATAATCACGAAATGCCATCGGCATCTCTAGCTGTTTTCTTAACCAAGAATTTGCCCCGTCAC
Source organism: Thalassotalea algicola (assembly GCF_012932965.1). GTDB lineage: Bacteria > Pseudomonadota > Gammaproteobacteria > Enterobacterales > Alteromonadaceae > Thalassotalea_F > Thalassotalea_F algicola. Next base: position 299,730 of record NZ_JABBXH010000002.1, on the reverse strand, counting down.
CACCAATCACCATTTTCGCCATAATAGGACTTTGCTGTGTAAAACTTGCAAAAACTTCATGATCGCCAATTGCGATACTTTGTAACGGTTCACCTGTATGTAGACTTATACCACTATCTAATTCGGCTTGTTGCCATAGTGCATTACGAATGACTTTATTTTCAATAATATAGCCTAACGCTTCTCGGCCTCTAGCGGCAGATAGGTCACTAATATCAAAATCTAGTGCTCCAACGCTGTCTTTATCCCATACATGCATATGTCGATATGGCTGAACACGAGCATCAACTATAGACTGCCACACATCAAGTTCACTAAAAATTTGTTGGCTTGCAGCGTTAATTGCACTCACCCTAAGTTCAGGTTCTAGAGTTAGATCTTCTGGCTCATTGGGCTCAACGATGGCGACTGTTAATTGGGTAAGTTTTCTTACCGCTAAAGCCAGTGTTAAACCAACCATGCCACCACCAACAATAAGTAAATCGTATTTTTGCATTTTTAAATTTTATCCAATTGCATTGTTAGTAACCCATGGTTTTATTGACAAACGCTTTTTGCAGCGGCGTTAGATAATTCATTACTTTTAAACCGACATTTCTTCCAGCTACCAGCGGCGGCAAATCATTAGAAAACAAGGTAACCATGCTATCAGTTAAGCGAATAATTGCCGATTGGTCTTGTTGTCGACTCTCTTGGTATTGGTTGAGTATCTGCCCTGCCCCAATATCTTCTTGATTATTTAATGCCTGGGTAATTAGCCTTGATAAGACTTTGACATCTCGAAGCCCTAAATTAAACCCTTGTCCCGCGATTGGGTGAATTGTATGTGAGGCGTTACCAACTAAGGCCATGCGATGAAAAGTCTGGCTTTCTGCCGCGATTAAAGCGAGTGGAAAAACCACTCTTCTGCTTGATTGCTTTATGCTGCCTAACCATCCACCGAATGCTTGTTCTAATGCCAAACAAAAGCTCTGCTCATCTAGTTTGCTAATGCTCTGAGCTAACTCTGGTTCAAGCGTCCACACCAATGAACATTGATTACCAGACATCGGTAACATAGCTATTGGACCTTGCTCGGTAAAACGTTCAAATGCTTGGTTTTGGTGAGGTTTTTCAGTAATTACATTGGCAATTACCGCATGTTGCTGATATTCAGTTTGAATACTCGAAATGTTAGCTGCTTTTCGGCAAATTGATTGCCCGCCATCGCATGCGACGAGTAACTTAGTGCTAATAGTGGCTTCATCAACTAATTGAATCGAAACTTGTTCTTGCTGATAGTCAATTGCCTCTATTGTTGCAGGTGCCAACCAATCGATAGCATCAATAGCCTCAAGGTGAATTAACAAACCATTGGCAATACTGGCAAGTGGTATGACGTACCCTAGCGCTTCAACACTATGATTTGCTGCCTTGATCCTGGCTTTACCGTAATTCCCGCGATCAGAAATATGTATTTGCTCAATCGGTGTCGCATCGCCAGCCATTAATTGCCATACAGACAGTGACTTCAAATACTCAACACTGCCATGTGATAAGGCTAACACGCGATCATCAAACTCGTTCTGCTGGCTTGGTTTAATTGCATTGGCTTCGATAATCGCCAGTTTTATGCTTGATGCATCCGATTTATTTTCAATCAAGCTAACGGCAGTTAGCAGTCCTGATAACCCGCCGCCGACAATAACGACATCGTAGGCAATCGTTGTGCTATCTGCTGAAGTTGTTTCTGACTCACTCATAGTTGGATTAATTTCTTACACTTGTTTCATTAATGCTTCAATTGCTTCGATAGATTTTGGCGCATTAATGGTTAAGTTTTCATGACCTGAATCAGTGACAAGAACATTATCTTCAATGCGCACACCAATACCTTGCCATTTCTTATCTACATCACTACCTAGTGGAATGTATATGCCAGGTTCAATTGTCATGATCATGCCAGGAGCAAATGGTCTTAATTGTTGGCGCTTATCATTCGCGTGGTAATCACCTACATCATGTACATCGAGTCCCAACCAATGACCTAAACCATGAATAAAATACTTTTTACAGGCCTTATCTTGAATTAAGGTTGGCAGTTCACCAGTTAAAATGCCCAAGTCATAAAGGCCTTTAGTTAAAATATCACAGACTAAATCATTCAATGTGGAAAATGAATTTCCCGGTTTTATCGCCTCAATTGCAGCATTTTGAGCGTCTAAAACTAATTGATAAATCGCTTTTTGAGGCGCTGAAAAAATGCCATTAACAGGGAAAGTGCGCGTTATGTCTGCCGCATAGCCAGCAAGTTCACCACCTGCATCAATTAATAATAAATCACCATCACTTAGCGACTCATCATTATCATTATAATGAAGGATATTAGCGTTATCACCGCCAGCTACGATTGAACCATATGCAGCATGACGTGCGCCATTAACGGCAAATTCATGTAATAACTCGGCTTCAATTTGATATTCAAACTTGCCTGCTCGTGTTTCAATCATTGCTCGTTGATGCGCTTGACCACTAATGATGTTAGCGCGGCGCATTAACTCAATTTCACGTGCTGATTTATGTAAACGTAATTCATTTATCGTTTCACTACAGTCTTGCAATGAAACAGGTGCTTTTTTACCAATTCTCGTTTGCGCAGCAACATCAGCTATCCAGGCCGTAATTTCCACCATTAACTCACTGTCACTAAAACAACAGTGCACTGAGTCTACTTGCGCAAGATAATTAAGGACTTTGTCTTTTCTAAGGGAGTTATCGAATGAGCTGTCAAAACCAAATTGTTTGCTAGCAGTTTCTGGCCCAACACGCCTGCCGTGCCAGACTTCCATCAAGGGATCTTTTTCTTGGCAAAATAAAATACTGATGTTTTCTTCGCCTTTTATCATCACTAATAACGCGTCAGGCTCATGAAAGCCGGTTAAGTAGTAAAAATTTTTGTCCTGGCAGAAAGGAAAGTCTGTATCGTTGCTGCGAGTTATTTCTTCCGCAGACTTAACAATAGCAATAGAGCTTTCAGGCATAGCCGACATAAATGCTTGTCGACGCTGTGCAAACTCTTCAACAGGTAATAGCGTATTCTTTAACATGATTTAGTAATGCTTCTACATTAATGGATAGTTTTTTTATCTTCGGTACTTGGCGCCGAGCCCAGCTCTGAGAAGCAAAGTAATACAGAGACTTTCACATATTCTGCAATTTCATAATAAGCTTGCTCTGTTGCTTCATCTTCATCAATTTCATCAGACAAGTTAGCAATATCGCTAAAGTCAGACAGTACTTCTTTGACATCTTGTGAGGCAATTGCCGTGTCTTTTTGCTGTAAGCCAAATCCTAAATTAAAGCCTTGTACCCAATGCCCTAACCCATTCGCTCTTTCAGCAATAGTATCATCATCGTCTGGTAGCATTAGTTTGAAACTAAATGAGTCATCTAACAATGACTGCCACACTTCGCTATAAAGTTGCTTAATTGCAGATTTCACTGCAACAGGAAAGCCTTCACCTTGATTAAACATATCATTTAACATGGCAAGGTAGTCTGTATTTTCAAATTCATAACCGGCAGCGACTAAACCAGTTAAAACGCCATGCACTTCAGCTGCGTGTATTTGTACGCTTTCTGCGCTTAAAATTGCTTGAAATTGGGCAAAATCGAGTAAAGATTGTTCAGACATAAAAACTCACTAATGTCAGGGTATTAGATGTCATTGATCCTAACACTGCCCCCTAATTGACACCAGTAAAAAACAGTAAAATCAGGCGATAAGGCCTGAATTGCTTGCATCAAGGATCCTAGATAGTTATAGTTCCGAGATAAGTATTTATTAGTAAAGGGATTCGCACCGACTATGCGCAATAAAGTTGAAGTAACCATTGCTGGTCGAAAGTTAAAAATTGCGTGTCCAAAAGGTCAAGAAAGTGCATTATTCGCAGCGGCTACTGAGTTAGATAACCGCCTGACATCTCTTGGCAAAACGGATTCATTAAATACCCCTGAACAAGCCATGATGATGGTAGCGTTAAATCTTGCCAACGATTTATTACAAACAAAGCAAGCGCAATCAAAAGAACGTAAAGAAACCAAAAGTAAAATTGCATTGCTCCAAGAAACGATCGAACAAGCAATGGCACAGCAGAATAAATCAGCGTAATCAACAATGAAAAGTAAGATCTGGCTTGTTGTAATTTTTATTGCATTAGCTTTAGCTTATGAATTTTTATTCCAACCTATACGCCAAAGCAGTACCGAAAATAAAATAACACTTCCTTCAGAACCTATCGGTTCAACGTCTTCTAATCAAAAGAGCCAAGCTAGGCAAGGAAACGAACATAATGCTGAAAAGGGAGATAAAGTAGCCGGGAATTTTTCAGAAACTTTCTCATCTGAAGAAAACCCGGAACAACGCCATAGCTCAAAAGAGTCCAAGCTTGAAAAAACGACTAGTGATATACTTGCTTGTGCCTACCAAGAAGAAAGCGAACAAGAGAATGAGGCAAAAGCCATAGCGATTGAAACTTTTGCCAACGAGTTACTTAACGCTGATAATACTGAGCTACAAAAAACCGCTTATCTTTTTAACAAATTATCTTCAGAAACGTCTCCACACCATACAAGAATTTTCTTAGATGAATACCTACATCAAAGACCAGATGATAAGTTAGCAGTGCTGCAGTTGCTAAATACGTGCAAACAATTACCTCACGATACAGAATGTAATCAAACCCTTGCAGAAAATATCGACTATTCAGATCCGGAAAATGGTGTTCTTTGGTTACAGCTAGCGGCACTTATGTTAGCGCAAGAAAATCAGCAGGCATTTACTCACTACTTGAAAATTGCGATAGAGAAAACTTCATTTTCTAATTATTTCTTTGAATATATCGGGCTGTTTTTTGATTCTGCTTACGGCGTGATTGATTTACCATTTAATCAGGTGTACACACTAGGTAGCAGCTTAGTTAGCAGCGCAGATATAAGTAGTGTAATTAACTATTGCGGAAAGGTCCCCACAAGTAATACAACATTATTTGGTATATGTCAGCAACTTGGCAGTTCGATGCAAATTCATGCCGACGATATGTTGCTTCAAGCAATGGGAGCTGGCATTAGCCGAGAAAGTTATAAAAAATCAAACGATCAAACAGCACTTGCAAACCAAATTAAAGTTGATGAACAACGTTATAAAGCAATGTTTAACCTTGATTGGCAAAATGCACAGTCATTAATTGTTTGGGATGACGAGTTAATGACCACATGGATAGAACACGGCAAACTATTTGGTGAGCAAGCAGCCGTTAATGCACTAATCGAAGAAGCGAAGATCAAATCATTAAACCCTGACTACCGGCCGTGCCAACAATAATTAACCGAAATTTATACAGTTAGCTTAATTACTGGTCAAACAGCAAGTTTCCCCGATAAAATTACTTAATTCTTCAATTGAGTTTGCTATAATTACTCCCTGTCTTCTGGGATGTTCGTGTGTTAACTATGTCCCTGAGCCGATAAGTTTTACCTAAGGGGATTTATCATTAACTATTGAGCAAGCCCGGCTCGTATCGGGAAGCCTACGGTTTCTGTGCAATCTCCGCCCTGAACACCCGGTGTTCAGGACTAATGTTGACAACGGCATTCTGGAAGCAGGTTTAATTTTCTTGCACTTTCTCTTCGTTTACTAAAGAAGTCTCAAAATCTGGTCTCGGCATTGTTTCCAAAATGCTGTAAAGATACATCACTAATAATATTAAACTTGAACCAAGTGCAAACACCCATGGACCGCCAAGCCAGTCGAGAATAAATCCACCACCTAATGGTGCAAATGCATAACCAATAGAATAAAAAGACGCGGCACCAAAGTACGCTCCACGCAAGTGAGCTGGCGCAATTCTATCGATATGAACATTCATCGTAGGAAATAATATGGCCTCGGCAATACTCATCACAATCACGGCCCCAATCCATCCCCAAAAGGCAGCAACGGGGTTAAATGCCATCCAAAGTTGTGAAATAGCAAGCAACACTAAGCCAACTTGTATGCGATTTGCTAGGGTAAGTCCCCCCATCATTTTTAATAATGCAAACTGACAAGTAATTATGACCAACGCATTAGCCAAAATCATGCTGGATATTAATGTCATCAACTCAGGGACTTCAGCACGAGTTAAATATTGGATTAACGTTGAGTCCATTTGGGCATAGACAAACAAACAAATAATGTTGGCAACAATTAAGCATTGCAACAGCTTATCTTGAAATAATACGCGTAATGTTGCGCTCAACTTTTGGGGTGACTTTTGCGTATGCTCTTCAATTCCTCCGTGGTATTTCATACCAAATGCCAACATAACGAGCCACAAAGCAAAAGTAGCGGCAGTTAATAAGAAGGTGGATTGCTGGCCAGTTACACCATAATAAACCCCAATAATAGGTCCGATGGCACAACCGACATTAACAACAAAATATCGTGTTTGTAGTGCTAATTCACGCACTTGAACATCAGGTAAAATGTCTGACACAAGCGCCTGTGTGGGAGGATCCCAGATTGCTTTTGATAATGAACATAAAGTAATGACTAAAATATAACCAAGCACAAAATCAACATACGCTAATAAAACAAAGGACAGTACATAGACTATGCCGCTGGCAAACATCACTTTCTTTCGGCCAAGCAAGTCAGACAACGCACCGCCAAAAAAGCCGATGAATACAGATATGCCAGCCGCACCTGTTAAAATCAAACCAACTTCTGTCGCTGAAAGTCCAAACTTTTGATATAAAATTACCGCGAGAAATGGCCAAACCATATAGAAGCTGCCACGGGTGATAAAATCACCAAATAAAATTATCCACATCAAACGTGGAAATTTTTTCGCTGTACTAAATGAAATATGACTATCCATGTAATAAAATCCAAGCGATCTAAGGTAAACTTATGGCAGGGCTTTACATTAAATAGAAAAGCCCCTATAACGGCAATGCTTTTATTCACATAATCTAAAAAAACAGTAACAATTTTTAAATGAGTATTACCCCTAACTCTCCTATCGGCATTTTTGATTCTGGCATTGGTGGTATTTCTATCGCCAGATGCATAGATAAGCTATTGCCTAATGAACAGCTCATATATTTTGCAGATAGCCAATATGCCCCTTATGGTGACAAATCTATTGAACAAATCATCGAACGTGTAAATTGCGTAGCTGACTATTTAATTCAACAAGGAGTAAAAGCGATAGTGGTGGCCTGTAATACTGCGACAGTGAATGCGATAGTTCAGCTAAGGGCACGAGTCGATATTCCAGTAATTGGCGTAGAGCCTGCGATCAAACCAGCTGCTTCACAAAGCAAAAATAAGCGTATTGGTATCTTAGTCACTAGTGCCACTGCCACTAATGAACGGTTCTTATCACTGGTAGAGCAATATAAAGGTCGCTCCAGTGTATTGATTCAGCCTTGCCCTGGTTTAGTTCAACAGATAGAGCAAGGCAAGCATGATAGTGAGCATTGCAACGAGTTGCTTGATAGCTTTATCACGCCACTTATTAAAAAAGAGATTGACACGCTTGTGCTTGGCTGTACGCATTATCCATTGATAAGCCAGCAAATTAAACAGATCTCAGGCGATAAAATTAACATTATTGAAACTGCAGAACCTGTCACTAAGGAGCTAAAACGCAGACTGAGCGAGTTGCAGCTTCTTAGCAGTAAACGTCCAAATAAAAGCCATCAAATTGTTTCAACAGAGTTGACACTGTTACAGCAAGAAATTATTTCACATTTTTGGCCTAGCACGTTTAACTTCACATAATAAACAAAGCCATTTAGACGTCCAGACGTAAAAGTCTTTCTTTCGAAATAAAATTGCTATAGAATTGCCAAAAATTAATCGTGAACTACATTCGCGATATTACTTTTCTTGTTAGTTGAGGTTTTATGTCTACTCACTTATTTACATCTGAATCTGTATCAGAAGGTCATCCAGATAAGATTGCCGATCAAATATCTGATGCTGTTTTAGACGCTATTATCGCTAAAGATAAACATGCCCGCGTTGCGTGTGAAACTATGGTAAAAACAGGTGTTGCCATCATTTCTGGTGAAATATCGACAAATGCTTGGGTTGATTTAGAAAGTCTTACTCGTAAAGTAATTTGTGACATTGGCTATACCTCTTCAGATGTAGGCTTTGACGGTGAAACCTGTGGCATTATGAATTTAATTGGCCAGCAGTCTTCAGAAATTGCACAAGGTGTTGACCGTGCAAAGCCAGAAGAACAAGGCGCAGGTGACCAAGGACTAATGTTTGGTTATGCGACTAATGAAACAGAAACATTAATGCCTGCTCCATTATATTATTCACACTTACTTGTTGAGCGTCAGGCTGAAGTGCGTAAATCAGGCGTGCTTCCTTGGTTACGTCCAGATGCCAAATCTCAAGTTACTTTTGTTTACGAAGATAACAAGCCTGTGGCTATTGATGCGGTGGTACTTTCTACACAGCACAATCCAGATATCTCACAAGAAATGTTGCACGATGCGGTAATGGAAAACATTATTAAGCATGTACTACCTGCTGAATTACTAACTGAGAAAACAAAATACTTTATTAACCCAACAGGTAGCTTTGTAATTGGTGGCCCTGTCGGTGATTGTGGTTTAACGGGTCGTAAGATTATTGTAGATACTTACGGCGGTATGGCACGTCATGGTGGCGGCGCATTCTCAGGTAAAGATCCATCAAAAGTAGATCGCAGTGCGGCATATGCAGGTCGTTACGTAGCAAAGAACATTGTAGCGGCAGGTCTTGCCGATCGTTGTGAGATTCAAGTATCTTACGCTATTGGTGTTGCAGAGCCTACGTCGATTACCGTCGAAACATTCGGTACTGGTAAAATATCTGAAGCAAAATTAGTTGAATTAGTGCGTGAACACTTTGACCTTCGCCCATACGGCATCACTAAAATGTTAGACTTGTTACACCCTATGTACCAAGAAACTGCAGCCTACGGACACTTTGGTCGTGAGCCATATGAAAAAACAGTAAACGGCGAAACATTTACAGCGTTTAGTTGGGAAAAAACGGACAAAGCTGAAGAATTAAAAGCAGCTGCTGGTTTATAAGCGCGTCACTTTCTCAAATTAAAAAAAACCGCATACTTATACAAGTCTGCGGTTTTTTATTATCAAACGCTTAGTTATTCATACCGTAATGAATGAACTGGGTTTTTACGTGCAACTCTTGCCGCATTACCACCAACAGTTACCCAAGCAATAATTAATGACAGCTGCCCTACGCCTAAGCAAATTGGTATAAACCACCAGCTATCAATGCGATATGGAAAGGCTTCTAACCAAGACGCCATTGCATAGATAGCAATTGGCCAAGCGAGAATATTAGCCAGCATCACTGGTTTTGAAAATTGCCACATTAGCAATCTAACAATATCTCTTACATTCGCACCCATGACTTTTCGTATACCTATTTCCTTAGTTCTACGTTCAACAGTAAATGCCGATAAACCATAAAGTCCTAAGCATGCCACTAAAATTGCTAATAATGAAAAAGACAGAAATAACTGTGCAGTAGTCCGTTCATCTTGATATTGTGCTGCCATCATTTCCGATAAGAACTGCAAACTAATTGGCTGCAACGGCACGTTCTGTTTCCACACTTGTTCAATACTACTCATTAAGTTGGCCAGATTGTTTGAAGTGAACTCTATATTTGCCACACGAAAACGACTTGGGTTAAGCATATAAGCACTAGCTCGAATACCAAATTTAATTGATCTAAAGTGAATATCAGGGATAACACCTATGATTGTTAAATGATGTCTACCTAAGGCCAACGTTTTCCCTATGGCATTTTTTGGTTCAGTAAAACCTAATTTCTTAATTGCTGTTTCATTCAATACTACACTTGCCTGCCCTATTTCGGTTGAGTCTTCTGCAAGAGGCGTCATTTGGTCTGTACCATAATCTTCACTAAACAAACGACCAGCAAGCGGCGCTACTTGATAAGCCTCAAAAAAGCCATAATCCATATTGTGGTAATTAAAGAACACTGGCTCTACTTTATTGCCGCTTTCGTCAGTTTCTAGCAAAGTAAATTGATTGTTATTTTCATTATCTTGAGTAGGCGCTTCTGACGAAAACGTCACTGATTTTACTTCTGGAAGGTTTAATAATTCCTGCTTTAAACTTTGTAAATTATCACCAGTACTTCGAATATTAAGTACTAGTTTATTATCACTTTTAAAGCCGACATCAGCAGAAGTTGAGTAGATCGTTTGAGCATAAACTACTATGGTTGCAACAACCAAAATAATAGACGCAGCAAACTGGAAAATAACCAAGGCGCTTCTCATTTTCGCGGTACTGCCTGATTCACTGCTCTTGCTTGCTTTAAGAATATGACCAGGTAAAAAACGTGATAAATACATTGCTGGATAGATTCCCGCGCCTATGCCGACAACGGTTGCAATCATAATAAGTAACAGTAGCAAACTTGGATCGTCAAATAATTGCAGTTGCAAGTCTTTACCTATCACTTCATTATAAAACGGTAGCACTAATTCAGCAGCGGCTACGGCAAATAATAGTGCAATAAACACTAAGGTAATTGCTTCACTTAAAAATTGAATAGCGACTTGACCACGTGAAGCGCCTAACACCTTACGCATTGCTACTTCCTTAGCACGTTTACTCGCTTTAGCTGTAGATAAGTTCATAAAATTTATGCAGGCAATAATAAGCACCAACATTGCAACAACGGTAAATGTTTGAATCATCTCAGCATCCCCCATTGGCGTTAAATCCCCCATGTTGCCAGCATCTTTTTTGGCATGAAGATGAAGGTCACCTAGCTTCATTGCATTTAAGCTGACAAAGTCAGTTACTTGCTTGCCATCAGCTTTGTCACCTAGAAATTGCTTACTCATTTCAATCAGAGGACTTTCATTGTTAAGCCAGTATTCCATGCGCTCTTGAAATTGCGCCAACTCTATCCCTTGATTTAACTTGAAATAGGTATATACATTGACGCTGGTCCACGTATCTAATACACCGTTACCAGGCTGAAATAATGCTGGTTGCAAATAAAACAGCATATTAATGTTTAAATGAGTTTCGTCAGGCAAGTCTTTTAGCACACCGGTGATGGCAACTTCTGCAGGTTCAGGGCCTACGCAACACACAGTTAATGTTTCACCAATTACATTTGTGCGACCAAAGTATTTAAGTGCCAGCTCTTCTGTTACGACTAAGTTCAAAGGTTGGCTATAAGAAGTTTCCTTATCACCATGAGCAAACGGCAAATCAAAAACATCAAAAAAACTACCATCTGCCATGGTCATTGCTTCATCAAAAGCATCTTCTCCCTTGCGTACCGTTAAGTTCCACTGGATAAGACGCACGCCGGTTTCAACTTCATTTTGCGCATAATCTCGGATGGCTTCCATCATTCGGCCCGCCGATCTTACCGTTAAAAATGGCGGTTGATTTGGCATGGTAAACGCAGTATGAATGCGTGCTACACGCTCATAATCAGTCAACCACTTGTCATATCCTGATTCTGCTCGAACAAACAACATTATTAATAAGCAGCTCATCAAACCTACTGATAAACCAAAGATATTAATTGCTGAGAATATGCCGTTTTTAATGATATTCCGCCAAGCGGTAATTAAGTAATTTTTAAACATAATTTACCCCTTCGTTAGGCTGCTCGAATGTTTTCAGTAACTACTGAGCCATCAAATAAATTAATAACACGTTTGGCATAATCAGCGTGAGCAGGACTATGAGTTACCATAATGATTGTTGTACCTTCGTCATTAAGTGACTGAAGCATTTCCATTACTTCTTGACCATGGGCACTGTCTAGGTTACCCGTAGGCTCATCAGCTAGGATCATTTTTTGATCGCCTACGACAGCACGCGCAACCGCAACACGCTGTTGTTGCCCACCAGATAATTGGCTAGGCATATGTTTAGCTCGATGAGCAATTCCAACTCTATCCATAACTTTAGCGACTCGTGATTTTCGCTCAGCAGACGGGATGTTGTGGTATAGCAATGCCAGTTCAATATTCTCTTCAACAGTTAATTCATCGATTAAATTAAAGTTTTGAAAAATAAAGCCTATATTACGCTTACGAATTTCTGAGAGCTTGGCTTCAGAGTAATTAGAAATATCCTCATCTAGAAACAAGTATTGCCCTGATGAAGGTGAATCCAACATACCTATGGTATTTAACAGTGTTGATTTCCCACAGCCTGACGGCCCCATAATGGCAACAAATTCACCTTGACCAATTTCAATATTTACCTCATTAAGCGCTAATGTTTCAACGTCTTCCGTTTGATAAACGCGAGTTAAGTTATGTAATTTAAGCATTTTTCTTCCTTTTTTAATTCTGTACTGTAAGTTTTAAGCGCTGCATATCTTGATAACTCGTATATGGGCTGGTCACTACTCTTTCGCCAACCTCTAAGCCATCAAGCACTTCAATGAATTGATTATTTCTTCTACCTAGTCGAATAGGACGCCTTACCGCTTCACTGCTATCTTCGGTAACAACGAAAATCCAATTGCCTCCAGTATCTTGGTAAAAGGCACCATTTGGGATAAGCAATGCTTTAGAAGCATCGCCTAGCGTCAGCTTGGTTTGTACGGTTTGGCCTCTACGGATGCCTTTGGGCTGTTCTCCAACAAATTTGAAATCAACTTCAAATTGTCCGTTTTGCACTTGCGGATAAATTTTGCTGATTGTTAACGGATATTGGTCATAAGTGGCAGACTGACCAATATCAACTCGCCCTAAATAAAATTCATCAATAAACGCGGTTAATTTGAAGTCGTTTGGTGTGTCGATTTGACCTAATCGCTCACCTCTACCAATGCTTTGACCCACTTCAACATTAAAGCCGGACAACTTGCCATCGACAGGGGCACGAACATTCATATTGTCCAAATTTTGACGAGATATCGCCAAATTACTCTCTAAGCGTTCACTAGTTTCTTTAAGAAAAGCCAGTTGAGCCTCTTGCATTCTGGTGTCTGACGCTTGGCTTTCTAACGTTACCGCTAGTTGGCTTTTATACCAATCCAACGTGTCTTGGGTGTCATCAAATTTGGATTGCGTAATCGCGCCAGTTGTTAACAACTCCTGCTCTCGTGACAGTTGACGAGTTAAGAGCTTAATTTGATATTCAATATCGATAATGTTGCTTTTATGGCGTAAGCGATTTTGCTCTAGGCTTAATTCAATAGAGCGCATATTGTTTAGCTGTTCAGCTACTCGCGCCTCATTACCTAACACACTTAGCTGCAATGACGCATTTGAAAGTTCGACAATTAAGTCACCCGCTTTTAATTCAACACCATCTTCAACCAAGATACGTTCGACGCGGCCACCTTCAACGGCATCTAGAAACACTGTTTTAGCAGGTGCAACTCGACCTCTTATCGGAATAAAGTCTTCAAATGTGCCTTTGGTGACGTGTGAAATCACAATGCGATCACTGTTAATCGACAAAGCTTTACCTGATGGCGAGCTAATGAACTGATAGGCCATAGCAATTATCAGCAGTACAACCACTAAAATCGCTAATAGCTTCGGCCATTTAACATTAGGCTTTTCTACTTTTCGATCCATCCCTGCACCAGTCACAGCTTTTTGAGAATCGGATACTGCTTTAAGTGAACTATTCATAAACAACAAACTAAAGTTAACATTGGCCTAGTACTTACAATTATCGTTCCAAGTTATAACTAGCTGTTTTTATTGCTAATTTCATATCTTTCACGATAAACCCCATAAAAAACTGTACGTATTCGAACACTAGGTGTACGTTATTGAACAGTAAGAACATAAAATGAATGGACAAAACTTGTGAAACAAGACGCGCATATTCTGATTGTTGATGATGACGAAGATATATTGGTTGCCGGTAAATTATTGCTAAAACGAAAGTTCGAAAAAGTCAGCATTTGTAATCGTCCTGAGCAATTACCAAACTTATTAACTGACAATGAATATGACGTTATTTTACTCGATATGAATTTTGGTCCAGGCGAAAGTTCGGGCGAACAAGGATTTTACTGGTTACAGCAGATACTAACGCGTAAGCCTGAAGCCATTGTTATTATGATAACCGCCCACGGTGGTATTGATGTCGCCGTAGAAGCAATTAAGCAGGGAGCAACAGATTTCATTGCCAAGCCTTGGCATAACGAAAAAGTCATTGCGACTGTAACCACGGCATGTGAGTTAAAGCGCACACGCAACGAAGCACAACAACTGAAAGCCACTAATCAAGCCTTAGTTCAAGCCGTTCAAGATTCTTCAACTAATGACAGCATTATTGGCAACTCTGCTGCAATGCAAGAAGTGTATTCGATAATAAGTAAAGCCGCACCAACTGACGCCAATGTATTAATCTTAGGCGAAAACGGTACAGGTAAAGAGCTAGTCGCTAAAGAAATTCACAAGCAAAGTAAGCGCAGCGAACAAGTATTTTTGTCGGTTGATTTAGGCGCATTAACTGAAACACTATTTGAAAGTGAGTTATTTGGCCATACAAAGGGTGCATTTACTGGCGCCCAACAAGATAGAGTCGGCAAAATAAAGGCTGCTGACGGCGGCACTCTATTTTTAGATGAAATAGGTAATTTACCACTGCACTTACAAGCGAAGTTACTTACTGTGCTAGCGCAACGAGAAGTTACACCCGTTGGTAGCAATAAAGCTATTCCTTTTAATGTACGTATTGTCGCTGCGACTAATATTGATAAGTCAGTGCTCAGTGATGAATTAAAGTTTAGGCAAGATTTATTATTCCGGTTAAATACCGTCGAAGTCCAATTGCCACCGCTTAGCGCTAGAACCGAAGACATTCAGCCGATCGCTCAATACTACATTTCACTTTATTGTAAAAAATACCAAAAAAACGAAATGGCCTTATCGCCTGGTGCCCTTGCAGCCATTATTGACTATCAATGGCCTGGCAATATAAGGGCGCTGAGACATGCTGTAGAGCGTGCAGTGATTTTAGCGCAATCAGACACCTTAACAGAATATGACTTTCAACTTGCACCACTACAGCCAAAGGTGAACTCGTCTGCAGATGCCAATCGCCAAGACTTTACTTTGCCTAAACAATTGAACTTGGATGACATCGAAAAACAAGCAATTAGCCAAGCACTTAAAAAGCATGGATACAATATTAGTCATAGCGCTAAAGAGTTAGGGCTGACTCGAGCTGCACTTTATAGAAGGATGGAAAAACATGGGCTTTAAACGTTTTTCTCTTTTCATCATCATTCGTACCGCACTAGCGATGGTTTCTTTATTGGTACTTTCCTTTTTCCTAACAAATACCGGCTATCACGCTGCTAGCATTGTTATGACACTTTTACTTGCGGCGCAACTTGCTGAGCTTGTCAGTTTTGTTTCTAAAACCAATGCTGAGTTAGTGCGTTTTTTTGAAGCGGCTCGCCATGCTGACTATTCACAGCGCTTTGACTTATCACGACTCGGTTCAGGTTTTGATGAGTTGGGCAAGGCCTTTGGAGATATTCTTAGTCGATTGCAAATTGCTAGAAATCAGCAAGAAGAAACACTACGCCATGTAAAAGCGGTGGTCGAACATGTACCAGTACCATTAATGAGTATTCAAAATGATGGCCAGGTAACTTTATGGAATAATAGTGCTAGGCGTTTGTTTGGAACACACCCCGTCATCAACATTGATGACTTATCAGCCTTTAACAGTAATTTCCCTAAACAATTACTCGCCATGGCACCGGGTGAACGATCACTAATTAATATGGTGATTGACGATATGCAACACCAGTTAAGTATTGCCGCAACAGAAATCGTTATTGCCGGTCAAAAAGAACTATTAATCAGTCTACAAGATATCCAGTCTGAACTTGATGCCGCACAATTGGAAGCATGGCAAGATCTTGTCAGAGTGTTAACCCATGAAATAATGAATAGCATCACACCTGTTGCTTCTTTGGCTAATACTGCCGCCGATCTAGTTGACGATGTTAAAGCACAAGTTGATGAACAGCTCGAACTTAAAGACTCATTAAGTGATGTCAGCGATGCAGTAAAAACCGTTGCTCGTCGCAGTGATAGCTTAATGAATTTTGTTACCAGTTATCGTCAACTTACTCGTCTTCCTGAGCCGAATAAAACTCAAGTTTTATTAACCGAATTATTTGACCAAGTTACACGTATCGCCTGTACAAATTGGCCTAACAAAGCTATCGATATTACAACGAATATCGAACCTAAATCACTGAGTGTCACGTTGGACAGAGATATGATTGAACAAGTACTTATCAATCTCCTTAAAAACGCTGAACATGCAGTGCAAGAATGCAACTCTGCGGCAATATCATTAACCGCATATCTAAATCTTAGGGGGCATATCGTCATTGACGTTAGTGATAACGGGGTTGGTATTAGCGAAGAAGTTGCAGAAAAAGTATTTGTTCCATTTTTTACTACCAAAAGAGAGGGGTCTGGCGTTGGCTTAGCTTTGACTAGGCAAGTAATGCTTGCTCATGGCGGTCATGTCTCACTGCATAGCATCCAAGGGAAAGGCAGTAAATTCAGCCTCACTTTTTAATGCGTTAGCGATAGGATTATTTACAAATATTGCCTTGTTTTTTAAGCATAGTGCCCCTATGTTCATAGTAATCTAACAATTTGATTTTCAGAGTGTTACAGCTCAATGCGTAATCCACGAATTTACTTAGCTCAGTCGTTCAATGTCGGCGATACGGTGCTATTATCAGACGATGCTTTTGGCCATGTAGTCAGAGTGCTTCGTTTAAACAATGGTGATGCAATCACCCTATTTAACGGTACAAACAAAGAGTTTCAGGCGACACTTACCGAGGTCAGTAAAAAAAGAGCTAGTGCTCTCATCATTAGTGAACAGCTAATTAGCAATGAATCGCCGTTAAACATACATTTAGGCCAAGGAATTTCTCGAGGCGACCGTATGGATTTTACTCTGCAAAAATCAGTGGAATTAGGTGTGAACACCATAACGCCGTTATTTACGGAACGCTGCGGTGTAAAACTTAGTGGTGAACGCTTAGCGAAGAAACTCGAACAATGGCAAAAAATTGTCATTAGCGCCTGCGAACAAAGTGGTCGATGCCAAGTGCCAGAAGTGAGAGCCCCTATTTCGTTAGCAGATTGGCTCACACAAGAAACCAACGCATTGAAAATAAATTTACACCCAAAAGCTGAGCATTCTATTATGACACTGCCAGTTGAAAGTACACGTGTTCGCTTATTAATTGGCCCTGAAGGCGGTTTAAGTGATGAAGAAATCACATCGGCGCAAGCATCAGGCTATACTGATGTATTACTTGGCCCTAGAGTATTGAGAACAGAAACAGCAGCACTAACGGCAATTACCGCTTTGCAATGTCGTTTTGGTGATCTATAGGAACAGATATGACAATTAAACTTGGGGTCGTTATGGACCCTATTTCTACCGTAAAAGTACAGAAAGATTCTTCAATGGCAATGATGCTGGAAGCCCAGCAACGTGGTTATGAAATTTACTATATTGAAATGAAAGACCTGTACCTAAGCCAAGGCCAATGTCGTGCAAATGTACAACCTGTCACTGTGTACGATAATACCGAACACTGGTACGACTTAGGCGACGAAAAAGATATTGCCGTTAGTGAACTTGATGCGGTATTAATGCGAAAAGATCCACCATTTGACACCGAATATATTTACGCCACCTACATGTTAGAACGTGCAGAAGTTGAAGGCACATTAATTGTTAATAAGCCACAAAGCTTGCGAGACTGTAATGAAAAACTATTTACAGCTTGGTTCCCAGAATTAACACCAAAAACCATAGTGACTCGCAGCGACAAGCAAATTCGTGAATTTCATAAATCGTTAAATGACGTCATTATCAAACCGCTAGATGGCATGGGAGGCTCTTCAATTTTTCGCATTAAAGAAGGTGATGCCAACGTTGGTGTTATTATTGAAACCTTAACTAACCACGGCAGTCAGTATGCTATGGTACAAGAGTACATGCCAGCGATTAAAGAAGGCGACAAGCGCATTCTCATCGTTGATGGTGAAGTAATGCCATATTGTTTAGCTCGCATCCCTGCGCAAGGTGAAACGCGCGGTAATTTAGCCGCTGGTGGCAGTGGTGAACCAAGACCATTGTCAGCCAGTGACAAATTGGTCGCTGAAACAATTGCGCCAGAATTGAAAAAACGTGGGCTTATTTTTGTCGGCCTTGATGTAATTGGTGACAAGGTAACAGAAATAAATGTCACCAGTCCGACCTGCATTCGAGAAATTGAAGCGGCATTTTCAATTAACATTTCAGGTAAATTAATGGACGCTATTGAAGAGCGTTTAGCTGCACGCCAATAAGATATTAAGAGGTAATCGATGGAAAGTTTAGAAAACCAATTTTTAATTGCCATGCCATCGATGGGTGATCCCTATTTTAGTCGCACGGTAACGTATATTTGCGAGCACAATGATGATGGGGCAATGGGACTCATCATCAATTTGCCAGTCAATCTGACACTTAATGAATTACTGGAACAAATTGATGCTGACAAACCTAAAGTGGAATCACTTGAACAGCAAGTACTCACTGGTGGTCCTGTCGCACAGCAGCGTGGTTTTGTGCTTCACAGTCCTCAAAATTGCTGGAGTAGTTCGCTATCCTTGAGCAGTGAAATAATGATCACCACGTCTAAAGACATTCTAATGGCACTAGGTACCGAGCAAGCCCCACCAGAATTTATGGTAACCTTGGGCTATGCCGGTTGGGGCCCAGGCCAGTTAGAACAAGAAATTGGTGAAAATTCTTGGCTTACTACACCTGCCGATACTGACATTATGTTTAATACCCCAATTGAACAGCGCTGGCAAAAAGCTACTGAGCAGCTCGGTATCGATTTAGCGCACTTATCGACAGATATTGGCCACGCCTAACAACCCATAGTGAATAATAGTTAATGGCAACAATAAAAAAACCAATTGGTGAACGCACCGTTATCGGCTTTGATTTTGGAAAAAAATATATTGGAGTAGCCGTCGGTCAAGAAATTACCGGCACCGCGACTCCATTAGGCTCAGTAAAAGCTAAAGATGGCATTCCTCAATGGGATGCATTGGAAAAATATCTAAAAGAATGGCTGCCTGATTACATAGTTGTTGGCTTACCTTTAAATATGGATGGCAGCGAACAACAACTAACCAAAGATGCTCGAAAGTTTGGTAATCGAGTATTTGGACGATTCGGGATTAACGTTGAATTCAACGATGAACGACTTACTACAGCTTCAGCTAAAGAAAATTTATTTGCCAGTGGTGGCTATCGTAACTTGAAAAAAGACAATGTGGATGCCGAATCTGCTCGCCTAATTATCGAAAGTTATTTCGAACAACTTTATGACTAAGGGCCCATATCACTTCAAATAATGAATATTATTCCTATTATCAGCCCTTTGATATTCCTAGCATTACTGGGCTTTGTTATTGCAAAAAAAAGTTGGTTGTCAGAACAGCAATTGGCAGGGCTGATCAAAGCAACGTTCGCAATTTTTATTCCGGCATTTTTGTTTTATCGAATGGCTACAGCTGACTTAGACAGTCAGTTGAATATTCACTTATTTAGTTCGTTCTATTTACCGGTACTGATATGTTTCGCATTGGGGTTTATCGTCAATCACTTTTGGCATAGCGAACATAAGAAAAATAAGGCTGCTTCTGCTGTTTTTGCCTTAGGCAGCAGTTATTCCAATAATGTTATAGTCGGCTTGCCGGTGTTATTGCTACTTATCGGTGATAAAGCACTACCGATCATTTTTCTCATCGTAACTTTTCATAGTGCGATGTTGTTTGCTCTTACTAGCGCAATTGCTAGCACTCAAGCACAAAGTAGCCAAACAAAAAACAGCTGGTTAACATTTATTAAACAGACCCTAAGCAACCCACTAATTGTTGCAATTCTATCAGGATTAGCCATTAATAAATTAGGCATAACCTTGCCAGATGTTATCAGTAAGTCATTACAATTTTTAGGACAACCAGCAATACCATTAGCTTTAATTTCATTGGGAGCATCAATTGCAAAATATGATATTAGAGGTGAACGAAAATTTATCGCCTTAGCTAGTGCTATCAAGTTACTGGTGCTGCCAAGCTTAGTTTACTTTACTGCGACGTATTTATTTAAATTAGAATTATTAGTGGTTCAAGTATTGGTAATACTAAGTGCATGCCCTACAGGCGTTAATGCTTATTTGCTCGCACAACTGCATCAAGTGCACCGTAAAGCAGTAGCTAGTACCGTCGTTGCAAGCACCGTTGCTTCTGTTTTCACCCTACCGCTATGGATGTACTGGTTAAATTTGGCTTAACTGGGCTTAACTGGGCTTAACTGGGCTTTAAAACGGGTTTACGCTATAACCTTGCTGCTGTAAAAGCGCATTCGCGGTCATCGCAGATAACGACATTTTAACCCCTTGAGATAATTCACTTTTTGCTATTTTGTAATAAGCGGCAGATTGACCACAAATAAAAATTTGTGTGTTAGCTTGTTGGAGCAAAGCTAATAATGGTTGATTTGGGTTCGCTTGTTTATAACGTTTTTGATATGCGGCATCAGAAAGCACATCAAGACCTGCTTTACCGTGAACCACTAACGCTAAATGAATATTTTCAGGCTTGATCCCGTTTGCAACATGCATGTTGATAAAGCGTGCTAGCGAATTAAACTGTCGATTAACTTTTCCTTCGCCAGTTTGCTTTGCAACGTCAAATACCACTTTAAACACTTCATTCCCCGCTAAAGGGCGACTCTGATTAACCGGTGCGTGCTTGCCAAAACCTTTAATAATTGGGCCATCGTTAAACTCTGTGGCCATAGCACTTACCGTTATTAACAATAAACTACACATCAAAACAATAAAATTAATGATACTTTTCATAGGTTTCTCTTAACAAAACTTAAAATTTTTAGTTATCAGTAGTTAATAAAAAAAGGCTCAATTGAGCCTTTTAACAATACTTATTCTGAACAATACAAACTTGCTTAATAAAAAGGAGGTTACAAACCGCCATCTTCATCATCGCCTTCCATGCCGGCAAGCGTAACGCCAGATAAACCGCCTACGCCGCCTTGATCGTTTGAGCGTAATTTGATCATTAAGCGTAAATCGTTTGGTGAATCTGCATGATGTAGAGCATCAGCATAGTTAATGAGTCCCTGTTGATACAAATTAAATAATGCTTGGTCAAACGTCTGCATTCCCAGTTCGTTCGACTTTTCCATCACTTCCTTAATACTACCAACATCACCTTTCTTAATGAGCTCAGCAATATATGGTGAGTTAAGCAAAATCTCAATGGCAGCTACACGACCATTACCATCTTTGGTTGGTACCAGCTGCTGTGCAATGATGCCACGTAAATTTAACGCTAAGTCAAATTGTAATTTCTGATGCTGATCAGCAGGCACTAAATGCATAATACGGTCAATTGCTTGGTTGGCGTTGTTAGCATGCAGTGTCGCAATACATAAATGACCAGTTTCAGCAAAGGCTAACGCATGTTCCATAATTTCTTGAGAACGAATCTCACCAATTAGGATAACATCTGGCGCTTGTCGAAGTGAGCTCTTAAGCGCCGCATCAAAGCTTTCCGTATCTAAGCCAACTTCACGTTGAGTAATCATGCTCTTGGCATGCTCATGAACAAATTCCACCGGATCTTCAATGGTAAGAATATGACCACGTGCATTTTTATTACGATAGCCAATCAATGCCGCCATTGATGTTGATTTACCAGTACCCGTACCACCAACGAATAACACTAAACCACGCTTAGACATCACCACGTCTTTTAATACTGGTGGTAAGCCAAGATCATCTGCATCAGGAATATCTGTCACAATACGACGTATTACCATTCCGGCCATATCTCTTTGCCAAAATGCTGAGACACGAAATCGACCAATATTTTCAATAGAAATTGCGAAGTTACACTCTTTTTCTTCGTCAAATTGGCCTTTTTGTTTTTCATTCATTGCATCATGAACAAGCGCCAATGATTGCTCGGCAGACAAAGGTTCACTATGGATTGGTTGCAGCTCACCATTTATTTTGGCGCTTACGGGAAGCTTAGCTGTTACAAACATATCCGATGCTTCTTCCTCAACCATTTTATTGAGCAGTTGATGAAAATCCATATTTTACTCCTTCTAAACAAAAGCCGAGTAATTGCTAAAATCAACTCGGCCCTTTACTCTTTTATACGTAATAATACTGTTTCAGTTAATTAAAAACCTTGAAACTGGTTTTTATCAGCGGCTTTACTTGCCGCATCTTGACGTGTAATTAAGCCTCGGTTCACTAAATTTAATAAGCATTGATCCATCGTCTGCATTCCGTGAGACATACCCGTCTGAATCGCAGAATACATTTGAGCAACTTTATCTTCACGAATTAGGTTTCGAATTGCCGGTACACCTATCATTATTTCGTGTGCGGCGACTCGGCCCCCCCCCACTTTCTTCACTAGCGTCTGCGAAATTACAGCACGCAATGACTCTGAAAGCATTGAACGCACCATAGATTTTTCTTCCGCTGGGAATACATCAATAATACGGTCAATGGTTTTAGGTGCTGACGTGGTATGCAACGTACCAAATACTAAATGACCTGTTTCCGCAGCAGTCATCGCTAATCGAATCGTTTCAAGGTCACGCATTTCACCAACTAAAATCACATCAGGATCTTCACGTAGTGCAGAGCGAAGTGCAGCATCAAAACTTAAGGTATCGCGATGAACTTCCCTTTGGTTAATTAAGCACATTTTATTGTCGTGTACGAATTCGATAGGATCTTCGATAGTCAAAATATGATCATATTTATTCGAATTAATGTAATCGATCATCGCCGCCAACGTCGTCGACTTACCTGAACCTGTTGGTCCTGTAACCAATACGAGTCCGCGAGGCGTATCAGCTATTTCTCTAAATATCTCTGGGCAGCCCAAATCTTCTAAAGTTAATACTTTACTAGGGATAGTACGAAATACTGCTGCTGGCCCACGCGCTTGGTTAAAGGCGTTTACCCTGAAACGTGCTAAGTTAGGTACTTCAAAAGAGAAATCCACTTCCAAGCTTTCTTCGTATTCTTTTCGCTGACGATCGCTCATAATGTCATACACTAAGGCATTAACATCCTTGGCATCAAAGGCTGGAATATTTAGTTTACGAACTTCACCATCAACACGAATTGACGGCGGAGTACCTGTCGATAAATGCAAGTCAGATGCATTATGATCAACACTAAAGGCTAATAATTCGGTAATATCCATAAGAACCTCTTATTCTGGGTAATAATTTTATAATCAACCATGAACATTAAAGACAATTTATCGCAAATTCACCAGCAGATTTCACAAGCTTGTAAACAAACTAATCGCTCACCAGAACAAGTAAAATTACTTGCGGTTAGCAAAACGAAGCCTTCTGAGTTGGTAATGCAAGCTTATCAAGCAGGTCAACGCCACTTTGGAGAGAACTATGTTCAGGAAGCGGTAGATAAAGTTGCTCAATTGTCGCATTTGTCGGATATCTGTTGGCATTTTATTGGTCCTATTCAATCAAACAAAACAAAGTTGATTGCCGAAAACTTTTCTTGGGTTCATAGTGTCGACCGAATAAAAATTGCCACTCGTCTTAATGATCAAAGGTCTAGTCAAGATACTCCCCTGAACATTTGTTTACAAGTGAATATTAGTGAAGAAGAAGCAAAATCTGGTGTGAATTTATCGGAACTTCCACAATTAGCTCAATATGTTAGCAATTGCGAACATTTGAAATTACGCGGCCTAATGGCCATTCCACAAAAAAATGCGCCGATTTCTGTGTTTAATCAAATGAATCAATTATTTACAGACTTGAAAAAGCAATATTCAACCATAGATACCTTATCAATGGGTATGTCTAACGATTTGGAGCCAGCCATCGCAGCGGGCTCAACTATGGTACGAATTGGCACCGCGATTTTTGGCCAACGTAGTTAACATGGCTAAATAACTTAAGGTTTACATATGAATAAAGTAGCATTTATTGGCGCCGGCAATATGAACCGCGCCATAATCCTAGGCTTAATTAATAATGGCGTTAGCGCCAACGATATAACAGTATCGAATCCGTCGCCTGAAAAACGTGAAGCATTAGCTAAAGATTATGGCATCAAACAAACAGCCAACAACATTGACGCAGCAAAAGATGCTGACGTTATCGTATTAGGAGTTAAGCCTCACCTTATCGAATCGGTATGTAAAGAGTTAGCCTCTGCGTTGCCGGTTAACGAAAAGTGCTTTATCTCTGTAGCTGCTGGCACTACGATGGCACAAATTCAAGCGGCTTTAGGTGGTAACAAATCGGTTATTCGCTCAATGCCTAATACGCCATCACAACTAGGGTTGGGTGTTTCAGGTGCATTTGCTTCGCCACAAGTAACTCCAGCACAAAAAGCGTATGCCGATACTTTAATGAAAGCCACCGGTATTGTTAAATGGTTAGACGAAGAATCAGAAATAGACCACATCATTGCCGTTTCTGGATCGGGTCCTGCCTACTTTTTCTTATTTATGGAGTCAATGGCTGCTGAAGCAGTAAAGCTAGGTTTTAGTGAGCAAGAAGCACGACAGTTAGTACAACAAACAGCACTGGGCGCTGCAAACATGGTAGTAGAGAATGATATTTCGATAGCCAAACTACGAGAAAATGTCACCTCTAAAGGCGGTACAACACAAGCAGCGCTAAAAGCATTTACAGACGGTGGGCTACCTGAATTGGTTAGCACTGCGATGCAAGCAGCCATAGCTCGTGCCAAAGAAATGGCAAACAAATAAGCATTTATTAATAATATTTACAGTTTTTATCGATTAAGGCTCGATCATGTCGCTTAGCTCGCCTATGATTTAGCCGAATCAATTTAGGAGTACTCAATGGAAGCAATTAATTATTTGCTGAGGTTTTTCTTCGACGCAATCGTGATTGTGCTAATTCTTCGTGTCTGGCTACAACTTGTAAAAGCAGATTTTTATAACCCTCTTAGCCAATTTATCGTAAAAG
Organism: Thalassotalea algicola; assembly: GCF_012932965.1. Classification (GTDB taxonomy): domain Bacteria; phylum Pseudomonadota; class Gammaproteobacteria; order Enterobacterales; family Alteromonadaceae; genus Thalassotalea_F; species Thalassotalea_F algicola. Next base: position 274,551 of record NZ_JABBXH010000002.1, on the reverse strand, counting down.
TCAGCAACCCTTTGGTTATACCTTTTCGTCGTTTTATACCTGGTTTTGGCGGAATCGATATCGCAACCGTATTAATAGCGCTAATTTTCTCTACCCTAGAATTTATTGTGATCCCTGTTATTAACGGCGGTCCAGTCGATATTTTGGCAGCGGCATATTTCGGCTTATTAGCACTCGTAAAGCAAGTCGGTTTCTTGCTATTCATCATCATGCTGGTAATGGCTATTATGAGTTGGGTGGTACAAGGCTATAACCCTACTATGGTTATTTTCCAACAATTAACAGAGCCTTTCTTGCGCCCTATTCGTCGTATAGTTCCAGTGATTGGCGGCTTAGACCTTTCAATTTTAGTTGCATTTTTATTACTCAATGTGATTAACATTTTATTAGGTAGTGCTATTCCTTATTGGCACATGCTTTAAAGCGAATTTATTGATATTTACTATACTATGAATAAGTTCGCCAATTGAGGATAGAACGATGATGAAAGCCACCAAAGTATGGATAAGCGCAGCAATATTACTGTTGTTATTAGCTATTGTTAGTGCGCCACTTGCTAGCGCGCAAAATATGAAAACATTAGGCAACATGGATGTGCACTATATGGCCATTGGCGCAACATTTTTAACGCCTCAAGTTGCCAAGGCCTATGGCATTGAACGCAGTAAATATAATGCGTTGATCAATATTTCTGTACTAGACAACACTCAGCAAGGTAAACCAGCCAAAGCGGTATCTATTTCAGGAACTGCACTGAATTTAACGGGGCAATATAAACGTCTCGACTTTGAAGAAGTACGAGAAGGGCAAGCGATTTATTATTTAGCGCAGTTAAATTACCGTGATAAAGAAAAGGTTAAGTTTGAGTTGACGATCACAGATGGTTCAGAGACACATGAATTAGTGTTTGATCAAACGTTTTATGTTGACTGATTATTTATTTTTAGCACGAAATACTTTCGAGGCTGAATAAGCTTCCTCATTATATTGCGGCAGTGGCCGCAGCACCCAAAGGGCGGCGTATCGCGGTGCCGCCCTTTAGAATTCCTCCAACGCCCTGCTCAGCATAAAACTAAAAGAGAAATACGTAGAGACAAGCACTTGCTTTCAAACAAATTTAAACGAAACATCAACCTGTTAGGTAAATACCTGAATTGACTTTATTTAACCATGTATTGCCATCATGCGTGATGGCAAAAGCAATGTAATGTAAGGATGCACGTTCATTGCTGGTACATCGAGATTAAATAACAGCAATGAAGAAAAAGCATGTACTAGCTGCGCAATGGGCTTCCAAGGGGACAACGGCGCTAGCGTCCCTTGGGCTGCTGTCGCCACCGCGACAAAAGTAACTAACTCTACTTTAAAGTCACGATAATTTTATTGATTGTTGAAAGCAAAAAGAGACAAACTAGTCATTTCACAAGACCTTTATTTAACCCCTTTAACTAATTTACTTCTTATCATTCCGTCAAATTTACGAAACAACCATTGCCCTTTTACATTAATCACTAGCCCCAACATCACCACGACAATACCGAAAAATTGACCTGAAGAAATTTGTTCATCTAAGAAGAACATTGCACATAATAAACCAACAACAGGAACCGCCAGTGTAAGCGGAGCAACTTGTCCAGCAGGATAATGGGCGAGCAAATAGCTCCATAAGCTGTAGCCCAACATTGACGCAGCAATTGCTAAATAAAGTAAAACGCTTATGCCAATCCAGTTAAAATTGGCTATCGCCGAGACAATCGCTTCACTACCTTCGACAAAATAACTCGTTAAAGCAAACGGAATAATAGCAAACCACGACGACCAAACCACTAATCCAATGTCGGCTCGATAGCCTCGTTGATTGATCATTCGGTTAACAACATTACCAAAACCCCAAGAAACTGCTGAAGCAATCGTTAACGAAAAACCAAGTGCAGTCATATGAGTTGCTTGTTCACTACTACCTATAATGGCTAGGCCTATGCCAGCAACAATCATGGCTACTAATTGCGGTGCTTTAATGGCTTCTTTCAATACAAGAGCTGAGAAAATAATGGTGAATAACGCTTGGGATTGCAGCACTAATGAGGCCAAACCTGCTGGCATACCAAAAGCAATGGCAGAAAATAACAAGGCAAACTGACCAAAGCACAATGTACCGGCATAGAGTGCCATTAAATGCCACGGAATATTGGGTTTCTTAATAAAACAACAACCAATTAATGCCACAAAGATAAAGCGCCCTGCTCCCATCATTAGTGGCGGCATTTGCTCTACCCCCCAAGCAATAATGATAAAGTTAAACCCCCAAATAGAAACAATAATCAGTGCGAGTAAAGTATCTTTAAGTGACATTCGTTTTCCTTAACAGGTAGAGACTGCAGATAAATTAGCAATTTTTTCACCTAGTGGACATACACAGTTAATCAGAAATAAAACCACATTTTTGTATAGCGCTTGCAGCTACCTCTTAACGTATAATGGCGTTATAATGCGTGCAATTTCCTATTACACCACCCAAGAAGTAAGACATTCATGACAACCATCGTTTTAGCCACTGGTAATCAAGGTAAAGTAGCCGAATTAGCAAAGCTGCTTAGCGATCACAAAATAGATATTCTCCCACAGAGTCAATTTGATGTACCAGACGTGCCAGAAACGGGGACTACATTTGTTGAAAATGCCATTATTAAGGCAAGACACGCTGCCAAAATTACTGGCCTTCCTGCCATTGCTGACGATTCTGGATTAGAGGTAGATGCCTTAAATGGTGCGCCCGGCGTTATTTCAGCACGGTATTCAGGCATTGATGCAACAGATGCGCGTAATAATGAGAAATTATTAGCGGAACTTAATGATGTAGCATCACCAAAACGTAGTGCACGATTTCATTGTGTATTAGTGTATATGCGACATGCAGACGATCCAACTCCAATTATTTGTCACGGTGTATGGGAAGGCAGCATACTGACAGCAATTCGCGGTGAGCAAGGCTTTGGTTACGATCCATTGTTTTGGGTTGAATCGCACCAATGTAGCTCGGCAGAATTAACTCGCGAAGAGAAAAATAAGCTCAGTCATCGTGGCAAGGCTTTAGCTCAGCTAGTTAAACACTTTTAGTCGCAGAGACAAATATGAGTTTATTGGTTCAACAGCCGTTATCGCTTTATATCCATATTCCATGGTGTGTCCAAAAGTGTCCATATTGCGACTTTAATTCGCACAAGCTAAAAAATGACATCCCAGAAAAGGAATATGTCGCAGCGCTTATTCAAGATTTAGACGACGATATTAAACGCTTTAAGTTAACCAATAGAAAACTACACAGCATTTTTATTGGTGGTGGCACGCCAAGTTTATTCTCAGGTGCAGCAATAACTGACTTATTGGATCAAGTGTTTGCTCGCTTTGATAAAAAAGAAGATATTGAAGTTACGCTTGAAGCAAATCCTGGTACGGTAGAAGCAGATAAATTTGAGGCATTCGCTCAAGCTGGTGTTTCAAGATTGTCTATTGGTGTGCAAAGCTTTGAGTCAGATAAACTGATCAAGCTTGGTCGAATTCATGACAACGAACAAGCAATTCGCGCTGCGCAATTGGCCAAAACCTGTGGTGTAAAAAGCTTTAATTTAGACTTAATGCATGGCTTACCTAACCAAGGAATAGCAAACGCGTTAGATGACTTAAAACAAGCCATTGCACTTAAACCTGATCATTTATCTTGGTATCAACTTACTATTGAACCTAATACCGCATTTGGTTCAAAGCCGCCTAAATTACCAGAAGACGAAACCTTGTGGGATATTCAAGAACAAGGCATTAAGTTACTAAGTCGCGCAGGCTACCAGCAATATGAGATTTCAGCATATAGCCAGCCAAATGTTCAGAGCATGCATAACTTAAATTACTGGCGGTTTGGTGACTATTTAGGCATAGGTTGTGGCGCTCACGGCAAGCTCACGGATGTCGCAAACAACACAATTCACCGTACCGTAAAAGTAAAACACCCAAAAGGCTATTTAGAAAAAAACCGTGCAGCACTCTATCAAGTCAATTCGGTGACCGCACAAGAGTTACCTTTTGAATTTATGATGAATCAATTAAGGTTAAGAGAAGCTTTTCCTATCGAAAGGTTTGAGCACACAACAGGTTTACCGTTAGCAACGGTAGAAACTCAGTTACTACTCGCTAAAAATAAAGGGCTTTTGCACGCACATAACAATACATGGCAGGTAACGCCTTTAGGGCATAGATATCTAAACGACTTATTAGAGATGTTTTTGTAGCGATGAACGAAATTAACACATTAAGTCCAGAATTTTCAGCACTAGACCACAAGTTTATGTCTCGGGCAATAGAACTTGCTCAAATCGCTGAAAGCCACAATGAGATCCCGGTTGGCGCAGTGGTGGTTTATCACGGGGAAATCATCGGTGAAGGGTATAATCGCTCGATTATGGACAACGATCCTTCGGCGCACGCGGAAATGATGGCCATTCGCCAAGCAGGCAAAAATATAGCAAACTACCGGTTAATAGATTGCACCTTATATGTAACGTTAGAGCCATGCCCTATGTGTGCGGGACTGCTGGTACATAGCAGAATTGACAAGGTGATTTTCGCGACAAAGGATGAAAAAACAGGTGCTGCTGGCAGTGTTTTCAATTTAACGCAACATGAAAAACTAAATCATCAAATAAACGTTAATGAAGGCCTAATGCAAGCTGAATGCGCAACTATGTTATCTAATTTTTTTAAACGGCGTAGAAAAGAGATTAAAGCAGCAAAACAAGCCGCTAAACAAAACGCTAAGTAAACACTTAAGCAACAAGGCAATGACAAATAGAAATAGCTAGGTAAAATAAGCCAACACGTTTAACCTGTTCAATAGCCATTAAGCAAAGAAAACTAAAGTAATGACACAAAATAAGCAGAAAGAAGAACAAGAATTACTTCAAATTTTTAAATCCTTAATCAAACAAGGCACTTACCGTTCGCAAGAAGAATTAGCTTATGCACTTGCCGAACGTGGCTATGAAAACATATCACAATCTAAAGTATCGAGAATGCTAGCAAAACTCGGCGCGGTTAAAACTCGCAATAGCCAAAACGAAATTTGCTACAACCTGCCTGATGCGTTAATCGTGCCTAAAACTAAGCACCCTATCGAAACCATTGCCCTCGATTTAAAACACAATAATTATCAAATCATCTTAAAAACGGGAACTGGTGGTGCGCCTTTAATGGCAAGAGTGTTAGATTCACTTGAAGAATCTATTGGCATTTTAGGAACCATTGCTGGCGATGATACCGTACTCATTATTCCTGAAGACATCGACCAAATCGAACGCATTTCTCAAGCAATCATTGAAATGCTCGACATCCCAACTCAACGTTAATCTGCCATTAATTAAATTTTACTTATCTTTACCATAAAGATTAACCCGCTAATTTTATTAAGAAAATTAAGTAAAGATAAGTAAAGTAATGTGAAGAAGCCACTACTAGACTTTCTATTTAACTATTTACCAGCAACAATTAAGGCTGTTGTTTAATATAAAAGCTGTGTGGGATAGTATGCTTCTCTCTAAATCCATAAAAATTTTCAGTCTCTCTTCGATAACGTTAGTGTTAGTTGCTGGCTGTGGCGGCGGTTCTTCTTCATCATCGAATCAAAATACTGATAATGAAGCCGTTGTACCAACCAATAGTGCTCCCGTTGCCAATGCAGGAAGCGATCAAACAATCCAACTAGGTAGTGTACTCGAGTTATCTGCAAGCCAAAGCTCAGATGCAGATGGCGACACACTAACTATTGAGTGGTCACTTACCTCAGTGCCTGAAGGCAGCGTACTAACAATTGAAAATAACACACTAGAACAACTAAGCCTGTCGCCTGATATAATTGGTGACTATGTGTTTTCATTGACAGTAAATGACGGCACTGTTAATTCAGCACCTGATGAAGTTGTTATATCAGTGACCCCCGAAAGTACTAGCAATCAAGCTCCTGTCGCCAACGCTGGTGCGGCTCAAAACACGAATGTTGATGAAATAGTAAACCTTACTGCAGAAAATAGTTTTGATCCTGACGGCGATCCTTTGAGCTTTACTTGGACGGTAACCAGTAAACCAGATGGCAGTTTAGTCAAGTTTGATGGTGATGATTTTTCCCAACAAAATATTTCATTTACACCCGATGCCACCGGCGAATATTTATTGACGCTTGAAGTTAACGATGGCCTAGCAAGTAACACTGCCATGGTTACTGTTAATGCAAGCGCAAATAACCTCGATATTACCGACAAAATATTTGTAGAGCGTTCAACTAGCTGTAGTGAATATGTTGGTACTTATCAGTCAAATGTAGACGATATAAAGCGCGGTATTAGCTTTCATGGCAATGTTAGTATTAGCAGCAACAGCACAGAATGCACAATCGATATTAACCAAATACCTAATCACAGTTTCAATGATCAAAGTGCCGCATTCGCCACCAACGTCGGCGAAGTTATCGACAGTTATCGTATCAATATTGCGCCAGCATTTAGTGGAACTGATACAGCGCTTGAGCTTGGCGTAGCAGAAGCTGTCATGCTAAATGGTGTAACCTTAGACATATTACCTGCCGCTTGTTACGGCGTAGGTGACGAACCTTTAGGGCGAGAAAAGATTGGCTGTGGCCCAGATCAAAATGACAACCCATGGCGATATGATCCTATGTCTCCACTTAATACCTTTGGTACTGACAGTCACAATGCGCATACCCAGCCAAATGGTAAGTACCATTATCATGCAAACCCAGTCGCTATGTTTGCGCAAAACTGTGAAAATGCTGTCGCATCACCTGTAATCGGTTTCGCCGCCGATGGCTTCCCTATATATGGCAGTTGCTTTACTGATCCTAGTAGTGGTGAAATACGAAAAGCTGTCTCAAGCTATGCACTCAAAAATAATGGTGGTCCACGCGAAGAGGTCGTAGGTTATCAAACACCACAAGCTGGTGTTGGTTTAATTGCTAGTAATAATTACGATGGTCAATTCCGTGGTGACTGGGAGTATGTGCAAGGAACTGGCGATTTAGATCAATGTAACGGCATGACTGTAGATGGTAAATATGGTTACTACGTTACAAATACTTTTCCTTGGGTAATAAATTGCTTTAAAGGACAAATAAATAATAGTTTCGCGCGCTCAGAAGAATTGGAGCGGCGTTCACATAGCCATGCCGGTGAAACACATAGCCATTAGTTTTATCAGCATCCACAAACAAAAAAGCCTGAGGGCTATTGTTCCATCAGGCTTTGTTTGTAATACGCTGAACGTCTATTACTAATCTTTCGTTGCGTATCTCGTAGCATTCGTTTTCGTTGAATACTGAGTTGAATTCTGCGGCGATTAAGCGACATAAACAACCTCCTATCGGTTTATCAAAATAAATTCAGCGGCAGTATACCGAAGAATTATGACTATTTTATGACAAAACCTGACTAGGTAGTCAACAATATTACTCAGTCTCTACCACTTTATTTGTAACATTATTTTTACGCACCTTTTCATCGAAGTAAGACAATGTGTGATAATAGCGCCTAATATTCTCTACGTAATGCACAGGTTCGTCACCACGCGCGTAACCATACTTAACTGTTTTATAATACTTTTTTTGCTTTAACAGTGGTAAACGTGACTTAACATCAACCCACCTGTCTGCATCCCCACCTTGGCGTTGCGTAATAATTCTCGCGTCATTTACGTGGCCAAAACCGACGTTATAAGACGCAAGCGCAAACCACATTCGATCAGGAAACGGTATGCGATCTGGAATGCGATCGATTAGATTCTTAAAATATTTAGAACCGCCAGCAATACTTTGCTCAGGATCTAATCGACTCTTCACCCCCATTTGCTTGGCCGTAGGCAATGTCAGCATCATCAACCCTCTAACACCGGTTTGAGAACGGGCTTTAGGATTCCAATGAGACTCTTGATAACTAATTGCGGCCAACAATTTCCAATCAATATCTTCGCTATACTTTTCGAAAAGCGGTTGATATTTTGGCAGTTTATTATCAATGGCCGAAAGAAATGCATGTGTATCAACGTAATTAAACTTCTCAACATGGCCGTAATATTTGTCATCTAATGCTAACAAAGTACCGTCATGATGTACCTGCCCAAAAAACTCAATCAAACTTCCTAAAATAGAGTCGTCACTGTCTTTATTGACAATCCAAGCTAACGGCTCAGGCTTTTTAATTGTAAAACCAATACTGATATCAGGATAATATCGGCGATTTATCGCCAACACATGACTGTCGACAATAGTGTAGTCAATTTCACCTGCGAGTACTTTTAGCAATAATTCTTCGCTATCAAACTCACTACTTCCTTGCCAAGTCAACTCTGGGTTTTGTACAGCTAACTTTTCTAAATTTTCAGTATGACTCGAGTTAGCCGTTACCATTAACAAACCCGTTAAATCGGCTAATTTTCTAGGCCGTTTATTACCTTGCTTAAACACTAACTTTTGGCTAACACTGTCATAGCTCGGAGCAAATTCATACTGGTTCAAACGATTAGGTGTTACAGATAAACCAGCCGCGAGAAAGTCGACCTCTCCTGAATCTAAGCGCGGGAACAGCTCATCTAAGCTATAGCTGGGCAATATTTTCAGCTCAACACCTAATGAATCAGCATATTTTTGCGCTAATTCATATTCAAAACCAGCAGCACCGTCAGCGCCTAGGTAATATGAATTGGGTCCATAAAGAGTGCCAACAGCAACATAACCGCGAGACAAAATACGTTTTAAACTGGGATGGTCAGTTTCTTTTTTACAGCCAGAAATAGCAATAACAGCTACTACAAGCGATAGCTGAAAAAACTTGAACAATTGGTTGGTTTTTATAAATTTTATGTTCATACCAACTCATTGTGTCGCGAATTGATTTATAGATAAAGCACTTTTTTGTTAATACTCAGTGAATGAATTATTTCATCCATTAATTAGCAAATCTTTTGCTTATCAAAAGCGTCTCTTTCCACTATAATACGCGCGATTTTTACCCCATGCTTTTTACTGCTGAAAAACTTAACTTTCTGGTCAGTAAAAATAACTAATTTACTAGTGAGTAAACAAATGGCGATGTTGATCCAAACCCTTCGTGGCGCTCCGGCACTATCTGATTTTCGTATTCAAAAACTACTATCTCAGTGCAGTGACGCAGGCCTTCCTGTTAATGACATTTATGCAGAGTTTACCCACTTTGCACATTTATCTGCTGAACTTAACGCGGATGAATCAGACGTACTAGCTAAACTATTAACATACGGCCCAACCATTGAAGAACACGAACCAGCAGGTACTTTATTATTAGTGACGCCTCGCCCTGGTACTATTTCCCCTTGGTCTTCTAAGTCGACGGATATTGCTCACAACTGTGGTTTAGAAAAAGTTATCCGCTTAGAGCGCGGCATTGCTTACTACGTAACAGGCGATGCATTAACTCAAGCACAAGAAAAAGTATTGAACAATTTCATTCACGATCGAATGATGGAATCAATTTTCCCTGAATTTAATGACGCACAAGCATTATTTGCGACAGCCGAGCCAGGCGAATTTGGCTCAGTAGACGTATTAGCCGGTGGTCGCGACGCATTAGCTAAAGCGAATCTAGATTTAGGATTAGCATTAGCAGAAGATGAGATTACTTACTTAGCAGACAATTTTGCAAAATTAGGCCGTAACCCACACGACATTGAATTATATATGTTTGCTCAAGCAAACTCTGAACATTGTCGTCATAAAATATTCAATGCGGATTGGACTATCGATGGTGTTAAGCAAGAGAAATCGCTATTTAAAATGATCCGTAACACCCATGAAGTAAACCCAGACTACGTGTTATCTGCATACAAAGATAACGCAGCGGTAATGGTTGGTTCAGAAGGTGGACGTTTCTTCCCTAACCCAGAAACTAAAGAGTATGGCTACAATCACGAAAACATCCATATTCTAATGAAAGTAGAAACACACAACCACCCTACTGCTATTTCGCCATACCCTGGTGCAGCAACAGGTTCAGGTGGTGAAATTCGTGATGAAGGTGCAACAGGTGTTGGTTCGAAACCTAAAGCAGGTTTAACTGGTTTCTCTGTATCGAACTTACGTATTCCAGGCTTTGAACAGCCTTGGGAAACTGACTTCGGTAAGCCCGATAGAATTGTGACAGCACTTGATATCATGAAAGAAGGTCCGCTTGGTGGCGCAGCATTCAATAACGAATTTGGTCGTCCAGCTATCTTGGGTTACTTCCGTACTTATGAAGAGCAAGTAAACTCATTTAACGGTGTTGAAGTACGTGGTTACCATAAACCAATCATGATTGCTGGTGGCCTTGGTAACATTCGTGAAGAGCATGTACAAAAAGGCGAAATCAATGTTGGCGCCAACCTAATCGTTTTAGGTGGTCCAGCAATGAATATTGGCCTTGGCGGCGGTGCGGCTTCTTCTATGGCATCTGGTCAGTCTGCTGAAAACTTAGATTTTGCGTCAGTACAACGTGAAAACCCTGAAATGGAACGTCGTTGTCAGGAAGTTATCGACCGTTGTTGGCAACTAGGTGACGACAACCCAATTCTTTTTATTCATGATGTAGGTGCTGGTGGTTTATCAAATGCCTTCCCTGAACTTGTATCAGACGGTGGCCGTGGTGGTAACTTCGAACTGCGCAATGTACCAAACGACGAGCGTAGTATGGCGCCTCATGAAATTTGGTGTAACGAATCTCAAGAACGTTACGTAATGGCAGTTTCTGATGAACAGTTACCAATTTTTGAAGCAATTTGTCAACGTGAACGTGCACCATTTGCTGTCGTTGGTAAAGCAACTGAAGAAGAACACTTAACGGTTACTGATGCGCATTTTGAAGGTACCGATAAAGATACACCTATCGATTTACCATTAGATGTTTTACTAGGTAAAACACCTAAAATTATCAAAGACGTTACAACAGCCAAAGCTGAAGGCGACACGTTATCACTTGATAACATTAGCGTTGCCGACGCCGCTGATCGCTTACTGCGTTTACCGACAATCGCAGAAAAAACTTTCCTTATCACGATTGGTGACCGCTCAGTAACAGGTATGGTTGCTCGCGACCAAATGGTTGGCCCTTGGCAGGTTCCAGTAGCTGATTGTGGCGTAACTGCTGCATCACTTGATTCATATCACGGCGAAGCAATGTCAATGGGTGAACGTACACCGGTTGCCTTACTTAACTATGGCGCGTCTGCTCGTCTTGCCGTGGCAGAAGCATTAACAAATATCGCTGGCGCTGATATTGGTGACTTAAATCGCATTAAGCTTTCTGCAAACTGGATGTCACCAGCTGGTCACCCGGGTGAAGACGCGGGTCTTTACGAAGCAGTAAAAGCTGTAGGTGAAGAGCTTTGTCCAGAACTTGGCTTAACAATCCCGGTAGGTAAAGACTCAATGTCGATGAAAACCAAGTGGGAAGAAAATGGTGAAGATAAGGCGGTAACGGCGCCTATGTCATTAATCATTACCGCATTTGGTCGAGTTGAGGATATTCGCAAAACGGTAACTCCTCAACTTCGTACTGATATGGGTGACACTCGCATCGTAGCTATAGACCTTTCTGGCGGTAAAAATCGCTTAGGCGGTTCATGTTTAGCTCAAGTTTATAAGCAACTTGGTACTGAAACACCTGACGTAGACGAATCACACGTATTACGTGGCTTCTTTAATGCCATGCAAACACTTGTAGCAGAAGGCAAATTACTTGCTTATCACGATCGCAGTGACGGTGGTTTATTTACGACCATTACCGAAATGGCATTCGCGGGTCACACTGGTGTTACCGTTGACTTAAGTGTATTTGAAGGCTCAGATTTAGAAGTGCTATTCCACGAAGAGTTAGGTGCTGTTATTCAAATTCGTGAAGAAGATGTAGATGCAATTCACACCATTTTCTCAGAGTACGGTATTCTAGATTACTGTGCTGATGTTGCACGTATCAATGATACTGACATGATCACATTCACACGTAATGAAGATGTTGTATTAGAAAACTCACGTACATACTTCCGTACCGTGTGGGCTGAAACAACACTTAAAATGCAAGCAATGCGCGACAACCCAGAATGTGCACAAGAAGAGTTTGATGTTAAATTCGATACTGAAGATCCTGGCTTAAATGCAGAATTAACGTTCGACCTTAACGAAGATATTGTGGCAGATCTAATTGCTAAAGACGCACAAAACAATTCTCGTCCTAAAGTGGCAATCTTGCGTGAGCAAGGTGTTAATTCTCACGTAGAGATGGCGGCAGCATTTGATCGCGCAGGTTTTAATGCCATCGACGTTCATATGTCTGACATTTTGACTGGTCGTACTGATCTTGCAAATTTCCAAGGCTTAGTCGCTTGTGGCGGTTTCTCCTACGGTGATGTATTAGGTGCTGGTGAAGGATGGGCGAAATCAATATTATTTAATGCCAACGCTCGTGAAATGTTCAAAACATTCTTCCACCGTGAAGACACCTTCTCACTAGGTGTATGTAACGGTTGTCAGATGCTTTCAAACTTAAAAGAAATCATCCCAGGCAGTGAAGCATGGCCGCGATTCGTACAAAACGAATCAGAGCGCTTTGAAGCTCGTTTCTCATTAGTTGAAATTCAAGAAAGCCCGTCAATCTTTTTTAAAGGTATGGAAGGTTCACGCATGCCAATCGCGGTTTCTCACGGTGAAGGCCGCACGGAATTTACTTCAGACGAAGCAGTTGATGTCGCTAACGATTCAGGCACAGTGTCAATGCGTTACGTAAATAACTACGGTGACGTCACTGAAACATACCCAGCTAACCCGAACGGTTCACCAGATGGTATTACGTCATTAACTACTACAGATGGTCGTGTAACGATTATGATGCCGCACCCTGAGCGTGTATTCCGCACGGTTGCTAACTCATGGCACCCTGATGAGTGGTTAGAAGACTCTCCTTGGGTTCGTATGTTCCGCAACGCTCGTAAGTTTATTGGCTAAGCACCGGTTTATTAAACAACGTAATATAAAAAAGCCCGCTAATAGCGGGCTTTTTTATATTAGTGAATAGTCGCTTATTTTATTTAGTTTTTGCTTGGAGTAGTTTTTGCTCTAAAGCGTCGAACATATCGATATACGACTCAAACTCTGTATTACGATTTACTCGGTCAAAATAGCCCTGAGCATTGACCAAATCGTTCATTACTAACGACATTTCAGCTCGGCGATAATTAATCATATTCTGGTCGCTTGGCCCCATCGCATTTAACTGCTCCGCTAACTCAAAATAATGAAATGCCCGCTCATAATCTTCAAGTATTTGGTGAGCCCTAGCAACGTTATATAACGAAATGGCAGTTTGGTTATCATTACCCACTTCTTTGGCCCATTCTAGCGCTTGTAAACGATAACCTAAATGTTCCTGGAATTGCTTTAACCTTAACGCAAAGTGTCCAAGGTTTTCATAAAGCTCATGCTTGAACTTGGCCATTGGCCTATTTCGATATTTTTTTTCTAAAGGTATGAGCAAATCATACCCTTTTTGGTACTCTCCAATGTGGTTCAAACCATTTGCCACTTGCACAACTAACAGTGGATCAAAGGCTACACTGTTTACATCATTAATAGCGTCAAGCGCTTGATTCATATAGTTAGCGGCAATTGCATCACTGCCTTGGCTTGAAAGTATTTTCGCGTAATAAATAAGAACGCTAATTTTGAATTTTAAGGGGATGTCTTTACGCTCAACCCATGGTGAAACTTCGTTCGCAAGTTGCTCAAACTTAACTAATTGAAACAACGCATCAATTTGGTACATTTTATATTGAAACCAAATTCTACTTTCTGTTTTTTCGCTCGTTAAGTATTGACCAATAACTTCTAAACATTGTTGCGGTGACTTGGCACAGGTTGAATGAATATCTTGGTTCCCTTGGCCAAGAGAAGGAAATGCGGCGATAGCCAAAGACGCAAAAATAGCACCTTTACTCAATTTTTGTTTTAGCTGCCTTAGCTTATTCAATGCATATCCCTTAGTTTTTCTTTTTATTTCACTGGTGACAAATAAATTCACCTATTAAAGGTAGCACGATTTCACTATGACTAACAGGCGCCATATGACCAGCAGCAACTTGCTTGTGTTCAGCGGCAGGTAGACTCGCTATGATGTGCTTTGCTAAGTAGTGACTCAGATGCGGACTGAGCTTTCCTGTGATCATCAAACAAGGGGCTGTAATCGTTTTAAGATCAGAAAGTGTGTATTTTTCAGACATTAACCCTTTGAAATCTAGGTTTACTTTAGGCATGTCGGCTGCCATTAATGCTTTCATCTTATCGGGTAGGGCTTCGAAGAACCCTTCTTTGTTCCAAAAATCAGTAAAAACAGCTGCCGCTTTATACGTATCTTCAATATCAACATATTGTGCAAAATCACATGCTGCTTTTTGCTCTTCGCTACCTTCCGGTAATAAATGAAATGCTACCGGCTCGTATAAAGACATGCTTAGCACCTTCTCTGGTGCTTCAACAGCTATCTTAAGTGCAATAGCACCGCCACATGAGTGACCTACTAAGTGATATTGGCCATCACCAACAACATGCTCAATTGCTTGGTTAATTCGTTTAGCTTCGACAGAAAAGTCATAATTATTAACATCCTGTACTTTATCAGCAACACCATATCCTAAGATATCAATGTTGATACAAGTAAAATTAGATTCAAGTTGTTTTACCAATGGAAACCACTGGCGAGATGAACTTAACGAGCTATGTAAAAATATAATTGCTGGTCCAGTTCCTGAAACAAAAACACCTTTAGGTAACATTAAACACTCCACAATCTGACAGGGTGTCAAATAAATCAATCGCCCTATTATGCTAGGCTTTTGTTCATTGTCAAAATATATTTACTCATGCCTTTTATCTGATCATTAGAAATTGCTGACATTAAAAATTTTAATGTGATAAAACATCAGCACACTCAACCAAATAACTAATTAAGAATAAACAAGGGTTGTTATGAATATCGATTTAACCGGTAAAAAAGCCTTAGTATGTGGCAGTAGCCAAGGCATAGGTAAAGCGTGCGCAATTGAATTGGCATCTTTAGGTGCTGAAGTCACCTTATTTTCACGTAATGAAGAAAGCTTACAGGCTGTAAAAGCAGAATTGCCTTGCAAAGAAGGCCAGTCGCATAGTGTTTTAGTGGCGGATTTTAGCCAACCAGCTCAGGTAAAAACAGTTATTGAAAGCCATGTTAACCCAAGTAATGGTTTTGATATTTTAATCAATAATACCGGAGGCCCGGCTCCTGGCCCTGCCCATACAAGCGATGTGAGTAATTTCATTAATGCCTTTGAATTACACTTAGTGTCAAATCACCATTTAGTTCAAGCACTTTTGCCGCATATGAAAGCAACAGGCTATGGGCGAATTATCAACGTCATTTCTACATCAGTTAAACAACCAATACCTGGTTTAGGTGTATCGAATACCATCCGAGGTGCTGTAGCAAGTTGGGCTAAAACATTAGCGAATGAGTTGGGGCCATTTGGTATTACAGTGAATAATGTTTTACCAGGAGCTACTGCAACCGCGCGCTTAGATGCAATCATTGAAGGTAAAGCGAAGAAACAAAACATTTCACTTGCTCAAGCAACGGAAAATGAAAAGGCACAAATTCCAATGCGTCGCTTTGCTGACCCTGCTGAATTCGCTGCCGCTGCGGCATTCCTAGCGTCTCCAGCGGCCGGATATATCACAGGTATTAATTTACCGGTCGATGGCGGCCGTACGACCTGCTTATAACGGGCAAGCTCATGGATAAACTGGCGAATTTTATTGGGGGTGAATATATCGCCCCGTCAAATAATCTCTATATTGAAAACATAGAGCCCGCAACAGGACAGGCCTATGGTTTGATTCCTGACAGCGACGCAAATGATGTTGAGCTTGCCGTCGCGGCAGCAAAAAAGGCGATGCCAAGCTGGCAAGCAATGCCATTGGAGGAGCGTTCAGATGTACTTTATGCGCTTGCCCAAGAAATCGAAGCGAGAATTGATGAGCTCGCATTAGCAGAATCAATTGACAACGGTAAGCCATTATCACTAGCCACAAGCGTTGATATTCCTCGAGCTGCCAGCAATTTTAAATTTTTTGCTCATGCCGCTAATCAATTTGCTAGCGAGTCACATGCAATGGCAACACAAGCAATTAATTACACGCTACGTCAACCGCTAGGCATTGTTGGCTGTATATCTCCATGGAATCTACCGCTTTACTTATTTACTTGGAAAATAGCACCTGCACTAGCTGCAGGAAACTGTGTTATTGCCAAACCTTCTGAGATCACACCAAAAACAGCCGCTATGTTAGGCGAGATTTGTCAAAAAGTAGGACTACCAAATGGCGTTCTTAATATTTTGCATGGCCGAGGCAGTGAAGTGGGCAATGCAATATGCAATCACCAAGACGTAAAAGCTATCTCATTTACTGGAGGCACAGCGACAGGCGCAGCAATTGCCAAAGAAGTCGCTCCTAAATTTAAAAAACTATCGTTAGAACTCGGTGGTAAAAACCCCGCCCTAGTATTCGCCGATTGCGATTTGGAAAAAACGGTTGCTGAATTGGTTCGCGCATCTTTTGCTAACCAAGGACAAATTTGTTTGTGCGCATCACGCCTTTATATAGAGCGTTCTATTTACGAGCAATTTAAACAAGCATTTGTTGAGCAAGTAAAACAATTGGCGGTGGCAGATCCTCTCACTAAAGACAGCAATTTAGGGGCCATAGTATCAAAGGCGCACTTCGACAAAGTGCTCAGTTATATAGCGTTAGCTAAGCAAGAAGGTGGCGAAATACTTACTGGTGGCCATCAAGTTTCACTTAGCGAGCGTTGCGAAAATGGTTATT
Source organism: Thalassotalea algicola (assembly GCF_012932965.1). Taxonomy (GTDB): domain Bacteria; phylum Pseudomonadota; class Gammaproteobacteria; order Enterobacterales; family Alteromonadaceae; genus Thalassotalea_F; species Thalassotalea_F algicola. The sequence continues at coordinate 257,579 of NZ_JABBXH010000002.1, read as the reverse complement.
TTATTGCACCGACGGTTATCGAAGGATTAACTAATGAGACTCGTTGTAACCAAGAAGAAGTTTTCGGCCCTATGGTGACTTTGCAACCTTTTGACAGTGACGAACAAGCAATCACACTAGCCAATGATAACCAATATGGCCTTGCTGCTACAATTTGGACTAGCAATTTAAATAGAGCGCACCACTTGGCTGAGCAAGTTAATACCGGAATCGTATGGGTTAACTGCTGGTTACATCGTGATTTACGAACCCCATTTGGTGGTATGAATCATTCAGGTGTCGGTCGTGAAGGTGGTTTAGAAGCTATGCGTTTCTTTACCGAGCCTAAAAATGTCTGTATAAAATACAATACGCCCTAAACAATGTTACTCGAATAAATTACAAGAATAATGAGTTTAACTTGCTACAAATTTAAATCATCAGGTGCCATTTTCGCCAGCCAGCAAGGCTGCAAATGGCAATTGATTTAACCTTTTCTTAGTAAAAACCTAGCAACAACTATTGATTAAGTTTGCTAGGCATAATTGCGTTTGCGTAACGCAAAATTTCAATATTTTTCTACAATTATTACGACACTATTGTGTCTGTCGAACTGTGCAACTGCACAAGGTTTAAGGACAAGAATAATGACAATAACAACCGATAAATTTAATACCGAAAAAGCACCAAAACCTGTTGGCTTATATCCACATGCAAGAAAAGTAGGTAATTTACTGTTTCTTTCTGGCGTAGGACCTAGACAAGCTGGCACCACGAAAATACCAGGGGTCGATTTAGACGAACATGGAAAAATCGCCAGCTATGATATTGAAGCCCAATGTCGAAGCGTATTTGACAACGTTCGCACTATTTTAGAAGCCTCAGGTGCTAGCTGGATGGACTTAGTTGATGTCACAGTGTTTTTAACCAATATGGATGACGACTTTGCCATTTATAACAAGGTGTATGCAGAGTACTTTGCTGACAACCAACCTTGTCGCACAACCGTTGAAATAAATAAACTGCCGACACCTATTGCAATCGAACTTAAATGTATTGCAGCTTTATCTGAATAATTACCGGAGGATTTATGTCATTTGCACTGCCCTTTAATTTAAATCAGTGGATTGAAGATCATCGCCACCTACTAAAGCCGCCGGTATGTAATAAACAAGTTTTTGAACAAGATGACTTTATTGTCATGATTGTTGGCGGCCCTAACAACCGTACAGACTACCATTACAATGAAACGCCTGAGCTATTCTATCAACTTGAAGGAGAAATGGTCCTTAAAGTTATCGATAACGACGAATTTAAAGACATTTCAATCAAGGCTGGCGAAATATTTTTGCTACCACCGAAAATGCTCCACTCCCCTCAACGGATGGCTGGTAGCGTTGGCATGGTGGTTGAACAAAAACGTGCACCGAATCAAGCAGACGCGTTAGTGTGGTTTTGCCCGTCTTGCAAACATAAGCTTTATCAAGAAAGCTTCTGCTTAGACAATATTGAAACAGACCTACCTATCGTCTTTGAAAATTTCTACCAGAATTTAGATAACTGCACGTGTAGCCAGTGTCAAACGGTAACAACTAAGGGTTAGTTTTTAATGTTAGTCACAATCGAAATAGCAGATATCCAATATCAGGTTAATACTGATTTTGCCTTGAACTGTTCTATCAACTTAGCCTTTAACCAAGCGCAGCCTAATCACTTTGGTTCAAACAGAGCCACCAGTGTTCCTATGCAAGCAGATGGTTTTATAGGTGATACCGAACAAGGTGGCAGCTGTAACGTGAATGAACTACGGATTAATCCGCACTGCAACGGCACTCACACCGAAACCATACGTCATATATGCGATAAAAGCAGTGAGCTGGCTTTGTCTGTCGCAGACATCAGCATTTCACCACTAATGCCTTGCGTCTTAGTGTCGATAACACCGTCTCAAGCGAGCGACTGCAAAGAAGACTATTCGCCTAGTCTGCAATCAAAAGACAAGGTGATAACCCGGTCAGCACTAGCCAAGCAACTTGATAATTACAGTAACGCACAGTTGCAGGTAGCAGCTATTCGCACGCTACCCAATACTCCTGACAAATTAAGCGCTGAATATAATCAAAGCAATCAACCGCCGTTTTTTACGCGTGAGGCAATCTTATACCTCAATGAGCGCGGCGTTGAGCACTTAGTCGTAGATATACCATCGATTGATCGCCTACACGATGATGGCTTGTTAACTTGCCATCACTTGTTTTGGCAAGTCATAGAAGGCGCTCATCAGGCGACAACTAATAGCTTAATCAATAAAACTATCACTGAACTGGCATATTTCGATCAGCAAATTGACGATGGTTTTTATTTTATGAACTTGCAACTTCCTGCATTTGTTAATGATGCAGCACCCAGTCGCCCAGTTCTCTATTCAGCACATGCAATAAACAAATAAAGACAATGATTATGTTAAAAGATACTACTTTAGATTACGCACAATCACTTGATAAACAAGACACGTTAGCTCATATGCGCGACCATTTCGCGATCCCAAAGCAAGCAAATGGCGAAAATGAATACTACTTCACTGGCAACTCGCTCGGTCTTCAGCCGATTTTAGCGAAAGAAGCCGTTATGGAACTGTTAGATGCTTGGGGCAAGCACGGTGTAAAAGGTCACTTTGAAGGGGAATTCCCTTGGATGCCTTATCATGAGTTTATTACTGACTTCGCCGCCCAAATCGTTGGTGCACAGCACAAAGAAGTTGTCATGATGAATTCTTTGACCGTTAACCTGCATCTGATGATGGCCAGTTTTTATCAACCGCAAGGTAAGCGATGTAAAATTTTGATCGAAGATCATGCTTTCCCATCAGATCACTATGCCGTTGAGTCGCAAATTAAACATCATAAACTCAATCCAGCAGAGCATATGATGACATGGCAACCAAGAGACGGTGAAGAGTTGCTCAATCACGACGACCTTTATCAAATCATAGAGCAACAAGGCGATGAAATTGCACTCATTCTCCTGCCAGGTATTCAATACTACACCGGCCAAGTGCTCGACATGAAAACCATTACCGAAAAAGCACACGCCAAAGGCATTTTAGTCGGTTTCGATCTCGCTCATGCCGCAGGAAATATCGAGTTGGAATTACACAACTGGCAAGTCGATTTCGCCTGCTGGTGTAGTTACAAGTATTTAAATAGTGGCGCAGGCTCTGTCGCCGGCTGTTTCGTCCATGAAAAACACGCAACCAACACCCAATTAAATCGTTTCGCCGGCTGGTGGGGGCACGATAAATCAACCCGATTTAAAATGGCCAATGAATTTCACGCCATACCGACGGCAGAAGGCTGGCAGCTATCTAACCCACCAGTGCTCAGTTTAGCTGCTGTACGCGGCGCATACGAAACGGTCATTTTAGCCGGAGGCATGAAAAAACTAAGAGAAAAATCGATAAAGTTAACCCAGTATTTTCGCTCACTTTTACAAGCCGAATTAGGTGACAAAGTCACTATTATTACGCCAGAAGCAATTGGGCAATCTGGTAGCCAATTATCGTTAATGATTAACGTTGAAGGCCTAGATGGCAAGGCAATGTTCAATGCCATTGAAGCCAAAGGAGTAACAACAGATTGGCGCGAACCCAATGTAATTCGAGCAGCGCCCGTACCGTTATACAATAGCTATGAAGATTGTTTTCACTTTGTCAGAATCTTAAAGGAGTGCCTAGCATGATCGAAAAAATAACCCTTATCGGTGGTGGACTTGTTGGCTCTCTTTTGTCGTTAGTTTTGGCACGCAAAGGCTATAGTGTAGACGTATATGAATCTCGTGAAGATATGCGGAAAGTAAATATTTCGGCTGGCCGTTCAATCAATTTGGCTCTTGCCAATAGAGGAATAAAGCCATTACAAGCATTAGGCTTGATGAATGAAATTAACGAAATGCTTATTCCAATGAAAGGCAGAATGGTTCATCCAGAAGGTGAACCAGCAAACTTTCAACCTTATGGACAAACAACTAACGATGTTATTTATTCTATTTCTCGCGGCCAGCTTAATAGTTTTCTAATGACTAAAGCAGAAGCGACAGGAAAAGTTAAATTTTTCTTCGAACATAGAGTAAGTCATATTGATTTTGAGAAGATGACCTTTACCGCCAATGTCGCTGGCACTGAAAAATCAATTAACTTTAATCGCATCATTGGTACTGATGGAGCGAACTCCCCCGTTAGACAAGCGATCCTAAGTCAAGAATCTAAACAAGATAGTGAAGCTGTACTCGATCATAGTTATAAAGAACTAACCATTGCACCTGATGAAAATGGTCAACATAAATTAGATGCCAATGCTTTGCACATATGGCCAAGAGGCGAGTTCATGCTAATCGCCCTCCCTAATTTAGACGGTAGCTTCACCGTGACGTTATTTATGCCAAACCATGGTTTCACTAGCTTTGACAGTGTGAATACTAAAGAAGAAATACACCACTTCTTTGATGCCCACTTTACATCTATTAAACCATTATTGGATGATTTAATTGGCAGCTACCAGAACAACCCAACGGGTCGTTTAGCAACAATAAAGTGCTCACCTTGGCACTATAAAGATAAAGCCTTAATTGTCGGTGACTCTGCTCATGCGGTGGTACCATTTCATGGCCAAGGAATGAATTGCGGTTTTGAAGACTGTAATGCAATAGCTGAGTTATTCCCAGCAGCAGACAATGCCAAAGACAGCGACTGGCAAGCACTGTTCGGTGAAGTAGAGCAAGTAAGGAAAATCAATAGCGACGCCATTGCCGATATGGCGCTAGAAAACTATATTGAAATGCGCGATAGTGTACGCCAACATGAATTTCTACTACAAAAGCAATTTGCCTTTAAAATTCAGCAGTGGTTTCCAAAGCGATTCACACCACGTTATGCCATGGTAATGTTTGAACACCGACCATACAGTGAAGCATTTGAACTCGGGAAAAAACATAAGCAGCTGCTATCTGAATTATCAGACACCTACAGCTGCCCTACACAATTAAATGGCGATATAGTCAAAGAGCTACTTGATAAATATCAGCTTTAGCCAGCATTATTATTGGGTTTAGTACTCAAGCTTAAATAGCAGCTCACCTAAATCAGGCTGCCACTGAAATTCTTTAAGCTTTATTCGAGCGCCTATCACTACCACCTGCTCTTCTTGCAGGTGGTGTTTTTGTTTTTCAAAGTGCTCTGTACCTATTGGAAAAGAAATTTTCCCTGCAGAATTTATCACTCTAAACCACGGCACCAGCTTTCCATCAACCCCGCTATCAGGCACGTAACCTAAGCACTTGCCCACTAATCTGGCACGCCCTGGCAACCCCGCTAAATCAGCAATTTGCCCATAACTGGCGACCTTACCTGCAGGAATAAGCTGTACCGTTCGCCAAATTTTTAAATAATTCTCTTTCATCGGAGCTTTAACGCTATTACCAAGGAAGTACTTGGCCATTTGAGTGTTTGAAAACGCCAGTATCACTCATAGCTAATTCGTTAATCAAACCAACAATACGGCTCGCCGCTTCATGGGCCGAAATATCGCCACGACCACCAACCATATCGGTTTGTACATAACCGGGATGATAAATACCAACCGCTATATCTTTGTCCGCCAAATCAACACTTAACGACACGGAAGCAGCATTGAGTGCAGCTTTCGACATTCGGTAACCAAAGCGCCCACCAGAGCCATTATCAGCTATAGATCCCATCCGAGAGGTAATCATGGCTATTTTGCCCCCGTTCAACAACTGACTTTCCAATGCATGTACTACTCTTAACGGCGCTAAGGTGTTTACTTCAAATTGCTCTCGCATGGTATCAAGGTTGAACTGTGATAAATTTTCATCCCTTAAGATACCGGCATTACAAACCAGTACATCAATTGCTACACCTTGTAACGCATTAACCATAACCTCGATACCTTCGTCAGTGGCGACATCTACGCCACTAACCACCTTGGCACCACTACGTTCAAGCGCTTCAGAAGATTGGCGACATAAGCCGTATACCTGACAACCCTGTTCGATAAAAAGGCGAGTCATAGCCAAACCAATTCCTCGGTTAGCTCCTGTAATAACTACTTGTAACGCCATTGTTTTCTTCCTTAGTTTTGTTAGTGTTATAAACCGTTTAAATTATAGTGTGTTTGAAATGGACTTATCTACGCTCAATGCTAAAAATTTAGCATTTACCACTGACCGTCTTACAATTAGATTGATGACCAATCAAGACTTTGAATATTTTAAGCAATTGCAAAATGACCCCGAATTGATGACCTTTATCGGGCCAATACTTGAAGAAAGAGCGTTAAAAGAGAAGTTTTCAGCGCGTGTAAACTGCCTTGAAGATTTGAGCCAGTGGTTTACCTTTCTAATATTTGATCAAGATACTAAAGTCTTTTGTGGCAGTGTTGGCTTTTTACTACAAGATCAAGACAGTCAGCGAGTTGAAATTGGTTACTTGGCATTGCCAGCAGCGCAAGGTAAAGGGGTCATCACTGAAGCGGCTAACGCATTGCTCGAATTTATTTTTAACCAGTTACAGGCAAGGAAAGTTATCGCTAACTGTGCTATACAAAATATAGCAAGTTGGAAAGTCATGGAAAAACTAGGCTTACTTCGAGAAGGTGAGTTAAAAAGCGACTTTCATGTTAACGACGTTTGGTACGACAGCTACTGCTACGGACTCGTCAATCATCAGGCCAACCAATAAACTCAAGGAAAGAAATAATGAAGTTTATATTTGTAGTGTTACTTAGCATACTCTCAAGTAGCTTCACGTTTTCTCATGCTGGCAATATCGATGCGGCAAATACTTGGTTAGAGAAAGTTGACAGCGGACAATATAAAGAGAGTTGGCAAGACACCGCGCCTTATTTTCAACAGCAAATAACGAAAGAGAAGTGGCATACCACCTTAACAGCAGTTAGAACGCCGTTAAATGACGTAATTTCCCGTAAACTAATCGACAACTCGGCACACACCAGTTTACCTGGCGCACCTGACGGAAATTATAAAGTGTTGATTTTTAGCACTTCTTTCACCAACAAAAAGCAAGCTATAGAAACGCTCACCTTACAGAAAACAGCAAATGGTTGGCAAACAATTGGGTACTTTATCAAATGACTTATGCGGTGATATTTAGAGCAACAATAAACAAGCTCGATAAAGATTACGACGACATGGTTCAACAGCTGAGAAAGTTGGCATTTGAACAATACAATTGCCAAGAGTTTATCGCCTACAGCGAAGGTAATGAAGAAATTGCTGTTTCTTATTGGCAATCACTTGAAGATATTGCAAACTGGAAAGCCAACACATCCCACCTGTACGCCCAAAAGTTAGGCGGCGAGAAGTGGTATCAAGCTTATCGAGTACAAGTCACCGAAATTTTGCGTGACTATCAGTCAAAATAATTAACACTAAACGATTTTTTACAAGGAAGTATCATGACCAAAGTTTTGGCCCAGCTTAATATTGCCACGGCACTTGCCCCTATCGATAGCCCGCAATTAAAAGACTTTGTTGATAACCTAGACTATATCAATGGAATTGCCGAGCAATCACCCGGTTTTATTTGGCGACTAAAAGATGAAACAGGGAATGCGACTGACATTCAATTATTCGATAACCCACAAACGATTACCAACATGTCAGTGTGGCAAGATGCTGAAGCACTGAAGAACTTTATGTTTAAAACCGATCACATTAAGTTTTTCAAACGTAAAGCACAGTGGTTTGAAAAGCCAACCAAAGCTACTTATGTACTATGGTGGATTGATGAAGGCCATACGCCTACGCTTGCTGAAGCAAAAGACAAGTTAGCGCAACTTCAACAACACGGAGAAAGTGAGCAAGCCTTTAGTTTTAAAAAGCTTTATTAGAATGAAAAAATGGCACTAATGTTTAGTTGCACTACATATTAATTGGCTTATTGAGACAATATTCCAAATATCCAATTACGGTAACTAGACACCCTAACTTGATAAGCAGTTGTACCATACAATCCACCTTGAAAAGTAGATATGTCACCATGTGCCAATTGCCAGCTTGATAAACCTACAAGATAAGGGACTCCTTGTTGGATTATCACAGAAGCTCCACCACTATCTCCTGAACCATGCATACCTTCAAGTGGTAATGCATTTACTGGCTCATCAAATTTAAATGCTAACCAATGAGCTTCTGCGCTTTCAATAATGTTCTCAAAATGATTCAGCTCACGAAGTGATTTTGACTCTATATTTTCACCCGTTATTCCATTTCCTGTCGCGCCGCGGCCAAACACAGTCACTCGCTGCCCTTTTTCATCATCGTTTGTATAAATATCAATTGGCTTTCTATTGCTAACTGGTGACGATAATTCAATTAACGCAATATCGCTTCTCGCGTACAAAAATGTCATTAAAGGCGCTAAATCACCTTTCAATAAAGCCTTACTTGGTTCAGCATAATCAGCATGTTTATGAACACTTTTAATTTGATAAGATTTCGAATCAATTTCTATACTTTTGCCCACATAATCATAAAAAATAGTGTGGGCTACCGTTAACACCCACTGAGCATTAATTAACACACCGTGTCCTTCATGAGGCATATCAATTAAATATCCAGGCGCTTTTTCAAGAACATATTTTTCAGGAGGAACATCGTGCCTCTTCACTACAGCATTGCCGTATGTAGAAAAGAAAATAATAGATAAGATAAATAAAACTTTCATATTACGTCCATGTTCATTAACGAGTAATTAACGCCCCATTCAGGGGCTGATAATTATTTAGCTAAAATAGTAAGCGAAGTAAACACTGCCAACTATTTTGTGTCCGACTTTAATTACCTTGTTGGCACGACGTTAGGCTCCGGACGCTACAACGAATAAACCAACAATATTTAGCAGCCAAATTACTGCACCTAAGGCTAACCAAATATAATTTAATGAAGTAAGTTTATTATTTGAACTAGCCTCAACATCATCGCTTGCGTAGTTTGCAAGTGATTGGGCTTGGTATAAGCACCAACAAGTAATAGGTAATGCAATTAACAAAGAATAATACGTAAAAGGTATACCATAACCTCTTTCAGATAGGTTGCTACCTATATTTCCAATAATTGCAGTAACTACGAATATAGTCGCGATATGATTAATGCTCTTAGGTGCCTCTCCTGTTTTTATCTGGTATTTCATTTCGAAAAGTGAAAATAACGAATGAGTGAAGAAGACCTGAAAAATGCTTCTCATTACTGGCCACATAGCCTCATTTTCACTTTCTTTGTATAGACTCCAATGTTTGTAAAACCAGTAAATGGAATAAATTCCGAATGTCCCTAAGAACATAATTAAAAATTTTTTCTGCGATACAGCATAAAATTCCATTTCAGTTGTTGTAACAGGCTCTTGCATGTCTAGTTGTTCGACACTTTCTTCCATCTCTACTCCTTGATTGATGTATAACGCCCCAATAAGGGGCTGATAATGCTTGGCTAAACTTGTGTAGCTAAGCGAAACCAAGCCTTGCTTTAGCAGTCCCGCTTGATTGGTTTTTTAGCCATTATGTTTCAGTGATGCCGTAACCAAACCAGCACTAACTAACATACCACCACTTAGTTTGTTAAAAGTATTTTGAAATTTAATAGAACTTACTTTATTACGTAAAACAGCCGAAAATAAAGTGTAAGTAGATACACTTATCGTTGAAACAAATAGAAAGGTAGTCGACATAATTAACATCTGAGGCAACAAAGGAGAATTAGCATCGATAAACAATGGAAAAAATGCCATGAAAAAAATGATACCCTTAGGATTTAAGGCTGTAACTATTAACGCGCTGACGTACACAGAGCCTTTTTTTATTGGTTTTAATTGTTCACCTGAACTACTTGCTTTACTCCGAAAAGCTTTGAAACCTAAATATATTAAATATAGCGCCCCAGCCCATTTCAAAACATAAAAAAGCGTAGCTGATGTAGCGAGTATGGCCCCCATACCTAAGAATGAAAAGGTCATAGCAATAACATCACCAGAAAGCGTTCCTAACACTAAAGGGAGAACAGACTTTTTACCTTGCTCTAGTGCTTGTGCGATAACCAAGAACACTGTTGGTCCAGGCGAAAAGCATAAGAGCAAAGATGCTGCTAAAAATGAAATCCAAATTTCGAACGCCACGCTACCTCCTATATGGCTAACGCCTCAATAAGAGGCTGATAATTGCTTGCTAAAATGTGAAGCGAAGCGGTACCGAGCTTTAGCACTCCCACACTTAATTGGCTTATTGTATTTCTATTTGACCACTTTAGGCGGTAAATAAATAGTAAATTCATTAATAGGTTCAATAAGTACGCTATGCGCTACTTGTTGCTCTTCTGGAGTTACTAACCCTAAGCGACTTAATAAGCCAAAATTTGCAGATTTAATGTTTGCGGTAGAAACCTCCAACTGCTTGTGCCAAACACGATAAGTACCCAGTTTGCCATCTCGGCGATGATAAAAGCCAGCCAGGGGGTGAGTTAAATATACTAACCCTGTTTCATTATCAGGAAAACCAACTAACTCTATAGGTGCTCCTTTTACTTGAGATAGCTCTATACTTGCCGGAGCCCACGTAGATTCTGTAGTCATTTTGTATTTACGGTATATTTGTTGTGTTTCATCATATTCACAATCAAATTTAACTTCACCGCTATACCAAGGTAAGTTCCAAAAAAGTCTTGGCACAGCAAGTGTCCATGAATCTAAAGTAGTACCGAGAAACCAAACACATCGCTCGTTTGTTTCATTATCTACGATATAAATTCGGTAATTTGTTTGCCCCATAGTGAACTTAGGAAATGGAAAAACCGCTGACGTAAAATCAACATCGATAAAAGGAACAACAGAGATTAAAGCTTTCTCTTCACCATTAATTACTAAAGTATCTAGTTTAAAACGATCTGGAAAAAGCCCATCAAACCTTGAAGGATTTACTGCGTAAGTGATGATCGCAAAATGCTGCAATTTGCAGAGAACATCAATCCCTTTTGGAGAAGGTCTTGGATGAAAAAAATTTTTTAACTTTAGTGATTCCAACGCCGAATCTTCCTTGAAATATAACGCACTTATTAATTAGCTTGTTATATGTATTTTAATATTCTAATTGCTTTTCTAATCTTTTAATACGTTCAGCTAAAACAGATAAACGACCTTGAGCCATAAAGAAACCACTACCTAAACCAAACAGGCATGAATAGTAACTAATTGAGCCTGTGTAATAAGCCAATACTCCACCAGAGATTAGCATTAGTGCCCCAACTATTTTATTACCCTTGATATATCCACTTAGTTCATTTGCATGTTCAGCGAGCTCTAGATCTGATAATTCCTTTGGTGAAGTGCTAACAAATATCCTAGCCATTTAAAATCTCCATATTTTGTTGGCGACTAATACATATAACGCCCTGTTAAGGGGCTGATAATAGCTTGCTAAAATGTGACGCTAAGCGGAACAAGCAGTTAGCAGTCTCTTAACTTAATGCGCTTGTTAAATATTCTTAGCACCGACTTTTACACACACATGCTTTATTAAGTTTAAAGTTAAACCCGCCTCGCCAAGTTCGACTACCTTATCAGCACCGCCAATCGCGCTAAATCCTTGCACAGAATTAGCACCACCATAAGTATGAGTTAACTCTTTTGGATTAGTTGAATCTAAGTCATAAAGAGTGATTTTCACCAACTCTGGCACATACTCATGTTCCTTAAATTTAGCTGCATAATACTCTGATGGTACAGCTTCAATTTTTATTCCTAGATTAAATTCATTTTTGAGTGTCAGCTTGTAAATTTCCTCTCCAGGCATCCAAGACCCAATCTGTGTATTTCCTTCTGTGGCATATACTGTCTGATTTCTAATACCATTGCTATCACACCCTAATGCCCCGTATGAAGCATTCGCAAATAAGAGAACCAAGATAGCTATAATTATTCTATTTATCATTCTTAAACTCCTTTTAATTGAACATACAACGCCTTGCTATGCGGCGAAAAATTGTTGGCTAAAATAAGCGAGGAACGAGCAAAAGCCAACTGTCCTTGTTAATTTTCTTGTTATGTTTCTTTACCCCTGAAACAGCGGATAAAATATTGCAACTATTGCTATCCCTATGCCTAAATATTTAACGTTTTTACCAAACATATAATACTTTAACTCATTGTCACGTTTATCATAGTGATCAACAACTATTGAAAGAAAGTAAAGACAACCACAAATTAAAGCTGCGTACATTATCCAAGCAGACTCTCCGCTTAGATGTATGCCACCTCTTTTAGAAGGAATATACAAGTCATCTATATAAATTCCATATGCTCCATATGATATAAAGCCTATAGCGAATAGTATATTCCAAAGCCTGTCGATAGCAGATATTTGGTTAGGAATGTAATTATCATTTTCATCGACCTGCCTGACCGGAGCCTTACAATCATCGTCAGGCTTATTTTTAGTTTCGATTTGAACCGGCTCTCTTGAACCAATTTCTTCACAAATTCTTTTAAAACGGTCAGGATATTTCTCTCGATCAATACTGTCATACACTTCATGAAGTTCATCAAGCGTGTACTCTTGATATTTAGGTTCCATTTAAACTAAGTTCTCCGAGAAACATAATGCCTCAATATGGGGTGTAAAAAGCTTGGCTACAAATAGCGAAGAATGGGCACCAGCCAAGCTTTAGACGTCCCATCCAAAATTGACTTGTTATGTATACTGATAAGTTAATCGGTACTGCGGGTATTTGTGTGTATTGGTTTAATTAAATGATCCCAAATTAAAAATGAGCCAACCAATATGTACAGTATCTTCTTGATTAAAAACACCCAGAACTCAACACTTTCAGGCCAATAAAAAATAATATCATTTGCGCCAGTAACTAACAGGAGAAAACCTAAAAAAGTCCAAATCTTATTAATTTTCACAAAACTTCCTTGTATACATAACGCCTCAATAAGAGGCTGATAATTGCTTGCTAAAATGTGAAGCGTAGCGAAACCGAGCAAGCTTTACGTGCCCACTATTTGATTGCCTTGTTATATTTCGTTGTACTGAGCCAAAGCAAATATTAAGTAGAGAATAAACAGAATAATTGGAAAAAAGATTAGTCCTTTTTTAACACCTTTCGATTTTTGCATTTTGGCGTATTTAGCTATTGATGCTAATTCAATATCGGTTAATTGATGATTGCAATGAACACATGATGATTCACCTACACAAATATGTAATTTACAATTGGGGCATGGACCTTTTTTACTTTTGAGTCGATCGTAATTTACGAAACCATCTTCCATTTGAACTCCAATCCCTAAGTGAAATATAACGCCCTGTTAAGGGGCTGATAAATGCTTGGCTAAACTGTGTAGCGCAGCGGAACCGAGCCAAGCTTTAGCAGTCCCGCTTGAACAGCTTGTTAGAACACGTGTTCATGTATAACAAATAAGGTACTAAGGAACGCGCATGCTGAATAGAAAGTCATAATATACTTTAAGACATTCCTTGATAATTCATGTGCATTTTGGGCTAAAACAGATCTTAAGCCAACCAATAAGCTTTCGTATTTAATTTATAAATACATGCTAGGCAATAAAAGCGACAAGTTCAGGCTTACAGATATTGGCCAAACTGCGTTTTCATCTACGGATGGCCAAGAATAAAAATAGACACCGAAGAAAAAGCCACCAATAAACAAAATGCATAGTATAAAATCTTCCAAACTATCTATCGGTTTTTTAACTTCTTCTCTTTTTGCAGGAGCAATTTTAGTCAATATCCATATGACAAATGGCAAGAATAATGCGGTAATTGTCTCAGATTCTATATTATCCCAGCTCACTCGATTCCTATAGTGTTCTAACAGCTTATTATAAATAATCAAAAAAATAAAACACCAAATAACAAACACTTAATTATTTATATTGATTTTATGTAGACCCCGTGTAAGCAGAACAAGTGTTCAATTTATTTTAAATGTATTTCTTGTTTTCAATTTTACTAGGGCAATTGAAAACAAAAGAAACAATAAAATATACATACTTCCTCCACCCCCAGAATTATCTGATGAAGTTGAATTACCTGTTGTACTCAAATTAGAGCTACGTGATGAATCTAAAGGAAAAGCATCAGCACTATCTTCAACTCCGTCACCATCATCATCTGTATCAGCGTTATTCCCTATACCATCTGAATCAGTATCTGTTGATTCACTTGAATCTAATGGAAAAGCATCGTCACTATCTAAAACACCATCGTTATCATCATCGGTGTCAGCATTATTGCCTATGCCATCATTATCAGTATCTACTGATTCATTAGGATCCAATGGAAATGCATCAGCACTATCCTCAACTCCGTCACCATCATCATCTGTATCTGCGTTATTGCCGATATCATCTGAATCGGTGTCTACTGATTCATT
>NZ_JABBXH010000002.1:0-243069 GCF_012932965.1 Thalassotalea algicola | reverse complement strand
ATCAGCACTATCCTCAACTCCGTCACCATCATCATCTGTATCTGCGTTATTGCCGATATCATCTGAATCGGTGTCTACTGATTCATTCGGGTCTAGAGGAAATGCATCAGCACTATCTTCAACTCCGTCACCATCATCATCTGTATCAGCGTTATTCCCTATACCATCTGAATCAGTATCTGTTGATTCACTAGAATCTAATGGAAAAGCATCGTCACTATCTAAAACACCATCGTTATCATCATCGGTGTCGACAGAGTTTTCAATACCATCAGCATCTGTATCGATATAAAGGTTTACATGAAATGACGCAACATTATTATCAAAAGTAATATTTTTGATTGCTACACAGAAAGTATCATTATAAAAGCACTCATTAAATGTATCATTTTCATTGAAACTGGCGATCGTGTCCCAGTAGGATTCAGTAAAAGGTAGGTGCCTTTTTACTTGAGGAGAACCTTCATCGAAATATGCTTTATTCCAATTAAACTCGACTATTTGTAACCCTGACTCTATTTGGCTATGGGTTGAAGTAACCCAGCTAGATTGTGCATTCCCTGCTTGTTCAAGCCACCTATATTCAACCGTAAGATAATGATTAGTATCACCATTAATTAATATTTTATAGATATAAGTGTCATTTTCATAAACAGCCCCATCTGCAATATCACTAGTGAGTAGGTTATAATTGTCCGACGCGTTTATCTCATTAAAATCAAACCACTTCCCGTATAAAGCCTTTTCCCATGCAGAAGGTTGAACATTACTGGAGATCGCAGATAACCCCCACACTCCCATTTCAAATCTCGAATAATAATAATCGGGAAAGCCAAGTAAAAGGTGCCCTAGCTCATGATTCCAAGTTCCAATTCTCCAGGGTTCAACGTTAATATCCTTAAATGTATATTCCGATATATTATTGTAATATTCATATAAAACTGTTTGCTCACTGAATTTAGAAAAATTTGGGTCGTTGCTTTCCACTAGTTCTGCAATTTGTTCATAGTTAATTTCAAACACATCATAGTCGTTTGTAGAGTGCGCACCTGAAAACCAGCTCATGTTATTTCCAGAGCATAATCCAGCTCCGCCTTCGTATACGAGCACCATCCCATCTATAACCCCAGCTAGGTTTGAATTTGCTTTTAAATCAACATTGTATTGGCTAAAATTAACATTATGAAGAGCAACAGCATCTCGCATCGCATCTCTCATTATAGATTCTCTGTCACAATACCAGCGTTGGTTATCTTCATTAAACGTCAGATAACTAGAGCGAGCTTGCAAATAGGAACCAGTTGCAGCTGATTCTAACCAGCCAATAACATCAAACTCTAGCTTTATCTCCCCCCCACTAACATCTTTGAAGTATTGTGCAGGACCAGTTTGACCATTTAACCATTCAGAAAACTTTGAGGCACTTTTCTTTTGATAATTAGGGAAATTAGAATTAGGATTGTTCGGATTGCTTAGGTCTGTTGCAGGATCAAAATCTTCCCAATCAACGAGTAATACTGGAATTTTTATTACTTTTTCTCTTTTTAAACCACACTTAGGCGGTGTATATACTCCCTGTTTATTTACCCATAGCCCATATATTACATATGCTGGTGCTTCTCGAATTCCAAGTTCTTGACTTGAATCATATACCTCTCCTGATGGAACGTTTAATACTAGGTTTTCTTCACACTGCTCTACCTGTGATACATTTAAAGAAGAAACCATACTTTTATTTTTTGCAGCTGATGCATTGTTGCTTTGAAGCACCTTTTTAGAAGGAAGTTTAACTTCTGCCCAACTACTAATAGAAATTATAGAAAAACAACACAAAACCAGCTTTGCTACGATAGCAAAAAAACGTTTATAAATTGTAAACATCCTTATTCTTTATCCCTTATTTTAATACAAAACTTTTTCCTGAGTTGGCGCATATGATAAACAAGTAAGGTATTATTACAAATCAATTATTCTTACTAGACAAGGTCATTAATTAGTACAGTTATTTACAGAACTCCAAGTTATCACAAACTACGTTTGCTCTTTCTTAACGCCAACTGAAAAATCGTGTTAATATCCTATGCCCTTTAAACATCAATCCTTTAATGGTTTGGATAATATTTCCATCATAAAAGCCTATTTTGCATTCGCCTGTTTCACTATCAAATGATGCATCATAAGCAAGTTTGATAGGTTGGTCTTTTCGTTTAGCAAAAACGCCACCCATCGCATTGATGTACTCATGCCATTTACTTTCATCTGCCGCTATTCGTGCCTTTTCAATAACTTCATCAATACCAAGTGATTTCTTTAAACGTCTTAATTTCATTTTGCCTCCTTTCTCCGTTGTGGAAAGGGGGCAATTTGCCTTGTATCCTGCATTTAACCTTAAAGCGGCAAACCTGTATGGATAAACAGTTATTGAGTAAAAAACATTTGAGATATAAGCGAGGTGAAAGTGCTGTACACTAGGTAAGTGTTATCGGTTAACTAATATGATGAACAAGAGCCCGTTATCAATAGAAAGATAACGTATACAGAATTGGGAAATTAGCAATTAAACTTAGTATTCTTCTTCTGGCAATTGATACATTTCTTTAATTGTTAGGCGTTGCTGACTAATGGCTATAAACGCTTGTTGATACTGACTAATGACGTCATCAGGCGTATCAACATTAAATGCGATATAGTTGCCCACTTTATTTACTTCCCAAATTGCGTGGTAGTCACCTGCGTTAAAGCCTAACTGTCGGCTTAAATAGGAAAAACCATGAATGGTTACGACCATCATATCGACCCGCCCTGCTTCTAGCATTAGATAAGCTTGCTTCAACTCCGAGACTTTCGCCATGTTAGATTCAGGAAAGCCTACCTGCATTAGTGCTATTTCGGAGATATCTCCACGTACGGCAGCAACTTTATGATAAAAAATTTCACCTAATTTTTTGAAACTTAATCCTTTGTTTTTTTTCGCCATTAATACATGAGTGGAATTAAAAACTGGCCCTACCCATTTAAATAAATGCTCGCGAGAGTGCGTACGAGACATAGTAAAAAGTGCAGTGTTTTCATCGGTTAAGGTGAAGCGGTAGCCACGACTCCATGGCACAACCGAAATGTCCTGTTCTGGAATGTCTAAATGCTGCCAAAGTGCTTTTAATGTATCAACGGTAATACCTTTAAGCTCACCATTTTCAATATAGTTAGCTGGCGGGTAAACTTCAGAGTAAAACGTTATTTGCTTATCAAGTGCTACCTCAGCATTTTTTGCCATCACCTTTAAATTAGATGCAAAAAATGCGATTGCAATAGCAGCCCAGCTAACCACTTTAACCATTGACGAACCTTTAACGAGTACCATTGTGACTCTAACCGCTCCCTAGCAAGAAACTACTAATTGCGATAAAAAACTTCATTCGCTGTTTCAATAACTATAGCATGTCTGCGCGCGAGTCTATCGTGATCTTTGTCATAGCCACCACCAATTACCGTAGCAATTGGAATTCCGCTTTTTAAACAAGTATTAATTACATATTCGTCACGTTGCTTTATACCTTGCCAGCTTATGTCAAGGCGCCCTAAGACATCGTCTTGCCAAACATCGACGCCAGCATCATAGAGTACTAGATCAGGTTTTTGCTCTTCTAGTAACCGCTCTAATGTTGCTTGAACAACGTGCAAATACTCTGCGTCTTTTAGGCCTATTGCTAAACCAATGTCTAAATCGCTATTAAATTTTCTAAAGGGGAAATTTTTCTCACAATGAATAGAGCAAGTATATGCATTGGCTTCATCGGCCAAAATACTCGCAGTGCCGTCACCTTGATGCACATCTAAATCGAAGATTAATACCTTGTTAACCCGCCCTTCAGCCAACAACGATTTAGCCGTATAAGCCAAATCGTTGATCATGCAAAAGCCTGAACCAAAGTCTGCATGGGCATGGTGCGTACCACCTGCCAAATGGCAGGCTAAACCTTTCTGCAACGCTACTCTTGCGGCCACTAATGTGCCATTGGGGGCCGTCAATGTACGATTGATTAACCCTTGGCTCCAAGGTAACCCCACTCTTCGCCACGCTTTCTCGTCAACTGCGTTTTCACACATTGCCCTCAAGTAATTGATATCGTGAACTATCGACAAGGCTTCTAGGGTTGCTTGCTTAGGTTTAACTATATTGCTTTTTATCAGGCCGCTTTGTTTTAAATATTGGTACAGGCGAACGAACTTCGACATAACAAATCGATGATCGTCAGGAAAAGGACATGAGTAGTTGTCATGATAAATAAGCGGTAACAAATGCTACCCTTATTTATTAACTATAGATGCAGCAAAGTCACGTGCTTTTGCTAAATCTTCCGGTGTATCTACGCCTTCAACAGGTGTACGACTTTGTGCGACAGCAACATGAATTTTCTCACCTTGCCAAAGCACTCTTAGTTGCTCTAACGATTCAATTTTTTCAAGTTCACTTGCTGGCCAAGCTACATAATCTTGTATAAAGCCTGCACGGTAAGCATAAATGCCGATATGCCTTAAATAAAAATCACCTATTTCAGGGCTTTCTTTGCCATAAAAACGTTCGCGATCATAAGGGATCGTCGCTCGGCTAAAATATAAAGCATAGCCGTCTTTATCGGTAAGCACTTTAACTGCATTCGGGTTGAAAGCTTCTTCAGCATCGTCAATATGTACAGCAAGTGTCGCCATGCGCGCCGTGTTTTGTCCAGCATTCTGTGTCGCTAAGTTTGTCGCAACTTGAGCAATATTGTCTGCCGGAATAAACGGTTCGTCGCCCTGAACATTGACAATAACTTGATCAGCTGAAAATTGATATTTTTCTACCACTTCGGCAAGTCGTTCAGTGCCAGATTGATGATCGGCTCGTGTACGGCATACTTCACCACCAAAACCTTCTACGACATCAACAACTTGATCATTATCGGTAGCAACGATGACTTTTTCTGCACCACTGGCCTTTGCCTTTTCAACCACCCATTGAATCATAGGCTTACCACCAATATCTGCTAGCACTTTGCCTGGTAGGCGTGACGATTCATAGCGAGCAGGTACAACAACGATAAACGACATATTAACTCTCTGATTCTTTAATGCGGCGAGCTTCATTTTCAAGCAATACCGGAATATTATTCTCAATTGGGTAAGCAAGACGATCAAACTTACAAATTAGCTCATTGTTTTCTTTGTCTAATACCAGCTTACCTTTACATGATGGGCAGGCAAGGATGTCCATTAATTTAATATCAAAAGCCATAACTGTCTCTTAGTTCATTTTATTGTTTTAACATTGTTTAAGCATTGCTTACGCACTGTTTTAACAGTTGCTCAAATCTGTTTTCTGTTTCTTGTTCAAAGTTTGCTGAGATAGCCAAATACCACCAGTTTTCATCGGCAAATGTTTGGCACTTCACCGCATCTTTTTCTGTCATCACAATCGGCAACTCTTTCCCAAGCTTATCAAAATCTGTTGATTGATAAGCATGATGATCAACAAAACCACGTGCATTAATTACCGCAATATTACACGCCTTTAACGTGTTAAAAAAGCGATTAGGGTCACCTATACCTGCGATAGCATTTACTTGTTTATGTTCGTTAGCAAAGTCGGCGACGGATATTTGCTCGGCAGTTTTAACATTAACAAAGCGTTGAGGAGACAAAGTCATATTGACTTGGTTAGCTACCACCGATTGTCTATCGCCATTTACGACAATCAAATTGGCTGTATTTAAACGCCAAGTTCCTTCTCTAAGCGGCCCTGCTGGCAATAAAAGCCCATTACCAAATAACCGATTACCGTCCACTACTACAATCTCTTTTGCACGTGCCATTTTATAATGCTGCAAGCCATCGTCAGCCAAAATTAACTGACAACCTTGCTGCTCGAGCAACTTAACTGCAGCAACTCTATTTGGCCCAACAGCTACCGGCACATTACAACGTTTATAAAGCATTAAAGGCTCATCGCCCGTGTGCGCCGTAATTGATTGCTCATTGAGTAAATAAGGGTAATGAGGTGCGTTTCCACCATAACCTCGGCTAACCACTCCTACCTCAATACTAAGCTTTTTGCATAGCTCAATTAGGTAGATAGCCAGTGGGGTTTTTCCGTTACCACCAATACCAATATTGCCAATAACAACAACGGGAACATCAGTATGATGAGTCGGGAGTAACTTCGCTTTATATAGCAAGCGCCTTAAAGCGGTTAACAACCAAAACAATAGAGTGAATGGCAGCAATAACGGGACTAGCCACCACTTGGCAGAGTCATTGTGAAACCATACTCGCTCAATCAATCGCATTAATTATTGACCAAATTGAAAGTTGTGAAGCTGAGCATAGGCGCCGTCGCGGGTTAACAATGCTTGATGGCTTCCTTGTTCAATCACTTTACCTTGATCAAGTACTAATATGGTATCGGCACTTTCGATGGTCGATAAGCGATGCGCAATCACAATACTGGTTCTATTCTCTTGTAATGCAGTAAGAGCATCTTGGATATGACGCTCTGACTCTGTATCCAACGCACTCGTTGCTTCGTCAAGAATTAGAAACGGCGCATCACATAACAAGGCACGCGCAATCGCTACTCGTTGTCTTTGACCACCAGAAAGCGACGAACCATTTTCACCTACATTGGCATCTAAGCCATCGGCTAATTGTTCTGAAAACTCTAAAACATGTGCCTTACGCGCCGCTTCGATAATTTCTTCTCGGCTCGCATCTGGCTTGCCATAAGCGATGTTATTGGCGATGCTGTCATTAAACAAAACCACTTGCTGTGACACATAAGCAAACTGCTTTCGTAAGTCTTTTAATTGGTATTGGTTAATGTCTATACCATCAATTTTGACTGCACCTTTTGTTGCTTGGTAAAAACGCAATAACAATGAAATTGTTGTTGACTTACCGCTACCAGAACGCCCAACTAGTGCAATGGTTTCACCTGGTTTCGCGGTAAATGACAAGCCCGAAAGCGACGGTTTATCTTCATCACCGTAGTAAAAGTCAACATCATCAAAGACTAGGTCACCGTTCGATTTTGCAAGCGCTTCTTTACCGGTATCTTGCTCTATATTTTTATCTAGTACTTCATAAATACTGATACAAGCCGCCATACCGCGCTGGAATTCACTATTAACAGTAGTTAACAGCTTAAGTGGTCTTAATAACATAGACATACAAAGCAGTACGTTAACGAATGCACCTGGTGTTAACGCATCTTTCATACTGTCTAGGTTGGCAACGTACAAAACAAACGCTAACGCAAAAGAGGCGATAATTTGAATAATAGGTACACTACCCGACTTGGTCGCCACCATTTTCATTCGCTGCTGACGGTTGTTTTTATTAATTTTGGCAAAGCGCTCGCTTTCGCGCTTTTGACCACCAAACGTTAACACAACTTTATGACCATTAAAGGTTTGTTCAGCGGCGCTTGTCACCTCTCCCATGGTATTTTGAATGCTTTTACTGACTTTACGAAAACGTTTAGACACGTAGTTAACAATAATCACAATTATGGGGGTGATAAGCAGGAATATCGACGATAATTGCCAGCTATGGTAAAACATTACGATAAGCAAACCGATGACAAATGCACCTTGCTGCACTAAGGTTAGCAGTGCCTTGCTCGTTGCTCTTAATACTTGTTCGGTATCGTAAGTAAGTTTTGAAATAAGCTTACCGGTAGATTCTTTATCATGATAAGCCACGGGCATCGCCATGATGTGGTCGAATAATTGTTGACGAATATCAGTTACAACATTGTTACCGACCCACGCCAAACAGTAGTTTCCGATAAAATGGCAGATGCCACGAATAATAAACATAACAATAACAAACAGCGGAGCCCACTTCATAAACTCTGGATCTTTCCCTTGTAAACCTTCATCTATAAGCGGCTTTATCTGAGAAAACACAAAACTATCTACTGAGGCGTAACCCAACATACCAATAATGGCAGCAATCAATCCTGCTTTGTATACCTTGGTATACCCCATTAATCGCTTAAACGTCTGCCATGTTGTCGGGGAAGAATCTGACATATAATTACTCAACTTATACTTATGGTCGCTATTCTAGCGTTATTCGTCGCGGCAACCAACTGATAAACCACAAAGTTCATTTTAACGCATGCTTAACTATTGATTAAACCAATATGGGGATATCTCTTGCCGAAAACTAGTCACTTGCCACTGATTGTCAGAAATTTTCACCTTCAACATGCCAAGCTCATTGGTGCTATAAACATTTACCCCTAATTTTTGATATCGACTAACCACTTGTTGATTTGGCATGCGCCATTGGTTAAGAAACCCGGCACTAAAGAACACGTCGCTGGGGTTAACGTGTTGAATAAATGCCTGACTAGAAGATGATTTAGAGCCATGATGAGGCGCAATTAAGATATCTGCACTCAGATTGGGATACATGCGGATTAACTGCTTTTCTATTTTTTTACCAATATCACCCGTAATTAATACTGTTGTATTTCCGTCTGTAATTGTTACTACACATGAGTCATCATTCTTATCCGCCACTTGCTCAATCGGCCAAAGCATAGAGACAGTTAGGCCTTGCCATTGTAAATTGCTTCCAGCCAAACAAGGTGACTGCTTTCCAAAAAAAGCCTCTATCACTTGAGCATTAAACACTAATTGAACATTAGGATAGTCGCGCAATAACTGAGGTAAACCGCCCGCATGATCGCTATCATCATGGCTCACAATAACCGTATCAAGCGTTAAGCTTTGGTGTTGTAAAAAAGGAGAAATTACCTGTTCGACCATATTCCATCCCGACGGATAGGCATTTCCCGTGTCATACAACAGCGTATTTTCACCTTTAGCTATTGCGATAGCTAACCCTTGACCCACATCAAGCACATTGATTGTCCATTTAGGTTTAACTTGCTCGGCAAAACCAGACAGCAGTGTTACACCTGTGCATGCAGTAGCCGATAACACGAGTAAACGTAAACGCGACTTATCCATGAAAAAGAAAAATAAACCGGTAATAATAGCGAGAAGTATCATCAACCAAGTCATATGATGACTTAGTTGAACACTAGCCATAGACCAACTTGCGAGCAACTCTAAGTAAGCCCAAAGCGCAGTTAATATGAACTCTATAGCACTAAAAAAGTAGCTAGATAATAGTGGTAAAAAACCACTTAGCACGAGCGAGACAAAAAGTAGCGGCATGACAATAAAACTGATCACTGGTAACGCCAACAAGTTAGCAAGTAAGGCAATTATTGAGCTTTGTTGAAAAATAAAAGCAGATATCGGCATTAACACCAATGATAAACTCACTTGTATTAGCAAAAAACCAACGATGCCTTTTTTCACACCTTTCAAGTGACGTATAAAGTGCTGCAATCGCCAATAAAGACTAACGATCGCTATTACCGCAAGGTATGACAACCAAAAGCTAGTGCTATACAGGCTTGCAGGTAACACAATCAAAGTAACAAACACTGCGACAATAATTAGCCTTGATGGCGTTAATTTAAGTGAAAAGTATTGGCTAATACAAAATATGTAGAAAAAAATTAATGCCCGGATCGTCGGAATTGAAAAACCTGCCAAATACGCATAGAAACTGCTGAATATAAGCGCACAAGTTAATGCAATATAAACTAAATTATGCCTAGCGAGTAGCACACTCGCTGTTTTGTTTAAGGCAGAAAGAGGAAGTAATTTCACCGCAAAAAATAGCAAACTAAAACTCAACCAAACAACCAACGCAATATGCAACCCAGAGATAGCGACTAAGTGCTGAGTTCCGGTTTTTTGCAACACCGTCCACGTGTTTTTATTGAATAAACTTCTATCACCGAAGCTCAGTGCAAGGATTAGCGAACGCTGGTTATTATCACCTAATAGCTGTCGAATATATCGGTAAAACTGCGCTCGTAGTGATGTTTCTTGTTCAGTAATAACAACTTTTTTAGCCGTAACGACATAGCCTGTTGCAACAATATTTTGGCTACGCAACCATCGTTGATAACTGAACCCACCAAGATTTGCTAAACCATTTGCAGGTTTTAATTTGATAGCAGCTTTAATATTAGCGTTATTTTCTAAAGTTAGTTTAGACGATTGCCAATTTAACCTTACCTTTAGCGGACGCTTCAATTGTTGCTGATCTATAGCGTGAATTTTGGCAGTAAAACGCCAGCCATTAGGCGTTTTACTGGGAATGCCTAATACCGTAAAATTTGAATGATGTTGTTGATAAAAAAAGTTTGAATTGTCAGCAAGCTGGTTATCTTGCCAACTTAATTGATAACTTTGTCCATGGTTAAACATCCACAAGATACCCAACACAGCACTAAGAAATAGCCGATATTGATTAAAGGCTATCCAAGCTAGCAGTATTAAGAACATTGAACATTCATAAAAAAGCGCTGGCACTGTAGGGGCTAATAATGACAAAATAGCACCTACGATAAAGCTTAATAGCCACCTATCCATAGTGGTTAATTACAATCCTTTTAGTTGTTGTAGGTTATGCCCAAAAAAACCATTAAACGTCTTATGCCTGATCATCACACGATCAAGTCTAACAAACACCTACAGATTTTTGGTGATTTGCTACATAACCCAAATTTATGGCACCTCAACCGCCGTAGCGTCGCTAAAGCATTCGCCATAGGCTTGTTTTTTGCCTTTATCCCTGTGCCGTTTCAAATGGTTTTGGCTGCAGGTACCGCTATTATAGTACATGCAAATTTACCGCTTTCTATTGCCCTTGTTTGGATAACAAATCCATTAACTATGCCCGCAATATTTTATGCCTGCTACATTGTTGGTACTTGGCTTATAGGCGCAGAGGAAAAGCCATTTGTATTTGAAGCTTCGTGGCAATGGGTGGTCGATAGTTTATCGACAATTGGCCCAGCTTTTTTATTAGGCTGTGGCGCATTAGCAGTAACGTTTGGGATTGTTGGGTATTTTGGTATCCAATTTTTATGGCGCCTGTCAGTAAGAAAAGAGTGGAAGAAACGAGCAAACAGATAAAAAAGGGGCCCTAAGGCCCCTTTTTTTTATGGTTTAATTTAACGCCTGATATTGCCCGACGAAGCGATTAAACTCTGGTTGAGCTCGACGCTTTTGCTTTATACAGTTATCGGTCGCTTCAACGCTTTTCTTCAAGCTTGCCTGATATACAGGCCCTTTGCCTTCAAATAACTTCTGCTTCATATCCAAATTAGCTGCATCACAGTTTGAATTTAGTATGAGTGGCATATAACTTAAGTACACTTCAGGTAGCTTGCCCTTTAGTGCGTCATAGTTTGTAGTGATCCACCGATAAAGTGACGACTGATCGTTATTAATGTAGTACAAACCTGAAAGTGGCCCCATCTTATCACCCGCAGGTATTCGATCGCCCAATAGCTCGTCAAAGACCACTTGCATTGACGCCTTATCTGTAAAATAAATTGAGCCCATGATATTTGATTTCAACGTAGCATCTGTAGTTGACAAATAAACATCAAAATATTGTTTTGCCAATGCATTATTACCATGCATAGCTGCAATTCTCAGCGCTTCTCGACCCAAACCTGCATCGAAAGATGTTGGCGATTTGAGGTATTGTTGAGCAAGTACCTGCATATCTTTAACTAACGCGGGTTCATTACCTAATTGACCGAGTGTTCTGATCACTCGTGGTCGTAAAGAAAGGATTTCATCACTATCATTTTTACGTGTCTTCGCGCCTAATTTTTTGTACCAAGGACCAATGATGTCGGTAACGAGTCGAGCAACCTGAGCTTTGTTTTCTGCCGATTGGTATAGCTCAGCATACGCTTTGATACCTTCTAACACTTGTTTAAAAACCGCAAGGTCTGTAGAGCTACTCATACGTTGATAGAGCTCCATCATTTCATAAATACTAATTTCGCCAGCATCTAATAAGCCTGTCATATTTGACAGAAGCGCCACTTGTTCTCGGGGGCTCAATTGGTCTAAGTCAGCCAACAATGCTTGATACTGCTCTTGCGGCAGTTTCCACCTAAAATAACCATTGCCATTTTCCACAGGAAACAACCACTCAGCTTCGATTGCTGGCTCAAACACCATTGATGGATTGTCTAGAATTAAGCTTTGATACTTAATTTCACCGTTTACTTTATATTTCATTGCCAGTGGCACTTGCCACTGCTGATTAGCTAAGTCGACACCATAATTACTGAATCGTTGCTGCGTTATTTTTCCGTCTTTTTCAAAGTTGACTAACGCATAGCCTGGCTGGTCTAAATAAGTGCTGGCAATTGCATTAACATTCTCGCCAGAGGCTTGAGATACTTCTGTCCATAGGTCATCAGCTACCGTATTTTTCCATTGGTACTTTTTCATGTACCGCTGAATGGCTAATTGAAAATTATCGATACCAACCAGTTGTTCAAACATAGATAAAATAGCGTGACCCTTTGAGTAGTTAAGACCTAAACCATCTTCAATATCATCGTTATTTTTTACTTCCTTTCGTATTGCTTTGGTTGCAGACAACGCATCTTCATAAAATGCACCTTCTTGAGGTAAGAGAAGCTCTGAACGTAATTCTGGATAAAGCCCATCCATTACTTTTTGCGCCATCCAGGTCGCAAATGCTTCGTTTAACCAAAGGTCATCCCACCATTTCATGGTCACCAGATCGCCATACCACATATGAGCAAGTTCATGAGCAATAACATTCAGTGTGCCGTTAGCTTCACTAGCTGTAGCATTATCGCCACGTAGCAATAGTTCTTGGCGATAAGTCACTAAGCCGGGATTCTCCATTGCGCCAAATGCATAATCAGGTACTGCGATAAAATCGAGCTTCTTGTACGGATAAGGCATTCCAAAATACTGCTCTAATGCTTTTAATATTTTAGGTGTGTGCTTTACGGCATAACCCGTTTGATTTGCCGTGCCTTTTGGAGAGTAAATATTGCCCTTCACACCAAGCCCATTAATGGGTGTTTTATCCAATGGCCCTACCGTAAGCGCCAATAAATAACTTGGCATAGGTGGTGTTTCGGCAAAGGTTACGGTTTGTAAGTCACCTGAGGTTGTGCTGCTCTGTTGAGGTGTATTTGCTACAACGGTTAGCGACTTAGGCACTGTTAAAATGAATTGATAAGGAATTTTTGTATCAGGCTCGTCAAAGCTAGGGAAGACTCGCCTCGCATATAGCGACTGAAACTGGGTAAACAAATAAGTTTGATCATTGTATTGGGTTTTGTACAAACCAAGTGCATCGGTTGAAAATTCAGCGTTGTAATCAATTGTTAGTTGATAACTTCCTGCTGGAATGTCCTTTCCATCCGACAACCACAACATATCATACTCGCCAGGGCTTACCTGCAGACGTCTTACAGACTCCCCTTGGCTTAGGTTTATCGTTTTTATGTCAAGATTAATACCATGTACGGCTATTTTACTAACACTGCCATTGATGGCTAAATCAATAACGGTTTTGCCACTAAACGAAGCTTTATCAGGAAGCAAAGATAACTCTATCACTTGCTTAGTTGCAGCGATGTTATTAGGTAATCGATATTCTAATTGCTTTGCATTTAGCGGTTTAATAAAGATTATTATTGCTGCTAGAAGCCATAATAGTTTCGCCTGTTGAATTAAGCGGGGTCCGCGTCCTTTTCTCATTATTATTTCCACTTATTTGTATAAGTTTTAAACTATAAGTGGAAATTCAAGGAAACTCCAGATGTTAATACAATGTTAAATTTGACCGAGTACTTTCGCTGGTTCTACTTTTGTCGCTTGCCATGCAGGATAAATAGTAGCAAATACACTCATAGTAAACGCGACAATAGTGGTGATATAGATATCTGTACTGTTGACTGAAGTTGGCAGATAATCAATAAAGTAAACATCTCCAGATAAAAACTGAACATTAAACGCATTCTCAATGCTAGCAAAGATCTCGGTAAGATGTTTTGCAATGTAAGCACCAATTAATGCGCCAGAAACCGAGCCTATAATGCCATTGCTCATTCCTTGCATTATGAAAACAGTCATTATCTGACTTTGGCTCGCACCCATAGTTTTTAAAATAGCAATGTCACCCTTTTTCTCATTTACCATCATAATTAGGGTTGAGACAATATTAAAACTGGCAACCGCAATAACTAATACCATCACAATAAACATTACAGCTCTAACTAGCTGAATATCATTGAATAAATGACCTTCAGTGTACGTCCAATCATAAATATAAACATAGTGGTCAAATTGGTATGCAAGCTCTCGTGCAATTTGATTAGCGGCAAACACGTCAGCAACCTTTAAACGGATCCCTTGCACGGTATTTTCTTTATACCCTTGCAATTCCGCGGCAAGCGAAAGCGGAATGTAGGCTAAAGAATCATCGATCATACCGCCAAACTTGAAGATAGCACCTATGGTAAGGTTCACTCTCTTCGGGGCTTTAAACTTCTGTTCTAGCCCACCTGTGCCGCTATTTTGCGGGACCAATACTTGAATCTTGTCACCGACGTTAACATCGAGCTTCTTGGCAATACCTGCACCAATAACTAACTGCGCTGGTTCGCCTTCTTTTGTCAGTTCAAAAGTTTGTTGCCAACTGCCATCAATTATATAGTCATTAATATTGCTAACAGCTAGCTCTAATTGTGCGTCTACGCCTCGTATTTCTACCGCTTTTAAGGCTGATTTATATTGCATCATGCCTGTTAATTTAATTACGGGTGCCACAGATATAACTTGAGGGTGCTGTGTAAGCTTTTGGGCGCGTTGTTGCCAATTTTTCACCGGCTCATTAACCGCGATTAGTTCTGCATGAGGCACTATAGAAAGTAGTTTCTCAGCAAGTACTTTTTCAAAACCATTCATAGCGGATAAAACAACAATAAGTACCATGACACCTAGCGCGATGCCAATTGTCGACGCCGCCGAAATAAACTTTGCAAACCCTTTGCCACGCCGACTTCGGATATAACGTAATCCAACAAATAAACTAAACGGTTGAAACACTTTAACGTCCTCTGCCTACTTAACTTCGGCCACTAAAGGTGCCAACTTGCCATGGTCCAATCGCAACTGTCGATCCATCTTAGCTGCCAAAGATAAATCGTGCGTTACGACAACAAAACTAATGTTCAACGACTCATTAAGCGATTTAATTAATTGATAGATTTGCTGTGCGGTGTCAAAGTCGAGATTTCCAGTTGGTTCGTCAGCTAAAACTAAGGCAGGATTTGTCACTAATGCTCTAGCTATTGCGACACGTTGACGCTCGCCACCAGAAAGTTCTGACGGACGATGAGAAATTCGATGCGTTAGTCCGACTTTTTCCAACATCGCTTTTGCTTTGTCTTGCGCTACTTTTGCCGACTCTCCTGCAATCATCAAGGGCATCGCTACATTTTCAAGGGCAGAGAACTCCATCATTAAGTGATGAAACTGGTATATAAAACCGACATTTTGGTTGCGAAATTTAGCTTTTTCTTTATCTGAAAGTGAAAATAGATCGGTACCTTGAATTAAGACCTGACCTTTCGAAGGGATATCAAGACCTCCAGCTAGATGTAAAAACGTACTTTTACCACAGCCAGAGCTGCCAACAATAGCCAATAGCTCGCCGCGTTTAACGTCTAACTCCAAATCAGATAACACAGGTGTTTCATTTTTTCCCTGCTGATATGACTTGGCCAAGTTGATACATTGTAAAACACTACTCATTTCTTAACACCTCAGCAGGTAATGTTGCAGCAGCTCTATAAGCAGGGTAAAGCGTTGCAAGAAAGCTCATACTAAATGCGGAAAGTACAATTAACATTACGTCCTGCCACGCCAATTGTATAGGTAACGCTTGGCTACTATAGCCAGCACCAAAAATATTAATACCGAGCAGCTCTAAACCTGGGTTTAAGCCAATGGTTAGTAGTAAACCAGTGACTGTACCTAACGCTACCCCCCAAGTACCATTTATCATGCCTTGGGTAATAAATATTTGTAAGATACCACCACGATTCATGCCCATGGTCTGTAAAATACTGATCTCGCCTTGTTTTTCATTTACCACCATCACTAAGGCAGAAACGATATTAAATGCGGCTACTGCAACGATTAAGCTTAGCATTAACCACATCATGTTCTTTTCCATTTTTACCGCAGAAAACAACGCCCCTTGAGATTGTTGCCAAGTGGTTAATTCGGTGTTCGGCAACAACTTTCTGAGCTCGGCTTCAGTTTGTTCAATATCAAACGCATCGGCTAAATACACGCGATACTGTGATATTGCCCCTTGCTTCTTACGCATTAGTTTTTGGCTATCGGTATAACTTAAATACACCAAACCATCGTCGATTTGTGAGCCGACATTAAAAATTCCAGCAACAGTGAACGAACGCTGCATTGGTATGCGCCCCATCGGGGTAAATAAAGTACGATTGGGTAAAATAAGACGAATGGTATCACCGAGTGAAACATTTAATTTTCGCGCTAACGCTCGGCCAATTACGGCCTGATATTTATTTGTCGTTAATGCGGCTAACTCGCCTGCCACCATGTTTTTTTGAACAATAGAGCTTTGTTCTAGTTCAGGGTTAATACCTTGTAATAGCACACCAGACATCGCTGACCGCGACTGCACAAGGGCTTCGATTTGTTCGAAAGGGGTAAACTTTGTCACTTGAGGTAATTTTGAAACGGTTGAATTCAACTGCGTAAATTCTTGATCACTTTCAATAATAATATGTGGCACTAGACCTAAGATACGTTTTTTAAGCTCGCCTTCAAATCCATTCATCACTGATGACACGGTAATTAATGAGGCAACACCTAATAGAATGCCAACAATTGAAAAAAAGGTAATAAACGAAACAAAACCAGTGCGACTGCGGCTTTGACTATATCTAAGGCCAATAAAAAAGTTAACGGGCTGAAACATAAGGAAAGCCGATGTAATTAATGGATATTAGTGGATGACATAAACTTGTTGGAGCATAGCATAGCCAGTAACCGCCACACTAGCTTAATTCGTTGAAAAGCTGACATTAAATACTTCAGAGACAACTCCTTTAGGTTGAAATTTACAAAATTCTAAACAGGAATATTAATCAGCCTCTAGCACCTTATAATGATTTATTAGATACTTAGGCGAATTACGAGTAACAAGGCTAGCACATGAGCGAAAACGATCTGCAAACTAAATTGCAACAATTTGATGAATTCTTTTCGATTGAGCACAATTTTAATATCAATTTACGCACGATTGCCGATCAAGAAATTACCAGTCACGACTCATTTCTCGCGAGTATGCCTCTACCTTTTAAAATGGCGAGTGATATTGTCACGTTAGATCAAGCGGCATTGCGCCCAATTCAAAGCCTAAGTGGCGTTGCCTCTCAATTAACGGATTTCTTAAATCATCAAGCGCATAAAATTGACTTATTAGTTGGCTATATTTTGAGTCAGCAAGACGAAGAAACAATGCGTTATCAAGGGAATCGCTTTGGTGGCGGTGGCGTAGTTTTTTCTAGCGATAAAACATTTACGATTGGTCAACGCCTTGAAATGAAAATATTTCTCTTGGAAGAAAACTGTGCGGTATTTTGTATTGGTGAGCTCGTTGAATGCCAAGATGTTGATACTGGCTTTAACTATAAAGTAGTGTTCGAACATATTCGTGAAGAAGACCAAGAAACACTTGTTCGCCATAGTTTGCATCAACAATCTAGACAACTTCAAGCCTTAGCGCAAAAGCGAAGAGACGAAAGAGAATAACTTACACCTATCGTTTATCGTGTCATGGAATAAAAAAGGAGCTCTTAAGCTCCTTTTTTATGGCAGTTGCTAACTGGTGCTAATTAAACACATACTTTATTTAGCGTTTTATCAACTTCAGCGGATGTTACCTTTTGCTGTTCTGCGTGCTCTGCCACAGAAGCTAAACCTGACGTAATATCTCGGCTTAACGCTACCACAGTAGTCATATTGTCATTAATTGAAGATGTCGATAAACGCTGTTCATCGGTACCGCTAGCAATTTGCGACGTTAAATTATCAACGTCAGCAAAAGCATCTCCTACTTGGTCAAGCGCTTCAACTACTTGCTGAGAATGACTTAAGCTTTCCTGCGTTAACTCTTGACCTCTGGCTATCGCACTTACCGCGTTATTGGATTTCTCCTGTAACCCTTCAACCATAGATTGAATCTCAACTGTTGACTCTTGAGTACGATGTGCAAGTGCACGAACTTCGTCGGCAACAACAGCGAAACCACGCCCCTGTTCGCCAGCTCGTGCTGCTTCAATTGCCGCATTTAGCGCTAATAAGTTCGTTTGTTCTGCGATACCGCGAATTACATCTAATACAGAGCCAATACGAGAACATTCTTCTTGAAGTAATGCTAGGTCATCTGCCATGCTATTAACTTCTTTGGTGACCGACTCTATTGTAATTTGGCTGGTGTTTGAAGACGAAGTTCCTTGCGCCAATATCTCCATGACCTTGCTTGTCGTTTCGCTGACTTGCTCTGCACTTTCTGACAAGATGGTTGACGTTTCAGCGACCTGGTTGATCGAATTCGCCATTAACTCGATTTGATTTGAAGACTCATCAACCGCATTAACTGACTCCCCCATTTGGGAGGCTAATTGTGTAGATCCCTGACTTAGCATTTCAGATTCTGCTCTAATTTCTTCAACTACATCACCTAGATTTGAAATAAAGGCGCTAAGCTCATTAGTGATTTGAGCTAAATCGTCACTAGATTCATCAACTAACGGCCCGTCAGGAGCTTTCTCCGTACTCACTACTAGCGATAAATATTCTTGCAATACCTCTAAGCGTTTAGTTAACTGCATTTGCGAGAAAACAAATCCAGCCACCAGTTGCACAACAACCATAGCAAACATCACGCTTACTAACCCAAATCCAACACCCATTACTGCCGCAGCAATAATAAAAACTAACCCAACCGCCGCAACCGGCAACAACAATTTAGTGTTAAGTTTATTTAACATAGTAACTATCCAGTTTATTTTTTTAGTTAAGGCAAGCGCCTTTTGTTTAATAGTTAATAACTGATACCAAGTTACCTACAAATCAGTTATTTTGCTATTAGAAATTTATATTACGAATAGGTTTAGTAAAAAATCATATGAATATCAGTCTGATTTTGATCATTGCACTTGCGCTTGGCATTATTGTCAGCGGTATTTTGCTACTAAAACAATCTGCCAAAAAATTTAATTTAACCGATGAACAAAAAGAAAAAATTAAAGCAAGGCAAGCGCAATTAGATAAAGAAGAAAATGAGGACGCATAATTAAGCAAATACAATCATTAACTTCGATAGATGGTTTGAATTAAATGAAAACCGAAGCGCGTTTTTACTGGCCCATGTATTTTTAAGACTTCTTTTTTAAATACCACATCATCAAACGCTTTTACCATTTGACCACGGCGAAACTCGCCCAGATCGCCACCTTTTTTTCCAGATGGACAAGTCGAGTGTTTTTTAGCCAGCTTGCCAAAGTCAGCGCCCTTTTCTAATTGTTGCTTTAACTTTTCCGCTAACTCTTTATGCTTCACCAAAATATGCCTTGCGCATGCTGTCGCCATAAAATAAAACTCCAAAACATAATAATTGCACTATTTTACCCTATTTGAGAATAACCTATAACTAATTCAACCACTTTACTTAGAGAGTTGTGATAAAGTTGCCGCCATTATGTATTTCATAGTAGCGCTTAACTGGGCTTAACGTTTTATATTTACGATCGGTTTGTTGGTCATCTAGCCGACAAAACCAGAATAATGAAGGAGATATATACCCTCTATGTTTACTGCAGAAATGGTGAATACAGCATTACAAACTTGGTGCGACAACGTCGTTAAAGTAGGTAAAATTTACGCTGAAGGTGGCGATGCTAAAGCCTTCTCTGATCAGGTTTTATCTGATCACTACGATTATGATAATGGCCATGTGTTGTTTAAACCGACACTAACTCATGGTCAACAGACTTTCCGACCAACTAAAGAAGGGGCACTCTCCTATTTTGTTGGTGGAAATAGCGAATTTCCAGATGACAATGGCTTTAAATTAAAGCCTTGGGTAAAAGTATGGTTCAGTAAAGAAGATTTTATTTTGCACGGCGATCTTGCAATAGTGCAGTGTAATGTTCACTTTATTGGCTCAGACGATAGCCACATTTTTGTAAACAAAAGCTTTGTTTTTAAAGAATGTGAAGACGGTAGAGTCAGAATTATATTACATCAATCTTCACTACCTTATCAGCCGCAAGCATAAGTTCGCGACTCGATATTTCATCGGCAGTAATACCTACTGCCGATGATTACAACACGAAAACAAAACGTTTTTCCTTCCAGGCAAAGTATTAAATACGACTACTCTTCTTCACCGTGCAGTAAATTAGCGAATGTATTCAATTTATCTAACGCTAAACCATGGATAGACTTTCTCGGGTAACGGCCTGTACGACTTAACTCACCAGCACTTGTCGCCATCAATATTTCTATCGCTTGATCAATACATTCAACTGCATATATATGAAAATTGCCTTGTTTAACTGCGTCAATAACATCTTGCTCTAGCATTAGGTTAATCACGTTAGTTTTAGGAATGATCACACCTTGAGTGCCAGATAAGCCCTTATCTTTACATAAACGATAAAAGCCTTCGATTTTCTCATTTACACCGCCGACTGATTGCACTTCACCGTGCTGATTAATCGAACCAGTAATGGCAATACTTTGATCAATTGGTAGTAGAGTAATCGCTGAAATTAAAGCACAAAGCTCGGCCATAGAAGCGCTATCGCCATCGATATGACCATACGATTGTTCAATCGCTATATTAGCTGAAATAGAGACAGGAAAACCTTGGCCATATTTATGTCCCAAATAACCGGTAAGTAATAAAACACCTTTAGAGTGAATCGATTTACCTAAATCTACTTCTCGCTCAATATCAGTAACACCATTGCTTCCTGCATATACAGTTGCAGTAATACGAGCCGGAGTGCCAAAGACGCTATCACCAATTTCTAGTACAGTAAGGCCATTCACCTTGCCTATATTACTTCCTTCAGTGCTAATAAGTACTTGTCGCTCTTTAATTTCACTTAACCAAGTTTCACTTAAACGTCCAGTTCGACGTTTTTTTGCCGCTAAAGCTAATTTAACAAACTCCGCTGTTACGGTATTTTCTAAACTTTGTTTTTTCCACCAGTACACTGATTCATCGAGCAAATCATTGACCTGAACAATATTGGCAGAAAGTTTATGTTGGTGCTCTGCACGTCGAAGGGCATAGCGCACTAACTCCACAACAGCTTCATCTAAAATTTCAGGGTAATTATGAGTAATCGCACGACGACGAATTAAGTTAGCGTAAGCTTTTAAGCTGTTGTGGTCATTTTCTAAATAACGATCAAAGTCTGCTAACACCCTAAATAACTCAGTAAACTCCTGATCATATTCTTGGAGCATATAATAAACATCAGAGCTCCCCAGTAAGATAACCTTCACATTCAACGGGATCTTCTCTGGCTGCAAACTGTAGCTACCGCCAGTACCTAGTTCTGAATATGGGTTTTCAATGGCCAGTTTTTGAGTTTTAAGCGCTAGTTTCAATCGTGACCATACCAATGGCTGAGTCATTAACTTATCAGCGTCTAAAATAATATAGCCGCCATTTGCTTTATGTAGTGCCCCCGGCCTTATTAAACGATAACTGGTATATGGTGCGCCTTGAAATGACGAGATATCGATATGACCAAACAAATTTTGAAATGTTGGGTTTTGCTCGTAAACAACGGGGCAACCTTGCTCTAATTTACGCTCTACCAACAGGTTTGGTAAAAATTGTTCAACAAGTAGTTTACGATTGTCTTTATCGTTTGTGTTTTCGTTGCTTTCGTCGACTAGTACTTCTAGTACAGTATCCACAACATGTGCTTTTAACTTAGAGAGGTATTTCAATACCCCCAAATTACTCGCAAATTCGTGCTCCATTTCCTTTATCAATGGACGGATACTCTGCGCAGCTGTTTCATATTTGAGTTTACGCAGCTTATCAGACGACTCTCGTTTCCATAGCGGTAATTCGAGTAATTGTTCCGACAATAAATTCTCTAGTGCCGCGAGTAATTTGTAAAATTCAGTACGCTTTTCATCAGGTAAATTGGCAAATTCTTTGTCATTAACGGGTTTACCTTCCACTAAAGGAGAAAAACCTATTTCGCCCGCTTCTTCATACAAAACGACGCTATTGCTTAACGCTGTTTCTTCAACATTTGCAATTGCACCATCGTATTTTTGATTAAATTCACGATCGATTGCCGCTTTTTGCCTTTGGTAGCCAGGATTATCAAAAATTTCTGGAAACAGAGCCAACAACTCATCAATAAAGGTATTAATGCGTGCAACTAATTGTTTGCCATCCCCTGGACTTACATAGAGTTTAAAAGGCGCGTGGTTATCATCAAAGTTATTGATATAGCACCATTCTGGTGGCGTATCTCGTTCAGTGGCTAGCTGGGTTAACATTTGTTTTATTAGAGTCTGACGACCTGTGCCATGCTCGCCCATTGCAAATACATTAAAACCTATGGCTTCCATCGACAAACCAAATTCTAATGCCTCTTTTGCCCTTTCATGACCAACAAATGGCTGACGTTCAATCGCTTCCTCCGAGGAATGACTAAACATAGATTCAGATAACTTAGCGGTAAGCTGAGCGGGTTTTAGCAAGCAGTTAACAGCGGATGAACTCATGCAGATACTCTAATGACAATTGTTATTTTTGTTTAATGTTATTTATTTTAACGTGTATGTCTTTGCTATAGCAAAGGCTAAATCTCAGTCTTTTCGACAGCTAAGGTGACAACGGAACTCGATTAAATTCGTCGTTTCCGCATTGCGGACACTCACCAACTTGAGAGAAATGAGATATGGTTAATACTTCTGAACACTGACAACATGTTAGTTGACCAAAGCCAATAAAGTCACCTTTGCGATAAATACCATCATGCGCAAAGTCATCTGGCAGTTCCGCCCATTCTATTTGTGCTTTGTCTGCGGTCTTAGCAATTGTGTCCCACCATGTTTCATTCAGCAGCCCTAGATAAATAGAGTGTTGAGAATCATCTTGCCATTGCTGAACAAACTCCTTTAAATCGTATTTAAAGTTACTAATGAATTGTGTCACCCTTTCTTGCGATAGACTCTCTGCCGCCCCAACTAACGCTTTTGCTTCTTCAACAATTTCCACTAACTGGTTCACTTCATGGCTTTTTACATCTTCTAGCCAATTATTTAACGATTTATAGACGTCATCAAATGATTTCTTTTCGGTCATATTACTTCCCTTAATTTCAGGCCTTCACTTTGAGTATAGCAACTGCAAATGATTAAAATATAATGGATTAACCGTCATTATTTTCTGCTAGTTGATATTTATCTTTGATTCCCCCGATATAAGCTTGTTGTTACCTTGTTAGATAAGGTATTCTATGCCGAATTTACTGTGCCCTTATTGCGAAAATCGCTTAATTTGGGCTTACTCGTCTAAGTTTTGAGAAATTAGTTGATGGAATCCACCTACAATCCCCAATCGATTGAATCAGAAGTTCAACAATTTTGGACTGAAAATAAAACCTTTAAAGCACAAGAAAAGCCAGGAAAAGAAAAGTTCTACTGTCTTTCAATGTTTCCTTACCCTAGTGGTAAATTACACATGGGTCATGTGCGTAACTATAGCCTTGGTGACGTGATTTCACGTTATCAACGCATGCAAGGCAAAAATGTGCTGCAACCTATGGGTTGGGATTCTTTTGGTTTACCAGCGGAAAACGCGGCAATTAAGAATAACTCTGCCCCGGCAAAATGGACCTACCAAAACATCGACTACATGCGTAACCAACTAAAGTCATTAGGTTTTGGTTATGACTGGGATCGTGAATTCGCGACTTGTACAAAAGAATATTACCGTTGGGAACAATGGTTCTTCACTAAACTATATGAAAAGGGTTTAGTGTATAAAAAGAATGCTACCGTTAACTGGGATCCTGTCGATCAAACTGTACTAGCAAATGAGCAAGTAATTGATGGCCGCGGCTGGCGTTCAGGAGCAGTCGTCGAGCGTAAAGAAATCCCACAGTGGTTTATTAAAATTACAGACTATGCAGAAGAGTTACTTAATGATTTAGATCAGCTAGAAGGCTGGCCTGAACAAGTAAAAACTATGCAACGCAACTGGATCGGCCGCTCTGAAGGTGTAGAAATGACCTTCGTTGTTGATGGCAGTGAAGAAAGCTTTGATGTTTATACTACCCGCCCAGACACAGTTATGGGTGTTACTTATGTAGCATTAGCAGCTCAACACCCTTTAGCCCTAAAAGCGTCGACAAATAATCCAGCACTTGCTGAGTTTATTGCTGAATGTAAAGAAAGCAAATTATCAGAAGCCGATATGGCAACTGCCGAGAAAAAAGGTGTTGATACTGGTCTTAAAGCCGTTCACCCAATTACTGGTGAGTTAGTACCTGTTTGGGCTGCCAATTTTGTGCTGATGGACTACGGTTCTGGTGCTGTTATGTCAGTACCTGGTCACGACCAACGTGATTTTGAATTTGCGACAAAATACGATTTAACAATTAAGCAAGTTATTTCAGGCGGCGAAGAAGACGATATTACCAAAGCGGCAATTACCGAAAAGAATTCACTAATTAACTCAGGCGAGTTTGACGGTTTAAGCTTTGATGAAGCCTTTAAAGCCGTCGCTGCAAAACTTGAATCTTTAGGTAAAGGTAAAGTTACTGTTAATTACCGCTTAAGAGATTGGGGCGTATCGCGTCAACGTTACTGGGGCGCACCGATTCCAATGATTAATTTGGAAAATGGTGAATCAGTGCCAGTGCCAGAAGATCAATTACCAGTTGAATTACCAGAAGACGTGGTAATGAATGGTGTAACTTCGCCAATTAAAGACGATCCAGAGTGGGCGAAAACCACCTACAACGGTGAAACAGCATTTCGTGAAACAGACACTTTCGATACCTTTATGGAATCATCGTGGTACTACGCACGATACTGTTCTCCAGAATCTGAAACAGAGATGTTAGACCCTGAAAAAGCAAACTATTGGTTACCGGTAGATCAATATATTGGTGGTATAGAGCACGCTATTTTACATTTACTATACGCTCGATTTTTCCATAAATTACTACGTGATGTAGGTTTAGTTGACTCTGACGAACCATTCAAGAGTTTACTTTGTCAAGGCATGGTATTAGCAGACACATACTACCGTGAAGGTGCAAACGGTAGCCAAGATTGGATTTCACCAACAGATGTTGAAGTTGAGCGTGATGAAAAAGGTAAAGTTACCTTTGCCAAAAGTAAGCTAGATGGTGAACCTGTAATATCTGCAGGCATGAGCAAGATGTCGAAATCTAAAAACAACGGTATCGACCCACAAGCGGTAATTGATCAGTTTGGCGCTGATACGGTTCGCTTATTTATTATGTTTACTTCACCACCAGAGCAAACATTAGAATGGTCAGATTCAGGTGTTGAAGGTGCTCACCGCTTCTTGAAACGTGTATGGAAACTAGCACACGATTTTTCAGAGAAAGCCGACAGCATTGAGCCTAACGCCGTTAACTTTAGCAGCAATCACAAAGCGCTGCGCCGAGAACTTCACAAAACTATTGCAAAAGTAAGTGATGATATTGGTCGCCGTAATACCTTTAATACAGCAATCGCAGCGATTATGGAGCTGATGAATCACTTAGCAAAAGCTAAATTAGACAGCAATGAAGACTTAGTGGTTATGCAAGAAGCTGTTCGCTCGGTTGTGTTAATGCTTGCACCAATCGTTCCTCACTTAAGCCATAAACTTTGGCAAGAAGTAGGTGATGGCTCTTTAGTTGAAGAAGCAGCGTGGCCTGCAGTAGATCAAACAGCATTAGTTGAAGACGAAAAACTGATTATCGTTCAAGTAAACGGTAAGTTAAGAGCTAAAATTACTGTCGCTGCAGATGCAAGCCAAGACAGCGTTGAAGCAAAAGGCTTAGCCGAAGAGAATGTTTCAAAGTTCGTTGAAGGTAAAACCGTACGTAAAGTGATTTATGTACCAGGTAAACTATTAAATATAGTGGCAAACTAATCACACTTAAGGATAATAAATGCGAGTAACCAAGTCGTCTTTAAAAGCTATTTTGCTTATAAGCTGTGCTTTAACGATATCCGCTTGTGGCTTTCGGCTACGTGGCGACTTTTTACTCGCGCCTGAGTTACAAACGTTATACGTTAGCTCAGTAGATAAACACGGTGAGCTTACTCGAGTAGTAAAACAACATTTACGTATCAACCAAGTAAACTTGGTCGATAAATATAGTGTTGAATTACCAGAGTTAAGAATCTTAAAAGATGAGCTTAATCGTCGTACCCTTTCCGTATTTCCAAATGGTCAAGTAGCGGAATACGAGCTCATTTATACCGTTAAGTACGAGCTTAGAATTACCAACCAAGAGCCCGAATCATTTAGCTTTGAACTGTATCGAGACTATCAAGATGATCCCGACCGTGCATTAGCAAAAAGTCGTGAATTATCGCTATTGCTTAGTGAAATGCGCAAAGTAGCCGCAGATAAAATCCTCAGGGATATGGCTAGTATTCAAATTAACGGCTAGTCATCAAGCAAATGCGCATTTACCATAATCAACTTTCATCAACGTTAGCGCAAAATCTTTCCCCTATTTGGCTAATATTTGGTGATGAGCCTTGGCAGAAAAATGATAGCCTTCATCAAATAAAAAACGCTGCAAAGTCACAAGGCTTTGATGAACTGATCCGTTTTAGCATTGATGATAAATTTAGCTGGGATGACTTGATAAACGAATATTGCGCAATGAGCCTTTTTGCCGCTCGTCGTATCATCGAGTTAGAGTTTGTATCAGCCAAAGTAAATGAAGCCGGCGTAAAAGCATTAACCGAAATTACAAAGCAGTTAACACCTGATGTACTTCTACTTTGCCATGGCGGCAAGTTAGATGGCGCAACTACGAACAAAAAGTGGTTTAAAGCGCTTTCAGCCGTTGGTGTTTATTTACCATTGTACGACCTTGATACCAAAGGTTTAGGTATGTGGTTAAATAAACAAATTAGGCAATATCAGCTTAATTTAGATCGTCAATCGATAGACATCATGTTGAGCTTTTTTGAAGGCAATGTGCTTGCCTTAGACCAAGAGCTACAAAAGTTATCTATTTTATATGGTCAACAGGCAATAAACGCTGACACTATTTCTGAATTAGTGATCAATCAATCAAAATTCAACCCTTTTGCCCTTATCGATGCACTACTTTCAGGTAAAACGGATAAATGCCTTTTGATGTTAGATCAAATGCAGCAAGAAGGTGTTCCGGCAGCTAAAATTATTTTCTTTATTAATAAAGAGCTAAACCAATTAAAACAAATGCATACGCAACTGCAACAAGGCAGCAATATCGCCGAGGTATTAAAATTATTCAAAGTATGGGAAAAACGTAAACCGCTTTATCAACATGCGTTAAAAAATGGTAGCCTAGAGAACACGCTAATCGCGTTACATCGAATTGCAGACGTAGACATTATTAGTAAAACAACGTCAGATTTTAGCCCTTTTCAATTGCTTGCTGATGTATGTATTTGCTTATATCAGAGCAGCAAACTAAAACCACTTAGCTTAGACTTTCATTAATATTGTAGATAAAAAATGACCGGAGAAATCAAGTTATATTTTGGGGGTACTTTCGACCCATTTCACAATGGTCATTTAGCGGTTGCTAAGCATGTAACGACGTCTCTAGCTATACCAAATATTACTTTATTGCCGGCACATATTCCTCCTCATAAAGCAACTCCCAAAGTAAGTAGTGAGCACCGTTTGGCCATGTTAAACTCTTTAGCTTCAACAGAGCCGTTTCTGAGTATTGATTGCAGAGAGTTAAACAGAGAAACACCATCATTTACTGTAGATACGTTAGCTGAAATTAAGCGGGAGCTACCGCAATCAGCACTGAACTTTGTAATTGGCATGGATTCTTTAGTAAACCTTCATTTATGGCATAAATGGCAGGAAATATTAACACTCACTAATTTAATTGTTTGTACTCGCCCCGGTATTGAACTTGACGCTCAATACTCTAACCTTAACAGTAATGTTACTCAGTATTTGGTGAATCATATAAACTTAGCAAACAGTGGCCAAATCTATCTACTTCCTCCAATGAATTACGATATTTCATCAACCTTGTTAAAAACCCAATTGGCAAATACTGGCCTAGATCAGATTACTAAATCTCATTTACCTGCGGCTATTGCGCAATATATTTCTGAAACTGGCTTATATCGTAATTAATTAAAGCTATCTTACATTTCTGCGGTTAACGGCTGAAATAAATAATGGTAGTATTGCCAAAGACATTATTGAATAAGGAAAAAACCTTGCAAAGTGAAGCGCTTTCCACTTTCGTTCATGAAAAGATCGATGATTTAAAAGGCCGCGATATTATTACGCTGGACATTCAAAACAAGGCAAGTTTTGCTGACTACATGGTTATCGCATCTGGAAACTCAAACCGACATGTAAAATCAATTGCACAAAATGTTGCGATGGAATGTCGCGCTGAGGGTGTAGAGCCATTGGGCATCGAAGGAAATGATATCGGTGAATGGTCTTTAGTCGATTTAGGCTCAGTGATTGTTCACATTATGACTGATGAACAAAGAGACAAATACCAATTAGAACAACTTTGGGAAGAGTAAATAACCAATAGGCTTATAGACTATGCGATTAACCTTATATGCCGTTGGTAACAAAATGCCCGCTTGGGTTGTGCAAGGCTTTGAAGAGTATGCACGACGATTTCCACGTGATTTAAGTTTCGACTTAGTTGAAATCCCGCCTGGAAAGCGAGGAAAAAATGCTGATATCGCCAGAATTCTCGATAAAGAAGGCGAACTAATGTTGGCGGCAATTCCTAAAGGTAATCGTATCGTCACACTTGAAGTTACAGGTAAACCTTGGGATACCCCAATGTTAGCTAAACAATTAGAACGTTGGCAACACGATAGTAGAGACGTAGCCTTGCTAGTGGGTGGCCCAGAAGGTTTAGCGCCCGCTTGTATAAAAGCTTCAGAGCAAAAGTGGTCGTTATCCCCATTAACCTTGCCACACCCTATGGTAAGAATATTGATTGCAGAAAGCTTATATCGAGCTTGGAGCGTAAACAATAATCATCCTTACCATAGAGAATAATTAAAAATCTATGGCACCTATTAAACGCGTATCGATAAGAAATCACACGGCAGAAGCAAATCTATTTGCTCGCCGAACATTTATCGCCTTTATTGGTGTCGTTGTAATGTTGTTAATATTATTTAGTAACGTTTACAACCTAGAAGTAAACTCTTTCGAAAAGTACCAAACACGCTCGAACAGTAATCGCATTAAACTACTACCTGTTGCACCTAACAGAGGCCAGATTTACGATCGCAATGGCGTGTTATTAGCTGAAAACAAGCCCATTTACAGCTTAGAGGTCATTCCAGAGCAAGTTGAAGATTTGGACACGACAATTGCTGAAGTCAGCGATTTATTGGGTATTAGCAAAGAGAAACAAGAAAAGTTTTTCAAAGCAACGAAAGGAAAGCGACGTTTTAAACCGCTTGAGCTCCATTCAAGATTAAGTGACCAACAGGTTGCACTATTTTCTGTAAATCAGCATAAATATCCTGGGCTGTTTATTGATGCACGCTTAAAACGCTATTATCCATTTGGCGATCTAACTACACATAATCTAGGTTATGTTGCTCGTATTAACCGCAAAGATGCCAATAAGTTAGAAGAACAAGGGAAAACAGAAAACTATGCCGCTACTCGTGAAATAGGAAAACTCGGCTTAGAAAGATATTACGAAGATATTTTACATGGCACCATAGGCCACCAAGAAGTAGAGATAAATAACCAAGGCCGAATTATTCGTACCTTAGACTTTACGCCCCCTACTCCTGGCAAAGATCTAACATTAACGTTAGATATCGAGTTGCAAATGATCGCTAAACGCGCATTAAGTGGCAAACGTGGCGCCGTTGTCGCTATCGATCCTAGAGATGGTGGCGTACTTGCTATGTACTCTAATCCAAGTTATGACGGTAACTTATTTGTCCACGGTATTAGCTCGAAAAATTATAAAAAATTACTATCTTCTAAAGACTTACCGCTAATTAACCGTACAG
Organism: Thalassotalea algicola; assembly: GCF_012932965.1. GTDB lineage: Bacteria > Pseudomonadota > Gammaproteobacteria > Enterobacterales > Alteromonadaceae > Thalassotalea_F > Thalassotalea_F algicola. The sequence continues at coordinate 212,752 of NZ_JABBXH010000002.1, read as the reverse complement.
TTCAAGGCTATCCACCAGCCTCTACGATTAAACCATTTATTGCACTTACGGGCTTAGATAAAGGCGTTATCACCAAAGAAAGTAAGGTGTATGACCCTGGCTTTTTTCAAATACCAAAAGTAGAAAAAAAATATAAGGACATGCGTAAAGGTGGTCATGGTTGGATTAGCCTAACAAGAGCGGTTGAAAAATCTTGTAATGTTTATTTTTATAATCTGGCCTATAAATTAGGCATCGATAACATTAGCGATATGATGGATAAATTTGGCTTTGGTGAATACACAGGTATCGATATCCACGAAGAAAGTCGCGGTATTTTACCAAGTGTTGGTTGGAAAAGAGCTCGTTTTAATCAGCCTTGGTACACAGGGGAAACCATATCCGTTGGTATTGGACAAAGTTATTGGACAGTTACACCGCTGCAACTAGCACAAGCAACATCAATACTCGTCAATAAAGGCGAAGTAAAAACACCACACATGCTTAAAGCAACTTCTCAAACAACTTATGTTCAAGCAGACGACAAAAATATTGTAAAAGTACAAGCACAGCCTTATGAAATAGAAGAGCACCCTCCAATACAACTAACTGAACAAAGTAACTGGCAAATAGTCCTAGATGCAATGCATTCGACAGTGCAAAAACAAGGTGCAACTGGACATAATGCATTTAAAGGTCACCAATATGACGCGGCGGGGAAGACAGGCTCCGCTCAAGTAGCTCGATTAGCTAAAGATGAAAAGTATGACGCCAGTAAGATTCAAGAAAACAAACGAGATAACGCAATGTTCATTTCTTTTGCTCCTTTTGACAAACCCGAGATTGTAGTCGCGGTAGCAATAGAAAATGTAGCTCAAGGCGGTGGAGCGACTAATGCCGCACCTGTTGCTAGACAAATTATGGATCAATATTTTGGTAATCGAGTGATCAAAAGCGAATATAGTTCTACTATGCATCCAGTTCACAATGAACACTTTTCTGAATCTGCATCTCATACTGGAGCTCATTAATGCGTTCAACTGGACATGATCAAGCCAAGAAAAAGGATATCTGGCAAAAACTTCATATTGATTTACCATTGCTTGTCGGTATTTTATGCCTGATGATTCTAGGGCTTTTCGTTGTATATAGTGCAGGTGGGCAAAACGCTGACTTAGTGGTTAGGCAAGGAATACGTTTAGGCATTGCATTAGTCGTCATGTTCTTCGTTGCTCAGATCCCTCCTCGGTACTATTTAAAATGGGCCGTACCTATGTTTGTCGTAGGTCTGGGAATGTTAGTCGCGGTATTACTTGTCGGCACAATGGGTAAAGGTGCACAACGCTGGTTAAACCTAGGTTTCATGCAATTTCAACCATCAGAAGTTATGAAACTAATAGTGCCTATTACTGTTGCTTGGTTTATTAGTCAGCATGACCTTCCAGCCAAACTAGGCAACATTCTTATTGCTTTTATTCTTGTGCTTATTCCCACACTATTAATTGCCAAGCAACCAGATTTAGGTACATCATTGCTTATTGCTAGCTCAGGACTTTTTGTTATATTCCTTGCCGGTGCTAGCTGGAAATTAATTGGTACTTGCGTTGGCTTAGCATCAGCATTCACACCTGTATTTTGGATGTTTTTGATGAAAGATTATCAAAAGCAACGAGTACTCACCTTCTTAAACCCAGAGCAAGATCCATTAGGCTCGGGTTACCACATTATTCAATCAAAAATCGCTATCGGCTCAGGCGGCTTAAACGGTAAAGGATGGCTGCAAGGTACACAGTCTCAATTAGAGTTTTTACCTGAAAGGCATACTGACTTTATTTTTGCTGTTTTCAGTGAAGAATTTGGGCTAGTTGGCGTTTCTTTGCTATTGATTACTTACTTAGCCATAGTCATGCGTGGTTTATGGATTGCAGTAAATGCCCAGCAAGCTTTTGCAAAACTACTCGCAGGCAGCATTACATTAACTTTTTTCGTGTATGTTTTCGTTAATATTGGCATGGTATCAGGCTTATTACCTGTTGTAGGGGTACCGCTACCACTTGTAAGCTATGGTGGAACTTCAATGGTGACATTGATGGCAGGCTTTGGCATGCTAATGGCAATTGGCACACATCGTAGGTTTATAGCTCAATAGCTTATGCGGAATTCAAATTTACTTTTTGTTCTTACTTTATCATTTGTATTAGCAAGTTGTAGCTATAACTCTGGCCGTTACCAGCAGGCTCATGACAGCACTCCTACCCGGCTCCCTACACAAGCAGAGCTTAGAGATCCAATTCCACGATTCGAACCTAAAAGTCGTGGTGGTAACAAGAAACAATATCAAGTGAGAGGTAAAAGTTACCAAGTACTAGACTCAGCACATAACTTTGTGCAAACAGGCATAGCTTCTTGGTATGGTAATAAATTTCACGGGCACCTGACTTCAAATGGCGAAATATACGATATGTACGCGATGAGCGCAGCTCATAAAAACCTACCGTTGCCGACCTATGTAAGAGTTACCAATTTAACGAATCAAAAATCAGTGATTGTACGCGTCAATGATCGTGGGCCATTCCACCAAAGTCGCGTTATCGATTTATCATATAGCGCTGCATACAAACTTGGCATGTTAAAAACCGGTACTGCCCAAGTGAAAATTGAAGCAATTACGCAATTTGATCAACAACTTGATACTCAAAAAATAACAAAACAGAACACCCAAAACGAAAACAAACAAGCAGTAAAACCATCAGCTAAAACACAATCAGCGATATACATACAAGTATTTGCAACTCGAAATGCTGAAGTCGCAGAAAATACGGCAACAGCCTTAGCCAGCCTTTATCAGCAAAATGTAATCTTTCCTGAGAATAATGGCGTGTACCGTGTGCAAATGGGTCCGTTTGATGAGCAGTTTGACACCAGTGAATTGGTTAGCACTTTAAAACGCTCTGGCTATGATTCAGCCTATCGTCGCAAAATATTACATTAAGTCTTTATCTTAGCCAGTTTCCCCGTAGAAAATAGCAACAGTAATGGTATACTGTCGGCAATTTTGTCTGTTGCCTTCGAAAATTGTGCTCGTTTGCAACACTTCTTACAAATTACTAAATTCAAGGAATATTATGTCACGCCCATTAGCTAAATCTTTGGCTAAATCAACTAAGCGTTGGTTGCTATTATTCGGCGCTATTACACTATCTTCGACTGCATTTGCACAATCAATTAGTGTGACGCCAGACGCTCCAGAAATTAACGCCAACGGTTTTATTCTTCTAGATTACACAACTGGTAAAGTTATTGCTGAAGGTAATGCTGACTCTCAGTTGGAGCCTGCTAGCCTAACTAAAATGATGACAAGCTACATCATTGGACGAGAGTTACAAGAAGGCAACATTAAACAAACCGACATGGTGCCAATTAGTGAAAATGCCTGGGCAAAAAACTTCCCTGACTCTTCTAAAATGTTTATCGAAGTAGGCACTGAAGTAAGCGTTGAAGAACTTAATCAAGGTATCGTAGTAGCGTCTGGGAATGATGCATGTGTTGCTATGGCTGAGCATATCGCTGGTAGTGAAGACGCTTTCGCTGACCTAATGAATGCCCATGCGCAGCAGTTAGGTATGAACAGTACTTACTTTGAAAACAGCCATGGATTGCACAGCAAAGAGCATTTTACTACGCCAAGAGACATGGCGACATTAGCAATCGCATTAATACGTGATGTACCTGAAGAATATGCGCTCTACAAACAACGATCTTATACCTACAACGACATTAAGCAATACAACCGTAATAGCTTACTTTGGGATAAAAGTTTAGACGTAGACGGCATCAAAACAGGTTATCATTCAAAAGCAGGTTATAGCCTAGTAACCTCAGCAGTTAAGGGCGGCATGCGCTTAGTGACTGTTGTAATGGGCACGGAAAGTGAACGTGCTCGCAAAGTAGAAAGTAAGAAACTACTCAATTACGGCTTTAGATTTTTCGAAACAATTACCCCGTACCAGGCAGGTGAAACATTTGCTACAGATCGCGTTTGGATGGGTGATGTTAAAGAAGTAAACCTAGGCATACTGTCTAGCACACCAATAACTATTCCACGTGGTCAACGTAAAAAAATTAAAGCTAACTTTGAATTAAGTAAGCAACTGGTAGCGCCATTAGCAAAAGGTGAAGAAGTTGGTACGCTTTACCTAACATTAAATGGTGAAGATATTGCCCAATACCCGCTAGTCACATTGCAAGAAATTAATGAAGGCAGTATGTTCAGTCGCTTAGTCGATTATGTAAAGCTTCAATTCGTTAAATAAATTTAACTCAAACGATGACAAAAACGGTTTATTTAAACGGCGAATATATCGCAAAACAAGATGCCAAAGTCTCAGTATGTGACCGAGGCTTTCTATTTGCAGATAGTATTTATGAAGTTATTCCTGTTTACAATAATGAACCGTTTCGGTTAAAAGAGCACCTCGATAGACTTGAGTTCTGCCTTAGCGCAATTAATTTAGACTCTCCTCACTCCTCGCCTCAATGGCAAGAACTCATAGAACAAGTCATCAACAAAAACGGGGGTGGCCACTTATCTATATACATACAAGTAACACGCGGCTCAGACAAAGAACGTGACCATGTGCTAGATAAGCAAACTCTACCAACAGTGCTTATAATGCCAATGCCACTTTCAACCGAAGTCGCGACACTCAAGGCTATAAAAGTAGCACTGTTAGATGATTTTCGTTGGCAACATTGCGACATAAAGACAACCGCTTTACTTGGAAACATTATCCTCCGTAACCAAGCACAAGATAATGGCTTTGAAGAAGCTATTTTATATCGAGACAATCAAGTAACCGAAGCAACGGCCAGCAATGTTTTTATGGTAAAAGGCAAGGTTATTTACACGCCACCTAAAAATAATTACATATTGGCGGGAATTACTCGCGATCTAATTATTGAATTAGCAGAAAAAGCCTCCATTAAGGTAGTTCAAAGTGCGATAAGTGTTGAGCAATTGTTACAAGCTGACGAAGTTTGGATAAGCAGCTCGTCTCGTGAAATTAGCCCTGTTTATCAGATTAATGATAAAATAATCGCTAATGGTGAGATAGGTGACACAGCGAGAGAAATACATAAGTTATTTCAATCATTTAAGCAATCGCTAGTCAATGGTCAGGCATAGAGAGTAAACATGCAAACGAAATTTGATGAACTTTTAGAGTTCCCAACGGTACTTAACTTTAAAATAATGGGTGTCGCTTGTGACGAATTACCCGATTTAATTGTTGCAGAATTACAAAAGCACACCCCTGGTGATTACTCACCAAAAATAAAACCTAGCTCAAAAGGCAACTATTGGTCAGTGTCAGTTGCAGTAAGAGTTACGAGCAAAGACCATATTGAAAAAATCTATAAAACACTTACGGCAATTGAACAAGTAAGATACGTTCTGTAAGTTTGTGTAAGATCAAATACCCATACTCATCCTCCGGTGATTTAGGTTATTTATTCAGATATAATCCACTCAATTAAATTTTATAGGGTATTCCCTTGAATAATCCGTTAATTATTCGACAACTCGCGCAGATGGACTACACGAAAGTTTGGCATGCTATGCAAGCCTTTACCGATAATCGTGATGAACAAAGCTTGGACGAGTTATGGTTAGTGGAGCACCCTCCAGTTTTTACTCAAGGCCAAGCGGGTAAAGAAGAACACTTACTAATGCCAGGTGATATACCTGTAGTTAAAGTAGATCGTGGTGGTCAGGTAACCTATCACGGTCCAGGCCAGCAAGTAATTTATTTTATGATCAACTTACGACGTCGAAAAATGGGTGTTCGTCAGTTAGTTACTTTAATTGAAAACGGCATAGTCAACTCATTGGCTGATTTCGGCATTAAAGCATATCCAAAGCCAGATGCGCCAGGTGTATATGTTGACGATAAAAAAATAGCATCACTAGGTTTACGTGTTCGCAAGGGCTGCTCGTTCCATGGGTTAGCAATAAACATAAACATGGATATGGAGCCTTTCTTACGTATTAACCCCTGCGGATATGCAGGACTAGAAATGGTGCAAAGTACAGACTTAGCAGGGCCTTCTACCGTAACGCAAGCGGGTGAAAGCTTAGTCAAGCATTTAAGCGAATTACTTGAAGCAAGTGAGCTTCAATACCAAACAGGTTTGGAACAGCAATATGACAATTAAATCTTCCCGAATCGAGGCAGGCACTAAACTTCGTGATGCCGATAAATTAGCGCACATCCCGATCAAAGTAGTCCCTTCTGAGCGAGAAAAAATGCTTAGAAAACCTGAATGGTTGCGAATCAAACTTCCTCGTACAACAGAGAAGATTGATGCAATAAAATCTGGATTACGTAAACATGGTTTACATTCTGTCTGTGAAGAGGCTTCATGCCCTAACCTTTCAGAGTGCTTTAATCACGGTACTGCCACCTTCATGATACTTGGAGATATTTGTACGCGCCGTTGTCCATTTTGTGATGTTGCTCACGGACGTCCTTTAAAACCAAATGCAGAAGAACCTAAAAAACTAGCGTTAACACTAAAAGACATGGCATTGAAATATGTCGTTATTACTTCGGTAGATCGCGACGATTTACGTGATGGTGGTGCTAGTCAGTTTGCTGAATGTGTAAAGGAAATTGCAGAACTTGCACCACACACGAAAGTAGAAATTTTAGTACCAGATTTTCGTGGTCGAATGGACCGCGCATTAGAAGTATTGAATGCTCATCCTCCACATGTATTTAATCATAATATGGAAACTGCACCACGTTTATATACCAAAGCGCGACCTGGTGCTAACTATCAATGGTCATTAGATCTATTGAAAAAGTTTGGTGAAGCAAACCCAGATGTACCAACAAAGTCAGGCTTAATGGTCGGCTTAGGAGAAACCAACGAAGAAATCTTAGAAGTAATGCGTGACCTTCGTGCCCATGGTGTAACTATGCTAACCATAGGACAATATTTGCAGCCGAGTAAAGATCACCTTCCTGTAGAGCGTTACGTTCATCCAGATGAATTTAACATGTTCCATGAAGAAGCAATGAAAATGGGCTTTAAACACGCAGCTTGCGGACCGCTAGTTAGATCTTCTTATCACGCAGATAAGCAAGCAGCAGGAGAAGAAGTTAAATAACTGAATCAGTTTCGTTAAAAAGCCGCTTTTGCGGCTTTTTTTATGGGTATAATTCTATACGCTACTTTATCATTCAATAATGCTTGCTTTATCTCATCTCTTTTCTATTTTTATAAGTAGAATCATTTATTAAAGGAAAGCAGTTATGCCAAACCAAGTTCCACAAGTAGTATTTAGAACGCGAGTTAGAGACGAAAGTATCGGTGGCGACAACCCATTTAAATGGCAAGACGTCACTACTGATGACATTTTTAAAAATAAAAATATCGTAATGTTTTCACTACCTGGAGCATTTACTCCTACCTGCTCAAGTACACATCTTCCTGGCTACGATGAAAAATACGACGAATTAAAAGCACTTGGAGTCGATGAGGTTTATTGCATAAGTGTTAATGATGCCTTCACTATGTATCAATGGGGGTTAAAGCTTGGTGCCAAAAATGTCAAACTATTGCCAGATGGTAATGGCGATTTTACACGCCTCATGGGCATGTTAGTTAAAAAAGAAAATCTAGGTTTTGGTGATAGATCTTGGCGTTACTCAATGCATGTCGTCGATGGAGAAATTAAACAAATGTTTGTCGAAGATGGCTTAATGGATAATTGCCCAACAGATCCTTTTGAAGTCAGTGATGTCGATACTATGAAAGCCTATTTAGCTAAATAGCTTCTATTCCCGAATATTCTGTACATCGCTACTTTTTGCCGTGCTTGGCACCGTGGCATACATTACATCTTGTAGATAAAAAAAACGCTTAGGGGTTGGGACCTAAGCGTTTTTTAGCATTTGCTAGTATCAAAACCGATAAGATATTAGCTAAATTGGTTAGAAGTATTTTTCGCACCGCCCGCTTTAAGCGCGTTTTCACCAGCGAAGTACTCTTTGTGCGAATCACCAATATCAGAGCCTGACATATTTTGATGTTTTACACAGGCAATACCTTGACGAATTTCTTGACGTTGTACACCTTTAACATAGCCAAGCATACCTGCTTCACCAAAGTACTCTTTCGCCAAGTTATCTACAGACAAGGCTGTTGTATGATAAGTAGGTAATGTAATTAGGTGGTGGAATACATTCGCTTCACGAGACGTATCGGCTTGGAATGTACGTACGCGCTCATCAGCTTCTGCAGACAATTCAGAATCATCATACTTAGCATTCATTAAGTCACCACGGTCATATGCAGAAACATCTTTACCCGCTTCTGCCCAAGCATCATATGCTTGCTGACGGAAGTTAAGCGTCCAGTTAAACGATGGAGAATTGTTATAAACAAGTTTTGCATTAGGATGAACTTTGCGAACGTCGTCCATCATTCCTTTGATTTCATGTACTGTTGGAACAGCCGTTTCAATCCAAAGCAAATCAGCACCAGCGTTTAATGCTCCAATACAGTCAAATACACAACGTTCATGACCTGTACCTTCACGGAACTGATATAAACCTGAAGGTAATCGCTTAGGACGAACTAGCTTACCATCACGATTTAAGCACACATCACCTTCACGCATTTGTGATACATCAATCTCTTCTACATCTAAGTAAGAATTATAGATATCACCTTCATCGCCTGGTTCTTTAACAACAGCGATTTCTTTCGTAAGGCCTGCACCTTCAGAGTCGGTACGCGCTACAATGATACCGTTATCTACGCCCAACTCTAAGAAAGCATGACGTAGCGCACGAATCTTCGCGTGGAAATCTGCATGTGGTACGGTTACTTTACCGTCTTGGTGACCACATTGTTTTTCATCTGCTACTTGGTTTTCAATTTGAAGCGCACAGGCACCAGCTTCAATCATTTGCTTAGCCATCAAGTAAGTTGCTTCTGCATTACCGAAACCTGCATCAATATCAGCAACAATTGGCACAACATGCGTTTCGAAGTTGTCGATAGCGTCTTGGATTTCTTTAGCCTTCGCTTGATCATCAGCTTCTCTTGCTTTATCTAATGCGCTGAATAAAAGACCTAATTCGCGAGCATCTGCTTGGCGTAAAAATGTATAAAGCTCTTCAACTAAAGATGCTACCGCTGTCTTCTCATGCATTGATTGGTCAGGTAAAGGGCCAAACTCAGAGCGTAACGCTGCAACCATCCAACCAGAAAGATATAAATATCTGCGCTTAGTAGAACCAAAATGCTTCTTAATTGAAATCAGCTTTTGTTGACCAACAAAACCATGCCAACAACCTAATGATTGTGTGTATTTTGTATTGTCTGCATCAAAAGCATCCATATCTGCACGCATAATGTCTGCTGTATACTTAGCGATATCAAGACCTGATTTAAATCTATTTTGAACACGCATACGGGCAACATTTTCAGGGTCGATTGCTCCCCAAGAATCACCTGCTTTTTCTTTAATCGCTCTTACTGCTTCAATTGCACTTTGATAATTAGACATATCATTCTCCACGTGTCTTTTTCAAAAATTTAAAATGTCTTACGATATTTATCAGCTTAAAGGCTTATTCACTTCGTTGTGTTGTTCATCAAGTCAACAACTTAACCGTTCGTTTCATCTTGATATCGACAAAGTAAACTTTCATATCGAGTTGCAAGAACAATACAACAACTATCACGCATTCTTAAAATATATATTAAATATTACCACCATTCACAACAGTTATTTTAGTAGTAAAAACATCATTTACTCTAATAAATAAAAAACCACTTGCAAAATAACCAAGCAAAGCCATATTCTTTAGTAATACTTTTTGGTAACAGGATAAATGCAATGAATATATCTAAAATAGACTTAAACCTATTAATCTATTTAGACGTGCTACTTAGAGAGAAAAATGTAACGCGTGCAGCAAGCCAATTAAACATTACTCAGCCCGCAATGAGTAACGGTTTAAAGCGTCTAAGAACCTTATTTAACGATCCTATTTTAGTAAGAACTTCTGATGGCATGGTACCTACCGAACGTGCCCGTGCCTTATCACCTGTTATCCGCAAAATATTACTCGAATTGGAAGAAGCGCTTCAAGGAGAAGAAGATTTCAACCAGGAAAATAGCCAACGTGTATTCCGTATTATGGCAAGTGACTATGCCGCATCTACACTAATACCAAAGCTATTGAAAAGAATTAATAAAATAGCACCAAATGTCACCATGGATATCATGACGCCAAGTGATGTAAATTTCCATGATGTTGAAGCCGGTAAAATTGATATGGCGATTAACCGTTTTGATGAGCTACCGCAGTCATTCCACCAAAAAACAGTATGGCGAGATGGTTTCTCTTGTTTGCTAAGTGCTGATAATGAAGTAGTTACAAAGTTTAATTTGAACAGTTATTTGGCCTCGAAGCATGTGTGGGTGTCTAAAACAGGGTTTGGTGTCGGTGTCGGTATGGATCCTAAAGACGTACAAAAACTTGGTTGGGTAGACGAAGCTTTAGCACGGCTTGGCAAGAAGCGAGACATAAAGGTTTTTACTCGTAACTACCATGTAGCTATGCAATTAGCTTTTGAAGATGGTTTAATAGCAACACTACCAAGTAAAGCGGCTTTGCTTCACAAAGACGATCCAAACTTCACTATTTTAAAACCACCGTTTGATATTCCTGATATTGAATTGAAAATGATCTGGAGCCCTTTGTTACATCATGATGCAAGCCACATTTGGTTTAGACAACTCGTAATGGAAGCGGCTGCTGATTGCTAAAGTGACTTAAGGTAAAGGCTAATCTATATTGTTATAAAACCATCAAATGTGATGTTTGGTGGTTTTTTTACAACCAGGCCCCTATATAAACAGCATGAATACAAAGTATCAACAACAACAATAACAGCTATAAAGTAATATTCCGTGCACACCGGAAAATCTTAAGTCATTGTTTTAAGAGAGTTTAATGGTATAACAACAATTATTGCCGCTCTAGTATCAACTTAGTTACACTTTACATCTTTCTTTGGACACTTGCCTATATAACCTTTTGTGAATACATTGTCACAATCTTAATAAATTTAAATGATGGTGTTCTATGGCTGAGTACAATTCGATTCATGATTTGCAAGTTTCTAGCAGCTTATTCCAGTTTATTTCACAAAATGTGTTACCCCTAACAGATATAGAGCCTGAGCATTTTTGGCAAAAAACTTCGGATATTTTTACCGAACTAGCGCCAAAGAATAAGGCGTTATTAGAAAAACGAGAGCAATTACAAAAGCAAATTGACAGCTGGCATGAAGAAAATAGTTATAACGCTGATACTTTTATGCAATACAAAAGTTTTCTACAAAACATTAACTATATTGAACCCGTTGTTGAAAACTTCTCAATCGGCACACAAAACGTAGATAAGGAGCTTGCAACAATGGCAGGCCCTCAACTTGTTGTGCCAATTATGAATGCACGTTTTGCGTTAAATGCAGTGAATGCTCGTTGGGGCAGTTTATACGACGCTTTGTATGGCTCTGATATCATTGGCGAAGATAACGGTGCTGAAAAAGCAGGTGGTTATAACCCAGTGCGAGGCGCTAAAGTTGTAGCGTTTGCTAAAGACTTTCTTGATAGAAGTTTACCATTGACTCAAGGGTCTCATGCAGACGTCACTAAGTATGCAATTGAGCAAAAAAATCTAGTTGCTACATTAAATAACGGTAATCAAGTTGGCTTGCAAAAGCCAGAGTCTTTAATGGGGTTTGCACAGCATAGCGATAGCAATATCAGCTACTTATTTAAACACCATCAATTACTAATCGAGTTATGTTTTGATCAAAGCAGTGCTATCGCCCAGCAAGACGAAGCAGGTTTGTCCGATGTATTATTAGAATCAGCGCTAACCACGATAATGGACTGTGAAGATTCAGTTGCAGCTGTGGATGCTGAAGATAAGGTTGTCGCTTATAAAAACTGGTTAGGGCTTATTAAAGGTGACTTATCTGAGACTGTATCAAAAGGCGGCAAATCGTTTGCTCGTAAGATGAATGCAAATAAAATCTTTACTAAAACTGACGGCGAAACACTCGAAGTAAAATCACGCAGCGTCATGTTTGTGCGTAATGTTGGCCATTTAATGACTAACAATGCCATTTTAGATAGCAATGGTAATGAAATGCCAGAAGGTATTATTGATGCCATAGTAACAAGCTTAATTGGTAGCTTGGATGTTAAAGGACAATTCGCAGGCCAAAACAGTAATCAGGGCTCTATTTATATCGTAAAACCTAAAATGCATGGCAGTGAAGAAGTTGCATTTGCAAATGAATTGTTTGCACGTGTAGAACTAATGTTAGGTTTACCTGATAACACTATAAAGATGGGCATTATGGATGAAGAGCGCCGTACTAGCCTCAACCTTAAAAACTGTATCTACCAGGCAAAAGATAGAGTTGTATTTATTAACACTGGCTTTTTAGATAGAACAGGTGATGAAATTCATACATCTATGCTAGCCGGAGCCATGACGCGAAAAAATGACATCAAGTTAACACAGTGGATAGGTGCTTATGAGCAAAGCAATGTTGATGTTGGTTTACAATGTGGCTTTAGCGGAAAAGCTCAAATAGGTAAAGGAATGTGGCCAGTTCCAGATAATATGGACGCTATGTATAAAGCAAAATTAGCGCATGTTGAGTCAGGTGCAAATACCGCTTGGGTACCATCGCCGACAGCAGCAACTATTCATGCGCTACATTACCATCAAATTAACGTCGCGGATCTACAACAAACCCTTAAAGGTAGAGAGCCTGCAAATATCGATGATATTTTGCAAATCCCGCTAGCTGATAATACAAACTGGTCTGCAGCTGAAATTTGCGAAGAACTCGATAATAACTCACAAGGTATTTTAGGTTACGTTGTGCGATGGATTGACCAAGGTGTTGGGTGTTCAAAGGTGCCAGACATTAACAATATAGGCCTAATGGAAGATAGAGCAACGCTACGCATTTCAAGTCAACATATGGCTAACTGGTTAAAGCACGGCATATGTACAGAGGCACAAGCAATGGCAAGTTTGAAGAAAATGGCTAAAATTGTTGATCAGCAAAATGCTAGTGACCCTTTATATCAAGCTATGGCGGATAACTTCGAGCAGAGCATTGCCTTTAAAGCAGCATGTGATTTGGTATTTAAAGGCCAAACACAACCAAGCGGTTATACTGAGCCACTACTTCACCAGTACCGTTTAACTAAGAAACAAAGCAACTAAGTAAAAAATCCCACCTTAATAAAAGCGTCATATTAGGTTTCTATAATTCTTATGGAACCAATGACGCTTTCTTACATCCAACCTTCTAATTTTGTAATTAAGCTTATTAAACACTGTACGAAGATGAAAAACCTTTGTAATAAGTAATATCTTTGCGGTTTATCTCAGAATACCCGCCACTTATCCCAAAGCGTTAGCATATTCGATTGTTACAAATTATATTAAAATTGTGCAATTTAGTTACAAGTGTGACGGTCTTGTAAGAAAAGCTAAAAGGATGGATTTATGAAAACAAAACTAAAAGCAATATTTGCTGCTGCAGCCGTAAGCTCTGCCAGTTTATGTTTTACTGTATCTCATGCTATTGCTGCTGTACCGCAAGCTGCCGACTACAATTTAGTCATTGTTAATAAATATACGTCAGTCAAAAGCTACAACGATTTTGGAGTGTCAGACAGTTTATATGCGACTGAAAAGTTCGCACAAATATTTGATAAGCCTTTGGTAAAGATTCCGCTCGACGAAAAAGTCATTAACCATATGAGCCCAGTAGCGAAGAAGAGTGATTTTTTTGCACTAGCCACAGTATTTAATGACAAGCTTCAACAACTTATTGCTAGCTTTACTCACTCAACGCCAAGTTACTCGATGAATGAGGAAGGTGAAATGACACTGAAAAAGCATCAAAATAGCACTTGCAATGTAAAACGTAGTTAATCGTTGAACCCTTTTCTTGAATTAAAAAAGCCACTTTACAGTGGCTTTTTTAATTCTCTTTTACACTCGCCCTAGCGATTAAAACTGATAGGCTTTGCTTTTCTCTAGCAATTGTGTCGATGTAATTTTATCTATCGCACAGCCATTGATATTACGCTTAGTAAACACATGAATTTTATCTTGGTATTGACGACCTAATTTATCGCCACCGGATTTTAAAATTACCGTTACATTCTCACCTTTAGGTAGTGCTTTCAATCCGTTACCATATAAACATAAAGTTTCAGCCATCGCAGCACTTAAATTTTCATAGTACCCCTTACGTGCAGTTTCTTGCTTACTTTGTTCTGCTAACTGTTTGGACTTTATCTGTTTCGCCTTCTCAGTTAATTCTTTTTTACTGGCAAGGATTTTTTTCTTTTTCTTTTCCAGTGCAGCTAACTCAGACTTAAGTTCGGCCTTGTCTTCTTTGTCTTCAGAGCGCTTTAATTGATACTCCATATCGCGTTTTTCACGAGTAATATCTCTAAGCTCGTAAGCTAAATCACGTTGCTCTTCTCTTAAATCTCGGTAAGTTTCATGCTTATCGTGATGGATTTCGATAACACGCTCGTAGGTTCTCGACGCATTTTCCATTGCTTTAGCAACTTCCTTTTCTACATCAATGTCGGCAATTTCTGCAGCTTCAGCAACTGTAGTCTCTATATCAACAATTTGATCAGGAGATAGCGGCGGCATTGGCGGCATTGGTGGCATTACAACATCAAAATTATAATTGCCCCAGTGACCAAAACGGCTTTGAGAGCGCAAAGTAAACAGTACCCCTTGTCCTTTTAGGTAAGTACTTTCAACACCTGAAAGTTTAATATTTTGCCTATTATCACCACTAGTTACTGATGATTTGATAATATTATTCATAATATCAAGTTGCTTGTGTAACTGCTCAAAACTTACATCGGCAGCCATTGACGCACCTGCGATAAAACAAGGTAAAACTGCGGCTAACTTTTTCATTTTTCTACTCCTCTGACACCCAGCTTGCAGGCTGAATACTTGTATTATTTATAAACTGACCTTGATACTGAATAGCATCTTCTAATCGTTGATATCGAATGCGCTGCTCAACAACATCATCTTGGCGCTGAGCATTAACAAACTGAATAAAATCACTAATATCTTCTTTACGCTCCTGTCGTGACGTATCAAGAATATAACCTGCTAGCTGTAAATTGCTTTCTTGCTGTTTCGCTGATAAATCAGCTGTAAAGTTTGCAAGCGCTAATTGTTGTTGTTGTTGATAAGCATTCAACTTTTCATCGACTAATTTTGCGACTTGTTGTTGACTAGAGTTCTGTTGACCGAAGATTAACAGCACACCATCATCGTTAACCGCTAATTGCACATTGAACAACACCAATACCATTGCAAAGCATGAAAACCCCATGGATAACACAGGCAAACCTTGCCATTGCCACCATCGTTTGTCTTCAAACTCGATACCTGCTGATCTATCCCAATCAGGTACTTTTCGGGTGTGCTCTTGATCAACTAAGTATTCAACATATTTTGCTGTAGCAATTTGTTCTTTCATTGATTGCTCATTATTTACATCATTCTCAAACTGTTCTGACTGCTCGTTACTTAACTTCTTATCAAGCCAATCATCAAATTGATTATCACGCGGCGACATCTTCCACCTCCAGATAGTCTTTTAATTTATCTAATGCACTATACAATCTCGACTTTGCTGTATTAGTTGAAATACCTAGCTGATTAGCAATATCTTCAAATGTAAAATGCTGGAAAAACTTCATTTCTACCATTAATTTTTGATTAAATGGTAAACGCTGCATTGCAAGGTGTAAGGCTTTGTTTTCCTGACCTTGTGTTAAATCATACTCAGGGCAACTTTCTTCACTTTCATCTTCCTGCTCTGGCGTATCATCTATCGACTGTAGCGGCTTTTTCTTTCGGTAATACTCAATACAGCGATAATGCGCAATTTTAAATAGCCATCCCTTGAAAGGACTATCACCGCGAAAAGAAGATAAATTCCTAAAGACAGCAATAAATATATCCTGCATTAAATCCATCGCATCATCAGGATGATTTACCATACGATATGCATAGTTATAGATGCCGCTTTCATAGCGTTTAACTAAACCTTCCCAGGCAGACTTACTCCCTTTCAAAGCTTGTTTAATTAGCGCTTCATCGCTCCGTTTGAACACTGAGTTTCCTACTTTTTATTGATTTATCAACGTTGTTATTAATAAGGTAGAGGCAAGAGTTTAAATAGTTTGAAAAAAATTAATTTTTTTCAAACAACGTTGAGATTATATTGGTCAACTTAGCGTAAAGCCTTTGCCTCATACTGGTTGTGCGCCATAGTAGGCCAATTTCTCTATACATATCATTAGGCATTTTTTCTAACGCCAACCCTTCTTCTGAACCAACCCCTTTATCTACCGCCATTTCAGGCAAGAACGTAACCCCGTTATGGTATGCCGCCATTTGTACCAATGTTGTTAGACTTGAAGAGAAAAATGGGTTAATTAACGTTTGATCTTCGACATTACATGCGCTTACCGCATGCTCTGATAAACAATGTTCTTGTGATAAAAGAAAAATAGAGTGCTGGGGCAGCAAGCGATAATCGGATTGCGTTTTAACTTTTGTTATCAACGCTGGATTGCCTGCAATATAAAAAGCATCTTTACCAACCACTTTTTGCTGAAAGCTATGCTGTTGTACCGGTAAAGCAAGTAACGCTACATCAATTTCACCGTCAGCTAACATTCTCATTAAGTTTTCAGTCGTGTCTTCACGTAAGAATAAAGAGAGTTCAGGCAATTCTTCATGACAGATGCGAGCTAGGTCAGTAAGTACATAAGGTGCAATAGTTGGAATACTCCCTAGACGTAAACCACCACCGAAAGGTGTGCCATGATGTTGACAGAAATCAGCCAATTCAGTGGTTGCAACGATAATTTGTCTTGCTTTTTTAACGACTTCTTCGCCATGGGGAGTAAAGACGAAAGACTTATGATCTCGTTCTAACAGCTGACAACCTAATTGCTCTTCTAACTTTAATATCGCGCTACTTAACGTCGATTGACTTACAAAGCATGCCTCGGCCGCTCGGTTAAAGTTTTGATGCTGATGGAGTGCAAGTAGGTATTGAAGATGTTTTAAATTAGGTAAAGTACTGGCCATATTTATCAATAATTATAATTAAAAATCACATATTGATTAATATTAGCAATTTAACAGATAAAAAAAAGCCACTCTTTATAAGTGGCTTTTTAAACTCAATAAGTTACTAAGCAAGTGAGCTAGATAATATCCAGAAGAATACAATCGATAAACCTGCACCAACAGGCAATGTAATAACCCACGATACTACAATATTACGCACTACACCTAAATTTATTGCTGCAATACCACGTGCCATACCTACACCTAATACCGCACCAACTAACGTTTGAGTAGTTGAAATTGGTAAACCTGTACCAGAAGCAATCACAACGGTACACGCTGCTGCAAGCTCTGCGGCAAAACCACGACTTGGCGTTAGGTGAGTTATACCTTTACCTATTGTTGCGATGACTCGATGACCAAAAATGGCAAGACCTGCAACAATACCTAAACCACCTAATGGTAGTATCCACCATGCTAGCGCAGCTTTCTTAACGATTTCACCTTCGTTACCAACAATGCTCACAACAGCAGCTAATGGGCCAATCGCGTTAGCAACATCGTTTGAACCGTGAGCAAACGCCATACAACAAGCGGTAATTATCATTAACACGGCAAATACTTTTTCTACGTTTACATAGTGGCTTGATTTATCTCCTGTCTCGTCAAACTTAAGACGAGCAATAAACACTTTACCAACAATTGCTACAAGCAATGCTACCGCAACCGCGTAAATATAGCCTTCCGTTGCACCAATCTCTAAGCCTATGTGCTTTAACCCTTTCTTAATTGTTACTAAAGAAAGTACAAAGCCTGCCATAAACATATACATTGGCACCCAACGCTTAGCTTGGCGTAGTGGGTGATCTGTATCGAAAATAAGCTTTTGAGCACTATTAAAGATAAGGAAAGCAATAAAGCCTGAAAGTAATGGCGTTACTATCCAACTCCCCACAATACCACCTACTTTACCCCAAGCAACTGTATCAACGCTTACACCAATTGCTGCGAATCCAATAATGGCGCCAACAATTGAGTGTGTTGTAGATACTGGCCAACCTAGCGCAGAAGCGATAAGTAACCATGTAGCAGCAGCAAGTAAAGCTGAGATCATACCGTAGACAAGTAAATGCGGAATGTCAGTAAAATACTCGGGGTCAATAATACCCTTACGAATAGTTGAGGTAACTTCTCCGCCGGCTAAATATGCACCAGCAAATTCAAAGATCATAGCGATAATAATCGCTTGTTTAATTGTAAGTGCTTTTGAACCAACTGATGTACCCATCGCGTTAGCTACGTCATTTGCACCAATACCCCAAGCCATAAAAAAGCCGACAACAGCAGCTATCATGACCAACATAGGGCCGTGTGTAATTAAAATATCCATCGAAACTTAACTCTAATTTTTCGCTAATAAAATTTCTAAGCGAGCACCAACACGCTCTGCTAAATCGGCTAGATCACCTACCCATTCAATAATTTGATATAAAAACATTACATCAACTGGGTTTAGATCTTTCTCTATGCTGCGAAGATTAGAGCGCAGGCTTATTTGCATTGAATCTGTATCATCTTCAATTTCGTCTAGTTGTAGGATCATTTTTTCGACTAAATCTACTTCACGACCTCTAAAACCAGTTTCTAATAAATCATCTAGTTCGTTAATTGCATCAGCAGCCTTTTCAATGGCATCGATACAACGAGCTAAATAACTATTAAAGTCCTTTTGCAATGCATCTGGAATTTCTAATTCTCGGCCTAATACTCGTCCTGAAATATCTTTGGCTTTATTTGCGATTCGGTCTTGCTGAGTTAAAAGCTCTAACAAATCTGCACGATCAACTGGCATAAATAATCCGCCAGGTAATTCTAATCGCAATTGACGTTTAAGCGTATCAGCGTCTTTTTCTAGTTGTGAAATATCTTTACGAACCTTTGTCGCTTTTTCCCAATCACTAGCTTCAACAGCTGTAAAAAATGGGGTCAATTGACGAGCACATTTAGTGACGATTCGAATGTGTTTTTCAAGTGGTTTAATAGGTGATTTTGCAAATACACCTAGTATTGAATTGTTCGGCATAATTTATGTTCCGGATACAAATCTAATTGTTATTTTTCGACGCGGATTCTAGCGAATTTAAGGCTATTTGCAACAAATACTCACCTCATTATTCACAAAACTTTAAAATCTTTGTCATATTTCAGGTAAAAAAAAGATACATCAAACTGATGTATCTTTTCGCAGTGTAGCTTACTTTTAAAACAGTTGTTAGTGAAAACAAAAGTTTATAAGTTTTCCATGTCTTCAGGGCTTGTATGACGAACTACTTTACCCTTTACGAAATACATGATGTATTCACAGATGTTTTGGCAACGATCGCCAATACGCTCTAATGCACGCGCTGACCAAATAACACTCATAATCTGTGGAATTGAACGTGGATCTTCCATCATGTACGTCATTAGTTGACGCATTAACCCTTCATATTCACGATCAATTTTATCGTCTGTCTGATGCACTTTAAGTGCAGCATCGAAGTCCATACGAGTAAACGCATCCAGCGTTGCTTGAAGCATCACTAAAACACTTTGTCCTAGGTTTTCAAGGCTTACTAATAGATCGCGTTGCTCTTTAGAAAAGCTTTCCTGTGCAACTTTTGCGATTTTTTCAGCTTCGTCACCAATACGTTCTAAATCAGTAATGGTTTTGATAATCGCCATAATAAGGCGTAAGTCACCTGCTGCTGGCTGACGCTTAGCAATAATTCGAGTGCACTCATCATCAATATTAACTTCGTAGTCATTAACTTGATAATCACCTTTAAGCACTTTTTTAGCGAGTTTTTCGTCGCCTTCTATCATTGCATTAATTGCATCTTTAAGTTGTTTTTCAACTAAACCACCCATGCTCATTACATGATTAATAACACGCTCTAGGTCTTCATTGAATTGGCCCGAAATATGACGGCCGACATTTAAATTATCCATAGTATCTCTATCCTGTATTCTTACTCAGTATAGTTACAATCGTCTAAATTAACCGTAACGACCCGTAATATAGTCTTCTGTTTTCTTCTTAGCTGGCGTAGTAAAAAGTGTATTAGTATCACTGTACTCGATTAAATCACCCATATACATGAATGCCGTTTGATCTGATACACGTGCAGCTTGTTGCATGTTGTGTGTAACGATAACCACTGTGTACTTTTTCTTTAGATCGTTAATTAACTCTTCAATCGTCAACGTTGAAATTGGATCAAGTGCGGACGTTGGCTCATCCAATAAAAGTACTTCTGGTTCAATTGCAATAGCACGAGCTATAACCAGACGTTGTTGCTGACCACCAGATAAACCTAAAGCGCTGTCATGCAATCTGTCTTTTACTTCATTCCATAGTGCAGCTGCTTTTAAAGAGCGCTCTACCGCCTCATCAAGTACACGGCGATTTTTCTCACCAGTGATTCGTAAGCCGTAAACAACATTTTCATAAATACTTTTAGGGAATGGATTTGGACGTTGGAATACCATACCAACCTTACGGCGAAGTGCAGCTACGTCAACGTGCTTACCATAAATATCTTCACCGTTTAGCTCTATTCCGCCTTCTATTCGACAAATATCAACTAAATCGTTCATACGATTTATACAACGTAATAGCGTTGACTTACCACAACCACTTGGTCCGATAAAAGCTGTTACCTGACCCTTAGGTATCTTCATCGAAATATTTTGTAGCGCCTGTTTCTCGCCATAAAATAAATTAAGGTCTTTAATTTCCAAAGCGGTTTGCTCTGGCGTTAAGTTAGCCAAATCTAATGGTGCTGGCACGTCATTTAGTGTTTTAGGGCTTACTGTAATCATAATAACTCTTTAACTCTTCCGGGGGTGCAGCATTTGCCACACCCGATAAATTTTTAATCCAACTATGCGTTTATAAGTGCTTTAGTATTAATGTTCTAACGCGCGATATTTCTCACGTAACTTATTACGAATATTTACTGCGGTCATATTCAGACCTACAATTATCGTCACTAACAATAACGCCGTTGCATAAACCAATGGGCGTGCAGCTTCAACATTCGGGCTTTGGAAGCCAACATCATAAATATGGAAACCTAAGTGCATAAACTTGCGCTCTAAATGCAAGAACGGGAAGTTGCCATCTAGCGGTAATGTTGGTGCCATCTTAACTACACCTACCAACATTAGTGGCGCAACTTCACCAGCAGCACGGGCAATCGCCAATATAATTCCCGTCATAATTGCCGGGCTAGCAATTGGTAGAATGATTCGCCATAAGGTTTCTGCCTTAGTTGCGCCAAGTGCTAAGCTGCCATGACGCATAGAAGATGGAATTCGAGCTAAACCTTCTTCTGTTGAAACAATTACAACCGGCAACGTTAATATTGCTAAGGTGATTGCCGACCATAAAACACCTGGCGTACCAAATGTTGGGCTAGGCAAGGTTTCTGGATAGAAAAGTCTATCTAGGTTACCACCAACCATATAAACGAAGAAACCTAAACCAAATACACCATAAACTATTGACGGCACACCAGCTAAATTAATCACTGCAATACGTAGTAGTTTAGTGAAGGCATTCTTACCTGCGTACTCATGTAAATATATCGCAGCGATAACACCAAATGGCGCAACAATTACGGTCATCAATAGCACCATAAGTACCGTACCAAAAATTGCTGGGAAAACACCACCTTCGGTATTGGCTTCCCTTGGATCATCAAAGATGAAACCATAGATTTGCTCTATGAATACGCCAAACTTGCCAATTACACCCAATTGGT
Source organism: Thalassotalea algicola (assembly GCF_012932965.1). Lineage (GTDB taxonomy): Bacteria > Pseudomonadota > Gammaproteobacteria > Enterobacterales > Alteromonadaceae > Thalassotalea_F > Thalassotalea_F algicola. The sequence goes on along the minus strand of NZ_JABBXH010000002.1, from coordinate 190,710 downwards.
TACTAAAAGTGACTTTAATAATTTGGTCAAAATTAATAGCAACAGTTTCACCGCCCATCGCACGCATAACAATTTGATCTCGTGAGACTTCCTTGCGCAACGCCAATAATTCTTTTTCTAACGTTTGATACTCTGCTTTAAGGGCATCGCTTTGGCTAACTAAATCAGCTTTAACGTCTTCGGTAAGCGTGCCATCTAAAATATGTTTACGCTCTTTTAAACGAATACGCTCTAGTTGATAGTTGATTGCGCCAATATCTACTTTTTGAAGCTCGCTAATTTGTGCTTGAAATTCATTAACACGCTCAAGCAACTCATCAAGTTTCGAGCTATCAACATCTTTTCCATCTAATACAATTTTTTCTATGAAGCCATAGAAATTACCATTACTGCGACGCTCTACTACCGCTACGTCTTCAGGTAATGAACGTTGTGTAATTAGCGGTTCTAGAATCCATCTGAAATCTAAACTCACTAATTCTCGGTTACCCGTTTTAACTAAGATTCGCTCAATGGTTTCCGATTCTATTTCCCTACCTAAATCTAAATGAGCGAGCTGCACGGTAGGAATGCTTTCCCTATCGTATATTTCACCGATAACTACGCTTTGTTTGCCATGCTCATCAACCACATCAAACTGATGAATTTGTGACGGCCAAAAATATGACAAACCATTTGAAGCAATTAGCCACAATAAACCAATTACTGATATTAAGCTCAAGCTTACGCCGCCGGCTGAAAGCCATACCCAAGGGGAGCCTGTTTTAAACCAATCTTTCATTTAATCAATCCTTCCCTTACAGCGAACTGTACTTTTCTCTGAGACGCTGACGAACAAACTCGGCAAGCGTATTAAATACAAAGGTGAACACGAACAAAACAAATGCCGCTAAGAATAATATTCGGTAATGAGAACTACCTACTTCAGATTCTGGCATTTCTACCGCTATGTTAGCCGATAAGGTGCGCATACCTTGGAATATACTCCAGTCTAAAATTGGTGTATTACCCGTTGCCATTAATACAATCATGGTTTCACCTACCGCTCGACCTAACCCCATCATTACAGCAGAGAAAATACCTGGACTTGCCGTTAGCAATACAACTTTGATCAATGTTTGCCAAGGAGTCGCACCTAAGGCTAATGAACCACTAGTTAAATGTTTCGGTACACTGAAAATTGCATCTTCTGCCATAGAGAAAATTGTAGGTACTACTGCAAATCCCATTGCGATACCAACAACTAATGCGTTTCGTTGATCAAATGAAATACCTAAATCGTTTGTAATAAACTGACGAATATCGCCACCAAAAAATACAGTTTCCAATATAGGAGATAGAGCAAATGATAAGAAACCAGCGACCAATAAAACAGGTATCAAAATAATCGGCGCCCACTCTTCAGGCAATTTAACCTTCATCTCTTTCGGCAATTTATACCAAGCAAATGCCGCTAAGAAAGTTGCAATTGGTAAGGTCAATAACAACAAGAATATCGCCGGCAAGTAGTCTTCAATTAGCGGGGCTAACCATAAACCCGCTAAAAAGCCTAAAATTACGGTAGGAAGAGCTTCCATTAATTCTATCGTAGGCTTTACTTTCTTGCGTAGACCTGGCGGCATAAAGTACGCGGTGTAAATAGCGGCACTTAGTGCTAATGGCATCGCGAATAACATCGCATAAGCCGCAGCTTTAATGGTACCGAAAGAAATTGGGACTAAAGAAAATTTAGACTCAAAATCATCTACACCACCTGTAGATTGCCAAATATAGTCTGGCTCTGGATAACCTTCATACCAAACTTCCTGCCATAACGCTTTCCATGTTACTTCAGGGTGTTGATTATCAACTTTTAATAAAGATAACCTTGCTTGATCAGCAAAAATTATTGCATCTGCTCGTGGCGCTATAGCTAGTGCAGAAGGGACTTTCTGCGCGATGTTGCCATGCCATAAATCGGCATCACTTGTCGTGTAAAATATTCCCATTTCACCAGAAGGCGTAATGGTAAAAAAGCTTTTACGGAACATTTCTGTGTGAATTTCGACAACAGGCTCTGTCTTGCTTGCGGTAAAAGAGCGAATTTTTTTAAATTCTCTACCTGACTTACCTGCAACTTCAAACCATTGGCTCACTTTTCCGTCACTATCACCAAATAATATCGAGCTTCCGCCAGATAGAAGTGCCGTAGCCGTAATATCTACACCATTGGGTACGATTGAATTTAGTTCAGCTTTTTTATCAACAGAAAACTCATCGTCTAGGTTATAAACACTTACTGAATTTCCAACGCGGACAAATGCCATTCTTAGGTCTGGTGTAACTTTAATGTCGTCAACCGTTGGACCAAAAAACTCTATTTCCTGATAAACCGCTTCAAACTCAGGATCGTAGTTAAAATCATCTTCTGCAACAAAAGTGGTTTTAATTAAGCGATTATCTTCAGTGTAAGCAACAACTACCGCTTTCTCTTCATTCATGGCAAAACCAAGACGTTCGACTTTCCCTTCCTGCTCATCTACCGGTAAGACTTCTTCACCAAGTGGGTACTCGATGGAAGGAGTAATATCTCGGCTATCTTGAGGATAAGTGGCGGTGAACTTCGCAGTGATTAATTGTACTTGACCTTGCTCATCAACAATAAGAAGGCGACCATTGTCACTAGCAATTACTTGCTCAATATCACCCTGCACTAATTGTTCAGATAATATTTCACTGCCTTGATCACGAAAGTCACTTTTAGACATTTGATAAAAGGTCATCGAACCTTGACTATCAATTAGATAAGCCACTTCTTTTAGCTCATCAAGTCCAGTTGCTAATATTTGACCATTAGCCTGAACACTGATTTCATTGACCGGTTCTACGTCAGCCGATTCAAATATCGGCTTAATTACGTATAGCAAGTACAAGAAAATTAAGATCAAAGTAAATAGCACCATGACACCTCCAAGGGAGATGAACCATTTTGCTAGCTTATTTTTCATCTGACGTATATCAGCTGATTGAGACGCTATAGACACTCAATTTACCTACTTTAATTAATGGGATTAAAAAACTGGCGGAATTATAAGACAGAAATATGACAGTTTTGTGACAATCACTAATTCATTAAATAGTAACATTATTGTTAATCCCACATTTAACAAGGGGTAGCGCCATTTTAGCCAACGGTAACATAGTGAAATTTTTATGACTTTATTCGGTTTTTATTCATCAATTATGAATGAGTCATATATATGTTTTTATGCAAACTGTTGTTAGCCGTGGGTTTAAAATGAAAGAAGCTATATAGCGGCATTTAAGAAGTGAATAATTACCCAGATTAAAGCGATATAAAATAATGAAGTTCAATAACTACGTTAGTAATTATTGAACTTCAAAATGAGCGCTATTTACTTGATAAAAAATTTATAAATTAACTTATGAATTAATTTTCCATACGGTGGAAACGCCATTGTTGCCGAATTGAACTTACCTTTTGCAAATACGGGCTTTGCCTTACTAAAAGTTTTAAAGCCTTCCGGCCCATGGTAATGCCCCATTCCCGATGGTCCAACACCACCAAAAGGCAGATCATCTTGAGCAACATGCATTGCAGCATCATTAATACAAACACCACCGGCATGAGTATGCTCTAAAATTCGCTGTTGGAACTGGCTATCTTGGCTACAAACATATAAAGCTAAAGGTCTATCGCGATCATTAATATAGTCAATCGCTTGTTCAACTGTTTCATAGCTTACGATAGGCAGTAGTGGGCCAAATATCTCTTCCTGCATTACCGTCATATCCATATTAACATCGGTAAGTAAGGTTAAAGGGAGCTTACCCGATGTAATGCAAGAAGCTAATGAATCACTGCCAAGTGTTGTTACACTAGCGCCTTTTTCTGTTGCATCATCAAGCCAAGCCTTCAACCTCGATAACTGCGCGTCATTAATAATTGCTGTGTAATCTTGGTTATTTTCAACGCTTGGATACATTTTATTAAACCAATGCGCAACAGCAGATTTTAATTCATCAATACGATTAGAGGGACACAAAATGTAATCAGGAGCAACACAGGTTTGCCCTGCGTTTAATGTTTTACCTAAAATAAAGCGCGATACAGCATCTTTCATATCGATTTGTTCATCAATAATGGTAGGTGATTTACCACCTAACTCTAAAGTAACTGGCGTTAGGTTTTGAGCCGCAGCAGCCATAACTAACTTGCCGACACGAGTAGAACCAGTAAATAATAAATGATCAAAGGCCTTTGTAGAAAAGTGCGCAGCCACTTTAGGGCCTCCGCCAAGAATAGCAACTTGGCTACTATCAAAATTTTCTGACAACATTTTTGCCAACACTTCATTAGTCGCCGGAGTAAATTCTGACATTTTTATCATTGCCGTATTACCAGCAGCCAAAGCAGTAGCTAACGGACCAATAGACAAGTAAAGCGGATAATTCCAAGGTGTGATAATGCCGATCACCCCTAATGGCTGATACATTACATAAGCTTTAGCTGGCTGAAACAAAACGCCAACACTACGCTTAGAAGGCTTCATCCACTTCTTAATATGAGCAATCGAATAATCGATAGCCATTAATGTTGGCATAAAATCGCCCATTTTACTGTCATCAGCTGATCGGCAGCCAAAATCACTATTTAACGCTGACACTAGTTCGTCTTGGTAAGCGAGCATAGCGGCCTTTAGCTTTTTAAGTGATTGAATTCTTTGCTCTGCGCTGGGATATGGCTGCTGTCTAAATGCAGATTTTTGCTGCTCAAATAGCTGATCGAGTGATTCAACTAATTGATGGTCTTGTTCTAACGTGTATTTATTATCAGCCATTATATTGATACCAAATGTTTAATTATACTAAGTTACCCAAGGTTACTTAATTTTTAATAGGTGATCAACCATAAAAATATTGACATTTAGCACGAAGAAATTAGCTTAGCTAATATGAAGTTGCTCAAATATGTAAATTAAAGGACAAGTTGAATGAATATCAGCAGTATTATGTCTACTAAACTCATCACATTGACTATAGACAGTACATTAGGTGATGCTAAAGATATATTTGAAAAGCACACTATCCACCATATTTTAATTCTCGATGATGACAAGCAACTTTCAGGACTAATTACTGATAGAGATTTATACAAGCACCTTAGCCCAACGATTGGCACAGCTAAAGAAAGTCACGATGACTTAGCCATGTTAAAAAAGAAAGTGCACCAAATTATGACTAGGGATATCGTCGCTGCACCGACGACATTGGCGATAAAAGATGCCATTGTTTGGTTTGATGATAATCACATCTCTTGCTTACCCGTAATCAACGAAAAACAATTGGTCGGTATTATTTCTTGGCGAGATATCGTAAAAGTTTTAGCGCAAGTGCACCGTCAAAATAGCTAAACCTCTATAAGAAGTTTCTGACTAATATACGCTTCAAAATCATCTTTAGTCATTGGTTTAGCAAAATAATATCCCTGAGCGTAATCACAACCAATTTTATTTAACAGTTGAGCCTGCGCTAATGTTTCAATACCTTCAGCAATAACTTTTATTCCCAGCTTTTTCGCCATGACAATGATCGCTTCACACAATGCAAGTTCCTTAGGATCTTGCGTGATTTTATTTACAAAGCTTTGATCTATTTTTAAATAGTCTGCTGAATATTGTTTTAAATAACCAAATGAAGAATAACCAGTACCAAAATCATCAATGGCGATTTCTAATCCCACCTCTTGTAATTGCGTTAATGTTTGATGCACTTCTATTTTATCTGACATCAACAAGTTTTCGGTAATCTCCAAGCAAAGCGCGTTGCTTGATAAGCACTTCATACGCATTTTCTTCGTCCACTGCGCTAAGTGGTGATAACCTTGCCTATATTGTACTGGAGAAGTATTAATACTCACTTGAAATTCAGGGTGTATTTGGGTTTGCCAGTCTGTTAATTGTTCTATGACTTGCTCAACAACCCAATTACCGATATCAACTATTAAGCCGGTTTCTTCGGCTAATGAGATAAAGTCGTTCGGATAAATAATGCCTTTATCTGGATGCTGCCAGCGCAATAAAGCTTCAGCTTTAATTATTTGTTGGCTTTTCATACAAACTATTGGTTGATAATACAGCATGAATTGTTGCTGGGCTAAAGCGACTCTAAGGTCTTGTAGCATTTGGTAACGCTGTTCTGCTACATCTCTCATCGCTGCCGTGAAGAAATGACAACCATTTCGGCCACTGTGCTTAGCGCCATACATTGCTTGATCTGCATTTTTAAGCAACGTATCAATATCACGGCCATCATCAGGGTATACCGTTACCCCGATGCTTACCGAGCTATGAACAATTTCATTTTGTAAATAATAAGGCGTTGATAGCGCATTGACTATATGTTCGGTTATTACCTCAATATCTCTATATCCGTCTATATTGGTCATAGTTACCACAAATTCATCACCACCTAACCTTGCGACATCGTCGGTAGCACGTAAGCAAGCTTTTAAACGCTTTGCAGTTTCTATTAAGAATAAATCACCAATATCATGCCCCAACCTATCATTCACTTCTTTAAAATGATCTAAATCAAGAAACGCGACAGCGACTTGTTTACGCTCACGATTAGCTACAGCAAGTGATTGCTTTAGGTGATCTTGCATCATGTTTCGGTTGGGTAAATTAGTTAATTGATCAAAATTTGCCTGATGCCAAATTAGGTGATTTGAGCGCTCTCGTTCTATTGCCATACTTACTAAGTTTGCAACTTGAATTATAAGAGCCGTTTCTTTTCTGGTTGGTTTGCGTGCCGCGACATGATAAAACGAAAAGGTGCCTAATACTTGGCCATTACTGCCCAATATCGGCTCTGACCAACATGCTCCTAACCCATTTAACACACAAATATCACGCCATTGCGGCCATTGGTGACTTTGAGCAATATCTTCTATAACAACGCGAGATTTAGACTTTATTGCATAGGCGCATGGATTTAAAGACAAGACAATTTCTTGTTCAGCAACTGCTGAAATAAAATTGTCTTTCATCGATGGTGCAGCTCCAACCTCGATAACCTTTCTATCAGCGGAAACTAATGCAACACAACATTTCATTCCAGCGAACCCATGCTCAATATTGCGGCATAAGTTATCTAAACTTCCCGATAAATCAGAACCATGCACTATTTCTTCTAGCGCTTGATTTCGTAACTGCATTACATGAGCATTATGACTAATCTTTTTATGCTGGTGTAAGGTCTTCTTCGAAAACACATAAGAAAATACGATAGTAATCAATGAAGTTGCTAAAAACGTAAATAAATCGACAAACGCTAATATATCCATGACAAGCGCTAATAAAACGCTCAGCATGCCTAAACAAATAAAAACAGCAACGGTGGGTTTTATTAAAAAATAAGTGGCAATAATTACCGGATAGCACCAATAAATCGGAAAGGTGCCATTGAACTTAACGATCAAACATATTCCAATAACAGCAATACTAATCGCTAACCAAGCAGCAAGCTTAATCTTCCGAGTAAAATAGACACAAATAAAGACTGATAATAGGCCTGTAATTAATGCTAGATCTGTAAAAAAACTAGGCCAATGTTGCTCCATAAAGCGATAGCAAGCAAAAGGCAAAATAACTATGCTGGCGAAAGCGCTCATCGACATTAATACTACTTCTTCAGAACTGCGGCGCTTTTTATGTTTGTCCATAAACGTTAAAGGTGAAGTGTCCTATATAATACTCTAATTCTGTTACAGAAATTTGTAAATATTTAATATAAATAAGATCATAAGAATTAAATACCGGAAACTTTGCCTTTCATTAGTTATACTTGATTAGATGAATGAATTAACAGATACAACGTAGCCTTGCCAAAACTCACTCACTTACTCATTATATTATGGTTGCTTACCTCATACCCTATTTTGGCAAATGAAGTTGTACTGCGCTCACCTCCGACAAATGCCAATGGCGAATATATAAAAGAGTTATTAACAACTGCATATAGCAAATTAGGTATTCAAATTAAGTGGCTACAAGTTAACGGAGCAAGAGAGCTAAAACTTGCATCAAATAATGAACTTTCTGGCGCACTCGCTCGAGTATCTTCTATTGAGCAACAATACCCCAAATTGGTACGAGTAGATTTTCCCGTTTTAACCTTTCAATTACTTAAAGTTAGTGACAGATACCGATGTGGCTACTGCTTAAATAAAGACATCAGGTCCATCGCCTATGCTTCAGGTGCATTGATAGCAGAGCAATATGTTGAAGATGCTACTAAACATGCAGAAAAATTTGCAGTATCTAACCCTCAGCAACTCAATGCAATGATCGCTAAGCGACGCATTGATTCAGTCTTATTAATGAACTTTCAATTAGATCAAGCGGCATACTTAAACCCTTACTTGCTTATCGATAAGGTGGATATAGAAGTCGACTATCACTATTTATCGCCAGAAAATGCCAATTTAGCTAGCCAGTTAGAAACGATATTTGCAGCGATGAAAGAATCAGGTGAACTTCAAGCGATTCAAATAAAGTATAATAAAAACTCTTACTTGGACTCTACAATATTACCTGAACGACCGATTTCCTTTATCGCCAATAATTGGACAGATTACACCAATAATGATGGTACTGGCATATATTGGCAACTAATAGATAGCGTTTTTAAGACGTTTACTACCAGTAAAATTACTGCAGTAAAAGAAGAAGTGTTATTTCAATTCTTAAGTGGCCAAAAAGACATACTGGTTGGCGCATACCGAAGCTTACCAACCAATGATGCCATTTTCTCTCACTATCACATTGACTTTGAATACCCTTTAGTTGGCTTTTCATATCAAGAGTCATTGCTACTCGACTATAAACAAAGAGACGGTAAGCTTAAAATATGTGTACTTCCAGATGCTGGTAGTTTTTTGTTTGAAGAATTATCATTTGTCGATAACAAAAATATATTAAAACGCCCTATTGAAGAATGTGTAGACTTATTAAAAAACAAAAGCATCGATCTTATCGTGACATATCAATATCACTTACCTGAGCAACTTAAACACTTTAAGAAAATGACCATAATAGATAGAACACCATTATTTTTAGCATTTCAAAATACCGCTCATGGCCGCTACTTAAAAGAATACTTTGATACTGCAATACTTAAAATGGCCATCGATGGCCGATTAAAGAAAATATTTCCTTCCCGAGAAACCTTTAAGCAAGCACATATTACTGATTTTTAAATAGACGACAGACGCATTTTCTTACACTTTTTACTTCAAAATTACTTTTTCAAACCTGATACAATGCGCTGATTTTAAAAGACTTATTAAAAACTAGCTTTGAACATGCTGTTTAAGGCTGAATTTTTGATAGCTTAATTTGGAAATGAACCTTTACTTAAGTAATGTTCACATTAAAGGACAAGTCATTATGATGTTAAAAAAATGCTGTATATTTTTTGCATTTTTACTATTAACAACAGTAAGTTACGCAGCACCTCAAAAAGACACACAATCAAAACAACAATTTTATAACGCCAAAATATCCCCAGATGGCAGACACCTTGCTGTACTGATGGATGTTAAAGGAAAGCGTACACTTGCATTTTTAGATGCTAAAACCATGTCTATTGTTGGCGGCGCCAAATTACCTCGTTTAAGTGAAGTCGGCGAGTTCTTTTGGGGAAATAGCGAACGTGTGGTTATGAAAGTTCTCAAAAAAGAAGCCTGGCGTCCAGAGCCTATCTACTATGGCGAATTATTTGCGGTAAATATTGATGGCACAAAAGGTGAAATGATCTATGGTTACCGAAATTTATACGAGCGACAAGCACGTGGCGCTGGTTCGAAGTTTAAAAAGAAAAAACGCTTAGACGGCTCAGCGGAAATTATCGACCTGTTACCGAATGACGAACGAGCGATTTTAATAAGCTCTACTTTGTGGGCTGAAGGCACTCACCCATCAGATACACACTGGGTTGATCACGGTAGTCGCTTAGCATCTGTGTATAAACTTGATATTTATAATGGCCAAATTAGCACTAAACGCATTGCAGGTGGGCCAGTTCCTTATACAACATTCATGACTGATGCGACAGGCAAGCTAAAAGCGTCATATGGCAAAGACAAACAAAATGAGTTTTACCTTAAAAATGAAGATGGCTGGCAACAAGTTCCATCAAGCATGCTTGGCAATAATTTTACACCATTAGCAATTAATCATTCTGGCGACAAATTGTTTGCTTTAACGAATAAAGCAACAAGCACTCAACTGTATACGCTTAATCTCGCCAATCAAGAATATACAATAACATCTCCTGACAGTGAGCTCGATATAGAGTCAGCGAATATCACATTAGATGGTCACGATGTTTATGCGCTTCTAACGAAACAAGCACCAATTGAATACATAGTCTTAAACCAAGATTCGATGGAAGCTAAGATATTTAGCAGCTTACTCAATGTTTTTAAAAATCAAGAAGTAACCATCGTCAGTAAGAGTAATGACGACACCCAGTTTGTTGTTAAAACAACCACGGGTGATAACCATAAATTTTATTTGTATAACTTAACGACGAATAAATTAATGCCTTTAAGTTAAATACTGGATAAAGGGCATAGCAAACTATGCCCTTTATTAACAAATAGTAAAGTTTATTTTGCCAATCCTTTCTTTATTCAACTAAAATAGCCGCATACCAATTCTGTTAACTCAAAAAGGCTCTATTCATGGCATTGCCAGATAAATTTATTTACTCGATGCATCGAGTAAGCAAGGTGGTTCCACCTAAACGTACAATCCTAAAAGATATTTCGCTATCATTTTTCCCTGGCGCTAAAATTGGTGTGTTAGGTTTAAATGGTGCTGGTAAATCAACGTTACTTCGCATTATGGCAGGCGTAGACACTGAATTTGAAGGCGAAGCAAAAGCACTTGCCGGTACCAATATTGGTTATTTACCACAAGAACCTGAACTGGATGAAAACAAGACTGTTCGTGAGATTGTTGAAGAAGGTGTCTCTATTGTTAAAGACGCACAAGAGCGATTAGACGCTGTTTATGCAGCGTACGCTGAAGAAGATGCTGACTTTGATGCTTTAGCTAAAGAGCAAGGTGAATTAGAAGCCATTTTAGCAAGCGCCGATGGTCATAACTTAGATAACCAACTAGAGCGTGCAGCTGACGCACTTCGCCTGCCTGAATGGGACCAAAAAATATCAGTATTAAGTGGTGGTGAACGTCGCCGTGTTGCGCTTTGTCGCTTACTACTTAAAAAGCCAGACATGTTGCTGCTTGATGAGCCAACTAACCACTTGGATGCAGAGTCCGTTGCTTGGTTAGAGCGTTTCTTACATGACTATGATGGTACTGTTGTGGCAATTACCCATGATAGATATTTCTTAGATAATGTTGCAGGCTGGATTCTTGAACTGGACCGTGGTGAAGGTATTCCATGGGAAGGTAACTACTCTTCTTGGTTAGAACAAAAAGATAAGCGTTTGGAACAAGAAGCTCGTTCTGAAAGCTCTTTACAAAAAACCATCAAACAAGAATTAGAATGGGTTCGTCAAAACCCTAAAGCACGTCAATCTAAAAACAAAGCGCGTATGGCTCGCTTTGAAGAGTTGACAAGCCAAGAGCATCAAAAGCGTAACGAAACTAACGAATTATACATTCCTCCAGGTCCTCGGTTAGGTGACAAAGTGGTTGATGTAAATAACCTAACAAAGTCTTTCGGTGATCGCGTATTAATTGACAACTTAAACTTCTCAATTCCAAAAGGTGCGATTGTCGGTATTATTGGTGCCAATGGTGCTGGTAAATCAACACTATTTAAAATGCTTTCAGGTGCAGAACAACCAGACTCTGGCGATGTGGTATTAGGCGATACCGTTAAACTTGCAAGTGTTGATCAGTTCCGTGACGATATGGATGATAAAAATACAGTTTATCAAGAAATATCTGAAGGTCACGATATCATTCAAATAGGTGGCTACGAAATTAACTCTCGCGCCTATTGCAGTCGCTTTAACTTTAAAGGTAACGACCAACAAAAGTTTATTGGTGATTTATCGGGTGGTGAACGTAACCGCGTACATTTGGCAAAGCTGGTTAAAACTGGTGGCAATGTATTGTTACTCGATGAGCCAACCAATGACCTTGACGTTGAAACATTAAGAGCTTTAGAAGAAGCCTTATTAGAGTTCCCTGGCTGTGCCATGGTCATTTCTCATGACCGTTGGTTCCTTGACCGAATTGCAACACATATTATTGATTACCGTGATGAAGGACAAGTTAACTTCTTTGAAGGTAACTTTAGCGATTATGATGAGTGGCTGAAAAAGACCTTAGGTCCAGAAGCGAATCAACCGCATCGCATAAAATATAAAAAAATCGGTTAAATTTTAATTAATTAAGGCACCTAAGGGTGCCTTTTTTGTCAACACAGGCTATGCTAACAATTATGTATAACTAATCTTAGCAACCGAAATGGAAAATAGACGTCAATTCACCCGCATCCTGTTTTCAATCAAAGCCTCACTATTTGTCGATGAGCATGAATTTCCGGTTTCTATCCATGATATTTCATTAAATGGTGCCCTAGTCACAGCACCTGAATCCGATGCAACATTAAAAGGCAGATTAGGCACGCTCAATTTCGCGTTAGCTGACGGCGAAACTCACGTTGAAATGCATGTTGCCATTGTTCATCAAGAACCTGACGTCATTGGATTGCAATGTAATGCAATAGATATCGACAGTGTTACCCATTTACGGCGATTAGTAGAACTGAATTTAGGCGATGAAAGCCAACTAGAAAAAGAACTCTCCCAACTTACCAAAGCGCATTAATTTTCAAAGGGGTTATATATGAATCATATCGTTATTAGCTTTGTTGGTACCGATAAACCAGGCTTGGTTGATAAGTTATCGAACATAGTGAAAGCACATAATGGCAATTGGCAAAACAGTAGTCTGCACCATTTAAGCGGTACTTTTGCCGGCGTTATTGAAGTTTCAGCAAGTGAATCAGACATTTCAGCGCTTGATAAAGCGCTTAGTACAATTGAAGACCTCAACATTATTACGCAAACAACTTCACCCAGTAGTGATGATGAAGCCACCTCGGTAACACTCGAACTAACTGCCAATGACCGAAGCGGCATTGTGCAAGATATTTCATCTGTAATACATCAACAAAACGGCAATTTATTAAAACTAGTTAGTAAGCAAGGTGCTGCCCCGCATACCGGTCAAACAATGTTTAGCGCAAAAGCACAAATATCAGTAAACGACAATCATATAGATGATTTAATTCAAGCACTTGAAAACATTGCTGATGATTTAATGGTGGATATCTCTAAATAACATTAATTATATATATGACAGTTTAACTACTCTCGTCGTCAAACTGTCATATTCATTACTTACACTTTCTAGTTTGACCTAATTGAAGTGACAATGAACGATTCTCGCATTTATTTTGATAAAGAACTTAGCTGGTTATCATTCAACGAACGTGTACTACAAGAAGCAGCGGACCCGGCCGTTCCACTAATAGAACGCATCCATTTCCTTGGTATTTACTCTGCCAATCTAGATGAATTTTTTAGAGTTAGAGTTGCTAACATTAGACGTAAAGCATTAGTCGCAATAGCAACAAGTGAAGACACATCTTCGAAGGAAAACCAAGAACAGCGACTACTTGACCAAATAATAGAGAAAGTACAATCACTAACTTATAAATTTCAACCTATTGCTATTCAAGCCTTTAATGAACTTGCCCAACATAATATTGAATTATTATTTAATGATGAAAAATCTAAAGTTTTTAAAAAGCAATTGTCAGGTCACCAGAAAAAATGGCTAAAAACATTTTTTGAACATCAAGTCATTCGACATATCACGCCAATTATCATTTCATCGAATACACAGCTAGCAAATTGCCTTGATGACGATGGAATTTATCTACTTGTTGGATTAAAGCAAACTGAAAACGTTCAATACGCATTAATTGAAATTCCACGAGAAGAAGTTAACCGCTTTATTATATTACCGAAAGAAGCTGACGAATCCATGCAGCGTATTGTCATGCTAGATGACGTTGTTCATTACTTCTTAGACGATATTTTTTCTGGTATTTTTGAATATGAAGACATGGACGCTTACTCGGTAAAACTTACACGAGATGCTGAATACGATCTAAACGACGAACTTGACGAAAGTTTGCTTGATAAAATGTCTAAAGGGCTAAAGCAACGCCTAAAAGCAGTTCCAGCGCGCCTTGGCTATGATCGCCACATGCCAGAGCACATGGTGAAATTTTTACGTAAAGCGTTGAAAATCCGTGATACTAACAATCTTGTGCCTGGGGTACGCTACCGCCATTTCAAAGACTTCTTAGGGTTTCCTAATTTGGGTGGCCCTTCGTTAGAAAAACAAGATTTAGTAGCTTTAGAATCAAAACGTTTCTTGGCATTTAATAATGTATTTGAAGCGATAAGCCACCAAGATGTTCTTGTCTATTATCCTTATTACCGCTTTAGACATTTTACAGAGTTTGTGCGCCAAGCATCTTATGATCCATTAGTACGAAGTATTAAAATCAATATTTATCGGGTTGCAAAAAACTCAGAAATAATTCACTCGCTCATTGAGGCCGTCAAAAACGGTAAGCATGTCACAGTAGTTGTCGAATTAAGGGCGCGATTTGATGAGCAAGCGAATATTGAGTGGGCCAAACGTATGAAAGATGCAGGAATTCAAGTTGAATTTGGCATTGAATCATTAAAAGTACACTCTAAGCTGTGCATTATTACGCGAATGGAAAATGAACGACTTGTCCGATACGCCCATATTGGTACCGGAAATTTTCATGAAAAAAATGCCCGTATCTATACCGACTTTTCTTTATTTACAAAACATAAAGAAATATCACAGGAAGTTGATAACGTATTCTCTTTTATTGCCCATAGTTACAAACGTTTTCGTTTTAATCATTTAATTGTTTCTCCGTTAACTTCTCGTCGAAAGACCTATCAATTAATCGATAATGAAGTGGCAATAGCTGAATCGGGTCAACCTGCAAGTATAACATTGAAGGTTAATAACCTCGTCGATAAAGGACTAATCGATCGGTTATACCGAGCCAGCAGTGCTGGTGTAAAAATACGCATGATTATCCGCGGTATGTGTTCACTTATTCCGGGAATAAAAGGCGTCAGTGAAAACGTAGAAATTATTTCTATCGTCGATCAGTTTTTAGAGCACCCTCGAGTAATGTTATTTAATAATAGAGGTGCACAGTCACTTTATATCAGCTCCGCTGACTGGATGGAACGAAACATCGACCAACGAGTTGAAGTTGGCTGCCCGATATACGACCCTGTGTTAAAAACGCGAATCATTGAAATACTAGAACTGCAATTTAAAGACAATCAAAAAGCACGTATAGTTAACCAAGCACAGGATAATCAGTACGTTAAACAAGGTAATGCAAGACCTGTTCGCTCCCAAATTGCAATTTACAACTATTTGAAAGCACAAGAGCACCTTGATAAAAAAGCGCTGAAAAAAATGGAATAAACCTAATGAATGAAGTTATAGAGCCAGCAGCTGAGAATGACAATTACCACATTGGCGCATTGGATATAGGCTCAAATAGCTTTCATTTTGTGTTTGCCCGAGTGGTCAACGACAATATACAAATCCTACACTCTGAAAAATATCGCGTTAAACTTGCCCAAGGGTTAGACGACAACGCGATACTTGATGACTCAGCAATTGAACGAGGGCTCAAAGCACTATCCGATCTCGCACCACTAACAGAAAAGCTCACTCCAGATAATTTTAAGGTAGTCGCAACTTATACGCTAAGACGCGCAAAAAATGCACAAACATTTTTAAACGCGGCAGCTAAAGTTTTTCCTTTTGATATCGAAGTTATTTCAGGGCATGAAGAAGCTCGTTTAATATATCAAGGTGTTGCACATCACCTTCCGCCTTCAAGTCAACGATTAGTTATTGATATAGGCGGCGGCAGCACCGAGTGTGTTATCGGCAAGAACTTAACAACAAAGCAATTAACCAGTCTAAATATCGGCTGTGTTAGCTTTGCTAATAAGTACTTTTCTACTGGCGAAATTAGCAGCCAAGCATTCAATCAAGCGATATTGGAGAGTAAACAAGAGATTGAATCTCATGTAAAAAGATTTACCTCAACAGGTTGGCAAGAGGTTATTGGAACATCTGGTACCATTAAATCAATCTATAATCAGCTAAACCAAATACGAGGAAAACAGCAGCCTTTTACCCTAGCGGAGCTCCACCAGCTTAAGCAAGCACTAATTAATTTTGGTCACGCCGACAATATTGAACTCCCCGCATTAAAAGAGAGTCGACGCGCGATTATTGCACCGGGTCTGGCTATATTAATTGGCATCGTCGAAATGTTATCTGTCGGCACGATAGAGTATTGCGACAATTCATTGCGCGAAGGTGTACTTAATGAGCAATTAGATACGATTCAAACCAAAGATATTCGCGATCGCACAATAAATAGTTTAGCCACTCGTTTTAACGCAGATAAAAAACAAATAGATATCGTAATAGCCACCGCAAATAAATTATTTAAAGCAGCTAAAAAAGCCTGGCAGCTTAATAAGAAAGCCTACAAAAAATTGCTTGATTGGGCGATTATTGTCCATGAAATTGGCTATGACATTAACCCTTCAGCTCATCATAAGCATAGCCGCTATATTATTTTAAACGCCGATTTACCAGGCTTTACGCTTGAGCAACAGCAAGCATTAGCTTGGCTGGTTGGCAATCAACGAAAGAAAGTGCAATTTGAAGATGAGCAATTTTGTTACTTATTAGAAGAAGTAAGTTTAACCAAGGTATTAGCAATATTAAGATTATCCGTTCTTTTAAGCCAGCAACGACAGCTAACCGAGCAAGTAGAGTTTGAAGTTGCAATTCACAACGATAATATTAAATTATCTTTTCCTAACGATTGGCTAGCTGAGCGACCATTATTTCAAGCTGACCTAGTTCAAGAAAGAAAACAGTTTAATACGCTGGGTTTATCGTTAAGTTTTTGCTAACAACGCTTTAAATTACGACTCAGCGGATCAAAAAAGGCCAGCATTGCTGGCCTTTTTAATGATTAGTTTACTATTCAAACTTTAAACTAAAGCGATAAACCTAGCTTCTTGAATTCTTTTGCCACTACTTTTGCAGGTAGAGGAATGTAACCGTCTTTTTCTACGATCTTCTGACCGCTTTTCGACATTACCATTTTCAAGAATTCAGCAGTCATTGGATCTAATGGCTGGTTCGGGTGCTTGTTCACATAAACGTATAAGTAACGAGAAAGTGGGTATTTACCTGCAACCGCATTGTCCATGTTAGCTTCAACAAAGTTATCGCCTTTCTTCGCTAAAGGAAGTGCACGAACACCTGAAGTTTTGTAACCAATACCAGAGTATCCAATACCGTTTAATGATGCTGAAACAGACTGTACAACTGACGCTGAACCTGGTTGCTCATTTACCGTATTTTTGAAGTCACCTTTACAAAGAGCTTTCTTCTTGAAGTAACCGTAAGTACCAGATACCGAGTTACGACCGTATAACTGAATGTCTTTACCTGTCCATTCACCAGATAAACCTAAGTCACCCCAACGGTCAGCATCTTTATCTGCACCACACTTACGGTTGCTAGAGAAGATTGCATCCACTTGGTCGATACGTAACCCTTTAATTGGGTTATCTTTATGAACAAATACTGCTAGCGCATCAATTGCAACGCGAACAGCAGTTGGCTTGTAACCGTAACGCTTTTCGAATGCTTCGATTTCACGAGACTTCATCTTACGACTCATTGGGCCTAAGTTTGAAGTAGACTCAGTAAGTGCTGGTGGAGCAGTAGAAGAACCTGCCGCTTGAATTTGAACGTTTACGTTAGGGTAAGTACGTTTAAATTCTTCTGCCCAGAACGTCATCATGTTAGCTAGCGTATCAGAACCAACAGATGATAAGTTACCAGAGATACCGCTTACTTTTGAGTACTCAGGTAAGTCTTTGTCTACAGCAAGAACAGAGAAGCTCACTAAACTTGCTAAACCAATTGCGCTTAATGCACGTTTGAAACTCATAATATTCTCCAATGAGCGTTTAAGTAAAATAGCAAAATGTTTAAACAAGGCTTAATTTGTCTTTGCCTAAACAGCTTGTATGTAAAATTTGTGACTACTATATAAAGCAATTGTGACAATTATATTTCCTCTTTATTACACTTATATTACAGAGCGACAGAAAATTTATATGAAAAGAAAAGCTGATGTTAATGCTGCATCAGCTTTTAAAAATTAAGAATTTAAAAAGGACTAGTTCAGAGTGATTACTGAGCTTTCTTCAAAGACAATTGAAAACTCACTACCCTTTTGCCACTGGCTATTAATAATTAACTCAGCATTGTGGTGATGTAAAACGTGTTTAACGATGGCAAGGCCTAGGCCTGAGCCTCCAGTATTCCGTGAGCGAGATTTATCTACACGATAAAAACGTTCGGTTAATCGATTCACATCTTCTGGTCGAATACCCGTACCATTATCTTTAACAGTAAATTTTGCTTTAAGACCAAAGCGTTGCCATGACACTGTTATCTTGCCGTTAGCAGGAGTATAGGCCACCGCATTTGAAATTAAGTTGGCGAATGCGCTTTTTAATTCAGTATCAACGCCCAATACGCCAATACTTTCATCGATATCAGCGCTTATTTCATGCTGCTTTTCTTGGTTTAACCAATGCGCATCATTGAGCAAGTTACTCAATATCTCAGGCACATTTAGCGGTTGTTTAACGTCATTTTCGGTATTAACTTCAACGCGAGAAAGCACCAACAATTGCTCTACAAGTCTGTCCATTCTGGAAACTTGTCCTTCAATAGTATCAAAAGCTTGTTGCCAATGAGGGTCGAAGTCACCTTCGGAAGCTTGAATCATTTCAACATAACCTCGTACTACGGTTAATGGCGTTTTTAATTCATGTGATACATTTGCCACAAAATCTCGACGCATTGCTTCGACACGATGTACTTTACTAACGTCTCTGGCAAGTAAAAGAATATTCTCCTTACCGTAATCCATAAATCGCAATTCTAGCTGAATGTTGGCATTTATAGGTGATGCTAGTACACAAGGTAAATCATAATCAGCTCTTTCAAGGTACTCAGAAAACTCAGGTGCACGAAGTAAATTATCAATACGTTGCCCTTGGTCTGTAGGCCAACGTAAACCAAGCAACCTATTTGCTCGTTTGTTACTCCATTGAATCGATAAATCTCGCCCTAAGACAATGCCCGCATCAGGAATTGCTTCCGCGCCATCACGAAAACGTCTAATCCGATCATTTAATTGCTTTTGCTTTTTACGGTGTTTTTTTACCAAACGATCTAGACCATCAAAGATACGACCCCAACTGCCCTCACCTTCTGGAGGTGAAATAGCTTTTGTTTCCCATAACCAACTCGATAGCATAAAAATATGCTTGTATTGGTAAGCTATTACTCCTACTGCCGCAAGCAGCATCATAAGTAAAATGTGCCCTATTAGATATCCTAATAGAGCACTTAAAGAAAAAACAATGATGAGTCGAGAGATGACTTGACTAATAGAAAGTCTAATTGGCATACAACTAATTTAATACCTTACCTGAAAAACGATAGCCTGAGCCTCTAACGGTTTGAATGAAATCTTCATGCCCTTTACCTGAAATAGCCTTTCTTAATCGACGAATATGCACATCAACGGTGCGATCTTCCACGTAAACATTGGTTCCCCAAACATTATCTAGTAATTGCTCTCTAGAATAAACACGCTCTGTATGGGTCATGAAAAAGTGAAGCAGTCGAAATTCAGTAGGGCCAAGATCTAAATCACTATTATTAATCGAGACTCTGTGCGCAACAGGGTCGAGTTTCATGCCATGAAACTCGATGGCTTCTTCTAACGCAGTTGGTGACACGCGGCGGATCACTGCTTTAATACGGGCAATAAGCTCTTTGGGTGAAAAAGGCTTAGTCACGTAATCATCAACACCCGCATCAAATCCCTTCACCTTGTCTTCTTCATCTGCGCGTGCAGTTAACATAATGATAGGAATATTACGTGTGTATTCATTTTGCTTCAGTGTTTTAGCAAGCTTAACACCTGTGCCACCAGGAAGCATCCAGTCTAATAATATCAAATCAGGGTATGGTTCATGGATTTTGGCCATTGCCTGATCAATGTCCTGTGCTTCCACTGCATTAAAGCCATTTTGCTCTAACACAAAAGTAATCATTTCCCTGATTGGGGCTTCGTCTTCAACTACTAAAATCTGTCTGTTCATTCAAAATGTACCTGATATAGCCAAAATCTAATGCCGAACTCACTTAACTATCGAAGCAAAAAAGCTTACGACGAAAGGGCAGCAAATCCTAAAAATTAAGAACATTGTGATAAACTTTAATGACACTTTTATTACAATAAGCACATTATTTGAAATGATTATGTAATATCATGAAATTAGCAAGAAAAAAGCCGCTAAAAAGCGACTTTTTCATTCTGAAAGCTTACTTAATAACCTAGAACTTATATTCTAAGCCAACAGCTAGATAATCTTCATCAGCACCACTATCCATATCGAAAGTCGTGTAGTAAGCAAATGCTTTTGTACTTTTAGCAAGTTTATAGTCAGCACCTAACGTAAAGCCACTCTTGTCATCGCCACCGTCTGTATTTGCTGTTTGTACTTGTGCTTTTAATGCAACTGCTTTAGTCAAACCATACTTTGCAGAAACTAAGAAACCATCAGTTTCTGTGCCACTGTCTACTGCTTCTTGTGTTTGAACCATAGCGCCTAAAGTAAAGCCTTGAAGCTTGCCTTGAACCGTTGCACGAACAACGTCATAACCTTTAACTTCTGAATCTACCGCTACTGAAGCAAACAACTTAGATTTTTTAAGTCCTTTATCGCCATAAGTTACAGCAGCTGAAATTGCGTCATCACCATCAACGCTATCTTCCGCAATATATGTCATACCAAACTGGAAGCCAGAAAATTTTGGCGATTTGTACGTCACTGAATCAGACATACGGTTTTCACCTTTCCACAGCACTTTAATGTCGGCATTTAAATCGCTGAATAAATCAACTTTACCTTGTGACTGTTTTGTTACCGTATCATTTTTACCAATAAGAACTTCACCAAAGTCGCCTTTCAAACCAACATATTGGTTGCGATCAGTAATGCTATCACCTTTGTCACTGTCGCCGTCCATATCAACTTGGAATTCAGCTTTATATACAACAGATAAACCATTACCTAAATCATGCGTACCTTTTAAACCAATACGTGACGCGTTACTTTTAACTTCAGTAAACGAACCGTCGCCTTCATCAGAACTTTGAAGGGTTAGGTTTGCTTTACCATAGAGTTCAACAGTTGCTGCATTAACGCCAAAAGTTGATGCTGATAAAATCGCCAATGCGATAGCTTGCTTAGTGAATTTCATATTTATACCTTTGTTTATATAGGTCATGTAATTGCCGCGCATTGTGACAATTAAATATGACAATTTTATTACACTGTGTATTTTTTTTTAAATTTTTATGACTTTTTAAAGTAGTTTTTATGTTACTTATGTTACAGCCTTGTAAATCAACTGCTTTATTAAGGGTAAATATAGTTCAAAAATATAGTTTTACAGCTATTGTTGGCATTAAAACAGTTACTTAGCATGAAAAAATACTGTTAACTTTAGCTAAAATGACTAGAATCAATAATTAGTGGAAAAAAATATGAAGGCATTAAATGAAAGTTACTAGTATCTCTCGCAAATTACTGTCCCGAGTATTGTCATTATATTTTCTCTTAACGTTAATAGTGACTGGCGTACAGATATTTGCTGAATACTTTAATGCCAAAAGCCATATTAACAGCGAGCTACTAACACTAGAAAAAACTTTTAGTGGCAGTTTAACCCGAGCAGTGTGGGAGCTAAACACACAGCAAGCCATCGATATTGCCGAGGGTTTAGTAGCCATACCTATGATTAAAGGTATTAAGGTTACCGATGAAAATGATCAAGTTATTACCCAACTCGGTGAAATTGGAGAAGATACAGCCTTTAATTACGAGTCTGCTACTAATATAAATGCCACAAGCGAAACGCAAAATATGAGCTCTATTTCTGGGCGATTATTTGGCCATACATTCCCGCTTATTTTTGAATTTTCTGGTCGCACAACAAAAGTAGGCTCAGTAACCCTACTTTCAAGCAATGAGGTAATTTTCAATCGAATCGAAGTTGGCCTGTACTTCTTAATTGGCAATGCAATGGTAAAAACTGCGGCATTGGTGTTCCTTTTTACCTTAGCCTTTAATAAGTTACTAACCGCACCATTAAATGAGCTCACCGAGCAGATTAATCAACTTGATTTGGACGACCCTGAAGCATCAAAACTTCATTCAATGAACTTTGAGAAAAACGAGCTTAATATCTTAGAGGATGCGTATAACAACCTAATCGACGAGCTCGTACAATTTAAAGAGAAGCTGGCCTTAGCTCAAAGCGAAATTTTGTCTGCGAACCAACGATTAGATGAACAGAATTTATTATTAGAGCAAGAAGTTGCTAAAAAGACCTCTTCACTGAGCACTACCATGTTAAAAATGGAGATGCAGCAACGGGAATTACTGAAACAACAAGATCAGTTAAAAGACGAGAACAATCGTCGACGTCAAACCGAACATACGCTTACTCATACCAATAAAGATCTAAAAGAATCGGTATTAGAACTAAATAAAGCACAAGAACGTTTATTAAGTGCAGAAAAAATGGCCGTACTAGGAAGTTTATCTGCTGAAGTTTCTCACGAAATAAATACACCTATTGGTGTTAGCATTACCTCAACCAGCTACTTATCTGACGCTTTAGAGAAAATTAAAGAAGAAATTAGCGGACAAACGATTACTAAACGGGGTATGGAAGACTTCATCGATAACGCGACGCAAAGTATCGACTTATTAATGAATAACCTAACCCGTGCATCTGACTTAATTTCAAGCTACAAGCAAGTAGCAGTCGATCAGACAAGCGATAAAATTCGTCAACTCAATGTCGCTAAGTACGTCGATGAAGTTATCCAGTCACTACACCCAAAACTCAAGAAAACAACCCACAGTGTAAAGGTAAACTGTCCAGACAATATAGAAATGTATGTGCATGCTGGTGCAATCGCACAAATCGTTACTAACCTCATAATCAATTCAATTATCCACGGTTTTGAAGGCAGACATCGCGGTGAAATTAAGATAGATATTAGCTATCACAACGAACTCCTGCATATGAAATATCAAGATAATGGTGTTGGTGTACCACAAGATGCATTGCCTGGCATATTTGACCCTTTCTACACAACTAAAGCAGGACAAGGCGGTTCAGGGTTAGGCACGCATATTATCCATAGCTTAGTCACAGATACTTTAAATGGAAAAATCAAAGCAACAAGCGCAGAAGGCGAAGGCTTAACGTTTGATATCGAATTCGCCAACATGAAATAAATTAGCGCAATACTCTTTGCTAAATTGAACCAAGTATAACGGGTGATCCCAAAATCTAATTAAGGTATGATGCCGTCCGTTTATTAATAATATAAAGCTAAAGGAACGCCTTCATGTGGTTTAAAAACCTTTATTTCTTCGCCTTTACTCGCCCTTTCAAATGGACAGAGCAAGAACTAGAACAACATTTATCAGAGCATCCTTTTACACCTTGTAAATCTACAGAACAGTCACACTTTGGCTGGGTAAATGCCTTAGGTAAACATGGTAATACCTTAGTACATGGTGCTAGCGGTAGCTATTTACTGTGCGCTCGCAAGGAAGAGAAAATCCTCCCAGCTCCGGTAATAAAAGAAATGCTTGAAGAGCGTTGTGCAAAACTTGAAGAAGAGCAAGGGAGAAGTGCGACTAAGAAAGAAAAAGAGCAATTTAAAGAAGATATTACTTTTGAATTGTTACCAAGAGCTTTTAGCCGCTTTAATGATACGCACGGTTATATTTCACCAGAGCATAATATTATCGTTATTAATTCAAGTTCACGTGGTAAAGCTGAAGATTTCTTAGCGTTATTGCGAAAAGTATTGGGCACGCTACCTGTAACCAGTTTTAGTCCAGATCAAGCACCAGATGAAGTAATGACCGACTGGATTACCGAGCAAAACTTAAGTGAAAACTTCCAATTAGGTATGGAAGCTGAATTTAACGCATTAGGTGATGATGGTGCGGTAATTCGTGTTAAGAACCAAGATTTATCAAGTGACGAAATCAAAGCACATATTGACGCTGAAAAATATGCTGTAAAAGTTGCTATTGAATGGGATGACGCACTTTCCTGTATTTTATGTGATGATTTAGCGATTAAAAAGCTTAAGTTTTTTGACGTATTGCACGAACAAAATGACGATATCGACAAAGATGACATAGTTGCAAGAATAGATGCAGACTTTACCTTAATGGCCGGTGAGATTAATCGGTTTATTGTTGATTTATTAGGTGAGTTTTCTTTGAAAACCACTGATTATCTCGATGAAGAAGAAAAATAATTAATATTATTGGTTTCTAGAAAAAAAGGCGCTATTCGCGCCTTTTTTAATGTCAATCCAAAAGTAATTCTGCTTTCGGCTAGCTACTTAGCTAAACATAGATCTCGCACCATCGTACATTTCTTTAAATTCATCTGATTCCATGAAGTTCTCATCAGGTAAAATATCTTTTGCTACATAGCTACGTAACAGCGCTTCCTGCGTTGAACGGTTTTTGAAAATGCCATGATAAACAGCACCAGCACGAATAAAATCTAAGTAATGTGCTTCTGCCGGCAATACAGTTAAATCACTCCAACTTTGAACCAAGACTGTCAGCTCTTCTGAAAAGCCCCATGCTTTAGTCACTTCAGCGCCTATACGACTACCTAACTTTAAAATTGCCTGTTGTAAAAAGGTTGGATTAGCAAATACATCTGGATGCTTTTCAGCCTCAGTAAGAATAGGCAAAACGCCAATATTATGCACAAGTGCTGCCAAAGTTAAGGTATCTAACGCCAAAGAGGTGTGTTTATGTTCTTTGGAAAAAATTGTCATCAAGGCAATTGCTACCGAGGCAATATCAACTGTTTTGTCCCAAGATTTTTGCAAATACATGGCAACAATATCATTTTCAGAAACAAATACTTGTTCTATCGCCATTGCTGTCGCAATACTCTTTATTTGTCTCAATCCAATCCGTGTAACGGCCTGATTAACCGTCTCTACTTTAACCGAACGCCCCATTACCGCACTATTTGCCACTTTTAACATGCCCATAGATAACGCAGGATCTTGAGAGATAATATCACTCATTTGATTCAAATTAATTTCTGGGTCATCTGCAGCCTCTCGAACTCTCAGTGCTATTTCAGGCAAAGTAGGCAGCACTAGCGCATCATGTTTTATTTTTTCCACTAAAATCGTATATAGCGCATTCTCTGTTGACATGAAGTATCCTTATTTTTTCGTAGGCTTAACTAAAAAATAGCACAAAACCAAAAAGATAAGCCAATAATTTTAATGAGTTAATTATATCTTTTCATATAGCTGAAATTTAATCCGCTTTCGAGCTATTTATTTGAATTTTGATGTACATCAATCTTAGGTCAAATAAGGATATGGAAGAGTCAATTTTCATTGCTATGCTTAGACACAACCCTAGAATATGCGAACTAATTTGTTCCCAGAAGTAGTGTTATGTTAAAGCCAGAATTATTGTCTCCTGCCGGCAGTTTAAAAAATATGCGTTATGCCTTTGCGTACGGTGCAGATGCCGTATATGCTGGGCAACCTCGTTATTCTCTACGAGTTAGAAACAATGAGTTTAACCATGAAAATTTAGCCCAAGGTATAAACGAAGCTCACCAACTGGGTAAAAAGTTTTATGTGGTAAACAATATTGCGCCTCACAACAGCAAACTTAAAACGTTTATCAAAGATTTAACGCCCGTTATCGATATGAAACCTGATGCGATGATTATGTCTGATCCAGGTTTAATAATGATGACAAAAGAAGCATTTCCAGACATGCCACTACACCTTTCTGTACAGTCAAATGCTGTTAACTGGGCAACAGTGAAATTCTGGCAAGATCAAGGAATCGAACGCGTCATACTTTCGCGAGAATTATCGCTCGATGAAATAGAAGAAATTCGCATGCGCTGCCCAGATATTGAAATTGAAGTATTTGTTCACGGTGCACTTTGTATGGCTTATTCTGGTCGCTGTTTATTGTCTGGCTACATGAATAAACGCGATCCAAACCAAGGCACATGCACAAACGCTTGCAGGTGGAACTACAATGTTCACGCGGCAACAGAAACCGAAACTGGCGATATTATTGCAACGCCTGCGCAAGAGTTTGACCCACATGCGGGCAAAGAGTTTGAAGATGTATTGCTGATTCAAGAGGAACATAAGCCTGAAGAGTACTTGCCAGCATTTGAAGATGAGCATGGCACTTATATCATGAATTCAAAAGATTTACGTGCCGTTGAATATGTCGACAGACTTGTAAAAATGGGCGTGCATTCATTAAAAATAGAAGGCCGCACTAAATCTTTCTATTATTGTGCTCGCACAGCTCGAGTCTATAACCAAGCAATTTTAGATGCGATGGCAGACAAGCCATTTGATCAAGCGTTGAATAAGGAACTCGAGCACTTAGCTCATCGCGGATATACATCGGGTTTCTTACAGCGCCATAAACACAGTGACACACAAAACTATGACTACGGTTATTCGAAAAGTGATAGCCAACAGTTTGTAGGTGAAATTACTGGCAGAAACGAGGAAAATGGCTTAATTGAAGTTGAAGTGAAGAATAAGTTTCTAGTGGGTGATGAACTAGAGTTAATGACCCCAAGCGGTTGTCAAACCTTTACTCTTACTCATATGGAAACACCAAAAGGCGAAGTTATTCTCGATGCAAAAGGCTCTGGCCATAAAGTAACAATCTCTCTGGACACTAAGCTTGATTTAGAATTTGGCATCCTGATGCGTCATTTAGAAGATGGTGAAAATACACGTCACCCATTTGCTCAAAATCAAGCGGCAGGATAAACCTGTCGCTTTCCTTTGGAAGCAATTAACTAGTGGCTATAGGCGGCGAATAGCCAATAAAAAATAACAGTAATCTACACTTTCAAGTTAACAGCAGACGTTATGCAAATAATAACTTCAGCTTTGTAGTTATGGTTTTTGTCGAGTAAAATTCGCGGCCAAATATTCTTCAACTGATCTATAGGGCAAACCACGAAATGGCATTACTAATCGAAGGCGATTGCATCAACTGTGATATGTGTGAGCCTGAATGTCCAAACCAAGCGATTGCATTAGGTGAAGAAATTTATGAAATAGACCCTGACCTATGTACAGAGTGTATCGGTCACTATGACGAACCTACCTGCGTAAAAGTGTGTCCTATTGACTGTATTATAGAAGATCCAGAAAGACCGGAAACCGCCGAGTCATTATTAGAAAAGTATCAATTTCTCTACAATAAATAAATTGAAGCTCATCATACTATTCAAATAAAACACTTCCCTCAAATTCAACAGTGCTCTAATGAAGCAACTTTATTTATTTCAATATATTAAGTAGTATCTTATTAAAATAATAAAAATAATAATTAGGGCATAAGTTAATGTCGTCATCTAACGCTTCATCTGAAACAACGCGTCGTAATCTTCTAAAAGGTCTTGTTGCGACCTCTGCTGCACTTGCTGCCGTGCCAGTTTTTGCAGGAAAAGAGCACGTTCACCATAATCATCACCAAGCAAACAACTATAAAGAACTTATCCGCATTTCGAATGAATGTGCGCAACATGGTGACGAATGCATAGATCATTGTAT
Organism: Thalassotalea algicola; assembly: GCF_012932965.1. Taxonomy (GTDB): domain Bacteria; phylum Pseudomonadota; class Gammaproteobacteria; order Enterobacterales; family Alteromonadaceae; genus Thalassotalea_F; species Thalassotalea_F algicola. The sequence goes on along the minus strand of NZ_JABBXH010000002.1, from coordinate 162,699 downwards.
AGAGCTATTTAAAACCGGTGATGTATCACTTGCTCGTTGTGCAGAAACGGTAAATGAAATGATCGTTATGTGCCGCGCATTAGCTAAAATGGCTACTTACGACTCTCCTCAGGTTAAAGCCGTAGCTAAGATCTGTAGGGATGTTTGTCAAACTTGCGCAGATGAATGTGGCAAACATGCAGATACACACTCTAACTGCAAAGCGTGTGAGCAGTCTTGTTTAGAGTGCATTAAAGAAATTAATAAGCTCGTATAATTGCAAACTGACGGCGCTAGCAGAGTTAAATATTAACTATGCTAGAGCATAAGGTGAAAATAGTTATATAATTCACTTATATCATATTAATCTTTCACATAAGACTGGCTGTACCGTAAACGATGAAAGTTGAAGTTAGTATTACAGAGCTCACTGTGGGCCAATATGTTGTCGAGATAGCCTCACAAAATGGCACCTTTACGTTGACTAAATCTAGTCATATTAAAAGTGAAGGCGTTATTCAGAACCTTAAAAGCAAAGGTGTGTTGTCGGTAATCATTGATACAGATAAAACTTTATCGCCATCTAAAACAAAACCGAAACCAAAACACAAGCAATTAACTGCAGTTGACTTTGACGAAGCAAAAGAAATATTTAATCAATCAAAACAAATCCAAAAGAAAATATTTGAGGATGCTTTAAACGACAGCGAAATTGATTTAGCGCCAATTAATGAAATAACTCAACAAACAATTGATAAAGCGGTAAATAGTCCTAGCTCTCTTGCTTGTGCGATTAATATTCGTGAGAAAGATGAATATTTACTAGAGCACTCTGTCGCAGTAAGCGTATTAATGTGTATTTTTGCCCAACATCTAAAGGTCGATAAAGACAAAGTTCAGCAATTAGTTGTTGGCGCGTTTTTACATGATGTTGGTAAGATTATGATCCCGGATAAAATCTTAAATAAACCAGGAAAGCTCACAGACGAAGAGTTTGTCATAATGAAAACTCATGCTAGTCACTCTATTGATATTATTAAGAAAACTCCAGGTATATCTCCTTTAAGCCTTGAAGTCGCAGCACTACATCATGAAAAAATTAATGGCTTTGGTTACCCTAACCAAGTCAAAGGCGACGACATTACTAAATTCGGTCGTATGATAGCGATTTGTGATATCTTCGACGCTCTTACTGCCCATCGCTGCTATAAACAAGGTTTTACTCACTTAAAGGCATTTAGCATTTTAAAAGAATTAGTTAAAGATAATCATCTCGACGGCGAGTTAGTGGACGAATTTATTCGCTGTATTGGCGCCTTCCCAATTGGCTCTTTAGTTCAGCTTGAATCTAAAAAGCTTGCTATTGTTGAGCGGAGAAACCCCAACGATCCTATAAAACCTAAAGTAAGATCGTTTTATAGTACTAAACATAAGCACTTCGTTAATATTCATGATATCGATTTAAGTAAATCTGATGATAAAATTGTCAAAGCAGTGCGCGCTGACGATTTCGATTTAGACTTAAATAAAATTACAGAAATGTTGATAATGGAAGGTTAAGAATCAGCAAATTAAATAGAGTTTCTGTTTGTTTCAATTCTTACTATTTATTTTTAACCAAGTTGGGATTATATAAATTTAACACCAGCATGCGCCAAAATAAAAAGCCCTTGATAATTCAAAGGCTTAATTAAAAGGCTTTTTAGATTAACTAACTAAAATACTCCCTAAAACTCCATAGCGATTCTTGCGTATAGCTGACGACCACGCGGATCATGAACTTTTGAATCAAAACCACTATTGGTAAATACTTGCGGAGGATCTTCATCCGTCACATTAGTTCCACCAAACGTTAATACATAGCTATTATCTGTGTCGAAATAAGTACTCAAGTTAACATTGTATTGAACATCTACAGTTACTTGATCATCTACATCTTTATAACCAACAGTACATGCTTCAGAGAATAAAGTGCCATCAGCACAGTTTTGATCATCTTCGTAACTATCAATATAACGTACAAAAATGTTCGCAGAATGGTTTTCAACAGACCAATTTAGTGCGACATTCATTCTTAGCTGCGGCGTAGAAACACCAATATTGGAATAATTACGTAGGCCTAAACCATCGATATCTCCTGATTGCGGATCATCAAGATCATAAGCCAAAATATATGTCGCATTGATACTAGGTGTAAACCGTCCATATTCAGTATCAATTTTGTAGCTTGTAACAATATCTAGCCCTGATGTCTCAAGAGAGCTCGCATTTACATATGTTGTGTTGACTTGCAGTAAAGGACCGTTAAGCGGATCACCTGCTCGAACTACACGCTCAGGGTCTTGTGGATTTTCATTTAATATCGCTTGGAAGTTCTCTTGAATAATCAAGTCGGTAAAATCAAAATTCCAGTAATCAAGTTCAATAGACCACTCACTTACCGGCTCAAATGAAAAACCAATGTTGTATGCAGTAGACTCTTCCGGTTCCAGCTCCTCATTACCTGACGCTCGCACTGCAGCAAATGCAGCTGCACCAGTTAATGGATCCGTCATTTGATTCAAGCTCGTTCCGCCACCATCACGTTGGAAAATAGAGGGAGCTCTAAATGATGTTGAAACGGAACCACGCAGAGAAAAGTTCTCCGCTACCCGCCAAGAAGCAGCTAACTTAGGATCTAAGGTATCACCAGTTGAACCGCCATAATCCTCATAACGCAAGGCTAACTGTATATCCAAATCATCTGTTACTGGTAACGCAAGTTCAGCAAATGCTGCCCAAACGTCTTGATCACCATAAACATCCGGGTTACCAATGACAAAAGCAAATCTATCTTGATTAGATAAAGAATCGTAATCTTGCTCAAGGTCTTGATAACGGTATTGAACGCCAACAGCAATTGCTGCAGGGCCAGCATCCATTTCAAATAAATCAGTCGAAATCAATGCCTCAGCTACCTCAGTATTTGCCTGTGAATCAATCTCTTGTCGACCTGTAAATGAGTCTATTACGCTTTGTGAATTAGGTAGCACCGTGTAAGAAGTGGCGAACGGGTTGAAGTATTCACACGGGCCAACACCTGCTGCACCGGTAAATGGATCACAACCTTGTCCACCAAAACCTCGTAAAGCATTTTGAAATTCTTGCGCTAAGGTATCATTTACTGTAAATAAAAAGTCATTTCTAGCGGCGGTATAACTTAGCTCCCAGAAACCGTCTTCTAACTCACCGGTAAGCATAGTACTTAAGCGGAAAGTGTCTGACTCTGTATGCGCTGGGTCTCCTTCCCCACCATTACCCACTGCACGACCAAAGAACGATACCGGCGCACCAAACACATTACTTGGATGGTCTACTGGCACTGTTGGGAACGTCAAAATAGGAAACGTCGGCGAGCCACCACGTTTTGCTCTATTCCTTGCGTAACTCACCTCTGTAGTCCACTTTAAGCTACTTGATAAATCTTTAGTCGCTTTAAAATATGACGAAACTCTTGTTTCATCTGGCACAAAAGAATATGTATCACCAAAGTCAAACCCACAAAATCCGATATCCAAGCCAGGAACTGTGCCTGGAGGCGCAAGTAATGTTGGGTAGCCACCAAACTCTTCACAGCCAGTTGGATCAATAAAAGGTGTTGTACCAAGGAAAAAAGAACCTGGGTTGCCTAGCGAACTCGTATCATCTTGAATTCTACTTAAGCGTCTGTCAGAGGTAAACATAGGTGAGCGATTGGTATAACTTACAGCGGCCATGACGCTGCTATCGTCTCCTACGGTTCCCCATAGTCCTTGTATGACATACTCTTTATTGTCGCCATACTTACCATCTTGATACTCAAAAGTAACCTTACTGCCTTCGTAATCATTCTTAGTAATAAAGTTCACTACCCCCGCTACAGCGTCAGAGCCATACAACGCAGAAGCACCATCTTTGACGATTTCCATGCGACCAATAGCTATCATAGGTACAAGCGAGCTGGTATCGACAAAGTTAACGCCACCATTGTTAGGCTGAGCATTGACCACTTGACGCTTGTTATTAAGTAACACAAGCGTTGATGCGACACCGAGTCCACGCAAATTCATGTTTGACGTACCAGCGGTAGCATTTTGAGTAAAAGCATCCGGCGTATTTTCAGCGCCAGTATTTATCGTCAGTGTTTGTGTAATATCGCCAATACTTTTTGCGCCTAGCGCATCAATAGCAATACTATCGACTACTGCTAGTGGAGAAGGGGATTCAAAATTTTCGCTTCGCCTTACAAAACTACCCGTAACTAAAATAAGTTCTACTTCTTGTTCCTCCGCCGCTTGCTCTTCAGCATATAGGGTTTGGGGTGCGAGCATATTTGTCGCAACCAAGGCGCTTAAAACGCCAACTCTTGTTTTATGTGTCATATGTCATCCATATTGTTCTTATAGTAGTTGAAACACCTTTGCCCCAATCCAAATATTAATAATATTTACAAGGTGTTGTTTAAAATATAGACAGGAGAATTCACATGATCAATCAACTGAACATTTAAATACGAATTTATCGATATTATTTGCCTTGAACTATTAGCCAGAGTAATACAGCTGCAATACAAAGAAGGTTGATAAATATAAATTCACTAAATCAAACGAATATTAAGGTGAGCTAAATTAGAATTTACAAGGCGGTTAACTACAGCTTAGGAAGGCTAGCAATTGATTATTAACGATTTTAATTATGTTAGCTTTCCACTAGACGTTCAAAGCAAACGACTTTATTCCTTCCTGTTTGCTTCGCTTTGTATAAACTTATATCAGCAAAGTACAGAAGTTTTTGGATCATTTCTTCAAAAATAAGGTTAGTTTTAACACAGCCAATACACACAGTTATTTGAATGTCGCCGCCAGGATAATTAATACTTTCTTTTTCAAAATAACGTCTGATTTCTTCCAAGCGCTGCAATGCTTGTTGATCATCGTTATTCATTAACAAGCAAAACTCTTCACCGCCAAATCGCGCGAGGATATCTTTAGACGAAGTCATTTCAGTCAATTTATCTGCTATGTGTTTAATGACAATATCACCGGCATCATGGCCGTATGTATCATTTACGGTTTTAAAATGGTCGATATCGAGAATTGAAAGTACATAAGGTGTATTTTCATCTCTTTTGCGCATCAACGCTTTAAAAAAACCTCTTCTATTTTTAATACCCGATAAATAATCTAATTCAGATTTAGTCAGCAGCTTATTATTGATGACCTCGAAAATAAGTAATAATAATCCAAAAGAAAGAAATAAGAACAAGTTCGACAACACCATAATGCTAATACTGTTTATCGTTGTTGAAATAAATTCGGGAAATATTAAAGCCGCCAATCTAAAAACAAATGCGATAACGGTTAATATTAAGACAATCAATAAATAACTAGTTGAAGGACTGTCGGCGTTTGTTCTATTTTTAAGTAATATTTTACAAATCAGTCCTGTGAGGTAGATGCAGGCTATCGTGGTATAAAATGCACGAACTAATGAAGAAAGTTCGACAGAGAAGTAAGCAATTATTAAAACAATATAACCAAGCAAACAAGGAATGATTAATCGCCAACTAACTTGCTTAACAATAAGTTTACATACGGCTGAATAACAAAAAGCGAAGGCTAAAATAAGGCTAAAGTTTGCCGTATGCGATAACCAACTTTCATCTGCACCAGCAAACATGATGATTGAATTGAGTAATAACAATGAAGAGAATAAAACTACATCAGATGTGCCACTTAACTTACGATTTCTAACAAACACAACGAGAGTTGTAATCAGTAAACCTAAATCAATTAGGGTTGACCTTAATGAATGTAAATCAAATTCCATAAAGCAGCCTTATTTAATTCAAAAGCAATGGATATACTTTTCTTAGTCTCAATTAATTCCCTTAATGACTTGCCCTTTATAAAAATCTCTAACATGACCAATAGTGCTATACTTTAACCACTATAGTTAACCGCAGCCTCAAGTCAAATAACGACTCAATGAATACATAATGAAAGTGTGACTAGCCAAAAATTTTAACACTTAACTTATATTTCAAACCCCATTTAGAATTCAATATCAAACACTTAAATTAAGTGTTTGATATTAATTGCCTAATCGAGCTCTTCAAGCTACTCCTGCTCGCCCATACACCAAGAGCGGTAGTCAGTGAAAGAATCATTAATAAGGTTAACGCCAACCAAATAAAGTTGGGGTTATAATTTAAAGAAAATTGGGATTGATAAATTAATTGCCCAGCAATGTACGTACCTAAAATTGCACCTATAGCGGTAATGAATGCAGTAACTAACCATTCAATTATATTAAGTTTTAGGCAGGTAGCACGAGAAAAGCCAAAACTCATAATTACACTGTTTTTTTTCTTTTCTTTCGACTCTAAAGCATTAATAGAAGCCAAAATAACTACTCCGGCAAGTAAAATAATCATGAGTGAAAAGCCACTGATAACCTTAGTAATCATCGCTAAAGTTTTATCGAAACGTTGTGTTATTTCCTTTAAAGACACCATTCGAAGCGTTGGAAATTTCTGCCAAAGCGGCGCTAATAACGACCATTGTGCTTCATCAAGCTCTATACTTGCCATATAGTATTGAGACGCCTGTATATGAGTCAGTGCTGAAGGAGGCATTTGCACCCAAAATGTAATTGAGCCAGCACCGGGTTTAAATTCGTGGCTTGCAGTGATTTCAAACGTATAACTTTTGTTATTAATGAAGAAAGCCAGCTCATCCCCTAACTGAAGGCCTAAATCGGTCATGACTTCTTGTTCGATGGACACTTGTTGCCAGTTGGTATTCTTTTCCTGCCACCAGCGTCCTTCGACTACTCGATTATTTGTTGGTATAGTTTTACTCCAATGCAAACGAATTGATTTACTCAGCGTAGCTAGACTCTCACTTGGTTTATCACTAAATTCAGCCAATGATTGCCCATTTACTTCTATTAGTTTCGCGTGCATGTAAGGTTTTACTTGTCGTATGCGAATATTGTGTTCTTCCGACCAGTCTTCAACAAAAGACATCTGCTTTTGACTTGCCTGAGAAATAAAGGCATTACCGTCGTGCTGGCGTTGATATGCTGACATACTTGCTCCTAAATCTTTAAGCAGCATTAGCGTAAATAGCAGTAAAAATGCACATAAGCCAATTCCCAATATTTGTGTGCTTTTACTTAGCAGTCTTTGTTTCATCATAAATAATGCAAAAGGAAATAACCCAGATACGTGCTGAGTGACACTTTCACCGAGCGTTAGACTTCCCCAGCTAATCACTACCATCAAAGCAATTGTCAGCATAATTGCCGACACCATCATTAAGGTTAATAAGCCATTATCAGAATAAACAAAGGCCACTATACACAAAGCCAAAATACTACATAATTTACTTAACCAGTGGCTTATAACAGTTTGTTTTCCTCTAAACTGTTGCGCAATAGAACTTCTATAAGTTGCAAACCATACAGGCGCATTGAATATTGCAAAAACAACAATAACAAAACTAATTGGCTTAAACATAGACGGCAGCTGCCATTGCCAAGCCAAGTTAACAAAAGTTTCTTTCAAAAAATTAATTATTAGCCAATGAAAAGCTGTAGAAAAAACGATAACTATCGGAATTAATAGCAGAATTCCTATAAGCCATTTATATATAGACACTTGAATACCTGTTGACTTTGAAGCTCCGAGACTCAAACAAACCGCTGAAAAAAATTGTTCCTTTCTCATAAACACTTGTGAAAGTTGCTCTATAGCTATAGCCGCCATAAAAAACAAAATGATAGAGGCAAGCCCCATAAAGTTTTCTGTACGTTGCCAAAACAATGCTAGAGGATGTTTCCCTTGTTTGTGATGAAGTACTGCCGCCGGAAGGTTTTCTTGTTGCCAGGCGATGAGTTCATCTATTTGCTGAGTATTAGCATTCATTAGATAGCGATATCGGATAAGATCATTTGAAAAGCCCAATTGTTGCATATCACTAGCGTTGATCATTGCTCTCATCGCTACGCTGTGCCCTTCCATTAAACGATCAGGCTCATGTTGAAGTAATCGAGAAACAGTAAATGCCTTATTGGCAATCGATATTTCATCACCAATATCTAACGATAAACTCGCCATTAACCTTGCATCTATCCACATATGTCCGACTTCGGGCCCCGATAAACTCGTTTCACCAATTCCTTGTAAACTAGTAGAAGTTACAAGTTCCCCTTGTAATGGGTATTGATGATCAACCGCTTTTAATTGAGCCTGTTGCCAATTGCCTTGATAGGTAAGCATCGTTTGTATCTGTTGTGTCATTGCGACTTTATCCACAAACAATGACACTTCTTTCAATTGTTCAGCGGATAGTGGTTGTTTTTGACTAATAACCGCATCAGCGCCTAACAGCCCTTGTAAGTTTTGTTGTAAATACTCTTGAATACTATGGCTAGACAGACTCAGCGTGACAATGAACAGTAGCAATACACCTTGAACCCAGCGCAGTAACCTTTGGTGAGGTTGAGTAAATTCTTGCATATAAAACTGCCATGCAAGCATAAAATTAGTCGCTAGCATGACAACACCTCTTGCGTATTATTCGCCTTAGTTATCAACTGACCATTTGCTAATAAAAACGTATGCTGTGCCTTACTTGCCAACTCATTACAATGGGTCACTAATACAAGTGCAGCACCATTTTCTAGACAGCAATCGAATAAAATATTCGCCACTTCATTCGCACTAGCTTGGTCTAAATTTCCCGTAGGTTCGTCTGCAAAAATAAATTTAGGCTCAAATACTAGTGCCCTAGCTATTGCTACCCTTTGTTGCTCGCCGCCGCTTAGCTCACTAGGTTTATGATCCCTTCGATGCCCTAATCCAACTTTATTTAACCAAGCCTCCGCTTTAACTAACGCCTGATTATCACCTCTTAACTTCAACGGCAGGGCAACATTGTTAATTGCCGTTAGTTCAGGTAATAAATGAAATTGCTGAAAGATAAAGCCACTATCGGTTCTTAAATCGCTTAAGGGGCCAATTTGGCTACCTTGAATATACGAACTACTCCCAGATGTGACTTGCTCTAATCCAGAGGCCAACATTAATAGGCTAGATTTACCGGCACCTGAAGGGCCCGTAATAGTGTAAGACTGACCTTGATAGATAGATAAATCCAAATGTTCAAACAAGGTTATTTTTGAGTCGTTAATTTCAAATGACTGACTAATACCTTTTAATTCAATATGGTTAGACATGAACTATTCCCGTGATAAATAAAACAGGTCTAACGTAGCGCTTGTCTTGTGAAGTAGATGTGAAATAAATGCGGCGTAAGTATAAAATTGTTATTTGAACTCTTTGTCGTAATTGACAAAATCCATTTCACAAACATTTCACACGTATACCTATATTTTAATTCCAAGTTAATTATCAACAAATAAACAGCATGATTTACAAAAATTGTTTTTCCTTAGCATTTCTTGCACTTTCAATAAACTGCCAAGCAATGAATTTAACTGAAGGTAAACACAACCAATTAAAACAAAAAATTTCTCAAGCCATTACCAAATTTGAGCAAACTCAACGCAATATGTGGGCATTTCAGGTCGAACGATACGAAAATGAAGAAGGCGAAATTACGAGCAGTATTGAGCAATACAATCCAAGTAATGAGCTTGAAAAACGTTGGAGTTTAGTACGTATTAATGATGAGCAACCGACATCAAAACAAATAAAAAAATTTGTAGCTAAAAAGCTCGAGCAAGCAGAAAATAAAAAACAAGGAAACAATTTTTCCATCGCGTTAAAAGAGCTTATTAACCAAGAGTCTATTAAATTCTCAGCAGAAAGTGACTTAGATATTGAAGTGATTTTTGATGTCTACCTTAAAAAATTGGGAGAAAGTTCAAAAGGAAAATTAACGGGAAAGCTTCTTTATAACAAACAATTAGCCTATATAGAGAAACTTATAATCGAAAATACTGCAGAGTTTTCACCTGTATTCAGCGCCAATATTTCAGAATTTAAACTTACCATTATATTTACCAACATTGATGATCATATTTTGCCTAAACAGCATAATATGGAAATGAAAGGCACCTTTGCATTTTTTACTGAAATTAATGAAGTTTCAACAGACACATTTTCAAATTACAAAGTTCATGAAGCGATTAGCAGCTCAAAATAAATAGTAATGCATTTGTTATTTTGCATCCCTCCTAAGAACAAAAAGGGTAATAACAATGCTGTTATTACCCTTTTCAAAAATTAATCTAGAAGAAATTTACTAATGGTTTTCTGAGACCATATTAACCGTGTATTTAGGAATTTCTACAACCAAGTTTTCATCTTTAATTACCGCTTGGCAACCTAAACGTGATTCAGGTTCAAGACCCCATGCTTTATCAAGCATATCGTCTTCTAATTCATCTGACTCGTCTAGCGAATCAAAGCCCTCTCGAATTATCATATGGCAAGTTGTACAAGCACATACTTTTTCACATGCATGTTCAACACCAATACCATTTTTTAAAGCGACATCTAAAACGCTCTCGCCTTGTTCAGCTTCTACCACTGCGCCATCAGGGCAAAGGTCTTCATTGGGTAAGAAAATAATTTGTGGCATTTTTACACCTTATCTACAGACTGACCAGCAAGCGCAGCACGAATCGAAGAATCCATACGTTTTTCGGCAAACGATGCGGTTGCTTGGTTTACGATTTCTATTTGTTTTTCAATATCTTTGATATCAGACGTTTTGGCTACATTGTCCAGAGTTGATAACGCAAATTCAATGTTATGCAATTCTTCTTCGCTTAACAGCTGCTTATCTGCAGCTAAAGCTGATCGCACAGACTCAAGTACACGCGCGGCTTCTACTTGTTGTTCTTTTAGCATACGTGCTTGTATATCATCTTTAGCGTTGCTCATTGAATCTTGAATCATTGTTGCGATTTGGCCTTCATCTAATCCAAAAGAAGGCTTCACTTCAATACTCGACTCAACACCTGTAGATTTTTCCATTGCACTAACTTCTAATAGTCCGTCAGCATCTACTTTAAAGGTTACTCGAATATGAGCTGCGCCTGCTGCCATTGCAGGGATACCGCGCAATTCAAAGCGAGCTAATGAACGACATGCATCAACCAACTCACGTTCACCTTGTAGCACATGAATAGACATTGCCGTTTGACCATCTTTAAAGGTGGTAAATTCTTGCGCTTTTGCTACAGGAATAGTGGTATTTCTAGCAATCACTTTTTCTACCAGGCCGCCCATTGTTTCTAAACCAAGAGACAAGGGAATAACATCCAACAACAACATGTCACTATCAGGTTTATTGCCAGCTAAAATATCGGCTTGAATTGCAGCGCCTACAGCCACTACTTTATCTGGATCAATTGAGGTTAAAGGAGTTTGACCAAAATATTTTTCAACTTCAGTTCTTACAAGGGGCACACGAGTAGAACCGCCAACCATAACCACTTCAATCACTTCATCAGTTGCGACTTCCGCATCCTTCATCGCTCGACGACAAGCACGTAGTGTTTGTGCTACTAGCTTAGCAATTAAGCTGTCGAATACATCTTTTGTAATCGTATATTGCCAGTTTTTTTCATTTTCTAAGGCTAATGAAACAACCGCTTCATCTGCTATTGATAATGCTTCTTTCGCCAAACAAGCTTGATGAGTAATCTGTCTTTCCATTGAAGGAGACATTGGTCTTTGCAAGCCAGCTTCAGCAACGAGAAAGTCGGCTAATGCTAAATCAAAGTCATCACCACCTAATGCAGAGTCGCCACCCGTAGCGAGTACTTCAAATACCCCTTTATTTAGGCGTAAAATTGAAATATCAAATGTTCCACCACCTAAATCATAGACGGCAATAACACCTTCGTTACCAGTATCCAGGCCATATGCGACAGCCGCTGCTGTTGGTTCATTGAGCAATCGTAAAACATCAAGCCCAGCTAATTTAGCCGCGTCTTTAGTGCTTTGTCGTTGCGCATCATCAAAATAAGCAGGTACGGTGATAACTGCGCCTACTAATTCACCACCTAAGCTCGCTTCTGCTCTTTCACGTAAAGTAGTCAAAATTTCAGCAGAAACTTGAACAGGGTTTATATTCCCTTTACGTGTCACAAGCTCTGGGTGGTTTTCATCACCACAAAATGTATAAGGCAACGACGGGTATTTTTTTTGAATATCAGCTAGTGAACGACCAATTAATCGTTTAGCCGAAACAATCGTATTTTGAGGGTCTGAAATTGCCAATGCTTTCGCAGGCAAACCTACTAGCGTTGCATCACTTTGATAACTAACGATAGAAGGGAGAATATCTTGGTTATTTTCATCTTTTAAGGTAAGGCTTTCACCACTTTGAACACTAGCGACTAGTGAGTTTGTGGTACCTAAATCAATACCCACTGCCAATCTATGTTCGTGCGGTACAGTACTTTGCCCAGGTTCGGCAATTTGTAATAAGGCCATTATCTACTCTTATTTTGACAGTTTAAATGATGTGGCGTTTTATGGGTTACATCATAGCTATTGCTAGCCATTTTACCAGTGCTGGTTACGTTTCAAAAAGTAAATCTTCCAGACGATCTAGTTCAATATGAAGCTTCTGATAAAATTTTAATTTTCTTAATATTTCACATGCAGCTTGATTAGATGCAGCAGAGTTTTCTGCTAATTGAATCTGCATGGTTTTGTATAAACCGTTAAATTCAGTTTCGAGCACTTGATTCGCTTCAAATACGGCGGCATCAATATCGTCAGCAAATTTAACTTCTGCTAGCATTTCACGCAGTTCCATTTGACGCATTAAGAAGGCATTATCTTTAAATGATGCTTGCTCATTAGGCATTGGTGTCTCACGTAACGACAACATATACTCTGCACGCTTCAGTGGACTTTTTAATGTTTGATAAGCGTCATTGATCATCGATGACTTCTGTACAGCCAGCATTTGCTCTTGGCTAGATGAATGAGCAAAGCGATCAGGATGTACACTTTTTTGTAGCTTTTGATAAACCTGCGTTAATTGCGCGGTATCTAAATTGAATTTTTCGTCGAAACCAAACAGCTGAAAATAATTCAAAACAACTCCGAACCGTGTCTATTAAAAGTGAAGTTAAACATTAAAGCTTTCACCACAACCACATTCGCCTTTGGCGTTTGGGTTGGTGAATTTAAAGCCTTCGTTCAAACCTTCTTTAACAAAATCTAACTGAACACCGTCTAGGTAAACTAAGCTTTTACCATCGATGATAATATTAACGTCGTCAATTTCGAAAAGTTGATCATCTTCATTTAAATCATCAACAAATTCTAAAACATACGCTAAGCCTGAACAGCCAGTCGTTTTTATGCCAAGGCGAAGGCCTAAGCCTTTGCCTCGGTTTGTTAAAAATGATCTTACCCGCTCGGTTGCAGACGGGGTCATAGTAACTGCCATGGAATATCCTTAGCCGTCGTTTTTACTTTGGTAATCTTCAATCGCTGCTTTGATAGCGTCTTCCGCTAAAATCGAACAGTGAATTTTTACCGGAGGAAGTGCTAACTCTTCAGCAATCGCAGTGTTTTTAATTTCAGCTGCTTCTTCAATACTTTTACCTTTAACCCACTCAGTAACAAGTGAACTCGAAGCAATAGCTGAACCACAACCATAAGTTTTAAACTTTGCGTCTTCAATGATACCTTCATCGGTAATTTTAAGCTGCAGTTTCATTACGTCGCCACATGCTGGTGCACCTACCATACCCGTTGCAACTTGAGGGTCATTTTTATCAAGTGAACCTACGTTTCTAGGGTTTTCATAATGATCGATTACTTTTTCGCTATAAGCCATGTTAAAACTCCTATGCGCTTAGTGCGCTACCCACTCAACAGATTCTAAATCAACACCGTCTTGGAACATTTCCCATAGCGGTGACATTTCCCTTAAATGACCAATGGCTTTTTGGATAAGCTCAATGGCGTAATCAATTTCTTCTTCAGTAGTGAATCGACCAAAACTAAAGCGAATTGAACTATGTGCTAATTCGTCATTTAAGCCTAGCGCCCTTAAAACATATGAAGGTTCTAAACTGGCTGAAGTACAAGCTGAACCACTAGAAACCGCTAAATCTTTTAATGCCATAATCAGTGACTCACCTTCAACAAAGTTGAAGCTAACATTTAAGTTACCTGGATAACGTTTGTCAAAATCACCATTAACAAATACTTGGTCCATGTCTTTTAAGCCGTTCCATAAACGATCTCGCATTTTTGTAACATGCACTAAGTCTTGTGCCATTTCTTCTTTAGCAATTCTAAATGCTTCGCCCATACCAACGATTTGGTGTGTTGCTAAAGTACCACTGCGCATACCACGCTCATGACCACCACCATGCATTTGTGACTCTAGGCGAATACGCGGTTTACGGCGAACGTATAATGCACCAATACCTTTAGGGCCATATATTTTATGAGCAGAAAATGACATGAGGTCAACTTTTAACGTCTGCATATCAATTGGTAACTTACCCGCACTTTGCGCTGCATCTACATGAAATACAATTTTACGTGCACGACACATTTCACCAATTTCAGCGATATCTTGTACGACGCCAATTTCGTTGTTTACGTGCATGATTGAAACAACAACAGTGTCATCACGCATAGCCGCTTCTAACTTTTTCAAATCAATTAGACCGTTCGGTTCAGGGTCTAAATAAGTTACTTCGAAGCCTTGACGCTCTAGTTCACGACAAGTATCTAAAACCGCTTTATGTTCGGTCTTACAAGTAATGACGTGTTTACCTTTCTTGCTGTAAAAATGCGCAGCACCTTTAATGGCAAGGTTATCTGATTCAGTTGCGCCAGAGGTAATTACAATTTCACGAGGGTCAGCATTAATTAAATCAGCAATTTGATTACGAGCGATATCTACCGCTTCTTCTGCCTGCCAGCCAAACTTGTGAGAACGTGATGCAGGGTTACCAAAATGACCATCAGTAGTCATATATTCCATCATTTTCTCAGCAACGCGCTTATCAACAGGCGTTGTTGCAGAATAATCAAAATAAATCGGTAGTTTCATGGAAAAATTGTCTCCAAACTTTAAACACTAACTGGCGACTACCAGTCGTGTACTATATTTCTAGTTGCAATCAAGGTTTCAAGGCTATTATCAGCGGCAGCAAGTTGCTGACCGTCTTGACGCTCTGAAACCGATTTAACATCTCTTTGTTCAACGAGCTCAGACAAAGTGATGTTTTTCAAAAACTCTTCAATCCTATTACTTAAATCAGCCCACAGGTTATGAGTTAAACACTGGTGACCACCTTGACAATTACCTTTTCCCATACACTTAGTGGCATCTACGCTTTCATCTACAGCACTAATAACATCAGCAACCGCAATTTGCGCTGAGCACATGCCTAAACGGTAACCACCGCCAGGTCCTCGGACACTGCTGACTAAGCCATGTTTACGTAATTTAGAGAATAATTGTTCAAGGTAAGAAAGAGAAATCCCTTGTCTTTCTGAGATATCAGCTAGAGGCACAGGTCCAGAAGCCGCATGAATTGCAACATCTAGCATAGCTGTAACGGCATAACGCCCTTTGGAAGTTAATTTCATAATGTGCCCTAGTTAATTCGCTGCGCAATTATATATATCCTAGTAAATTAGTCAAATAAATACCCGACCAAACTACTCAGGTATTTTATCTAATTATTGGAATTTGAGTCAAGGAATACTTGACTATTTTAATCAAGTAATAGGTTAGCATCACGAAGGACGTGTATTATACTCGATTTAATGAGGCTCATTCAATTGATATATTTGCAGTACTTCGGCCTGAGTTTTCACACTTTTTAGCGACTTATTAAAGCGTTTAATTAACTCTTTATGCCCCTTTACTTGCTTCGAAATAGCTAAATAAAGTGGTTTTTCTTGAATAACAGGCAACATGAATTCAATATCTTCAATCGTCAAACTATAGCTAGTATCTTCTTTCAGTAGCTCCACTATTTTAGCCTGACTAACATGGTAATTACCCACTAATAAATCTATTCTACCAGCTAGCAACATTCGTATACCTGATTCAAGGTTGTTGGTCACTACTTTATCTATCGTGGTGCTAGCATCAAAATCTTCCCGCACAGCACAATTTCGGCAGTTACCAATCGTATAGCCGTCGAGGCTGGAAAAGTCATCATTAAATATGATGTCCTTATTTTTCCTTAACTTAAACAAACCCAGCTGGGTAGATATCACTGGTTCAGAGTAATAAAAGTGCTTAGCACGCTCTGCAGAATAATAAGCAGGAAAAACAGCTTGCCACCTTTTCCCTTGAGCAGCAGATTCCAGGACACGCGCCCAAGGTGCAAACTCGAATTGGTGATTTATCTGACTTTGCTCTAGTGCTAATCGAGCAATGTGCCAAGCCCAACCATAATTAGCAGCTGTTCTATCTAGATAAGGAGGAAAATTATCGCCTGCAATAACGAGCTTTTCAGTAGCAAGGACACTTACCGAAAAAAGCATCAGAAAAAGAGTGGCAAATTTTAATTTCACTAGGCTCAACTATTGCAGATATTTACATTAATCCTAGCAATTAAATATTAGGATCAAAAGATTCAACTTCTTTCATTCTGCGCTCCGCGGCCTTTTTTTCATCTTCTACGAATTCGCCAACACTTAGTTCTGGTAATTCCGCATCGCAAACATTGCCGCCAAGATGATTCACTTCTTTGCAAAGGTCAGTCACTTTATTATCCATTAGGTGAATATGATCTAACAAGCGACCTATCGCTTTAGCAACAGGATCTGGGTTATCTTCTGAAACCGCATAAGCGTCAAAGCCATATTTTTTGGCGACAGCGTCACGTTTTCCATTGCCATTAGACTTTCCATTTGGATTTACAATTTTTCCAGGGATACCTACAGCTGTTGCATTTTCTGGTACATCTTTAACAACTACCGAGTTAGAGCCGACCTTACCGCCTTTGCCAACAGTAATAGGCCCCAAAACTTGTGCACCAGCACCAATAACCACGTTATCTTCCAGCGTTGGGTGACGTTTGCCAGCACTCCAGCTTGTTCCACCAAGCGTTACCCCATGATATAGAGTGACATCATCACCAATCTCCGCCGTTTCACCAATAACAATACCCATTCCATGATCAATGAAGAAACGACGACCTAATGTTGCTCCAGGGTGGATTTCAACACCCGTTAACCAACGAGAAAAAGTAGAAATCAATCTGGCAATTAATTTCCAGTTGTTTCGCCAGAGTTTATTACTTAACCGATGGATCCAAATAGCATGCATTCCAGGGTAGTTCGTTAAAACTTCAAACCAGTTTCTTGCTGCAGGATCTCGATCAAAGACACTGTTAATATCTTCTTTGATTCGGCTAAACATATATATTCCTATTTATTTCTTAATCAGCGTTTCGTTTTGCTGATTTCTCAACTGACGACAGTATGCCACGCCACATTTTAACTTCTTTTGTGTCCGGTCTAGCACGATTAAT
The DNA here is from genome assembly GCF_012932965.1 of Thalassotalea algicola. Taxonomy (GTDB): domain Bacteria; phylum Pseudomonadota; class Gammaproteobacteria; order Enterobacterales; family Alteromonadaceae; genus Thalassotalea_F; species Thalassotalea_F algicola. The sequence continues at coordinate 145,185 of NZ_JABBXH010000002.1, read as the reverse complement.
AAAACGACGTAATTTAGTCATCACTAGCCCTGGATGGCTTGGCACAATAAAACCAGTTGCTTTCAATGCATCTTCAAAATGCTGAAACATACGTTCCGTTTCATCAACAACTGGGTACTCTTCTTCATCTTCTTTAGCTTTAAATTGACTATTTTGAGCAGCCAAATAAGCCATACGCACTTCATAACTTAATGTTTGAACCGCCATTGCCAAGTTTAGTGAGCTATATTCCGGGTTAGCCGGAATTTGCACATGAAAATGACACAACTGCAACTCTTCGTTAGTTAAGCCGCTACTTTCACGACCAAAAACCAGTGCTACTGGGTAGTCTGTCACTTCTTCAATAAGCTTTTCACCACAACTTCGAGGCTCTAACATTGGCCAAGGTAAAGTGCGAGAACGAGCACTAGTACCAACCACTAAACCACAATCTGTGATTGCTTCTTCTAAAGTATTAACAACCTTAGCATTGGCCAATACATCAGTTGCTCCGGCTGCTAAGGCTTGTGCTTGGCCATTAGGCATTTCAATTGGATCAACCAGTACAAGCTCGCTTAATCCCATAGTCTTCATTGCTCTAGCGGCGGAACCGATATTACGGCAATCCGACGTATTAACTAGGACAATTTTTACGTTCGCCAAGTTAGGCGATTTTTGTGTTGATTCGTTAGTCATTATAACTATCTAGATGGCTAAAAATGGCTGTATATTAACACAATTGAAAACTAGTTTAATGCTGTATTTTGCCTTTAATAATTAAACGCCGCTATTTTGATTCATTATGAATTAGTATTTTTTGTTCTAATTCAATAAATCTAAAGGCTTTATTCATAACTACTCACGATCGTATTTCGTAATACTCGCGCAATTGGATGTTACAGAAAATGTTAAATGTTATACGATTTCTGCTGATTGGCTGCACATCGGAGAAAAGGTGCTATCGATATAAGGGGGGTTCTGAATAGAACTATAAAGACTTAGTTGATGATTATATGGATATTTTTCAAAGCTAGGTGAAAATTTGTACAATTAATCACCGATTAAGATGGTTTTTAATATTTTAAGCTGTTAGAATGCGCGCCGCGTTGGCAACGAGTGTGCTTGCCAAGCTTAGTTCTTTCACATGCTGTTTTACAAGTTATAGGTAGTTATATGCATCCAATGCTTAATATCGCTGTACGCGCTGCGCGTTCGGCTGGAAACGTGATTGCTCGCTCATTTGAGCAGCAAGATAAAGTAGAAGTTGAATCAAAAGGTATCAATGATTTTGTTACCAATATTGATAAACAAGCAGAACAAGTTATCGTAGACGCAATTCAAAAAGCTTACCCTGATCACAACATCATAGGTGAAGAATGTGGCGTTATTAATGGTAAAGACCAAGACTACCAATGGATCATCGACCCTCTTGATGGCACTACAAACTTTGTAAAAGGCATTCCTCATTTTGCTGTTTCAATCGCATTGAAAGTTAAAGGCAAATTAGATCAAGCTGTTATTTATGACCCGATTCGTGGTGAGCTGTTTACTGCTAGTCGCGGTAAAGGCGCACAACTTAATGGTTTCCGTATTCGTGTTAAAAGTGCTAAAGAACTAAATGGTTCTGTACTAGCAACTGGCTTCCCGTTCAAACATAAGCAGCACACTGACGCTTATTTAAACATGTTCAAGACACTATTTACTAAAACTTCAGATATGCGCAGAGCAGGTTCTGCGGCATTAGACTTAGCCTACTTAGCCGCTGGCCGCGTAGATGGTTTCTTTGAAATAGGTTTAAAACCTTGGGATACAGCTGCTGGTGAATTGCTTGTAGTAGAAGCTGGTGGCCTAGTGACTGACTTTGTTGGTGGTCATAACCATGCTAAATCGGGCAATATTGTTGCTGGTAGCACAAAGGTCCTAAAAGAAATTTTGAAAGACATTCGTCCTTATTTAGGCGATGCTTTAGCTAAATAATAGCTTCTTCAATTAAAGAACATAAAAAAGTAAAGAACATAAAAAAGCCGCTATTTGCGGCTTTTTTTTCACGTCTTAATTTCTACTTTATATCAACTCTCTGAACATCAAAAATAGAGACGATAAGCTAATTGGTATTGGCGCTCAACGAGATCTACAGGCTGCAATTCGTATGATCTTGAAGGACGCTCTGAACGTAGCCAGTTAAATTCCGAAAGTATGAATTGTTTTTTCGATAACTGATAACGATAAGATAAGGTGACACCATTGCCATTCTCATTATTGTTATCACCTATCGTTTCATCTTGGTCGTCAACATTAAAATGCTCAAACCTCATTGCTACGTGATGCGCTAAGCGTTGATATCTCATCATCAAAAACATATTGTCATATTCTGCTTTTACTACATCAATGCCAGTCAATGATTTCATTGCCGTATCACCTTTCATATACTGGCTGATCAGCTCCCATTGCTTAGTCAATTTATATTTCAAGCCAGCATGGATAAAATCGGTCGCCCAGGTATATTGACCATGTTCCACTAACCCTTCTTCAGCCATATTATCGTAGTAACCAAGGTTTAGTTTAAGTTTATTTTCTATCCGCCATGATGTTGCTATATGAGCACCCCAACGGTGATCTATCTCAATAAAAGGGTCTGATTTTGCAGCTTGTTCTGCCAGTAGGTTATCGCGTGCAGGAAAATCTTGAACAACCAGTTTTTCATGTAATAAAGCTTGTCTACTGCCCATTGTCCAGCCATGCCAGGTAAGCATGGTGCCTGCAGTATCATTGTTTTGAAATAGTGATAAATCTGCTGAAAAAGAATGAGAAGATTTAGACGCTTTTCCGAGCTTTTCTATCGAAAAGTTCACGCCCGTATGACGAAGCTCTTCACCGATCCAATTATTCAAGCTGCTTGATGTCAATGTATAGGGAGTGGACCAAGCCGTTGCGACATTTTCCAAACTAATACTTGGATAAAAGACGCCTAACTTTGATTGGAAGCGCCAGCCATTTTGGCTTGGCAAACCTTTATATCGAACAAATGCTTCAGTAATACCAATCTCGTTATTGCCTCGATCTGCAAATGCATTACCTACTATCGTGGCAGAAAAGTTATTTTGCCACTCAAGTTCATATCGAATACCTAATTGGGCGAGCGCAAAACCAGTACCCGTATCAAAACGAAATTTTCCATAATCGCCTTTCAAGTAACTGTATGCGTCGCTAGTGTTGTTCACATGGTAAGCGTGTACATCTAGAATTCCTTTAAGAGACGTTTCCACAGCAAATGTTATAGAACTAAAAAATATTAACGCTCCGCCTACAACAAGCTTAACCATTTAAACCTCGATCTTATTTATATGGTATGGCGTATTTTTCATCCATAAATCCAGTGTTTCCGCAGGCAATGGCTTACTAATAAAATAACCTTGCGCCAATTCACACCCTTGAGCTTTTAACCACTGCAAAGCAGTATCGTCTTCGATCCCTTCTGCTACCACACTTAACCCCAGGTTATGTGCCAATTCTAATGTCGAACGAACGATGATTTGATCGTTTTCATTTGTAGCTAAATGTTGAACAAAAGAGCGGTCAATTTTTAATTCTTGTACTTGTAGCTGTTTTAACTGAGCAAGAGATGAATAGCCTGTGCCGTAATCATCTATTGAGATTTTAAATCCGTGAGCATATAAAAAGCAGAGAATTTCAGTCGCTTTTTCTGGATCAGCCACTACAGCATCTTCAGTAACTTCAAGTGTAATGGCGTTGTCGCGTAGCTGATGCTGCTCTTTTAGCGCAATGACAAAATTAGGATAGTCTTTATCCAAAATGTTTTGAGCAGATATATTAATCGCTATATTGATATCGATACCTTGCTCTAACCAAGAGACATATTGTGCTACCGCAGCTTTTGTAACCCAACGCGTCAATGCATCCATTTGACCCGTTTTTTCTGCAATACTAATAAATGAATCTGGCGGAATTAGGCCCTTTTCTGGATGCTGCCAACGAACAAGCGCTTCGACATGTGAGATAGTCATAGTCTTCAAGCACAACTTAGGCTGATAAAATAATACGAGCTCGTTTTCTTCTATCGCCTGTTTCAGGCTATTAGTTAAAAATAGTCGTTCTAGCGCATTAATATCGAATTGAGGGTCATATACTTGATAAACTTTCTTATTTTTCTTAGCGTGTTGTAAGGCTACGTTACTCTTTTGTAATAACTCTGCACCACTACTTCCTCTATGCAAAGACGAAATAGCAACCCCCATAACAAATTGTAAGTTAAGACTAATATTGTCAAACTCGCATTGAATATTAAGTTCATTAAGTAATTTTTCTGCTATCGGTTGGACTGTTTCTTCATCAGCCATTACCACAAAATTTTCTCGGCCTAAATGGAAGCAAACAACAGGTAATGTTGAATTTTGTAATATATGAGCAACTTGCTTAACAACATCATCACCTACTTTGTAGCCTAATGTGTCGGTTATTTTGTCTGCATCTAAAAAACAAATTTGCAGTACTAAAAAGTCTCGCTTATGTTTCTCGTGTTCATTTAATGCATTAATCAACGCGTTTCGATTTGGCATATGACTAAGGGGATCGTGAAAAGCCTGAAAGCTAATAGTTTCTTCTCGAGAAATAATCGCCTTAGTCATATGGTTAAATTCATCAGATAACTGTTCAAGCTCCGCACTACCATCAACGGTTACATTGCCATCGTAACTCCCTCTTGTAATCGCTTTAACTTGACTCACTAATTGCGTAATTGGTTTTGTAATACTTCTTGCTATTGCAAGTGCGCCCGTAACAGACAGAGCAACAGTAATGACAATTAGCAATGTAAGACGCAACCAATCAACTCCGGCAACTTCAAGAATATCGACTTTAGATTTAAATAGAAGCGCCACCAACTCTTTATCACCCATAGGTCCAAGCGTCGCTTCGTGATAGATATATCGAGCTTCAGTATTTGCTATAATGCCTGAAAATATAGGACTATTATTGGGGTATTGCTGTTCAACGGAGCTTGCGAGAACATTAAAACTCTCTTCATTTTTTATAGCAAAAGCGATGTTTACATCTGTCAGCGTAGCAAGTTCTGAGGCCAGTTCGACGTCAATTAGATAACCAAAACCAATCCACCCAATAATTCGAGCCCCACTTTTAATAGGTGCAAGGCTTAATTGGTACAAGTTTTCGTTAAGCATGACAATTTGTGCGTTTTCGTCTGTAAAAAGGTCGCTATTAATAGCAAAAGTAGAGCCTTGACCTGCCCCTATTTTGACTTTTTCTTGGCCATCATCATTTTGGTATGTGACAAGCTGAGCAAAGACTAAACCATCATTATCAACAGCCATTGCTAAATTACTGTTGATTCGCTTTCTGTGATTATTAAGTGCAACGAGGAAGCTTTTATTGTCTTCATCTAGCACCGATTTAAGTCCATAATCTTTTGCAGCAGTCTCAGCAAATGCCGACAAATAATATCGACGGTTATTGATTTGAGTTTGAAATACATCTATAGCATTGCTGATGCGATTATTGAGCTGCGCCGACTCTAATTTTTCATTGGCACGATACGTTGAAAAAAAAGAGACTAATTGCACAACAAATAGTAAAAAAATAAAGAGTATCAATATTTTACTTTGTAAACTTCGCACTTTGATAAAATTCACAGGGGTTTAATACTCATCTAAAAAGTCAAAATCTTCTTGCCCAACTTGCTCAGGAATAGGCAATAAGTTTTGAGGAAGCGAAATACTAATATTTACATTAGCTTGTGTAACGTTCAAGAGCTGTTTGATACGATTATTAGTAACATCAAGTTGCGGGTGCCATAAAGAAAGTTCGTATTCACCAGTTTCAGGCAAATCAAAGGTTATCTGCCCATCTTCATTGGTCTTGCCAAAGTAAGGTGTATCTACAACCAACACATATCCACTCATCCAATCATGAATGTTACATCCCATAGCAACTTCTTCTGCACTTTGTAGAGGTTGAGTGGTGATCTCGCCACCGGCTTTTATTTTAAATTCGAATCGGTTTTCACCGGAAACCGAGTAAATATGATGAGTTATATCGTCATGATTTACAAAATTGATTGACTGCCCTTTTTGCATAACAGTAATGTACGGTGCGAATTTCTTATCCTGTTGACCGATGTACAAAGGAACATCATTCAAAGGTAAACCATTAATACCCTTAGTTGGACGAATAAAAGAAACAATATCGGTTGCAGGACTACCGCTAGGGGTAACCACGTTTAATGTCAGCTCACTTGCATTAACGCAATAACTCGAGGTTGATAAAAATGTGCCTAAAAGTGCAACACATTTAGTAATAAAGCTAACTCGCTTATTGTTAATACTGATTTCATCAATGTACATTGTTTCTTCAAACTGATTTGTCATTACTGATTAAGTCCACACTAGATAAATAATTAAGTTATCCGTAAATGGCTCCTAGCTACTGTTATCTTAGTAGAAAGGAGAGACCATGAATTAATTACAAATTAATTCACTTTTTAACGCGCACTACTTAATTAATAGTAATTCTTCTTGTCGACCCGATAAGTACCAAACACCGCTTTTGTCAAAAAAGGCGTCTTCTTCAAGCATAATACGAACTTCCTTTTTCCATTCAGGAATCGTAACTGCATTATTTAATTCTATCGAGTATGCCGTATTAATATGCAATGGGTAGTCACCACTACCTTTAACACCATCTTGTTTATCCCACATCCCTAATGTGGTACCAGCCGCATGACCATGGTAACCCAAAGGATGGGTGTAAATGGTTGGTTTTAAGTTTGCGTCAATTGCTTTTTGTCGAGATATTTCAAGCACTTCATTACCCGTTCTACCAACTTTAAACTCTTTGGTAAAAATGTCCTGTAATTGATTGCCCATTGCGAATGCCTTTTTAAGGTATAAGGGAGCATCGCTCTCACCATCTTTTAGCACATAAGCGTGTTGCTGAGTATCAGTATGTAAACGCAAATAACTTAGGCCGAAGTCAACGTGCAACAAATCACCTTGTTGAATAACCTGATTACCATAACCATTAGTAAAACTATTTTCATGATCGAATTTGACAGCGTTACTTCGCTGAAGAGAAACAGATGGATGAAACCAAGTATTCAATTTCAAATTAATCACTTGTTCTCGTAACCACCACACCACGTCATCAGTGGTGGTAACTCCTGGCGTTATAACTTTACTTGAAAAGGCTTCGGCAATAATGCGGTGTGCTTTCGCAACCAATGGTTTATATATCGTGATTTCTTCAGGTATACGCTGTTCTAACCAACTCACTGCCGCGGATTCTGCCGACACTAAACGAGACTTATATTTATCGGGTAAGTGGTGTAAAAATTCCTTTTTATCTGTCGCCACTAAACCATCAGCATGTGCCCAGTGTTTAGATTCATTCAGGCCAATTGTTGACGGTTGGTATTTATCGATAAGAGCCGTTAGGGCACGCCATTGATTAGGTTGCTGCTTTTTATCCCACGACTTAACAAATTGGTTCCCTACTTTATACGGCGCCACTGCATAGGTTTTAATACCCTGTTGTTCATCATTGACTATGACCAATATTGTTCGTCTTCTTGCTGATAGCCAAGTACTTGGAAGTAAGGTTTTAAGCACGGGATCTTCGTTATACTCTCGACTAATTAAGATCCACATATCGAGTTTTGTTTGCTCCATAATACTGGGCATTAAGTGCTCAATGCGTTTTTCCATTATTTGATCAATGAGTATTGCTCGCTCTCTTAAAGGGAGCGGCTGCCAGTCATCAGCTATAGCAGGCAACCCTATACAACAGATAAGTAGGAAATATGAAACATGCTTCATTATTTATAGCCACCGAAAGAGCCAGCAGGGCCAGGAAAAACAACTGGTGACTCAAAACCATCTTTAGATACGCTACTTACACCAAAGAAGTAATTATCAATGACGATATTTTTTAGTTCGAATTCAGAGATATTTCCAACGAACTGACTTTTGGTCCATGTAGCATCTGTAGTCAAACGCCAATGTACACGATAACCCGCTAAGTTTTTAGCCATCTCGCCTTGGGCTTTCTCCCAGCTTAGTGTTGTTGATGGCTTTACGGCCCCAGCAATTTTAACATTTGCAGGTGGTGCAGGTGCCCATGCCATCGAGGCCATTGTCACTGCATTTAACGACGTCAGCTTGGCATTAAAATCAAAATCAACGCCAGCAAGTATGTCGCCATATTCCCGACCGTTTTCGATGCGCAAGTCTTGATGTTGCCTGTCATAATGTTCATTGGTTTCCATAATACGAACCGCAGGGAAACCGACTTCGTTAAACGGTCGGTGGTGACCCCCTCGACCAAAACGATCAAGACGATAAACCATCATGACATCCAAGTTCGGAATATAATCATCGGCAATTTTATCAATATAACGAGCGACATTACGCGACGGCGAATCTACTTCGCCACCCGTAAATCTTCGTTTTCTTGCCTCTTCAGCCGTTTCAACATACCTAACACCTTCAGAGAATACACGAGCGGTTGTATTATTTATGACCCCATTAATTCCTGAAATATTGCCGATCATGTCATTATTAATAACAGCTTCTACTCGCCAATTTTCTTTTTTGGCTATCTCTGCCATTATTTTACCGCCGAATAGCCCTTGCTCTTCTCCTGAAAGAGCTGCATAAACTAAAGTTCCATCAAACTTATGCTTTGATAACACGCGAGCTGCTTCAATAACACCGGCCACACCTGAAGCATTATCGTTGGCACCAGGCGAATCACTGGTGAAATTGAGCGGATCTGAAACCCTTGAATCAATATCACCACTCATTACGATATAACGATTAGGATCTATACTGCCACGCTGGATTGCGACGACATTTACGACTTCAGTTGGATTTGGTATTCGCTTTTCACCTGAAAATGTTTGCTTTTGGTAAACAACTTCCAAACAACCACCACATTGTTTTGAAATTTTTTCAAATTCAGCTTTTATCCAACGCCTAGCGGCTCCAATCCCCTGAGTATCTGACTTTGTTTCTGAAAGCGTGTGTCGCGTTCCAAAGCTTACTAGCTTAGTCACATCAGTTTTGAGCCTATCGGCACTTACTTGTTGCTGGATATCACGTAAAACTGGTTGTTCGCTTGGTGGCACCTGCATAGCAAATACAGATGCAGAGGCTAGCATAGCAATTGGCAATAGCGTTTGAGGGAGTAAATGAATTTTTGGTTTGGCAATCATAGGATTCAAGCTTATTGTTGTTATAAATAGTTGTAGTCTCAAAAAACTACCACAGAGTAATAAATCAACAATAGTTGTTTTAGACCAATTTACCAATTATCAAGGTAGCCAACAGATTTATTCCTATTAGCTATATAAAACCACCTTAAGTTATCAATTCAATTATATAAACTGCTAATATATCGTATTTGCATTACTTCCTAGAAAACAGAGTCTCACATGTCTATTACCTTAAACCCAAATAAACAGCAATTTATGTCTGGTGAAGTTGCACTAGTCGGTGCAGGGCCTGGCGATCCTGACTTACTTACCCTGCAAGCTTATCGGTTTATTGGCCAAGCTCAAGTAGCCATCTACGACCGTTTAGTTAGTGATGAAATTCTTGCACTGCTACCAAGCAATTGTGAAAAAATTTATGTAGGGAAAAAACAAGCCGAACACAAAGTACCACAGCAGGGTATTAATCAAATCATTGTTGAACAAGCGAAATTAGGCAAGAGAGTGCTCAGGCTGAAAGGGGGCGACCCCTTTGTTTTCGGTCGCGGCGGTGAAGAAGCACTTTATGCGCTAAGCCGAGGTGTTGCATGCCACATAGTACCTGGTATGACTGCTGCTTCATCGTGTGCGGCATATGTCGGTATTCCGCTAACTCATCGACAGGTGTCGAGAGCTTGCACGTTAATTACTGGTCATATTCAAGAGAATGGAACGTTAGATTTACCGTGGGAAATTTTAGGTGATAAACAGCAAACAGTTGTGTTTTATATGGGTGTAAAAAACTTAAATATCATCGTAGAACAATTAGCCAATGCTGGCCGCTCCCTAGATACACCAATCGCAATTATTGAACGTGGTACTACACCTTTGCAAAAGCAAGTGAGTGGCACATTAAAAAACGTTGAATGCCTTGTGGCTGAGCATAATATTAAGCCGCCCAGCTTAATTATTATTGGCGATGTAGTAGACACATTCGACCAAGCCGTTGTAGCGAATTTAGGTTACTTGAAGCCAAGCAAATAGCTTGCAACAGGCAGCTATAGACTTGGCAAACGAAAATACTACTTATTCGCTGGTCGACGCCTATTGTTATTGCTGTTATTGCTACTAGGTTTCCCACCGCGCCCTTTGCGTGGCACATTGCCAGACTTATCTGTGCGGTTGCTCTTATTCGACTGATGACGAGGGTTTTTACTTTTCGGCTTATGACCTCGAGCGTTTTCACCTGAACGCTGGCCGTCTTGATGTTCTTTTTGTTTTTTCGGCTTCTTAGGTTTTTTCGCCTTTAAAGGCCTTATTGAACGAGAAGGCTCAAGCGGATTGGCAGGAATAAAACCTTCCACTTCTTTACGCGGAATATGCTGTTGAATTATATACTCGATATCAACTAACTGTTTGTATTCATCTGCACAAACTAAAGAGATAGCCTGGCCATCAACACCCGCGCGGCCAGTTCGGCCAATCCGATGAACATAGTCTTCTTGTACATTTGGCAGATCAAAATTTACCACTATAGGCAATTGGCTGATATCTATACCACGTGCCGCAATATCAGTAGCAACAAGTATATGAATAGTCTTATCTTTAAACTGAGCTAGTGCTTTGGTACGTGCACTTTGGCTTTTATTACCATGAATCGCTGCGGCTTTATGCCCTTCTGCTTCTAAATATCGAGTTAAACGGTTGGCACCATGTTTAGTTCTGGCAAACACCAGTACCTGTTGCCAGCTATTATCAACAATCAATTTGTTAAGTAGGGCGGATTTTTTTCGCTTATCAACTGCAACCAACCAATGTTCTATAGTTGAAGCTGTAGAGTTTTCAGGATTAACCGATATTTCGATGGGTTTATGTACCAAGTCTTTGGCTAATTCGCGAATTTCTGGAGAAAACGTTGCTGAAAACAAAAGGTTCTGACGTTTTTTAGGCAGCAAAGCCAATATTTTCTTGATGTCGCGAATAAAGCCCATATCCAACATGCGATCAGCTTCATCTAATACCAGCATTTCTATTTCATTAAACTTAAGGGCATTTTGTTGGTACAAATCTAATAGACGACCAGGGGTCGCTACTAAAATATCGACGCCTTTTCGTAAACGCATCATTTGTGGGTTTATCTTCACACCACCAAATACTACGTCACTAGAAATATCTAGATGCTGGCTATACACCTCAACACTTTTAGCTACTTGTGCAGCAAGTTCACGTGTTGGCGTTAAAATTAGCGTTTTAATGCAATTGCTAGATGCCCTTTTTTTACTATCGCTCAACTGTTGCAAAATAGGCAAAGTGAAACCAGCAGTCTTACCTGTCCCCGTTTGAGCTGCGGCCATCACGTCTCTACCTTTAAGTACGGCAGGAATTGCTTGTTCTTGTATCGGTGAAGGCGAACTGTATCCTTGTTCTTCGATTGCTTTTAATAGTTGCGGCGCAAGCCCAAGGTCGGAAAATAACATGAATTGCCTTTACAGTTAGACGCTTTTAACAAGCATAGAATATAAAAACGCGGAGTTTACCATAAAGATAAACTCCGCGTTGCTTTGATTACGATATTTAAAAAGAGCTGTCGGCCTTTTTAGTCAAAAAACAGCCGCCATAACCAACTTTTATTTAAATCTGCCTCGCAGCTTTTTAGCTGACTAGAATAACGCTTTGCTCGATTGTCGACCTTTCTAGCGACTTTTACTAACCAAGCTTTCTTTTTATAAGTTTTACGTTTAAAGCCGCCCCAACCTTCGTGGTAATTCAAATATTGATTGTACGCATCCCATTTAGAAATTTTATTGAGCTTTTGCGTTTTGAATATAAACCAGCCCATAAAATCAATCGCGTCTTCAAACTCGTCACGATCAGCCCAAGAGTTACCTGTTTCGCGCACATAATCATCCCACGTCATAGTCTTAGCTTGTGAGTAACCGTACGCACTACTCACTCTGCCCCATGGAATAAAACCTAATAAATAGTCTCTAGGAGGCAATGCATCTGCTCTAAATGAACTTTCCTGATACATCATACTCATTGGCACATGAATTGGTACGCCCCACCGTTCACGGGCATCCTTTGCAGCGAAATACCAGTCACGATGCTCTCGAAATATTTCACAAACATTCTCTGGATTTTTAGGCGGCGGAGTAGCACAGCTAGTTAATAATAGAACAGCAATAATGCTAGAAAAAAATAGCTTTGTTTTACGCATTTATTCATAAGGTATTAACGTGATTGTCGTTATCATGCCAGAGCATTGAAAAAAAATCTCAAATTTTATGAACTTTCTAGGAAGGTGATGCTCTTACTAAACGAGAGACTTTTGTTATATTTTCCCTTTATTTATAGTTCGCGCCTTATTAAGGCGCGTTTTTTTTATCTTTTTTAAATTAATTTGAACTTATTAAGATTTGTTGACTCTTACTTAATGAGAGGCTTACTCCCTTAGTGTTTCATGTTTATATTCTGCGCGTTTTAATAACGCGCTTTTTTTTACCTCAAATTTATTTTTGAATATTTTTTGAACTAAATTAAAACACATGAGTCTGAGTTATTGAGAGACTTATATTTCCCTTAGTGTTTCATGAAATTTATACGCGCTTATGATAAGCGCGTTTTTTTTGCCTGAAAATTACGAAAAGAATTAATCAAAATATTTTTGGAAGGTTTTGATTCACAAAAGGTTTTAAGAAACATTAAATTTTATTGAAATATTATTGAACATTTTTTGAACTATTTAACAAAAGCGCAGTCTTAACTATTGAGAGCAAAACCTCCCTGGACTGCTTTCGTGATTTTAGTAGCGCGTTGCCCTAACGCGCTTTTTTTTGTCTGTAACTTCTGCCGATATATCTTAATGCGCAAAGTAGTTTGCCAAAAAGCTATCAAAATCTAACTCGTCAGCCTGTTCTATCGCTTTTTGATCCTCATGTGATTTCACTGCAGCGTTAGTTAACTGTTCGTAACTAAAGTTTTGATAGTCGATTGAAAGCTGCTCATTACGATATTGCTCGGCCAGTTCTAATGCCAGCTCGGCAAATTTAACATTTTGTTCTACAACCAAAGCGATAATTTTCGCCGACGGCGTTAAGCTACTATTTTTTACTTTTTCAAGTTCAATCGATGTCGCTTGCGTATAATGCTCTGAGTGATACGCTGTGTCTAATAACTGTGCAACTTGTTCAAACTCTGTAAACAATTCGGTTCCCCACTCCACTAGCGACTTACATTGATTGTCATCATTTAGTCTTAATTCAGGATCCCTGCCACGTAATACAACTTCATCCATATTATGTTCATAGCGCTTTTGCAATTCAGCAGTCATGGCTGCGCTTGGCGCTAATGCACAATAAGTAAGAAACACATCCAAGAAACGAACTTGCTGCAAACTAATGCCAGTATCTGAAAAAGGGTTTACATCCAATGCTCTTACTTCAATATATTCTACACCGCGTTCTTTTAATGCTTCAGAAGGCTTTTCGCCTGAGTTTGCCACTCGCTTAGGACGAATAGGTGCATAAAGTTCATTTTCAATTTGCAGTACATTACCGTTAAGCTGTCGATATTGGCCATCAACTTTAACGCCAATATTTTCAAATTCATCTGATACCAGTGATATAGCTTCCTTAACTCCAGTAACGTAACTGTCTAGATCGTTATAACAAATGTTTAAAGATGATTGGGCACTATTCGTATAACCTAAGTCACTCATCCGAAGTGATGTTGCGTACTCTAAGTATAAATAGCCATTTTCTGAACGCTTAAAAGGCAACTGCTGCGGTTTATTTTGTAAAAATGACCCGCAAATAACAGGTGAACTTCCATACAAGTACGGGATCATCCAACATAATCTTTTGTAATTTCTAATCAACGCAAAATAACGTTCAGAAATAAAGGTTTGCAAATCTCTTGTGTCACCGTCTATTTGTTGAATAGTCTTCCAAAATGATTCTGAAAAAGAAAAATTGAAATGAATCCCAGCGATCACTTGCATCATACTGCCATAACGATTTTTTAAACCTTGACGGTAAACCGTTTTCATCTTTCCAATGTTAGAGCTACCGTATTGCGCCAATGGAATCTTGTCATCATCATCAACAAAGCAAGGCATACTTAGCGGCCATAAAAGCTCACCTTCGATATGCTCATAAGTATATCGTTGGATATCCTTTAACTGTGCGAGTGTAGTTTCCGCATCAGCTTCTACGGGCGTAATAAACTCTAATAAGGTTTCAGAGTAATCCGTCGTAATAAATGGATGAGTAAGTGCAGAGCCTAAGTTTTGACGATGTGGCATATCCGACAAACGCCCTTCCTTGACGACACGTAACGCCTCTCTTTCAATACCGCGTTTTATACCTGAAACAGCCGATAAATTTTCTGGAGCTGAAAGGGCTGTCAAATAATCAGTTAAAGTTGTAGTCAAAATAGCTCCGCCGCATAGCGTTTTTTTATGATTTGTTAACTATGTAAGGGTAATGGATGAAAATTCAATGCGCTAGCATTTAATCAGTTAAATAAGTAACAAAAAACTTAGTAGCGATTTTACCAAGACAGTGCCAAAATAGCGGGATTAAGGGCTCTTCCCTGTTTCCATAAATAAAAAGAATAAGATATGCACGATACACCATTAAGCTTACTTCCTCCTCTGGTTGCCATTATCATAGCCATTTGGCGAAAAAATGCCTTAATTGCACTACTCTGTGGTGTGATACTAAGCCATGTCATGGTGGCCAATTGGCAACCTATTGACGGTGCTATGGGAACAATTGCAGGTTTCGCTGACGTTTTTTCGTCGACTGGCAATCTATATATTATTTCATTTAGTTTACTTATTGGAGCCATGGTCAAACTGTTAAGTGAATCTGGTGCAGTAAATGGCTTTATTTTGCATTTAGCAAACCTGAACTTGGTTAAAAGTAAACGGCAGGCCAGCATGTTACCAACAGTTATCGGCACTAGTATATTTACCGATACTAACTTAAGTATGTTCACTGCAGGTATGGCAAGCCAACAACTATTTGACCAACACAGAATTAGCCGCGCAAAGCTAGCCTACTTAATCGATTCAACCTGTGCGCCTGTGAGTATTCTCTTCTTAATTAACGGCTGGGGCGCCTACGTTCTAGGATTACTTGATGGCTTTTCGTTTGACGACCCTGTTGGTGTGCTTATCGGCACTGTCACCTATAATTTTTATGCAATAGTTGCGGTGGCTTTAGCTTATTACACGGCATATTCTGGCAAGGTGTTTGGTCCAATGGCTAACGCTGAAAGCAAAGTCGAACTGAGCAACCAAGACACAGATAATAAACTCGGGCCTGCTAGAGTTATGTGGATACCATTAATTTCATTACTTGCGATTACTTTGTCACTTTTATTTATCACAGGTGATGGCGATATGAGACGCGGCTCTGGCTCATTCTCAGTATTCTTGGCAATCGTTACCGCGACTGCTTTAGTTATTACCATGATTAGCTATTATCGGTTATTGACCGTAAAGGAAATTGCCAAAACATTTGTTAATGGTCTAGGTTATATGGCACCAGCAGTGATTATTTTGGTACTTTCGTTTGCCTTTGGTGACGCTATTAAAGCGTTAGGTACAGGGGCTTATGTCAGTGAATTAATGAATATTCAAGTACCGCTATTTCTTATTGCCCCGATTATATTTATCGTAGCAGCCATTATGGCATTTGCTACCGGTACCTCCTGGGGTACATTTGCTATATTGGTGCCGATAGCAGTACCAATTGCACTAGAAACTGGCTTACCAATATCATTTTTAGTTGCTGCAGTGTTAGGTGGTGGCGTGTTTGGTGATCATGCATCGCCTATTTCAGATACCACGGTTGTCGCTTCTATCGCGAGTGGCTGCGATCATTATGAACACGTTAAAACTCAGTTACCTTATGCGCTTATAGGGGCAATTATTACTCTTGTGCTCTATATATTTATTGGCTTAAGTTTCTAATGAATGATTGCTTTGAGTTGATTGATAAACAAGAAGAGTTTTTAATTATCAACAAATACGCCAATGTTAACTTCCATGATGAAGGGAACATTGGTAGTGGCCTATTTTCAAAAATAAAAGAAGAGTTAAGTATAACCGATTTATATCCCGTTCATCGGCTCGACAAATTGACGTCGGGCCTTATGATTTTTGCAAGAACGGCAGAATCAGCTAAGCTATTTCAGCAGTTATTCAGTCATCATCAAGTAGAAAAATATTACATCGCAATTAGCGATTGTAAGCCTAAAAAAAAGCAAGGATTAATCAAAGGCGACATGACTAAAAGTCGACGTGGCATGTGGAAGCTGTTAAGAAGTCAAAACAACCCTGCGATCACACAATTTCATTCATATAGTTTAGCGCCAAGTATCCGAGGTTTTCTCTTAAAACCGCATAGTGGAAAAACTCATCAAATTAGAGTTGCTTTAGCAAGTATAGGTGCTCCCATCTTAGGCGATGAGTTGTACGGTAAGTCAAAAAGTGATCGAGGTTATTTACATGCCTACGCATTACGCTTTACATTAAATGATAGATTATTTGACTACAGTTTAGCTCCTAATCAAGGTGCCCGATTCACTGACGAACTATGCCAACACTGGCTAAGTTCTATAACAAAACCATGGCAGCACCCTTGGCCTAAAATCTAGTGAATTATTGCTACGCCAACATTAAAAAGCCAGTCATTAGACTGGCTTTTTAATTCTTAATTTATAGTCAGTTGGTTATAAAAGGCTGTGAATAAACACGGCTGCAATAGCTACTGGACAAACAACCTTGATGTACCAAGGCCAAATTTTCCAGAATAAACTAGATTCTGCTTCTTCATACCCAAGCTTAATTTCTTCCAACAAACTGTTACGTTGCCAAATCCAACCAGCAAAAACACAACACAACATAGCGATAATAGGCTGGCCGTATTCTGTTGCTAACGTCGCAACGAAATCCAACATAAAACTAATGTTAAAAATAATAACAAAGCTAATTGCCAAGATACCGATTCCTGTCCAAGTAGTCGCGGTTTTACGCTCTATTTCATGACGTTCAACCAAATATGAAACAGGACCTTCTAACATAGAAATAGAAGATGTTAATGCCGCAACTGACATTAATACGAAAAAGGCTAAACCAACAAACAAGCCTAATGTTCCCATGCCTTCGAATAGACTTGGTAACACTGTAAATACCAATGCAGGGCCAGCAATTAAACTACCATCATCAGCAAATATTTGTACACCTTGTGCTTGAGCTACGTACATAGATGGAATGATTAGTAAGCCCGCTAAAAAGGCGATAGATACGTCGATTAGCGTCACCTGCGCCCCAATCGTTACCATATTTTCTTGTTTAGAAATATATGAGCCGTAAATCACCATTACAGAAGTACCTAGTGACAAAGAAAAGAATGCTTGCCCAAGTGCACTTAATAACAAGTCAGGCTCTAATACTCGACTAATATCAGGGTTTAGATAGGCATTAAGACCTTGTGCAGCACCTTCGAGCGTCATTACATAAACAATAAGTAAGATTAGCAAGCCAATCATCATTGGCATTAAGCGTTTAGACCATTTTTCAATGCCGTTTTCAACGCCACTTCGAATAATAAAAACCGTCAATAACATGAAGATTGAAGTAAACAACACATTTCGACCTACTGTGCTGCCAACGACCCATTCAGCAACATTTTCTGCGCCCATGAAGAGTGCGATTGGCTCAACTGCGAATGACATCATCCAGCCAGCTAAAATGCCATAAAAACTTAAAATAAGTGCGGCACAAATAATGCCGCCGAAACCAACAACAAAAGCAAAGCGTTTTTGAAATATGCTACGTGACATTTTTTGCATTGAGGTCACGGCATTCGCTTGACCATAGCGACCGATTAGAATTTCAGCCATAAATGCAGGGTAAGCTAGACAAAACGCTAGCACTAAATAAACTAAAACAAACGCTGCGCCACCATTGCTAGCCGTTTGCGTAGGAAAGCCCCATATATTTCCTAGACCTACGGCAGAACCTGCCGCAGCCATTATAAAGCCTATGCGCGAGCTAAACTCGCCTCTTGAAACACCCATGAATTTTCAACTTTTATTATTATATAAACGCCATAATTTACTTAATGTCTTATGATAAAGACAAGCACTTTACGGTGAGTAATGTATGAATTTAATTGGCATGAACTGTAAACTATTAATTACTTTAATAATTACAGCTAGATAGAAAAAACGAGCCCAAGGCTCGTTTTATCGGTTACCAGCTTAATCGCGAAAATTATTAAATTGGAAAGGCTGTTCAAATTCAGCTTCCCTTACCAGCTGCATTACAGACTGCAAATCGTCACGTTTTTTACCTGTTACACGAACTTGCTCGCCTTGTATTGCCGCTTGAACTTTTGCTTTACTGTCTTTAATGAGTTTCACGACTTTCTTAGCAACATCTTTTTCAATCCCTTCTTGGAAAGTAACTCGCTGCATGCAATTTTTACCCGAAAACTCTGGGTCAGAGATTTGCATAGATCTTGGGTCGATCTTTCGCTTAACCAATTGATTTCTTAATATATCGACCATTTGCTTAACTTGAAAATCACCTTCAGCTTTTACTGAAACTGCCGGGGACTTCCACTCGAAGCTTGCTTCAACACCGCGAAAATCAAATCGAGTACTCAATTCGCGCGTTGAATTTTCTACCGCGTTACGTACTTCTTCTAAATTTATTTCTGAAACAATATCAAATGAAGGCATGGCTTTCTCTCATAAAAATTTCCAGCCATATTATCAAAATATTCCTTTAATTCTAGTGAAACCAGCGTTTTTTATTTTGGGCTTCATGCTATTATCCAGGCTCTAAATATAAATACTGGCAGACCTTTGAAAAACCTTCACCATATTCTCTTTTTCTCAATGTTGATAATTTTTGTATTGGCTTTATCTATTTCTCCAGAAATTAGAGATACCATATTTAAAAACACACAAGTTGATACTATTGGCCATTGCATTGGCTTTTTTATTCTCACCTGGATACTTAGCAGTTTTGTTAAATTATCCATGACACCGCTAGTATTCGCTTTAATAATATATGCAGGGCTTAGTGAAGTTGGTCAGTACTACTTAGGCTTTAGAAATGGCGAAGTAAAAGATTTTGTCGCCGACATAGTAGGTATTCTATTGTTTGCTTTATTGAAGTCGGTTTGGATTGTGTATGGGAAAAAGCCAACACAGCTATGAATAACATGCCAATTCCCCTTCAAGTCGTTGTAGTTGGCCAAGGTGCTATTGGCTCTCTGTGGAGTTATTACCTAAATAAATCTCCACATATCAAATTATCGCTATTAAAAACCACAAAAACCTCTACTGCACAGTCACAGCAATTAACGTTCACTAACGCAAATGGATTAAGTTATAGCTATCGTTGTAACCTCGCTCTAGAAAGCGATATCGTTAGTGCCGATTTAATTTTAGTTTGTTTAAAATCAATACATATCGTCGAACAACTCAGAAAATTAAGTACGTTAATTTCAAAAAATACGGCAATTGTCCTTTGTCATAATGGAATGGGTATCATTAATAGGCTGGATAGTACTTTAGATAAAAAAAATATTTTTACTTTGCTAACTACCCACGGTAGTTACCGTACAACAAAACAACATGCTATTCATACTGGAATAGGTCACTGCGATATCGGCTCTAGTAACTCCATACTTAGTAACCCACCACCTTGGTTTAAAACGCTAAATCAAGCGTTTCCTAAGCTTTACTGGCACGAAGATATAGTTGAAAAACAATGGTTCAAGTTGGCGATAAATTGTGTAATAAACCCAATAACAGCGATTAATAACATACAAAATGGTGATGTTATAAATCAAAAGTATCAACCTTTGATTAAAGAAATTGCCAGCGAAGTATCTGAAGTTGCAAAAAAAGAAAATATTAAACTCTCTGCAAAAGACATCATAGACACAGCATTAAAGGTAGCGAAAAGTACCCAGCTGAATAGCTCTTCTATGCTTTCCGACATTCTGGCAAACCGCGAGACCGAAGTAGATAATATAAACGGCTATATTGCTAAGCTAGCTCAGCAACATAACCTTAATGCACCTGTAAATCAGCATTTAACAACGAAAGTTAAGGCATTAATTAAATAGCAGCTTCGTCTTCTTCGCCCGTTCGAATTCGAATAACACGTTCAACATCAGTAACGAATATCTTTCCATCACCAATTTTTCCCGTATGTGCAGATTCAATAATAGACTCAACACATCGCTCTGCATCTTCTTTCGCAACAACAATTTCAACTTTTACCTTAGGCAAAAAATCCACCATGTATTCGGCGCCGCGGTATAGTTCAGTGTGCCCTTTTTGACGTCCAAAACCTTTAACTTCTTGTACCGTCATACCTGTAATGCCCAACTCACCAAGAGCTTCTCTTACATCGTCTAACTTAAAGGGTTTAATAATCGCTTCAATTTTTTTCATCAGCAATTCCTATATGCTTATACTTTAAATCAATTACCCATTCATTCTAAAAGGAAAATACATAAAGCTAAATGCTTTATATCAGCTATATGTGAATTTTTTTCATTTATAAATCGTCTCCCCTTTCCCTAGTCCTTTTTGGTACACTACGAACAATTTAATGCCAGAGTAAAATAGGAAAACAAATGGATCAGCAAGCAATCATTGATGAGATGAAAGTATTGCCGGAAATAGATGTAGAATTTGAAGTTAAAAGGCGTGTCGAATTCATAAAAAAACAACTAAAAGGTTCTTCATTAAAGCACTTAGTACTTGGCATTAGCGGCGGTGTAGATTCATCAACTTGTGGTCGTTTGGCTCAACTTGCTGTTAACGAATTAAATAGCGAGCACAATACCAATGAGTATCAATTTATCGCGGTAAGATTGCCCTATGGTATCCAAGCAGATGAAGAAGACGCACAACAAGCGCTATCTTTTATCAAACCAAGCCATATTGTCACTACCAATGTAAAACCAGGTGTTGATGGTGTCCATCAAGAGACATTAACTGCACTTGATAATGCTAAATTACTACATGCAGATGAACATCGTATCGATTTTTCTAAAGGTAATGTAAAAGCTCGTGCTCGCATGGTGTCACAGTACCATATTGCAGGAATATTAGGCGGCCTAGTGATTGGCACAGATCATTCAGCGGAAAACATTACCGGCTTTTTCACAAAATGGGGCGATGGGGCATGTGATCTTGTACCTTTATTTGGATTATCAAAGCGCCAAGTTCGACAGTTAGCTAAACATTTAGGAGCACCTGCTATTCTAGTTGAAAAAGCGCCTACTGCCGATTTAGAGGATTTGGACCCCGGCAAGAAAGATGAAGATGCACTTGGCTTAAGTTACGATCAGCTCGATGATTTTCTCGAAGGTAAAGAAGTGCCTGACCATGTTAAAAATTCTATCATCGATATTTACACTAGAACACAGCATAAGCGTTTAACTATTCCTACTATCTACGATTAGTTTTACTACTATTTTGCAAAATATTTTATTAGCTACTATATATAAGACAAAAGGAATTTTGTTTAGTAGCTAATAAAGGATTTATTATGCGAAATAGTCAAGGATTGACACTACTAGAGCTGATGGTTTCACTGAGCATAGTCAGTGCTCTATTAATATTTGCCCTGCCAAGTTATCAAGACTTCATTATCAAAATGCGAGTCGACAACGAAATTCATCAACTACAACGTTTACTGCTAGTTACGCGTAATAACGCAATAAATTCCGGCAGCAATACCATTCTTTGCCCGTTGGAGGGCGGCACCATTTGTAATGGGGATTGGAATAGCGAGTTAAGTATTTTCATCGATCTAAACGATAATCAGCAATTCGATAGTATTAGTGAGCGGCTTATTCTTACCAAAGAAGGTATTTCACATGGTGATAAACTCTTATACGCAAAATTTAGAGATAAAGTCACTTATGCGCCGACAGGTAACTTAAGTGGTTTAAGTAATGGAACATTTCGTTATTGCCCAACTAATAAATATGAGCTTGCTCGTGGAATTATTCTCGCCATTTCCGGTAGGTTTTATTTATCGACAGATAGCAACTTAGACGGAATAGAAGAAAATAGATCAGGTAAGCCACTTGACTGTGAATAAAAATCGTACAAAACACAATATCTGCTAGCTACCAATAATTGATAATGTTATAAATAAAGGACGAATGGATTTTTTGCACAGGTAAGTAGTATGGCTAATCATCTTTCCTCCCGGTTCCAATATTATTTGAATAAAGGATTTACCTTAATCGAACTAATGGTGGGCATAGCTATTGTTGCTATAGTCATCACTATTGGCGTACCTGCGTTAAATGATTTCAACACCCAAATGAGGGTAGATAATCAAATATCTGAAGTTAATAGATTATTACTAACAGCACGAAACGCTGCGATTAATACTGAAAGTAATGTAACTGTCTGCCCTCTCAAGGCTGATAATACCTGTGGGAATGATTGGACAGGTCAAATATCAGTTTTTACCAATACCGCTGCAAATACTGCATATGACGCGGTAAACGAACGATTAATAACAGTAAAAGATGCTGTTAGAGATGGCGACAAATTGACCTTTGCCGCAACAAATATAGTTTATGGCGCAACAGGTCAAATGATAAGTGCCACATCAGGGTTGATTGGCTTTTGCCCCTCAGAGGGGGCGGACTTAAATCGTGGGCTCGTGATAACTGCATCAGGACGCGTAGCGACCACTTCAGATACGGATAATGATGGTAAAGATGAAACAAGAGCAGGTGACGAAGTTTCTTGTTCATAAAAGCATTTTAATTTAGTAGACCTAGTTTAAATAAAAAAGGCCAATTGCATTAAACAATTGGCCTTTTTTTTAGACAGAAGAAAACTATTTAGGTGTAGCCTCGTCAACTTTTTTAGCTAATGCGCTTTTAAATTCACCACTCGACAAAACACATTCATGTACTTTATAAATCTGTTGTTTTCTAGAATGCCCTGGTACAAATATTTTATTATTTACCAGTTTATTAGCTAATTTACCTATTTGTTTAGATTTTACCACGGCGCCAGTAATTGTTTGCGAACCGCCATATAAGTCGACAAAGCATTTCACCGATACTTTGTCACTATCTATATTTTTTGCTGCAAATGACGATAAACTCGTCATAGTTAGTATAATTCCAACAATATTCAACGTTTGCTTTAACATATTAATTCTCCCAGCAGTCAGTACTAGTTGCAGTTTTCTCACCAGTATCGGTCACAAATAGCTTTTTACAACTTGCATCATTAGCAGCTTGAGAATTTTGAGCCGTAGCAGTTAAAGTAAATGCATTGCCACCATCACTAATTGTAGCGCTAATAGAGTAGTTCTTATTTTCCGTAATGAATGGGCTTTTATCCAACCCTAACTCCGTCATGTCGGTTGTATAAGTTCTATTATCCAAATAATATTGCTCTTCTAAATTTGCTATTCTCAGTAATTCTCGCTGCCCTTCAGAACGGTTTGAACGAGCAACGCTATCGGTATAAGCAGGATAAGCAACCGCTGCTAAAATGCCGACTATTGCAACAGCAATCAACAGCTCTATTAACGTAAAGCCCTTAGTTAATTTTTTTGAAACCTTCATTACTGATCCTCAGTGGTATACATATAGGTGCGCATAGTTTTTAAGCTAAAGCCTACTGGCATAATTTTTCGGCCAACAATTATATTGCCTTTAGCATCATCATCAGTATCTGCATCACCATCATCGGTTACAATCAATGTTGGTGCACCTAAGAATTGCTCACTAATATAAGCAATTCTGTCGCTGCGATTATCAGCATCTTCTGCGGCCCAATTATAGATTTTAGTACCTAGCGCTAAATCCACAGCATAAAGCCAACCACTACCACTTGGTACAACACATACATTATCAACATTAGACAAGTCTGGCGGAGTAAACGATGTGAAATAAGCTACACCATTAATTGCTAGTGCTGAAGCAGTTCCTTTTTCGCCAGACTGAGTTAAATCGATATACCAACCAGATTTCTTGCTTACGGCAAGAGAAAGCGCATCTAATTCAGCCTGCTCCGATGCTGACAATGGCGGTGTATAACCACCAAAAGGGTCATCGGTATAGTCATATAAGCCTGATAATGTTATTGCTGTCGGTTTAAATGGCTCTTCACTATCAGAAAATGTATCCGTTGTTATATTTTCATCCTTGATCATAAACAACTTATCATTAGTGTCTGTGCCTAACGGGTTGGTTCTATCACCCGAGCTAATCAATAATGCGTCATATGGTTGTTCTTGCTGCTCATATTGCTTTTTATCGTTTCCAAACTCATCTTTATAGGTCGTTTCAATGGTTTCAGAAATAAAAGTTCTAACAATAGATGGCTCATAGAAAAATCTTCTATCATCAGCATTTGTTGTGCCACCAAGTTCAGCTAATTTAAAAACTGAAATATCATCTGTTTTTTCAGATGGCATATCAACACGCCAAACATCACCACCCGTATCACCAAAATACAAACGGTCTGTTAAGCCGTCAGCATTGCTATCAAGAGAACCTATTGATGAAGGTATACTATCGGTGCCAGTAAACGTTGTTGTGGCACTAGATGGTGCTAAGCTCCAAACCAGCGTTCCTGTTTCAGCATCAACCATATAAACAGCTCGACCAAGTGAATCGTCTGTACCGACACTTTTAGAGTCTTTATTGGTATCGTAACCACCACCAAATAATAGCGTCGGTTTAGCGCTGCCACCGGATAAATTTAATTCGCTATAAATAACTTTTGGCTTAGACCAAGATTGACCAAGCTCGCCAAAACCTGAAGTACTAGAGTCAATTTTCCACATTAGTTTAGGAGAAGAAGGTGAAGAAATATCAATGGCATAATATGATGTTCCGCCTCTTCGCAAACCAAAGAATATCCATGCACGATCGCCAGAACCTATAGTGCCATCTCCCGCCTTGTCATCTAAGAATGCAGTTATTTGACCATCTATGCCGTATAGTTTGCTACCACCACTAGCATTATTTCTTAGCGGTGCAATTAATTCAAAAAACTCATTCGGCATAAATGCCCAGTTTTCGTCTACTGTATTGCCTTTATCTTGGAACATATGAAGCGCACCGCCATTTGTTCCTATCACTATTCGAACATCCTGATTATTTTCATCTGAACCACCATAGTTCACGACTAGCGGTTTAGAATGTAGAGGGTCGGCAAATATATCACCGCGCTTATCGGTTACTGAATCATCATTATCTTCATCATCAACGTCTGTACCAATTGCCCAATTGATGTAGTCGGCTAAATCATCTTCGTTAACACCTAATGCAGTGGCAGCCTCTGTTTTTCCCCCATAGAAACTTTCAATATTGGTTTGATTAAATGTCTCAAAACTACTTGAAGCACCAGTATCAGAATAAAGAGTTCGATTACTTTTAGCTTCAAGCATTTCAGCTACACCACCTTCTGCAACCTTGTTACCGTCTACAGTTGAAGACCAATAGCTTTTTACTGTTTTGGAAAAGTGTCCTGAATCTTCATCTATCGCAGCTTTACCATTACTTCCATATTGTTTCTCATTAGCTACTTTGTATTTTTTAAGGTTTCCCTGCCAACGCGGCCCTGATTGAGGAGTGAACATCGCATAGTAAACAGAATTTAGTGTTTGCGTACGGTCAAAGTTATTAGCTGCAACGGAGGCTGAGGTTAACGTTTGGTTGGTAATAGGTAATTTTCTTAAGTCTTCTAACAAAGCGTTAGTAAGGTCTAATCCTGATTCAGCAAAATAGAATGATCCGCCACCTAATTCAGCCGTTTCTTCTAATAGCCCTGCTGCTGCTGCTGCGCCTGTACTAAAACCAACAGTTGAAATCGAGACTCTCTGTATGCCATCAATATTAGGGTTAACATCACGAGTATTCATCCACTCAGCTAGCGCTGGCATATAACTGCCGCTTCCATCGTCATTGTACGCTGAACCACTAAAGGTATGAGTCTCCATAATCGGATTACCATCACCATCATATTGAAGTTCACCACCTACTTCTTTGTGCTCTATGCTTGTTAATGCTTTAATTTTCGTATCAGCACCATGATCATTAGTAGGCTCACCGTCAGTAATTAAAATAACGTGAACTAAATCTGAACAACCACCGAACGGAGTATTATAAACACTTGACGTTGCAGCGGCGGCGTCCATTGGAGGTTCGTTTGCTTTATAACTCCCCCCTTGGTTTTTATCATCATCACCAAAGTCAACCGAATCACCAGCAAAATAACGAGAGGCTTCAAAAAGTGATTCGCAAAGAGGTGTCCATGTAGAAGTCGTTAACTTGTTATTGACAATATCGAGCAAAGTAGCTTTATTGTCGAGATCCATCTCATTGATGGCTGCGACAATTCGACCACCATTAGAGTCATTTGCACCATCACCTTTATTATAATTAAAGATCTCAATACCAAAATCAACGTTCGGGGTACCATTAATTACACTAGTGATACTCTGCTGAGCAGTTTCTAAACGAGTTTCACTTTTATTGGGAATATCATCATTATGATACCAACGTAAATAATTGTCGGTATATAAGGTCACTAATGCGCCTGACCAATCAACACTAGCTTCAGATTCAGCTTTTGTACCAAAGTAAGTAGGATCCTTCTTGTCACTACTACCGTCTACAGGATAACCTTGATGTTTGGTACCTTGGCTATCAAAAGTTGTCCCCGTATTGGGATCAAGTCCTTTATTTATCGACGAGTCTATTGCCGGCACTATCGGATTTCCATCATTATCAGTAAAGGTTTCTGGTATAAGCTTTACGTCATCTTGACAGTCTACAATTTCAACATTAGCGCCATTATTATCTGGAATTTCAGCCCAGGTGCCTGTATTACCCTTTTGGGTATATTCGCGAATTTGTCCGGTATAAAAACCTTGAGTTTCGAGTAAATGCCTTGCCGTAGCACAATTATTGATATCATCTAAAAATCGACGCGCTTCACTAGGGCTATCTGGTACAGGAACACTAGCTGCATCTACGCCACCTTTAGTAAAATAAATAAACTTATCTGAAAAAGATGTCAGCCCTTTAACGGGATCATAAGTAGTACTAGAATCGTAACCTTCCTTAACGTCATGAAGCGTTCCCATACTGCCGGAATTATCAAAAATAATTAGAACTTTTTTAGAGCCTGCGGCTGTTGTAATCGACTCACTTATATACAATTCAGTATCATCACTGACTGCGTATGTTGTCATAAACGTCAACAAACTGGTTAAAATCAATTTTCTCATAATCTTCCCCTAAACAACTCGACAGCTAGGCAAGTCTACTTTAATAATTGCTGAGCAATACCGGTATTAATATCGATATCGCTATTCCCTTTACGACCGTAACTTTTATTTACCCTTAATCTTAATACGTTACAGGTAAATATTTGAACTGATGACGCCGACCTTGAATGAGGACAATCAGGTTCAAGGCCATATGGATTATTGGCAATATCTACATTTGCTTCATTAATATCATCTTTATTTGTTACGTCAGCGATAACATTGATACCTTCGTTGCCACCTTCTGAATATTTTACTATCGGTTGTGCAAAATTATTGTCACCCGAATCGGCAGTAACTTGCCCTTCAATAATCTCGTCAACAGCGCTAATAGCTTCTTGTGTGGCAATCAATTTATCTTGACTTGCACCAGACATTTTCATATCGGTAGTGCTATTTTGCATCAAAGCCCCAGCCACTCCAGTCAATGCAACAAGGAAAACTAACGAAACAACTAAAACTACGCCTTGCTGATTATAGCGTGGCGAATATATTCTATTTAAGGTGGCCATTCATCAACTCTCGCATTAAATAAGGTAACTGTTGAACTAAAAAGTAAGCGACGATAATTATCGTTAAACGTCAAAGCAAGATCTCCTAATTGATAAGTATTTTTATTTTCATACTTCCTATCAGGGTGGACATCTCTGGCTAGTACATAAATTTTTACCGCTAATATATTAGTACTATTACCATTATTCCAAAACAAATCGGATACATTGTCCGCTGAAATAAACGCATTAACTACGCCATCATCATCACTATCAACGCCATACATAAATCGAATAACTTCAATACCATCAATAACAGGCGCACCAGTCATAGTTGTCGTTAATTGTCTTCGCATAAGCACTGGAACAGTCTCAGTTCCAACACTTTCTTCTCTAACATAATAGACATGATGTCGATACTGCCACGTATTGCTGTTTTCAATATTTGGCGTAGCGCCACCGCCTAAAAAAAATGCTGCAGTTGTTAAATTACTAGTAAAATAATAGTTACCTGCTGGAGCTACAGGAAGTGCAGGAGGGACAGAAGGTAGAGGAAAAGCAGTTACACGTTTTAACTGAATAATATCTGAATTAACTTTCGCATCGGTAATACAACCCATATGGCTGGCTTGTGTAGCAGTCATTCCCCATAAAGTGCGAAAATGTCCGACGGCACTAGGGAATGAGCCATTATTTGACCCACCACCAGTGCACTCACCAACGGGAGCTCCAGGTGAAGCAGCCATTAAATTAGTCGCATCCAATGTGCCTGGGTAGTCACCCCAGAAATTTTGCATCATTAAATCATTTGATAACATACTAATAGCAAAACGGCCATTTTCCTGAACCGCGCCATAACTTGATGTCTCTGCTGTTGTCGTTCTAAGTCCAACGAAAATACTCATAACACCCGCAAACAGCACTAAGCCTATTGCCAATGAAATAAAAATTTCTATCAGGGTAAAACCTGAATGTTTCTTGCTAAGCATATTAATAAATGAATGCCTCAACTACGATTTGCCGACGCTTGTCACTCGCGTCACCACAATTCTCACTAGCTCCATCAGAAGTTTTTTCCCTACCTTCCCAACTAATTACAACATCAACTTGGTTACCTGCAACAGTAATGCAACCCGTTGTTTCCACTAGGCCGCTTGCATTGTTAGTTACATTTCCGCCTATTAATGCTTGCTCCCACTCATACACATCGTGAAGTGCAAGCTGTGCTGCATTGCAAAAGTTATTTTCATCACAAACTTGCACAGGTGCGGTTCCATCGCCGTACGTACCACTATAGGCAGCTAAGCTTGCAAAATTATTATTGCGCATTCGCTCGAGAATATCCTGAGCTAAGCTCGATGCCAAAGAACGTTGCATTGCATCAAAACTTGCTTTTTTGGC
Organism: Thalassotalea algicola; assembly: GCF_012932965.1. GTDB lineage: Bacteria > Pseudomonadota > Gammaproteobacteria > Enterobacterales > Alteromonadaceae > Thalassotalea_F > Thalassotalea_F algicola. Next base: position 115,730 of record NZ_JABBXH010000002.1, on the reverse strand, counting down.
AGACGCCTGCATCGCAACCGCACCAAGAATTCCTGTAACGATTATAAAAAGTGCAACGAGCACTTCGATAAATGTCATGCCTTTCTGCTTTGAGCTCATCTAGAAACCTCATAACAAGATGAATCGAAAGGATAAGTATAGAGTTTTTGGCACAGAAAAGGGAAGAGGCGATTTATTAAGAAAATAAATACCTTAAGGCCAACATATGTGTTAAATATCACCATAGTGAACTGCATTAACCCATACCTATATCCATATAATGGGTAGCTTGTGAAATACTCACTACACAGTTACTACCCACGGTTGCTTTTAAAGTTACTAGCAAATCCGAAACTGCGATCGAATAAAAATAACGCTGATTAACTTTTGTCCATCTTTAAGACTAACGCAATTCTGCGGGAACGGCAAATACAATATTCTCTTCTCGCCCTGGATGTTCGCTAACCTCATGTCCACCAAGGGATTTAAGTTTGTCTATCACTTGTTTTACCAGCACTTCAGGAGCTGATGCGCCTGCGGTAACACCGACAGATTCAACACTTGCTAACCAAGACTCATCAATATTTTCAGCGGTATCGATTAAGTATGAAGTAGTACCTATTTTATCAGCAAGTTCACGCAAACGATTGGAATTAGAGCTGTTCTTTGCACCGACGACTAACATTAAGTCTACTTGTGAAGCGATCGCCCTAACCGCATCTTGACGATTTTGTGTCGCGTAGCAAATATCATCTTTACGCGGTCCCTCTATGGCAGGGAATTTTTGTCTCAATGCGTCGATTACATCGCTAGTATCATCGACCGATAACGTCGTTTGGCTACAGTAATAAAGTTCATCAGAATTTTTCACATTTAGAGATGTAACATCATCTGGCGATTCCACTAAATAAATACCGCCTTCAGTACTATCATACTGGCCCATAGTTCCTTCAACTTCAGGGTGACCGGCATGACCAATTAAGACACACTCCACTCCCTTGCGGCTAGCACGAGATACTTCCATATGTACTTTAGTAACCAAAGGGCAAGTGGCATCAAATACCTTTAAACCGCGACTTTTAGCTTCTTCTCTAACCGCTTTAGACACCCCATGCGCGCTAAAGATTACCGTAGCGTCATCTGGCACCTCATGCAGCTCATCAACAAAAACTGCTCCGCGATCTTTCAAGCCATTAACAACAAACTTGTTGTGGACTACTTCATGACGCACATATATTGGTGCATCGAATAAATCTAACGCTCTATCAACAATACTAATTGCTCTGTCTACGCCAGCGCAAAAGCCTCGTGGATTTGCTAAGATAATTTCCATCGTCGTACCTATTTTACTTCCACCACATCAATCACAAAAGTGACATCTTGACCAGCTAATGGGTGATTAAAATCAACTGTTACAGAGCCACCAGAAACTTCAATGATCATTCCTGGTAACTCAATACCGCCTGGTTGTGTGAAGGTAACTATGCTACCTACTTCAGCAGGGGTATCAGCACCAAACTTAGTAATATCAACATAATGGATATTATCAGGGTTCTTTTCACCAAAGGCATCTTTCGCACATAAAGTGAACTCTTTCGTTTGGCCTGCTGTCATGCCCAACAACTCTGCTTCAAAAGCAGGCGATATGCTTTCATCGCCCATATTAATTACAGCAGGTTTATTATTTACTTTGGTGCTATCAGCAGCTGAGCCGTCTGAAAGCTTCATTGTTATGTGAGCAACAATGCTCGAATTTGAATTAATTTGAGTCATAAAATTTACTTCTTAGAATCTGTAGATTCATTAGTAAATGAATCATAAATCATTAGTGCAGCGCCAATAAATATTACAGAGTCTGCAACATTGAACGCTGGCCAGTGAGCTGTACCCACATAAAAATCAAGAAAGTCAATTACGTAACCTAGCAGCACTCGATCAATTAAGTTACCTATTGCACCACTTAACATTAACGCAAAACCTATACCTAGTACCTTGTTTGAAGCTGGCGTTTTCGCTAACCAATAAGTAAACAAGCCGCTGGCAAGCGCAGCAATAATGGCAAAAAACCAGCGCTGCCAACCGCCTTGATCTGCTAGAAAGCTAAATGCAGCGCCAGTATTATGTGTATAAAACAAGTTAAAATACGGCATTACGGGTAACGTTTCATACAATTCAAACGTACCTGCTACCCAATGTTTAGTAACTTGGTCAAGAATTAAAAATAATATGGTCAGCCAAAGCCACTTTAATGCTGAACCTGAAAAATCAATTTTCACTATAACAATCTCAATTAAATATTTAATCGTGTTTTTATGAAAATAAACCGCTTTTTACAGCGGTTTATTTAAATGGTTTACTTAGATAATCCAGTTATGCAAACTGCCTTTGTTCACCTTCGCCATCGACGTTGGTTACACAACGACCACAAAGCTCTGGATGCGCTTCAATCGCACCGACATCATCAGTAAAGTGCCAACAACGATCACATTTACTACCTGACGATTGAGCTACAGATAACCATAAGCCATCTACTTCAGTGTCTATTGCATTTTCAGGTTTAGCGTCAACAATCACAACGTTTGCTCCAGAGGTGATTAACACAAAACGCAGTTCATCACCTAGTTGAGTTAACTTATCTGCTAACGCTTTATTTGTGTATAAGGTTACGGTTGCTTCAAGTGCTTTACCCACCGTTTTTTCTTTACGAGCGCTTTCAAGCGCTTTATTCACTTCAGCACGAACTAATAGCAATTCGTTCCAGAAGCCATCACTTAGTTCGCCTAGATTAGTTACGCCATCAATGCCGTCAAACCATATATCAGTAAATACAAACTCATCACGATTACCTGCTGAAGGTACTGGAAGCGCTTGCCAAATTTCTTGAGCCGTAAAAGATAAAATTGGTGCCATCCAGCGAGTCATCGACTCGGCAATCAAGTACATTGCCGTCTGACATGAACGACGAGCGTGACTGTCTGATTTAGCTGTGTACTGGCGATCTTTAATAATATCTAAGTAGAAACCACCTAGTTCAGTCGTACAAAAGTTCATTAATTTATGAACCACTTGATGGAATTCATACTCGTTGTACGCGGTAACAATTTCTTCCTGTAACGCTGCAGCTTTCGCAACAACCCAACGATCAAGGGCTACCATCTCTTCAATAGCAACTGAGTGCTCTGCTGGCACAAAACCATTAATATTGGCTAGTAAGAATCGAGAAGTATTACGAATACGACGATAGGCATCTGCCTGACGCTTAAATATTTCATCAGATACGGTGATTTCTTGCGTGTAGTTAACTGATGCAACCCATAAACGAAGAATATCAGCACCTAACTTATTAGTAATTTGAGCTGGAGTGATCACATTGCCTAAAGATTTAGACATTTTATGACCATTAACATCAACGGTAAAACCATGCGTTAACACTTGGCTATATGGCGCTTTACCATTCATCGCTACTGACGACATCATTGAAGACATAAACCAACCACGATGCTGATCAGAGCCTTCTAAATAGAGATCTGCACGACCATCAAACTCTTCTCGAGCATCAACGACTGAGTAATGTGTTACACCAGAATCAAACCACACATCTAGCGTATCTGGTACTTTGACATACTCTTGTGCATCACTACCAATTAGCTCTTCTGCTGATAAATCAAACCAAGCTTGTATGCCTGACTGCTCAACACGTTGCGCTACATCTTCAATAAGCTCAACGCTACGAGGGTGGAGTGCGCCTGTGTCTTTATGAATAAATAACGCAATTGGCACGCCCCAAGTACGTTGGCGAGAGATACACCAATCTGGACGACCTTCTACCATTGATTCAATACGGCTTTGTCCCCAATCAGGAATCCACTGCGTTTTCTTAATTTCTTCAAGCGAGTCAGCACGCAGGTTATTTTTGTCCATGCTGATAAACCATTGCGGTGTTGCACGGAAGATAATTGGTGTTTTATGGCGCCAGCAATGCGGGTAACTATGCTCGTAAGCGTGATGATGCAATAAAGCGCCTTTTTCTTTTAACACGTCAACAACACTAGCATTTGCTTTAAATACGTGTTGTCCTTCAAAAAGCTCTGTTCCTTCAAGGTAAACACCATTAGCACCTACCGGGTTTGCCACTTCTAAATCGTACTGTTTACCAACGACGAAATCGTCAACACCATGACCAGGTGCAGTGTGCACACAGCCTGTACCAGAATCAGTAGTTACGTGCTCACCACAGATAACTGGAACAGTAAAGTCATAGAATGGATGCTGAGCTTTAACAAGCTCTATGTCTTTTCCTTTACAGAAGCCTAATGCATGAAATTTTTCAATGCCAAATCGATCCACACAATCTTGAACAAGATCTGATGCCAAAATCAAACGGAACTTACGACCTTCTTTTTCACACTGAACCAATGTGTACTCAACTTCAGGGTGAACAGAAACAGCACGGTTTGCTGGCAATGTCCATGGAGTAGTTGTCCAGATAACTACAGATATATCACCTTCACCAGCATGATTTTCAGGGTGAGAGAATTTATCAGCAACCGTTTCATCAATCACCTTAAAGGCAACATCGATGGCAGGAGATTGCTTATCTTTATATTCAACTTCAGCTTCGGCTAATGCAGAACCACAGTCTGTACACCAGTGAACTGGTTTGAAACCTTGTTGTAGATGGCCATTCTCTGCAATTTTTCCTAACGCACGAATAATATTTGCTTCGGTATCGAAGTTCATCGTTAAATAAGGTTTTTCCCAATCTCCGAACACACCTAGGCGTTTAAAGTCTTCGCGTTGACCATTGACTTGTTTCGCCGCATAGTCGCGACACTTTTGACGAAATTCAGCAGCAGATACTTTATGTCCAGGCTTGCCTACTTTCTTTTCCACCATAAGTTCAATTGGCAAACCATGACAGTCCCAACCTGGTACATATGGCGCATCAAAGTCTGACAAGGTTTTAGATTTAACAATGATATCTTTTAAAATTTTGTTTACCGAGTGACCTAAATGAATATCACCGTTTGCATATGGAGGACCGTCATGCAGAATGAATGACTTTTTACCCTTCTTAGCAGCACGAATTTTTCCATATAAGCCTTTCGCAGCCCAATCTTTTAACATTTGAGGTTCGCGATTTGCCATATTTCCTTTCATAGGAAAAGCCGTATCTGGCAAATTTAGGGTATGTTTGTAATCACTCATTTATTTCGTTATCCGTTGAATCAATATTTACTAGTTAAGTAACGATAATTATTTTATTTGTTCAAGATAGCGTTGCGCTTGCTCGCTATCTTTTTGAATTTGTTCAGTAAGCTCAGTTAAGCTTTCAAATTTTTTCTCAGCTCTTATTTTTTCCAAAAGTACCACTTCTATCGCTTCACCATAAATATCATTGGCAAAGTTAAAAATATGAACTTCTAATTGTTGTCTTATACCTGCAACAGTTGGTCTAGCACCAATATTGGCCACCCCGTAAAATTTACCACATCCAGTCACAACTTGTACTACATAAACTCCGGAAACTGGTGAAACTCTCCGTTTCAATTTTACATTGGCTGTTGGAAAACCTAATTGTCGACCTCGTTTGTCGCCATGAAACACTCTGCCATGTATCGAATAAGGTCTACCTAACATAGTTTTTGCATCTGCTAAGCGATCTTGCTCTAATGCCTGTCGAATTTCAGTACTGCTAATTCGACATTCTTCAAGCTTATAACTTGCGGTATCCGACACACCAAAATTAAACTGTTCGCCTGCTTGGCATAACATCTCGAAATTACCAGTACGATTTTTCCCAAAGTGAAAATCATCCCCAATAATTAAGTGTTTGATACCCAACTGACGCACTAACAATTGCTCAATAAAATGTTGTGCAGTTAAATTGGCAAAATCTCGATTAAAATTGACACAAATTAAACGCTCAACACCTAACTCTTGCAACAACGCATACTTATCACGTAAACGCGTCAGCCTTGCCGGAGCCGTTTCTGGGCTAAAAAGCTCCTGCGGTTGAGGTTCAAAAACCATTACCGCGGGCACGCAGTTTAGCACCTTTGCCTTTTCAATTAATGCAGATATAACGCGACGGTGCCCTAAATGTACACCATCAAAATTACCAATAGTTAATACGCAACCATGGTCGGCTGCTTTGATATTGTGTATTCCGCGAACTAACTGCATTCGAATGATAAAAACCTTGCCCAAACTAAACGCCAGGCTTTGTGCAAATAAAAAACCGACGAATTATATATTAGTCTGAACAAAGAATCAGCCCTTAGCGCGTAATATTCGTGCTCTTTTTCTCTACTTTAAAGTCATCTATGCGTATACCTAAGGTAAATAGCACAACAAAATAAATTCCAACCCCTAACGCTATATAACTAAACACCTTAATTGTCAGTTCACTTAGCGAGTACGTTAGCCATTGCTCAAAGTTAGGCGTAACTTGGTACACACTAATTGCCATAATACCTGCAGCAACGATGAGCTTTACAATATATTGCTTAGTTGTCTTTGATAACTGAAAAACTTCATCAGCTTTCAGTCCGCGATAAAGCCAATACGCATTTAACGTTGCAGACATTGTTGTTGCCATTGCAAGACCAACATAACCAAAAAACGGGGCTAACATTAAATTAAACACCATATTTGCCACCATTGCTTTGATACCAATTTTTACTGGCGTTTTCGTATCTTGCCTCGAATAAAATCCTGGTGCCAAAATCTTAATAAACATGAAACTGACTAACCCTGCCAAATATGCATATAGTGCATAAGAGACCTGCATCACGTCAGTTTGCGTAAATTCACCACGCATAAACAACAACATTATGATTGGCTGAGCCAATACCATTAGGCCAGCAAGCGCAGGCATTCCCATTAAAGAAACAACACGCAGCCCCCAGTCGATAGTGGCTGAGAACTCTTGTTTATTATCCCTTGCATGTAAACCAGAAAGGCTTGGCAAAATAACTGTCGCGATACCAATACCAAATAACCCTAAAGGAAACTCCAATAATCTGTCTGCATAGTACAGCCAACTAATCGAACCAGTGACTAAAAAACTAGCGATCAAGGTATCTAATAACAAATTAATTTGTGTCACAGAAACACCAAATAATGCAGGCACAATTAATTTGCGTATTTTGCTAACGCCTTTTGAGTGCCACGCCCACTTGGGCTTAACGAGCACTCCTGCTCGATATAAAAAAGGGATTTGAAAGAGGAACTGTACTAAACCACCGAAAAATACGCCCCATGCTAAAGCATAAGCGGGTAGTTCAAGTAGCGGAGTTAAATAAATAGCACATGCGATAATACAAACATTCAGCAATACTGGCGTAAAGGCGGCTACTGCAAATTTACCCAAAGTATTTAAAATAGCTCCAGCAAGCGCAGTTAAACTAATAAACCAAAGGTAAGGAAAAGTGATTTTCAATAAGCTCGATGCTAGCAAAAACTTGTCAGCTTGAGGTCCATCATTAAACCAATCTAGAAACCAACCAAAACCAAATAAAGCAACAATTACAGGAGAGGCAATCATGCCTACTAATGTAACTAATGAAATAACGACGCCTAAAGTTCCTGATACTTGTGCAATAAGTTTTCGCGTCTCGTTGGTACCATTTTGTTCATCTTGAGCTTGATATTCACTTAGTACAGGCACAAAAGCTTGAGCAAACGCTCCTTCTGCAAATAAGCGCCTTAAAAAATTAGGAATTTTATTGGCAAAGAAAAAAACATCGGCACCAGCACCTGTTCCCATTACATTAGCAATAACGACATCTCGCACTAATCCTAGTACTCGTGATATCATAGTCATCGCGCTAACAATAATGCCTGACTTGATTAACTTTTTACTCACCGTTTAACCAACTGTTATCTCTGCAAACAAATATTATGACGGTAACTCAAAGTCTTAAACAAGTAGATAATGCCTATATTGAGCATTAATTTTCATATTATTTTGGCACCACAAGCTCATTTATCGAATCAGGTTACAGATTATTTATTAAAATAATCACTAAACCATTTGACAATTACGCAGAAAACAGGCATATTTCGTCGCCTTAAATTTAGGCTATATTTTATCATATTTAGGAGTTCACCTTGGCTAACTCAAAGCAAGCTAAGAAACGTGCGGTACAATCTGAAAAGCGCCGTCAAAACAATGCAAGCCGTCGTTCAATGATGCGCACTTTAGTTAAAAAAGTAATCGCTGCAATTGAAGCCGGTGACAAAGAATTGGCAACAAAAGAACTAGCAGCTGCTCAACCGATCTTAGATCGTTACGCAACTAAAGGTCTTATCCACAAAAACAAAGCTGCTCGTAACAAGAGTCGCTTAAATGCTGCTATCCAAGCACTGTAATTTGTTTTTGTAAGTTCTTTGAAAAACCGGCTTAATCGCCGGTTTTTTTATGTTCAAAAGCCTAACCTATCACTTTAGTGGCACTTGCACTTATAGTTATTTTTCTCTACGCTCTAGCCGTCTAATAAAATGAGAAGAACACTATGAGATTTAGCAAAATTGCTGCAGTCGTCCTAATGGCCACAACTGCACTTACCGCCTGTGGTGAAAAACAACACACAACTCAACAAACTCCATCTTTAGTCGAAAACTATGAAAGTCGTTTAGATATATACAAAACAGTTACCTTGAGTGCTGATTTAAGCCATTTATCTGACAATCAAAAACAAATGCTTTCATTGCTAATTGATGCTTCCAAAATTATGGATGATTTGTTTTGGAAACAAGCATTTGGTCAAAGCAAAGCTGAATTTTTAGCAAGTATCGCTGATCCAAAAGTTAAGACATTTGCTGATATCAATTACGGCCCTTGGGATCGCTTAGACGGCGATAAAGTATTTCTTTCAGGCTTCGATAAAAAATCTCACGGTGCTCAATTCTATCCGGCGGACATGACAAAAGCTGAATTTGAACAAGCTAAAGTTAACGACAAACAAGGTTTATACTCTGTAATCCAACGTGATAGTAATGGCGAATTAACATCGATTGCATATTCTGAAATTTACAGTGATGAGATAAACCGTGCCGCAGCAATATTAGAAAAGGCCGCGACATTTGCTGATAACAAGGATTTTGCTAACTATCTAACAATGCGCGCTAAAGCACTTCGAACCGATGAATATCAAGCGTCAGATTTTGCTTGGATGGACATGAAAACCAATCCAATCGACGTAGTAATAGGCCCAATTGAAACCTATGAAGATCAGCTATACGGTTACCGTGCAGCATTTGAATCTTACGTACTAATCAAAGATTTATCCTGGAGTGAGCGATTAGCAAAATATGCCGCTTACTTGCCTGAATTACAAAAAGAACTACCTGTTGCTAAAAAGTATAAGCAAGAAACACCAGGCTCAGATGCCGATCTAAACGCATATGATGTTATTTATTATGCAGGTCACTCTAACGCTGGCAGCAAAACTATCGCTATCAATTTACCAAACGATGAAGAAGTTCAACTAGCCAAAGGTACTAGACGTCTACAACTTAAAAATGCGATGCGCGCTAAGTTTGATGCCATTATGCTACCGATTGCCGAGGAACTTATCGTGCCAGAGCAACGCAAGCATGTAACCTTTACTGGCTTCTTTGCTAATACAATGTTCCATGAAGTAGCTCACGGTTTAGGTATCAAAAACACGATTAATGACAAAGGCACCGTTCGCCAAGCATTAAAAGAACATGCCTCAGCACTTGAAGAAGGTAAAGCTGACGTACTAGGGCTGTATATGGTTAAACAGTTACTAGCTAAAGGCGCAATTACTGAAGGTGTCTTAGAAGATTATTACGTAACATTCATGGCAGGTATTTTCCGTTCTGTTCGATTTGGCGCTAGTTCCGCTCATGGTAAAGCAAACATGGTTCGTTTTAATTACTTCCAAGAGCAAGGTGCATTTAGCCGTAATGAACAAGGCCAATACAGCGTAGACATGGATAAAATGACTGCTGCAATTGACTCTTTGTCTGAATTAATACTTACACTTCAAGGTAATGGCGACTATCAAGGTGTCGACCAGCTTGTGCTAGAAAAAGGTCTTATTAAACCAGGTCTGGCTGCAAGCCTTGCAAAACTAGAAGAAGCTAATATTCCTGTGGACATTGTTTTCGATCAAGGTAAACAGGTGCTTGGTCTGAAATAATCTATTGGTATTCACCTATTAAAGGCCGAAGCACTGCTTCGGCCTTTTTTTGCTCTTTTAGCAACAAGATTCAATTATTTCTCGCAACTTAGCTTCATTTTCGCTATAAAATCATTATAAGGTTATTATTAGGTGTATCATGAAAAGCTTTGATTTTATAATTATCGGCGGCGGCTCTGCAGGTTGTACTTTAGCTGGCAAACTATCTGCCAGTGGCCAGTTCCAAGTATGTTTAATTGAAGCGGGTCCAAAAGACAGTTCCCCACTGATCCATACTCCTGTTGGAGTAGTTGAATTAATGAAAAGCCAAAAGTACAACTGGCTATTCAATTCAGTTCCTGAAAAAACACAAAATCAACGACAAATATTCAATCCAAGAGGTAAAACACTTGGTGGTAGTAGCTCTATAAACGCTATGTTATATATTCGCGGCCAAAAAGAAGATTATGATACTTGGCGCGATTTAGGTAATGAAGGTTGGGGCTACGACGATGTGCTACCTTATTTTAAAGCAACCCAAAACCAAGAACGCGGTGAAAATGAATATCACGGTGTTGGTGGACCGCTAAATGTCGCGGAGTCTCGCTCTAAGTTACCTGTTTTTGATCGCTTTATCGATGCTGCTATCAATGCCGGTTACCCTGCAAACAATGATTTCAATGGCTCAACACAAGAAGGCGTTGGCTACTTTCAGGTCACCCAAAAAGACGGTATGCGCTGTAGCGCTGCTAAAGCTTTTTTAACACCAAACTTAGACCGAAAAAACTTAACGGTGATAACTGACGCATTAGTTGAGAAAGTATTAGTAGAAGATAAAAAAGCCGTTGGCGTTCAATTTAAAACTAAACAGAAAACTCGACAACTATTCGCAAATAAAGAAGTAATATTAAGTGCAGGCGCATTTAACTCACCACAAATTTTGATGCTTTCCGGCATTGGGCCTAAAGAAGAGCTTGTAAAACATGACATTCCTCTTATACAGGAATCACCCGGTGTTGGTCAAAACCTCCAAGAACACGTAGACGTACTTGTTGTAAATGAATACAAAAAAACTGACATCATTGCCTATAGACCTAAAGCCTTAACCAAGCTAATTCCAAGTGCATTAAAATTCTTTACCGAACGTAGTGGTGTTTTAACCAGCGCCGTCGCAGAAGCAGGTGGCTTTATAAAAAGTGATAAGTCACTGGACCGCCCAGATTTGCAAGTTCATTTCATTCCTGCCGCTATGGACGATCACGGTAGAAACATTAAGCTACTATGCCAATATGGTATCGCTATTCATACTTGTTTACTCAGGCCTAAAAGTATTGGCCAAGTCACCTTATTCGGTAAAGCACCACATTTACACCCGAAAATTGAGATTAATATGCTAGATCATCCAGATGATCAGGCATTGATGATCAAAGCAATTAAATGTATGCGCGAAATATTCGCACAACCACCAATTGCACAAGATATTGGCCAAGAGATATTCCCTGGAAACAACTGCACTTCAGATGAAGACATTTTGAAATTTTTAAAGGACAAAGCCAATACTATTTATCACCCTGTAGGCACTTGTAAAATGGGTAGTGATGATATGGCAGTAGTTGACCAAGAACTTAAAGTCCATGGTATCGAAGCGCTACGAGTCATAGACGCGTCTATAATGCCGACCTTAATTAGTGGTAATACAAATGCACCGACCATTATGATCGCCGCCAAAATAGCTGACAGTATCTTACAAACCTATCAATAATTCTAAGCTGATACCCTCAGGCTCAGTTGAATAAAAAGTAGTAGATTTTTTTCAGCCAGACAACTAATTTTACTAGCCCTGAAATAAATTAGAGGAATAGCGGTCTAGTATGCTGTAACTTAATCAGGACTATCATATGATTGCTATTAAATCTAAATTCCCGAAAAGCGCACTAATTTTCCTTGCTTTACTTTCCTTACTTAATATAAAAAGCGTATTAGCTGACCAATATTCACCCAAACAAACCAACAAGATTAAAGCGCCATCGTGGCAGCTCAAGCAACAAAACGGCGAAGTTATTAGTTGGGAAATGTATAAAGGCAAGCCCGTTATTTTACATTTCTGGGCTACTTGGTGCCCATACTGCAAAAAGCTACAACCAAAGTTAGTCGAGTTAGCGGAGCGTTATAAAACCGATAATGTCAGCTTAATTGGAATTAGCTTCAATGAAGATCCTGGTGCTATGCCGCAAAATGTTATTGACGAACGAGGCCATAACTTTGTAACCGCAGTTAATGGTGAGCATATCGCTACCAGTTATGGTGTAGTCGGCACACCAACGACATTTTTCATAAACCGTCATGGTGACGTTATTTTTAAATATACAAGCTCAGATATAAATGATCCTCGACTAGCGCTGGCAATAAAAGAAATGACAAAATGAAACTATTATTCATTTGCTTTTAACATGATATTGCGGCCATAGAGCTTGTATTTAAGCTGTTTACGTTCTCTATTATCATGTGTCCACTCTAACGCTTGGGCAAGCGTGGCTTTTGCTCTATGTTCTTGATCTTTAGACATATAAACTTGATATAAACCAAAATAGGCTTGGTTTACATATGGCGCTAATTCGAGGGTTTTTTTATAGTAACGTTCAGCGTCACGCATTTTGCCTTGATTATGAGCTACATACGCCTGCTCTAACCAACTATATGGGTTTCTATCGTCTAACTTATCTATTTGCTTTCTCAGTGCCAACACCTCTTCTTGACGCTGTTGGCTATTAAGCAAAGTAATATGATTACTCAGCAAAGATAGGTTATCTTCATCAATAGCTCTTGCTGTTTGATAAATTTGCTCTGCAGTTTGTTCATCTCCTGCTCGACGGTGAATAACCGCCATTAAATTAAGCACTTCTGGATTACCGCCGTCAAAGTGATAGGCACGCATGGCGTTGGCGTATGCCACGCTTAGTTGATCCTCCACTAAAGCATCAGATGCAATATTTTTATAATACATAGCGATAAATTGCGGATACCTAAGGTAGCGACTTTTTATATTGCTGGCATTAGGAAAGTAGTCAATCAAAATACCTGAACGTCCTGCTACACTTTTAAGTACTATGTCACTGGGTTCTGGATTAAATAGCTTGGTCTGTAAATGAATAGAAGACAAAATCAGGTTATTTTGTTTTTTATAAACCGGTAAAGTAATCACTTCCCGATACCCATACTCAACCCCAACGAGCTTAGCTAACGCAGTTGTTAAAATAGCTAAACTCATACAATTCCCTTTTTCTTGGCCTAATGCTTGAGACGCGGCTAATGTTTCACCGTAATAAGAAAAATTCGTTAAATGCTTAAGCAAATAGTCACTAATCGCTTCGTGTTTAAGTTTTCCTTTTGAGATTTCTTTATTAAAATAAGCAAAAAAATTAGATTGTTGCGAAGGGGTTAAATAAAAAAGTTCTGCTTCTGAAGTTACAGAAACTTCTGTTGTATCAAATATTTGGTGATTAATTGGTATTGATACTGCTGGAGGTTGTTCAGCAAGCTTCTGATAACTACAACCACTGACAACTAATGTCATCAATACCAGTAAAATTAATCGCATATAAACTCCTTCTACGCAGAACTTCCAATGCTTATTTATTAAAAGTAGCGTTAACATCCAATAATGTCTACTAAATTCTTCGTATGTAAATTACTGCAAAAGCTATTGCTATTCGCAGGAAGAACTCGCTATAGTTTTGAAAGTACTATAGGGAGTGTATATGTTTGATAAAAACCGTCGACACGGCTCATTTGAAATAAAATGTGAAGGAAATACATTAATCGTTGACGCACAAGGCCCTTTCAATAAAGAAACCATACAAGATTACCAACTCGCTCTAACTGCCGCTATAGATCAAATGAATGATTCAAGTTGGCAACAAATCATCATAATGCGTGAAGAAAGCATCTTTACGCCAGAAGCATTAGAGCAAATGTATGCAGTAACCCACTACCGAAAGTCACGTGGCCTTAACTTTTCGGCTATCGTTTTTGTCCAATCAAGCGCTCGTACGTTAATCGAACATCAATTACAAAATATTTATTGTGAGGTTGGTATTGAGCATCAGTTCTTTGATGATTATGACGAAGCAAAAGATAAGATTAAACAACTAGAAGCCACTGCGTGCTAATTGTTAGTTATAGATTAGAAATAGCAAATAAAAAACGCCAGCAAAGCTGACGTTTTTACTTCTAAATGACTTAAGGTTTATATCATAAACTCTTCTTCATCGTGCGCCATCATCGAGTCTGCACCATTTTCGATACAAGCCGCATGGCCATGAATTCTCGGCAATATACGAGCAAAATAGAAACGAGCTGTCTTAATTTTCGCTTCGTAGAATGCTTTTTCATCTGTACCTTCAGCTAGTTTGTCAAAAGCTACTTTAGCCATTTTAGCCCAGAAGTAAGCAAGTGTTAGATAACCTGAATACATTAAGTAATCAACCGATGCAGCACCTATTTCATTTGGATTTTTCATCGCTTTCATGCCAATTTCTTGTGTCATCTTTTGCCAGTTAGGTGCAATAGTGATCATTGGCTTTATGAATTCACTCATTTGTTCATCAGTGATAGTTTGAGTACAAAACTCTGTGACTTCAGCTGCAAATGGTTTAATTAACTCACCTTTTGAACCGAGAATCTTACGTGCTAATAAATCTAACGCTTGAATACCTGTTGTACCCTCATATAGACAGCTGATCTTAGTATCGCGCATTAGCTGCTCCATGCCCCATTCCTTGATGAAACCATGGCCACCATATACCTGAACACCGTGACTAGTACACTCTAAGCCAAGTTCAGTTAGAAATGCTTTAGCAATTGGCGTTAATAACGCAAGCTTACTATTTGCTTCTGCTACTTGTGCAGGGTCTGTACCAACTTCAACGATATCAACTAACTGGCCTAAATAACTATTTAATGCACGTCCACCTTCAGCAATAGACTTTTGAGTCAGTAGCATACGGCGAACATCAGGATGAACAATAATTGGATCTGCGGGGCCTGATGGATTCTTAGGGCCTGTTAACGAACGCATTTGAAGGCGATCTTTAGCATAAGCCAACGCCCCTTGGAAAGAAGCTTCTGCTGCTGCAACACCTTCATTCGCCACACCTAAACGTGCCGCATTCATAAAAGTAAACATGCAATTTAGACCACGATTTACTTCACCAATTAAGTACCCTTTCGCGCCGTCAAAGTTAATAACACAAGTAGCATTCGCATTGATACCCATCTTATGTTCGATAGAGCCACAAGTTACACCATTGCGCTCAGCTTTTTCACCATCTGCAGTAACGTTGAATTTAGGGACAATAAATAATGAAATGCCTTTGGTACCTTCAGGCGAGCCTGGAATTCGAGCAATAACAATATGAACAATATTGTCAGATAAGTCATGCTCACCTGCTGAAATGAAAATCTTTGTACCTGTCAACGAATAGCTGCCATCTTCATTAGCTTCAGCTTTTGTACGTAACATGCCTAAATCTGTACCACAATGAGGTTCAGTTAAACACATTGTACCTGTCCAAGTACCTTCGACTAACTTAGGCATAAACATGGCTTTTTGTTCTTCAGTACCATGAGCATCCAATGTTGCCAAAGCGCCATGGCTTAAACCAGGGTACATTGCAAAACTATGGTTAGCTGCCGAGCTAAATTCACCAATAGCAGTATTCAATGAATGAGGTAAACCTTGACCGCCAAATTCGATTGGTTGTGATAAAGTAGGCCAACCACCTTCAACATATTGTTGATAGGCTTCTTTAAAGCCATCAGGTGTCGTGACTTCACCATCATTCCAAGTACAACCTTGTTCATCACCAATTTGGTTAATTGGTGCGATAACTTCTTCGGTGAATTTAGCCGCTTCACCCATGATTGCATCAATCATGTCTGGCGTCGCATCTTCGTAGCCTAATGATTGATAATGGGTCTCACAATCTAACAATTCCTGCATCACGAACTTCATGTCGCGCACTGGTGCGTTATACTCTGGCATTGTTGCTTCCTCAAATTTATATCACCACACTTAAGTGGTCGGACTTGTAGTAATCTCTCGATTAAATCACGTTTCTAGGTATTTTTAAAGTAGAAACCGAGTTCATATGAGCAATATAAATATAGATTATGATTGGTCATTGATCTGCCTCATACAAAAAAGGGGAAGCAATTGCTTCCCCTGTTTCCTTAAAATCTTTTACTCAATCAGTTTATTTCGTTTCAAAATCAGCAAATACCGTTTCAAATGCAGTTTGTTGAAACTTCTTCAAGCCTGTATCTCTAAAATCGATACCAACCTGACTTTTAGCTAAAGCAGTTTTCACAAATGTGCCTGATACAATACGGACATCTAATTCGTCAATTAATTGAATTGCCGCTTCTAATTTAAATCCAACTGGACCACCAGCAAATTTTCCCTTAAGCGCGCGACCTTTAATCACAACCTTCTCAACTTGATAGTCTTCCATTAGCTTTTTAAATGAAAACTGAAATTTCTTCACTTGCTCAGCGTCTCCAGCATCTGTAATTGACAAACGCTGTACACGTAATTGCGGAAGATCATATAAGCCATTTTCCAACGCCATAACACAAACAATTGCATCATTACCTTTAAGCTCTACACCACAAACTCTCATTGAATTAGCCTCTAAATTTTAATGGCGCTATTATGCGCTTCATTACAAACTAAGAACAGCCTTTTGCTGTAATTGCCGACAATTTTTGCCAAATTTCACTAGATTTCAACTGAGGAGATACCTGAACGAATAGTTGTACCTGCTTTTGGTTGGGACACGTTAATTGCTGATAACTAAAGTGTAGTTTTTGCCTTTTGTTGGTCACAAAAGGCTCTAGCCACAAGATACTGCCACTTCCAACCGCTTTACTCCCCTTAATACTAATATCTACTTTTTCACCACCAGCTTGCTGTTGTTTAGCTACGGCTTTGTATAAGCCTTTATAATAGGCTTTCATGTATCTAGATAGCTCACCAATCGTGAGAAAATCTGTACCATCAAATTGCCAAACAAAAACGTATGAGAAAAAGTTAGTGTTGACTGGCTCATACATACCTGGTGCAAAGTAGAGCTCTTCTTCACCAACTAACTTAATTTCTGGAGCAAAGGATAAAGGAAAGGGAATCAATTCATATTTCCACCCCTGTGTTTGTCCTGTCATATACTTCGCACTAATTGTATTGGCTGCGTTTGCCTGCAAATTTAAGAAAGCACAAGCTAGAAAAATCACAGCCAATTTAACAAACAAAACTAACTTCATTAATGTAAACCTACGGTATTTTTCATTGCGTTAAATATTGTTTGAGAGTCGTAACCAATACCAGCTTTATACACTCGCTCAATCTTATTAAGGTCGGCAACATTTATGTGTGGTAAGCCGTTTACCAGCACAAAGTCAGCTCGTTTCCCTACAGCAATTGAACCAATAGTATCGGCCTTACCCAAATACTCTGCGCCATTAGTGGTAGCAATTTTAATTGCTTGCTCAAACGTAAAACCTGCTTCTGTAAGTAATTGAATTGCACGAATATTTGAAAAGCCAGCAATAACACCGCCATAACCCGTTGGATCTGTGCCAACCATTAGATGGCCCCCCATTTCTACAAACAACTTTTCCCAAGCCATTTCTTTTTTCAACAACTTTAACCACACGTCGCTATCACTTTCCTGAATGCGAGACCAATGACCTAAGTACTCGTGTTTAATATCCGTGGTTAATACGTCTAGTGCTTGTTTAGGAGCAATTGGGCGTGACTTAGCAAATGTTTCAAATACCGTTAATGTTGAGGTAATCGCGACATTATTTTTCACTAAATGTTTAATGAGTTTTTTGATTTTTTCATCATCGTTATCCAATGCCAAAATTGACTCAGTTTGCAATTTACCACTTGGACACTCGTTTTCTTTTTTATTGAAAACAAAATCACTTGCTTCTACAAAGCCATGTTCAATGTTGTCAATACCCAAATCAGCTGCTTCTTCAAATGTAATAGAACAAATGTGACCCGTTACTTTTTGGTTATTTTGGTGTGCTAATTTATTCACGCGTGATAACTCGCTTTTACGAATATGCATATACACCTTATAAGAAGAAGCACCTTCAGCAGACCAATAGTTCACCATGCGCTCGGCATCGTCGGCATTTTCTAACGCTTTAATTTTTTTGATTGGAAGCCCTGGTCCATTTAAATACGGAGCGGTTACATCAATGTCAGGTCCGATAGTTTTACCCGCTTGAATAGCTTGATTTAAATTTAAATCGGCATAGGGCTCCGTTGTGCCTGCTGTCCGAATAGTCGTTGCACCACCAGCTAAGTATAGCTTAGGAAAGCTATACACCATTTCGGTATAATTCGCCTTGCCTGTAGGATAAAACATGTGCTCATGCATCATGACAAAACCGGGAGTGAGTGTATAACCTGAAAAGTCATGCACTACATAATCTGCAGACACCTCCTCACTCGCGTTTTCAATGGCAACAATTTTACCGCTCTTAACAAAAATAGCTTTGTTTTTTTGAACTTCGCTACCCGTACCATCAACTAGATTAACGTTGTGTAAAACAAAAGCCTCTTGCTGATCAATAATAAAGTTATCCTTCGCAAAGCAATTAAAGCTAAAAAACGACAATGCCACTAGTTGTAGTATACGAGCAAACACTGTGACTCGACTTAAATTAACAGTTAACATAAACTGCACCTACTTTTATTGTGAATTAAACTACCACGTAATGTATCGGATTTATCCACATATGTAAATCCAGATTCACATTCGTAATGAAGAGCCATGCACAACGATCCGATAATTCAAGCAAAGCAAACCCGGAGTCAACAGACTCAAGACAAACTACTTCAAGCATTAAGTGACTGTTTAAAAGAACAATTTTTTGAGCACATTAGTGTCGCGCAAATAACAGAACGTGCTGGTGTTTCAGTAGGTACTTTCTATCGACGATTTAAAAATAAAGAAGCGCTTTTACCCTTTTTGTACCAAAATTTTGGTATCAAGTTAGATAAATGGGTACAAAAGATGGAGCGAAATACTAAAGACAGCTTAAACGAGCAAGTCGCTTATCTAGTCGAAAAAATGACTAAATTTTTGCAAGAAAACGCAGGGATTTTTAGAACCTTGCACCTTAATGCGAGACTTTATCCTGAAATATTACCAACAAGTAAGCTCAATGAACGTTCTGCTGAATATAATCGAATATCGGCAATATTGATGTTGCACCCAGATGAAATTAATCATCAATGCGCGAAAACAGCCTGTGATATGGCGATATTTGTGTTGATCAGTAACTTAATAGAAAAGATATTGTATAGAGAATTAACACCTGCTCTTGCCTCTCCCATTTCGATAAACGATAACACGGAGCAAATTACTTTAATGATGCAAAGCTATTTAACGGCAAATAACCTAGGCAAAAAATAATGACTAAAGTATGTGTGATAACGGGTGGTAGTTCAGGTATTGGGTTGAGCATTGCTCATAAATTTGTAGCTGAAGGTTATCAAGTATTTAATTTGGATATTCAATCAGGCTCTGCTGGCCAACATATTTTATGTGACATGACTGACGTTTCAGTGGTGAGTAATGCAATAAAAAACATAGGTGAAAAACACGGCATTGATGTATTGGTATCCAACGCAGGGATTCATTATTCAGCTAATATTGAAAACACCAGTGAACAAGCACTCGAACGTGTTTTTAATATCAATGTCAAAGGCGCCTACGCTGCGACTAAGGCTTGTCTACCCTTCATGAAAGCTAAGAAAAATGGCGTTATTATCTACATAGCTAGTGACCAAGCCCTCATTGGTAAGCGAAATTCTTTTGCCTACAACTTATCAAAGTCAGCGCTTGCTTCTATGGCAAAAACAACCGCCTTAGATTACGCAGAGTTCAACATTCGAGCAAATGCTGTTTGCCCTGGCACCATCGAAACACCTCTATATCATAACGCCATAGATAATTATGTTGAAAAGTCAGGGGCTGACAAACAAGACGTTCATCAAGAAGAAGCTAAATTGCAACCCCTTGGCCGGTTAGGTCAACCTGAAGAAGTTGCCGAACTCACTTACTTTTTAGCGTCAGATAACGCCAAATTCATTACCGGTAGCCTTCAGGTCATTGATGGCGGGTACACCGCTCAGTAAATGATAAAAGCAAAAGGGAAAATTAAAATTAATGAAAATTATTGACCCTCATGTTCATTTTTTTGACTTAAAAAAAGGAAATTATCATTGGCTAAAGTCAGAGAATCCGCCATTTTGGCCTGACAAACCTATCATTCAAAAAAACTTTAACGAAAATGATATGAAATTAGCTTCCCCTATGGAATTAGCGGGGTTTGTTCATATTGAAGCAGGGTTTAATAACGAACAACCGTGGCAAGAAATAGCCTGGCTAGAGTCGATGAACACTATGCCTTTCAAGAGTGTTGCGTCAATAGATTTAACCAGTTCGCCTCAATATTTTATTAAACAAGTTAGCAAGCTATTAACTTATTCTTCTATTGTTGGCGTAAGACATATTTTAGATGACGATGCAGAGCAAATTCTTAGCAACAAAAATACCGCAACTAACTTAGCAACATTAGCGACCAATAATTTACATTTTGAACTACAAATGCCACTAGCAAATCTAGCAGCAGTGTCTTTACTTGAAAAGCTTTTAAAAAACGCTCCGCATTTAAACGTCATCATTAATCACTGCGGTACACCGAAATTAACAGCTAAGCAGAACCAAGCTTGGTTTGATGGAATGGGGCTATTAAGTGAATACCCAAAGGTAACGATAAAGTGTTCCGGGTGGGAAATGTTCTCAAGACACTACTCTAACCATCAACTAACAAGAGTTATTAAGGCTTGCATAGCAATATTTTCAATGGATAGGGTAATGCTCGCCAGCAATTTCCCATTATTGCTGTTTAGTTGTAGTTATCAAGAACTATGGCAAAGCTATCGAGTTGCATTCGGGCTTACTTCTAACGAGTTAGAACAACTTTGTTACCAAAATGCACGCCGTTATTATCGTTTTAGCGATTGATGCTAGCAGTCTTCTGTAACTATAGTAACTGTACAGTTAGGATCACCAAATGAGTCATAGATAACATAACAACCTTGATTAGTTAATGGTGAACTTGAACTGGGGATATCATAACCTATAAAAGTGTATTGGTTGGTCGTTACTGTCGGTTCAAAGCTTTGTGCATCAATATCGATAAAATCTTTCATATCTAACTGATTACCAAGTTCAGCACTGCTTTCAGGACATAGATTTCTAAAATCGACTTCTGCAGAACCAAATCCAAAGTCAACAACATAAGCAGACTGACCGGCACCTGGATTAGAAGCTACAGGACTCAGGCCACTTACCCGAGCTTTAGCTTGAGCTAGTTTTATCGTTGACTCCATTGTGCCCTTTATCGCCTGTAACGTAGCTACTTTTGCGTCACCTGATAAATTCAAGAACTTGGGTGCAGCGGTTGCTGCTAGAATGCCTAGAATGACAATCACAACTACCAACTCAATCAAAGTGAAACCGCGAGCTTGCGATGAATTTACCATATTCGTACTACTATATAATAATTAAAATCGCCAAAGTATATACATTTTAGTAACAACTATTCAATACATTAGGCGATTAAACTAGTAACGCTAACAGTGCTCACATGTAATTGTGATCACCATCATTATACGTTGGCTAACTGCCATAAAAAAAGGGACTATAAGTCCCTTTTAAAACAGCGTCAATTGCATATTATTTTGTATATGCTTTAGGCATAACTGATTGTGTCATATAACGATCACGAAGCTTGTCTTGGCGGCTCTCTAGTACTTGCTCTTCACCATTAATCCAAACTTTTTCTGCACTACTGCTTAGTTCAAATGGATCGGCACTCCACAATACGATATCAGCCGGTTTGCCTACTGCAATTCGACCACTATCTAAGTCAAATACATCCGCTACATTCGCGGTAACCGATGCTAAAGCTTGATCGTAATCCATGCCGTTTGCGACTGCATTACCTGCATTAAAACGAAGCTGATGCCCGTTATGGGTGTCATTCTTAGTGAGCACAACTTTAACGCCAGCTTTACTTAACTTGCCTGCATTCTCTAAGTGAGCATGCAGTGAGTCAAAACTTCCAGGCAGATTACGCATGGCATTCATTACAACTGGTACCTTTGCTTGTGCAATTTTATCAGCTACAACAATCGCATCTGCCGCACCTAATAATACTAAATCTAGGTTAAAACGTTCTTTAAGCGCCAGCATAGCTAGAATATCAGTAGCACGATCAACATGAACCAATAACGATTTTTCACCTTTTAATATTTGGTTAATCGCTTGTTCGCCACGCTTAGGCTCTTTTTTGTCTTTCTTATCTGATTTCTTGGCTTTCGCTGCTTTATCTAGTGCCTTTTGTGCATCTTCAAGCTTGTGGGTTAGCTTTTGTAAATCAGTTGCACGTGAACCTTTTGACTTGCTACCTAGCTCAAGAACAACGTCTTGTTGGCTTGCGATTACGCTATCGTAATCTCCCGTTAAATTAACAACAAAAGTTTGGCCTTTAAACATATCATCACCGCCATTTGGGGCAACAACGCTGCGAGTAATTCCACCTTTGCGAGTAAACGCAACAGCAGTAGACTTTGGGTTGTACGCCAAGCTTGCGTCAAAAGTAATGTCAGCTTTTTTCTCACCAGCGTCGCGACTGCGCGCTACAGCACCTACTTCCACTAGACCTAATTGATTCATCGAAACAATGAACCCTGGTGTTAATATTTTACCTTGTGCATTAAACGTTTGGTCTGCCGTCACTGTTTCAGGGTTAATGGCGGTAATGACGCCATTATCAATTACAACTGTCGCATTTTCTAAAACACCAGCTTCAGTTACGGTGTGTACTTTTGCATTAGTTATTGCCAAGCTCGCTGCATTTGCAGCAGTTGCCGAAGCAAGTGCTAAGGCGATTAAAGAAGATTTAAATAATTTCATTGTCTATTCCTCGCCTTATTCCTGAATTAACTCTTGCCCAAGCATAAAATCACTTTGGGCCTGATACTTTTCATCATGACGGTCATAAACTTTTGCACCATCAACAAATACTTGTTCCGCTTGCGCGTAAACACTAAACGGATTGGTATTCCATAATACGACATCCGCATTTTTGCCAGACTCAAGGCTGCCTGTTTTATCTGCGATACCTAATGACTTAGCGGCATTGCTAGTGATCCATCGAATTGCATCAGCCTCTGTTAACTTAAAGCCATTCTCATTAGCGCGATACATAATTTTACCCGCTTCTTGGTTTAAGCGTTGAATTGTAGTACTTGAATCTGAGTGAACAACAGCACAAGAGTTTTTCATGGCATCAACAATAGCAACATTTTCTTCAACCATATCGTAAGCTTCCATTTTAAAGCCCCACCAATCTGGCCACATAGCAGCACAGTTACCGTTTTCAGCTAGCATATCTGCAACTTTGTATGCTTCAATACCGTGATGGAATGTACCTGAGTGATAATTAAACTCTTTGCCTAGGTCAATCATCATTGCCATTTCTTCTGCTTTGTAACAATGATTGTGAATTAAAATTTCTCCATCAAGCACACCTCTAAGAGTGTCTAACTCAATATCACGTACGGGTGCTTCTGGGTTTTTACCTGCCGCATATTCAGCATCATATTTTTCCCATGCACGCTTGTATTCAGTAGCCTCTGCCCAAGCCATACGGTAACCCGCCATGTTCCCCATTCGAGTACCCGGTGCTTGCTTACGATTACCATAAACTCGTTTAGGGTTTTCACCACACGCCATTTTTAAACCATAAGGTGCTGTAGGGAATTTCATACCTTGCATGGTATGACTTGGTACATTTTTCAACGTTACACCACGACCACCAAAGAGGTTGGCGGAGCCTGGCAATAATTGTAGCGTAGTAATACCACCCGCACGTGCCGCTTGAAAGCCAGGATCTTGTGGCCAAACGCTATGCTCAGCCCAAACTTCAGACGTATTAGGTGATGTCATTTCATTGCCGTCAGAATGCGACTCTACCGACGGGCTTGGGTAAACCCCTAAATGAGAGTGTACATCGATTACACCCGGTGTAACCCACTTGCCTTGACCATCAACAATAGTGGCGCCATCAACAGCTAAATCTTTGCCTACTTGTGCAATCTTGCCATCAACAAACAATACGTCAGCATCATCTAATCGCTCACCGTTACCTACTAATACTGTAGCATTTTGAATGACAGTTTTTTGTTGAGGCAACACTTGATAAGTGCTTGGATATGGGTATTTATTAATAGTAACCTTAGCGTCCTGTTTTTCCGATTGCATACAACCAGTTAAAGCAACAGAAACAGCTACCATCACCATAGATGGAATCAGTTTTTGCATGATTATTTCCTGTATTTTTGCTCTTTACCAGAGGGAGCTAGCCGAGCAATATAGTTATATATGAAAGTTAACCCGACTACATTAGTATGAATAAATGTTAACAACAAGACACAAGCTAAATATTTAGATACAAATTGCGACAGAATACCTGCCCAGTACGATTAATGTCGATTACTTAAATAACCAAACTTTGATTCGCGACCTGCGTAACGACAATAACCAAAGCAGAATCAACGCATATAAAGCCGGTTGATAAATATCTGACTTGATTGACCAATAGAAATGAATAACGACAGCAATAGCAGCAATATAAACCCAGTTATGCAATTGCTGCCAATTTTTACCCATTTTTCGTTTAATGCGATTTATTGATGTAAAAGCTAATAAACTTAATATTAGAAACGCCATCATACCTACGGTTATATAAGGCCGCTTTACGATTTCACTAACAAGTAGCCGCCAATCAAATTGGAGCTCAAAGAATATAAAATTTAATAAATGAAAAATGGCATAAGTAAATGCCCACAAACCCACCAACCTTCTTAATTTAATAAGCACAGGCTTTTTAAAAAATTTTGCGGCTGGGCTAAGTGCCAAGGTTAAAAGCAAAATATTTAACGCTCCGGTACCGGTAAAGTGAATAACATATTCAACAGGGTCTGCGCCTAGCGTATCGTTAATTGCCCCATAATATAACCAAACTAATGGTAAAAGTGCTGCCAAATGCACGATAATTTTAACGCTTGTAAGCATTTTAAAACCTCAGGTAAAAAGCCTCTGTTTGAAATTTAATAAAAGCGCTTTAAATCCATATTTTTATATAGATGTGCAACTTCATTGCCATAACCATTAAACGGTAAAGTCGGAATTCGGTTGCGTGCAAACAAACCGCCAGATGTAATACGCCTTTCACTTGCTTGACTCCACCTGGGATGAGCTACATCAGGGTTTACATTCGCGTAAAAACCATATTCTCTTGGCGCTAATAAGTTCCATGTTGTTGGTGGCATTTTATCAACAAGTTTAATAGAAACGATTGATTTAATACTCTTAAACCCATACTTCCACGGTACTACCAGCCTAATAGGCGCACCGTTTTGAGGGGGAAGAGTTTTTCCATATAAACCAACACTGAGAAATGCTAACGGATTCATTGCTTCATCAATTCGAAGCCCTTCAACGTAAGGGTAATCAATCCCGCCACCAATTCTGCGACTTCTTTGGCCTGGCATCTGTTTAGGATCGTGTAAGGTTTCAAAAGCAACATATTTCGCTTTGCTTTTTGGATCTGCTTTTTTGATTAATTCTGCTAACGAAAAACCAACCCAAGGAATAACCATTGACCAGGCTTCGACACATCGTAAACGGTAAATACGCTCTTCAAGCGGCACTCGTTTAAACAAATCATCATAATCTAGAGTAAGTGGTTTGTTGACCAACCCAGAGATCGAGAGTTGCCACGGATTAACTTTAAAGTCTTGAGCATTTTTTGCGGGATCCGATTTATCTAAGCCAAATTCATAGAAATTATTATGGCTTGCAACTTTCGCTTCTGGCGTTAATTGCTCTTGTGAAACTTCAGATATTTTAAAGTCTAATTTACGATATTGAAACTTGCTTTTTTCTGCACTATTCCAAAAATCTAAAGGTGAAGCGCTTGCAGGCTTTGCAAGTAAACTACCAGCTCCAATATAGCCCATAGACTTTAATAATTGGCGGCGGTTGATATAAACTTGCTCGTCGGTGACTTGTGCTTCACTTAATTGATAAGGTTTTTTTGATTTGATTAACATACCATCTCCACAAACAATAATGCTGACATTTTGTCAGCATTATTTTAATAGACCTGATATGTTGCTAAAAAATTTTAATTAGCCACTTTGGCTTTTAAATAATTGATAATATCACTGGACTCATATAACCATTCAACATCATTATCTGCAGTTTCAATCTTTAAACAAGGTACCGTTGCTTTCCCACCACCTTGGATTAATTCATCACGATAATTGTGCTGCTTATCCTGTATATTTCGAATAGGTAACTCAATACCTTCTCGCTTCATTGCTCGACGAACTTTAACGCAAAATGGACAAGCAGGTAATTGATACAAACTTAACTGTTTTAACTTTTCTGCCATTTGTGCTTGTTGCTCAGCAGAAAGCGAAGGTGACTTAGGGAAAGTTAAGAAGTTGATAAATAAAATAATTTGGCCAACAAACCAACGAATAATTGCCATTATCTATACCCATTACTATTAAAAGCCGCGGATATTAGCATATTCTGATGCTTAGCCCAACTCACACAGACCTAACAACAAAGCCAGTCCATTTACACTTTGCTGTTAGTTATTTATGAGATATGTTTACCACATTAAATCATCAGGAATTTGGTAGGCAGCATACGGATCGTCTTCATCAACCTCATCAGTTGCCGACTTATCATTTTGCAATAGCACAACATTCTCATCTAATGTTGCAACTTTTTCCGCAGTCTCTGCAGTAACAACATAAGTGACATCATCCAAACCACAAATAGACAAACGACCATTAACAAGTGCCTTTTGTGTTTGCTCATTGACAAAAAGTTTTTTGATTTTACTGCCAAAGGTGTAATTATACTCTGTTTCACCTTCAATACCTTTAACTTGGTGGTGAGTCAGTATTTGTAATATTCGTTGATGAAGCTCTTTAGCCGCAAGCTCTAGCTGACGTTCAGCATTTAACGCTGCATCTTTTGCCAACTTTTCAGCTTTTTGCTTAGCAATATCTTGCTTCACTTGTTCTTGAATGCTTGATTCAACTTGAGCTCCGCTACGTTTTTGCTTATTTTTCTTTCGTTTATCAGTATTCGCTTGCCGTGCTTTTTGCTTTGTCGTCAAGCCTGCTTTTAGTAGTTGATCTTGAAGAGATGCCATATCAATACCTCACAAATTTTGCCGCTATGCTATCAAAAATAAAGACAGTAAACACCTATGTACACCACCTAATAAAAACAAAAATTGAATCCGCTGTAAAAATAAGCAACTATAAACAACTATAATAATAAAAATACTCAATAAGCTGGTTGTAAATGATGCTTAAAACTTTAGCGATAGACGAACTCGAAGTAGGTATGTTCGTTCAAGACATCAGACTTAAAAATACGCAACATAAAGTTAAAAACCAAGGCAAAGTAAACTCTCCTCGCACTATAGAGCTTTTGAAAAAACAAGGGGCTGTTAGTGTTGTGGTCAAACTCGATCCTGAGCAAGCCCAAGCATCAGCCACTAATGAAGCTCCAATTAACACAACTCCGCAAAAAGATAAGCCACAAGGCGCCTTAATTTCAGTGGCAGAAGAGTTTGAGCAATCAAAACAAGTTTACGACCAAGCCACAGAAAATGTAAAAAAGATCTTTGCTCAAGCAGCGGGCGGACAAAAACTAACCACTGAAAAAATTCTCGTATTAGCTGATGAAATAACCGAGTCGGTATTTCGTAATGAATATGCAATCACCATTTTGACTCGTATACGTCAGCAAACCAATTATCAGTGGGAGCATGCGATCAATACCGCAATTTTGATGTGTGGTTTTGGCCTTTATTTAGGGCTAAAAAAGGCCACCGTTAAGCAAGTTACCTTAGGGGCACTATTTCATGATATCGGCTTAGCGAAAGTCCCGAGCGCAATTCTCAAAAAAAACGAAAGCCTAACAGATAATGAAATGTCGGTCGTGAAAAAGCATATTCACTGGGGGCTAGAAATAGGTAAACGTGACAATATTCTTAACGATATTGTCATCGATATGCTCGCCAATCACCATGAAAGACTCGACGGCTCCGGTTACCCTAGAGGATTAGAGCAAAATAAACTATCAAAACTTGCTCGTATGACAGCAATAATTGATGTCTATGACGCGATGACAGGGGATAAAACCTATAAAAAAGGTGTGCCACCTATGGTTGCACTGCGACACTTATTATCGAATGAAGATAAATTCGACCAAGGATTAGTTCAACAATTTATCAAATTTTTGGGCGTTCACCCGGTTGGATCATTAGTAAAACTATCGAATGATAAATTAGCCGTAGTCACTGAAGGCAACAGAGATGAGCCGCTTAAACCCAAAATAACGACCATCTATAGCACCAAAATAAACAGTTTAATTACACCAAAAAATTATGATCTTACAGAAGGTTCAGCAACCATTTTGTCTGCGGTGCGCAGCGAAGATTATCAATTAAACCTACCTAAACTTATCAGAAAAATTAGTTTATAAAGAATAGCAATGGCGCAAGGTATTCACCCAGCGCCATATGCTTAATTAAACTCCATTGGTTAATGTCCTACGATTAAACAATACCTTGTTTAACAAGTGGAAGTTCTCTATAACGCTTACCTGTTAATGCGAAAATAGCATTGGTAATAGCAGGAGCAACAGGCGGAACGCCTGGTTCACCGACACCACCTGGAGGATGCTCACTTTCAACGATATCAACAATTGTTTCTGGCGTATCAGTTATTCTTGCCATGGGATAGTCATGAAAATTACTTTGTTCTATCACGCCATCTTTAGCCGTTAATTCGCCAAAGAAAGTCAACGATAAACCAAAAACAGCAGCACCTTCCATTTGCGAACGAATACGTTCAGGATTAACAGCCGTACCACAGTCTACACTAAACCAAACTTTATCAACTTTAACTTTTCCGCTAGCTGCTTCAGAAACTTCAGCTATACAAGCAACATAGCTGACAAAGCTCCTATGTACTGCGATACCAAGTGCTTTTCCTTTAGGCCGTTTTTCTTGCCACTTTGCGAGCTTTGCAACGCGTTCAACAACTGCTTTTAACCTTGCAGTGTCTATCGGATAGCGTGAAAGTTCTTCGCCGTAATTTCCGTATTTTGCATTTTCCTGAGCCAAATCTATTTGTCGATCTGAGCCAATTAACTTTATTAAGTGGTCTTTAGGATCAGCACCAGCTTGATTAGCTAATTCATCAGCAAATGAACACACCGCAAATGCCTGATTGATATTTGTAACAGAACGCAGCCAACCTATTCGCGTATGTGCTTCAGCCTTACCTGCCGCACACTGAACATTAGCAATGTCATACGGCATATCAATGAGGCCTAAATTTGCCTCTGAGCCTATAACATTAGCTCCTTTACTAAAAGTTGCGCCAATAGTTGGCAACGCAACATTATGCTGCCATGCCGTTACTTCATTATTTTGGCTAATGCCTGCTTTGAGTTTTTGATAACTAACAGCGTGATAGTAACCATTTTTTATTTCGTCTTCTCGCGTCCATAAAACTTTTACAGGCTTACCACGAAGCTTTGACATTAGTGCTGCTTCCACAACAAAGTCTGGTTTTGATTTTCTGCCAAAACCACCACCCAATAATGTCACATTAATATTAACCTTTTCAGGTTCAACTTTAAGAAGCTGCGCCACTGTACCTTGCGCAGATTGCGGTGTTTGTGTACATGCCCATATATCAAAAATACCATCATGATAATGTGCCGTTGCTGCTGGTGGCTCCATTGGAGCATGTATCAATTCGGGCACATAATATTCAGCCGCCAATACCTTCTCAGCCGATGCGAGCGCCTTATCAACATTCCCCTTTTTTCGCAGTACTGTGTCAGCTTTATCACAACTTGCAGCCAGAGCAGCCTTATAAGTGTCTGAGTTATAAACCTCATGACCGCTATTTATCCATTCAATTTCTAAAGCTTCACGACCCTGCATCGCCGCCCACGAGTTAGTCGCTATAATGGCAACGCCACCAAGCGGTTTAAATAAAGGCGGCTCTTCGATATTGTCCAAAGCAACAACATCTACTACGCCTTTAATTTTCTTCGCTTTACTGGCATCAAATCTTCCAAGTTTTGAAGCAAGCACAGGTGGACGAGCAATAACCACATACTCCATATCAGGAAGATCAACATCAAAACCATAAGTTGTATTACCCGTCGCGATATCATGACCATCAACTAAAGCAACATTAGATTTACCAATAAACTTAAAATCTTTCTTATCTTTGAGCACAAGCGTTTTAGCTTCTGGAACTGGTAAAGTTGCAGCTATCGCTACTAAAGAACCAAAGCTTGCCTTCTTTCCACTGGGCTTATGGATTATATGGTTTTCTTTGGCATAGCATTCATTGGCTGGCACTTGCCACTGGCTCGCTGCGGCTTGTTCTAACATAGTGCGAGCCGTTGCTCCAGCTTCCCTTAGCGGTTGATAAAATCTACGCACAGAGCGTGAACCATCAGTATTCTGGCTACCATACTTCTTATCACCTAAGCCTTGAATGACTTGTACTTGCTGCCAATCAGCTTCTAATTCATCCGCAACAATCATCGGAATACTGGTTCTAATGCCTTGCCCCATTTCGGAACGATGGACAACGATACCGACAGTATTGTCACTATTAATATGAACATAAACACTTGGTTCGAACTTCGTCGCAGCACCACTTGCTAACGCCTTTGGCATAAACGAGATTTCCGGAAAGTTAACAGCTAAGACTAACGCACCAGATCCAATACCAAATTGTTTGAGAAATTTTCGGCGGCTGACATTTTCAATGACTTTCATTATTTGCCTCCTTTAACTTCAATCGCTAAATCAGAAGCTAAATGGATGGCTTTACGAATACGCTCATAGGTACCACAACGACATATGTTGCCACTCATGGCCATATCAATTTGCTCATCATCAGGCTTAGGATTATTTTCTAGTAAAGCTACCGCCGACATTATTTGCCCAGATTGGCAATAACCACACTGCGGTACATTTAACGCTTGCCAAGCTTGTTGAACAGGATGGTCACCTTTTTCAGAAAGTCCTTCTATCGTGGTAATTTTTTGATCACCAACGGCAGAAACCGGTGTTGCGCAAGAACGAATTGGTTGGCCATTTAAGTGCACAGTGCATGCACCACATAGCCCTTTGCCGCAGCCATATTTGGTTCCGGTGTATTTCAAAATGTCTCTTAATGCCCATAAAATCGGCATATTTTCATCATCATCGTATTGATGCGCTTTTCCATTAACATTGAGGGTGATCATGGTTTAATTTCCTTGATAGCCTTATTTTATTGTTGTTCTAATTCTTTTATTGCTGCTAACTGTGATGGTGTATCTAAGTCATATTCAGCATTGCGTATTTGATGAAACTGCACATGATCAAGATACTTATTAAGAATAGGTTTAGCACCAATTTGACCTGAAAGGCCAATTAATTTTGTAAAAAATGCTTTCGGAAATACTACCGGAGGCCCGAAGCTTACATTTTCTTTCTCACTCCCTACCTCTTGATTATGCCAACTACAGGCATGAATATTGTCTGGCTGCTGCTGCCAAGATTGCACTAATAATACTAAATCATCAGTTGTTACTCGCCATTGATCAACTAATAACAACATTGCTGCGGCAACCGACCCAATTTGTGCAAAACCACAGGCAATTGAGCTGCCCATACCCTGCTGCCAATTTTCATTGTCGATCACGTTAACAGGCATATTTTCTAGCATGGATTGAAACTTTTCTGATTGACTGCCAAGCACTACATATACGTTATCACTAACACTTAATGCCAAATTAATTTGTCTTAGCAATAACGGCTCGCCTTGGAAATGTACAAGTTGCTTTGGTTGTCCTAAACGACTTGAATTACCGGCGGCTATAATAATAATTGCCAAGTCGTTTGCATGTTTTGTGTGAGATTTATTGTTGTACATAGGCCATATCAAGTTGGCTAACCGATAACAGAGATGACATCTGTTGTTGAACCTCGGCTAATATTGATAAAGCTATCGCTTGTGGACTTCTTCCTCCAATATTTAAACCAACCGGCCCAAAGACACGTTCAGCATGCGATGCATAATTGCTACCCACAGTTTCTAACATTTTGTCCCGCCTAGCTTTCGGCCCGAGTAACCCAATATAGGAAACTTCACTAGTTAGTAGCGTTGCCAAATATTGCTGATCAAAGCTTAAGTTATGCGTCATCACTATCGCCGCATTAAATTGTTTAAAATAGCCAGACTGACTATTTTCAGCTCTCAATTTTACTTTATTAACCGCCAAGTCAAAATCAATGGCAGCTAACGCATTTTCTCTATGATCATGAACCGTAACTTGCCACCCCATTTGAATTGCCATATTGGCAAGGGGTATAGCGTCTGGGCCAGCACCTAATATTGCGACCGAGATAGCGGGAGTAACAGGAATAGAAAGCCACCGACCACTACTTGTATTAGCCTCTTTTGGCACCTTATGCTGTCCACTAAAAATAGCCTTAGCGAGAAACGCTAATTCCTCGCCTTTTTCTGGAAGTGAAATCCAATATCGACCTTGTTTTCGTTGCTCGATGGTTGTCAGTAGAACATTAAAATCTAAGTGATTATTTTCTGGAGATAATGGTAACAATAAAATATCAATAGCGCCTTCACAGCCAAGACCGAGTCCCCAGAGTAAATCAGCATCGGCGGTTAAATCATATTCGAGCAATTTAACATTTTGCTCGCTAAAAACCGCTTGCGCGTGCAGAGCTATGTCAGCTTCTAAACAGCCGCCGCTTAGTAAACCGGTGCACTGCTGACGTTCATTTATCAACATAAGTGTGCCAGCCTTTCGGTAAGTTGCACCTTGCGTGTTAATAATTACCGCCAGTACGTATCTTTCTCTAGTGTTAAATTGAGCGGATATTTCTAACCAGTTTTCTTGCATAGTTGTATTTTGTGCTAAATAAATTTATGAGTTTTTGAATTGTGACAAACACTGTTTTAACGTTTGCCAAGGTAGTAAAGCACATTGCTGACGTACCGGAAAATCAAACACCCCATTTAATGGTGATAGTGCTTCAGCAAACGGCACCTTTTGTGCAAATGAACTTTCAATAAGTGCTATAGATTCTTTAGCCTGCACATCAGACAGCGATGATACTTGTTGACACATAATCGAAGCAGACGCTCGGCAAATTGCACAACTTTCACCTTCAAATGAAATACCTGTAATTGTATTTTTCTCAGTACTTATTTTTACTGTAATTTCATCCCCGCAAGCAGGGTTATAACCATCACTTTCTGCGCTAGGCTTAATATTGTGTTGAAACCCTGTTGGGTTTTGATGATGGCTTAACAGCGCTTGTTGATATAGCGTAGTTTGCATCTTTATACCGCCATTATTGTATGTGCCTTTTCAAGTCCATCAATCATAGCATCTATATCTTGCTGTTCATTATACAAAGCAAGTGACACTCTGATGCTACTGTTTTTATTTAAATAACTATGTAATGGTTGGGCACAATGATGACCCGCACGAATCGCAACATTATGTTCGGCTAAAATAGATGCTACATCATGACTGTGAATGCCTTTTAAATTAAACCCGACAATCGGTGTTGCTTTATCTGTAGCTACTAAAAACTGACAGAACCCTATAGCGCTTAAACGCTGTCGTAAATAGTTGGAAAGCTCACTCATATATAATTGTGCATCATTGCTACGTGCAAATTGGATATACTCTATAGCTGCAGCTAACGCCACGATAGCCTGAGCATTTAAACTGCCAGCTTCGAATCTACGGATACCTGTTTGCCATAAACTTTGGTTATTAGTAACACGTTCGACCATCCCTCCGCCAAAAACAACAGGTGACATTGCTTCTATGACTCTTTGATGGCAAAACAATACGCCAACGCCAAATCCTGCATAGAGTTTATGTCCAGAAAACACATAAAAATCGCAACCTAACGTTGAAACATCTAAAGGATAATGACCAATGTATTGTGCGCCATCAACGACCACTTTAACTGAACTATTAATCGACTTTATCTGGTTAATAATTTGCTCAAGTGGATTTTCGACCCCTGTTACATTGGATAAATGGCTAATTGTGAGCAATAAAGTATTTTCGTCAATCAACTCGGTTAGCAATTCAATATCGACTTCACCACTTGCCTTTACGGGTGCTATGCGAAGTTCAGCACCAACTGATTGTGCAAGTTGCTGCCAAGGTACAAAATTTGCGTGATGCTCTGCAACTGTAGTAACAATATTATGCTTAGCGGCTATTTTGTCTGCAAAGTATCCTTGAACAATTTGATGAATCGCTGATGTCGCACCGGATGTAAATATAATTTGTTGTGCACAGGGCGCGTTAATAAAGCTGGCAACTTGCTGACGAGTGTTCTCTACGCGATCAGTTAAATCACTAGAAAGGGGGTAAAAACCTCGATGACTATTCGCGTGTTCAAATTGCAAATAACGCTGATTAACAGCGACAACTTGCTCTGGAATTAAACAAGTCGCTGCAGAGTCTAAATAATGTAAAGGAGGCAGGCTTGAAGATGGGTAATGTGAATCGTCAAACATTACAAAATCTTTACGCCAAGGGCTCGATAACGTCATCAATAACAGTCAAAGTTATTCTTATAATGACGATAGCTTACCGAATAAGTGTTATATAGCAAACTTTGCTAGTAAGCCATTGTGTAACTATTAATGAATTGGCTCAGTTTTGTGATAATCAGCTAACGGTTTAGGCAGTGCGATACCATACCCTTGAACAAAGTCGACACCTAAATCACTTAGTAAGTTCATAGTTTCATCACATTGCACAAATTCCGCAATCGTTTTCATATCCATGGTTTTAGCCATAGTAGCTATCGCTTTCACGATGGAGTGATCACTTTCACTTGTCAGAATTTCCTCGACATAACTACCATCAATTTTGATGTACTGTGCAGGCAAACTTTTTAGATAACTAAAGGTACTAAAGCCTTTGCCAAAGTCATCCAATGCGATGTTGAATCCTACCATTTGAAGTCTATCGACCATTTGACGTGCTAAATTCATATCTGCAATTGCTGCGGTTTCTGTTATTTCAAAGCAAATAGCTGATGATGGAAAGTTATAGCTACGTTGGCATTCAAGCACCTTGGTAATGAAATGTTCATTGGTAATGCTATCGCCAGACAAATTAATCGCTATGACTTGTTTTTGCCAAAGTTCAGGTTGTTGTTCAAACCAAGCAAAAGTTTTTGAAACAACCCAATAATCCACTTTATCCGTTAAACGAAAGCGTTCAACCGCCGGCAAAAATACGTTAGGGCTCAATAGCTTACCACCCGATTGTAAACGAAGTAATATTTCGATGTGTTGTTTAGGGTTATCGATGTTATCAAGCGCTTGTATAGATTGATAAAACAAAGCAAATTCATCACTTTCTAGTGCTTGATGTATTCGCGCAGCCCAACGAGGTTCTTGTTGCAATGACATTAATTGATCATCATTTTGACTGAAGAGCTGATTGTTATTTATACCCTTGTTTTTTGCAATAAAACAAGCAGCATCAGCTTGGCGCTTCAATTCTGTGATGTGTGGAGATTTGGCATTAATTAAAGTACCACCAATACTAGCGCCTACTTCAAATACTTGTCCTGAAGCGCTAAATGGTAATTGTTTTAATGCCAAGTTCAGCTTATTCATAACTGACTGCACTATGTCAGGTGTTACTTGGTAAAGCAAAATAGCAAATTCATCGCCGCCTATACGCGCACATATGTCGCTTGAGCGTACATTGAGTTTTAAAATATTAGCTACGTCACGTAATAACTGATCACCAGCTGCGTGGCCAGCATTATCATTTATAAGCTTAAAACGATCCATATCCATTTGCAGCAACGCGTGCTGCTCACTATTTTCCTGTGCATCATGCCAAGCATCAGTTAATCGTTGCTCAAATTTGTAGCGATTAAATAGCTTTGTGACATTGTCGTGATTTGCTTGAAAACGAAGACGTTTTCTTAGCTTTTCAGCTGTAGTGACATCCCTAAGCACCACAACAGTGCCAATAAGCTCATCGCCACTGTATACGGGTGTAACCTGTCTTTCGATCGCCAAAATGCGATTGTTCATATCAACATGAAAAACTGATTTATATAAATTAGTTCGCTGCTTAACGCTAAGCTTTTTCAATACCTCATGAAAATCCACATGATCTTCAGGTACTTCAATGGCGCGCTGACACAAGTCGTAATCGTTATGCAGTAAGTTCTCTTGTTGACAAGAAAACAACGCCAAGCACGCTTTATTAACTGCCGATATCTTCCCGGCTGCGTCGGTTCGAATTACTGCATCATTGATAGCATTTAGCGTTTCTATGTAGCCATTACGTTCATTAGTTAACTGAAGAACGTAGCGTTCTAGATGTGAAAATACTGAAGATAGCCATTTAGAAACAAGCGTTGGTTGCGTTTCGGTGTCATTCGACAACATATGCATTAACAACTGACTCAACTGCCAGCTTATTTGACGTCGATACAAATACAAAGAAATAGCGATAATTATGCCGCTGACCACAAACATTTCGAGCGGCGACATGGCCGCGACAAAAAATATGCTAAGCGTCATTACTGCTAAGATACTGAAAAGAAAATAAAACTTTCGTTTAAAGATATACAACAAAATTATCACATAAAACGACGTACAAAAATTGCGCTGGATAGTATCAAAAATTAAGCATACGATCCATTATTGTTACAGTTTTACTTGGTTTATAAGGCAGGTATTTTATGTCTTCAAATAGTTGTATACAGAATACACTAGTTATTTAACTAACTTGATAAAGGCAGGTTCTTCTATGCTTTGTTCAACTTTAGGTTCAGGTTTTCTAACTTTAACTTCTTTAGTTACTGATTTGCCATTATGGTAACGATGGTAAGCAAAGTTATCTAACCCCATCATTTCAGTAAACTTATAAAACGTCATAAAGTCATCTTTAGTAAACTCTTCATCTGACTTAGTCACTAATCCATCGACATACATAGAATCACCATTAATGTTGCAATTTGCGATTGCATTATATGGTTTACCATATTCATCAACTTTTAATGCTCGAACCATTTTTAGCTCAAAACACCAATCGCCAATTTGGATGTAACGATTTAGATTGTCTGACATGTAAACTCCGTCATTATTATTTTTATCTTAGTACATTAGGGTTGTTCGTAAATAGCTAAGGGCTATTAGAAATCCATTCCAACCTACAGACATCGTCTTCCTAGAAGCACAGCTGGGCGCTGAGGGCGGACATTATTACATCCTATTTACAAATCTTCTACCAAAAAAATCGTATATCTTTTTTCTAAATAAAAAACATCTACTTAACCTTTTCATCTAGCCCCTTTTTAAATTTATAGTGCATAAACTACAAACACTAAGTAAGCTAACTAAATTGCTATCTGTCTGTTAAATAATAATGAAAAATATCAAACCCTTCGCAATTGCTCTTACACTAATATTATTGTTTTTTTTGGCTACTGGCGCCGCTTGGCTATACAGTCGAGTAGACAGCGCGCTACCTCAACTAGAAGGTAAAGCCACCCTCTTTGGTCTAAATGCAACAGTCAATATCGAGCGTGACGAATTCGGTATCGCAACTATAAAAGCAGAAAACAGAAATGATGCTGCTATGGCGTTAGGCTTCGTCCATTCGCAAGAGCGCTTTTTTCAAATGGATCTACTTCGCCGCAATTCAGCAGGAGAGTTGTCTAGTTTATTTGGCGAAATGGCACTTGATTATGATAAAAAAATTAGAGTTCATCGTTTCAGAGAGCGCGCAAGAACCATTGTTAATAGCTTAGGTAATCATGAACTTGAACTACTAAAAGCATACACCAGAGGCGTAAATCAAGGACTAGAGCGTCTAGGAGCTAACCCTTTTGAATACTTATTGCTTCAACAAACCCCTGTGCTTTGGCAGGAGGAAGATACTGTACTGTCGGTATTTAGCATGTACCTCGATTTACAGTATTCAGCAGGCGAACGAGAACTTAGCCTAGATATAATGAGAAAAGCATTACCTGCTGACTTATTTGCCTTTTTAACACCCAAAGGTAGTAAGTGGGATGCAGCAATTGACGGCAGTCAATTTTCACAATCACCAATGCCAGCGAACTTTCCAAAGACAATAACTAGCGACGGGCGCACAGTAAGCATTTCAAAACGGGAACCAAAATTTGTCGGTTCAAATAACTGGTCAGTTTCAGGAAAACTATCAACAACTGGTAGTGCAATTGTCGCAAACGACATGCATTTGGGAATTAGAGTACCTAATACTTGGTACCGAGCAAGCTTGATTTACAGCAGCAACGATAAAACAGTAAAGATCACAGGTGCAACATTACCCGGTACGCCTAATGTAGTAGTCGGCAGTAATGGCAGCATTGCCTGGGGATTTACCAACAGTTACGGTGACTGGAGCGATGTCATCGTATTAGAAACAAATGAAGATAAAAGCCAATATTTAACACCTGATGGCTTTAAAAACTTTACGTCTCATAGCCAAATGATCGCAATAAAAGATCAAGAGTCGATTGAAATTCAAACACAAGATACCATTTGGGGCCCCGTTATTGGTGAGAATTCAGACGGAAAACTGCTAGCCTATCGCTGGGTTGCTCACGATATCAATGCCGTCAATTTAGCTCATGTACAATTAGAGTCTGCAACAAATGTTGACCAAGCATTTAATATTGCAGCCCAATCCGGCATTCCTGCTCAAAATATGATGGTTGCAGATATTCATGGCGATATTGGGTGGACAATTATGGGACCCATTCCTCGTAAACGTGGCGAAATTGACGAATTACCTAAAGATTGGTCAACAGGTGAATTTGGGTGGGACGGATATTTAACACCTGATGAGTATCCAAACGTAAAATCACCTGCTGACGGTAGATTATGGACCGCAAACTCACGTATTGTCGGTGGTGAGATGTATAAAAAAATTGGTAACGGCGGCTATGCACTAGGTGCTAGGGGCCAACAAATTAAGCAACGTCTATTTGAAAAAGAGCAATTTTCTGAAAAAGACCTGCTAGCCATTGCCTTAGATACCGAAGCTATTTATTTAAAACGCTGGCAGAAATTAGTCCAAGAAAAAGTGCTAACGGAGCAAATGTTGTCTCAAAAACCACTGTGGCAAGAAGCGAAACA
Source organism: Thalassotalea algicola (assembly GCF_012932965.1). Classification (GTDB taxonomy): domain Bacteria; phylum Pseudomonadota; class Gammaproteobacteria; order Enterobacterales; family Alteromonadaceae; genus Thalassotalea_F; species Thalassotalea_F algicola. The sequence continues at coordinate 76,133 of NZ_JABBXH010000002.1, read as the reverse complement.
ATACCTAACTAAGGATACATTATCTGCAAACGTTGAATCTGTAGGTTATCGTATTGTTAAGAACTTCAAAACAGAGGTCAAACGTCGAGTTTTTTCTCAATTAGATTCATATTTAACAAACTATGATGCAAATTTCTCATTCAAAACAGTGCGTAACCCACTAGAAGTATCTCTTTGGAAGTTAGTTGAAATGCAACCGGAAGGTTTTTTAACTCAAGAAAACACTTGGCTAACACTGTTCAACGATGCACTCGATACGGTACTTGAAGACATGACTCAAGATCAGCCTTTAGCTAAAGCAACTTGGGGACAAGAAAATGCCGCAGCAATCAATCATCCCCTTAGTAGTGCGATACCAATTTTTGGTAAATACTTAAATATGCCAGCGGAACCATTAGCTGGTGATGGTTTTATGCCACGTGTTGATGGAGGTGGTTTTGGCGCATCAGAACGTATGATTGTGTCGCCTGGACATGAAGAGTCTGGTATTTTTCATATGCCAACCAGTCAAGCGGGGCACCCTTGGAGCCCATACTTTGGTAAAGGGCACAATGACTGGGTAAATGGCAACCCTAGCCCATTTTTACCTGGTAAAACCAAATATAAATTAACGCTTTTAAGTTATTAGTGCTTGAACTCTAGTTATACAGTCGATACAGTAAAGCGATGAACATAAAAAACGCAGCATTTCTCTTTATTTTCTTTTTTACCTCAGCAAGCTGAGGGGCGTTTTTTGTGGCAAAATTTACCGAGCAAAAAACCTCCTAAACAGGAGGTTTTTTTTTACCTGAATTAATGAGTACGACAGAGGAATGAACGTGGAGCAAGAACTAGATCTTAATGTAATAAGAGAGCAAATCACCGATACTGACCAACAGTTGCTAGAATTATTTGCTAAACGTCGAGCGTTAACCCTTAATGTAGCCAAAAGTAAGGCACATCAGGTTCGTCCAGTTCGAGATCAACAACGTGAACAAGAACTACTCATTAGATTAATCAACAATGGCAAAAAACTAGGCTTAGATGCCCATTATGTTACTAGCGTATTTCAAACCATTATTGAAGACTCAGTATTAAACCAGCAGGCCTTTTTACAAACACTGACCAATCCAAACATACAAATGCCAATGGTAAGCGTTGCATTCTTAGGAAATAAGGGCTCATATAGTTATCTAGCTAGTCATAGATACTTTTCTCGTCGTGCCGAAAACATTATTGAGTCAGGCTGTCAGAGTTTTGCTGAAATCATGCAATTGGTTGAAGCAGGCCATGTTGATTACGGTATGTTGCCTATCGAAAATACAAGCTCAGGCAGTATTAATGAAGTTTACGATCTACTTCAACACACTAACCTAGCAATTGTCGGTGAAATTACGCAGCCAATTGAGCACTGCCTGCTAACAGCAGTAAATACGCGATTAGAAAATATTCAAACCATTTATGCTCACGGGCAACCGTTCACTCAATGCAGTAACTTCCTAGATAAACAACACGATATGCGCATTGAGTATTGCGATAGTACTGCTGATGCTATGGCTAAAGTATTTGAACTACAAGATGAAACTGTTGCAGTGATTGGCAGTGAAGAAGGTGGTCATTTATATCAATTACATGCACTTGAAAAGTCGATTGCTAACCAAGACGAAAACCATAGCCGCTTTATCTTAGTTGCTCGTAAGCCAATCGATGTTGCTGAACAAATCCCAGCGAAAACGACATTTATTCTAGCAACCGGCCAAAAACCAGGTGCTTTGGTTGAATGTTTATTAATACTTAAGGATAAAGGTATTAATATGTGTAAGCTTGAGTCTCGTCCAATTCAAGGCCGACCTTGGGAAGAGATGTTCTATATTGATGTTGAAGCAAACTATAAAACTATGGCAATGCAAGAAGCAATCGCAGAGTTAACCGAGTTAACTAAGTTTATCAAAGTACTCGGCTGTTACCCTATTGAACATATTAGTCCGACAAGCGTACCTAGTAGCGAAATTTAGTAACTAAATAAAAGCCGCTAGTGGAATAATTCTACTAGCGGCTCTATGTATTGTAACGTTAGGAAAACTTAATTAATTGAGCGCAGCTAAAGGCGGCATAGTCGTTAATTTTTCACTGTGATAGTTGGCTTGCCATAACGCTATAGATTGGTGAAGCGCGTTAGACAAAATAGTTAATTCTAATTGGCCTAAATCTGACTGGTAAAAGTCTACATAAGCTTGTAAATCTTCAAGAGAAAAATCACGGTATAAATAATAAGATAACAATGCTATCTGTTGAGATAAGTCTTCTTCTAACAATACTCTAAGCTCTCGCAACTGTTCGTTTACGGCTTGCGAGTTAAAACCATCTTCCTTGGCCGAAGGCGAAGCCAATAATGCGATCATTACTGGTTCACTTACCGAAATCGTTAAATCAACCATAGAATCAATCATTTGTTTAGAGTCGATCAGCTGATTAATTAATGCCATTTTTTCTTTTGACGGTAAGCTTTGAGGTAGTTGCTGAGCAAAAGCAAAAAATTCGTTCGCAAAATCATCTTTTTCAGCTAACGCATCTTGTGCTTTTAATTGAACTGCAAGTTCACCAGTTTGCCAACTTACTAACTGCTGCAGCTGAGCATGCTCTAATCGGTTAGCAACTGACGCAATAATATTGCTCTTAATATTCTGTTGTTTCCACGCATTTACTAATGCGGCAAGAATTTTACTATCAGGGGCATCTTTCCCTTGCTCGGCAATCGTATCTTGATACATAGATTCAACTTGTGCTGGTACAGAAGTTAGCAGCTGATTGACACCTATCATCTCAAAATAACTCGTTAATAATTGTTCCTTTGCAGGCTGTTGCACCTTGGCGAACACTGAAAAGGAAAGCAGTAAACAATTGAAGAAAAGAAATACCTTTTTCACGAAAATCCTTATTAAAACAGGGTAGAAAAATGAGAAACATTAACGCATTGTTAAATTAAAAAGATACTAACACTCGAACAATACGCCCTATCATTCTAGCCAAGAAATTTTCTTTCGCAACCTAAAAAGGCAAGCTGAATAGCTAGCCTTTTTAGCATTAATTTAACCTATTATTTTCGTTGTAGTTTTTCCAATTTTTGTGCAATCGCTTGTGGTGAACCAGTATGTCGACACAACCAATAATACGCTGCTGGCACAACAAATAAGGTAAATACACTCGCTAGAGATACCCCTGCAAAGATTACTACACCAATAACCATCCGACTTTCGTGCCCGGGGCCAGACGCTAAAACTAAAGGTACAGCACTCATAACTGTGGTGAATGTCGTCATGATGATAGGACGCAATCGTTGCTGCGCGGCATGAATTAAGGCTTGCTCAAACTCTTCACCTTGATCTCTAAGTTGGTTGGCAAACTCGACAATTAAGATACCATTTTTGGCCGCTAAACCGATTAACATAACAATACCAATTTGGCTATAAATATTTAGGCTCATCCCCATATATTCTAAGCCAGTTAAAGCACCAACTAATGCCAACGGTACAGTTAACAATATAACGAATGGATGAACAAAACTTTCAAATTGCGCAGATAAAACAAAATACGTTATCAATAAGGCCAAGCCAAAAATAAATAGTACAGACGCGCCTGACTCTTTTAGCAATAGCGATTGGCCTTTATAGTCAACTTGAGCTTCATCTGGTAAATGCTCTTTCACTACATCATTCAAAAATTCAAGAGCATCGCCAAGCAAATAACCATCGCTTAAGTTTGCAGTTATCGTTACGCTTCTTAGCCGGTTATAACGATTTAACTGAGACGATGTCGCATTTTCGGTAATAGTAATTAAATTCGACAACGGGATTAATTGGCCAGATTCACGAGAGCGCACATAGATATTGTCGATATCACTTGGACTACTAAAGTCCGCTTCATTACCTTCAATAATCACATCATACTCTTCCCCACGTTCAACAAAATTAGTCACTTTTCGTTGTCCCAACATGGTCTCTAAAGTTTTACCAACATCACCTATTGGTACACCCAAATCGTAAGCTCGATTATGATCAATTTCGACGATTAGTTGTGGAAACGTTTCCTTATAATCACTTTGAACCCCACTCAGCTTGGGGTTTTTCTGAGCCTCAGCTAATAATATATCTCGCCATTTTGCTAATTCTTCATAGGTATTGCCTTGAATCACAAATTGAACGGGCTGGTTCCCACCACGTCCGCCCCCCAGACCTTGTCTTAAAATAGCAAATGCCCTGACATCTGTTATCGAAGATAATTCTTGGTTTATATTAGCTGCAAACTCAAATGTCGAGAACGCTCTTTCGCCCCACTTGGGCAAACCTACAATTGCAATTCCGCCGGCACCGCCAAAACCAGGTACACGCACAATAACCCGATCCAACTCACCCTTGTCTTGATAAGCCATTAACTTATCTTCAATTTTCTGCATATTCTTAACGTTGTTTTCATAACTTGCACCTTCAGCGCCACGCATCAGAATAAAAATATCACCTCTATCTTCCTTAGGAGTGTATTCATTTGGCAATAACAAAAACAAACTATAAACCGCATAGAGCGACAGCATAATTATCATCACTAATAATGCTGGTTGTTTAATAGTACCCTTTAAAGAATTGGCATACGCCTGCTCTAAACGTGCAAAACCTTTGTCTAACATTTGACCAAAAGACGAACTTCGTTCACGGTGTTTAAGCATTTTTGAACAAAGCATAGGTGTCAAAGATAATGCGGTAATACTAGAAAATACAACTGCCGCAGCAATTGCTAAAGCGAACTCAGTAAAAAGCCGTCCCATATTGCCCGATAAAAATATCAAAGGAACAAAAACCGCGACTAACACTAATGTTGTTGCGACAACTGCAAATGCCACTTCTCTTCCACCTTCAAAAGCAGCCAATAAAGGAGGTTGACCTTGTTCAATTCGACGATAAATATTTTCAAGGACGACGATGGCGTCATCTACCACCAAACCTATAGCCAATACTAGCGCTAATAAGGTCAATAAATTTATTGAAAAGCCTAACGCTGAAAGCACCATCATTGAACCAATTAGTGCTACGGGCACTGTTACTGCGGGTATTAACGTTGCTCTAATATTACCTAAAAACAAGAAGATAACTGTTATTACCATCATCATGGCAATGAACAAGGTGTTATATACTTCATCAATTGAGCCTTGTATAAACACCGATGAATCATAACTATTGGTAATAGTGGTACCAACAGGTAATGAATCTCGAATTTTAGCCATTTCTTTGCGAGCAGCTTTGACTACGTCAAGTGTGTTGGCCTTAGACTGTTTTATTATGCCCAGTCCAACCATATTTTTACCGTTACCACGAAACATGTTTTCGTCATCTTCAGCAGCAACTTCAACTTTTGCAATATCAGCTAAACGAACCAATTCACCATCAGCACCTTTAGCCACAACCATACGTGCAAAGTCACTTTCTGAACGGTAACTTCGTTCGACACGTATTGAAAAGTCTCGATCAATAGATTCTATTTCACCAGCAGGTAATTCAATGTTTTGTGCTCTTAATGTTGATTCGATATCATCAACCGTCACACCTCGCGCAGCCATAGCCACACGATCTAAAAATATTTTCATCGCGTAAGTGCGACCACCACCTACCTGGACCTGTGCAACGCCATCAACTACCGCAAATCGATCGATAATATAGCGTTCAGCATAGTCAGTAAGCTGAAGGGTCGTCATGGTTTCACTTTGCATAACAAACCATACAATGACACTTTCATCGCTATTAGCTTTAAATACCTCTGGCGGATCTGCTTGCTCTGGTAATTGCCTTAGCGCACGTGAAATTCTATCTCTGACATCATTAGTCGCGGCATCTATATTTCGATCTAATTCAAATTCAATCGTAATACTAGAGCGTCCTACTCGGCTGCTAGAAGTAATATTTTTCACCCCTTCGACGCCACTAATTCGGTTTTCTAATACCTGAGTTATCTTAGTTTCAATAATCGCAGCAGAGGCTCCAGGATATGTCGTATTAATACTGACAACAGGTGGATCAATATCAGGATATTCTCTAAGAGGTAACAAGAAAAACGCGACAACACCAAAGGTGACTATTAACAAGTTTAATACAGTGGCAAAGACTGGGCGCTTTACCGATAAATCCGATAGAATCACAATTATTGCTCCAGCACGTTAACATTAGTGCCGTCACGAAGCTTTAAAGCCCCCTCAGTGACTACCGATTCACTTTCCATCAAGCCATCTACAACTTCAACAATACCAGGCTTTCGTCTGCCAACAATAACTTGTTTGCGCAACGCTTTATTATCATCAATAACAAAGACAAAATGTTTATCTTCAATAGGGATGATCGCGCTTTCTGGGATTTGTAGCACCTTCTCGATACTGCGCTCTACCTTGATTTTAAGCAACATCCCCGCTCTAAGCTCATAATTTTGATTAGGAATTTCAGCTCTAATTTTTACCATTCTTGTGACATTATCGATTCTAGGGTCTATCGACGTCACTTTTCCTGCAAATATTTTGTTCACGTATGCAGTATTAGTTGCTTCTATCACTTGGCCAATTTTGATCGTCGTATAAAAGCGTTCAGGCACTGAGAAGTCAACTTTAACAATACCTAAATCGTCGAGTGAGGTAATTACATCACCCGACTTAATATAGGCACCAACGCTGATTTGACGAAAACCTAATACTCCGTCAAACGGTGCGGTAATGGTTAATTCATTTAGTTTTGTTTTTGCGCTTAATAACTGTGCAGCGATCGCCTTAGTTTGCGCTTCGTGCTGGTCTACTTGAGATTTGGACGTCGCTTTATTTTTAAGTAAATCTTGGTAGCGATTAAGCTGTGCTACCGATTCAGCTAAGTTAGCTTCTAACTCTTTAACCTTTGCCGCTTCTTCTTGGTTATTAAGTTTAACCAAAATATCGCCTTTACGAACTAGTGCACCATCATGAAATGAAACTTCATCGACAAGATCTGCGTATTTTGAAGTAATTAACACTTGCTCATTCGCTCTCGCATTACCAAGAGCTTCAATTACATCTTTAAAGTCAGCATTTTGTACCTTAGCTACTTTAACCGCGACTACCCTAGCTTTTCGTTGTTTCTGAACCTGTTCTGCTGGCCAGTTAATATAAGCAACTAAAGCGACTAACAATGCTAATATCAATAAAAATGGTAAACGGTTTTTAATAGAGCTAGACATAACAACTTATTCTTAAAATTTTGAAGCGTGAAATATACCTAACTTATTCGTAGGCAACGAGGTTATTCATCTGAAAATATAGGACGTTAGGCGAAAAATAGACAATTTTCGAAGAAATTCATTTTCTTAAAGCAAATCATATATACTATTTTCATTCCAAATTGAGTAACGAATTGAATGTGAATAAATTAGCTAGCCTTGCCATTGTCGTTTTTTTAATACTTGGTGGACTTATGTGGTATGCCGCCAATGGTTCAATGCAACAATATCTTGTCCAATACCAACAAGAGATCAATCAACAATTACCACGCGGCAGTCATTTTGCTCTTCGCGATATTCAATTAATGAATGCGAATAACCAAGGGAGTTTATTTGATATTGATTTAACCATCCCTGTAACAGAAAAAGATAGCGCAACAATTAAAATAAATGAAATTAATTGGCAATATGAAAAACGAAGTTTGAAAAAAGGAAACGTTGTTGTTGAATACGTTAATTTACCTAGTGTTGAATTCATTATTCCTATCAATCAACCTAGAGTTGCATTGGCAAAATTTTCTGCCGATATCGATACATTAGTTGGTCAAGCGATGAGCAATAAACTTGGCTTAAATGGCCGTCAAGAATTCAATGTAAATATTCAAAAACTAGTAATCGAAAACCTTTATATAAAACTTCAAGATAACAAAACACCTATTGAGGAAATAATTGTTAATAAGCTTTCACTGAGCCCTGAACAATTAAAGGAAAATAACCCCATGAGCATCACTGGCGCAAAACTTATCCAGATTTTGACAATGCATGCTTCTGAAACACTAGTTTCCTACGGAAAATAACCACTTAACTTGTATTAACCGTAATGCGGTGTAATCTATATATAAAACAAGAACAAGGAAACGCTTATGTTTAGCAAGAGCACTACAAATATAGCCAAGTCCATTTTTGCACTTTTAGCACTTTGCCTAACAACTAGCTATAGTGCCAATGCCAACCAAGTAAATGGCGATGCAACTTACGAATTTACCCCTTACTTTGGCTATATGTTTGGCTCAGACATTAGTTCAACAGGTGGCGATGAAATTGAATTATCTAATGATGGCCACTTTGGCATTGCCTTCTCTTGGAAAGACTCCCCACAAGGAAGCGGCCAAGGTCAAGTGCTAATTAACTATGTGAGCCATGAGTTCGACAGTGAAATTGACGGTAGTTCGGAAGACCTAAACATCTTGTATACGCACTTTAGCGGCGTTGCTCTATTTAGGCAGCAGTCATACGTAACCACGTTTTCACTTGGTTTAGGTGGTGCTTATTTAGATTCTGACTATGAAAGCGGTTTTTACCCTTCTGCGACAGTTGCTTTTGGTACTCGTTATGAGTTTTCGCCCTTTTTTGCTTTAACGACCGAATTGCGTGCCTATGCAACACTTACCGATGAAGATGAAGATTTATTCTGTAAAAACGATGTTTGTGCGGCTGAATTCGATGACGCATTATACATAGATACCGCTGTTTCAATTGGCTTAGCCTTTGCCTTTTAATTCAATTAAAACTAAAAAAAACGCCAGTTAACCACTGGCGTTTTTTTGTTTTATTTGTGACTATTTAACCAACAAATTTTGCAAGATCTGCAATTAAATCAATTTGAGGTCGCTCAATAATCCGGCCAATTTCTTGCCCCTTTTGTTTAATAACAAACGTAGGAGTAAATTTAATACCAGCTTTTATCGCTTCCCCTTTCGGATCTTGCTTTTGATAATCTAACGCGATTAAATTAATAGACACCGAGCTATTGTGTGTTAAAGCCTTCAACATTCTTGGTACTTCTCGTTCGCTATCATGACACCAAGTACCAAAATAAATATCAACCGATAAGTCTTTCGGTAACGCCTTAACTACGTCAATTTGCTCTTTGGTTAATGCAAACGCCTTATAATTCTTATTAAATATAAGAAATCGCTTATTTAACTGAGCTTGACTAATTTCACCAATGTGGTCCTGAGGCTTATCACTAGTTGATGCGCACGATGCAAGGCCAAGCACGACAACTATTAATGCAAAAAATTGCTTTATTCTTAACATTTTGTTCCTATTTTATTTCGTTCGCTTTCAGCAACATAGTTTTGCTTTCCGCTAAGAAAATATCAGCGTAATCACCAAACCAATCAGCCACTTGCTCAAACATTGAGACAAAAGCTTGTTTATCACCTGTTTCGACATCTTCTAGTAATTCAAGAAAACGATAGGCGAAGCGCTTCATCATAGCGACATTATCAGAATTGGCAAAAATAATATCTGAATATAAAACAGGATCTTGGGCAAACAAACGACCAACCATGATCAACTCTAAGCGATAAATCGGTGAGCTCATATCAACCAGTTGTTGTAAGTCAGCCCCTTCGGTCATTAAATGATAGCCATATGCAATTGTTGAAAAGTGACGCATAACTTGAACCATGGCCATAGCTTTGTCATGTTCAAATGCAGAAACAGGATAAACCGTTGCGCCCCATACTTTAAACTGCTCAAGTAACCACTGGTAGTCAGACTCCCCTCGCCCTTCACAAATGATTATAGTTTGTTTAATTAAACCTGAAACATCTGGGCCAAACATTGGGTGAAGACCAACCACAGGGCCAGAATGAACCTTCATCATTTCATACAATGGTGATTCTTTTATACTGGTAACATCAGCCAATATACAATTGTCGGGCAAGCTCGAAAGGCGCTGAATCACCATAGCAGTTAAACGTATTGGCACTGCCACAACTACTAAACTAGCTTTAGCTAATATTTGCTCACTATAATCCCAATCATCTTTTTCGATAATATGAACGCTATATCCAGAGCGTTTAAACAAATCGACAAAAATACCGCCAAGTTGTCCTTGGCCACCAATGATAATCACTTCATTACATTTAGAGTTAACACATCGATAACCACTTTCATCTTGGCTAGAGTATGAATCACGCATCATACGCCTCAATATGTCTTCAATAAGTTCTGGATTAACACCTTTATCTTCTGCCTGTGAGCGTCGTTCGCTTAACAAGCTAGCTTCACGTTCAGGTGCATAGATAGGCATGCCTACTTCACTTTTTAATGCACCAATTTTAGTCGTGATTTTTCTGCGTTTAGCTAAAAGTTCGACCAACTCACTATCAAGTTGGTCGATTTTATTTCTGTACTTTGCTAGATCTTGAGAGATATCTTTCATATAGTCTTTCGCTAACTAATTAGCTAAATCGTTTAGGTAAAACACTCGCTAACTTTTCACTTGCCTGTGCAAAAATAGCTTCAGTGCTGTCAAAGTCAACACAAGCATCAGTGACTGATACACCATATGCTAACTCAGCAGGAGGTAAGTTTGCACTTTGATTACCTGGATTAATGTTGCTTTCTAACATAATTCCAATAATTGACTTATTGCCTTCACAAATTTGGTTGACCACATTATCTGCAACCAAGGGCTGTCTACGATAATCTTTATTTGAATTGCCATGGCTACAGTCTACCACTATAGCAGGTTCAACACCTTTAGCAGTTAAGTCTTGTTCGCACAATGCAACATTAACTGAATCATAATTAGGTTGCTTACCACCACGTAAGATAACGTGACCATCAGGGTTACCTGAAGTTTTTATCAGTGCCACCTGACCTTGCTTATTTATTCCCATAAAGCGATGTGAAGATGCTGCCGACTGCAACGCATTTATCGCGACATCTAAACTACCATTGGTTCCATTTTTAAAGCCAATTGGCATTGACAAACCACTAGCCATTTCACGATGGGTTTGCGACTCTGTTGTACGAGCACCTATCGCCGCCCAGCTAAATAATTCAGCCAAGTACTGAGGACTTATAGGATCCAGTGCTTCTGTCGCTAGCGGTAATCCAAGTTCTGTTAAATAAATAAGCAACTCTCTCGCTTTTAGCAGGCCTGTTTCTACATCAAATGACCCGTCCATATGAGGGTCATTAATCAATCCCTTCCAACCAACTGTAGTACGTGGTTTTTCAAAATACACTCGCATAACAACATATAAAGAGTCTTTATGCTTTTCCGCTAATTCCTTGAGCTTGTGCGCATATTCTTTTGCCGCTTCAACATCATGTACAGAACAAGGCCCACTGATCACTAATAGCCGATGATCTTTCTTGTTGATAATGTCAGAAATAACGCGTCGCGATGCTTTTACAAACTCTCTTCCTTCGTTACTTAGCGGCAATGCTTTTCGCAGTTGGTCAGGAGTAATTAATACTTCTTCTGCATTAACGTGAATATCGTTCAATGTTTTAACGTGAGGTGCTGTAGCCATAATATCTTCCAATGAAGTCGTTAATTAAAATAAATATAGAATAATGGGGTCAGTAAGCAATGCTTACTTAATAAAGTAGGTAAAGCCTAGATAGCGGTAATATCGCGGATATCGATAACAAATTGTGAGGAAATTATGCTGCATTATCGTCGCTTTAAATAAAAGGGTTGTGTAATCAAAACTGCTTATTGAGCTTTTACTCTGCTCATTTGTTGACATACTAGAAGTAAACAACATAAGTGTAAAGTATTATTTTCACCTTTTGTACACTATTAGGTACACCAACTATTTATAGTGATATACAGCGAAGATAAAAATGTAAATATTCAACGATGAGAGAGAAAATTGCGTACTGATTAAATCAATACAATTGATTGAGTTCGCGAGAATAGATCAAGTTCCTCCTAAAAAACCTAACATTATTTCTCCAGCAAACATCAATATAACTTCTTGTTTTTGAAAAGTTTCAAGTTAATTCAAGTAAATTCAAACAAATCCAGTGGCTATTTTATGAACTCCGTAAAATACTCCTTTTCATCGGTTAGTAAATTGTTCGGTGTCAATTATACGCACCAACAAGTTAACTATGGCTTTTAGGAGTACCACTACAAAAGGAGTTATTTATGAATTACAAATTACCAATAAAAAAACTTATCAATAAGGCTGCTGGTAGCCTGCTAATTGCATTTTTAGTGCTATGGCAAAACCAAGCAAGCGCAACCATCATCAGCATAGAAGCCTCAACATTTAGCCCCAACCAAGGCGACACGTTAACTATTGATTTGTGGGTAAGAGATTTAGGGCTCGATGTTGTAAGCGGTTATGACGTTGATATTAACTTTGACCCAGCGATTTTATCGCTTCAATCAGCAAGTTTCGGCAGCTTATTGGGCGGTGGAATAGATTCAATCCAAGATGCTGTAGACTTTGGCAATTATATAAACTTTGCTGAAATTTCTTTTTTGTCTGAATTCGACTTATCTTCACTACAAGGAGGGACTGACTTCATTCTTGGCTCTCTATCATTCCTCACTGAGCAAACAGGGACGACTCAAATATCAATTGCCAACGCTTTAGTTACCGGTGCAGATCCTTTTATTGAATCCTTTTCAGGTCCAGCGAATACGCTGACTTTTGATATCAATTCAACCCAAGTACCTGAACCTAATATCTGGCTATTAATGGTGTTCGGCTTGTTTGTTGTATATCGGCAACAAAAACACAGTACAAATTGCCAATCACGTTTTGGAGAATAACCATGAGACATTCAAACACGGCGCTAAAGCTTTTATTTAGTCTCATACTTAGCACTCTATGCTTTAGTGCACTTGCGACAAAATGTGACGTTGATCAAGATAATGATATTGACCGCCTCGATATCTCCCAGATTTTTAAAGATCGTGGTAAATCAGCCGTTAATATTGACGATCCAAGAGATGCCGATAGTAATATGCTAATCAATATTACTGATGGTCGATTATGTCAGCGAAGCTGTACTTTACCTCGATGTGCCGAGCCTGAGCCTGAACCTGAAATAAGTGAATATAAAATCGTCGTTGCTATCAGCAATGCTAATCCAACAAAACTTGAGGCGAGCAGCTCAGTCAAGCTGAATTTTTCAGGCCCTGAGCTAGTCAATGAAGATATTGAAACGGTTAATCCACTGACGCTTACTGGACCTATAAAACTTGCGACTTTACAGCTAAGAGCGACTCCTGAAGAAGGTCAAGATATTAAGATCGTCGCTAACGCTGACGGCTATATTGATACTGGCGCCTCCATTCTTTTGTCACCAAATCAGCAGCACTACTATGTCGAGCTTATGTTAGTTAAAGATGAAGACGGGGAAGCTGCACCAGGTATATTGGTAACTAGTCAGTCAATTCAAAATAACATTAAAGATGGCAAAGTAGTCTCACCAATTGAACTTACTAGTGAAGTTGCTTTTGGTTCGCCAGCAATTCGTGTAAGCATTCCTGCCGGCACAGAAATGACTGGCAGTACAGGTAACCTTATCGATGCAACCAAACTCAAAGTAGTTACTTATGATCCTTATGAAGCACAAGCTCTCGATGCCTACCCAGGTGGTCTAAATGTCATTGCTGATGCGACAAGCTTTAGTATTAATGGAGAAGTCCAAGATGGTGAACGTGAAATAAATTTTAAATCAGCAGGTTTTGCCGCCATTAACATTGAAGATGACGCAGGAAATAAAGTTAAACGCTTTTCACAAGACATAGAAGTTGCTATGCAAGTGAAATGGGGCACTCAAGATGCTGAAGGGAATACTATCAAGGTAGGCGATACGATTCCTATTTGGTCATATGACGAAGACACTGGTAAGTGGAGCTATGAAAAAGAGGGAACAGTTCAAGACCTTTATTTTTTAGATGGCATGTTTGATTTGATCTTCCCCATTAACCATCTTAGCTACTTTAACTTAGATTGGCATTTTGGTGCAAAATGTCCCAGTGCCCAGTTCGTATTAAGTGATCTAGATGGGAAATTGTTGGATGCTGACGAAATAAGCAAATTATCATTTCTGCTAACAATTGACTCACCGCCAGCGATTAACCGGTGGTTTTTCCCAGGTAGTATTAACAACAATAACTTCCATTTTATTAATGCTCCAGCTGGCTTCTCTGGTCGTCTTAACGTTTTCGATCAAACTAGAACCACAATAATGGGGGTAGCCGAATTCACAAATATATGCCAAACCGAACAGGCTCAATATGACATTAATGTTGGACAAGATGATGATTTATCGTTTGAACATGCAATGGAGTTAGCAAATTTATTGTTAAGCCGGCCACTTGATTTCAAACAACATGGCATATCCGAAGCCGAAAGCGATATTAGTACCATAATAACTACAGCAGCTCGGCTTCTAGCAATAGGAGATGAAAGAGGCCAAGAATTATTTGATATTGCTACTGAAATTATTCACCAATACGCTGAAGCATTCCTCGACAATGTTGACCCAATTTATGAACAGCGACTACTCGACCATCTACCATTTATCGATCCAAGTGCTGCATTTGGTGGTTCAGAAGGTTACGGTTGTATACATCCTGAAGTTTTAAATTTAATAGGTGAAATAGTCAAAAATCACGTTGCTTATGAACAATTTGGTGGCACCGGGATATATTCAATAAGCGACTCAATACTGCAGTTTTTAGATCGCGCAGGTCGAGAATACTTATCTTTTTCACCGGATGGCTTGGCTTACACGGCACTAGGTGTTAGTGAGTTCGTTAGATGTGGTTTCGATATATCCGCCAAATTACAATTCTTTGGTTATGATGGTGGAACATTGGATCAAGAAATACTCGACCACTTTGAGTCAGTCGTACTACTTAACGTTGATAAAATGCGAAAAGACATTGATCTAGAGTTGAGCACTAATATCAATTTGGGCAGCGACTTATTTAAGCCTGTTGGCGTTATTACCTATTCAACTGCCGCTACTTTTGATTTTATTTTGCAAGATGCTCTACAAGTGGCGACTGACCTTATGGCAATCTCCAAGTTTTCTACTGAAGGTCTTGCCGAAATCAATGTCCAAATAGCATTTCTACAAAGCTTACGTGACAATGGAAAAGTATTAGGTGCTCCTGCGGGGTGATTTTAAGATTATTGAATTGAGCGTCTATAAGGGCAATGTAAAATAGCATTGCCCTTTTTACACTTAAGCATTCGAGTAGCAACTAATGAAACTTCATAAAACAATCAAAACAGCCAGCGAAGTAGCCATTAAATCATGACTTTTCTATATTTCAACGTTAATATTTACTCATAATTGCTTGATATTCACCACTTTCGTGTATTTCTTTAAGTGCGACATCGAATATATCTACCGTATCTTGAGAAACCGTTTTTTTACTAAACATTAACTTACCTGAAATATTGTCTTCTTTATTCAAGTAAATAAACGGTACAATTTCCTTTTCAAAAGCTGGGTTTTTCGTTAAATATGCTTTGCCTTCAATCTCAGACTCGATATATCCATCGACTCGTCCTTTCAATACAAAATTAGGCATTCGTTTGTCGTTATCAATAAATGCAATTCTACTTTTAAAGGCATCATTATTTAATAAGTGTTGGTATGCGTCGCTATAAATTGCTCCGCGTAATGCCCCAATAGTTACTGGGGCATTAATAAGATCAGATAACTTGCTTACTGATTTAAATGATTTAAGTTTAGATTTACGCACAAATAACATATGGAGGCTATAGCGAAAGGGTTCATTGGAAAACAAGGCATATTTTTCCCTGTCTTCAGTCACACTTGTCGAAAGCGCTATATCGATCTCTCCTCTTTCAACACTTTTTAATACTCTCGGCCAAGTCATCTCAATATATTTGAAAGTGTATGGCGTTTTATTGGCAATAGCATTGATCAATTCTATGTCGATACCTGCCCATTTATTCTGTTCATTCTTAAATCGATATACATCTCTCTCGTTAAGGCCGATCACAAATTCTCTAGCTTGCAGGGGTAAGCACATTAATATTAAGTGAATGAAGATAAAAAGCCTTAACATATATTTGTCCTACTCCAAATCAAATATGCGAACGTAATATTTTATAAATAAATGAATCGATTTCAGTCCTTAAATATCAACAAATTACAGGGTATAACACAATCAAGTATAGTTAACTATGTCTGTTTAGTCAGAAAAATCACGCCACGTTATTAATAAAATAAAAAAAGGCCGCTATTGCGGCCTTTAATATATAACAATAATTTAACGAAGACATTCTTAGTGAGAATACTTAATAAGTAAACGCATAGCGTATAAACATACGTGAGTACTTATGACGATAACTCGCTAATCAATAATCTTCCAAATTAAGCGTAAACAGGAAAACGAGAGCAAATCTCAGAAACTTGTTCTTTTACACGCTCAATTACCGCATCATCACCCATGTTATCTAAGATGTCACAGATCCAACCGGTTAATTGCTGAGTCTCTTCAACACCAAAGCCACGTCGAGTAATTGCTGGAGTACCTAAACGAAGACCAGAAGTTACGAACGGAGAACGCGGATCATTTGGCACAGAGTTTTTGTTTACTGTGATGTGTGCACGACCTAAAGCTGCATCAGCATCTTTACCTGTGATGTCTTTATCGATTAAGTCTAAAAGCAATAAGTGGTTTTCAGTACCGTTAGATACCACTTTATAACCACGCTCTTGAAGAACAGAAACCATCGCTTTTGCATTATCTAATACACGTTGTTGATATTCTTTAAATTCTGGTTGTAATGCTTCTTTAAACGCAACAGCTTTAGCTGCGATTACATGCATTAATGGGCCACCTTGACCGCCTGGGAATACTGCAGAATTTAACTTCTTATAAACGTCTTCATCACCACAACCAGAAACAATTAAACCACCGCGTGGGCCAGCTAATGTTTTATGAGTGGTTGTAGTCACTACATGTGCATGTGGCACTGGGTTTGGATAAAGGCCCGCTGCAATTAAGCCTGCAACATGTGCCATATCAACCATAAAGTATGCACCTACTTTATCAGCAATTTCACGCATACGTGCCCAGTCAACAACACCAGAGAACGCAGAGAAACCGCCAATGATCATTTCTGGCTTATGTTCTAATGCTAAACGCTCTACTTCTTCATAGTCGATGTCACCAGTTTCTGGGTGCAAACCGTATTGGATTGCTTCGTATAACTTACCAGAAAAGTTAACATGAGAACCGTGAGTTAAATGACCACCGTGTGCCAAGCTCATACCAAGCACTTTTGCACCTGGTGTAACTAATGCTTGGAATACAGCAGCGTTTGCTTGTGAGCCTGCATGCGGCTGTACGTTAGCGTAATCTGCACCAAATAACTCTTTAGCTCGCTCAATCGCTAATTCTTCAGCTTTATCAACAAACTCACAACCACCGTAATAACGCTTGCCTGGGTAACCTTCAGCGTACTTATTAGTTAACTGTGAACCTTGTGCTTCAAGTACACGTGGGCTGGTATAATTTTCAGATGCAATAAGTTCAATATGCGCTTCTTGACGAGCAACTTCATCTTGCATGGACTGCCATAGTTCTGCATCGAAGTCAGCAATATTCATATCACGAGTAAGCATGTTTTATCCTCTGTGGTGATAACGTTAATGTTGATATTTTAAGGCGGCATATTTTGCCCGAATTTGATTGATTTGTACACGATAAAGCGCGTACTTTTCGGGTAAATATCAATGAATGTCGCTATAAAATATTTCATGCAATCATTCACAGAAAACCTGAAATCAATATAAGGCAGAAAACAACTCAATTCAACAAATATAATTCACACCTAACAAGAAAAACAAAATTATAAACAGAATAAAGAGTGATTATCCGTTGATAATATCATTCATTTGTTTTAATTCAGTTTGTCGTTTGTTTTTATAGATGTAGGCACCAATGAGCATTACTGCTACTAGGCCATTGGCAAATAGATATGCAGGTAGTATTGGTTTTTCACTGGTTTTACTTAACTCCCAGATATACCAATTAACAATAGGGCAAATAATATAGCAGCTATAAAGCCAAAGATTAGCAAACTGAATTGCTCCTTTTAAACCACTGATGTTTTTTTCAAATGCTTGCTTAGGATCACTAGCATCTAACCGCCAGGTTTTAATGCGAATGTTAAATTCGACAATGGTGTATATCAAAGAACCTACCGCACCAATTCCGACAAATATTACCGTAGCAATATCTACAGGCACTTGTTTTAGTTCATAAAATAAGGCAGAAAATAAAAATAGCGTCGCTAATACATCTAACCCTAAAACACTTTTGGCGTATAAGGTTCGTTTTTTAAGTTGATGAATAAGCTTAGTAATATTTACTTTTTCATAAGGTTGAGATTGCCAGTCTTCAACTAAACTATCCCATTGCTCATCTAAAGGCGTTTTGTCTGTCATTTCGCCTCCAATAATTGCATTAGTGATGTTTTTGCACGCTGTAAGCGAACGCCAACTAGGTTAATGGAAATTGACAGAATATCAGCCATTTCTTGGTAACTCATTCCTTCTAATGCCAGTGTGATTATTTGCTGTTGGTCGAGCTTAAGTTGCCTAATTGCCTTAAATAATCGTTGCTGACGCTGCTGTTTGTCTAATTGTTGGTAAGGTGTAGCTTCACCAGAGGCTATATGCTCTTGCTCGTTTATATCTTGATCTGCTTTTACTGTACGCACCGCTTTAGCCACATGAGTCACTAAAATATTATGTGCTATACGGGCGACAAATGTTTTTACCGAGGCATCTCCCTTAAATTTAGGTAATGCCTGCCAAATATTGAGCGCGATTTCCTGAAAAAGCTCTTCTTGAATTGCAGGTTTAGCTTCAAAACCCACGATTATATGCTTGAGCATTTTTTCATGATCTGACATCCACTCAGCAAACTGCTTCTGATGGCTCAAAAGACTTTCCTTATTTTTATTATTATTGGTCAACTGATAGTTCGCTAACGTAAAACTAGTGTAGCGTTGTGGTTGAACAACAAACTGTATCATAAGGCAAATCTCCGAGCCAACATAGTTAACATCTAGTTAACAATTAAGGGTTAGCTTAATGCCATAACCACTTTTTCAGACTTTAACTTCTTCGCTAAAGTCAAAACCAATGCCGCGGACATTACAATGGTAACTAAACTAGTGACCGCTAAAGCAGCCCAATTAACCGGAAGCCCTTTAAATAAATCTTCCATAATGATTGATTGCCCTGCGACAGGCGCCCAATCTAACCACGCTGGGCGATCATCAATAAATGTCAAAGCAATTGGAATAAAGGCAGGTAACATAATTAGCATGGTTACCGTAGACTGCGCTTCTTTAAAGCTTTTAGCTTGGAATGAGAAGAACAGTTGAAGCGCTGCAGCCAATATACAAATTGGCACTAAAAGAATAAGCAAAGCACTAAAGGTAAAAGCATCAATGTTAAACGTTGCACCAATTTTAGTTAAATCAACAAAACCTATTGAAACTGAAGTTACGGTCAACATTAAAACAATAGACAATACAGAAATACTCGCAGAACAAGTCAATTTGGCTAGCACTATTTTTAAGGTACTTACTGGCTGACACAGTAGCATTTCCAATACATTACGCTCTCGTTCACCAGCACTCGAATCTATCGCAATTGATAAACCCGACATAAACGCGCCCATTAATAGATATAAGCCCAGCATAATACTGATCATCATGGCATTACTGCTTGGTTGCGATCTATCTTGCTCAACAATATTTAGTGGTTTCATAATGCGTACATCAATACCACGCATTATTATCCGCTTGTAGCCAATAGCTCTTGCATGGTCACGCACAACATCTTTAATACGACGCACAGGGCTTAAACTCGGCTTATCACTGTAGTCAGCGCTAAGCGTTATATTGATTACCCTGCCCTCAACCATATCGCTACCATACGTATCTGGGATGGTAATTTTAATACCACGTTTCTGCCAAATACGTTGGTCATTTTCACTTGCTTCACTTAACGGTACGATGTTTTCATCGCGAAACTCTTTCATGAGCTTAGGGGCAAACTCTCCACCAGAAATTTCTGCGTAAACAGTCGGTTTATCAACCATTTCCTTAATCATGGTTTTAGACATCACCATAATCATTACAGGGGCTAATAACGACATACTAAATGCCACCATTAAGGCACGCTTATCACGAAAAGCCTCTTTAAACTCTTTAATAATTAATGCTTTTAATTGACCAAATCCTGCACTCATTACGCTGCTACTCCTTCATCTGAGCCAATCAATTTCACGAAGGCTTCTTCCAACTGAGTTTCTCCTGCCAGTTGACATAGCTCCTCTGGTGTTCCTTCTGCGGCTAATTTGCCATTTGCGACAATAACAACGCGATCACATAAAGCGGCTACTTCTTGCATTACATGAGAAGAGAACAAAATACAGTGGCCTTGCTCCTTAAAACGATTCAAATAGTCGCGTAAAATTCGCGTACTCATTACATCAAGACCACGCGTTGGTTCATCTAAAACGAAGTTTTTAGGTTTATGTACTAAGGCCTGAGCTAAAGTGACTTTCATTCGCTGACCTTGCGAAAAACCTTGTGTTTTTCGGTGCGCAAGCTCTTCCATTTCAAGATCTTTCAAAATCTGCTCTATCGCAGCTTTTTTAGAAGCGCCTGACATACCATGGATACTGGCAAAATAATCGATTTGCTCATAAGCAGTTAAACGTTCGTACAGACCAAACTTGTCTGGAAAAATCCCTAGCTGAGCACGCGCTTGAATTGGGTTATCCACGGCACTTATGCCATCAATTGTTGCAATACCTTCGTCAGCCTTAAGTAAGCCATATAACGTACGTAAACAAGTGGTTTTCCCTGCCCCATTTGGGCCTAAAATACCGGTAATTTCGCCATCTTTTGCGGTGAATGATAAGCCGTTTAACGCCTTAACATCTTTGCCAAAGGTTTTATGTAAATTTTCTACTTTAATCATTTTTGCATCCCTACATGTTACCGTTCAGACTTGTCATAAATGACTCATCAGGTATTTCAGCTAAACACTCTTCATCTAGCGAAGACACATCTAGACTATCTAAAAACTGTGCGACAACACCGACACCACAATCAGTGTTGGCAACGATGTGGGCAGCATTCTTAACAACAATGTGCTTACTGTTAGGTAAAGTTGCATCAGACTTATCGCCATTAGCCGGTGGCGTAACTGGGTCTAAGTTACCGGACAAGATCAGTGTTGGAATATCCGCGGTGACCGATTGGTAAAACTCTGCATCAGGACGATATTTAGGCCATACTGGACAGGCAAGTCGCCACGCTCTATGGCTAATATTACGGCCAAAACTATTATCGGCATCAGCCAACCATGCATTCTCATCGACTAGAGGGAAGTCTTCGTTACAAACAATATTCAACGTTAAACCAAAGTATAAAGAGCCTTTCGCTTGCTCTTCATCATTCATTGCTACTAATCCAGCAAACGGCATAAAGTTTCCTTTATACGCTTGATTGATGACAAGTGGCACTAAGGTTCTTTGTCCCATGCTATATAGTTGTAATCTCAATGTGCTAACAAACTTTTCTGCATCAATAAGAAACTTAACCTCTGTACCTAAACGAGGGTGCGGAATAGCGATTTCGATTGGCGACTTAACCAAACGCTCAAATACTTGTTGATATTCTTGCTCTAAATTAGGGAATGCCTTTTTACATTCAGCATCTTTATGGCAATTTTCTATCAACAAACTAAACGAGCGAGCTGCACTTTGTCCAAACGGGCCAATAGGTACTTCAATTGGGCCAACGCTATCAAGTACGACGCTTTTTAAATTTTGTGGAAATAAGCGCATGTACACTAGTGCAGCTCGAGTACCATAAGAGCCGCCGTATATGTTAATTTGCTGATGCCCTAGCGCTTCACGAACGGCATCGAAGTCTCGGATCGCGTTTTCCGAATTGTACTGACTTAAGTCTTGCTTAAACTCAGCAAGACATGAGTGAATTTCGTCAATGTTATAATCAGACGAACTCATTGTATAAACATTGGTCGCCTTGAATGCTTCGTTATCACAAAGCAATGGATTAGATTTTCCGGTACCACGCTGGTCAACCAAGACAATATCGCGAGTTTTACGGATTTCGTAATAATTGCGACGCAACATAGCAGAAAGTTCTGTTGCTGCTTGGCCCGGACCACCCGCTAAGAACATTAACGGAACCTTATTAGAGCTGTTGTCGATTGCAGGTAGCACGGTAAAATTCACGTCAATCTTTACCGCGTCTGGCTTATTGTAATTTTCTGGTACAGTAAGCGTTCCGCATTTAATTTGCTCTTTAATGCCATCAATATGACAATCGTCTATTTTAAGTTGATGCGTTTGAGCCATAGCTGACGCAGAGCTCGCCAACATTCCCAAAGCTATAAGTGATTTCCACATTATAATTTTCAATTCCTTTGTTGTATAAATGACGTTCGAAATAGTTTGCTAAAAATATCATTCTGTTAAGTAGTCTACGCAAACTCAACTTTATTACAAAAAATTGAAAAAAACTTTATTCTGTTCGCAATGCCTCTATTGGTGTAGCTTTCGACGCTTTTAATGCGGGGAAAATGCCTGAAATCAAACCGATAAATGCTGAAAATAACAGGGTGAGTAAGAAAATGCTAAAACTTACGCCATGTAAAACATCTATCCACATCAATTTGGTTACTAAGGCGATTATAAAGACTATTGCAAATCCAATAATTCCGCTTAGAGTGGCCATTAACATCGCTTCACATACGAACATACTTAATAATTGATTAGAAGTGCAGCCAAGTGCTCTTAACAAACCAATTTCGCTAATACGCTCCGAAACATTAATCGACATTATTGTCGCTATTCCGATAGCACCAACAAAAAGAGCAATAATACCTAACGCACTACCTGCTATTTTAACTACAGATAATATATTGCTTAAACTTGATAACATGTCATCTTGTGTAATTAACGTGAAGTCTTCCCTGCCATGACGGTTAACAAGTAAATTGGTAATTTGGTTTGCCACTTGTTCACTAGTGTAATTCCCGTAATAAAACACATCTATTTCCATGACACTTTCACGGTTAAACAATTGCATAGCTAATGTTGTCGGTATATACACCATTTCATCAAGATCTTGCCCCATAAATTGGCCTTTTTCAGCTAACACACCAACAATACGAAAACGTTTGCTACCGATATGTATAAGCTTCCCTACAGGGTTTGAATAAGCGAACAATGCTTTAGCAACTTTTGCGCCTAATACCGCCAAATTTCTTGGACGGTTAATATCATCATTGGGTAAAAACTGCCCTTTGGTTACCGTCAATTTCCACGCACTGTCTGCTAATGAGTTAACACCAACTACATCTGTATAGCGAAACTTCTGGTCAGCTTTAACCTTGGCTGTCCCGGCGATGACAGGTACTGTGTATGAAACACTACCTAGTTGATTAATAGCAACACTGTCGCCGACTGAAAGCGGCCTAACAGTATTTAGCAAACCGCCCATGCCCATGGTTTCAGTTTTACCAGGAGAAATAGCAATAATATTGCTACCAAACTGAGTAAATTCTTTCAGAATATAGTGTTTTAGAGACTCCCCAATAGCACTCATCATGACTACTGCGGCAATACCAATAGCAAAACCTGTAATGGATAAAACAGCTCTTCTTCCCTGGAATGAAATTGAACGACTTACCCAACGAATAAGATCAAACCAAGGCATATTTAGTTACCTCTCATTGCAATAACCGGGTCTAAACTCGACGCTTTTTTAGCAGGGAACCAAGTGAAGCCAATGCTAATTAACACTGCAACAATTAGCGTGGTTAATGTCGACCAAAGCGGAATAGCCAATGAAAAATAAGGAATGAAGGCATTACTTGTAAACACCAGAGCGTAACCTAAGGTTACACCTAATACTGCGCCAATAATGGTCAAAACCGAAGACTCTTGCAAAAACAATAATTGCACTTCATTACTGCTAGCACCAATGGCTTTAAGTAAACCAATTTCAGCTTTACGTTTTACCACTGAAATATAACTGACATTCATAATTAAAAAGCCCGCTACAAGCAAGCTTATACCCGCAATAACACCAATAGCGATTGTCACTACTTGAGTGATATTGTTAAAAGCGTCCATCATGGCGTTTTGGCTGACAATAGTAATGTCTTCTTCGCCATCATGTCGTTGTTTTATTAAATTAATAATTTGCTGTTTAGTGACTTCTTCTCGGCTTTTTTGCTTAAGCGAGACAATAATGCGAAATAGTGCTGTCGAATTAAATAGTGATTCCGCTGAGCTAATAGGAATAATCGCCATATCACGCATATCTAGTCCTAGCGATTCACCTCGCTCTTTCAACACACCAACCACGCGATAGCGACGGTCAGCAATATTGAGCCATTGCCCAACGGCTCTAGCATCACCAAATAGACTTTTTTTAAGCTTAGACCCTATGATAGCTTCATGACGTATCCGCTGCTGCTCACTATGATAAAATCCTCGCCCTTTAGCTAAAACCAGCTTTCTAACGATTAAAAAATCTGATGTAGAACCAATGGTGATAACTTCTCTGCTTAAGTTACCAGCACTTACTAAAGCCGTACCAGCATTTATTGGTGCAACAAATTCAACATTGCTTAATTGCTTTATTGCTAAGGCGTCGCGCCAAGTAAGCTCTCTTGGTGTTGTGCTATAAAAAGGAAGTGAGCCTCCAGATGTTTGTTTTTTTCCTGGTAAAACAATTAATAAATCTGAGCCAATACTATTAAACTCTTTATTGATATAAAGTCGAGCACCTTCTCCTATGCTGGTCAATAGCAAAACAGAACTCACGCCTATGGCGACTGCCAGCACTAACACCAAGGTTCGGCCCGGATACATAGCCATGACTTTAAGCGAAAATTGCCAACGATCAACTAGCTTGATCATGCCCTTCACCTTTAGTGCAGTCTTCCGATATTTTTCCATCAACCATAGCAAGCTGTCTTGCTGCTCTTTGACCTAGTTGCAAATCGTGAGTTACCACCAGCAACGTAATACCTTCTGTATTTAAGGATTCCAGTACGTCAATGACATCCCAACCAGAACGTTGATCTAAATTACCGGTTGGCTCATCGGCTAATAATATTTTGGGCGACATCACCATTGCTCTTGCAATGGCGACTCTTTGCAGTTGGCCACCAGAAAGTTGTTTAGGTAAATGGTGCAACCTTTGTTCAATACCAAGTTGTGAAAAAAGCTCAGCGACTCGTTGCTTGCGAATTTTAATATCTATTCCCGCCAACATCATAGGTAGCGCAGCGTTTTCTTCCGCAGTTAGACGAGGTATTAACTGAAAATTTTGAAATATAAATCCAATGTTATTTCTTCTAACTTTTGCCCGCTGTTCTTCTTCAAGTGCATGAGTAGGTATGTCATCGATAATTAATTGCCCACTGTCGGGACGATCGAGTAAACCTATCATATTCAATAAGGTTGATTTGCCTGAACCTGACGGTCCCATAATCGAAATGTACTCGCCAGAATCAATGTTCAACTTGATATTGTTAAGCACCTGAAGTGGCTGATCTCCCACCTGATAACATTTATTAATTTCGTTTAAATTAATTAGTGGCTTAGTCATCTAGTTACGCCACCGGGTGAAGTATCTTCGATAGCTTTGCGTCCGACTTCAAATCCCTCAACAGCAAGCGAAGAAATAATTCTGTCATTTTTATCGAGGCCAGCAGTAATTTCAGTTAACTGCCAATTACTTATGCCTGTCGAAACCTCTTTCTGTCTAATAATGCCTTGTTCATCCAATAAATAAACATAACGACCATCAACAATAAGGTCGCTGGCAATACGCAGGGCGTTTTCAGCATTATTGACTCTAATCGAAATATCGGCGCTATAGCCGGTCAGCAGCTGGGTGTTATTGAGCATAGATACATCGTCAAAAGATACATCGACATCCACTGTTCTAGCTTGTTTGGCGTAATCTTGAACATAAGGTGCAATGCGTTTTACCTTGCCATTAAATGAGCGATTGGAAAATGCGTCGATAGTAATAGTTACTGGCATACCTAGCGCGAGTTGCCCTGCATCGATTTCGTCAATTGGTGCGCTAATGTAATGACAATCATGAGTTAGCATGTCAATTGCTGGTGGCATTGGAATTCCAGGCGGTGATGGTGTGGCATATTCACCAAGCTCTCCTGTTATCTCTGCAACCATGCCATCAAAGGGGGCATAAAGTTCAGTTTGATCTAGGCTAGCAATTGCAGTCTCAAGCATCGCTTTGGCAATATCTATTTCAGAATGAGCGGAGAGACACGCTGCTTTTGATGCTTGTGCTATTGCTTGCGCATTATCTAACGCCTCTTCAGAGGTAAGTTTTTGTTTAAGAAGTTGACGGTTACGAGCAACAATTTTTTGATCATTACTTGCTGTGATGCAAACACTTTCTTGGTTACGAGTTTTGGCACTGACGAGTGCTTTAGCTTCTGCAACTTTAGCCAACCTATCTCGCTGCCAAAGTGTCATCAAAGGTTCGTTCTTCTTAACAATATCGCCTTCTTCGACGTGTATATGCTCTATTTGCCCGCCAATGGGAAATGACAACTTGGCTCTTTGGCATGCTTCAACAGTGCCAGAGCGAGTATTTGCTACAATTGACTCAACACTACCGATACTAGGTGAGACCCAAGTTACCTTTACTGGCTTTTCTTGAGTCAACCACCAGAATAGCGCGACCAGTGCAATAAGTAATATCGACCACTTAATTCCTTTTATCATTAACGCCACCTAATAAATTTGCCTACTTCTAGACTAGATGAAATTAATTGTTAGCCCAATGATCTAGCTCAACTAATGCTAAAAGGTACTAAAACCAAGATTGGCAAAAAAGCGCTCTACCAAACTTTTAATCGCTCAGGTAAGTAAGCATCACGTTTCTCAATAACACCTGTAATACACAAGACAAATAAGATTGGAATTAATGCACTATAAATTAACCCGTTATAAGTATGAGCAACCACAACACTAAAAATTAAAAACATCAGGCTAGGAATAGAAAGCCAAACAAAGTGTTCATTTATTTTAAGCTTAATTACTTTTGACAATATCCAAACGACAAAAAGCGAAAATACACTAGTTAACAATGCGCTAACCATCATTGGATAATAATAGACAACAAAATTTGTATTTGTTTGAAATGATTCAGGAACAGGTGCCGAAATAGCAAAGTCGACTATCCAAACGCTTGCCCATACTAAGGTACAACCAACGACAAATGACCAAAGTTTCTTATTATTGTTATGCATTAATTCATCCGTTATTTTTTATTTTTATTATCAATAAAATTTATAACGGATGGTTGTTTTTTGTGCAAGTGTTTTAATTAGCTATGCATTAACTATCAGGCTTAATTGCAATTACGTCTGATTTCAGTAGCTTAAGTACTTTTTCTGCAGTATTCCCCATTAACTTTCCTGCTATACCTTTTCTCGCCACCGTCCCCATTACAACAACGCCAGCTTTAGCTTTTGCTGCAGTACTTGGAATAACTTTTTCTGGTTGACCTGCTTTCATAACAAAATTTTCAACAGGAATGCCATATTCCTTTGCTATCTGCTCAATGGTTTCTTTAAGGCTATCTTCCGCTTGACGTTCAAGTTCATCGGTATACTGCATGCCTAAATCACGTAATAACGGAGAAAATGGTATGGTATAACAAATAAAAAGCTCAGATTCTTGAAAGTCAGCCAGACTTTTAGCTTGTTGAAGTACTTTGGTATTTAGCAACCTTTTACTCTCAATGGAGGTTTCCAAATCTATTGCGGCGAGCACGTTAGGCGTTTTACGCCACTTTTTTTCTGCCGAAATCATTAATGGAGCACTACATTCGCGCAGCAGTTGCCAATCAGTTGGAGTATAGAAGAAAGTCTCACTACGATTGCCGGTTTTTAACACCATATCCGGTGACTCTCTTTCAACATATCCTTGAACCCAATATGCGATTCTGCTTTCCCAAACCACTTCAAATTCATAGTCAATGCCAGACATATCAATTGCGTCAAGCTGTGCTTTAGCATTGAGTTTTTGAGTAGCGAGAATTTTTTCTTTTAACGCTTCATGATCACCTGGCACATGGCGGAAATTTTCATGACAAAAATAAACGATGTGTAAGTTTGCTCCTTTTAACTCGGCATACTCTTTAGCTCTTTCTATAGCTACGGTTTGCTGTTCATCAAAGTCCGCAATTACAAGAATTTTAGTCATGTTTTTTCCTTAGTGTCTCGTATTAACAATAACATAGACTATATATGGCAATTAGATATTGACGCAAATCATAATTTAGTCCAACTAATAAAAACTCAATGCTTTACAGTGTGTTGTCGCTAATTTCAGTGCCATTTATCATTGTTAATTGCTACATAACACTAACTAGAAGTACCCGTTACATTTCTTTCCAGCTTAGGAATGTAGCTGTTTTCATCACCTGTTAGCGTATGATTGTCAACCACATCAAATGTATTTGCCATTTTTTGACTAAAGACCTTCAACGCCTTAATGCGCTGTGTAAACCAAGACTCATCACTGTGGTCACCATATTCATCTTCCAACAGATGACGTTGACCTGCATGACTAAAAAATGGCTCTGGCGGTACGTGCGGCACAATGTCTCCATCATTGACAACACGATAATGTGGACCAGCGATTTGGGCATTAAGCTCGTTTGCAAACCTTTCGTCTCCCGGCCTTGGACTAGCAAAACTATATAGTCCGAACACCTCATAGCCATTTTCACAAAGCATCGCAGCATAAAGAGAGCTTAAAGCGCCTCCTAGACTATGGCCAGTTAACCATACTTTTTTATTTTGATGTTCAAATGCATCGATGGTATTGGTTAGCTTGATAATGGCGGGAAACAGTGCGTCTTGAAAACCTTCGTGAGCTAAAGTTTCAGATAGTGGACCGGGCTCCCTGACCGCTTGAAAATTTGCAAGCCAGTCTTTGACGGAATGACTTCCTCTAAACGACACGACAATATGCTCCTGATTCGACATAACAAAACATTGAGTATCAATATCTTGGCCCTTATTTACTGAAATAAATTCAACTTTGTTATATTGCCATTGGCTAGCTATATCTCTAATTTCAGACTCTTCTCTATAAGCTAGTTCACAGGCAAGTGCCAATGACAAGGCATTAGTATCGTTATATTCATTAGTCGAGCTCAGAGAGAAGCTATATTGTGATAGGTCCATATTCATATCCTTAGTAAGGTTTCCATTCTAAATAAGGACTTCAAGTCAATTTGCCAGTTAACTTCCTTGCGTTATCGCCTAAATATAGCGGATAACTAATACTTCACCAATATCTGAAGCACTTGTTTATTAATTAAACGATTTAATGCTTACTGCTACGACCATTCAATAAAATCAAAATAATTCATTCCATTATCAATTAAGACGCGATACAGTCTAACTATCTAACTTGCCTAGTTTTAAGGAAGCGTTATGGAACTTAACCAATGGGTAGATGAATTATTTGAAGTATTTGACGAAGATAAAGACGGTGTAATAAATCGTAGTGAATTTGTCGAATTGATTGACTGCCTGCTCCAAGATAAAGGCATTCGCATGTGTGAGACTATTTTCAAACGTTTCGACAAAAATCATGATAATTCAATTTCAAAAGAAGAATTACGTGAAATGGTAATTGATCTCGCTCTATAATTTTTTGCCCTATTACCAATATCCTGTATTTATTGATATATCGATTAAATAGGGCAAATTTTAAGACTTGTCGTTAAATATTTCCTAAACAAATGTATTTAATATTGAGATAATCATCTAGTCCATATTTAGAGCCTTCTCTACCAAATCCTGATTGTTTAACACCACCAAATGGCGCTACAGCGTTGGATATTTGAATATCGTTAATTCCTATCATTCCATACTCTAACTGCTCGGCTGTGCGCATAACACGACTTATGTTTTCGCTGTAAATATAAGCTGCTAAACCAGCTTCCGTGTTATTGGCATTTTTAATAACATCTTGTTCATTTTCAAATGTTAGTATTGCCGAGACAGGACCAAAAATTTCATCACTGGCAATGGGCATATCTTGAGTTACGTTTGTAAGCACGGTTGGTTGGTAGTAATTTTCACCAAGCGATAACTCGTCGCTTCCTAATGCGAGTGTAGCGCCCATTTCAAGACTTTTATTTACTTTTGCTGATATTTGATTAACCGCTTGTTTAGAAATTAATGGACCTATGTTTACATTAGGTTGGAGTCCATCACCAACAATTAACGTTTTAATTGCATCGACATATTTGGGGATGAAAATTGATGCGATATCTTGATGTACAAATATTCTATTGGTACATATACATGTTTGACCCGCATTGCGATATTTCGACGTAATAGCGCCGTTAATTGCCAGCTCAATATCAGCGTCATCAAACACGATAAAGGGAGCGTTGCCACCAAGCTCCATCGACATTTTTTTAACGCCTTCACTGCATTGTGACATTAAAATTTTGCCTACTCGCGTAGAACCAGTGAAAGTAAACTTTGCCACTTTAGGGTGTTTGGTTAGCACTTCACCAACTTTTTGTGCATCATGTGCAATCACTACATTAAAAACCCCTTGAGGTACACCCGCTTGCTCAGCTAGTTCTGCTAGTGCTAGTGCCGATAAAGGTGTCTGAGGATCAGGCCTAACAACGAAGGTGCACCCAGCAGCCAGTGCAGCGGCTGCTTTCCTTACAATCATTGCACTAGGGAAGTTCCACGGAGTAATTGCAGCAACCACGCCAACAGGTTGCTTGATGACCAGCATTCGCTGACTGCTATTGGTTTGAGGAATAATATCGCCATAAATTCTTTTGCCTTCTTCAGCAAACCATTGAAGAAAAGAAGCGCTATAGCCAATTTCTCCTTGTGCCTCAGCTAAAGGTTTTCCTTGCTCTAAGGTTAGAATTCTAGCCAACTCAGTTTGATTTTCTAAAATGGCTTGATGCCATTTCAATAAAATATCAGCCCGCTGCTGTGCCGTTTTTTCAGACCAATATGGAAAAGCTTCTGCAGCAGCCTCTATTGCCTGTTCAGCACCTTCGAGACCACTATCATATACATCAACGAGTTTTGCGCCGTTGGCAGGGTTAACCACTGGAAACACAACTTCACTTTCCACCCATTGACCATTTATATAAGAACACTGTTTAATTAAACTGTTCGCCAAAATTTACTTACTCTAGCTGCTTTTGTTGTTTATTGTATGCCTAATTCTTGATTCAACAAGGTAAAATTAGTAATTAGCTATTTGTTAACCTATTGATAACACATTAACTCTTTTCAAAAAAAACATATAAATTCGACTAATTACTTTGAGAAATGACAGGCTATTGACTATACCTAAAATATGTTTATTCGAGAATTATTGTTATGCCGTTGTCATTTCTAAAAGACCAACAAAAGCCTGAGTTACCTCCATGGAAGATTGCGATTGTAGATGATGAAGAAGATGTTCATACCGTAACTAAAATGGCGTTAAAGCGCTTTACGTTAGACGGCAAAGGATTAGCTTTCTATGATGCATATTCGGCAGAAGAGGGTAAAAAATTGCTCGCTGAAGAGCCGGATATCGCCTTGGTGTTTTTAGATGTTGTCATGGAAACTGATGATGCAGGTTTGGCATTAGCTAAATGGTTAAGGCAAGAACAAGGCAACCAATTTTCTCGTATTGTTTTAAGAACAGGACAACCAGGTCAAGCCCCTGAAGAACAGGTGATTGTTGATTATGATATTAACGATTACAAAGAAAAAACTGAATTAGATCGCAAAAAGTTATTTACTACCGTGTTCGCTGCATTACGTGCATATCGTGACATAATCAAAGTAGAAGAAGCTAGAAAATATCAAGAGCTATACCGTGCTGGTCTGGAGCGAGTTATCGACTCGACAACTCAAGTGCTAGAAAAAAGAACACTTCAACCATTTTTTAGTGGTCTATTACAACAGGTTGTATCTTTGCTAAGAATTGATGAAGAAAGTATGTTGGTGCAGCTAAAGGGGATTAGTGCCGTTTTTTCTGAAAATGACTATGAAGTACTTGCTCACATAAATGGCGACGATGACGATGTAGTTGTTGATGACGAGATAAAGCGCTACCTAAATAAGGCGATTGAAGCCAAGCACAGTATTTATGAAAATGATGTACTCGTTGGTTATTTTCCAAGCCACTCCGACAAGACAAGCTTACTGTATTTAAAAGGCATAAAAAATCTAAATGAAATTGATTCAGCCTTACTTGAGATATTCTCTGGAAATGTCAGTCTGGCTTTTGATAACCTACTGTTGAATAGAGAAATTATAGAAACTCAAGAAGAGCTTATTTATCGATTAGGTGATGCTGTTGAATCTCGTTCAAAAGAAGCTGGCAATCATATTCGCCGTATGTCTGAAGTAAGCTATTTGTTAGCTAAAGAGATAGGTTTGACTGAAGAAGAAGCAGAGCTTCTAAAACAAGCAGCCCCGATGCATGACATCGGTAAAATTGCTACGCCTGACTCAGTTTTACTAAAACCGGGAAAATTAGATGAAAACGAGTGGGAGCAAATGAAAGCGCATCCGACAGTAGGTTACGAAATACTGCAAGGCTCCACTAGACCAATTCTCGCTTCTGCGGCAATCATTTCTCAACAACATCATGAAAAATACGACGGTACTGGATATCCCGAAGGCAGAAAAGGCGAAGACATTCACATATTTGCTCGTATTGTTGCTGTTGCAGATGTGTTTGACGCCCTAACCCATAAACGCTGTTATAAAGAAGCTTGGCCAATAGCGAAAGTTGTTGAGTTTCTTAAAGAGGCTTCAGGTAGCCATTTAGATCCCAGCATAGTTAGCGCTATGTTAAACAATATAGACAAAGCAGTTAATATAAACGAACGCTATCAAGATTAATGACCTGAACTAAAATCAGCTTTATCTTGAATTATGACCAGCTAAAAGCACACCACATTGCAGCCAGCTCTAACAGCACTATATTCTATTTGTGCTAGATCAACGACTTAATATCTTTTCTGGTGGTACACTCAGGCCAAGCGTGTATATATTCATTAAACTTTTGGAATAGTATTTACCATGAAATGGACACATTTTGTCATTTTACAAGTTATCATCGTTATCGCGATTTCCGGGCTAATATACATGCACAATGACAAAGCCGCCATTGTCAAAATACCACCAAAAGAACTTGCTCAATGGTATAAACCCGAAAATAAACGCCATGTATGGCTACACAATATGTTTAAACTGCGACGAGAAATGCAAGCCGTACAGTTTTATGCAGAAAGCAAACAAGATGATAATTTGGATAAATGGTCATCAGACCTTGAGAAGCACTATAAAAAAATAGCTGAAATGGTGCCGACTTGGAGTAAGAAGCTAGACTTATCGACGATTTCACGAATGCAAGCTAACGTCGCAAGCAAAGACTATCAAGGTGTATTAACAGATCTGGACTCCTTACAAGACAATTGCGACGCTTGCCATATTGATTATCAGGCTATTACAGCCCTTACATATCGCGCGCCAGACTTTTCCAATATAGAAATGGAAGCATCCGTATCATTTAACGATCATATGCAATCACTCATTAAACAGGTTAATCAAATAAAGATCGCATCTGATGATGGCATGACAAAACTCGCCCTGTCATCACTTGCTGATCTAAAGCTTGGCATGAAAAGTTTAGGTCAGGTTTGTAACGACTGTCATAAAATGGAGAAAAAGCCTTACCCAAATAAAGCAATGCAACAAACATTAGTTAGCTTAGAGCACAATTTAGTTAACGGTAGCCGCAAAGATCAAGGCATGGACCTTGGCACTTTAGCTGTACAGGCGTGTGCCAATTGTCACGGCACTCATAGACTAGCGTTTGGCATAAAATCTCTATTGCATAAAGAGCAAACGTTTGCTGAGTTAGTAAAACACTAGTGAACTGTAATTTATACTTATATTGTCGTATTAGTTAGCGCGTAGGTAGTACCAATAATAGTGGTGTTAATCACGGCTCTTAAATGCCAAGCGTAATTGGCGTAGGTAATATTTAACTTTGCGGTAACTAGCACGGCAAGCCCCATAACAATAAACCAAGGTGTAAAGAAGAATACGGTTTGCCATTTAACTAGTGCGATCGCCATATCATGCAGAACACCACTTGTCGCAAAAGTAAGAATAGTCGCTAGCCAAACAGGTACTAGTTTGCATAAGGGCTTCATAATATTTCGAGACAAATAGTAACCCCAGATAGGGTTCCAATATCGCCAGAAGTTTTCAAAAGAATTAGCGCCTAACGATCGACTTAGCATATTGGTCATTGAACCTGATGCGCCAAGCGGCTTTCCATTTCTTTTCTTTACATATTCAGGTAATGAAATGGTTTTCCTCATAGCCCCTACTTGCTCTAATAGTTATTATTTACAGTTAGTTGGAAATTTAATTAGATACGCGAGGCCTTTACCGGGTTCACTTTTAGCTTCAATGCGACCATTAAGCGCAGATGTCACTAAATTGTAAACTAGATGTGTACCTAAGCCACTACCCCCTTCTCCTCTTTTGGTGGTGTAAAACGGTTCAAATAATTGAGACATCGCATCAGCATCAATTCCATGACCGTCATCAGCATAACGTAAAATTGTATGCTCCCCCTTTTGCTCAACAAAAATAGCAATATTGCCTTGTTCTATATTTTCAAATCCATGCTTAATCGAATTCATAATTAGATTACTAATAATTTGAGACAAAGCACCTGCATTAGCAACAGCAGTTAATTCGTTATCACAGTCAATTTTAAGCTGGTGTTTTACTCGTTTTAATGTTGGCCTTAAGCTTAGTAAAATTTCATCTAAATAATGATGAAGGTTTATCTCTCTAACACTATTCGACGATTGATCGACCGCTACTTGTTTAAAGCTTCGCACCAAGTCTGCAGCACGCTGAACATTCGCATCTAATATTTTGCTCGCTTCATTTACTTCCTCAATATAGCTAGAAAGCGCCTCTGCGGTTAGCGTCTCATCTTTTAACGCGTTATTAATTAGCTTAGTTTCTTCTTGTAGGTGGCTAACGCCAGTTACACATATTCCTAATGGCGTATTAATTTCATGAGCAATACCAGCGACAAGTCCCCCAAGTGAAGCCATCTTTTCTTGCTGTACCAATTGCTGTTGAGTTCTTCTAAGTTCTTCAACTGTTTCACCAAGCTCTCTATGCTGTTCAGCTAAAATACGATGCTGTTTTGCAAGTTTAAGTTGAGCCTCTTTGCGCTCTTGTACAATTACCGTTGCCTCAATGGCCTTAGCGACATGATTAGCGACGTAATTAAGTAATTCCCCGTCTTCTTTTGAGAACAGAATTTTTTCATCATAACTTTGCACAACTAATACGCCATGAAGAATATTAGAAGAAATCATTGGCACACCAAGCCAGCAAGTATAGTTTTGAGCACCTTTCAACTCACCAACAAGCCCCTTCTCTATTAGCTCTTTCACATATTTGGGTGATAATATTTGTGCTTCTCTCGTTTTTATTACATATGAGCTTAACCCTTGCCCTATGGGTAATACCGTACCAGCGATAATATCTTTGTCGTATTCATCAACAAAATAGGCTAACTCTAGTTCCTCTTTTTCTTCATCTAACAAAGCGATATAGAAATTCTTCGCATAAATTAATTTATTTATGATTTTATGGACCCTCAAATAGAACTCATCTAATTCAGGTGCTTGAGATGCCAGCGAGGCAATTTTGTATAATGCGTGTTGTAACTTTTCTGCGCGTTCTTTTTCGGCAAGTTCTTTAGACAACGTAGAGTGAACACCGGACAAAGCATGACGCAATTCTTTATCTTTACGATGTTTTTCAAGTGCTGATGCTACAACTGATGCGATTATTTTGAAAAGGCTTTGATCTTCTTCTGAGTAACCTATATTAGGGTCATAGCTTTGAACGACAATTGCCCCTAAACAAGCTTCAGATAAGGCGATTAAAGGCACTCCTAGCCAGTGCTCAGATCGAGTACCGTGTCCCCAGTAATCAGCATCACCTTTATAATCTAACTCTTCTTCACTATCGAGTAACAGTACCTTTTTATTTGCAATCACCCATGCAGTAGGCGACTGCTCAGGTGAAGCCAGTGCAAATTTTCTATCCGCAGGAATAGTTTCATCTTTCTCGTCAACGTTATAAAGATATTGAATAGTATTATCATTAGCGTTGTAGCTTGCTAGATAAAAATTCTTGGCAAAAAGTAATTTAGCCAGCAGAGCATGTACTCGCTCCATATAGTCGTCTAATGATTTCGCCTTAACGAACGACTTATTCAGTTCCACTATCGTACTAAAAATTGATTCTAATCTAGCAAGTCTTTGCTCCGGTGTCGGCATAGGACATCTAACTCAATCTGAAACCTCTTGTTTATTAAGCTTAGCCAAGAGAATTAAAAACACTAAATCATAAGCTTAGATTTTTAGGCGCCTATAAAAATTAACTCACAGAATTAAAAAACGCCCTTTGTTAATAAAGGGCGTTTTCATTTGTTTTCTAACTAAATTTAGTTAGTGAACAGGCACGTCACAACTCTCTGTCCACAGTCCCGTATCAAACTGGTAACAGCCATTACGACTTCTTGATAAATCGCTAGTATGCTCGCCGCTACCACCATCCGTAGCGTCGTTAAAAATGAGATTTGTTTGGCGAACACCTTCAGCCATTTGATAAAAAAACCACCCATCACCGATTTCTTGCATTGGTACACCTGGCCAATTTGAGTCTGCAATACCTTGCGCCCCCCAATAGTAAAGCTGAACATTGTCACTCCAGTTCACAGCTTTTTTAAAATAAAGCTTTAATCCTGGTAGTACACAACTATCACTCCAAAGGGCGGTTTCCAAATCAAAACAACCATCACCGCTGCGCTGTAAATCAGCACTTTGATTCCCACTATTATCGTTAAAAATCAGCTGACTTGCATTCACACCACTTGGTAATTGATAACTATACCAACTATCACCTAACGAGGTCATTGCTTGTCCAGGCCAATCAACAGAATGCGCAATTGGTGATGTATTCCAATAATATACGTACGACTGAGCCCAGCCTTCCGGCTTTTTAAAATACACCATCATGCCAGGTTGGTTTTCCTCCGCAACAACAGGATTACAAGGATAAGATCCTTGACTAACACCTTGAGGTTTGACAAATACCGCTGCCGTTAGCGCTGGAATCGTAAACCTATTACCCTCTATGTTTGACTGCTTTACTACGGTGTCTTCACCATTAGCTAATACTGGATGCAGAACGGAGCCTTCTGTGCCTTCTAATGTATACTGTTGCGGTTGGTCGTCACTATTGATTAGTACAGTAATGCCATCATATGCAGGGTCAATATCACTTCCTGTACAAATACCATCACTTAATGTCATGACAAGTAGTCCATTCACTTGGCTTGATCCCGTATTATGGAATCCTAACCGTTGATTAACTTCTTGCGCATCATCTAACCTAAATAACGGCGACGAATAGCGTACCTGTAATTGCTCTTTAAATCCTTGATGGGCTTGAGCAACTAATGACGGACTCACATTTATGTTGCCATTGGCAATAATAGTTTGCATCGCGCTGTAGCGATTTTGGTTATCCTGCGCTGGTGGTAAACCTTTGTTCCAGTTATTGTCTTGTAAATTAAAGTCGACTTTGTTGAACCAGTCACCAGAATTATACGAATTTCTATCAAGTGACTTACTACGTAAAATATCACTACCCATTTGATAGAAAGGTACACCTTGCCCGTAATTGATAATGGCATTACTGATTAAGTGTATACGGACACGTTCTTCAGCCGACATAGCAGCAGGCAGTTTCGCTTGGGTGTTATCCCACAAGCTTTCATTGTCATGCTTATCTACATAGTTAACTGACTCTTGAGGATCTAAGGTATAACCAACGCCGTTATAATTAACACCAGAATTTATAACGCTTTGATGATCTTCAAATTGATAAGTCTGTAAATTACCTGACATACCAATACGAATCCTGTCAGCTTGGTCGGCCGCGTTGCTATTAGCACCTGCGCCGTTATCGAAAGTAGCGTTACCATTTGCCCAACCTTGTGCTTGGCCAGAGTCAGTAAAATTGCCACCTCGAATGCCATCTCTTAACCTGTCGTTAAACGTTGCGATACCAGTTCCAGCCATATTAAACTGTGTCGCTTGTTCGAAACGCTGATTACCTGACACTTCACCAAAATCCCAACCTTCACCGTATAAATAGATATTAGCGCCATCAACTTGATCATTAGCTAACGTTAATTGCGCTAATGCTTGTTGTGCTTTAACCATGGCAGATTTAGGAATGTGTCCCATGAGATCAAAACGGAATGAGTCAACTTTAAACGCCTTAGCCCAATGAACTAAAGTATCGACCATTAACCTTTCCATCATCCTATGCTCTGTTGCCGTATTGTCACAACACGTGCTGCTTTCTACAGCGCCAGTAACAGGATTTAAACGATGATAATAACCTGGCACCATTTTATCTAAAACAGAGTTATCCCATAAGCCAGACGCCGAGGTATGGTTATATACGACATCCATCACTAGTTTCAAATCAACTTCATCTAAGCTTTTGACCATTTCTCTAAATTCTTTTACGCGAGTCACACCATCATTTGCCGTGGCATAACTTCCTTCAGGCGCGTTAAAATGCAGCGGGTCGTAGCCCCAATTAAAGCCATCCAAATCATCCATTGCAGAGACTATCGCTTGAACATCAGTCGTCGCTGAGTCTTGTTCAGCTAAGTTGGTTAGTAATTCAGCAATAGATAAACCTGCGGCAGTTGCACAATGGCTTTGCACGACTTCATCATCTGAATATTGACACAAACGTTCAACACTATCATCTAACTCAACTCGCGCAGCTCTATCCTCATTGACCGAGGCAATATCGAAGACAGGTAATAAATGGAAATGACTAAGGCCTGCTTGTGCCAATGATTTCAAATGGCTCATGCCGTTAGATAACGCGGCATTGTCTTCACCATTGTAACCAAAGGCTAGGTATTTGCCTCTATGTGCTTCTGGTACGCTCAAGTCATGTTGACTAAAGTCTCTGACATGTCCTTCATAAAGTGTAATATCTTTAGCAGCAGGTAACGATTTTTCGATGTTATCCCAGCTTTCTGGCTTTAATAATGCATCGTTAGCTAAATCTAGAAATTGGCTCAATTGACTATTTTCCGACAAGCTGACGGCATAGGGATCTGTCACTAAATATGACTCAATAGCATTTGAAGCAGGATGATAAACCGTCACTGCAAAGCGGTAATACTGCTTATCCCAATTAGGCTGACCATTGAACAAATATACACCTTGATTAACACTGGTTGGCGCTATTCGCTCGCTTTCAGTACCATCCTGATCATATAACACTAATTCAATTTGTTGTGCCGTAGGAGCCCAGACACTCACACTTGGTGTACCTGCTTGATAACTAACTCCTAGCGTTTGGTTATTTGCATATAAAGCATCAAGTACGCGTGGCGTTTGAACATAAGTTGCTTCAAGTAAATTTCCTGCATCATCATAAGCTGCAACAACCAGTTGAGACTTAAGTGCCGTCTCTATCTGTGTTACATCTGACAGTTGCAGACTTGGTAAATTAGCTAAGTGCGGGTTTTGCTGTTGTAGTTCATTTGTTAATGATCCTGCAGAGGCTAACGCAATTTCGCCATCGGCGCCGGCTACTTCACCTTGTTCAATTGAAACAGCTGCGGTTTGTGAATATAGCAATTTGAACTGACTAGCGCGGTTATCACTTGTTTGCCAAGCAATAATGTCACCTGTAAGCCAGTGCGCTGCACGGTTGAGTATTTCTACGTCTCTCGTTTCAGGCAATATACACGACTTACGCCAATTGTCGCCAAACTCGCCATAACAACCACTATTTTCCTGATACAAATCAGATGTTTGATTTCCACCACCATCATTAAAAATCAAGTTAGAGTTTGTAACACCTTGAGGGAAAGTAAAGCTGTACCAATTATCCCCTAAACTTGTCATCGTATTACCAGGCCAACCCTGCGCTTCAGGGTTATCCCAATAGTATAAATTGACACTACTGCCCCATGTATCAGGTTTGTAGAAATAAACCGTCATGCCTGGTTGTGGAACTGCACATGTATCTGTCCAGCCGTTGGATTGGCTATAACAACCATCACCTTCCCGATATAAATCACTCGTTTGTGGCGAACCAGCATTATTAAAAATAATGTTACTGGCGTTAACACCATTTGGAAGCTGGTAGCTAAACCAATTATCGCCTAGCGAGGTCATTTCGGCGCCAGGCCAACCAACATTGGCAGCGTCTTCAGGAGAAGTATTCCAGAAATAAGCGTTGGCGTTTTGCCACTCTGTAGGTTTTTCAAAGTAAGCGGTATAGCCGGGTGTCGCACAACTATCACTCCACGTGTTTGCTTGCAAATCGAAACAGCCCTCTCCTTCTCTGAAAAGATCAGCGGTTTGATTGCCCATTAGATCGTTAATAATTAAGTTGGCAGCATTAACGCCTTGCGGGAACTGAAAACTAAACCAATCATCGCCCAACGCATCCATTTCAACGCCAGGCCATGCAGGCGCATTGTCTACATTCCAATAGTAAACATTAGGCACATTCCAACTTAACGGTCGACGCACGTATATCGTCATCCCTGGCTCTGCGACATCAATACTACAGGTGTCTTGCCACATACTATCGATGTAGCAGCCATCGCCTTCTCGGTTAAGATCATCTGTTTGATAGCCAGTATTATCGAGGAAAAGAAAACTGGCTTGGTTGGTATTAACCGGCATATTAAAGCTAAACCAATCATTACCTTCATTTGTCATAGCAACACCAGGCCAATCACTTGCTGCCTGCTCGCCATCAGCGGCCCAGTAATGAATATTTACTTGCTGGGACCAGGCTGCTGGTTTTTTAAAGTAGAGTTTCATGCCCGCAGTTGGTGGCTGACAATTAGCAAGCCAAGCACCTTCGACATAACATCCGTCGCTAGAAAGCGTTAAATCGGCTGTTTGCTCACCAAGACCATCATTAAATATTAAGTTGGCGCTTGTTACATTGTCGTCAAATTGAAATTTATACCAATCACCTCCTACATGCTCCATTGCGCTGCCCGGCCATGAGACGTCAGCTTGCGGCGCGGCATCCCAGAAATAGATATTTGCACTATCTCCCCAGTTAGCTGGTTTTTTAAAATACGCAGTAATGCCCGGCGCTGGCACATCACAATTAGTTTGCCATGCATCTGAGTTTATTAAATAACAACCATCTCCTTCGCGGTACAGATCGCTAGTTTGTTCTCCTGCGCCGTTATTAAAAATAATATTTGCTGCTTTGACATCATCTTCAAACTGAAATTCATACCAATTACCATTGATATGTGACATAGCGACGCCCGGCCAATCAGCACTCGCTTGAGGCGATGCATTCCACCAGTAAATATTAACATCTTGCCAAGAATCAGGTTTTTCAAAAGTGATTTTAATGCCCGGAGTTACACCTTTTTCCACTTGCACTTGCGTCGAATTACTCGAGGACTTGTAGTTGTCAACGTCTGCTTTAAACGTTAGCTGGCTGCCATCTGTAAGCTCACTTGTATCAAAGTAAACTTTGTAATCACTTGTGCCAAGATCATTGGTGTAGTCGGTGCCTAATGCTTGAAAATCACCACCGTCTACACTGACACTAAAGTGAACTCGGTGAAGTGGGTAAGCGCGTTGATCGAAACCTGTTAATTTTGCTTTAACTTCGACTAAGCCAGAAACTTTGTCCCCTGCATTAATGCTGGTAATAGCAATTTCAGGTAGGTCTTTTGCTAATTTTATTTTTGATATGCTGTATAGCACGACAACATCTAATGGTGGCACAGTGACCGTTAATTGCTCGCCACTAATTTTT
This sequence comes from Thalassotalea algicola, assembly GCF_012932965.1. GTDB lineage: Bacteria > Pseudomonadota > Gammaproteobacteria > Enterobacterales > Alteromonadaceae > Thalassotalea_F > Thalassotalea_F algicola. The sequence continues at coordinate 34,043 of NZ_JABBXH010000002.1, read as the reverse complement.
GATGGGCGGGTAAAAGGCCATGCTTGAGTATATTTACTCGCCATAGCATCAAGCGTAATAGACTGCTCAGCAGTGCTGGTATTAAATACTACTAGCGCTTCACGGCGTTTTATCGGATCAAATCGAGATACTGCAAAGACCCCTGGCTTATCTTGACTATAACGCACAAATTGATGACCACGATGCAATGCAGGAAAGATCCGGTTTGCAATCGCCATATTACGCAAATGCTTGTAAATGGGATGACGACGGTCAAAATTATCATCAGCCGTAGTAGCACTTGTACCAATTAGGTTATTGTCATTATATTCTGCAACTTGCGAAGCAAACATATCTTCACGTGCTTCACTATCGCCACCATCACCGGTAAAACCTTGCTCATCACCATAATAAACAACAGGTACACCACGGTTGAAATACATAAGAGTTTGAGCAAGCTTTGCCCTTTTTAATGCTTCTTCTTCCGACACATTTGGCATTTGCTGAATAAAGTGACCTATACGACCAACATCATGGTTACTGACAAAATTCATTAACTGATTTGCATGACTATTGGCAGAGGTATACATATCATCCTGCGAAAATAGCCAAGCTAAACGATCAGTACCTTGGGTATCTGCCACCACATCTTTAATTGCAAAATATAATCCAAAATCAAGCACAGAAGGGAATTTTGCAGTACGAGTGAAATAACTTAGATTCGCTGGCAAGCCGTCAAACATTTCGCCAAAGATAAAAAAGTCTTTAATTTTTTCAGATTTAGCATGCGCCTTTATTTCAGGAATCCACTGTTGCCATAACGCTACATCGACATGTTTGATGGTATCAACTCGAAAGCCATCAATTTTATAATCTGAAATCCACTGTTTAAAGATATCAATCATTCCAGCAACCACTTGTGGGTTGGTGGTATCTAAATCATCTAAACCAAAGAAATCTCCATAAACACTTGATTCACCACTAAAAGTGCTATCACCTTGGTTATTATAAAATTGCGGGTCATTTAGCCAAGAAGGTGATTTTGCATTAGTTAGCTCTGCTGGAATAAATGGCGTATAAGGGTTGGTAGCTTTGTCTGCTAGCGACAAATATGGACAGTTGGCTAGTCCGTCTTTTAGCGAGCCATCTTGATTATGACATTGCTGATACTTAATAACGTCACCAGTATGGTTAACCACTACATCCAGGAAAACCTTCATTCGCAATCGATGAGCACGCTTTACAAACTCTTTAAACTCAGCATTGGTTCCCCAATGAGGATCTATTTGGCTATAGTCTGTCGCCCAATAACCATGGTAGCCAGCACTATTGCCTTGTACCCATTGGTTTTTGAAAGGTGGTGTTATCCATAATGCGGTAATACCAGACAACTTTAAGTATGATAATTTTTTGGTAAGGCCTTTTAGGTCACCACCATGATAATATTTGGCGTCGCTCGCATCATGACCATTTATGCTTCTATCGCCAGCAACACCCGCATTATCATTGCTTGTATCACCATTTGAGAATCGATCAGGTAATACAAAGTAGAATATTTCGTCCTGAATACTTGCTTGTACGGACGCACCAAATAGTACGCATATAGCGGCAAATATCCCTACTAAACGTCTGAACTGCTTGTTCATACGTTTCCCCCGTTTATTATTTTTTGATTATTATTTTTTTCTAACAGCCATGAGGCATAAGATGCCGCCACGTAGAACTTTTTGCGTGAATTTTTATATGATATTTAACGTTTTAGTAACGTCTTTTGCTACACGCTTAGGTGAGTATAAAAAGAATTTTCGCTTAAAAAAGCACCACAACAACCGCCAAACTTTACAAAAAATTTACATAGGAAACGCTGTAGCACGCGAGTTTATTGCTTTATGATGAAATAAATGTGAGGAAATTCCGGTTTATGAATACGTTTGCAAACATTTATGAATACGTTTGCATAAAAACAATAAACCGCAGATAACAAATTTATGAATGTGAAAGACACAAATACTCAATACGGCATCGTCACTAAATTATTCCATTGGCTAAGCGCCTTGATTATTATCGGCCTATTTGGTGTAGGTTTTTGGATGGTAGATTTAACCTACTACAGTCAATGGTATAAAACTGCGCCACACTGGCATAAAAGCATAGGTATTTTATTGTTTTTTGCTACTGTTTTAAGAGGGTTATGGAAATACTTTTCGCCATCACCTGCGCCGCTAGCCAGCTCGTCCATTTTGGTTCAGCGTTCAGTAAAAGCAATCCATAATACGCTTTATCTTTTACTATTAGTTATTATGTTTAGCGGTTATTTAATTTCTACAGCAGACGGTAGAGCAATAGAAGTATTTAATTGGTTTTCTATTGGTTCAATGGGTGAGTTAATTACTGATCAAGAAGATATTGCGGGGTTAATCCACGAATACCTTGCTTACCTGCTAATTGGGCTTGCCAGTATTCATGCACTTGCTGCTTTAAAACATCATTTTATCGATAAAGACCAGACATTAAAGCGCATGCTGTGATCAGCAACAAACCATCATTCAACATTATTAAAACGAGATTTAAAAGGAGTAAAGGAAAATGAAAAAAATAACATTAGCTACCGCATTGTTAACAGCCACTTTGGCTATGCCAAGTTTGGCCGCAGATTATGTTGTAGACACTAAAGGGGCGCACGCATCAATTAATTTTAAAGTAAAACACCTTGGCTATAGCTGGTTAACTGGTCGATTCAACAAGTTTTCGGGTAATTTTAGCTATGATGAAAATAATGTTGCAGCCAGTAAAATCAGTATCAACATCGATACTGCTAGTGTTGATTCAAACCACAGTGAGCGCGACAAGCACCTTCGTAATGATGACTTTCTAGATGTAAATAAGTTTGCCAATGCAAAATTTGAAAGCACTAAAGTAGAAGATTTAGGCGGTAACAAACTTAAAATTTCTGGCACATTAACTTTGCAAGGTATTAACAAAAATATCGTCATTGATGCAGTAAAAATTGGTGAAGGTAAAGATCCGTGGGGCGGATACCGCGCAGGCTTTTCAGGCACAACCAAAATATCGATGAAAGACTTTGGTTATAAAATGGATTTTGGCGACATCAGCTTTGATCTTCACATTGAAGGTGTTCGACAATAACACGTAAGCCTTTAATTGAAAGTAGAAAAACCAGCTTATTGCTGGTTTTTTAATATGTACTATTGGAACTAGTTTATAGGTTTTTAAGGTGACATATTTAAATTTCCACTGACAAGCTGCTAAGAGCGAGAAACAGACATTGCAGTTTTAATCTCCAATAATGATTATAACTGTTATTCAACATTCTATTTCCCTCGTCTTAATTCAAAAGTCATTTGATTAGCGTTTACCTCAAGCGAACAAAGCCAAAACGTGACTATTAAACGCGAGCAACATTACTGAAAGCGATAAAGTTACTATTGCTGGAATTACATCTTTAACAGTATCGAATCTTAAATGAGAGTAGATTGCACCTGATGATGTGAAAATTATTCCTAGCGCACCAAAGACTTGGAGCACATCATCGTTTAGAAATATTGATGCCATTAATAGCAACGATGCGAATAACTCTACCAATCCAACTAAGAACATGTGTGTACGGGTTAAACCATACTTTTTAAAAAATGTTAGTTGGGTTTCAAATATAAATTTCTGCCAACCAAGTAATTTTATTGAACTAGCAAATAAAAAGAACAGCACCAATAAAATGTTAACTACTAGCATATAACGTCTCCTATGTATTTATTAACTGCATTTAAACATTCCTAATTACTAGGTTAAATGCTATTTTTGTACTAACTGGTATTCCGATTAGGAATTCATATGGATAAATTGGATTGTATAAAGGTTTTCACTCACGTTGCTCGTTTAGGAAGTTTTACAGCAGTTGCTAACGAGTTAAACATGACTCAGGGGGCTGTAAGTAAGAAAATAGCTTGGCTAGAAAGTTCGATAGGTTTTTCTCTCTTTCATCGAACATCACGAAAAATAACACTGACAAATAGCGGCGAACAATATCTTAATTACAGTAATAAAGTTCTTGAAGAAATGATATATACTGAGCAAAAGCTTAAGGGGGAATTGAGTGAAGCGATTGGTGAGCTAAAAATATCTGCACCTTCTGCATTTGCAACTCAGCGGTTAGTAAAGCCAGTGTCGAAATTCATGGAGTTAAACCCCAGAATAACTCTCAACTTATCCGTCAATGATAAACAAGTTGACTTATACAAAGACGATATCGATATTGCTATCAGAGCATCTTTCTTAAATGATTCAGGCTTAAAAGCAAGAAAACTTTTACATCATGAGCTTTGCTACTTCGCTTCTCCCGGTTATATAGAGCGACACTGTGAGCCGTTGCTACCAAGTGAATTATTAAATCACAAGTGCATAACCTATTCACTCAGCAACCCATCCAATATTTGGCACCTAGATAATCAAAAATATAATGCCAATGAAATTACTACTAGTGATAGCCCTGAGTTAATTGTTCAACTTGCACTTGCAGGAGTTGGCATAGCTGCAATGCCCAAATGGATGGTAGAGTCATATTTCAAACAAGGTAAACTGATTGAGGTTTTTAGAGAATTTGATAAGCATAGTTTACCTATGTATGCCGTCTATAAGAGCGTAGACTTTTTACCCTACAGAATCAGGGCATTTATAGATTTCTTATGTGAATACTTTGAAGCAGAGTCGAAATAATCACTTAAGTGCTATTGTTGAGTATTAAGCCAAGCAATGGCAGATGCCATATCGGTGAAAGCTTTAGTATTTTGTCCTTTCTTTGAAGGAATAAAGTAATTATCTAAGGACTCTTGAACCAAATTTCTCATGATGAAGGCTTTCGCTAATAGATTTTGTTGACCTAACCAATGATTGTTTTCTTCAATAACTTGGTACGCCTCAGGCGTAAAACCATCTAACTCCCTATCATCCACTAACATATAGAACTTTTGACCATTTAGGTTTTCTATGTTGTTTTTTATAAGGTCGGTCAGCTTTAAAGTACCAAGTTCATTAAAAGAACCGCTTAGTTTCACCATTAGAGTATTATTATCAAAAGTAATTTCGAAATCACCGTGTACTAAACTCATATCAAAAAAGCACCTTGCAAATATATTACTTAATATTAGTAGACAGAAAGTGAGATGTATCTAATAAGTTATAAAATAAAAGTTGTAGCTACGAACTTCCGCTTTTGGCACTAAAGCGACTGTCAGATTTGATTAAGCCCTAAAAATATATCTGACGAAAAAATATCTATTATGCGCATTATAACTCAAAGTCACCAAAGTCCATTTCGTCTTTAGTGCATAAATTACTCTTTGCCGGTGGGTCAAGCAGCGATGGCTGCTTATTCTCTGGTTCTATTACTTCTTCTTTCACTTTTTTTGCACCGTCTTTACGTTTTTTACGTTGCTGACAGCGCTTAATGACTTTTTGCTTGTCATCAGAAGTTAACGTGATCCACTGCTGTCGTTCGTCACGGGTACGAAGACAACCTTTACAATAGCCCTTTTCATCAGATTGGCAAACACCAATACAGGGGCTGGGAACATCAAAAAACTCTAATTGCATTAAGTCTACTATTTATTAAACCAAGCTAAATTGAAGGTTATTTAGTGTGCTTACTTTACCCAGTATAGCTTTACTCTGTATAGCAAGCACACAATCTTAAAGCGGTTAAGCTAATTTGTCCGTAGCAATATGATAGTCAGGATCTTCAATCACATTAACTTCTACCAGATCACCGGCTTTCTTAAGTAGTTGCTTACACTCAGGACTCAAATGTACTAAATGTAAGGTTTTTCCACGGCTGATATAGCGTTCAGCTAAGGTATCAATCGCTTCAATGGCCGAGTGATCAGCAACGCGTGAGTATTTGAACTCAACCACGACATCATCACTATCTTCTTCCATATTAAACTGTTCTAAGAAGCTACTTACAGAGCCGAAAAACAATGGCCCGTGTACTTCATAAACTGTTGAGCCTTTCTCATTAGTAAAGCGCACAACGTTAACATGTTTTGCATGTTCCCAAGCAAACACTAGTGCGGAAACAATAACACCTACGATTACCGCCACTGCTAAGTCAGTTGCTACCGTAACACCCGACACTAAGACTATAACAAAGGCATCAGCCTTAGGTACTTTGCTCATAATTCGGAAACTTGACCATTCAAATGTACCAATTACCACAATAAACATTACACCGACTAATGCAGCTAAAGGTATTTGTTCGATTAAACCTGATGCAAACAAGATGATAGCGAGTAATCCAAGTGCAGCGGTAATACCTGATGCACGGCCACGACCACCTGAGTTTACGTTAATCATTGATTGACCAATCATGGCACAACCACCCATAGCACCGAAGAAACCATTAACTGTATTTGACGCACCTTGTGCGATACATTCTTTGTTACCACGACCACGAGTGCCAGTTAGCTCATCAATAAGCGTTAAAGTTAATAATGATTCAATCAAACCAATTGCCGCTAATACTAAGGCAAATGGTAAAATAATTTTGAATGTCTCAAAGGTGAATGGCACGTTTGGAATAGAGAACTGAGGCAAGCCACCAGCAATAGTTGCAGCAGGATCACTGGTCATGTCGCGTAGATAGTCAACTACCGTTCTAGCATCTAAATCCAGACTTTGTGCTAATAGTGTTACGACAATAATGGCCACTAAAGAAGAAGGAACTGCTTTAGTTAATTTAGGTAAGAAATGAATAATCGCCATGGTTAAGACAATTAATCCCACCATTGTCATTAACTGGTTACCTTGCATCCAAACAAAGATGCCCTCTTCATTAGCCACTTTAAATTGGCCAAGTTGGGCAAGGAAAATTACAATAGCTAAACCGTTTACAAAGCCCAGCATTACCGGATGTGGAACTAAGCGAATGAATTTACCTAATTTAAATATTCCAGCGAGAATCTGTAATATCCCGGTGAGCACCACAGTCGCAAATAGATATTCAACGCCATGCAACGCAACTAAGCTTACCATAACTACAGCCATCGCACCTGTTGCACCAGAGATCATGCCAGGGCGACCACCAAAGATAGAGGTAATCAAACCAACCATAAAGGCAGCATAAAGTCCCACTAATGGTTCAACTCCTGCAACAAATGCAAAGGCTACCGCCTCTGGAACAAGAGCTAGTGCAACAGTTAAACCTGAAAGCACGTCATTTTTCAGGCTAGACACCTTACTCGCATGAATTTCAAACATCGTTTTCTCGCGTAATTGTTTAAATCAATAGGATTAGAAATATTGATAGTGGCTAACAAAGGTTAGCTAACAAATTGACCAACTGCCATCAAACGTAGCGCTGTAACTAACGTTTAAATCGCAAATCGTCGGCAAATTAAAGGGGGTGGATAGTATAGATTTGTATGAAAAATGTCAATATCAGCCCTTGTGAATACTTACTAACAAAAGCTGATATGTTAATGAATTTTAATAAAAAATTATGCTGTAGTGCTTTCTCGTTGATGTAAAAACTCTTTAATTTCATCACGAGAGCCTAAAATATGCTGCTTAAGTAATGCAACGGCACCATCAATATCGCGTGCTTTACACAGCGACAATAACTCATTGTGCTCTGATTCAGCTTTAGAAATACCACCAGCCCATAGCAAGTGCATGCGGATATAGCGGTCAGCGTTTTTATTTAATGTATTTACAAGATCTTGCGTTTGTGGACGAGCCGCTGCCGAATATAAACAGTTATGGTAGTCAGAATTTAACTCGCTCCACGTATTCGCAGCGTTTTCTTTACCTAGCGCATTATCTAGCTTTTCCAACAATGAAGTTGCTTGAGCTAACGATTCATCAGTCAGGTTAGGAATCGATGCGGCTAGAAGATCAGCCTCTAACATCGCTCTCAATTCAAATAATTCGTCTACTTGATCGGCATTAAGTTCAGTGGCTGTGGCACCTTTATGAGGTTCAAATGCTACAAGTCCTTCTGCTTCCAATTGCAATAACGCTTCTCGCACTGGAATACGGCTTACATTTAATTCTTCCGCTAGTGCTGCTTGGCGTAATGGCTGTCCGGCAGTAATTTCACCACTAAGAATTTTCTCCCTTAATGTTTCCACTACCAGCTGTGTCCTAGTTTTGTATACGATGCCCATACTGATATTCCTAAGTTAAGTGCGGTTATTATAGAGATTGTATTTAGAATGCAAACCCCAAAAACGAAAAAAGAGCATTAATCATATAAATTAATGCTCTTGTACTTAACCTAAGTTAGCGTTAATCCTGAAGTAGGCTTGGTAACAACGCTTTAGGCATGTTTTGATAACAAATTGGTCGTTGGAAACGTTTTATTGCCTCACTACCAACAGATGTAGAGCGCACGTTAGTAGACGCTGGGAACGGCCCACCATGGTTCATTGACGCACACACTTCCACGCCTGTTGGCATTTGATTGTAAATTAAACGACCAACTTTATGAGCAAGAGGCTGAGCAATCGCTCTTGCCTGTTCAATATCGGCATCTACTGCATGAATACTTGCCGTAAGGTTTCCTCTTAACAGTGTGACGAACTGTTGCATCTGAGCAAAATCAGTACATTTAACGATTAACGCACATGAACCAAATACTTCTTCTTGAAGTGCTGGGTTTTCAATAAAATTTGCAATATCGGTACTAAACAAGGCTGCGGTACACAAATGAGCGTCGCCTTGTTGCCCCACCGCTAGCATTTTAACACCTGTTAAGTTTTGCCAGTGCGAAACGGTACTTTGATAACATTCACGAATACCAGGTGTTAGCATTACGCCAGCTGGTTGGGTTTGAATTGCTTCAATGGCCGACTGCTCAAAAGTAGCGTAGTTTTCATCATCTACAACTACCCAGATACCTGGACTAGTGCAAAATTGCCCTTGGCCCATCATTAATGATGCAACTAAACCTTGCGCTATTTCTGACGCATCAGCAGCTAGTTTATTCGCCATGACAAATTGCGGATTTACACTGCCAAGCTCACCATAAAACGGAATGGGCTCTGCGCGCTGATTAATTTGCTGCTGCAAAATCATGCCTACACGTTCAGAACCTGTAAAACCGACCGCTTTAACAAGCGGGTGAGTTACGATTTGGCTTGAAATTGCATAGTTCTCGCCTTGAATAAGAGAAAATACACCGTTATCTAAATCACAAAGTTCTATCGCTTTTAAAATGGCTTGAGCCACTAATTCTGCAGTTGCAGGGTGAGCCGTATGCGCTTTCATAACAACAGGACAGCCCGCAGCTAAGGCAGACGCCGTATCACCACCAGCAGTTGAAAACGCTAACGGGAAGTTACTTGCACCAAAGACAGCCACAACACCAACTGGTAAATAGCCTAGGCGAGTATCTGGCTTAGGCAATGGTTCACGGGTTGGGTTAGCATGTTCAATAATACCTTGATACTCACCACTGCGAAGTAAATTAGCGAATAAACCTAATTGGCCTACTGTTCGACCTCTTTCACCTGTGATGCGAGCAACTGGCAACCCTGTCTCTGCACTTGCCGTTGCAATTAATTCATCGCCAAGCGCAATAATTTGTTCGCCTATGGTATCTAGGAAATTTGCTCGCTCATTTGCAGTTAATTGGCTATATGTAATGAAAGCCTGATGCGCCTGAGTAATGGCAGTCTCCACTTCTTGTTCGCTTGCATCAGCGAATTTATCTGTCATGGGCTGATTTAATACTGCGTTAAAAGCAACAAAGCCTTCTTGGGTTTCGCCAGTCCACTGACCAGCAATGAGATTTTTACCTGTAATTGCCATTGTTATTTCCACGTTATTTATTCAAGTGACACACTTAAGTTATTTAGCTAACTTAAGCGTAGTAAGGTTTATTTAACCGTAAAACCAAATGCGTAAGGGTCTTCATCATCAATCGTGATACAGTTTTTGCCAAACACATGCGCCCAGCCTTCGATGCTAGGTTTAATTGCAGTTATTTTTCCTTGGGGAGTATCAACTTCAACAGTACCTTCAACGCAACCGGTAAATTGGCTACCAATATAGCTTTCATGCACAAATGGCTGCCCAACGCTTAATTTACCTTTTGCAAACAACTGCGCCATTCTTGCGCTAGTGCCGGTACCACAAGGAGAACGATCAATCGCCTTATCACCATAAAACACTGCATTTGCTGCTACCGAACTTTCTTTTTTAGGTGTTCCTGTCCAAAGTAAATGGCTAACACCGTTAACCGTCGGGTCTTCAGGATGAATGCAGTTAACCGCACTGCTTACGATGTCACGAATGATAGGAGACCAATGTAATAACTGCTGAGCTGTCCAATGTTCAATACCAGGAAAGTTTTCTTGCGGCTCAACAATTACATAATAATTACCGCCATATGCAACATCCACAATTAAACGTCCAAGTTCAGGCACGTCAATTTCTATACCCTGATGAGCTAAATAAGCTGGTACATTATATATTTTAACGCTGCTGACCTTCTCGCCCTGCTGCTGATATTCAACGTTAATCTGACCAGCTGGCACATCAAGCGTTAATTGACCCGGCACCTTAGGTGAAATTAAACCGTGTTCAATTGCTGCTGTTACTGTGCCTATAGTGCCGTGTCCACACATCGGCAAGCAGCCAGAAGTTTCAATGAACAAAATGGCAGCATCAGCATTTTCGCTGCATGGCGGGTACAAAAAAGAGCCCGACATCATATCGTGTCCTCTAGGCTCAAACATTAGCCCTTTTCGAATCCAATCGAATTCGTTTAAAAAATGCTGTCGCTTTTCACTCATTGTTTCACCAATAAGATTAGGATGGCCATTGGTCACCAACCTTACCGGATTACCACAAGTATGAGCGTCAAGACAAAAGAATGTACCTTTAATCATAGAGTTAATCTTTCTCTTTCATTAAAAATCAACATTGAGAGAATCAATGCTGGAAACAGTTCGGGATATTGTATACAATTTTAACTCTCAGACAAGTACTGATTAATAAAAATTTACTACGCACTGTGATTATTAACCAATTATCACTCGTATAAAAGCAGCAAATTACTATAGAAACGGATAGTTAACCAAAAGAATTTTATATATGAATCAATCAAAAAATTCGACATCACCTGAAGCAAAAGTACAAACTGTTGCTGTTATTGGCGCTGGTATTATCGGTATTAACTGCGCGCTTGAACTTCAATCACGTGGCTATAATGTCACGTTGTTTGATAAACAAGGAATTGGTGAAGGCTGCTCAAAAGGTAACGCAGGTCACTTTGCTACCGAGCAAGTGTTTCCGCTAGCACAAGCCAGTATGCTAAAGCAGTTACCTAAAATGCTTTTGGATCCATTAGGCCCAGTAACAGTTTCGCCTAGCCAGTTAATCAAAGCGCTGCCTTGGTTTCTGCAATTTATTTTTAATATGCGCCCTAATGCCGCGAAAAAAAGTGCCGAAGCGCTAAAGGCACTAAACTTACATGCCATTGATTATTATAAGCCATTGCTAAAAGCGGCTAATTGCGAAGAGCTGCTAGAAAACAAAGGCGCACTACTAGTATTTGAAGGCACACCATTACCAGAAATCAAACAGACACAACAACGGTTTCAAGATGCGGGAGTTAATGTTTCTCTTTATAACCAAGAGCAATGCAGAGAACTTGAGCCAGAGTTAAGTGACAATATTAAGTATGCACTATTTTTTCCTGATGTTGGGCACACAATTGAACCACACCAACTTTGTTTCAAGCTCACCGAGCTTGCTAATGAAAAAGGAATGCAGTATTTAAAAGGTGAAGTAAATAGTATTGAGCAATCTGGCATGCAGGTTCATATAACCAGTGACAATCAAACGTTAATATTTGATCATGCTGTGGTTGCAAGCGGTGCTTGGTCAAAGCCACTATTGAAACAGTTGGGGTACCATTTACCAATGCAAGCAGAGCGTGGCTATCATGTAGAATTAGCACATCACAATTCACTTTCACGCCCAGTAACCTCGAGTGAGAGAAAGTTTATTATGACGCCTATGGCTAATGGTTTAAGACTTGCTGGTACTGTTGAATATGCTGCGTTAACACAAAACGCTAATTATCAAAGAGCACAGCCATTGTTGCATCACGCCAAAGAGATTATTAATAACTTGCCAAGCGAGCGCAATCAGGATAGTCGCTGGATGGGGCCACGCCCATCACTTCCAGATTCATTACCGGTTATCTGTCAGGCAACGAATCATGATCATATATATTTCGCCGTTGGTCATCACCATTTAGGTTTAACGCAAGGTGCAATAACTGCAAAGCTTATTGGGCAATTAATGGATAACCAGGCAACCGATATAGATGTATCGCCTTATGATATAAGCCGCTTTAATTAACGGCTTTTAGGCAAAGTTTTTTGATGGTGAAGCGTTTTGAACAAATGCAATTGGCACTTTTACCTTAAAACAACAGCCGTCGTCTACATCAGGGCAAGTTATGGTGCCACCAAGCTTAGTATTAACTAGATTAAATACTATATTTAAACCAAGACCAGAACCGCCCTGCCCACGTTTAGTAGTAACAAATGGGTCGAAAATAGTTTTCTTAACTTCAGCACTAATACCATTACCATTGTCTTGATAAAGTAAGGTTAGATAACCGTTATTTTCACTGAACTTGATAGAGATATCGCCTTCGTCACGCCCTTCAAAACCGTGAATATGTGAATTCATTAGAAAGTTTGTCAAAATCTGGTTCCAAGCACTTGGAAAGGTAACAAACTCAAACTCTTCATCTAGTTCAATTTTAATATGATACTTTTTACGCTTAAACATGGTGCGTACTGTATTAACCACATCATTAACGTGTTGAGCTAAATTAATTTTAAGTTCAGGGTCGGTATGTTGTTCTACCGCTACAGATTTAAAGCCACGAATCAATTCAACAGATTTATCAAGGCTTCGCTCGATAATTTGTTGATACTCTGTCAATAAATCAAGCGTTTCAGAAAGTTGCGACTTAGTAAGCTCCTGATCGTTAACAGCTTTTTTAAGGGCATCAACTTTTTCTTTCAATGCGGTAATTGAAGTAACACAAATACCAAGCGGCGTATTTACCTCGTGTGCAACACCTGCAACTAATTGACCAAGTGAAGCCATTTTCTCTGACTGCACTAACTGATCTTTTGCTAGTGTTAAGTCGTCTAACGATTGTTTTAACTGATGATTGCTCTCTTCAAGTTTGGCTGTCCGGTCAAAGACTTTAACTTCAAGCTCACCATTTAATTTCAGCAAAGCATTTTCAGCGTCTTCTAATTTAACAATGTCACTTTGAATTTGTTGACGCATTTTATTAATGGCATCTACAAGAAAATCTAACTCATCTTTTGAATCAGGTCGATTTTCCAAGCTTAAGCTTAAATCTAAATTATCAGTTGCTAACTGCTGCGCATAACTAGTGATGTGGTATATATGACGAGTAACTAACCAATGCACCACAAACATAATAACAAAAGCAACTATGAATATTTTGATAAACTCTGAGGTAATGATAAAACCCGCTTTTTGCCATAACCTTTGGTAAATATCATCGTAATTTGCATAAACTTGAAGAACACCTATTTCGTTATCACCGTAGATAATCTTATATTCTTCAAAAATTCGCTGAGCAATAACGGATTTGTCACCAAATTCATGCTCGTTACCAAGGTCGGTAACAACTTTTACGTAAGAAATGTCCGGTAGGTCCACAATCCCTTTAATTTGTTGCTCCATTAATGGTTTATTAAAATCCCATAAACTAGTAGCCATAGAGGGAATGTAGCTAGTTTCAATGTTATTAAAGCGTTGCTCTAAACTTTCAATATCATCGCTATAATCTGCAAACAGCTGCAAGCCTGTCGAGACAAGAGAAAGAAAAATACTACATAACAAAATATAGCCAAGTACTCGACGGCTAAGTTTATTGTTGTAGTCAAACATCTTGCTCATAAAGGTCTTTTCACTCCAATGTGAAGTTTCTTGTTGCGTGTTTGTAACTTGAGGTTACTACTTTTATAGCTATTTCGCCAAGCTTGTCAACTAATTAGCGCATAAGTTAGTTACAATTAACATCGTAGCAACATATTAACTGGCCAATAACATATCAATTGCTGATTACATTAATTATTGCAGAAAAATGATTTTTTAAAATGAATTAGCACCAGATGTTATTGCCACTAACAAAAAAGCCAGCATATAGCTGGCTTTCTTAATTAAAGTCACCCAAATTAGTCTTTTCTCGATAGCATATATTTAGCTACCGCTAAACGAGTTTCCTCATCTAGGTAGTTTTGCGGTGGCATTTCAGGATAGTCTTCACGCTTTTTAACTGGGCTGGCAATATAGTCAGCTAAGCCTTGCGGGTTATCCATATATAGTGCTTGAATAATTTGTACAGGAGGACCTATCATTCTGCCAGTATAAGTATGGCAACCAGTACAAATACCTAGATATGCAATTTTACCTTTTTCACTACCTTTGATTTCTCTTGGTGGTACTGGCTCATCTAAAATATAGCTATCGATGGCATCAGTATTTGAGAACTCACACTCTTTCCAATCGTTGACACCGACAGTCACATAACGGTGACGATTGATAATACAACTATCACGGCTTGTACCAACACGTAAAATATCAGGATTACCTTGTTTAAACTCAGTTAGCATTAACGCCTTTGCTTCATCAATCGTGTCATAACCATTATTCATCATAAGATTGTTTAAAATCATCACTCTGTCAGGCTTAGAGTCAGCTCCTGGATCAATCGTCGTATTCGGCGCATTTTCATGGTCGGTTATAATAATGCCTGCCGTTTTATTCCCAGTAATGATGTTATCTTCAACAATGACTTCATCAGCAGCCATAATCAGAATACCCGTACCCGCAGGAATACCTGCTACGGTAGAGCCTGGCGCACCAAAGTTAGCGGTGTTATTGTTCACAATAAAGTTGTCACGAATAATGACATCAAACGTTGTTTTAATTGGTAAACCAGGTGTAATAAATGCTAAAACGCCACCGGTATTATCGTGAACATAGTTGTTTTCAACGATAGCGTGGCGAGAGTTTTCAATTTCAATACCGGCTACTGAATCAAACACTTCGTTGCGCGACACATGAATATTGTCACTCATGCCAACGTAAATGGCTGCATCTTCAATACCTGAAATAACATTCCCTTCAACAATACCGTTTTTACCTAGTTGAGGAAAAATACCGTACACACCTGTGTCTACAATAACATTATCACGTATTTCAAAGTTATTTCCGGCCTGCCCCATAATGGCATTGCCTTTATATTTAGTAATCAACATGTTTTGTACAACAATGTTATTACCTGAATAAAGAATAGCGTCGTTTAATTTACCTTGGCCATCCATTGTCGCGCGTTTACCTTCTTGGATAACACCTATAATTCGAATGTCATCTTTATCGATATACACGGTTTCGTGATAAGTGCCTGGCATTACTTGAATAGTATCTCCTGGGTTTGCAGCCTTAACAGCATCCATAATAGATTCGCCATCATTGACAACATGGGTGACACCTTCAGTTGTACGTTGTACTACAGCTGACTTAGTTGCTGACTGACTACTATCTTGGCTTTTGTCATAACCACCAGAATAACTAGCCCCACCCGAGCTGGCAGTTATTACCGGAGAGCCACTGCCTCCTCCAAAGTACATGCCTACGGCAAATGCAATGGCAATTAAAATAATGCCTAATACTTTATTCATATTGATCTCCGACCCTCTACTCTGATGTCTGGTTTTGGTTGTTATTATTATTTTTCTGTTGTGAAGCTTGATATTTTTCGTCTATCGGCGCTAAACCTGATGGAACTGTTTTAGGAATTGCAGGAGTTAAGCTTTCATCAGTCAATGCCCCTAAAAACTCAACTATCAAATCCAATTCTTCTTCTGTTAATTCTGGTTCCCATATGTGCCAATGCAGTTGTAACTTTTCATTTTTAGGTACAGCATGACCACGACCTTTGTTATAAAACTCCACAGAATCTCTCAATTTAGTAAAGTTTCCTGCATGCATATAAGGAGCTGTTTTGACAATATTTCTTAAGGTTGGCACTTTAAAGCCACCTCTGAGTTTTTTAGCCTCAAACGTTTTTTCTGCACCTATATCAAAAGGCACACCTTCGGCTTCTGCAACACCAATTACGGCAACTTGATTATTGGTAAATAACGGCGGTTGGTGGCATTCAGAACAACGAGCGACAAATGAACGAAAAATATTATGCCCTTGTTGTTCCTTTTCAGTCAGTGCCTCGTGATAGCCATGTGCGTATTGATCATATCGGCTATTAAGTGAAATCAATGACGTTTGGAAAGCCGTTAACGCCAAATAGATATCTTCTAACTTAATTTCACTGGAATCTGGGAATGCTTGAGCAAACATGCGTGGATAATGCTTATTATCTGCAAGTGTCGACAATAGCTGCTCTGGGGAGTTACCCATTTCCATTGGATCGAAAAGTGGGCCGGCAGCCTGTTGTTCTAACGTGTTTGCCCTAGCATCCCAGAAAAACTTATCTAAAAACGCAACATTCCATAATGTTGGCGCCGAACGGGCTACTTTTTCACCCGTGATACCAATACTGCGATCTAAGTCATCACTAAAACCTTTATCGGGTTGATGACAACTTGCACAGGAAACAGATCCGTCTTTTGACAGTGCAGGGTCGAAAAACAAATAACGGCCTAAATCTATTTGGGCAGGCGAAAATCCATCCCGATGTTCAGGCAGAGAAGTTTGTGTCCCTCCTACGCCACGACCTTGCACTGAATCATAGAACTGATACCGATTAACTAATCGACAAACACCAGCATTAGTTAACTCAAAACTTGGCGGACATTTGCTTGCTAACTGGAATCGTTCATTACTTGCAGCTATGGTATTTATACTTAACAAGCATCCAATAATTGCAAAGAAAAATAGAAGAGTACGCATACAATTATTGCTGTTGTGAAATGTAGAAAATAATGTCTGACAGCTCTTTGTCTGAAACAATTTTCGCCATCATAGCCATTTGTTTACCAAGCTTATCTTCAGCGTGACTACCACGCACTCCTTCGACAAAATTCTTCATTTGGCGTTGCAAATAGCTGACATCTTGTCCAGCTAGTCTTGGTGCATGAAATGACTTGTTACCTTCTGCCTTACCACCATGACAGGCGCCGCATTTAGCTTGATAATAACGAGAACCATTCATTAAATCGCCGCTAATTTCTTGCTTTGCCACTTTACCTGGAAGCGTTGCAATATAGTCAGCTAAAACGGGAACATCCTTGTTAGGTTCTAGTTGACTAGTCATTGCTTTCATTTGTTTACCAAGTACATCTTTTTCATGCGCTCCACGAACACCACTGATAAAATTTTGAAGTTGTCTTGTGGTATACCAAGCATGTTGCCCAGCAATTGCCGGTGCATTAACGGCACTATTGCCCTGCCCTTGTTCACCATGACAAGCAATACATGTTTGATAAAGTTGTTCAGGTGTATTAGCAAAAACAGCCGAAGGCGCAGTTAAGCTAATAACTACGACGAACAATTTCGCTAGTAAAGATATTGGGCGCATCGCAAACTCAAATGTAATTAAAACTTGAGTTCACTATATGATTGACAGGTTTTATATGCTGACGAATTCTAAAAAAAAGCTGACGAATTCTAAAATAACTCAGTATTAGTAGTGTTCAGCAAGCTTTTTACCATATTTAATCGTTGTTTTTAGCCATTATGCTTTTTACGATATTCTGTTGGCGTAATGCCATGGGTTCCTTTGAACGCTTTGTTAAAAGAACTTAAACTTCGAAAGCCGCTTTCTAAGGCAAGAGTTAAGACCGGAGTTTGAATGAATTCTGGCTTAATTAATTTTTCAGTCACTTCTTTAATACGGTAATAGTTTAAAAAATCATTGAAGTTTCGGTAATTCATTTCACCATTAATTAAATGCCTTAACTTGTATTCATGTATAGCTAGGTGCTTTGCAAAACTGGAAATTGTGATCCCTTCCTGTTGATAGAGTTTATCTTGCTCCATCGCTGAGATAATTCGTCCTAACTCTTTTGGTGGCATTGCGACTTCAGCTTTTGGTTGTTTAACCTCTGTTTTAGTGACAAAAAGTACTGATAATTTACTGTCAAACAAGAAGTAATTTATCGCAGTTATAAGTCCCGCCAACATGGCGCTTTTGATCACATCAAGACCCGTCCATTGCACATCTAATAACTGTTCTACGATAATAATTAAAACAATATAAACCGCTGATACTGATATTACACCGCCACGAATATAACGACGTTCTTGTACTAAATCACTACGCCAGCTTAGTAGCGAAACGTAAAGTGCATGAAATATTAACGACAACTCCAACGTCAGCTGTAAATAGAAATAGATAAGCGCAGCCGAAACAAATTCACGTAGTTCAAAACCAAAAGTAAGCTGAATACCTTTAGACGCTAGAGGGAGAATCAATGTTGATGCAGCAAGCCAATATTGCCAAGTTTTAATATGCGTTTTGTCAGCAAATACACTAAGTGCCGTTAACCAGAACACCCCCGGTAAGGCATTACCTGCAATAAAACCTATATAAAAAAGAGGAGCAGGCTCATAAGTATATAAGCCGCCAAGAATATAACCCGCGCCAGAAACCATCAATAGAATAAACAATTGAATTGACTGATTGTGACGACAATGCTTTACCAATAAAAGCACACATATAAATATTTGTGCAAAAGCAAAATGAGAAAAGAACAAACTTAGCATACAGTATCGTTATTTTTGTCTTATGCTGCGGATAGTTAGATCATACTAAACACAATTATTGAAAATGAAAACTTAAAAATTGTCACTGAAAATAAATTAAAGCCCAGCAAATTGCTGGGCTTTAAATTTAAATGAACAACTCAATTTAGAAGGTGTACTTAAAATCTATACCTGTTTCTAAACCTCGATTTATACGACCAACAGGCGTACCTAATACATCAGCTGTCAATCCACCTATCCCTTCAACATAACGTTCATCAAATAGGTTTTTACCCCATAAGCCAACTTCAATACTTTCATCATTATTTGCCCAAGACAAGCGAGCATTTAATAGCGAAGTATCTCTAAAATAGGCTTTAACCTGCTTTTTATATTCTTCTAAGCCTGGTTCATTGTCTCGAGTATTTTCCAAATAAACATAATCGATATGGAAGTTAACAACACCAAAATCGAAGTCAGGTGCCCAGTCTAATGTTAAGGTGTAATTTAGATCTGCATCTGAATCGGTTGTTGTAGCTTCTACAAGATCACCTTCACCATTATAAAAGTCTGGTGAAATATTATCTGTACTACGAATTTCAGACACCACGCCTAACGTTAGACTTTCAGTAGCAAACCAACGAACATCAAATTCCAACCCGGTGATTTCACGGTCTTCATTAATAATAGTTGGTACTGCCTGCGGTGAGCCTGGCGCTTTAGAGTCAATTGAGCGCTGTAGATTGTCCAACTCAAGGTAGTAAGCACTTACATTAGCAACTACTTCACCCCATAAAATACCTTTATAACCAAACTCAAAATTTGTTGTATCTTCAGGTTCAAAGGCTTCATTACTTGGTGTTAATGAGTCAAATCCACCAGACTTATAACCCGTAGAATATGAGCCAAATAACATATGGTCATCGTCTATTTGATAACTGGCTACTAAACGACCCGTCACTTTATCCCAATCATCGGAAGCAGACATATTCACTTCTTTGAACAATAAATTGTTTACGCCAGGTCTAATCTGAGCAAAGGTATTTTTAGGAATTAACCATGTAAAATCTTTTTCGTCTTTTGAATAGCGAAGGCCAGCAATTACGCTCCACTTTTCATCGATTTTATAATCAACGTCTGCGAAAACACCCCAGTTGGTAAAATCACCGGTATTATTAACACTCTCTTGCCACCATTGACCGCCATAACCAGGTCCCATAACCTCAGCAAGGCCTAGTTGTCCGGCTACAACATCATAGGTAATATCGCCTGTTGCATTAACAATATCTGCAGTTAATGGCACCCCTGGCATACCAATAGCTGCCATAATACCGTCTGCAAAACCTAGCGCGTTTAACGCTCCTGCCCACTCGTCAGCATTCCACATATGATCCATCGGGAAACCACTTACCGCAAAGAAAGTATCTACTGCACCAGCAAATGTTACATCTGGACCAAATGCAGCTTCAGCATGGGCATCAGTATTGCCACCAATCATTGCTGCAACCTGCTCTGCAACACCACCTTTAATAAAGCTATTTAATTCACCAGTGATCAATCGCGCCGCGGTGTCCGAAGTTATATTAAGTTCAGTTGTTTGACTAACATCTTCTTTTGAATAAGAAAAACCAGCCACTGCATTAATTTCATCGCTCACATAGTTAAGCTGTAACTCGGTATAAATAATGTCTGAATCTTCATTGTTTGACGTATCAAAATAACGGGTAATGTCTGAAGTACCGTCTTCATCTTGGCGATTTACCGTTTCCCAATCTCGGTATGAAGCAACAAACTTCATTGACCAGTTATCATCAAACTCATGAGTTAACTTGGCAGTAACGCCATACATATCACGTTTTTCTACCCCATTTCGAACATCATCCTCAGCTTTAGACGCAAATGGGTCTTTTCCGCCATTGTATGCATATTCACTAAAGCCAATTGCCATTGGAGGGCCTTGTTCTAAATCATCCCAGTCATACGCAATTTGAAATTGAGTAGCAGACGATATATCCCATAGAAATGATACTCGTGCCGCATCGTGACCGCGCTCACCAAGATCCCATAACTTTTCTTCGTCAGTCCAGCTGCGTTCTGCGATGTTATCTACCACACCATCTTGTGAGTTTGAAAGCAGGTTTGCTCGCATATAAAAATTGTCCGCGATCGGCACATTCAACATACCTTCGTAACGCTGAAGACTATCTGTACCAACCGAGGCTTTAATAAAGCCCTCAAAATCTGGCATGGGTGAATTAGGCACCATATTTACTACACCCATTGCAGCATTTCGACCGAACAAGGTACCTTGTGGGCCTTTTAATACCTCGACACGCGCCATATCGGAAAAAATTACGTTTTGCGCAGCTCTTGGCATATATACGTCGTCATAAAACGCCGCAGAAGAAGGATCGCCACCAACACTAATATTTGGACTTGAGATACCACGCATTGTGATACCAGCCTGTGTCATATTACTATCAGTAAACTCAAAACCTGGGATAAATTTATCGACATCGCTTAATAAAATTGAGCTACTTTCTTCAATGGTATCAGCACTAACACTTTGCACTGTAACCGGCACTTTCATTATGTTTTGAACTCGTTTTTGAGCCGTTACCGTAACCACTTCAATTTCAGCTTCCTTTTGTTCTGTATTCTCTTGTGCAGAAAGCCAAAGTGGTGTGAAAGCAAGCGCCGAGATAATTGCTTTAGTTATAGTGTTATACCGGCGTGAATAATTCTGCTGTTGATGCTGAGCTAGGTCAGTCATAGTTTTCCCCCGTTAAATAAACCTGATGTATAAACCTGTCGGTTTTCTATCCTTTTTATTTTTGCCACCTTCCATAGTGATCTTTTATTTTTAGTTTTATTGATATTATGAATCAGCCATTTTTAATGCTTGCGGATTGTTAAAAAACCCTGACGAAACATTAAAATAACCTGAGTGATTTCTAAAAAGCTGCTTATTTACAAGGCTTATTGCCATTAACATCACAATTCAGCAAGTTTTTATCCATGTCCGAAATTCGCCAGTTATCATTAAAAAATTTGTTAGACTTATGGCAAAATTCTTCAGGAAAGTTTGATGTTAGATCCAAATACTTGTCAACACGCAAGGTTAAGTAAAGATGCTCGTTTCGATGGTAAATTCTATACTGCGGTCTTAACAACTGGCATATTCTGCCGCCCCATCTGTCCAGCAAGAGCTCCTAAAGAAGAAAATGTTCGTTATTACCATACAGCAGAACAAGCTCAAAATGCGGGATATCAGCCATGTAAGCGCTGTCTGCCCGAACTGGCCCCGAAGCAATCGTTACCTCCTAGCATTGAAAAGCTCATCGATGCATTGGTAAGTGATGGGTTAACAGTCGCGGAGCTATCTGAACAATTTGAAATGTCAGAAAGGCATATTCGCCGACTTTTTCAACAAAGTTTAAGCTTGTCGCCAAATCAATATTTGAATCATCAAAGGTTGCTAAAGGCAAGACAACTACTTACAGGTACAAACATTCCAATAGCAGATGTCTGTTTTAATTCTGGCTATAGCAGCATTAGGCGCTTCAACGAAACAGTTAAGGCTACTTACCATGAAACACCAAGCCAAATTCGTAGTCGACTAAGCCAAAAACTTGCGACCAGTGAAATTTCGATTCTCTTAAATTATCGACCGCCATTTGATTGGCAAGGCATGCTAGCATTTTTTAAATTAAGGCAGCTTCCAGGTATAGAATTAGTCTCTGATGACAGCTACCAAAGAGCGATAACTATTGATAATGCGTGTGGCTATATAGAAGTCACTAAAGTTCCTCAAAAGTATGCGTTGAAGTTAAAAGTAGCGATAAATGATTTAAGTGTACTTGATAAAGTGATTAAAAAGGTGAGGAAAATATTCGACTTAGATGCGGACATGACATTGATTCACCAACACCTTTCGGAAGATCCTTTGTTGGCTAAACAGATTGAACACTACCCTGGTATACGCTTACCTGGATGTTGGGATATATTTGAATTTTCAATTAGAGCAATATTAGGTCAGCAAGTATCGGTTAAAGCGGCAACGACGCTTGCCGGAAGAATAGCAGACAAATATGGTTCAGGCTTATCAATTGAACATTCAGTACTAAGTCAATGCTTTCCTAATGCCTGCCAGCTAAAAGATGCAGATTTTGAAGGAATAGGTTTAACACAATCTAGAATTGACACCCTAAAACGTTGGATTAAGTTTTATCTATTAAATCCTGATTTATTAGATAAATATCACGATTTAGAACAATTAGAAAAACAATTAACCCAATTAAAAGGCATTGGCCCTTGGACAGTCAATTACATTGCAATGCGAGGTTTAAGCGATCCAAACGCATTTCCAGCTAGTGATTTAGGAGTAATAAAAGCATTAAGTCCACCACAGAAAAAACTCTCAACTAAGAACATTATTGCGCTTGCAGAACAATGGCAGCCATGGCGTGCGTACGCGACACTTTATTTATGGCTGTCACTTAAAGATTAGGAATCAATATGTACCACATTTTTTATCAATCTCCTTTTGGTGAAATTGCCATTACCGCCAACGAACAGGGATTAACGGCATTAGCGTTCCAACAAGGTGCTGCACCAATTACTGTTAGCGATAATTCTAGAGAAAACAACGATGCTTTTTCTGATGTAATCGCGCAACTTGATGAATACTTCGCCGGCGCACGGAATACGTTTAATTTAAAGTTAGCCCCAACAGGCACGGCTTTTCAAAAACAGGTGTGGCAAGCGCTAACAGAGATACCACAAGGTCAAACCGTTAGTTATGGCTGGCTGGCAAAAAAGATTAAAAATGAAAAAGCAGTAAGAGCTGTGGGAACAGCTAACGGCGCCAATCCAATAGCACTTATCATTCCCTGTCACAGAGTCATAGGTGCGAATAAGAAACTTACCGGATATGCCGGTGGCCTTGCGTTAAAAGCTAAACTATTAATGCATGAACAAGCAGACTTTAAGCCTTAATGGCTTTAGATTATAAAAAACGCTGCTGTTTACTTATTTTCTCGTTATTATGACAGCAAAATAATTGCTTAAATTAGATTATGTCATCACCTGTTTTTTCACCATTAACATTAGCCAGTAGTGTCACCGTAAAAAATCGCTTAGTAAAAGCTGCGATGGAAGAAAATATGGCGACTGATAACCAGTTACCTAGTACTGAACTTATGCGCCTCTATCATACTTGGGCTCAAGGTGGCGTAGGGCTAATTATTACAGGTAATGTCATGGTCGACCATATGGCAATGACAGGGCCCGGTGGTGTAGCTTTGGAGGCAGAAACTGACCTCACGTCATTTCGTAGCTGGGCTAGTGCTGCTAAACACAATAATACAAAAGTGGTGATGCAAATTAACCACCCAGGCCGCCAAGTGTTTAAGAACATGGGTGGCAAAGTACTGTCTCCATCAGATGTTGCACTTGATATGGGTAAACACAGCCATATGTTTGCTAAGCCGACACCAATGACAGAGGCCGAAATTCAAGATGTGATCACTCGCTTTGCGGTAACCGCGCAAAAAGCTCAAGATGCAGGGTTTGATGGCATAGAAATTCATGCTGCTCATGGCTACCTTCTCTCGCAGTTTTTATCGCCACTAACCAATAAACGTAATGACAACTGGGGTGGGTCAATCGAAAATCGCGCGCGTTTACTTATAGAAATAGTCAAGTTGATAAAGTCTAACGTTAGTGACCATTTTATCGTGTCTGTAAAACTTAATTCAGCCGACTTTATGCGAGGTGGTTTTGATGTTGCTGACGCTAAAAAAGTTGTCGAGCTATTAGGTGGATTCAACTTAGATTTTATTGAAATATCTGGTGGCAGCTATGAAGCACCTGCTATGCAAGGTAGAACTGCTGATGAAAGAACACTCGCTCGCGAAGCGTATTTTTTAGAATTTGCTCAAGAAATTGCAAATAGTGCAACGATGCCAATTATGGTTACTGGCGGAATCAAACGTTTGGCAATAGCAGAACAAGCTTTAGAAAAACAAGTACAACTGGTTGGCATGGCTACTGCGCTTGCCATGACACCTGACTTACCAAATCAATGGCAAAAACAACCTAATTTAGTGGGTAATATACCAACGGTTAATTGGAAAGATAAAACCCTCAGCGGATTAGCGACGATGGCTGTTGTTAAACAGCAATTGAAAAGAATAGGCAATGGCAAACCAGCTACAACTTCCCCTTCACCTGTGTGCTGCTTGGTTAAAGATCAATTTAATAAAGCTAAATTAACTAAACGTTATAGAAAGCAGTATCAACAAGAATTAATAAAAGCTAATTAAAACTATTGATTAAAAATAAGCTCAATATGGCTTGCTAGCATTTGCTCATAATTTTGTGCAAACATAGCAATAGAAGGTTCTTGTTGCTGCGCTGCTGCAACAACATCACTTGGGTAACAATTTGGCCACGCACCAATAATACAATGGTGTAACATCAAAAACTTCTGAATGACCTGTTCAGAAGGAAGCGATAAATATGGCGCTATTTTAGCAACCAGCACTGACATTTTGCTCGCTAAAGTGCGTTTAAACTCAATCGCCTCTTCTACTGTTAGGTTTCGTTCCAAAATCGTCGGCAATATACTGGTTAACTTACTATATAAAGGAACAGAAAGAATAGCTTTTGTCAGCCCTTTAGTCAGTGAAAACTCAGCTAATAAAGGCTCTGAATTACTTACCAAGACATCAATTTGTTGTTGGTATAAAGAAAGGAACAACAATTCTTTATTGCGGAAATAACGATAAAGAGCCGCTTTAGTAATACCAACATCTGCAGCAATATCGACAAGACGAATATCGTTAAAATCTTCGTTCGCAAACCGGCTTTGAGCAGCTTGAAGGATTTGGGCAATACGTTGTTGTTTTTGCTTAGCGCCGACGGCACGCTGCTTAATATGTGTCATTACTAAAAGCGATAAAAATTTTGCCTAATGCTACCACTAAACTATAGGCAAACTAAAGCAATTGCGTAACATTGTCAGCAGCCTGCATCCCCGAAACTAAAGCCGCTTCAATTCCGGGTAACAATGGTTGAGTATGTTCACCAGCAAAATGAACTCCCGCTTCACTTTCAGCAACATATGGAGCAATTTTGTGCACCGTTCCGGCTTGATAGTGGGCGTAGGCACCACCTTGATACGGATTGTTAGCCCATGATTCGACATGCAGCAATTCAACATTGCCTTTAGTACTCGGCCGCACTTTCGCTAACTGTTGAACTAGTAGTTTATGTTGTTCTACTCTAGTTAGCCGATCTAATGCCAGAGCATTAGTGCCGTTTATCCAACACATCAATGTTGATACATTTCCTGCTTTATTTTTCAACGCAAATATCCGTTCAATTAACGTATCACTCCATAGCCCAGCAGGAAGGTTATCATTTAGCCAAAAAGCACTGTTTACTTTGAATATTGCTTGTGTGATCGGGGTATAAGATAACTGGTTAATAGCATATCGCTTTTCTTCCGATAAGCTAATTGATAAATCTATATGCTTTAATGCGGCAAATGGTGCAGTAATGATCAATTGTTTCGCCTTGAATTGTTCGCCGCTGCTGCAACTCACTTGATAGTTGTCTTTATTGCCAGAAATTACCGTTACTACTTGTTGCAGTTGAACAGGCCTTGTAAGCGAGGCTGCAATTGCTTCAGGTAATTGTTGATTACCTCCTACAACCATATCAAAACCCCGGCCTAGATTTTTCCTGGCATTTAATCCCTTTAACGCATCTAACGCCGAGTGATGTTTTAAGCTAATGCCATTAAAACTATTTTCAATTAATGCCAGTTCATCTTTGCTAGCCCCTAATGAAAGCAGATGTTTTTCTAGAGATATATCTAGTTTCATTTGATTATCGGCAAGCCAGTCTACAGCTTCAAATACTGGCGACTTTTTAAGGTAATGGCTAAGTAGCGCAGCTGGATGTAATTTATTTAAAGGGGCGGTTAACGGATTGATATCGTGTTCAGCCCAAGCTTTAGCATCTAGTAACTTGCCATTAATCGACATGGCTTGGCCTCTAGCAAATTGCGTAGGTGGTGCTAGTGGTAAATTAAACTGATTAATTAAGTGACGAGTTAAGCCATAACCTTTACCTATTTGCATGCCACCTAATTCAGGTAATCCGGCAACATTAGTTAGTGATTTAATGCGACCGCCAATTCGGTCGCTAGCCTCTAACACAAGATAACTCAGCCCTAACGCTTGGCATTGTCTTGCAGCATTAAGCCCGGCAAGGCCACTACCAATAATGATGACATCATATTTTTCACTATTAGCCCATAGTGGAAAGTGGCTAGACATTGCTAGCAATGCTGAATACTTTAGAAAACTTCGACGCTGCACACTATGCTCCTAAACCATAAGTATTTACCTATGCTCTAGCATTACATAGCAGAATTTTTCATCAAGAAATGTAGCCGCTGCTATTGATAATTAGCAATAGCAGCGCTTTTTTGTTGGAGAGATTTAGTATTAATCAAACTCCCAGAAAGTTTGTTCTACTTTACCATTTCGTAAATATTTAAAGGTAACGCGATCACCCTTGCCATATTCACTAAGCCTTTGACGAATTTTAATCGCCTCTTCAAGGTTGGTTAACGGGCGACCAGCAACTTCCAGTAAAATATCACCGCCTAGTAGTACCGGCGTTCTGCCAATGGTTACCGTAAATTTCCCACCCTTTAAGCCCATAACATCTGCAATAGAATTAGGGACTACTTGCTGGATTAGCAAGCCATACCCAAAAGGATTGTTCAGTGCTAATGCTTGTTCTTTAGTAAGTAAATGAGGGCTAACGCCAAGGAATATCCCAGGGTCAGAGTCAATGATATGCCGAATTGTATCTATAGAAACAGCAAAGCCTAAACCATTATTACCACCAGAACTCGATAAAATATGGCTAACAATACCAATAATATCTCCTTGTAAATTAAATAATGGGCCACCTGAATTACCCTGATTAATTGCAGCATCGGTTTGTAAAAATCTTGGTATCAAATTTGAGCCAGGAATTGGCTCTCTATCTCGTACTCCACTTAAATAGCCAACAGATAAACTATGACTGACACCATATGGTGCACCTATCGCTAAAACTTGCTCTCCAATATTGTAGTTACCACTGTTAGCTAAACGTAATGGCTGTAACTCTTTTGGAACTTCGTAGGCTTGAATCATCGCCAAATCAATCAAGTTGTCTACCCACACTACATGACCAGATGTGGTTGAGCCATCATTAAATATCACCGTAATTTCGGTGGCAGTTTCTACAACATGTGCAGCAGTTAAAATACGACCTTTGTCGGAAATTAGCGCTCCTGAACCTAAAGAATTTTCGGTTGTAGGCCGGTAATTAACTTTCCCTGGCTCTGGCTGAGCGAGTGCTTTAACGTGCAATTCAACTACACCGTTATTAACTTGTTCGTAAACCTTTTGTATCGAATTTTTCGCACTAATGGTAACAGAGAAAAAGACTATGAAGGCTGTGAATATTAACTGAGGAAAATTAGTCACAATTTACCTTTATCAAGCGGAGTATTGATTTGATTGTACCTAGCTTTTTATAACATTTCAGTAACAAGCTTTCGATTAAAGGCAGACAATACTTTTGGTTCAGATACTGTTAATATCGCCTGCAATTCCAAAGCTGAGAGTTGTATTGAAATAATGGAAATTGTAGTAATTGCGGCGGCAATGTTACTTTGTTGGATGACGTGGCAACTATATAGAGCAAAAAGATTCAATCGCTTCAAACAATTAATTAGACAAGAACTAAAGCCGAAAGTCGCAAATAAAGTTGCGGAGAATTTATTGGCCACTCGTAATAAACTAACGCCAAATACCGATATTCATATTAAGGCCAGTCAATATTACTGGACGCAGTACAGTGCACGTACGCTGCAAGCTGCGTTAAGGTGGAAAATAGTCGATGAAGAGTGGTTGAGAAGTACTGGCAACATACGAAATTGCCAGCACTTATTTTATATCGAAAAAGACAAACTAGCTGAGTTTTCTGAAGAAAGCGAAGCTTAATTATACGCCCACAAACTTTTTCGAATGCTTGCCAAGAAATCGTTTTACGATAGCAGCTAGTACAATGCTACCACCGATCCCGGCAATAAAATTGACACTACCAAATAACGCAACCAGTTCTACTGTACGAGATGAATCTAACCATTCCCTAACGTTTGTTATTACTATGCCTATAAATACAACATGCAGAAAGAAAATAGCAAATGCATAAGTCCCCAAAGTTAAAAGCCATTTGGGCAAGTCATGTTCAAACCTTGATAACCAATAAAGCACCACCAAGCAAATAGCGACTTTTTGGAGATAAACTAACGTTTGCCTTATCGAATAAAATCCTGAATGCTGATAATCACCAACATAAAGCAAAAATAGCGCGCAAGACGTGGCTAATGCGATAACAATTAGCCATTGTTGATATTTCGCTACTTGCTCTTCTACTTTCTGATAATTCGCGCCTATCGCCATCCCCAGCATATAAGCGCCAATAAAATAGATAAATGTCTGAGGTTTAATAAAGTCTGGAAATGGGCTGCGAGAAATAACTAATGGTATTAAAATAATTAAACACGTTAAAACGTTAGATTTATTTTGGATAAAGGTAAGTAATGGCGTGGTTAGAAACATCACCATGAGTACAGGAATATACCAAAAATGTATATCAGCTTTACCTATTACTAAGTTTTTAGCCACGACTTCGAAATAACTAATTATTGTATTTTCAAAAGCTGGATCTTGAATATAAAACTGCCAATACAGTGCGGTTAGCGCAAAAGAAGTAACGATATAAGGTAGCAAAACGTTTATTAGTTTGCTTTGATAAAAAGCTGACCAGTCGCGACCAGCAAGTACTCGACTAAACAGTAATCCTGATATAATCGCAAAGTACAATGTCGAGCCATGAAAAATGGTTTCAGTTAACCAGAATAACCATTTCAAACCATCTACATTTAAGCCTCCAGTCCAAAAAATCATGAATGACCAAGCGTGGGCCCCGACGACATTTAAAATGGCAAAACCTCTAAACGCGTGTAAATGTTGAATAAAGTTTGGTGAGTTGGTCATAAATAATCCTTTATTAAGATTAAACCACTCTAACGAAACTTATATTGATCAGAAAAGAGCCTGCATACGAATTCAAAGCAAGATAGAAAACTAATACTGCTATATAAAGAAAATTATCGTAAATAAAAAAGCGACTTAATGAACATCATTAAGCCGCTTATAATCTTGAATACTTTAATGAAAAGTTTAATTCACTTTTTCAAATTGTAGATCCCACACACCATGGCCAAGTTTCTGGCCTCGATTTTCAAATTTAGTCAAAGGTCGAGAGTCTGGACGCGGCACATAATCATTGTTTTCGGATAAGTTTTTATAGCCTGGTGCACTTTGCATATCTTCTAGCATGCACTCTGCATAGTTTTCCCAATCGGTCGCCATATGGAACACGCCACCAACTTTTAATTTTTGACGAATAGTTTCAACAAACTCAGGTTTTACAATGCGACGTTTATGATGTTTCTTCTTATGCCAAGGATCTGGAAAAAATAACTGGACAGTCGATAGACTACCATCGGGGATACAATCTGCCAAAATTTCAATAGCATCATGTTCATACACTCTTAGGTTTTTAACTTCTTGTTCAACTGCTGTTGCAATACATGCGCCAACACCTGGTCGATGAACTTCAACACCAATATAATTCAATTCAGGTGCATTGTTAGCCATTTCAACTAATGATTTACCCATACCAAAACCAATTTCCAACACCAATGGATTGTCATTGCCAAACACGGCATTCACATCAATCATCCCATCTTGATGACTTAACCCTATATCCTGCCAATGATTTTCCATGGCATGAGCTTGACCTTTGGTCAGTCGACCTTCACGTTTAACGAAGCTACGAACAGTACGAATATACTTTCCTTCAGCCTGCGCTTGCTCAATGGTTTTATGGGTTCTTTCTGTCATTTGGAATCAGCTTATATCTGTCTATTTAAAAACGGCGGCGTATTATCTTATTTTAGCAGTTCAAACTCAAGCAAACCGTATATGAATTACAAGGTCACATGATAGAAAAGCAATGATTGTAGCTGCTGATTAATTTTCATGGCGTTAGGTTCAACTTTTACCAAGCTAGCGCCGGCATTTTGAGCAACTCGGATACTGCTTTTGTTTTCCTCTAAACAGCGAAACTCAATCACTTTTACATTTTGTTGTTTCAACTGCGTGTTTATATACCTAACAATTTGGCTCATCACACCTTTACCTTGAACTGACGAGCAAAGCCAATACCCTACTTCGGCAATGAAATCACTGCTGACAGATTTTACACCGAAGATACCGCATAGTTTGTTGTTTACTTCAATTGCAAACCATGTGGCTTTTGGTAATTCACTTTCAATACGAGCCTTTATATATTGTTCAGTGCTATTAACATCAACTACTTTATTTACCCAATATAAATACTGAGCAAGATGCTCTCTATTTTTTTCTACTAATAAAAAAACCTCCCCAGCGTCTTTAATAGATAAAGGACGCAAAGCGAGGTTTTCTTCTATTATATGTTTTGAGCTAAACAAACAGTTTATGCCCACCAAAGATCATAAAGATCCGATACTGATACTACCGTCGCACCATTATCGTTTAACCACTTATCAACAGCGTTACGATGTTCATCAGTACATTTACCTAATTTTTGCGTACAAATTAGGCCGTGCCACAACGTATCTCCTTCTCCACTATAGCCTAAGCCATTGGGTTCGATAACTTCATCAAAAAATTTATCTAAAAAGCTATCGATTTGTTCTGATGTTGTGTCTTCAGCTAATCGCCACGCAACGTCAAAACCTAATTCTTGGAATTCATCAACACGTAGTTTTTTACGTAAACGTTGGCTTCTATTTTTAGCTTCTACTTTCATTTAAGGTAATCCATAAACACTCTAAATATTACGCGAAAGCATAGAGTTAATTTAACAAAATGCCAACTATTAAATAGCGTTATCATTGTATTTCAAGCCAGTTTGGTTACACTGTCGCCGCTATGACTAATCAAATATCTATTTCTAAATCATCCGCTAAAACCTTTAGTGAAAATATTCTTGCTTGGTATCACAAACAAGGACGGAAGCATTTGCCTTGGCAGCAAAACAAAACCCCTTACCGAGTATGGGTTTCAGAAATTATGTTACAGCAAACTCAAGTGGCAACGGTTATCCCTTACTATCAAAAATTTATGGAAAGCTTTCCTTCCATAAATGCGCTTGCCGCAGCAGATGAAGATAACGTATTACATCATTGGACTGGTTTAGGCTATTACGCACGAGCCAGAAACTTGCACAAAGCCGCAAAAATAATAACCGCTGAATATCAAGGAAAGTTCCCGACAGATATTGAAGATGTTATCGCCCTACCCGGCATAGGCCGCTCTACTGCAGGGGCTATTTTAAGCCTATCTTTAAAACAACATCACCCAATATTAGATGGCAACGTTAAACGTGTTTTAGCTCGATGTTATTTAGTCGAAGGTCATAACGCACAAGCTAAATTCGAAAAATCGCTTTGGCCAATAACCACCGCTCTCACACCGGCTATCGATGTTGAGTACTTTAATCAAGCAATGATGGATATCGGCGCAACAATTTGCACACGTAGTAAACCAAAATGTGAGCAGTGTCCCGTACAAACTAGCTGTTTGGCCAATGCAACTGGCGAACAAGCAAGTTTTCCACAAAAAAAACCTAAGAAAGAAACGCCGATTAGACACACCATTATGCTAGTACCTATGCAAGATAATAAGGTATTAATAGAAAAAAGACCGCCAACAGGCATTTGGGGCGGATTATGGAGCTTTATAGAAGTTGATAGCGATGCCGATATTGGCAACCAATTGACAGAGCTCGGCCTAAAAGCAAATGAGACAATTTCCCTAACAGCTTTTCGGCATACCTTTAGCCACTTTCATCTTGAAATAACACCCATTGCGATTAAATGTCAGTTACATAGCCAATCACCAAAAGTTGCAGAGCTCAACTCTCGTCAATGGTTAAATTTAACTAAACCCGCTTCACTTGGTTTTGCAGCATCAACAGTTAAAATATTACAAGAACTCACCGAACTAAATGGACTAACGCTGACAGATTAACATCGTCAACCATGGCGCATTAATGTTATTATTGCGGAAAAAATTAACTTGCTAAATTACGAGTACCTCAATGAGCAGAACAGTATTTTGTCAGAATCTAAATAAAGACGCTGAAGGCTTAGCCTTTCAATTATACCCAGGTGAAGTTGGAAAACGTATTTTCGACAATATAAGTAAAGAAGCATGGGGCAATTGGCAAAAGAAGCAAACCATGCTGATCAATGAGAAAAAAATGAACATGATGAACCCTGATGATCGTGCCTTTTTAGAAAAATCCATGGTCGAATATTTATTTGAAGGTAAAGAACCAGAAATAGAAGGTTACGTGCCACCGAGTAAATAGCATGTTTGAATTAGGGTTCGATTGGCGAGTATTTTTTACTATATTCGTCACAGTATTTATTGCTGAACTTGGCGATAAAACACAGCTAGCAACAATGTTATTTGCTTCGGATAAAGAGGTAAGTAAATGGCTAGTATTTATTGCGGCATCTGCCGCACTGATTGTTGCTTCAGCCATAGGTGTATTGGCAGGCACATTTTTATCGAGCTATATTGATGAAAAGACCTTGGCATATATCGCCGGATTAGGTTTTATCATTATTGGATTGTGGACAATTTATAGCGCCACTTGATGCGCCATCAAAAGCACACAACGAATAACGCGTAAAAAAACAGCAAACAATAAAGAAATTAAAAAAAGTAGTTGACCTGAATTAGGAAAAGAAGTTTAATAGCGCCCGTCCTAAAGGCACGCCCTTTTAGGCCCTGTTCCAAATAGTTCAGTCGGTAGAGATATTTGGAAATAGATTAAAAACCCTTACTAGGATTTTGTAAAACCGAAAGTTGCCCAGATAGCTCAGTCGGTAGAGCAGGGGATTGAAAATCCCCGTGTCGGTGGTTCGATTCCGCCTCTGGGCACCATCATTTTAAGTTATGGATTAAGAATAATCGATAACTAGGTGCCAAGATAAATAATTCCTAAGAATATATTTATCGCACACAGTTTTGTGTGCCGACTTAGCTCAGTTGGTAGAGCAACTGACTTGTAATCAG
>NZ_JABBXH010000019.1 GCF_012932965.1 Thalassotalea algicola | reverse complement strand
CTAAAATGCGCTCCACTTCTTCAGGGAGACCTAAGAAGCCTGTTTTGAACAGTTTAGTGATTCGAATGAATGATTAAACGGGTCAGATAAGTTTGAAAAACTTTTTAAAGAAATTTTCAAAAACTAGTTGACAACGAAACAGGGATGCGTAAAATGCGCATCTCGCTTCGGGCAAGGCCTTGAAGCATGAAGTTAAACGAATGCGATTTAACTTTTGAT
Organism: Thalassotalea algicola; assembly: GCF_012932965.1. GTDB lineage: Bacteria > Pseudomonadota > Gammaproteobacteria > Enterobacterales > Alteromonadaceae > Thalassotalea_F > Thalassotalea_F algicola. The sequence continues at coordinate 112 of NZ_JABBXH010000019.1, read as the reverse complement.
ACTTCATCGAAGTGTCGTTCTTTAACAATTAGTTATCATGCAATTTGTGTGGACATTCACATGATGTTGATTTTACCAAATAAGCTTTCTTCTTCGGAAGGGGCAAAAAATT
>NZ_JABBXH010000018.1 GCF_012932965.1 Thalassotalea algicola | reverse complement strand
TATGCAACGTATTGGCGGAGTGGACGGGACTCGAACCCGCGACCCCCGGCGTGACAGGCCGGTATTCTAACCAACTGAACTACCACTCCGCATTTTAGCTTACGCTAACGTCGCATTATTCTTTACATTAAGTGGCGGAGTGGACGGGACTCGAACCCGCGACCCCCGGCGTGACAGGCCGGTATTCTAACCAACTGAACTACCACTCCGCAGATAATGCAAAGTACAGAATTTTAAGTGGCGGAGTGGACGGGACTCGAACCCGCGACCCCCGGCGTGACAGGCCGGTATTCTAACCAACTGAACTACCACTCCGCATTTAAAACTCTGCAA
>NZ_JABBXH010000017.1 GCF_012932965.1 Thalassotalea algicola | reverse complement strand
TATTAGCAGTCGTTTCCAACTGTTGTCCCCCACCTCAAGGCATATTCCCAAGCATTACTCACCCGTCCGCCGCTCGACGCCGAAGTACAAGTACTTCTCGTTTCCGCTCGACTTGCATGTGTTAAGCCTGCCGCCAGCGTTCAATCTGAGCCATGATCAAACTCTTCAATTAAAATCGTTTGTTGGTCCGAAGACCTAGCTCAATGAATTCTGTACATATAAAACTTAAAAAGTATTTTATGTATGAACTTTCAATGAGTTAATTTTTTGCCCCTTCCGAAGAAGAAAGCTTATTTGGTAAAATCAACATCATGTGAATGTCCACACAAATTGCATGATAACTAATTGTTAAAGAA
>NZ_JABBXH010000016.1 GCF_012932965.1 Thalassotalea algicola | reverse complement strand
ACACAGTTTTGTGTGCCGACTTAGCTCAGTTGGTAGAGCAACTGACTTGTAATCAGTAGGTCGCCAGTTCGACTCCGGCAGTCGGCACCATTTATTTAAACTAAAGTAGTCTTTAGTTTATGTCTAAAACGTTTGTTTAGGCATGCCCAGATAGCTCAGTCGGTAGAGCAGGGGATTGAAAATCCCCGTGTCGGTGGTTCGATTCCGCCTCTGGGCACCATTATTTTGAACTAGTGTTTTTGTTATTCAACTAAACATTATTTCGGTGCCAAGATAAATAATTCCTAAGAATATATTTATCGCACACAGTTTTGTGTGCCGACTTAGCTCAGTTGGTAGAGCAACTGACTTGTAATCAG
>NZ_JABBXH010000015.1 GCF_012932965.1 Thalassotalea algicola | reverse complement strand
ATATAAATGGTACCCAGGGCCGGACTTGAACCGGCACGCTCTTACAAGCGAGGGATTTTAAATCCCTTGTGTCTACCAATTCCACCACCCGGGCATTCAGGAAGAATTTTATACTAGGAAATTGGTGACCTAGTCTCTTTACTATATATGAGTAAAAAAATTGGAGCGGTTGACGAGGCTCGAACTCGTGACATCCACCTTGGCAAGGTGGTGCTCTACCAACTGAGCTACAACCGCATATTACTTACTAATGTTAATTCTAGATGAAATGGTACCCAGGGCCGGACTTGAACCGGCACGCTCTTACAAGCGAGGGATTTTAAATCCCTTGTGTCTACCAATTCCACCACCCGGGCAACGT
>NZ_JABBXH010000014.1 GCF_012932965.1 Thalassotalea algicola | reverse complement strand
AACCCTAGGGGAACCTGGGGTTGGATCACCTCCTTATCTTGAAGGTAAAACGCTCATGTTGAGTGTTCACACAAATTGCACTGATAACGAAAGTAAAGAAGACTAACCCTCTGATAAGGGGCTATAGCTCAGCTGGGAGAGCGCCTGCCTTGCACGCAGGAGGTCAGCAGTTCGATCCTGCTTAGCTCCACCATCTTGTCAGTAAAAAAGCAGGTCTGTAGCTCAGCTGGTTAGAGCGCACCCCTGATAAGGGTGAGGTCGGCAGTTCAAGTCTGCCCAGACCTACCAATGTCTTCTTATAAAGAGAAACCAAATTAAAGGTATTCAGTGAATATTTTCAATTTGGTTTTTTTAAGCCAAGTCTTTGCCGAATGCGTGCAAATGACAAGCTCTTTAACAATTTGGAAAGCTGATATATATCCCGAATATAATTACTTTATCAGTAATATATTCGAACGATGTTTATCTGGTGAGTGCGGTGTCGC
>NZ_JABBXH010000013.1 GCF_012932965.1 Thalassotalea algicola | reverse complement strand
GCGACACCGCACTCACCAGATAAACATCGTTCGAATATATTACTGATAAAGTAATTATATTCGGGATATATATCAGCTTTCCAAATTGTTAAAGAACTATCATCCGCTCGCATTCGGCGGTGATTTGGTTAAAAACCAAATTTAAATCATCTAAAAAGATAGCTTAAATTTGGTCTTTTCTGTTCTAGCGAAGAAGTAATGGTGGAGCTAAGCAGGATCGAACTGCTGACCTCCTGCGTGCAAGGCAGGCGCTCTCCCAGCTGAGCTATAGCCCCATTCTGGGCAACATGCATCAGAACGTGGTAGGTCTGGGCAGACTTGAACTGCCGACCTCACCCTTATCAGGGGTGCGCTCTAACCAGCTGAGCTACAGACCTATATAAATCGTCCGAAGCTTACATGTTAGGACTTCTTCTACTTTCGTTATCAGTGCAATTTGTGTGAACACTCAACATGAGCGTTTTACCTTCAAGATAAGGAGGTGATCCAACCCCAGGTTCCCCTAGGGTT
>NZ_JABBXH010000012.1 GCF_012932965.1 Thalassotalea algicola | reverse complement strand
TACTTTCGTTATCAGTGCAATTTGTGTGAACACTCAACATGAGCGTTTTACCTTCAAGATAAGGAGGTGATCCAACCCCAGGTTCCCCTAGGGTTACCTTGTTACGACTTCACCCCAGTCATGAATCACAAAGTGGTGACCGTCCTCCCGAAGGTTAAACTAGCCACTTCTTTTGCAACCCACTCCCATGGTGTGACGGGCGGTGTGTACAAGGCCCGGGAACGTATTCACCGTAGCATTCTGATCTACGATTACTAGCGATTCCGACTTCATGGAGTCGAGTTGCAGACTCCAATCCGGACTACGACAGACTTTCTGGGATTCGCTCCACCTCGCGGTCTCGCTGCCCTCTGTATCTGCCATTGTAGCACGTGTGTAGCCCATCCCGTAAGGGCCATGATGACTTGACGTCGTCCCCACCTTCCTCCGGTTTATCACCGGCAGTCTCCTTAGAGTTCCCGACACTACTCGCTGGCAAATAAGGATAGGGGTTGCGCTCGTTGCGGGACTTAACCCAACATTTCACAACACGAGCTGACGACAGCCATGCAGCACCTGTCTCAGAGTTCCCGAAGGCACTAATCTATCTCTAGAAAATTCTCTGGATGTCAAGGGATGGTAAGGTTCTTCGCGTTGCATCGAATTAAACCACATGCTCCACCGCTTGTGCGGGCCCCCGTCAATTCATTTGAGTTTTAACCTTGCGGCCGTACTCCCCAGGCGGTCAACTTAGCGCGTTAGCTACGCTACTCACGTTTCAAGAACACAAACAGCTAGTTGACATCGTTTACGGCGTGGACTACCAGGGTATCTAATCCTGTTCGCTCCCCACGCTTTCGTGCCTCAGCGTCAGTATCTGTCCAGGTGGCCGCCTTCGCCACTGATGTTCCTTCCAATCTCTACGCATTTCACCGCTACACTGGAAATTCCACCACCCTCTACAGTACTCTAGTTAAACAGTTCCAAATGCAGTTCCGAGGTTAAGCCCCGGGATTTCACATCTGGCTTATCAAACCGCCTACGCACGCTTTACGCCCAGTAATTCCGATTAACGCTCGCACCCTCCGTATTACCGCGGCTGCTGGCACGGAGTTAGCCGGTGCTTCTTCTGTCGCTAACGTCACAGCTAGCAAGTATTAATTACTAACCTTTCCTCACGACTGAAAGTGCTTTACAACCCGAAGGCCTTCTTCACACACGCGGCATGGCTGCATCAGGGTTTCCCCCATTGTGCAATATTCCCCACTGCTGCCTCCCGTAGGAGTCTGGGCCGTGTCTCAGTCCCAGTGTGGCTGATCATCCTCTCAAACCAGCTAGAGATCGTCGCCTTGGTAGGCCATTACCCCACCAACTAGCTAATCTCACTTGGGCTAATCTAAAGGCGAAAGGTCCGAAGATCCCCTCCTTTGGTCCGTAGACATTATGCGGTATTAGCAGTCGTTTCCAACTGTTGTCCCCCACCTCAAGGCATATTCCCAAGCATTACTCACCCGTCCGCCGCTCGACGCCGAAGTACAAGTACT
>NZ_JABBXH010000011.1 GCF_012932965.1 Thalassotalea algicola | reverse complement strand
ACAAAAAAGGCCGCTTACGCGACCTTTTTCTGTGTATTCTAGTGTTTATCGATATTAGTCGATAACTTTAGATACAACACCAGCACCTACTGTGCGGCCACCTTCACGGATTGCGAAGCGTAAACCTTCGTCCATCGCGATTGGGTTGATTAGCTCAACAACAAACTTTAAGTTGTCGCCTGGCATTACCATTTCTACACCTTCAGGAAGCTCTACTGCACCTGTGATGTCAGTTGTACGGAAGTAGAACTGTGGACGGTAACCTTTGAAGAATGGTGTATGACGACCACCTTCATCTTTCGTTAGTACGTATACTTCTGACTCGAACTTAGTGTGTGGGTTGATTGAACCAGGCTTACATAATACTTGACCACGTTGAACTTCTTCACGCTTAGTACCACGTAATAATACACCACAGTTCTCACCTGCACGACCTTCGTCAAGAAGCTTACGGAACATCTCTACACCAGTACAAGTAGTTGTTGTAGTTTCTTTGATACCTACGATTTCTACTTCGTCACCTACTGTGATGATACCGCGCTCTACACGACCAGTTACAACCGTACCACGACCTTGGATTGAGAATACATCTTCGATTGGTAAGATGAAGTCACCATCGATTGCACGCTCTGGCTCTGGAATGTAAGTATCTAACTCTTTAGCAAGTTCTAATACTTTCTCTTCCCATTGTGCTTCACCGTTAAGTGCGCCTAATGCTGAACCTTGGATTACTGGTAAGTCATCACCTGGGAAATCGTATTCTGAAAGAAGTTCACGTACTTCCATCTCTACTAATTCTAATAACTCTTCGTCATCTACCATGTCACATTTGTTCATGAATACGATGATGTAAGGTACACCAACCTGACGTGATAATAAGATGTGCTCACGTGTTTGTGGCATTGGGCCATCTGTAGCAGCTACTACTAAGATCGCGCCGTCCATTTGTGCAGCACCTGTGATCATGTTTTTAACATAATCCGCGTGACCTGGACAGTCTACGTGTGCGTAGTGACGAGTCTCTGTATCGTATTCGATGTGAGATGTATTGATTGTAATACCACGCTCACGCTCTTCTGGAGCATTATCGATTTGTGCGAAGTCACGAACATCACCACCGAAAGCTTTCGTTAATACTGCAGAGATAGCAGCTGTTAAAGTAGTTTTACCGTGGTCAACGTGTCCGATAGTACCAACGTTAACGTGCGGTTTCGAACGTTCAAATTTTTCTTTAGCCATTTTACTGTACCTTTAGAATTTACCATTAAATTGAATTTTCTTCCCCTTAGCTAAAGTGTTGGCTCAGAGGCTGGGTCGTGATTTTAAATAAGGCTGAGCGCCTTGTCAAAACCAATCTTTACCTACTCTAATTCCTACACTCCACTAAAGTGGATAACTATATTGATTGTGTAATAAATAATTACTACTACAATCCGATTTTTTAAATCACATTTGTCAATAACAACAAGACGTTAGCTACATCAAACATCATATTGCTAAGGCACAATGTGGCTAATATAAAGTACCGCCACGTGATTCAACTATTTTCTCTGCAACATTTTTAGAAGCCTCATAATAATGTGAGAACTCCATTGAGTATGATGCACGACCTTGAGTTGCGCTACGCAATTCCGTAGCGTAACCGAACATTTCAGATAGTGGTACCGTAGCATTCACTAACTTAGTGTTCCCTGGACCTTCGTCCATACCATCGATCATGCCTCGGCGACGATTTAAATCGCCTACAACATCACCCATGTTTTCTTCTGGAGTGGTCACTTCAACTTTCATCATAGGTTCTAGCAATACAGGTCCTGCTGCCATTACACCATTCTTGAATCCCATTGAAGCTGCAATTTTAAAGGCCATTTCATTCGAGTCGGTCTCATGGAATGAGCCACCCGTTAATGTTACTTTTACGTCAAGCATTGGATAAGCAGCTAATACACCAGAATCCATTTGCTCTTGAAAACCTTTTTCAATTGCAGGGAAATATTCTTTAGGAATATCTCCACCATTTTCAATATCATTTACAAATATGAAGCCTTCGCCTTCTTCAGCTGGCTCCATTGTTAAACAAACATGACCATATTGGCCTTTAGTACCAAGTAAACGCTCAAATTTACCTTCGACTTTTGCTTCCTTAGTGATCGACTCGCGGTAAGAAACCTCTGGGTTACCAATATTACAATCAACTTTAAATTCTCGCATCATGCGATCAGTGATGATGTCTAAGTGTAGTTCACCCATACCAGAAATGATGGTTTGACCGGTTTCTTCGTCAGTAACGACTTTAAATGACGGGTCTTCTGCAGCGAGTTTGTTTAATGCGTTAGTTAGCTTTTCCTGATCAACTTGTGTTTTTGGCTCTACTGCTACTGAAATTACGGGCTCTGGAAATTCCATTTTATCAAGCGTGATAACATTTTGCGGATCACACAATGTCTCACCTGTAGTAACGTCTTTTAAGCCGATAGCGGCAGCAATATCGCCAGCATGAACTTCTTTAATTTCTTCACGATCATTCGCATGCATTTGTACGATGCGACCTAGGCGTTCTTTTTTACCCTTAAGCGGGTTAAAAACCATGTCGCCAGTTTTAACAACACCAGAATATACTCGGAAAAACGTTAATGTGCCGACAAATGGGTCAGTAGCTATTTTAAATGCTAAAGCAGAAAATGGCGCTTTGTCGTCGGCTTCACGTGAGTCTTCAGATTCATGTTTGTCATTACTGATACCAGTAATTGCAGGAACATCAGTTGGAGATGGTAAAAATTCGATAACACCATCAAGAACAGCCTGTACACCTTTATTTTTAAAGGCACTACCACACGTACAAAGAATAATTTCATTGTTGAGTGTACGCGCGCGTAAACCAGATTTAATTTCTTCTTCGGTTAAGTCACCTTCTTCAAGGTACTTGTCCATTAGCTCGTCGTCAGCTTCTGCGGCTTCCGAAATTAAATTGTCACGCCACTCTTCTGCTTCATCGAGCATATCTGCTGGAATGTCCTGATATTCAAAGGTCATCCCTTGATCAGCTTCATTCCAGTTGATGGCTTTCATTTTGATTAAATCGACAACCCCAGTGAATTCTTCTTCTGCACCTATCGCTAAGTGAATCGGTACTGCATTTGCACCAAGGCGTGTTTTTAACTGATCTACGACATTAAGGAAACTAGCCCCTGTACGGTCCATCTTGTTAACGAAGACCATGCGAGGAACAGAATACTTTTCCATTTGTCGCCATACTGTCTCAGTTTGAGGCTGAACACCACTAGATGCACAAAGGACTAATACAGCACCATCAAGAACCCGTAAAGAACGTTCTACTTCGATAGTGAAATCTACGTGACCAGGAGTATCAATGATATTAATGCGGTGATCATCAAACTGACGGTTCATCCCGTTCCAAAAACAGGTGGTCGCAGCCGAAGTAATAGTTATACCTCGCTCTTGCTCTTGCTCCATCCAATCCATGGTAGCTGAACCATCATGAACTTCACCAATTTTATGCGATAAACCAGTGTAATATAAAACACGTTCTGTTGTTGTCGTTTTACCAGCATCAACATGAGCACAAATACCGATATTACGGTAACGCTCAATAGGTGTTTGACGAGCCACTACATTTTCCTTTTATTCATTGAGGTTAAATAACCTAACATCAAAATATGTAGCGATTGCTTATTTATTTTCATGTTAATTTACTTCATCAAATTATTAAGTCTCATCGACTTAGAAGTAGAAAAGCGTAGTGACATAAATGCCACTACGCCCATCATTACAAAGCTATCGCTATTACCAGCGGTAGTGAGCGAACGCTTTGTTCGCTTCAGCCATACGGTGAACGTCTTCACGTTTCTTAACCGCAGAACCTTTGTTGTCAGACGCATCTAACATTTCGTTAGCTAGGCGCTGAGCCATTGATTTTTCACCACGTTTACGAGCTGCTTCAACTAACCAACGCATGGCTAGTGCATTACGACGCACTGGACGAACTTCAACTGGAACTTGATAAGTAGAACCACCTACACGACGAGATTTAACCTCTACTGCCGGGCGGATGTTTTCTAGAGCGATTTCGAAAAGCTCTAAGTGTTCTTTATCGTTTTGCTTCTCAGCTAAGATGTCTAATGCACCATATACGATTTTTTCTGCAACAGCTTTTTTACCATCAACCATAAGAATGTTGATGAATTTTGCTAATAGTTCATTACCGAACTTAGGATCTGGCAATATTTTACGTTGCCCTACGACGCGTCTTCTTGGCATCTTGAATTCTCCGTTTAATTCAGGGATTTCCCAAAATTGTTAAAATTTAAATTTGGCCTTACTTCACGGAAACCGTTAAGATTTAGGGCGCTTAGCACCGTACTTAGAACGGCCTTGTCTACGATCGTTAACACCTGAACAGTCAAGTGCACCACGAACGGTGTGATAACGTACACCAGGTAAGTCTTTAACACGACCACCACGGATTAAGATAACGCTATGCTCTTGTAAGTTGTGACCTTCACCACCAATGTATGAAGTAACTTCGAATCCGTTAGTTAAACGAACACGAGCAACTTTACGTAATGCTGAGTTAGGTTTTTTAGGCGTAGTTGTATATACGCGAGTACATACGCCACGACGTTGTGGACAAGCTTGTAACGCTGGTACGTTACTTTTTTGTACTTGTCTGACACGTGGTTTACGTACCAATTGGTTAATAGTTGCCATTATAGCTCCTGATTAAGTTAAAACATGTATGAATACTGGTGCTTCACACCAATTTCACACTCTCTTAAACGTGTAAAAATCAATTACCTTTCAATCAACGCAACAAGGCACAGATTAAAAGGTCGCAGAATTCTAATGGTCAAGCATTGAGCTGTCAAGAAAAACAAGCAAAGGATCCTAATTTATCGGCGCATTTGATCCTTTTAGGTGATTAGCAGTAGAAAAGCTAGAAATTGGGGCATAAAAAAACCGCCTCCTGTAACCGGAGACGGTTTTATCAATAACTATAAGCTAACTTATAAAACTGGATCGTTTTGATCGTTCGCTTCAGTATCTAAATCAGCATTTAAAGCATCAGTTAGTGCCTGAGCAGCTTCATCTGCTGATACTGTAGCTTCTTCTTCCATTTCCGCTGCGCGCTTACGCATACGATCTTGGTGATAAGCATAACCAGTACCTGCTGGAATTAAGCGACCAACAATAACGTTTTCTTTCAAGCCACGTAAGCCGTCTTTCTTACCAGCTACAGCAGCTTCAGTAAGAACACGAGTCGTTTCTTGGAAAGATGCCGCTGAAATGAACGATTCAGTTGCAAGTGATGCTTTAGTAATACCCATCATCTGCATTTCGTATTCAGCTGGTTGCTTACCTGCAGCTTCAAGTTCACGGTTTGCGATGTTTACGCGCGCCACTTCTACTTGCTCACCTTTCAGGAATTCTGAATCACCTGCGTCTAAGATTTCACACTTGCGAATCATCTGACGAACGATTACTTCAATGTGCTTATCGTTAATTTTTACACCTTGTAAACGGTATACATCTTGTACTTCGTTTACGATGTAATTAGCAACGTCAGCAACACCACGTAAGCGTAAGATGTCATGTGGAGACTCTGGACCGTCGGCGATAACTTCACCTTTAAGTACCGATTCACCTTCGAACACGTTAAGTTGACGCCACTTAGGAATCATCTCTTCGTAAACTACACCATCTGGCTGTGTAATAAGTAATCGACGCTTACCTTTAGTTTCTTTACCGAAACCAATGATACCAGTCTTCTCTGCAAGAATTGCCGGCTCTTTTGGCTTACGCGCTTCGAATAAATCAGCAACACGCGGTAGACCACCGGTAATATCGCGAGTCTTAGAAGACTCTTGTGGAATACGTGCTAACGCATCACCGATACCAACTTCAGCACCATCTTCTAGGTTAACAATAGCATTACCAGGTAAGAAGTATTGTGCTGGAATTTCTGTACCAGCAATCATTACATCGTTACCTTTAGCGTCAACTAATTTAACCATTGGGCGCATTTCTTTACCCGCAGAGCTACGTTGACCTGGATCAGTAATTACGATGCTTGATAAACCAGTCAACTCATCCGTTTGACGAGTCATTGTTAAACCTTCGATAAGGTCAACAAATTTAATCTTACCAGCTACCTCAGTGATAATTGGATGCGTATGCGGGTCCCAGTTAGCAACTGTTTCGCCAGCTTCGATTCCTGCTGCATCTTTCTTCGCAAGTACGGCACCGTACGGTACTTTATAACGCTCTTTTTCACGACCTAGTTCATCAATAACTGTTAGCTCTGATGAACGAGAAGTAATAACAACATGGTCGTCTGAGTTAATTACAAATTTCGCGTTTTGAAGTTTTAATGTACCAGTATTCTTAACTTGAACAGAGTTCTCTGCAGAAGCTCTAGATGCAGCACCACCAATGTGGAATGTACGCATCGTTAACTGAGTACCCGGCTCACCAATTGATTGTGCTGCCACAACACCAACTGCTTCACCTTGGTTAATCATATGGCCACGGGCTAAGTCACGACCATAACAGTGTGCACAAATACCGTAATCTGTAGAACAAGTGATAATTGAACGTACTTTGATTTGGTCAACTGAGTGCTCTTCAATTACATCACATAAACGCTCATCAATAAGTGTGTTACGTGGAAGTAATACATCCTCAGTACCTGGAATAAGTACATCTTCACATACTACACGACCAAGTACACGCTCACGTAAAGGTTCAACAACATCACCACCTTCAATAAGTGGTGTCATTAATAAGCCTTCTTGTGTACCACAATCGTGTTCTGTAACAACTAAATCTTGTGCAACATCAACTAGACGACGAGTTAAGTAACCCGAGTTAGCTGTCTTAAGTGCCGTATCGGCTAGACCTTTACGCGCACCGTGAGTTGAGATGAAGTACTGAAGTACGTTTAGACCTTCACGGAAGTTAGCGGTAATTGGTGTTTCAATGATTGAACCGTCTGGTTTAGCCATTAGACCACGCATACCTGCTAGCTGACGAATCTGTGCCGCACTACCACGAGCACCCGAGTCAGCCATCATGAAGATTGAGTTGAATGAGTCTTGCTCTTCCATTTCACCTTCACGGTTTTCAACTGATTCTTTAGACAAGTTGTCCATCATTGCTTTCGATACTTTTTCGTTAGCTGATGACCAGATATCAATTACTTTGTTGTATTTCTCACCAGCAGTTACAAGACCTTGGTCAAACTGCTCCTGAATTTCTGCAACTTCTTCTTCCGCACCGTCGATGATAGTGTATTTCTCATCAGGGATAACCATGTCATCAATACCAACAGAGGCACCGGCGATCATCGCGTAATGGAAACCTGTGTACATGATGTGGTCAGCAAAGATAACTGTATCTTTAAGACCCAGGTTACGGTAAGCATGGTTAATTAAACGTGAAATTGGTTTTTTACCAAGAGGTTGATCAATCAAGTCATATGGTAAGCCTTTAGGACATACTTGCCATAAAATAGAACGACCAACTGTTGTATCTTTTAACGTTGTACGTGCTACTAACTCACCTTCTTCATTGCGAAGGTGCTCAGTAATACGAACTTTTACACGCGCATGCAATTCTGCAGCACCTGTACGGTATGCTTTTTCTGCTTCAGCAGCAGATGAGAAAGCCATACCTTCACCTAAACCATTAACTCGCTCACGTGTTAAGTAGTAAAGACCTAATACAACATCCTGTGAAGGAACGATGATTGGATCACCATTGGCAGGAGATAAAACGTTGTTAGTAGACATCATTAACGCACGAGCTTCTAATTGAGCTTCAAGTGTTAATGGTACGTGTACCGCCATTTGGTCACCATCGAAGTCAGCGTTATATGCCGCACAAACTAATGGGTGTAAATGGATTGCCTTACCTTCGATAAGTACAGGTTCGAACGCTTGGATACCAAGTCTATGTAGAGTTGGTGCACGGTTAAGCATTACTGGGTGTTCACGAATTACTTCGTCTAGTACATCCCATACTTCTGCGCCTTCACGTTCTACTAGTTTCTTAGCTGCTTTAATTGTAGTCGCTAAACCACGAGCTTCTAATTTACCGTAGATAAATGGCTTGAATAGCTCAAGTGCCATCTTCTTAGGAAGACCACACTGATGTAAACGTAATGTAGGACCTACTGTGATTACAGAACGACCTGAGTAATCAACACGCTTACCAAGTAAGTTTTGACGGAAACGACCTTGCTTACCTTTGATCATATCAGCAAGCGACTTAAGAGGGCGCTTGTTTGAACCAGTAATCGCGCGACCGCGACGACCGTTATCTAATAAGGCATCAACAGACTCTTGAAGCATACGTTTTTCGTTACGTACGATAATATCTGGTGCAACTAGGTCTAATAGGCGCTTCAAACGGTTGTTACGGTTGATTACACGACGGTATAAATCGTTCAAATCAGATGTAGCAAAACGACCGCCATCTAGCGGAACTAGAGGACGTAAATCTGGTGGAAGAATAGGAAGAACTGACATGATCATCCACTCTGGCTTATTACCAGATTGAGCAAACGCTTCCATCAGTTTTAAACGCTTAGTGATTTTCTTGCGTTTAGTTTCGCTGCCAATTTCAGGCAACTCTTCACGCATTTGCGCGATTTCGCCTTCAAGATCGATTTGTTGAAGAAGTGCTAATACCGCTTCTGCACCCATCTTGGCGTCGAATTCATCACCGTGCTCTTCTAAAGAGTCTAAGTATTCTTCTTCAGTTAAGATTTGGCTCTTCTCAAGCGTTGTCATACCTGGCTCAGTTACCACGTATGATTCAAAATAAAGTACACGCTCAATATCACGTAACGTCATGTCTAGTAATAGACCTATACGAGATGGCAATGATTTTAAGAACCAAATATGTGCTACCGGGCTTGCTAGTTCGATGTGGCCCATGCGCTCACGACGAACTTTAGTCAATGTAACTTCAACGCCACATTTTTCACAAATTACACCACGGTGCTTAAGGCGCTTGTATTTACCACAAAGACATTCGTAGTCCTTTACAGGGCCGAAAATACGCGCACAGAATAAACCATCACGCTCAGGTTTGAACGTACGGTAGTTAATTGTTTCAGGCTTTTTAACCTCACCAAATGACCAAGAACGGATCAAGTCTGGCGATGCTAATCCGATGCGAATACCATCGAATTCTTCAGTTTGATTTTGTTGCTTAAGAAACTTAAGTAAATCTTTCACACTCTGTCTCCTGTCGGAGTTAACCTTTGCAGAGAGCGGCTATGCCGCTCTCTACGTGTACTGACTTTATCTACCTACAGTAGGGTCAGCTTTGTAGCTCTTGGCCAGTTATTCTGCATCCAACTCAATGTTGATACCAAGAGAGCGAATCTCTTTAAGTAATACATTGAATGATTCAGGCATACCTGGTTCCATACGGTGGTCGCCGTCAACAAGGTTCTTGTACATTTTAGTACGACCGTTAACGTCATCCGACTTAACTGTAAGCATTTCTTGTAACGTGTAAGCAGCACCGTATGCTTCAAGTGCCCATACTTCCATCTCACCGAAACGCTGACCACCAAACTGAGCTTTACCACCAAGTGGCTGCTGAGTAACCAGACTATAAGAACCTGTTGAACGAGCATGCATTTTGTCATCAACTAAGTGATTTAGTTTCAGCATGTACATGTAACCTACCGTTACAGGGCGCTCAAACCTACGGCCAGTACGGCCATCAGTTAAGTTAAACTGACCACTTTCAGGCATGTCTGCTAATTTGAATAGGTCTTTAATTTCGCGCTCACTTGCACCGTCAAATACTGGCGTAGCAATTGGTAAACCTGCACGTAAATTATCAGCTAAACGCATTACTTCATCATCGGAGAAGTTTTCAATATCTACTTCCTGACGAGATTCACCTAAGTTGTATACTTCTTTTAAGAAGTCACGCATCTTAGCGATACCACGTTGCTCTTCAACCATACGGTTGATCTTTTCACCGATACCGCGTGCCGCCATACCTAAGTGAGTTTCTAAGATCTGACCAATGTTCATACGTGAAGGTACACCCAATGGGTTAAGTACGATATCCACTGGAACACCATTTTCATCGTATGGCATATCTTCAACAGGTACTACGTTAGAAATAACACCTTTGTTACCGTGACGACCAGCCATCTTATCACCCGGTTGGATGCGACGTTTAACCGCTAAGTAAACTTTAACTATCTTAAGTACGCCAGGCGCTAAGTCATCACCTTGTGTGATCTTACGACGCTTAGTCTCATACTTTTTATCGAATTCAGCTTTAATCGCATCATATTGTTCAGCAATTTGCTCAAGATCTGACTGTTGAGCTTCATCAGATAAGTTTTGAACTAACCACTTGTCACGAGACATGCTGTTAAGATCAGACTCATTTAAGCCAGCAGATAGAAGAAGCTTCTTCGCACGAGCATAGATGCCGTCTTCAAGAATTGAGAATTCGTCGCCTAGGTCTTTCTTAACTTGCTTAAGCTGCATTTCTTCAATTTCTAATGCACGCTTATCTTTCTCTACGCCATCGCGAGTGAAGATTTGAACATCGATGATAGTACCTGATACTGAGTTTGGTACACGTAAAGAGCTGTCTTTAACGTCAGCAGCTTTTTCACCGAAAATAGCACGTAAAAGTTTTTCTTCAGGCGTTAATTGAGTTTCACCTTTAGGCGTTACTTTACCTACAAGGATGTCACCGCCTTTTACTTCAGCACCAATATAAACAACACCAGACTCATCTAGTTTGCTTAACGCTGATTCACCAACATTTGGAATATCTGAAGTAATTTCTTCTGAACCTAGCTTAGTATCACGAGCGATACAGCTTAATTCTTGAATGTGAATAGTCGTAAAACGATCTTCTTGCGCAACACGCTCAGAAAGCAACATCGAATCCTCGAAGTTGTAACCATTCCAAGGCATGAATGCAATACGCATGTTTTGGCCAAGCGCCAATTCACCCATGTCAGTTGAAGGACCGTCAGCTAACACGTCACCACGAACAACTGGGTCACCTAAATGACAGTTAGGACGTTGGTTAATACAAGTATTTTGGTTCGAACGTGTGTACTTAGTTAAGTTGTAGATATCGATACCGGCTTCACCAGGTACCATTTCATCTTCATTAACTTTTACTACGATACGTGATGCGTCTACATATTCAACTACACCGCCACGCTTAGCTACCGCTGTTACACCAGAGTCTACCGCTACGATTTTTTCCATACCCGTACCGACAAGTGGCTTATCTACTTTTAAAGTAGGAACCGCTTGACGTTGCATGTTTGAACCCATCAATGCACGGTTAGCGTCATCGTGTTCTAGAAATGGAATAAGTGATGCTGCAACCGAAACGATTTGCTGTGGAGAAACGTCCATATACTGAACTGCTTCTTTAGACATCAATGTAAATTCGTTTTTGTGGCGACATGGTACTAAGTCACTTACTAAACGACCGCTTTCATCACGTTCAGCATTTGCCTGAGCGATAACAAAGTTACCCTCTTCGATTGCTGATAAATAATCTACTTCATCTGTGATCACGCCATCGACAATTTTACGATATGGTGTTTCTAGGAAACCATAATCGTTAGTGCGTGCATAACAAGACAACGAGTTAATTAGACCGATGTTTGGACCTTCCGGCGTTTCGATAGGACAAACACGACCATAGTGAGTTGGATGTACGTCACGTACTTCGAAGCCAGCACGTTCACGTGTTAAACCACCTGGGCCTAATGCAGAAATACGACGCTTATGCGTAACTTCAGATAACGGGTTGTTTTGATCCATGAACTGTGAAAGTTGTGATGAACCAAAGAACTCTTTAACCGCTGCAGAAATAGGTTTAGCGTTGATTAAGTCTTGAGGCATTACTGCATCTAAATCACCTAATGATAAACGCTCACGTACGGCACGTTCTACACGAACAAGGCCAACGCGGAATTGATTTTCAGCCATTTCACCAACAGAACGGATACGACGGTTACCTAAGTGATCGATATCATCAACTTCACCTTTACCATCACGAATGGCAATTAAGGTTTTCATCACGGCGATAATGTCATCATTTGATAAGATGCCATCACCTACGCTGTCTTCAAAGCCAACACGACGGTTGAACTTCATACGACCAACAGTAGATAGATCATAACGCTCTAACGAAAAGAATAAGTTTGCGAATAAACCTTCAGCGGCATCTTTCGTTGGTGGTTCACCAGGACGCATCATGCGGTAAATTTCTACTAATGCTTCTAAACGGTTGTTGGTTGTATCAACACGAACCGTATCTGACATATATGAACCAACATCAAATTCGTTCATATATAGAGTAGAAAGTTTCTTATGACCTGCTTGGCTTAATTCTGCTAATAACTCTAACGTTAATTCTGCGTTAGCTTCAGCAATTACTTCGCCAGTTGATTCATCAGCATATGCTTTAGAAAGCACTTTACCAACGATATATTCCGCTGGTACTTCTAATTTATCTACGCTTTCTTTTTCTAGCGTACGGATGTGACGAGCAGTAATACGACGACCTTGCTCAACAAGTACATCACCGTTAGGTAATTTAATGTCGAAAGTAGCAGTTTCACCACGTAAACGCTCTGGGATAAGTTCCATTACTAACTTATCACCTTTGATTTCATAGCAAGTCGTATCGTAGAACATCGCTAAGATTTCTTCAGTAGAATAATCTAAAGCGCGTAAAATAATAGATGCTGGTAACTTACGACGACGATCTATACGTACGAATAAGTTATCTTTCGGATCAAATTCAAAGTCTAACCAAGAACCACGGTAAGGAATTACACGTGCGTTATATAACACTTTACCTGAAGAGTGTGTTTTACCTTTATCATGATCAAAGAATACACCAGGTGAACGGTGTAATTGAGATACGATTACACGCTCAGTACCATTAATAACGAACGTACCGTTCTCAGTCATTAATGGGATTTCGCCCATGTAAACTTCTTGCTCTTTGATATCTTTAACTGTGCCTGCTGGTGCTTCTTTATCATAAATGACTAAGCGCAATTTAACGCGAAGCGGAGCAGAGTATGTTACACCACGTATTTGACATTCTTTAACGTCAAATAATGGCTCGCCTAAACGATAGCTAACGTATTGTAATTCTGAACTACCAGAATACGCTTTAATTGGGAAAATTGAACGAAACGCTGCTTCTAAGCCTGTTTCGCCAGTAGGGTCAATATCAATGAACTTTCTAAAAGATCCGAGTTGAATGGACAACAAGAATGGGTAATCCATTACTTGTGCACTTTTACCAAAGTCCTTTCTAATTCGTTTCTTCTCAGAGTAAGAGTAAACCATGGGGTTCCTCAGCTAGCTGGGTTGTACCGAATCCATCTTATCTTTGTCGACTAAAGCTAAGACGGCCTTTATGCTATGACAATAAATGCCAAGTTGATTGGGTACTTTTATTAAGCACCCAATCAACTTGGCTTACGTCTTTTTTTCTTATAATAAGCGGCAGTTTACTTAGCCAACTTACTATACTGCACTGTTTTGCTTTTAAAAAAAACCCATTTATTTAGGCTTTTATAAATTTAGCGTTATTTAGCGCAAAAAGGCCGGTGACGTTTAAATCACCAGCCATTGCCTGTTTAGGCAGCTAATCTGTCAAATGACAGATTACTTGATCTCAACAGAAGCACCTGCTTCTTCAAGAGTCTTCTTAAGCTCTTCAGCTTCAGCTTTTTCAACACCTTCTTTAAGTGCTTTAGGAGCTGATTCAACCAATTCTTTAGCTTCTTTAAGGCCAAGACCTGTTGCGCCACGAACTGCTTTGATAACGCCAACTTTCTTGTCGCCGAAGCCAGTAAGAATAACGTCAAATTCTGTTTGCTCTTCAGCAGAACCACCAGCGTCGCCACCAGCAACTGCAACTGCAGCAGCAGCAGAAACACCGAACTTCTCTTCCATTGCTTCTACTAATTCAACTACGTCCATTACTGACATTTCAGCAATTGCGTTTAAGATATCGTCTTTAGAAATAGACATACTATAATTTCCTAATTTTTAATAAACAGTCTTTGTAAATGTAAAGTACTGTTTGAAATAACTATAAATACAAAAAGCTTTTTTACCCCTCTCAATGAGGTGATAAAAATTAAGCAGCTTCTTGTTCTTTCTGATCGCGAACTGCAGCAATCGTGCGGGCCAATTTGCCTGCAGATGCTTCTTTCATAGCGCTCATTAAACGTGCGATTGCTTCGTCGTAAGTAGGTAGCTTAGCTAACATATTTACGTCTACTACATTACCTTCAAATGCTGCGGCTTTAAGTTCAAAGGCTTCGTTTTCTTTAGCGAAGTCTGAGAATAAACGCGCTGCAGCACCTGGGTGCTCGCTTGAGAATGCAATTAATGAAGGACCTTTAAATGTGTCAGCAACACACTCAAAATCAGTACCTTCTACTGCACGACGTGCTAATGTGTTACGGACAACTTTCATCCATACGCCATTCTCACGTGCTTGCTTACGCAATACAGTAATTGCTTCAACTGTTACACCACGGGCATCCGCAACAACAGCTGATTGAGCGCCATTGGCAGCTTCTTGAACTTCAGCAACAATTGCTTTTTTATCATCAAGATTGATAGCCATCGGCTTTTAACTCCTGGTTCAACCGGAAAATCCGGTATTAACTACTCCGAAATAGATTTCTACTTCGGCCATTACGGCGAGAGCCAGAATTTAAGGAAATATCTGGGTAATCACCATCTACGCAGGCATTAATTAAGGATTCTACTAAGCATGAAGCTAATAAATCCACCTACGGTCTTTGACGGGACTGCTTGAATTTACTTAAAAATTAAGTATTTTAAGCAGTTCCTACCAAAATTAAGGGGCGAAATTATAGTTTAATA
Source organism: Thalassotalea algicola (assembly GCF_012932965.1). Taxonomy (GTDB): domain Bacteria; phylum Pseudomonadota; class Gammaproteobacteria; order Enterobacterales; family Alteromonadaceae; genus Thalassotalea_F; species Thalassotalea_F algicola. The sequence continues at coordinate 6,575 of NZ_JABBXH010000011.1, read as the reverse complement.
TTTCACCCCTGTAAAGCTTCTACATTAGAAGATTATTGATTCAATGAACCTTGGTCCACTGAAACACCAGCACCCATAGTAGTAGATACTGAAATTTTCTTAATGTATTGACCTTTAGCATTAGCTGGCTTAGCTTTCTTAAGCGCTTCTAATAATGCTTCTAAGTTCTCTTGTAACTTAGCGTCTTCGAAATCAGCCTTACCGATAGTTGTATGGATGATGCCGTTTTTGTCGTTACGGTAACGGATTTGACCAGCTTTTGCGTTATTCACCGCACCAACTACGTCTGGAGTTACTGTACCAACTTTCGGGTTAGGCATTAGGCCACGTGGACCTAAGATTTGACCTAACTGACCTACAACACGCATTGCATCAGGAGTTGCAATAACTACGTCGAAGTCCATTTGACCTGCTTTAACTTGTTCAGCTAGATCTTCCATACCAACGATGTCTGCACCCGCTTCTTTCGCTTTATCTGCATTTGCACCTTGAGTGAATACAGCTACACGAACGTCACGACCAGTACCGTTTGGTAGTACAGTTGCACCACGAACGTTTTGGTCTGATTTACGAGCATCTATACCTAGGTTGATAGCAACATCAACACTTTCACGGAATTTAGCAGTTGCTAATTCTTTAAGAAGTGCGATTGCTTCGTTGATTTCATAATCTTTTAATACGTCTACTTTTTCACGGATAAGACGAGCGCGCTTTGATAATTTAGCCATTCGATTAACCCTCTACCACTAAGCCCATTGAACGAGCAGAGCCCGCGATAGTATTAACGCCAGCGTCGATGTCGCCTGCAGTTAAATCTGGTTCTTTCATCTTAACGATTTCTTCAAGTTGAGCACGTGTAACAGTACCTACTTTTTCAGTGTTAGGACGACCTGAACCTGACTTGATACCAGCAGCTTTCTTAAGTAAGTAAGATGCAGGTGGAGTCTTAGTTTCGAACGTGAAAGAACGATCACTGTAAACAGTAATTACTACTGGTACTGGAGCGCCTTTGTCTAATGAATCTGTTTTCGCGTTAAACGCTTTACAGAATTCCATGATGTTAACACCGTGTTGACCAAGAGCTGGACCAACTGGTGGTGACGGGTTAGCTGCACCAGCAGCTACTTGTAGCTTGATTAAAGCTTGGACTTTTTTAGCCATCTTTAAATTTCCTATGTTTGGGTTCTAACGCTCTGCTCTCTTTGAGCACCGATTCTACTTAGTAAAATGAAACCTTTACGGTTCAGCTCCCCGTGGGTTATAAAATCACCGTTTTTGAGCCAACTTTTGCCCGCTCAAATAAAAACGGCAGCGGATTATAAATTAATCAACGCTGCCGTTTCAAGTTCTTTTTTATAGTTAGGCGAATTTCTAGTTATTCACCTTTTTCAACTTGGCCGAATTCCAAGTCAACTGGTGTCGAGCGACCAAAGATAAGTACCGACACTTTAATGCGGTTTTTCTCGTAATCTAACTCTTCGACAACACCATTAAAGTCTGCAAATGGACCATCGATAACGCGCACAACCTCACCCACTTCAAACAACGTTTTCGGCTTCGGAGCGTCTGTCTCTTCAAGGCGTTGTAAAATACGATCAGCTTCTTTTTGAGTGATCGGCATTGGGCGATCAGATGTACCACCTATAAACCCAAGTACACGAGGTACTGATTTAACTAAATGCCAAGCTTCTTCATCCATCGCCATTTCGACAAGTACGTAACCTGGGAAAAATTTGCGTGCTGACTTACGCTTTTGACCTGCGCGCATTTCAACAACTTCCTCAGTAGGTACTAAGATTTGGCCGAACTTATCTTCTAAACCATGAATTTCAATGTGCTCAATAAGGGTTTTTTGAACACGTGCTTCATAGCCAGAGAATGCTTGTACAACATACCAACGTAATTTTGGTTTGTTGTCTTGGTTTGTGTTTTCTGTGATTGATTCTTCAGACATTTTCTATACCTGTAGGCCTGTAATAAAACCAACAACCCAGAACAATACTGAATCTAGGCCCCATAATAATAGCGACATAATTAATGTAGCTACTAAAACGATACCCGTAGTTTGTACAGCTTCTTGACGTGTTGGCCAAACAACTTTACGTACTTCAGTACGAGACTCTTTAGCAAACGTTACGAAGGTACGACCCTTCTCGGTTTGCATTGCTGTAAGTCCAGCAACGATCACTGCCGCTACTACACCTATAGCACGAAATAGTACTGATTGTTCCGCGAAATAGTAGTTACCTACTACCGCACCGATTAATAGAAGAGCGGTAAGCCCCCACTTTAATCCATCAAGAGAACCAGTTTCTTGGTTTTCTGCACTTGCATTCATAAATCTGACCTGTAATTTCCGTCTATTTAGACAACATACCTTCGCTACTAGCAGAGGCTACAGTACAACTTCTGTACTTTAAATTTGGCAGGGGTAGAGAGATTCGAACTCCCAACCGTCGGTTTTGGAGACCGCTGTTCTACCAATTGGAACTATACCCCTATATTTAACACCCTACTTAAACTCAAATTTCGAGAGAGTTTGAGTATACACTTGTCGAACGAATCTTAGTTTGTTTTGGGAAAAATAAGAGATGCTCTTGAAGTGAGCCCGCTATTATACTGAGTCAATTATTTTACTCAAGAGCTTTTTATTACCGAAACCTTGTCTCAGCTAATTAAACTTATCTATTCAACAATATTTACAGAGCGAAATTATCCGGATACAAAGCGATGGACCAATGAGCTAATTGAAATTGGCGAGAAAGAATTTCTTCAGGTAATTCTTATTCGTCAATTTTTTTATCTGATTTTTAAAAATTTTACAGCGAACATGCAAAACTCCCCAAAACTTATCTATACCATAATGTACTTTTATTGACAGCTTACTATATTCGGAAAGCTGCCCTTGAAGAACGGCCTTTAGCCCAATGCCATTTTGGTTATCTATGTAATTTGAAAGACAATATTTAAAGTGCTTCTGATTTTCAACCGCCTGTAAGTTTTTATTATCTAACGGCAGTTCTATATTGAATAATTCAATCAGCGCATAGAGCCTAGAATATAGTACTGATTGCACACCAGCTTCCATAAAGTGCGATGCAACCTGTTGCCAATCTATTTCGTCTCGATAAAAGTTTACCAATTGATATAAAGCGACTAATTGAAATAAGTGAATATCTTTTTCAAAATATCCTCTATCTGACAATTCACTGTGAACAATATTTATAATAATTTGATGCGTCGCGGAGCACTCTCTAACGCTTATTGGCTCATTAACAGGTATTAACTTGGCCGAATGCCATAATTCACTACTCGGAAGTAGAGTTAAAAGAGTGTTTTTCGTGTGCCAACGATGAAGTTCGATATAACACTTGCTGGTATTGCGTTTCATCGGCGATTGATGGTGATGCTCATATTCATCAATATCATATGCCTCATCATCTAGTGTATAGCCTTGAGCAACCATTTCTTGAGTAGCGTATTCTAACTCCTCTGGTTTAACTAACATGTCGATATCATTCATGTACCTAATAGAGCGAGGTACTGCTACACCATTTAACAAAGTTGCTGCGCCTTTGAGTAAAATAGGCGTTATCTCTAGATGATTTAATAATTTCACCGAGTAAACAATTTCATCGACGAGCTCAGCGGCTCGTTCCTCATAAACTTGACTAATTTCTGTTAAATATTCTCTATGAAGCGCAGGCAGGGCTTCCCACTGTTTTTTTTGCTTTATACCGTGAGTTAGCGCTCCGACTATCCAACACTGATTAGCAAGAGCCACTATTGATAAAAAGTATTCTTCGTTGGCTAAGCCCTCTAACTCTCGCTCTTTTGACTCAGAATGTTCCGATATCCAATAACATAACCTATAAATCGTGCTTAGGGTTGCTTGATTAGCATTACTCATCAGGCAACCCCAATGCTTTCAATGCTTGACTAGTTGAAGAATAACTAAGTGACATCCGAGTCGAATTTTCTATGTAGCTAAATAGTTTATCGAGTGTCAGCTCATCAAGATCTGCCGACAATTGGTAGCCGCCTCTAGTGAGTAACTGAATAGTGTCGACCACAGTTAACTTTGTCAACGATGCGCCTTTGTCATCCAAATCAACACCAAACTGAGGGAAAATAATATGAACCTTTGCGACTTTAGTTACGTTGTTTTCTTTATCACGATTAATTGGCCATACATATTTAATCAATCGACCATCCAACCTGCGCCACTCTTGCTCCTCTTTTAAACAAGGGTACTTGCCCGATAGCTGCTCCCAACTTCCAGACTTTATCGCCAGTGGTAATTTAATTTCAGTTAGATTAAGTTCTTCGTCCAGCACAATAAATTCGTCTGAGAAAGTTGTACTGTTGCTATTTTGAATCTCTGCACATAGCGTCGATTTACCTTTTCCTGACTCGCCTGGCAGCAAATATATTGACTGTCCTTGTTGTATTGCTGCGCCATGAAAACAAAACAAATAAGGCGTAGCTTGATAGCTTACAATTTGCAAACGGTCGACCAACTCTGGCATCACTTCTTCATATGATAAGTGCTTTACAGCCAAAATCCCATTCGAATGGATGTGATAAAAACCATCGAGGTGAATAACTTCAAGGAAAAAATCTGGTGGGCAATATGAGCTAATCAAAGGGGCGAGTATGTGCTGAATTGCCCTAGAAAGAACCTTACAGTTAGTATCAATCAGGAACCCGCTACCTGCAATTAAGAGGTAATGACTAAGCTCTGACGGGGCTGTAACTGTTTTGTCTAATTCAATATCAAGCTCAGGGTAACGACCATCAAGATAACTATCTTCACCTTTCCCGCCAGAAAACGTCGCCAAAAGCTTTGAATACTCTTCATTTATGGATTCAAGAGGAATAGTTAGTTGATCAGAGAGGTGCTGTAAATTATCAGCTAAAACTCCCTTTTTTTCACAGGTAAGTAAAATAATAGTTGTCAAAGGGGAGACTGTGACTAATTCTCCTCTTGGCTCAAATAACAACAAGGAATTGTCTTCTTCAATAAAGAGTATCGCAGGTAACTTCTTTAACCTGACTTTATTGATAGTCACAAAATATTTTGCTTTAACCTGTTAACATCTTTTGTTGCCATTGCCTCGGCAAGACTTTGGTGCTGCCGAAGTTGACGGGCTCATTAACGTAGTTACAGCAATAGGCGTAATCGCAGCCAATTTACCATATTTCCGAATAAAATCTCGACGTGTACTCTCAATGCTTGACGAATTAGAAGCATCTACAGAAGACTTATTATCTTTCATTAGGGACCACCTTATACTACTGAAGCGATAATCATAATACCTAAATACGGGACATTGATAAAGTGTTCATTAATCAACCAATGATTAACAAAAACAAAAAAGGCCGCTTACGCGACCTTTTTCTGTGTATTCTAGTGTTTATCGATATTAGTCGATAACTTTAGATACAACACCAGCACCTACTGTGCGGCCACCTTCACGGATTGCGAAGCGTAAACCTTCGTCCATCGCGATTGGGTTGATTAGCTCAACAACAAACTTTAAGTTGTCGCCTGGCATTACCATTTCTACACCTTCAGGAAGCTCTACTGCACCTGTGATGTCAGTTGTACGGAAGTAGAACTGTGGACGGTAACCTTTGAAGAATGGTGTATGACGACCACCTTCATCTTTCGTTAGTACGTATACTTCTGACTCGAACTTAGTGTGTGGGTTGATTGAACCAGGCTTACATAATACTTGACCACGTTGAACTTCTTCACGCTTAGTACCACGTAATAATACACCACAGTTCTCACCTGCACGACCTTCGTCAAGAAGCTTACGGAACATCTCTACACCAGTACAAGTAGTTGTTGTAGTTTCTTTGATACCTACGATTTCTACTTCGTCACCTACTGTGATGATACCGCGCTCTACACGACCAGTTACAACCGTACCACGACCTTGGATTGAGAATACATCTTCGATTGGTAAGATGAAGTCACCATCGATTGCACGCTCTGGCTCTGGAATGTAAGTATCTAACTCTTTAGCAAGTTCTAATACTTTCTCTTCCCATTGTGCTTCACCGTTAAGTGCGCCTAATGCTGAACCTTGGATTACTGGTAAGTCATCACCTGGGAAATCGTATTCTGAAAGAAGTTCACGTACTTCCATCTCTACTAATTCTAATAACTCTTCGTCATCTACCATGTCACATTTGTTCATGAATACGATGATGTAAGGTACACCAACCTGACGTGATAATAAGATGTGCTCACGTGTTTGTGGCATTGGGCCATCTGTAGCAGCTACTACTAAGATCGCGCCGTCCATTTGTGCAGCACCTGTGATCATGTTTTTAACATAATCCGCGTGACCTGGACAGTCTACGTGTGCGTAGTGACGAGTCTCTGTATCGTATTCGATGTGAGATGTATTGATTGTAATACCACGCTCACGCTCTTCTGGAGCATTATCGATTTGTGCGAAGTCACGAACATCACCACCGAAAGCTTTCGTTAATACTGCAGAGATAGCAGCTGTTAAAGTAGTTTTACCGTGGTCAACGTGTCCGATAGTACCAACGTTAAC
>NZ_JABBXH010000010.1 GCF_012932965.1 Thalassotalea algicola | reverse complement strand
TCTTTAACAATTTGGAAAGCTGATATATATCCCGAATATAATTACTTTATCAGTAATATATTCGAACGATGTTTATCTGGTGAGTGCGGTGTCGCGCTGTTACTCACATAACGATAAACATCACCGAGCATTTATTCTCCTCGAATAAATGTTCAACCTTGAAATAAGACTTCCTTATCTTATTTCATCTAATTCAAGTAGCTCACTATTAACACTTGTTGTTAATAAGAGTACGTGAAAATGTCAGACATGCATTTGATTGTGGATTTGTCTCCACAATACTTAAGACTACTTAGGGTTGTATGGTTAAGTGACTAAGCGTATGTGGTGGATGCCTTGGCAGTTAGAGGCGATGAAAGACGTGTTAATCTGCGATAAGCGTAGTTAAGGTGATAAAAACCGTTATAGACTACGATTTCTGAATGGGGAAACCCAGTGTCATAAGACACTATCACTGTGTGAATACATAGCACAGTGAGGCAAACCGGGAGAACTGAAACATCTAAGTACCCCGAGGAAAAGAAATCAACCGAGATTTCCTTAGTAGCGGCGAGCGAACGGGAATTAGCCCTTAAGCGGCATGGCGTCAGTGGAATGTTCTGGAAAGGACAACGATACAGGGTGATAGTCCCGTACACGAAGACAAAATGTTTGTGAAATCGAGTAGGTCGGCACACGTGAAATGTTGACTGAACATGGGGGGACCATCCTCCAAGGCTAAATACTCCTAACTGACCGATAGTGAACCAGTACCGTGAGGGAAAGGCGAAAAGAACCCCTGTGAGGGGAGTGAAATAGAACCTGAAACCGCATACGTACAAGCAGTGGAAGCCTTCGGGTGACTGCGTACCTTTTGTATAATGGGTCAGCGACTTATTTTTTGTAGCAAGGTTAACCGATTAGGGGAGCCGTAGCGAAAGCGAGTGTTAACTGCGCGTTTAGTTGCAAGGAATAGACCCGAAACCCGGCGATCTACCCATGGGCAGGTTGAAGGTTGAGTAACATCAACTGGAGGACCGAACACACGTATGTTGAAAAATGCGGTGATGACTTGTGGGTCGGAGTGAAAGGCTAATCAAGCCGGGAGATAGCTGGTTCTCCCCGAAATCTATTTAGGTAGAGCCTCGGACGAACACCATTGGGGGTAGAGCACTGTTAAGGCTAGGGGGTCATCCCGACTTACCAACCCTTTGCAAACTCCGAATACCAATGAGTGATATCCGGGAGACACACGGTGGGTGCTAACGTCCGTCGTGAAGAGGGAAACAACCCAGACCGCCAGCTAAGGTCCCAAAGTCATAGTTAAGTGGGAAACGATGTGGAAAGGCCCAGACAGCTAGGAGGTTGGCTTAGAAGCAGCCATCCTTTAAAGAAAGCGTAATAGCTCACTAGTCGAGTCGGTCTGCGCGGAAGATGTAACGGGGCTAAACTATGCACCGAAGCTGCGGATTCAAAATTTATTTTGAGTGGTAGGGGAGCGTTCTGTAAGCCGTTGAAGGTGAGTTGAGAAGCTTGCTGGAGGTATCAGAAGTGCGAATGCTGACATGAGTAACGATAATGGGGGTGAAAAACCCCCACGCCGAAAGACCAAGGTTTCCTGTCCCATGTTAATCAGGGCAGGGTAAGTCGGCCCCTAAGGCGAGGCGGAAACGCGTAGTCGATGGGAAACAGATTAATATTTCTGTACTTCTTTATATTGCGACGGAGGGACGGAGAAGGCTAAGCAAGCACGGTGTTGGTTATCCGTGTGAAAGTATGTAGGTTGAGAACTTAGGCAAATCCGGGTTCTTAAGACTGAGATACGAGACGAGACTCTACGGAGTTGAAGTTGTTGATGCCATGCTTCCAGGAAAATCTTCTAAGCTTCAGATATAAAGGAACCGTACCCCAAACCGACACAGGTGGTTAGGTAGAGAATACTAAGGCGCTTGAGAGAACTCGGGTGAAGGAACTAGGCAAAATAGTACCGTAACTTCGGGAGAAGGTACGCTGGCTCTTGTGAAGGACTTGCTCCGTAAGCATAGGTCAGTCGAAGTAACCAGGTGGCTGGAACTGTTTATTAAAAACACAGCACTGTGCAAAATCGAAAGATGACGTATACGGTGTGACGCCTGCCCGGTGCCGGAAGGTTAATTGATTGGGTTAGCTCTGCGAAGCTCATGATCGAAGCCCCGGTAAACGGCGGCCGTAACTATAACGGTCCTAAGGTAGCGAAATTCCTTGTCGGGTAAGTTCCGACCTGCACGAATGGCGTAATCATGGCCACACTGTCTCCACCCGAGACTCAGTGAAATTGAAATTGCGGTTAAGATGCCGTATACCCGCGGCTAGACGGAAAGACCCCGTGAACCTTTACTATAGCTTGACAGTGAACATTGCTCCTACATGTGTAGGATAGGTGGGAGGCTTTGAAACTTTGTCGCCAGATAGAGTGGAGCCAATCTTGAAATACCACCCTTGTATGCGTGATGTTCTAACCTAGGGCCCTTATCGGGCTTGGGGACACTGTCTGGTGGGTAGTTTGACTGGGGCGGTCTCCTCCCAAAGAGTAACGGAGGAGCACGAAGGTTGGCTAAGTACGGTCGGACATCGTACGGTTAGTGCAATGGCATAAGCCAGCTTAACTGCGAGACAGACACGTCGAGCAGGTGCGAAAGCAGGTCATAGTGATCCGGTGGTTCTGTATGGAAGGGCCATCGCTCAACGGATAAAAGGTACTCCGGGGATAACAGGCTGATACCGCCCAAGAGTTCATATCGACGGCGGTGTTTGGCACCTCGATGTCGGCTCATCACATCCTGGGGCTGAAGTCGGTCCCAAGGGTATGGCTGTTCGCCATTTAAAGTGGTACGCGAGCTGGGTTTAGAACGTCGTGAGACAGTTCGGTCCCTATCTGCCGTGGGCGTTTGAGAATTGAAGAGGGCTGCTCCTAGTACGAGAGGACCGGAGTGGACGAACCTCTGGTGTTCCGGTTGTATCGCCAGATGCATTGCCGGGTAGCTACGTTCGGAACTGATAACCGCTGAAAGCATCTAAGCGGGAAGCAGGCTTTGAGATGAGTTCTCACTGGGAATTTAATTCCCCTAAAGGGTCGTTGGAGACTACAACGTTGATAGGTCAGGTGTGTAAGGGTTGCGAGGCCTTGAGCTAACTGATACTAATTGCCCGTGAGGCTTAACCATACAACACCCAAGTGGTTTTGTTGTATGCTGACATGAATCGGTGAATAACATCGACATGAGTGCATTCATGCACGACATCACGTACTTGTGATACTTGAATTAACGGATACATCAGCCTTCTAAATTGTAATCAATTCGCCTAGCGACAATAGCGTTGTAGAACCACCTGAACCCATGCCGAACTCAGAAGTGAAATGCAACTGCGCCGATGGTAGTGTGGGAGTTCCCATGTGAGAGTAGGACATTGCTAGGCACCTATTACTGAAAAGCCCGCTCTATTGAGCGGGCTTTTTACTTTAAGCTCTTATTGCTTAGTAATTAAATACTAACCAATGACAGTTTATTGCTGGCAACCATAGCATTGTAGAACCACCTGAACCCATGCCGAACTCAGAAGTGAAATGCAATTGCGCCGATGGTAGTGTGGGAGTTCCCATGTGAGAGTAGGACATTGCCAGCAGCTCTTTTATAAGCCTAGCGTTAATGCTAGGCTTTTTTTATGTCTTTTTATAAGGGTTTATTATGAGTTGGCAGCCAAGCATGGATTGGGAAGCGGCAAAAAAGAGAGCCAAATTGCTGTCTACAATTCGACGTTTCTTTGAAGAAAGGGATGTTGTTGAGGTCGAGACACCATTGCTATCACAAGCCACAGTGACGGATGTCCATCTTGACGCTATACAAGCTAAGTATTCCTGGTCAGCCGAAGGAGAACAGCAGCTCTATCTACAAACGTCACCTGAATTCGCTATGAAGCGTCTATTAGCGGCAGGTTATCAATCGATTTATCAAATTTCAAAAGCATTTAGGGATGAAGCACAGGGCAGACTACACAATCCTGAGTTTACAATGCTCGAGTGGTACAGAATCGGTTTTACAATGGAAATGCTAATGGATGAAGTACAAGATCTCATCTGTCTAGTTTTAGGTATTAGTAAAACTGAGACTTTATCTTATCAAGCGTCCTTTATTCGCTATACACAGTTAGATCCATTAGAAGTAAAAATTGATGATTGTTTAACGTTTATTAGATGTCACGGAAAGTTAGAGCCTTGGCTTGAAGAAGTAAATGACCTTGATACTTTATTACAGTTTATATTTTGTGAGTTTGTCGAAGTAAATATAGGTAAGGAAATACCATGTTTTATTCACAGTTTTCCAGCTAGTCAGGCATCGTTAGCAGAAATTTGCGGTAATGATTCACGTGTCGCTCTGCGCTTTGAATGTTATTTTAAAGGCGTCGAGTTGGTGAACGGTTTTTATGAACTAACTGACTCAAAACAGCAAAAAACGAGATTTGAACAAGATAATTCTTCTCGTAATGCGAAAGGTTTACCGAGTAGAGAGGTGGACCATCGTTTTATAAAAGCGTTAGAAAGCGGATTGCCAAAATGTGCAGGTGTTGCTTTGGGGATAGATCGACTAATTATGTTAGCTCTGGAACAGAATACTATTGCTAATATAATGACATATACAATAGATAAAGCTTAGTTATATTTAAAAGAGATATTATCACAATTTATTTATGTGATAATATCTCTTTTATGCTATAGTAGCAAAACGTTAATTAATAAGGCTCCGTTAAGTGTTAGATCGAATAGGAATAGCAGCAACATCTTTATGTGCATTGCACTGCATTTTGCTCCCTATTTTACTGCCTGCCTTACCATTATTAGGCTTGAGTTTTTTAGCTGATCATACGTGGGAGCATGTGTTTTTAATTATTACTGCAGTACTAGGTACTGTTGCGCTTTTCTCTGGTTTTAAACGTTACCATAAGAAACTTTATCCTTTTTATCTCTTATATTTAGGTGTCGCTATATATTGGATAAAGCATGACTTTAGCATAGAACATCAGCCATTTTTTATTGTAACTGGTGCCTTATTAATTGTGGCAGCACACTTTATCAATATGAAATTATGTAATAGTTGTAAGCAGTGTACCAACGATGATTGTGCTGCGTAACGAGTGCAGCACAACTGATATCATTTGACATTAATCTACATATCAAAATCTTTAAGTTTCCTTGTTAACGTATTACGCCCCCAACCTAACTTTTTAGCCGCTTCTTGTTTATGACCGCCAGTGAATGACAATGCTCGTTGTAGCATTATCTTTTCAAATTCAGGTGTTGCATCATCTAAAATAGCGCTGCGACCTTTGGCAAGTTGTTCGTCCATCCAATTACTTAACAGTGCTTGCCAATTTTCACCTTGTTGACCTTCTGAAGCTGGAGTTTCATATAGCTCTTGAGGTAAGTCTTCTGCAAGGATTTCTTTACCACTTGCCATCACGGTTAGGAATCGACAAATATTTTCTAACTGTCTAACGTTTCCAGGCCAATTACTTTGCTTTAATTGTGCTACTGCAGACTTGTTTAATATTTTTGGCTCAACGCTTAGCTCTTCAGCAGCTAACTTCAAAAAGTGATTTGCTAATTGCTCTATATCTTCTTTTCGTTCCCTTAGAGATGGTAAGTGAATGCGAATAACATTTAACCGGTGAAATAAGTCTTCTCGGAAATCACCTGTACGTACTTTTTCTTCTAGATTTTGGTGCGTAGCTGCAATAATACGTACATCGACTTTAATCGGTGAATGGCCACCAACTCGATAAAATTGTCCATCGGCCAACACTCGTAACAATCGTGTTTGAACGTCTAGTGGCATGTCACCAATTTCATCAAGAAATAGAGTGCCATTGTGTGCCTGCTCAAAACGGCCTTGTCTTACTGAATTTGCACCAGTAAATGCGCCTTTTTCGTGTCCGAATAATTCGGACTCAATGAGATCTTTAGGTATGGCAGCCATATTAAGTGGGATAAAAGTTTCCGAAGATCGTGGACTATGCATGTGAAGAGCATGTGCCACTAGCTCTTTACCAGTACCAGATTCACCATTAATTAGCACACTAATACTTGAACGAGATAGTCGGCCAATAGCTCTAAATACTTCCTGCATAGCAGGAGCTTCACCGATAATACCAACCGTTGTCGAATTAGACTGTACCTGCTTAGCTTTTGCACTTTGCTCTCGAGCATGAGTAAGTGCTCTTTGTGTTAAGGTTACGGCATCGTCAATATCAAAAGGTTTCGGTAAATATTCAAACGCACCGCCTTGATAGGCATTCACAGCGCTATCTAAATCAGAATGAGCCGTCATGATGATAACAGGGATGTCTGGGTATTGTTGGCTAATTTTGTTAAGTAGTGCCATACCATCCATATTAGGCATTCTTATGTCAGATACAATAACTTCAGGTTGGCCATGATCTAGCGCGGTTAAAAGGTTTGCGGCATTTTCAAATGAGGCTGAAGTGATATCTGCACTTTTAAATGCTTTTTCTAATACCCAGCGAATAGAGCTGTCGTCATCTACTATCCATACTTGTTCAGCTATCATAATTTTGTCTCATCGGAAATTGGTAATAAAATGGTAAATTCGGTTCTACCTGGTCGGCTTTTACAAGATAGTTTTCCATGGTGCTGGTGAATTAAGGTTTGAGATATGGACAATCCAAGCCCTGTACCGTTTGAGCGGCCTGACACCATTGGATAAAAGAGTGTGTCTTGTATATCTTCTGGGATGCCAGGACCTCGGTCTATGATACTGAGCATTATAGATAATTTAACGCGTTGACCATTAATGGTCTGGTTACTCGCTACCCTTGTTTTCAAGGTTATTTCACTTTCAGGCTCTATGGCTTGTATCGCATTGTTAACTATATTCAGAATAGCTTGTTGTACTTTGTCAGCATCGAATGCGATATCTGGTATTGAAGGATCGTAATCTCTTATAACTTGAATGTTTTTTTCATTATCAAAGCTAACTAATTGAGTTACCTTCTCTAGGACGATATGGATGTTTTGAACTTCCATTTTTGGAAGTTGGTTTGGTCCTAATAGGCGATCAACTAGGTTTCTTAAGCGATCAGCTTGTTCAATAATCATTGAAGTATATTCTTGTTGTTCGCTATTCAGTTCTTTTGTTAATAGCTGGGCAGCACCTCTTAATCCACCAAGTGGATTCTTAATTTCATGCGCTAACCCCCTGATTAGGTCACGAGCTGACTCCCATTGTTGCTGCTGAAAAGCTTCTGCACTAATTTGTTTTTGTTGATCGATTTGCTTTAATTCCAACAATATGTGTGGTTGTTGATTGAACTCCGTGGCAGATGCGGTTACTTCTGCTGTAAACGTATAGTGATCGCCTAATTGGATGCTTACGTCACTGTCGTTAAACTCTTGACCACTTTCAATAACTTGCTGCAATCGAATCGCGCCAATTGTGCTATTTGGGAATACATCATCAAAGGCTAAATTAAATAGTCTTCTATAGCTCTTTCCTAGTAACGCTTCTGCAGAAGGGTTCAAGTACTGAATGGTGAGCTTTTCGTCGAGGACTATTACTGCAGTAACTAGCTGATTAGCTAATTGTTGCTGATAAATTGCCTTATGTTTGAATAAATCAGTTCGGTTATACAACAGATGACTCCGTTTGCACCATAGTTGTGCATTATGTCTGTAACTATAAATTCAAACCGTTTTATTTGCACGTTAAAGCGCTAGTTTACTGAGGCTCTATGCATATAAAAGGTTACTGGCTCTGATGATGCAATAACCTTGCCTTTCTCGTTGATAAGTTCAATTTTAATTTGATGCTCGCCGCGGTCTATATTTCTAAGGGCAAACATGGAGTGGGTTTGGGGTTTGTTGTATGGCTTACCATCTAAAAATAGCTGTACACGAAAGCCACGTTTAAATACAGGTCTTATACCACCGGCAACATACACTGAACCGCTATTATCTCTAATAGTGGCATTCTGTTCTGGTTGTGTAACGACAACTTCGTATTTGTCTTCTAATACTTGAGGTTTAATATCGAGAATTGAGGTGTCAATTGAAGGTAAAACTGCTGCTTCGTCTTTGACTTTCACTTCCTCAGCACCAGGTCTAGGGCTGTCGGAAAATACTAGCACACCGTTTTCATCACGCCATACGTACACTTTTGCTTGTCCAGCCCACACGGGGAATGACAAGGTCGTGGCGAGTAATAAAAATAGTAAGTGCTTCATATGCTTGAAAGTTGCTCCTGCAATTGTCTATTAGATAATCTAAACAAAATATACAATTTGTGCCACAAAAAAAGCTCACCGAAGTGAGCTTTTTTGTACATATTTGTTACGTTAACTAAATATTAACGATTAAACGCTGTAGTACATTTGGAATTCTACCGGGTGAGTAGTTGAATTTAATGTTTCAACTTCGTCACGCTTAAGGCCAATGTATGCATCAATCATATCTGCATCCATAACACCACCAGCCATTAAGAATTCTTTATCTGCTTCTAATGCATCAAGTGCTTCTTCGAAAGAGGCTGCAACTTGTGGAATAGCTGCTGCTTCTTCCGCAGGTAGGTCATATAAATCTTTATCCATAGCATCGCCAGGGTGGATTTTGTTTTTGATACCGTCAAGGCCAGCCATTAACATTGCAGAGAATGCTAAGTATGGGTTAGCTGTCGGGTCAGGGAAACGTACTTCGATACGACGTGCTTTCGGAGAAGGAACTACTGGAATACGGATTGAAGCTGAACGGTTACGTGCAGAGTAAGCAAGCATAACTGGTGCTTCAAAACCTGGTACAAGACGCTTGTATGAGTTAGTTGAAGCGTTAGTAAACGCGTTTAATGCTTTGGCGTGCTTAATGATACCGCCGATGTAGTAAAGTGCAGTTTCTGATAAACCACCGTACTTGTCACCAGCAAATAAGTTAACACCATCTTTTGCTAAAGATTGGTGAACGTGCATTCCTGTACCGTTGTCTCCAACAATTGGTTTAGGCATGAAAGTCGCTGTTTTTCCGTAAGCGTGCGCTACGTTGTGAACAACATACTTGTAGATTTGTACTTCATCAGCTTTCTTTACCATAGTGTTGAAGCGACAAGCAATTTCGTTTTGACCAGCCGTAGCTACTTCATGGTGATGTGCTTCAACGACTAAGCCCATTTCTTCCATGACTAAACACATAGCTGAACGAAGGTCTTGTGAAGAATCAACTGGAGCTACTGGGAAATAACCACCTTTAACGCCAGGACGGTGACCGTGGTTACCATCTTCATAATCTGTTGCACCATTCCATGCTGCTTCTTTATCATCAATTTTGTACATTGAACCAGACATATCTGTGTGGAATTTCACATCGTCAAATACGAAGAACTCTGGCTCAGGACCAATTAATACTGTGTCAGCAATACCCGTAGAGCGCATGTACTCTTCAGCACGATGAGCAACTGAGCGAGGGTCACGGCTGTAGCCTTGCATTGTAGAAGGTTCAACGATGTCACAACGAATATTCAACGTTACTTCTTCAGTGAACGGGTCTAATACTGCAGTATCAGCGTCTGGCATTAAAACCATGTCTGATTCATTAATACCTTTCCAACCAGCGATAGATGAACCATCGAACATTTTACCTTCTTCGAAGAAATCTTCATCGACCTGATGGTAAGGAAGAGAAACGTGCTGCTCTTTACCTTTAGAATCAGTGAAACGTAAATCAACGAACTTAACGTCGTTTTCTTTGATTAAATCTAAAACTGCTTGTGACATTAGTGTCTCCAGTGAAGTTATCTATAAATTAAAAAATGCGCTGCATTCTGCTTGGGTCATTACTAGCTAAAATTATGCCAACACAAAAATGCAGTAAAATCAGGCACTGCCCGATAGCATAGAAATTTTTTTGCACTATATTGGTGCTTATATGTGATCATGATGGTGCAACAAGAGTGTAGAAAACATTTTTGCCTTATACCAGTGCAAATATCAAATCGTCAGCGGTTAAATATGAACTCGATCACTAAAGTGCGATTTATTTTATTTGTCACACTGACTCCTGTATAATCCGCGCCCAATTATAGCCTTATGAGCAAAAGCCCGTGTTAGATAAATTACGTAATATCGCCATCATCGCTCACGTTGATCATGGTAAAACCACATTAGTGGATAAATTGTTAGAACAATCAGGCACTTTAGGTGACCGTTCGGATCATGATGAACGTGTTATGGATTCAAACGATATTGAAAAAGAACGCGGTATCACTATTTTAGCTAAGAACACGGCTATTAACTGGAACGACTACCGAGTAAATATTGTAGATACTCCAGGTCACGCCGACTTTGGTGGTGAGGTTGAGCGCGTAATGTCAATGGTAGATTCAGTGCTATTGATTGTTGATGCGCAAGAAGGCCCAATGCCTCAAACGCGTTTTGTTACGCAGAAAGCATTCGCTCAAGGCTTAAAGCCAATTGTAGTTATCAACAAAATTGATAAGCCAGGTTCTCGTCCTGATTGGGTAATGGATCAAGTATTCGATTTATTCGACAATCTAGGCGCTACCGATGAACAGTTAGACTTCCAAGTAGTTTACGCATCAGCGATTAATGGTTGGGCAACTAAGGAAGAAGGCGAAACTGGTACGGATATGACTCCGTTATTTGAGACAATTATCGATCAAGTGCCAGCACCAGATGCAGATCCTGAAGGTGCATTCCAAATGCAGATTTCACAATTAGACTATAGCTCTTACCTAGGTGTAATTGGTGTTGGTCGTGTTACTAGAGGTTCTGTAAAACCAAATCAGCAAGTGACTATTCAGACTGCTGCTGGTCAAGTTCATAATGGTAAAGTAGGTAAAGTATTCGGTTACTTAGGTCTAGATCGTCATGAAGTTGACAAGGCTGAAGCAGGTGACATTATTGCTATTACTGGTTTAGGTGAACTTAAAATTTCAGACACAATTTGTTGTCCAAATGAAGTAGCACCATTACCAGCGTTATCTGTTGATGAACCAACAGTAACCATGACATTCCAAGTAAATACATCACCGTTTTCTGGCCAAGAAGGTAAGTATGTTACCTCACGAAACATTAAAGATCGCTTAGATCAAGAACTGATTCACAACGTTGCTTTACGTGTTGAACAATTAGACGACCCAGACAAATTTAAAGTATCTGGTCGTGGTGAGCTTCACTTAGGTATTTTAATTGAGAATATGCGCCGTGAAGGATATGAAATTGCCGTTTCTCGTCCTGAAGTAATCATGCGTGAAGTTGATGGGCAAATTGAAGAACCATACGAAACGGTAACAATTGATGTTGAAGAAGAGCATCAAGGTTCGATTATGGAGAAAATGGGTCTGCGTAAAGCGGAACTTACTGATATGGCGCCAGATGGCAAAGGCCGTATACGTATGGACTTTATCATGCCAAGTCGTGGCTTAATTGGTTTCCAAACTGAGTTTATGACGCTAACGTCTGGTTCTGGTTTGATTTACCATACTTTTCTTCAATATGGTCCACACAAAGGTGGTGAAATTGGTCAGCGCCTTAATGGTGTGCTTATTTCAAATGCTCAAGGTAAAGCACTAACCAATGCACTATTTAACTTACAAGAGCGTGGTCGCTTGATGATAGGCCATGGTGTTGAAGTATACGAAGGTATGATCATTGGTATTCATAGCCGTGATAATGACTTAACAGTTAATGCCCTTAAAGGTAAGCAACTTACTAACGTTCGAGCGTCTGGTACTGATGATGCACAAGTATTAACACCACCTATTAACATGTCGTTAGAGCAAGCTTTAGAGTTTATCGATGATGATGAATTAGTAGAAGTGACTCCTGAGAATATTCGAATTCGTAAGAAATGGCTGAAAGAGTCAGACCGTAAACGCGAAAGTCGCACGAAAAAATAAGCACTTTATAAGTTACTAATAAAAAACCGCACCTTTATGTGCGGTTTTTTTTGGGGGAGGTGTTCTTAACGCGTTAAGTTTTAATATGGAGTTTATCCACGCCTTTAATTAGGTGGCCTCGCGGATGTTTATGTTACATGTGTTACAAAATTGTAAGTTGAGTAAATGTCGGAATATCAAATTTGTCATTTCCTTGTAAGACATGTCTTAAAATCATGCCGGAGATATAGTGCTTCTCCATAGTGCTAAATATGTAAAGTTATGTTTTATTTATAAAAAAAACAAATTAAGGCTAAAAGTAATATTTCAAAAATAAAGATTTACACCTTAGCAACTGGTGAAGTGAGTGATGACTGCTAAAATTTATACATAGGTTATATGTAATGGACTAAGTTGAAATAGGAAATTATTGTCATGGAAAGTCGTAAAGTGTGCCGTATGAGCATATTGTTTGAAAAAATGATGTCTGAAAGTGCAAACCGCCAAGAGCAGTTTGAACTAAAGTCGTTATATGAAGAATTTATTGATGATGGAAGAAGTAGTTCGATGCTTCTTAAACGTCATAAGCAAGCAGTAAATAAACGTCTAACTCATTAGCATTATTTTAGATTATTAAAAGGATTTATTATGTCTCCAGAGCAATTAAAAAAGCTACATGAATTAAGCCAATTCTTTGAAGAAGGTGAAGCGAGTCATGCTCACATTCGCCAACTTAATGAAATACTTACTTTGGTAAACGGCCAGCAAGATACGGTAAATTTATCTAAAGAATTGAAGGCAACGGTTACCCCAGAGCCTTCATTAAAATAAAACTAATGCAGTAACGCTTACTCGTCTGCATTAGTTAGTAATGATAAGAAGTATTCAGATTCTTTTATTGCAACATTCATTTCTTTTATCAGGCTATTAATATTAGCTTTAATATCTTGATATTCACCTTCTAAAGCACCAATAGCTCTCGCATTTAAGTTATGCTTCAAATACAAGGTATTATCTTTTAATGCCGATAAAACGGGTGTCATCTTGCTTTCGGCTTTATGCATTGCTTTTACAAGTCTAAGGTATTTACGTTCAGTATCCCTGAATTTGACACGGCTTTGGCTTTTTAGCTTAGCATTTGAATATTGCTCGATTTCATCTTGCCACTCATCAAATAGAGCTTGACCTACTTTTTCAATATCACCTATACGTAAGCGTACTTCGTGAGCTGCTTCTTCGCTGGCATCATATTGTGCCTGAGTCTCTTCGTACTGCTCTTGTAAGTCGCCACCATCAAAAGCAATTAAACTAGAAAGTTGCTCTAACGCACTAGTGAATTGTTCTTGGGCGTCTTGCTGTGCTTCTTGCGCGTTTTCAACTTCATCTGCCAATAAGTCTCGCTTGTGTTTTCCAAAACTTTCCATTGCCGAGTAATACGCAGATTGGCAACCTTGCAACAGAAAGATGATACAAAATAGCTTAATGAATTGAGGTAGCTTCATGGTGTTTCTCAGCCCTTATATTTTGCTGCGTCTATTATTGCCCAGACATGAAAAATAAAGCCTGGCAACGCCATAAAGAATAATATGCCGGTTGCAGCTAATGTATAGTTAACCCAAGTGAGTAAGAAAAATACGATTGCGGCGAGAATTCTGCCTTGAACGAGCTGGCCTAAACCAGCAATAAAGAAACTACAAATAGCAGCAAGTACGTTACCGCCTGAACCTTGACCTGACATAGTGGTATCCTATTAATTATGTTATATTTTTGTTAGTAATCTAATTGTTTAAGCATAGTATAAAGCAGTTAGGGTTTAAACCTATAATCGGTAATTTAATATGTCTAATGAATGGAAGCATTCTATTCTTGATAAGCTTCGCCTAAGCGCCTCGTTCCTTAACTACCTATTTCATCGAATGAAAGAGGACAATATTCCTGTTGTTGCAGGCTACCTTTCATATGTCACATTAATGTCGTTAGTGCCGCTTGTGGTTGTGATGTTATCCGTGATGACGGCATTTCCTATTTTTAGTGATATTCGAGTTGTTATTGAGGATTTTGTTTATTCTAATTTTCTACCCGCAGCCGGAGACACAGTACAACTTTACTTGACTGACTTTGTCGCTAATGCTTCAAAAATGTCCGCAGTCGCTATTATTTTCCTATTTATTTTTGCATTGTTGTTAATTTCTGCAATCGATAGCAGTTTGAATCGGATATGGCGTGTCAAAGAGAAACGACGCATGGTTACATCATTTTCAATGTATTGGATGGTATTAACTTTAGGGCCGGTCTTAGTCGGTGGAAGTATTGCCGCTACGACGTATATCGTCTCATTAGTTTCTTTAGGCGATTATGACTTCTTAGGCATAAGTAATTTATTCATTCGTGGCTTGCCATTGTTTATCTCTGTCGCTGGCTTTCTTGTTCTGTATTTGATGGTGCCTAATAAAAATATTTCTATTAAGCATGCGATAGCAGGTGCCGTTTTAGCCGCAATATTGTTTGAACTAGCTAAAAAAGGCTTTGCTATTTACATAACACAAGTTCCGTCATATCAGGCCATTTATGGCGCTTTAGCTGGTATTCCAATCTTATTTCTATGGGTTTATTTGTCCTGGTTAGTCGTGTTACTTGGTGCACTTTTTACCGCTAGCCTAGAATCATTTTTTAAACAAAATATTCAGCTGGAAAATGGTGTAAAAGGCACTACTATTAATGAAATAACAAGCGAGTAAACTCATGTCACGCTGCCTTTACCCTAAAATCGCTCCTTATTTCACAGACTGGATAACAGTTGATGAACATCATCAGCTCTATATAGAGCAATCGGGCAATAAAGACGGAATTCCTGTACTTTATCTCCATGGTGGTCCTGGAGCAGGGTGCAGTGAAAACTATAGGCGTTATTTTGACCCTGAAAAGTATCGTATTGTATTGATAGACCAGCGAGGGTGTGGCCGCTCGAAGCCTTCACCTTCGCTTACCCACAATACCATGTGGGATTTAGTTAATGATTTGGAGAAAGTAAGAACACATTTGAATATTGACCGTTGGCTAGTATCGGGAGGTTCTTGGGGAACAACACTAGCGCTTGCTTATGGTATTTCTCATCCAGAAAAAGTACTCGCTTTCATTTTACGTGGTGTTTTCTTAGGAAGCCAACAAGAATTAGACTGGTTATATCAACCCGAAGGTGCTGCTAAGTTCTTTCCTGAATATTACCAAGAGTTTATCGAGCCACTAAGTGAAGAAGCCAGAAAAGACCCGCTAAGCGGTTATTATCAATTACTTAATTCAGAAAACGAACTTGCGATGATTGCGGCAAGTCAGTCTTGGTTTTTATGGGAATTAAGGTTATCGACAATAGAGCATCATCACCTAGATAAAAGGCATATAGAAGATAAACATCAAGCTCTGTGCATGGCTAAAATTTCTGCTCATTATTTTGTTAATCAGTGTGATTTATCGCCTAATTATATTCTAGAACAGATCAGTAAAATCGAATCGATTCCTGCAACGATAATTCATGGCAGGTACGATATGGTGTGCCAAATAGATGTAGCATACCAACTAGCAAAACAATGGAAGAATGCTTCATTGCAAATTCTCCCTTATGCAGGGCACAGCGGCTTTGAACAACAAACCATTGATGCATTTTGTAAGGCAACTGATATTATGGCGCTATTTCTTGAGCAATAAAATTAATAAGTCATGATTGCATTAATTCAGCGCGTTTCATTCGCTAAAGTTGAAGTAGATAATGAGGTAGTTGGTGAAATAACCAATGGTCTACTCGTGTTGCTCGCTATTGAACCTGATGACAATGAAGCAAAGGCTAAACGATTAGCTGAACGTGTGGCAGGGTATAGGGTTTTTGAAGATGCAGAAGGTAAGATGAACCTAAATGTACAACAAGCTGGTGGAGATGTTCTGGTAGTATCCCAATTTACTCTTGCAGCAGATACATCAAAAGGAATGCGCCCTAGCTTTACAAGTGCAGCTTCACCTGACATGAGTAAGGACCTTTATAAGTTTTTTACACAGCAATTAAGAGCTAAAGGGTTCAAAGCACCTACAGGTATATTTGGCGCCGATATGAAAGTGTCATTACTCAATGATGGCCCTGTAACATTTCAATTAACTATTTAGCTTTCATCATCTGATTTATTCGATTACAAATTAAAACACTCTATAGATACACTTGAGTGTATGATCGCGCCACAATTTTTAGTTGGAAAGCAATGTGGCAGTTTTTACGATTTTAATTCTAAGTCTAATCGCTAGCATATTTTTTACTTTGCATAAGCGAGAACAAAAGAAATTAGAAGCGATCGTCTATTTATTAATAAAAGAGCAGCGTAAATCTGCGAGTGTTTCGATTTGGAATCAAGAGACAAAACGAATTTGTGCACAATCACGAGCAGAAATCTTATCGTTCATATCTAATACTAACTCAGACAAACTAAACTCCGATGGCTATATCGCCGTATTTCACGCCAAATGTGCAGGGATGAATTTGAAAGGTCATTCTATAGCCATGAAACAATAGTCAATTTACTTTTTCTTTAGGCAATAAAAAAGCCTTACCAAAGGTAAGGCCTGAAATGCTCGCTGTGTGGTCTTGTTATAACAAGCTTCTTATTAGTTATTTTCTTAACTAGCGCGGGACATTTTATAACAAAGCCATTTTTTGAATGCAACACAATATTACAACTTTAATAGAGTATATATACTACGAAAGTTAGGGTATTTATTAAAAATCAATGCTCTATTCACAGTTCCTTAACCTAAATCAATTTATCAATTTGAAATAGAAGACGGCAATAGATCTCCTAATTGTGCAGTGTTAGAATGCGCGCACTAAAGTAGGAGAGCTGACATTAATGACAACTTTAAAAAATGATACTTATTTACGCGCGCTAATGCGTGAGCCTGTAGATTATACACCTGTATGGATGATGCGTCAGGCAGGTAGATATCTTCCTGAATATAAGGAAACGCGTAAAGATGCAGGCGATTTCATGTCGTTATGTCGCAATACTGAATTGGCTACTGAAGTTACAATTCAGCCATTACGTAGATTTCCATTAGATGCTGCTATTTTATTTAGTGACATTTTAACTATCCCAGATGCAATGGGATTAGGTTTGTACTTTGAAACAGGCGAAGGCCCTAAGTTTGAACGCCCAATTACCTGTAAAGCTGATGTTGATAAAATTGGCCATCCAGATCCGGAAGGTGAATTGCAGTACGTAATGAATGCAGTGCGTTCAATTCGTAAAGCATTAGATGGACAAGTACCGTTAATTGGTTTTTCTGGTAGCCCATGGACACTTGCAACTTACATGGTTGAAGGTGGCAGCTCTAAGGCATTTACCAAAATCAAAAAGATGATGTATGCAGAGCCGCAAACTTTGCACTTATTATTAGATAAATTAGCTGACTCGGTAATAAGCTATTTAAATGCACAAATTGCTGCTGGTGCACAATCTGTGATGGTATTTGATACATGGGGCGGTGTACTTTCACCTCGTGATTACAAAGACTTTTCATTGCAATACATGCATAAAATTGTAGACGGTTTAACACGCCATAATGACGGCCGCAAAGTACCAGTGACATTATTTACAAAAAATGGTGGTATGTGGCTAGAGAGCATTGCAGCAACAGGTTGTGATGGTGTTGGTCTTGATTGGACAATTAATATCGAAGACGCGAAAGCACGCGTTGGCGATAAAGTTGCTTTACAAGGAAATATGGACCCGTCAATGCTTTACGCGCCAAAAGAGCGTATTGAAGAAGAAGTAGCGACCATCTTAAAAGGTTTTGGTGATGGTGGTACTGGGCATGTGTTTAACTTAGGCCATGGTATTCACCCAGATGTGAACCCTGAGCATGCAGGCCACTTTATTGAAGCTGTGCATCGCTTAAGTAAACAATACCATAATAAGTAAGCTGCAGGGCTTTTCGTGGTTTAATAAAAAAGGCGCTAACAGCGCCTTTTTTGATCTTAATGGGAGCTATTAGATACCGTAATCTTCTCGGTATTGCTTTATTGCAGCTAAAGCTTCACCCATGTCTGATTTTTCTTCTAAATAGCTAATAAGGTCGCCTAAGGTAACAATTGAAATGACTTTAGTACCAAAGTCTCGTTCAACTTCTTGAATTGCTGAAAGTTCGCCTTTACCTTTTTCTTGGCGATCTAATGCGATAAGCACACCTGATAACTCGGCACCATTCGCTTTGATAATTTCCATCGACTCACGAATAGCCGTTCCTGCCGTGATTACATCGTCGACTAGCATCACTTTACCTTCAAGTGCTGAGCCTACTAAGTTACCACCTTCACCATGTGTTTTAGCTTCTTTACGGTTAAAACAGTATGGCATATCCATATTATGATGATCGGCTAATGCGACGGCGGTGGTAGTGGCAATAGGAATGCCTTTATATGCAGGACCAAATAGCAAATCAAAATCAATACCGCTATCGGCTAACGCAGCAGCATAAAAACGACCTAAACGCGCTAAATCGCCACCAGTGTTAAATAAGCCTGCATTAAAAAAGTATGGACTTGTGCGGCCTGATTTTAAGGTGAACTCACCGAAACGTAATACTTGTTTGCTAAGGGCAAATTCAATAAATTCGCGTTGATAATCTTTCATAATCGCCCCTATTAACTTAATGATGCTTTTTGAATGTCGAATAATTCATTGATGCTATTTTTTGCCAATTGCATCATTTCATTCATTTCGTCGAAACTAAATGGTTCTTCTTCCGCAGTACCTTGTACTTCGATCAGTTTACCGGTTTCAGTCATCACTACATTCATGTCTGTTTCAGCTTCAGAGTCTTCTAAGTATTCTAAGTCTGAAATTGGTTGACCTTTATAGATACCAACAGAAACCGCTGCAATCATGTGCTTTAATGGGTTCGTTTTAATTATTTCTTTGGCACGCATATAGTTAATAGCATCTACTAAAGCCACACAAGCCCCTGTAATAGAAGCAGTACGAGTACCACCGTCTGCTTGAATAACGTCACAGTCAATAGTCACGGTATTTTCGCCTAGTGCTTTTAAATCAACAGCAGCTCTTAATGCACGAGCAATAAGACGTTGAATCTCCATTGTTCGGCCACCTTGCTTGCCGCCAGCAGCTTCGCGACGCATTCTAGTATGCGTAGAGCGCGGTAACATGCCGTATTCAGCGGTTACCCAACCTTTACCTTGGCCTTTAAGGAAACGCGGTACACCTTCTTCAACAGTTGCAGTGCAAATAACTTTGGTTTCACCAAATTCTACTAAAATAGAACCTTCAGCATGAGCAGTGAATTGGCGGGTAATGGTTACAGGGCGAATTTGGCCCGGCGTTCTGCCGCTTGGTCGCATAGTATTTCCTCGAAAAGCTAAAATTGCTGCGCATTATATAGTCTTATAAATCGTTTTGACATAATGACGCATTAAAGAATTTGAAATATAGTTAGTTGATATCAGGTCAATTTGGATATCGAATAAAAAAGGATAGTCCATGAATAAGTTTTTTCTTTCTTTTTTACTGTTTTTTATCGTCACAATAAATTGCTATGCAAAAGAGAGTTTACCAATATACAGCAAGGTATTTGATGACAAGCGCGACCCGTTCAAGGATGCAGTAGCGGCAATAGAGTTGGCTAAATCAAGTAACCGAAATGTGTTAATTGAAATTGGCGGCAACTGGTGCACTTGGTGCCATAAAATGGATGCGTTTTTAGCAAAAAACCCAGATATTTATCAAACACTTCATGAAGAGTTTGTTTTGTTAAAGATAAGTGTTAGTGACAGTAACGAGAATGCTGAGTTCATGAAAGGGTTACCGCCAGTACTTGGTTATCCTCATATGTATGTATCGACGAGCGCAGGAAAAATGATTTTGTCTAAAGACACGGCAGAATTCTTAGAAAGCGGTGAATACTCACGCGAGCAATGGCTTGCATTTATCAACAAATGGAAAGTTAAAGCGTAATTCATGTCCTTTTTTAATAACGATTATCAAACACCTGACTGGCTTAAAGCCAAGCTATCACGCAGAGCTATGTTAAAGGCCGCCGCAGGCGTTACCGCGACAAGCGCTATCCCTATAGTGTGGTCAGCTGAAAAAAGTGAAGCATTAAATCAATTAAAGCGCCAAGATCCATGGCTAACTTTAGACGCGGTGTTGTCTCATTTACTTCCTCAATCCGAATCTGGGCCGGGCGCAAAAGATATTCAAGCGCTAGCGTATTTATTCAATGTGGTTGACGAGCAGCCTATTGATTCCGAAGAAAAGGCCTTTATTTTTAAAGGTGTAGGCTGGCTCAATGGCTTTAGCCAGAGTCAGTTAAATAGCAACTTTGTCGTGTTAAACACTGAACAAAAAGAGCAACTGCTAAGAAAAATTTCTGGTTCTCAAGCAGGTAATAATTGGATAAATACTTTAATTAATTATCTATATGAAGCCATGTTGTCGCCACCAAGTTATGGAGGAAACCCCGATGGAATAGGCTGGAAGTGGCTCAATCATCAGGCAGGATTTCCGTTACCACCTAAAGGCAAACGCTTTTATGAAATACCTGGTAAGTACCAAATTTCCATCAAAAATATTGCTACCGAGGACAAACGAAAAGCATGAAATATGACATTTGTATCGTAGGTAGTGGTGCTGGCGCTTCACCTGTAGCTTATACCTTAGCGAAAGCTGGGGCGAAAGTTTTAGTGTTAGAAAAAGGCCCGTGGCTGACAGAAAAAGAATTCTATAAAGATGAATTGGCTATTAGTTTACGTGATGCTTACAATCCATCGCTTAGTGATGAACGCCATGTCATTGAAGAAGAGTACGAAAGAGAAAACGGCACAAGCTTTTGGCAAGGAGAATCCACAGAAAACTCTGGTTGGAGTTTTTGGAATGGTAATGTTGTTGGCGGCTCTTCAAATTTTATGAGTGGTTATTTTCATCGCCTAAAGCCGGTTGATTTCAAACTTAAGTCTACTTTTGGTGAAGTAGATGGTGCTAATGTTGAAGATTGGCCAATCAGCTATGAAGAAATGGAGCCGTTTTATACCATGGTTGATGAACAAGTGGGTGTCTCCGGTAAGGTTGTTGATCACCCGCATCAAGAGCCAAGGTCAAACCCCTTTCCTTATCCGCCAATTGCTGAGCATCCTGTTTCGAGTTGGATAGATAAAGCTGCTACAGAGTTGGGCTACCATCCAATGCCAGTGCCTAGAGCAGTACTCTCTCAGCCAGCAATGGGTAGAAGAAGCTGTGAATATTCTGGCTATTGCAGTAGCTATGGTTGTTCTTCAGGTGCGAAGGGTAGTGCGAGAGCAGCACTACTCAATCATGCGGTGGCAACCGGTAACCTGACCATTAAACCGAATGCTAAAGTTTTCAATATTGCCTCAAATGCTACAGGTGAAATTACGGGTATTGAGTTTTACGATACCAAAGGGAATAAACAAAAAGCGCTAGCTGATATTTATGTAGTTGCTTGCCAAGCGGTTGAAACATCACGGTTATTATTGGCATCTAAAGGTCCTAAATTTCCTAATGGCTTAGCAAATAATAACGGGCAAGTTGGTAAAAATTTAGTATTTAGTGCTGGCGGTACGGGAAGTGGCGACTTTGATTTTGGCCAATTGAGTGAAGCTCAAATTGCACAATTAACTGCCGTTGGCCCGTTTGTGAATAGAGCATTACAAGACTGGTATGAAATAGAAGATACAGCATTTAACGGTATCAATAAAAAAGGTAGAGCCAAAGGCGGCACCATAGATTTTCTTTTCCATCAAAATCCTATTGCGCGGGCCATGGGCTCACAATACGGCGACGATGATGAATTGGTGTGGGGTGAGGAATTAAAAGCAAACCTAACACAAGAATTTACCACCTATCGCACTTTGCGTTTTGAAGTATTCAATGACTGGATGCCAACAGATGATTGCTTTGTTGCACTTGATGATGAAGTGACAGATAAGTGGGGCGATCCGGTAGCAAAAGTACGTATTGGTTATCATGAGCAAGATTTAAAAGTAGGTGAATATTTAGCAGCAAAGGCTGAAACCGTGTTAACCCAACTAGGTGCAACCAATGTGTCTTCTTCTGTGAGTAGCTATCCGCCAACAAATTTAATGGCTGGAGGCTGCAGGTTTGGTAATGACCCTGCGACCTCTGTATTAAATAAAAACTGCCAAGCACACGAAGTAGATAATTTGTATGTTACCGACGGCTCATTCATGCCGACAGGTGGCAGCGTTCCTTATACCTATACTATTTACGCCAATAGCTTTAGGGTTGCCGAGCACATTAAGCAGCGTTGGCAACGTTCTGTAAAAGTATAGAAGGAGAGGGCAATGTTATACTTTTGTGAGGATTTAACGCCAAGAACGCTTCATATTGTTCAAAAAAGAAAACAGGATCGAATATTATGAACAAAGTACTTTATTTAGTATTGGCTTTCACTCTCACTCTCACTGCGTGTGGTGGTGGCTCTGGTAGTAAATCAACCACGGTAAACGAACAGCCGACAGAGCCACCGGTATTCACAGGAGTGTTTGTCGATGCTGCAGTATCGGGTTTATCGTTTGAAACTAATACGCAAAGTGGCTTTACCAATGAGTTAGGCGAATTTACCTTTCAGCAAGGAGAAGCTATTCGCTTTTCAATAGGTGATATTGAATTTCCCCAGATTGTTGCAGCTGAACTGATTACACCGCTTGAAATATTCACTAGTCAAGATGTAGCAGACATTCGCGTCATCAATATGATTAGGTTGTTGCAGTCGTTAGATGCTGATGGTGAACCTTCAAATGGCATTGAAATTCCAGCGCAAGCCCACGATTTAGCGCAAGGCTTAATGGTTGATTTTTCAAGTGATAATCTTGAAGCGGAAGTAAATGAGTACCTATTAGATGTCGCGTTAGTACATCAATCGCTTATTCCAGCAGAGCAAGCAAGTTTTCATTTTCGTCAAACCTTAGAAAGCATTGGTTATGATTTAGCGTCGGGATGTGAGAGTACTCATGCGAAAGTAGGCTATTCAGGCGATTTTCAAACAATTGCTCACAACGTTTCTGGCACGGCAAGAATCATTGATGATTGTACCATTGAAATAACTAACTTCAGTTATGACGGGCAAGGCCCTGTCGTATATTTCTATGGTTCATTAAACCAAGAATTTTCTGGTGAAGATGCATATGCAATGGGAAGTGCTCTGCATGGTACCGTTTATGAAAATGCAAATTTGCTTATTAAATTGCCTGAAGGTAAAACGCTAAACGATATTAATTCTTTAAGTGTTTGGTGCGTTGAGTTTAGCGCTGACTTTGGCAACCTAACATTTTCACCCTAACATTTTCACCCGAGTAACCATATGGCACGCCTTTAGATTCATTACTGCAAATGTTAAGTTGACTTAGGAGTAAGTCACAGCTTTATAGTTTGCTTAACATTTCAAATAAAGTGAACCGCCATGAAAGTTAATCAGCTTGCCAAAAACTGCCAAGTTAATCCGGATACTGTGCGTTATTACACAAAAATCGGACTATTAACACCACATAGAAATGCGCAAAATGGCTACCGAGAATATGGTGCGGCCGATATTAAGCGCTTGAAGTTTATTCTGCAGGCAAAGTCGTTAGGATTCTCGCTGCGTGATATTGAGGTGTTCATCACTCAGTCCCAGTCTGGGCTAGCTCCTTGCCCTAAAGTGCGGGAAATAATGAAATCGCACATCGATGAGATTGAGCAAAAAATTAATGACATGGTGGCGACACACCAAAAAATGAAAAAAGCCATGGTCGAGTGGCAATCTTTACCTGATTGCACCCCAAGTGGTGATCAAGTTTGTCATTTAATCGAAACATTCGTTCAGGAGGAAAGCTCCAATGAATAATTGTTGCCCATCGAAACAACAAAAGAAAACTGATTGGTTACTGCTCATTTCAACAAGCATTGTCGCCATTTCATTTGTTAGCTATTGGTTTCAATCAGCTTCAACCAGTAAATTTTTTATCATCAGTGCTACCACAGTAGAAATGCTCGATGCAATGTGGATAGGTATGGCGTTAGGTGTATTTATTGTTGGCTGGTTGGGGCGTCTACCTCGAGAAATTATCTTAGCAACAATAGGTGAAGGGCATACCGTTAATGGCCTTATACGAGCAACGTTTGCTGGGTTACTTTTTGATTTATGTAATCATGGCATTTTAATGGTGGGTATGAAGCTGTATGAACGTGGCGCAAGTCTAGGACAAGTGATGGCGTTTATTATTGCAAGCCCATGGAATTCCTTCACTTTAACCTTCATCCTGTTTGGCTTAATTGGCTGGCAATTGACGCTATTGTTTATTTTATTGTCTTTAGTGGTCGCTTGGATCAGTGGATATATATTTGATCGTTTAGAGCAAAAAGGAACGCTTCCTAAAAACCCTAATAGCCAATCGTTCGACGAAGATTTCAAAATTATGCCCGCGTTAAAACAGCTTCTTAAGCAGGCGGACTATTCACCAAACGCAACTTTTAGCATGTTCATTAACGGGTTAAAAGATTCGCAAATGATATTTCGATGGGTAATGGTAGGTATTGTTTTGATCGCAATGATCAGAGCCTTTGTACCCCCAGAAAGTTTTAGTCAGTGGTATGGTGCTACTACGAGTGGACTTTTACTGACATTACTTGCTGCAACCATTATTGAAGTATGCTCGGAAGGTTCAACGCCCATAGCAGCTGATTTAATTACTCGCGCGAATGCGCCGGGCAATGCTTTTACATTTTTAATGGCAGGCGCGTCAACCGATTACACCGAAGTGATGGTGCTAAAAGATACAACGAAAAGCTGGAAAATAGCACTATTCTTGCCGCTAATTACCGTGCCACAAATTTTGCTGATCGGTTGGTTAATCAATATTAATTAACCTCAGATGTGGATAACTAATGTGCTTCTAGTGGTTATTTTCACCGACTTCTGCGTTAACATTTACTTGCAATAGGCTAGCTATTGCAAGTAAATCCGCCTTGTATTCAGCAAAAATTCCTCACTAGCAGCAAAATGATTCGATATGGCTATAAAAATTAGTAACTTTCACTATTTCTTATCCAAACCTGAGGTTAGTTAACCTGGTTGTTATTAGCAGTATTAGCTAAATGCGCTTTGCTCAGGCATAATCTTCCCGATTCATTCTTATAAAAAAGTTAATAGGAAAGATTATGTCTATTCATTCAATGACTGCCTTTGCTCGTAATGAAGTAAAAGGTGATTGGGGTAACGCTGTGTGGGAAATTCGCTCGGTAAACCAACGGTTTTTAGAAACCTACTTTCGCTTACCCGAACAATTTCGTGGCATAGAGCCAGTTTTAAGAGAACGCTTTCGCAAAGCACTTAATCGAGGAAAAGTCGAGTGTGCACTGCGCTTTACGGCAAACCCTGCCGCAAAAAGTGAGCTAATTCTAAATGAAAAACTCGCAGAACAATTAGTAAACCACGCCAATACCATTAGTAAGCTTGCTGCGAATCCCGCGCTTAACCCTGTAGAAATAATGCGCTGGCCAGGTGTGATGGAAGCTGAAGAAGCTGACATGGACACCATTCAAGCCGAAATACTTGCTGGGTTTGACCAAGCATTAAAAGACTTCATTGCAGCACGTGCGAGTGAAGGCACGAATATGAAAGCGCTAATAGAACAGCGCTTAGAAGGAATTTCTGAACAAGCAGAAAAAGTAAAAGCTCATATGCCGGAAATTATTCAGTGGCAAAAAGAGCGTATTGTTGAAAAATTCAATGATGCAGGTGTTGAGCCTGACTCTGGCCGTGTAGAACAAGAACTTGTATTGCTTGCACAAAAAATGGATGTTGATGAAGAAATCGATCGTCTTCATTCACATGTAAAAGAAACACGCGGTATTCTGAAAAAAGGTGGCCCACAGGGGCGCCGTTTAGACTTCATGATGCAAGAATTTAATCGCGAAGCGAATACATTAGGTTCTAAGTCGATTAATGCAGATATCACCAACGCTGCCGTAGAGCTGAAAGTGCTAATTGAGCAGATGCGAGAGCAGATCCAGAATATTGAGTAGGTTAAGTAAGGCTTTTGCGGTGAAATAAGACGAAAAGGTCCTTCTTTTCGTCTTCGTCACTGAAGGGTTAGTGAACAAAAATAGTTAGTTCTACATCGCTAAAGTCACTGAACTGGCTTAGTGAGATTACCCATTCACCAGCTTCTGGCGCTTCTATAATGATAGTTTCATCATTACCTTGGGTTTCCGAAGAGAAAAAACTTACCGGCATATCCCAGTAATCCCCCCAGTCATCCCAGTTATCCCAGCGGTTGGTCTTTTTACCTGCTCGGCCTTCATCGTTAAATTCAGGTGCTGATGCGGTTCTCTCTGCGGTAATATCTACGTCGCCTTCACCTCCGGTTGTTGCAATGTACATTACTTTTACGCCTTCTGGCACATCTAATACAAGTTGCAGTTGCTCTTCATCAACTGTGTAGCTTACTTGCTCTTGGAACGCGATAAATGTCGCGTCGGCATAGTCACCACCACCATTATTATCGCCGCCAGCTAATCCTGAAACTGGTTCATTGCCACTCATTGCGCTGTCAATCCATGTACGTAGTTTGGCAACGTCGCCATAAACCCCGTATTTGTTTTCTGCTGCGCATCCGTCTCCCCAGCTCACAACACCCACTTGGTAGTATTCATTGTTTTTTTCAAATACCAATGGGCCGCCACTGTCACCTTGACATGAATCTTTGCCGCCTTCTTTTAAACCAGCACACATTTCTGTGTCTTGTACTTGGCCACCATATGCTTCGCTACTGTTACATACTTCGTTAGTGACAAATGGAACGCTAACTTCCATTAGTTTGTCAGGGGACTGGCCGCCAGAGCTTAATGTTCCCCAGCCGGAAACCGTTAATGCGGTGCCCGCTTGAATATTGGCATCGACGAACGATTGGTCAACTAAGTTAACTATTTGAGTATTCTGGTGGGTTATTGCTTTTTCTAGCTTCAAAATAGCCACATCTTTAGAAAGGTTAGGATATTCTTGGTTAGTATAA
The DNA here is from genome assembly GCF_012932965.1 of Thalassotalea algicola. GTDB lineage: Bacteria > Pseudomonadota > Gammaproteobacteria > Enterobacterales > Alteromonadaceae > Thalassotalea_F > Thalassotalea_F algicola. The sequence goes on along the minus strand of NZ_JABBXH010000010.1, from coordinate 59,289 downwards.
GTTTTGGCTACTGCAATCGTTTCCCCTTCATTCCCAGAGAGCTTGTTAGTACCTACGCGTACTTGCATATTTGGGTTTTCACCATTAACACCTTCTAAACAGTGTGCAGCGGTTAAAATCATATCTGAAGCGACAATTGAACCACCACAGAAATGATAACCGTCTGTACCTTGTACCGAGGCTTGGTATGGCCTGCCGTTTTGTGATGACTCTTGTCCGCCGACAATCCTAGCAGTGTCAGATACATTAATTGATTTAATTTTGGTTGTTGGTTGCGCCGCATAAGTCGACGTACTCAATAAAATTGCTGTCGTTAATAACGTTAGTCTTAACATGTTCGTTACCTCTTATCCTTGTTTGTAATATGTTTGGTATTCACCATTGCTGTGAAGCAAGTTCATTATTAAAAGGTGAGAGGTCCTTAAATAGTGGTAAAAATCATCAAGATGTATCGTTATGTACTTATGGGAACTACTAGGGAAATTGAAGAAATGAGCGGTGCTTTATAGCTTGTGGACCTTTCTATATGTTATGGCAGCGTTCAACACGTGCTACATTTGGATACATTAGGTTACCTAGCGCTAAATAAATATGCTGGCGTTGTAGTGTGGTTCATACCACAATAAGCATAGGGTAAATTTCAGTGTTAACGACTAAGTTAGATAATTAGATGCAAAGTATTTTTTTCAGAATTTATATGGGCATGTTATTGGCTATTTTGCTAATAACATGCCTTGTTGCGCTTGCAACATATTCTCTAAGTAAATATCGCATCACCGAACATATCTACCATAACTATAGCGGTACATTTCGCCTTGTCGGAGAAGGCATTTCTCGACATAAGGGGGCTAATAGAGAACAGTGGCTTTCTGCAATTGAACGCTTGAGTGATTTAAATTTTGAATCGCATAAATTTAGTGAACGTGCCTTAACTGAACATCAAATTGGTCGGTTATTGCGTGATAAATTCTTGTACCAAGTTAATACCAATCTTTCTACCAGCCAAGTTTATATATTACTACCGGAAGAACAGGCTTATTTATCTGTGCAATTAAATGATTACGGTACATCACTGGTGCGAATTAGTGCGTTTTTAATGTTGAACGAACTTGGCCGCCATAAAGGTGAGGCAAGAGTTAAAGCGTTAGTGAAACTCAGATCGTTATTTGACTACCCTATACAATTACAAAAGCTTGAAGCACTTACAATTGCGACTTCACATAAGCGCACGGTAAAAAAAGGAGATATTGCCGTTGTCTTAAATGTTTCTGGAACTAATACGCCTACATTGAAAGCTTATGCCCCATTAGGCAATAGTTCATACACGCTTGTATTGGGCAGCATTCCTTTTTTTGATTGGTTCCCATTGCCGTTAATAGTCGCAATAGTCTTAACTATTTTGGTGCTAATGGCAGCAGCCAGTTTTTATTTGGTGCGTCCGCTAGAGCATCGCCTTGCTAGTGTTGATAAACAAATAGAACAAATTGCTCAAGATAAAGAAATTACCGTAACGCCTCAAACTGGATACGATGCGATTAGCAAATTATCAAATACGGTGACCCATATGGCAACGCGCATACACAAGTTGATCAATGCACAAACCGATATGATACGTGCAATTTCTCATGAGTTAAGAGCGCCAATTACACGTGTAAGGTTTCAGCTGGCTGTTCTAGAGCCAAATGAAAAACTCACGTCGAACATTGGTGGCATTGAGCGAAACCTAGATGAACTCGAAAATTTAATCGATGAAGTGCTGACCTTTTCAAAGCTAAAAGCCGAAAAGCCATTACTGCATCAAGAGCATCTCCCTGTAGATGAATTTTTAGCTAATATCGTTGCTTTGCATAAGCATGCGGCAGGAGCAATAGCGGTGTCTATTAGTGCAATCGATAGCGATATAGTTTGGGCTGATCCAAAATACCTGCAGCGTGCGATTAGTAATTTACTGTTGAACGCTTATAAGTATGCCAACCATCAAGTTCGTTTAGGTTTTGATTGCCAAGCGTCCAATTATTTTATTTGGGTGGAAGATGACGGCCCAGGCATTCCGAAAGAAAACCGACAACAGGTACTAACAGCTTTTGCACGAGTAGATGAAAGCCGTGATCGTAAAACAGGTGGCTATGGATTAGGACTTGCTATCGTGCAGCAAATTGCTCGCTGGCATCAAGGGCAGGTACTTGTTGAGTCTAGTGAGTTGGGAGGCTCCAAAATTAGCTTAGTTTGGCCTAAGAATAACGTGTTGCCTGTGGAGTCGACACTATGAAGTTGATGATACTGCTATTGATCTGTGTGTTATGTAGTGCTGCATTTGCCAGCAGTACTACTGATGAGGCACTACTTGAGATAGAGGCAGAAACACGAGCCAATGCGTTGCTAAATGAAAAAGCCAGAGAAGCAAAAATACTGCAGTCTTTTGATCAGCAAAATCTTGACTTACTTGACTCAGAGCTTGAACTATTACAAAGAATGGATTCGAATCAGCATATTGAATCTACTCTTCAAGGTGAATTCTTCGACTCTCAATTTGACAGAGAAACCAAAGACACGTTAACGCCTAAAGACGAGTTTGAAGATGTTATTTTTGATGACGGCTTTGATTTTTTGGATGATGAATTAAACGAACTTGATAAAGAAATCGAACAAGGTGCGATTAAAAGCAGTGTGGTGAATCCCAGTATTCCTACTAAAGAGCAATTAACAGATCAACAAGGTGTCGGCATTAAGGGAAAAGAAGAGGCGCTAATTAATAAATTAGACAATAGCGATCTAACCGACTTCGACATTGAAATTGATAATTGGGGTGACGAGGTGCCACTGGTAACAGATGAAGACGACGATATTGATGATATTGAACTTTAGACTACCTTTGATTGCACTATTGTTTTTAGCAGGATCTTTGTTTCCCTCACAAGGGTGGTCTAAAACTAAAAGCAACGTTCAATTAAAGCAGGCCATTGAAAGCCGAAAGGCAGGGGAACATTGGAAGGCTGTTGATATACTTTTTAAATTACGCGACAAACATGCTACGCATAAACGTATAAACTTAGAGTTGGTCCTGAACTTTATCAAGCTAAGAGAGTACGAACGAGCAGAGTCTGTTTTATTGTATATCGAGTCTCTACAGCTGAATGAGTTAGAGCAGCAGAAACTAGAGAAATTAAAACAAATTTTAGTGCGCAAAATGCGCAAACCACTTTCAGCGCATCGTTGGGTATTTGATGTTGGAGCGTCGTTAGGTCACGACGTCGTGAATAGTCACTTTCCGGTATTAATTGTTGAAGACTATCAATTTGAAGATGGTTCATGGCTAAGTGATGATTTAGATGACCAACTTTGGGAAGACGCCGAATTTGGTGACTTTGAATATACCGATGGCTATGACATTGTTAGCCGCGAAAACGAAACTAGCCGCAAAGAATCAAGTTATTTAAGCGAGTTTGTAAATGCTAACTATCGCTATCGGCCTTTAGATTCTCTTTCTTGGTTTGAACAACCAACGTTTTTTATTTGGGACAGTGATCTATCGACAGAATTTCGTCAGATTGACGATGATAAAAAGAGTAAATATAACCGAATTAGTGCCGACACTTCTATTTATCTATTGCGAGTAAATCACTGGTTAGTAGAAGCAGGAGCAAAAGTAAGTATTCATTACAATGACGGTCGTCGATTGTTAACTGATACCAGAGAGCGTATTGCAATAACGCTGCCATTTCATCAACATAAGTTTAAGTTTGCGGTAGATTTTGCACAAAAACATTATCAATCAGCGTTATCTTATAGCAATGCAAAAACCACCATGCCTTGGTTTGAGTACTCATATTCGTTATCAGATAAACTTAGAGCGTCGGTAGGGTTACGGCATAAACAGCTGCGAGCAAACGATGCATTTCTCTCATATAACAATAATACTGTCTTTGCTGCACTTTATTACTATCCATTCACTCAGTTAAGTGCATACATCTCACTAAACAATTATGCGCTAACCTATAAAATTGATGATCCAGAACTCGTTAACTGGTCAAAGGAAGATAAAACTTCTTTTGGGGCGGGCGTGAAATACCATTTTAATGACAATGTTAGCTTGAGTTTAAATGGCCATTATTCCAAAAATACAATCGAGCTAGGTTTTGGAGAAGATGACTGGCGACGCATCGAAGCATCGTTGACTTACCGGTTTTAATTTCCATTGCTACATTTGGATACAATACGCTAAATAACATCACTGTTAGTCGCTTGGCGAATTATATTTAATTGAAGTGAATGAATAGACAGGGGGTAACGTGATGCGTATAGGTTGGTCGGGTATCTTAATTATGGGTTTAGTCTTTTGGACAGCGGAAACTCATGCGAGTAGCGAGCTAAAAGTGCATGGGGTAGAGATTAGTAATCAGAAAATCAATGTTCGAGTAACGTCTAACGGCTGTACTAACAATGATTCTCTTAACTTGCAATTTTCGGCAGGTAAGCTCACGATTACTAGGGTTAAACCCGATAAGTGCCGGCGGTTACCGCATAAAATATGGCTAGCATTTGACTTGCCGCCACTAAGAACTGACTTTGTTTTAACGAATAAAATTTCGCTTTGATTAGCCATTAATTTTACGGAGCCGGCGTGAATAAAAATACCGTACTTATCATTGATGATGATGTTGAGTTGACTCAACTTATTGAGCAATACTTGTCGACCAACGGCTATCAGGTGTTTGCTTATCACAATGGTAAGCATATTAATGAGCATATCGATCTTCACCAGCCTGACGTTATTGTGCTCGATCTAATGTTACCTGATATTGATGGTTTAACTATTTGTAAAAATATTCGTTCATCATTTAATGGTGCGATCGTAATGTTAACGGCTCTAGGTGATGATATTGACGAAGTAACGGGGTTGGAAGTAGGGGCGGACGATTACTTAGCCAAACCGGTAAAGCCTAGGGTTTTATTGGCACATTTGCGGGCTCAAATTCGACGTCAGACTAAAATTCAGCAAGTTACCCAAGAGTCTTGTATCTTTTGTTTTGAAGGGAAAATAAAGTTAGACGCAGGCAATCGTACGGTATTGAATGGCAATGAAAACGTCTCACTGTCAAGTGCTGAATTCGATTTGCTATGGTTATTGGCTAAGCAAGTGGGCCATATCGTAAAAAGAGAAACGCTTCACGAAAAAATATTTCGCCTCCCATACGATGGCATAGATAGATCAATCGATTTACGCATTTCTCGGATTCGAAAAAAGCTAGGAGATGACTCAAAGGTGCCAGCAATTATCAAAACAGTGCGTAATGTCGGTTATCAATTAGCGACCTAGTCTCTCCTTGATTAAATACATGCTGTGATACTGCTATTTTTTCTTTTTTAAAGCATTGTTTTTAGGTTAATTTTAACTCCATAGATAGATGGGAAACAGACTCGTCTATCACGTCGAATTCAAAGGCACGATATAAGTTAACTGCATGATTTTCTTTTGCTACAGATAGTTGAACAGTCGAACACTGTCTTTCAGACGCTAAAGCGATAGCCTGTTCTAGCGTCGACTTTGCAATTCCTTGGTTTTGAAATTGTGTTAGTACAATAAGGTCGATAATGTGGAGCACATCATTTTCCGCAGCGATCAATATGCAGCCTGTACTTTCACCTTGGCGAATTATTGTATAGGTGTTTAGATTGGGCCAACGATTAAAGTAGTCCCGAACTTTAGCTTTTACTTGTAAAGCGCTTAGTTGAGAGGCTACTTGTATTGGCATAGCTGAAAATTGTTGCTCAAAATACGGCAGCCAATTTTGTTCAATACAGCTAGGAGACTGTTTTGGCTCAACTAATTTAAAACTGACTACCATAAAATAACTATTAATTTTGCAATAAAAAAGAGGAGCTCAAGGCTCCTCTAAATGATCGTATAAACTAATTCCTTGAAGGAAATACACCAACCAATGCAATGATGAAGTTAACGACTTGATAGGGAGGCAAATTGGTTTGTGATTGACCTCCCCCCATAGTGTTTTCAGTCACGTTTATCGCTTGGTTAGCCATCGGGGCTAAGCTATCGGTATCGGAGGAATATGTTGCAGAATAGTAACCGGCATCATTTGACCAAACATTACCTACTGCGGTATTCGCATTTCCTCCAGTGCTATTTGCTTGCGCGACTGCAGTGACGCCATGGTTATGCGGTGGCATTTGATTGGTAGTCATTGTCACGTTTTCAGTTCCACTTTTTTGTCCTAGTGACTTAGGAGTAAGACCTGGCCCATTGCCAGCGTGCATTGGAACTCTACTTCTTAAGTCGGGTAATCCAAAAGTGGATCTTCCGTCACCACCATACATAGTGCCTAGGATGGAAAATAAAGCCGAGTTGCTTGCAATTGATAGTAGTTGACCGTCACATAGTGCCCAGCCTCTTGGGGCGAAGTTGCCGCCAAACATCATAATTTGGCCAATAAATGGTTCAGACATAATAATTCCTCTTTTCCTTGTGGCTTAGCAATTCCTTTTTGACTTCGTAAAGAATACTGCGACTAACTGCAGCCGTTTATATTTAGTTGTTAATTATTTACTTTAATAAACAAAATCTACTTTTAACGAGTCGATTATCGGTATCACTTTTATCAAGTCGTAATAGGCTCGAATTAAACGATTTTACATGGGTAACCTTGTAAAGCTCGTCTGCGCAAGAATTTCCTTGAGTATCAAAAACCAGCACAAATTGTTGATATATATCGTTTTCGTATTGATCTTCAATATCAACAAGAGTTAAAGCAAGCGTGCCATGTTCGGCTCTTGCATAGAACGTGTCGCCAATTTTTTCTCGGTAGTGTGTTAGCTGAGAAACAGCCTCACGCTCTAACGAAGAAAATTTAGGAAGTGCAAATACGCTTGAGCTTGCACTTGCGGCAAATAGAGCGCCAGCACTGTGTAAAAAATGTCGTCGGCTAATCATTTTGAATCCTTATTTTTTAGCAAGTTTTAATCTTAGTGCTAACAACGACAGCAAAAACATAGCAATGATATTAGGTTCTGGTATTTGTCCAGGTGGCGGTGGAGGGGTAGAGTCCTGCGTATTAATTGTCAATGTAGAGTAGATAAGCGCAAAGCCATTACCAGGGGTTTGAATTGTTTGTCCAGCAAATGGACCGAACAGAGGACTCACCAAGCCACTTCCACCTATATCCAAAGAAGCACCAAATGAACCTGTGGCAAGAGCGGCAAATTGAGCTGCATCAATAGCAATATTAAATACACTATATTGGCTATCAACGGTTGCAGCACCTTCAAATAGTCCGTCGAGTGGTGCGGTGTGATCTAGACCGCCCATAGAGAAGGCTTGCAATTGTGACCCCGATGATGCTGAATCTAAATCCCAGATGCCAAACGACAGCGTAGCGCTTAAAATTGTGTCAGTAATAATACCGTAATTAAACAACCAACTGACAGGACCTGGATCTAATGGCTCAGGCAGAACATCTGGTGGTGGTGGAAGCAATGGGGGTTCATCGGCACCATTAATTTTATCGAATGGCAGTGGCTGGCCGAGCTGTGCGTTATTAATATCTGGTAAGGCAACTAAGCTACCATCGAGCAAGCCAGATAAGTGATTTCCTACATTGGCTTCAATTAAGCCAGCATGAACATGACTTGCAAATGGTATTAGCAAGGTCAGTACTAAAACTCTTAATTTTCTATTCAATTTATCAATCATAGCTATCCTTACTTTATTCGTTTGTCTTTTTATATCAGGACTCACCAGTGCATAAAGCATGCCGATGTATAAAAAACAATCACTTACGGTTGGTTATATTATAATCAATAAACAGTTTGTAAAATATTTAGACAAAAATGTATGCTTTGTAGAGTAACAAATAGATTTTTAAGGAATTTTAAATGAATAGGGTGGGGCTATGTTTTGCCTTTTTACTCGGGACATTAGTTGGTTGGCTCGCTAATTTGTTGCTTCATACAGAAAGTCCTGAAAAAGAAGTAAGCGAAACTAAGCATATTGAGGCATTAGTAACTAGTAACATTGATTTGCCAGAAAATTCACTAATGGAAGTTGAAGTAGATAATGTGTCTTTACCTAAGAATTCTCAACGGCAGGATATTCCATCAACAAGGTCATTACTTGCTGAAAACCCAGAAGCTATGTATATGGATGCGAATGATTTTTCTAGAGCGATTCTTAATTCTGAAAGTGATGACGATGAAAAGTTAGTAGCGATAGAGCATTTTGTAATGCAAGGTGCTTCGACAAATATTGCGATTGGGCTAGGAGATAGAAGTAACGTTGTTAAACTGGCTTCTATAGAAGGTTTAGCGCAAGTCGGTAACGAAGAGTCTGCAATAATCTTAGGGCAAGTAATAATGTCAGCTCAGTCAAGTGAAATAAAGAAAGAAGCGCTAATGGCATTAGCTAGGTTGAGCTATCACGATGTTGCATTAATTTTTATACAACATGCCGCGACCCAAGACCCGAATCAAGAGGTTAGAGACTTCGGTGCAAGCCTGCTATAACTTTCATTATTGAAAGTCGAAATAAGGATGTTCGCACAAGTAGTATTTGGCAGAAACTTTATTGTCTGCGCCGGCGGTGAATTGGTGAGGAATTATTCTAAGGCTAGTTAATCCCGACTCGTTATCTTTAAGTGATATATCATCGTAAATCTTAATTTCTGTTTTCAGCATTGCTGTATAATTGTCGGCTAAGACTTGTGGTACATAGATATCTTTACATTCTATATATGTTGCTTTAGTTGGTAAGTTAAGCAGCAAATCTTTATCTACCGCTAAGATATTTTGTGAATGGGTTCTTTTAAGTCGCTTCTCTTCTATATCTGCCGTACTGAATTCTATTTTTGGATCGACCCATATAGCATCAACTTCTATTTTCTGCGGAATTATAGTTGCTTCAGGTGCTTGCTTTAATAGGTGCTTGCTAAGCGCGACCTGTGCTTCGTTTTCTAATCCAGCTTGCATTATTTCTAGCAATATTACGTCTGGTTGTGCGTTTGCTTTAATGATGAACCTATCAATGTCATTACAAAGAAAGTCATTAATTAACTGTGTTTTATCTAAACTTTCGATAATCGATTGTACTGAGTCAATTGAGGCCTTATGAATGTCGATTACCGTTAATTTGATGGGTATTTTATTCAAAAGAATTATTGGCATAGCTATAATAGCTAAAGGTCCGCAGCCTGCATAAATCACTTCAACTGGCTTAGTGTTTGTTGGTTTCGACTTATTAACTATTGCGCTGCTCAATCCCCTCATAAATTTAATTGTTCGAATAAAGTCTTTAGCACATTCAAATGCATTTTCAGGAGATAATGCAACGCCCAGTGTTGTTTGCGTATTCTGATGTGTATTTGAATTTAAGTTTTCAGGGGTTAAGCTCAATAGCAATGTTACAAATAATGAAAGCTCTTTTTCTAAAGTATCTGGCTGCAAATTTTGATTTAACAAAGTTTTAGCCAAGTCTGAAAGTTTTTGTTGTGTAGGGGTGTCATTGTTTTGTACTTTCTCTGTCATGAGAGAACTTAACCAGTCATTCACTTTGACATCAATGACTAAGTGAATTCTATCGAGAGGACTGAAATTTTCGACATAGTGTTTTTTCGCAAGATTTAAGTACCAGCATTCACCTGCTTTCATTTCAGTCTTTTGATTATTCACTACGAAATTGACATCAGGGTGGGTTACTAGTGGAATATGCAGTCGTGCGTTACCTTGACTAATTTCTAAGTCATAGTCGCTGTGTTCCTTGATGATTGATTTACTAGTGAGTTTCATTAGTCGTACTGAGTTAACTGTACAGTTAAACTGCTCTAGTAGGGCACGGATATTAGGAGTGAAATTTATTAGAGGTGTGTATTCAAACTCTGTCTGATTGGGATTTGAATAGGCTAGACGAATTGGGTGAGTTTCTCCTTTAGGGCCGCGCAATGTTAATATTTGCCATTCGCCTGAGTAGTTATCAGGTACAAAATGATCAAGCCAGTCTTCTCGCTCTATGTTTTTAAGGTCTTCTAATAACGCATCGATACTGCAGCGAATAGGTAACTTTTTTGCATCCATTCTTTCAGCTACTCACTTTCTATTAGTTACCGCTACCAAGCTTGAATTCTTAATAGTAAGCTTAGCGCTTATTTCTTATAGTGATATCGGACTAAAATACAAAACTAAACATTACGGTATACATATTGGCGTCACTGTCTTGTGGTGTTTCAACAAATGAACCTCGTTGCCCGCCAAAACTTTTGAAGCTTTGCCATTCTACATTCACCGACAAGTTATAGCGTATGTCATATCGCAGGCCAGCAACAAAGCTGCTTCCAGATTTGCCATCAAAGTCAGTTATATCTGTTCGTTTGGTCTTCGTTTCGCCATATAAAATATAAGGAGACAGTTGGTTATATCGATAAGAAGCGCTGGCATACCAAGTTGACCTTACATTTCCAAGCTGGCGTTCAGCCGCTAATGTCCATTGGCCAAGTTCATACTCTGCACCAAACGAATATAGTTCAAAGTTGCGGTTTGGCTGATCAATTTCTAAGTAAGGAATACCAGGAATAGCATTTCTCAGAATGAATTTTTGATCGTAGTTGGCATCGAAATACGCAAAGTTCCACTTAAAATTATCACCATTAACAGAGGCTGATACGCCGACAATATCTTCTACATCAACAGCGACATCAAACGTTTTACTGATATCGAATGTATTGTCATCTTCAAATGCAATAAAGGGAGAAATTGAGACCTGATATTCATCGTATACATCGAAGTTCCATACTGCGTTAAAGCCGTTATATGCGGTAATACCTAGTATAGAGTTATACAGCTCTTCAGGCGGGCGCGCATATTTATAGGCATGGCTCACATAATAATATTCGGATGCTAAAAAAACCGGTAATCGTAATCGACCTGCCCTAAATTCAACTTCACCAATCGCATAGCCTAAATACGCCCATTCGAGTTCGGGGTCGCTCCAGTCGTCTTGAGGGCGTTTTACTATTTGCGTAGATGCTTTAAAAGCATCGTTAAAGTAATCAAGCTGTAAACCAAATGTCGTGTCGCAGTCCCAACAGTTATCGTCACTTATACTTCGGTTGATGATTAGTGGCGTATCATTGTCACTTTTAGCCCAAGATGTAGAGCCAAACCCGCTTAATGTTAAATCTTCGGTGATTTCAACTGCAGCATTAGCACCGAAGGAAACCACTAATAAATATGCCTTAATAAAATCCATTTTCATTATAACCCTTCCCCTTGAACAACATAGAGCACGTTAGCATGCTTAGGCAGCGCATCAACTGGCGCGTACCCAATGCGGTTTTGATTGGCCTCTAACCAAAGTAATAGTACCTCCATAGAGTCTTGTTTAATTTCTTTTGGCGGACGTGCTTTTCCTGAGAATGATAAACTGGCCCAATGTGCGTTCATTTGTGCTTTGTCTTTTCCTAATAATTTTTGATAGAACTCGTTGCGAATCTTGTGATCACTTGGCCAGTCACTTAATTCAATACGAGTGCCTTGCAAAGATTTAACTCTGCCTCTAAACAGCATTCTGGCTTTACTTTTTGATAACTTAGGTAGATCTTGGTTTAGGGTAAATACAGCGTAAGAGTGGCCTGTTTGTGCGTAACTAGTGTTGCTGAGAAAAGAGATAAAAATAAGCAATACTAGAAATTGCATTGGTTTAAGATGCAATTTTTCAAGAAGAGGTAAAAGGCGGTTTAGAAAGAACATCCAGTACTTGTGATTCAAATTCCATTAGTAGTAACTCAAAGGGTAGTTGATTTAAAAAAATAAGCAAACTAATGAATTAACACGATTATTTTCTTACAAAAATAGTAAATATTTTCACTGAATTGATAGGATATTTATAAATATATGTTCTAAGCTAACAGGGTAGTAGTAATAAAGTGGAAAGGGACACCCATTTTGACTTTTTGGACAAAGCTTTCGATCAGGCAAAAAATATGGTGGATGGTAATCATCCCAGCCATCGTTATCGTGATTTTGGCTGGACGCCAAATTAACGATGTAAACACACAAGTTGAAGCGTTAGAAAAATCAAAACAAACCGCGCAGTTTCTGCAGTCACTTACGCAGCTAAGTGAAATTTCTTATCTTGATACCTTCGAGTCACCCAAAGAACGCCACGGTGAATTGGTTGACGATTTAAAGCGAAGCGCAAATGTTATATTTTCAGGTGATGATCTCGAACCACATTTAATGCTTTTAGAGCAATATCAAGAAATTGTGTGGTCAGTTTTAACTGCAGAAAATATTGAAACACGAAATGACAATATTTTGTGGCAAATTGAAGCCTATCAAGAGTTATTATTAGACATTGAAAAAAGCGCTTCAAACAATTCAACGTCGACTATTGATAGCCACTTAAAAGCGCTATTTCAATTGAAATGGATGGTGTTTTGGGCAGTAGAAGAAGCTTGGCAAAGTAAGCGCCTTATTGCGTACGCTAGTACAGATGCAGATTTGGCTTTACAGGTCAGAGAAGACATTCAAGGGCTAATGCAAAACCAACAGCTTTTTGTTGAGCGTTTTGTGATCATGAATGCAAATGAACATCAAGTAAACTTACTGTTAAAAGCATTTTCAGATCCAGCGTTTGAGCAAACTGCTTTATACAGAGAGCAATTGCTTGCGCAACATTTAACGGGAAAATTACAACCACAAGATATTGCTCAAGGAAATGCTGCTTTTGCCGCTCGACTTGCGCTCTTTAAAGCTGTCGCGAATGAGATTTCTCAACAATTTCTTTTAGTTGTAAATAAAGAAGTAGAAAGCTTTTTACAAAGTAGAGTTATTTTATTTTCGGTAATTGTTGTTGTTATCATGCTGGTATTGATTGCCGGTATTAATGTCGCCAGACGAGTGGCGAATAAGCTAACCTTGGTGTTGGAATATCTTCAAGAAGACAATATTAAGGCTCAATCGCTTGTGAGCAAAGTTGAAGGAGATGATGAGTTAAGTCGATTTGCAAAAGAGGTTGAACGGCTGATGTTAGAACGCCGGACTCAGCAAGAAAACCTAGTTCAAGCCAAAAATACTGCAGAATTAGCAAAAGAAGAAGCTATTACGGCAAGTAGGGCGAAAAGTAGCTTTTTAGCCAATATGTCTCATGAAATTCGTACGCCGTTAAACGGTGTTATAGGTATGTCTGAAGTCTTAGCTGGAACCCAGTTGACCGCAGCTCAAAAAGATTATGTTGATACCATAGACACCTCTTCGCAATTGCTATTGAGTCTGATAAATGACGTGTTGGATTTTTCAAAAATTGAGTCTGGCAAACTTAGTCTTAGCGAACATTCAACATCACTTAGAGAATCGGTGTATGACATAGCGGCGATTGTCAGCCCTAAAATAAAAGAAAAGTCTTTGGCTCTGAGCCTAACTATTGATGAGAAAGTGCCTAATAGAGTAATGGCTGATGATCATCGTATTCGACAAGTGCTTATGAATTTGTTGTCAAACGCTGTTAAATTCACGAGCAACGGCAGCGTTAAGATCAAACTGGCCTATTTAGGAGAACAACAAGGGAAGGTGCAATTATTGTTTGAAGTGACTGATACGGGGGTCGGTATCAGTGACGAGCAACAACACAATATATTTCTCGCATTTGCACAAGAAGATGCATCGATTACTAAGCAGTTTTCTGGCACAGGCTTAGGGCTAACAATTAGTCGTCAACTAATAGAGTTGATGGGCGGCGAAATTGGCGTTGAATCGATCAAAAATAAAGGTAGCCGTTTCTATTTTTCGTTATCGCTTAAGGATATTGAAAACTCTGAACGTAATAAGAGTAAACATCAATATAGCGATATTTTCTTAGTATGCGAAAGAACTGAGATGCAAGAGAGTTTCATTAAAGAAATGCATTTTCTTGGCGTTCATTTAACCGGAAAGTTTGACTCTTTAGCGTCATATAAAGCATGCAATGTTCAGCAACAACACATCATTATTTACGTAGAAAATCAAGTTCAATTAACGCCTGAAACACTATCACAGCTTGAGCAGTTAAATAGAAGTTCGAGCGCACTTTGTTTAGTTAAACACTTAAACAATGACAATGCAGATTTCGATATTGAAATATCGTCGATAGTGACCTATCCACTACTAGGTAACCGCTTAATACGCGCTTTAGATAGTTGTCAACGAACTTTAATTCAAAATTGTAAGCCCAACGAAGTCATAGGAAAACCAGAAGAGCCATCTAATAATAAGTTGTTGTCGAGCCATTCAAATGAGCAAATTATATCGCAAAATGTGACACGACAAGCAAAGCAGACAATACCTGAAAAAAATTCGGGTGAAGCCATTAAAGTGCTGTTAGTGGAAGACAATAAAATAAATCAGAAAGTTGCTATTTTATTGTTGGAAAAGGCGGGGTATCAATACCAGGTGGCTAATGATGGGCAAGAAGCGCTGGATATATATTGTGATGATCACAATTTTGATGTCATATTAATGGACTTGATGATGCCTGTTAAAGATGGTTTTGCTGCAACTATTGAACTGCGTGAATTTGAAAAAGCACAGCAGCTGAATCAAACGCCAATTATTGCTTTAACGGCGAGCGTAATTGATGATGATATCCAACGTTGTTTTGACACAGGAATGAACGCTTATATTCCTAAGCCAGTTAAAGGCGATAAGCTCTACAGTGAAATCGAATCTTTAACTTAGAAGTGGCAAACAGTATTAGCCAAAAAATTCTGACATTATAGTAATTTTTGGCATTAAGCATAAAAACACCGTCTATAGCTATGACGGTGTTTTTGTCAATTTGTATGTTTAATGGGAGCTAATTAATCTTTGTCACTGGCAGGTTTATCAAGTAGTTGATTTATTTCTAGCCAATAGCCGTCAGGGTCTCTGATCATTGAAACATTTACCGCTATTTTTCCACCATTTGCGCGTGGGTAGTGCACTACATCGGGGGCGTCAATGACTTTTACTCCGGGTGATTTTTCAATAGTTGGCCAGCGCTTGTCTAAATCTTTGGCATTAATCACAATAATTGGGTCGCCAGGTACAGGCTCACTAAAGGTTTCGTTACGCTGAGGTTTCAGCGGGTTAATGTATTCGAGTATGCCAATAGCGCCAATAAAATCATCGTTAGCGCGAAGTAAAACTAAACGACGTTTTCTTGTCTCGCCATTTGACATAGGAGATTCGATCATTTGATCGTAAATTACCTTTAGGCCCAATGCATCTCTATAAAGTTTTAATGATTTTTCCGCATCATTCACGATAAATGTAGTACGACGAATATCGACAGGAATACGCTCTTCCTCAGGTACTTGCTTTGCTAGTAACGTTGTCGAAAACACTAACCCGTGAAATAAGGTCAACATACAAAAAAAAGCGATTTTGTTCATTTCTTTTCCTTAAACCGAATACATTATTTGATTAACTACCTGCACAGTTATCGCCTGCAATTAACTAGTTAAGTTAGTTACCATGCGTTGGATTGAGAACCAATGCTTTATCATTTGTCAAAAAGCCTTTGTAGAGCGTGTTTAACTTGCAACTAGGCCAAACTGAAGTTGATATCGCCGCCAGTAGTGCTGTAGCCGATTAGGCAAGTGTGATTTTTGCTGCAGGCTATTATTAGGTGATGTTGGGATTAGGTGAAGAACAATATTTTTATAGCGAGGTACGGTGTAGCATTGTAACTTATGCGACTTTTTCTGCCCTGCGATTGCGAGCCAAAACATGAGTTCCTTCTGAGTAACTTCTGGAAAATTAATCGACAAAATACTGCCGTAAGGTAAGTAGTCAATAAATTGTTTGAGTAATTCATTGTAAGACGTATCATGAAACTTAGCTTTTTGATAAATATCGAAAATATACCAGTCATCACTTAATGTCTTTTCATTGACCAACCATTGTTTTGCGTCGTTTAATACTAAGTTTTCTTTAACGTCACTTATGGGAAAGTAGCGCAGGGCAATATCAATAACGTTAGGGTTTGCTTCAATTACCTTGTGATTGATATCAGCAGTTAGCCATTGACTAAATAAAATATGATTACCAGCACCAAGGCCCAGCTCGACAATATTGCTAGGCGTAAAAGATAACAAAGGCATTAACAGTGCCCACTGATGGGGAAAAGTAAGTTGGTGTGGTTTTTTAAGCCGTACAGCACTTTGCACGACATCATCAAAAGCTAGCCAGCGCATATGATCATTTTCATAAACACTGATTGCATCTGCACCTTGAGTAAAATACAGTAAGCGGCCTTGATTAAAGTGTCGACTAAGTGGCATTAACTACTAATTCAAATTTATTGTTATAAAGTAAGCATAGCGAATGTATCAAGTTAAAGCACCTGAAAACAAAGCAGATTTTAAACGTTACTATCAATTTCGGTGGCAATGGCTTCGTGCACCTTGGCAACAACCTATAGGCAGTGAAATTGATGATCTTGAAAATCAAGCTATCCATAGGTTTATTGAAAATGAGCAAGGGCAAATTATTGCTGTTGGACGTTTACATAAAACCTCGCAAAATCAAGCGCAAATACGTTACATGGCAGTTGACGAACAATATCAAGGACAAGGCCTAGGTAAATTAGTTATTCAGTCATTAGAACAGGAAGCTGTTAAACATGGCGTAACTCAAATCACGCTTAATGCGCGAGAAGTTGCTTTGGTATTTTATCAAAGGCTAGGGTATCAGTTGGCTGAGAAGTCGCATGTACTTTATGGTGAAATACAACACTTTTTAATGACTAAGTCGCTAAATACTTTAGACGACAATAAAACATTGTTAAGCCAAGCGTTAACCTGTACATGGCACAATACCATTCCAATGAGCGCCGCTATGAATATGAAGGTGAATTACTTTAATGGTGAGCAGCTTTTTACTAGCAGTGATTTAGCGTTCAATAAAAACCTTCACAATACGATGTTCGCTGGCAGCATATATACACAAGCAACGCTAACCGGCTGGGGGTGGGTTTATTTTTTGTTAGCCGAAAATAAACTTGAAGGCGATATTGTTTTAGCGAATGCTGAAATAAAATATTTAGCACCAGTTGCCGGTGCTGGCGTTGGGTTTACTAACGTTGCGCTAACCGAAGGCGATATCACCACTCTTTCCCAAAAAGGCAAAGCACGAATCCGCGTCGAAGTTCATATTTTAAGTGGTGACAAGGTCGCGGCTAAATTCATTGGTCAATATGCTGTAATTGCAGCAAAGGATTAAACATTGAACAAGTTACTCACACTATGTTTGTTTTTTTGGCTATCTGCTAACGCAATAGCTAATGACGCCATTAATACGGTGTTAGATAATTATCATCAAGCTGCAGCGAAAGCTGACTTTGATGGCTATTTAGGCGCTATGGCGAATGAGAGTGTTTTTATAGGAACTGATGCCAGTGAGCGCTGGACAAAAAAAGCTTTTGCATCATTTGTTCAGCCATATTTTGACAAAGGCATTGGTTGGGAGTATCAACCATTTGACCGTAATTTAACGCTGTTAGCCGATGGTAAAACCGCATATTTTGATGAGTTGCTGAATAATTCAAGTTATGGGGTGTGCCGCGGAACAGGTGTGGTTATTTTTGCACAAGAGCGTTGGCAGATAGTGCAATATAGTTTGTCTATCCCCATTCCTAATAGTATTGCTAAATCTGTAGTCAAACTTATCGCTGAATCTGCGCAGAAGGTTAATATCAATGAATAATTTGGATAATAAACATATTGCTATTGTCGGTTGTGGATGGGTTGGACGAGCACTGGCTGATCAGTTGGTTTCTCAGCATATTAAAGTAACCGCTACGACAACGTCAGATGAAAAGCTATCTGAACTCAGGTCACTTGGTTGTATTGCGCAAAAGTTGTTGTTACCCGAAAGTCAGTCGCAAGCATTTGAATGGTTAAGTGGTGTTGATACATTAATGATCAGCATTACGCCAAGGTTTAAACGCGGGGAAACAAACTATCCTGAAAAAGTAGCACAGCTAGTCGCTAATGCAGAGCAACATGGCGTTGAAAACATTATTTTATTAAGTAGTTCTGGGGTATATAACGGCCTAGTAGGCGAGGTAGACGAAACAACGCGATTAGCGATTACGGAACAAAAAGTGGGGCTATTACATCAAGCTGAGCACATTGTGTTGAACGCTAATACTCGAGGCGCCGTTTTAAGACTTGCAGGTTTGGTGGGCCCTAAACGTCACCCAGCAAGGTTTATGGCAGGAAAAACGAATTTAGCAAATGCAAATACACCGACAAATTTAGTGCATCTAAATGATGTCTTAGCTGCAATTAACTTAATGTTATCTGACACTAGCTTAACTGGTATATACAATGTGGTTAGTGATACTCACCCTAGTAGAGAACAGTTTTATACATTGGCTTGCCAGCAACAGTCGCTAGAATTACCTCAATTTAATGAGCAGCAAGAAAGTGCATTGCGCGTAGTAAAAAATGATAAAATAAAGCAAGCAGGCTTGTCGTTTGAATACCCTGATCTTATTACTTGGTTACAAACAACATAAATTTGTAAAAATAACTCTGTTATAATTGTTAAGCCAATTACTTTAAAACACTGAAACCACATAGTAACGAAATGAAAATTCGCAGTTTTACCCGCTCTTTATTTTTCTTTATTATTCTACTGCATGTTACCTTGCTTGATTTTATGTTCGTTAATCATTCAGGGTTAGTATTTCTTCCAAAAGAAAATAGTGAACTGCTAACTATTTCTGTGCATTTGCTTATAGCGTTTGTCAGTTTATTAAGTTTGATTATGGCAGAAGAATTTAGAAAAGCTTATAAAGCGGGGCGCTTTTCAGTAAGAGAGCCATTACTTATTGCTGCGTCTATAGCAATGGCTAGTTCGATAGGTTATTTATTAATAAGTTAGTCGTTACTCATCGCTATTTTGAGTTAGTTCTACCGTTAGTTTTGCTGATTCCAACTTTGCTGTAAGCGGACGTAACACACCTTCAGCGGCAACCGCCGCGTAGAAAACAATCAAAATATTCACTGCCCATGCTGCGTTAAAGTGGGCAACTGAGGTTATGCTAGCCTGGTTAGATAGTATAGAAACACTACCTACGGCAAACGCTATCAATGCACCGGCATATATAAAACTTATTTGTTTCTTATAAATATAAGTGAGATGTTTGGTGTTACTTGTTGGGGTAACTTCACTCGAAAACAAATACTTTAATCCTGATATCGATTTAACTAGACCGTGTGAGCCAAAAGCAATAACACTGCACGCGTACATGAATAATAATAAAAACAATGCGCCGTAGAAGTCGGCAAACATGCCTAGGTCACCACCTAACATTAGTAGCATAATTATTGCTCCAGCGACGATAAGTATTGCGATAAGGTTCTGCATAATATTTCTCCATTTCCAAAAAACTTCAATTTGTTCGGAAGTATGAAATAACTCTTTCGTTGTTTTATTTAATGCGGCAGCCAAAGCAAGTTGCGTTTCAGATGAAGCGTTACCATCTTTTTCTACTCGTTGAATTGTGCGTAAGCTAAGACCTGATGCTTTAGCTAACACTTCTTGCGACCAACCATTATCTTTACGGAAGTATTTTATTTTTTCCGGTGAAATTTGCATTAATAAGACTCCAATTAAGCAACGTCAATTTCCAAATGCAGAATGAGCGCTGGTAGAAAAAAAAGAAAGAATATCCTTACGACATTATAGCGACAAATTTACGACAGACTATATTATTAAAGGCTTACAGATTAATCTTGCTATAAGCTAAATACGGAAGAAGTTTGTTTGAACATCCTTTTATTTGCTAATGAAAGGCTTGTTATTGTTCAATAATGATATGACCACCTAACCTGTACTTGTCGCCAGGTGATGTCAAAATAGCTGCACTAACCACCCCTTGGCGTGCCCAGGTACGACGTTTTACTTGTAAGCACGGCTGAGTTTCTTTGATGTTTAAATACTGACAGACTTCAGGTGCTGCAATCACTGCTTCTATTTCATGTGTTGCTTCAGTTAATGGTGCGACGGACGAAAGATATTCATGAGGCGTAATTTGGTTAAAGTTCTGAGCTAAATAGGTAGGGACTAATTCGCTATTCACGTAACGTTGTTCAAGCTGAATAGGTTGCTTGTTCTCATAGTGCAACACTTCAGAATAATACACAGTATCGCTTGGTCTACAACTGAGTAAAATGGCAATTTCATCATTTACGTTGATAGCTTCAAGTCTTAGCTGCTTAGATTGATATTCATGACCGCGATCTTGAACTTCATCTGCAATATTACGGATTTCGAGTAAAGAAGATTGCGATTTAAATGTAGCGACGAAGGTACCAGACCCTTGAGAACGCACTAAAACCCCTTGCTCAGTGAGTTCTTGCAATGCTCGGCGAGCAGTCATCCTGCTTACATTAAATTGTTCAGCAAGTTCATTCTCTGAGGGAACTTTGTGGTGCTGTGGCCAGTAACCAGATTCTATTTTATTAAAGATAAACTGTTTAATAATGCCAAATTTGGTTAATGCCATAATAGTAAGCGCCGTATGAATATGTTTATTGTATATACAATCACATGTCAGTGAATAAAAACCAATAGTTGTATATACAACTATTGATTGTGAAAGCATGATCAAGTACATTATTTGGTTAATAAACTATAGTGTAACAAGCACTTCTGATGCATGTAATTAGTTAGGTGGAACCATGGGAAATTCGGTTAATTGGCATACTCTTTTTATCAACATAAATATCGCAACCATGACAGATGGTAGTAATAGTTACGGTGAATTAACTGATGCGGCGTTAGCGATCAGTGAAGGAAAGATAGCTTGGATTGGACAAATGGCAGACTTACCTGATTACAACGGGAGCATACTTGAAGTGATTGACGGACAAGGTTGCTGGATGACTCCTGGTCTTGTCGATTGTCATACTCACATAGTTTATGGAGGAAATCGCGCGAATGAATTTGAAATGCGCTTGCAAGGAAAAAGCTATGAAGAGATTGCTAAAGCTGGCGGCGGCATTGTGTCAACAGTTTCTGCAACAAAAGAAGCCTCTCTCGAAGATTTAGTTAAAAGTGCATTACCGCGATTAGAAACACTGCATAACCAAGGTGTTAGCACCTTGGAAATAAAATCAGGCTATGGTTTAGATACTGAAAATGAACTGAAAATGCTAAAAGCAGCGGGTAAATTAGCCACATTGTCGCCAGTAACTATTCAACGCACATTTCTTGGTGCTCATGCCCTACCTATAGAATATAAAGATCGGCCCAATGATTACATAACGCTTGTTTGTCAAGAGATGATGCCCGCAGTTGCCGAACAAAAATTAGCAAATGCGGTAGATGTATTTTGTGAAGGTATCGGTTTTAATCTAGATCAGACTAGAGCAGTCTTTGAGGCGGCTAAAGCAAATGGGTTGCCTGTAAAGGTGCATGCAGAGCAGCTCTCTAATTTGGGAGGTACGGCACTAGCGGCCAACTATAATGCCTTATCTTCAGATCATGTAGAGTTTTTAGATGAAGCTGGCGTTAAAGCTATGTCTGAAAGTGACATGACAGCGGTATTGTTACCAGGAGCATTTTACTTTCTAAGAGAAACTCAATTGCCGCCAATTGACTTACTACGAAAGCACAATGTCCCTATGGCAATCGCCACAGACGCAAACCCCGGTTCTTCTCCGCTAAACTCTATACAGCTGATGCTTAATATGGCGTGTACGTTATTTAGGTTGACGCCAGCAGAAGCTATTGCTGGTGTAACTTGTCATGGTGCTAAGGCACTTGGTTTAGAAAGCACTAAGGGGCAACTAAAAGTGGGTTACGATGCCGATATTGCATTGTGGCAAATTCAACAACCTGCAGAGTTGTGCTATCAATTTGGAGTAAATCCATTAAAGTCTTTATATATCAATGGTAAAGAGACTATTTTTTAGTCTAAAACTTTGTTTTACGAGCAATTTTACTGGCTGTACAAATTGCTCACTTTTGATTAGTCTAATAGTATCTACAAGGCTTAGGTGTATTAGACAGAATATGGAATTCTTGAATCCTCGAAGTTGGTGTTTTAGCAAATACTTCTCGCTAATTACTATTTTTTTTGGCTTTAGCTTTTCGGCGCAAGCCTCAGAAAGTATATTCTCATTTGTCGATTTTAATATTGCCTTTGTCTTAGGTCTTAGCCTTCCAATCTTGTTGCTGTCTGTTTTAATTCGCCGAATTATTCCTAATCCTTGGTGGTATTTTGCTGGTCTTACACTCAGTGCGCTAGGCTTCTTGTATTCATTACTATATCTTTCGCAATATCAAGCCCCTGCTTTACTGTCATCATCTACAATTATGCTTACTTTAGTTGGCCTGTGGGCATTTGCGACAACGAAAATGCACTTACTTGACAAGGAAAGTGAATTTTTCAATTCCATTAATCTGGGTCAGAAAATACTAGTTGTTGTTGGATTAGCAAACATTGCAATGCTATGGCTATTACCTCAAATAGATGCTTATTTAATATGGCTTGTTTTTGGCGGGGCTTTGCTATTTATTTACGCGGCTTATATTGCAATTTTAGCAAAATTGGCTCCAGAGCAAGTTGTTCGCTCGGTTTGCTTATGGCTAGTGCTTGGAGTTTTTGTTGGTGTGATGTTTTTCTACTTACACGCAAGAGTAGAGCAAGATTGGCTGATCATTAGCTTTATTGCCTGTTATATGATGACATTGGTTAATGGTAACTGGGGCTTAACCCAACAGGTATATCAACTGATCAACGATAAAAATGTCGATGGAAATGAACAGTTAACCCCAGAACAGTTATTTTCGTTTACTCATGACCCTGCCACAAACCTGCCATCTTATCAGCAGGCGATAATGCGCTTTGAACAACTAATTAAGCAAAACAGCAATCAGTCTTTTGCTGTAGTGGTGATAAAGCCACGTAACTTTGAACATGTGAATCGAGTATTAGGGCATCAAAATTCAGATATTTTACTTTTACAATTAGCTTATTGTCTTAAACGAGCAGTAAGCCAGCATGATTACTTAATGAATTTCGATTTTTCAGATGTCACCGCGAAACTTGCTCGATTGCCTAGTTTACACTTTATGTTGGCAATTGACTTAAATCGAATTGATCATGATAAAGAGTCCGTGATCAGTGAACTGTGCAGGCAATTAACTATAGCAGTACCTCCAGCCATGAGTTTTAAAAGCTTTTCGTTGAAGTTTGAATTGTGCTTTGGTGTCGCTTATACATCAGAGCACGGTCAATCATTACACGAGGTTATAGCGCACGCTGGTGATGCGGTAATGGAAGCTGAAAAAAATAATCTTCAATGGTCGTTATTTAATAATCAAGTATCACTGTATACCGAACAACAATTGCTTCGAATGGAAAGACTTAAGCAAGATATTCAAAATGACGGTCTTATTTGGCAGCTTGCTCCTCAGATAAATATTGAAAACAAACAAATTAGCGGCTTTTCTTTATTGGCCAAATGGCGTGATAGCGGCTCATTGCTAGAACTTGATGACTTTATTGAAGTGGCTGAACAAAGTGGCGAAGTACATTCGTTAAGTAAGAAAATGTTAGTGCAGGCATTTAAGGCGCTATTTGAACTGAAGAAGCTTAATATTTATCAGCCCATAGGAATTCGTTTAAGTAGCCAAGAGTTATTAGAGCCAGATCTTGCTGACTTTATTGAACTACAAATTGCCAAATATAATATTTCAGCTCGCTATCTGATTATTCAAATGAGTGAAAATGTCATGCAAGTAGCTTGTGACAGAGCCAAACATATGATTGATCAGTTAAAGTCTCTGGAAGTACGTATTTGTATAAGTGACTTTGATGGTAGTTATGAATCGTTAAGATATATACGCAAGCTTTCTGTTGATCAACTTAACATCACTTGCGATGTCTTAAGCAAGGCAGAGTCAGGGAGTGCAGAAAAAGCGATAATTAATTCACTTATCAGTTTAGCAAGAACCATGAAAATGTCGTTTATTGGCACCAACATCCACACTAAAGAAGCACTAAATCATTACCAGTTGATGGGCGGCTTAATTGGTGAAGGTGACGTAATGGCACCAAATATCAACATAAGTGAAATTGAAGACTGGGTAGATAACTGGTTTAAGTCGAACCCGAGTGCCGATACCCGTAATTCACTACTCGATATCTAATGGTTCTGGCGACAAAATAATGCCTGTGTTGTCGGCATAAATATGGTCGTCCGGTAAAAATGTTACCCCGGCAAAATTAATTGCTAAGTCACTTTCACCAGTGTCAGTAGTGCTTGCACCTACTGGTATAGAAACTAGCCCTTGAATGCCTATATCTAATTCTTCAATTAAATCGACGTCACGAACACTGCCATAACAAACAATACCTTCCCAGTTATTGGTGTTTGCCAGCTCTGCAATATCAATATCGATAAGTGCACGGCGAGTTGAACCTCCACCGTCAATTACTAGCACCTTGCCTTCGCCATCATGTGTCAGCGTTTCGCGTATTAAACCATTATTTTCGAAGCATTTAACGGTGACAACTTTGCCACCAAATGAATTTCTACCACCATAATTACTAAATATAGGCTCTAAAACGTCAATTAAATCAG
Organism: Thalassotalea algicola; assembly: GCF_012932965.1. GTDB lineage: Bacteria > Pseudomonadota > Gammaproteobacteria > Enterobacterales > Alteromonadaceae > Thalassotalea_F > Thalassotalea_F algicola. The sequence continues at coordinate 34,669 of NZ_JABBXH010000010.1, read as the reverse complement.
CATAAATATTACATAACTCTGAAGTGTTATATTCCATGTTGCTCTCTCATTTAGTTGTTTGTTAGGTGATATTCTAGATTGATCAATTCGTAGAATGTTAAGTTCATACGCTATGGTTATTCTAGTATATTGAGTATAGGCGTCTAGTGATAATATTCATTTGCCGTTAATTCGACGCATTGTTGCTTGAAATCAAAGAAAAAACACTATTAAATGTGAAGATTAGTCGTTAAACGTGTCATGGCGAAAATGAGCGAGCAGTTAATCGCAAATACATTTCTTTACCTTACAAATGCGATTGTTTTTGGCACTCTTTCCTTTTTTCTTTGGCAATTCTTCCGAGGATTTGGCAGGCAGTATGTAAAGCTTTGGTTATTGAGCTTATGCTCGTTGTCTATTAGTCAGTTAGCATTAGCTTTTAAAGCCTATTCAATTCTTACACCTGAAACCCATCTTATCCAGGTGATTAATCAGGGGGTTTACCTTTCTAGCTATTTCTTATTTGTAGCGTTGTTTATAACGGGTATTTTTTCGGCCCAACAGCAAATTATTATCAGTAGAAATAGAATTATCTTCATTGTTATATTGAACTTTGTATTGGCTTGGGCATTTACCTTAACTTGTGCCTTTGCTAGCGCTCATGTTTACGATAGATTCTTTATGCGAGAAACGTTACCGGCCTTTTTATTTGCGGTTGGTTATTTGTCGACGGCGTATTATTTATTGCAAAGCCAAGTAAGGCATTTTTCTAATCGAATTATGCTGTGGCTAAGTGCAATATTAGGTCTAAGGTTTTTCTTTTTCTCGATGATCTCAACTTTGGCATTGTCAGAATCTTGGTTTAGCCTGGTGGCACACCTAATACCATATTTTGATATCGGCACACATGCAGTAATAGGGTTTGTTATTTTAATATGGATGCAAGGCGCAGAAAGAAGTGCTGCAATTTCCGCCCGCAATAAAGCAAATTACTTAGGTAAACATGATCCTCTTACTGGGTCACTAAACCGTGAACAAGTGATGGAGAAAATGCCGGGTGTCATGGAAAGTGCAGTTGCAAATGATAAGCAGCTTTGTATCTTTTTAATGGATATTAAACGTTTTAAGTTTGTTAACGATACCTACGGCCTAAAGACCGGAGATTACATTTTGGGCGCGATTGCTAAGCGGTTGAAGGAAAGTCTATTTCAACCCAAAATTGTTGGCCGTTTAAGTGGTGACTCATTCGTTTACGTTTTTGAGTTCGATAAAAAAGAGCAAATACCTAAAGCATTAACTCACTTACACGAATTAATTGCTCGTCCCTATCAGCATCAAGGCCAAGACATCTCATTACAGTGCAGCATTGGTTATAGTTACTACCCTGAGCATGGGAGTAGTGCTGAAGAGCTCTTACAGCTAGCTAATTTAGCTTTATTTCATGCTGAGTCTCGTAACGAAATAAGTAAGCAATTCAGTCATGATATGCAAGTGCAAGGCCGCCATTTGTTAGCGATGGAAAAAGCGATTAAGTCGGCGATGAAGCACGATGAGTTTGAGCTTTATTATCAACCACAACTTAATTTGCTTAATAATAAATTAGAAGGTGTTGAAGCCTTAATCCGTTGGAACCACCCAACAGACGGTTTTCTAACACCAGACAAATTTTTAGATGATGTTGAAGCGTTGGCTCTTAATAGCGAGTTTGATAACTATGTTTTAGATAAAGCCTGCCAGGCAATAGCTCGTTGGCATAAAGAATATAATCGCTGGGTTGCTGTGGCAGTGAATATCACCGCGGTAGAATTTCAAGACCCTCAGCTTATCGCTAAAATTCAAGCATTATTGCTTAAGTACGATGTGCCTCCAAGCTATTTGGAATTAGAAATTACCGAAAATGTCGTAATGACTGATTTGGAATCTGCAATGAATACTATTGTCGTGCTGCAAAGTATGGGAATTAAGGTGTCAATAGATGACTTTGGAACCGGGTACTCATCGCTTGCCTATTTGCGTAACCTACCGATTGATAAGATCAAAATTGATCGCAGTTTTGTTCAAGAAATGGCAGAAAATGATTCTGATTTAACGATAGTAAAGTCTATGATCAAGCTTTCTCATGGCCTAGGTAAAAGAGTGCTGGCGGAAGGGGTCGAAACTCAAACCCAACTTGATATCTTACGTAAACTTGATTGTGATGCTATTCAAGGCTACTTCATTAGTAAGCCTATTAGTGAAATAGACCTAGTTAAGTACTTTTCTCGTAAATCTTAAGGTCTGTCCTTAATCTCAATAAATCATTATTTTAATTTACAATTTTTCAACTTTAGAAATCCTTGACTATACTGAAATAAGGTTCAACTTACAGTCTTGGAATTAGAGTAAATGTTAATCAAGCAAAAACTGATAATAACTACGGTAATTTCCGTCGTTAGTATGCTAATTATGTTGGTATTATTGACCTATGCAGTCTCTGCACTAGAGAGCGATATCGATGTTGCGCGAGAAATTGGCAAAGTAGAAGCAGACATTTTGCAATTGCGTCGTAATGAAAAAGACTTTATTGCGCGTAAAGATTTAAAGTACCAAGAAAAATTCGCAAAGAATTTTCAGGCATTAAACGCTGAGGTCAATTTGTTGGAGCAAGCGTTTAATGAGATTGGTCTTGATGTGCCGGAGATACAATCTATTAAATCGGTGATCAGTGCTTACAATAAGTCGTTTAATGACTTGGTAGCTTCGCAGCAAAATATTGGTTTACACCCTAAAGATGGTCTTTATGGTACATTGCGTTCAGCGGTTCATGATGTTGAAACGTTAATAGGGAAGGATGATTATCAATTACTAAGTGGTATGCTGCAGTTAAGGCGCAACGAAAAAGACTTTATGTTGCGTTTGGATGAGAAATACGTCACTCGACTACAAAATAATACAGCCAAGTTGATTGAAGAGACACAAACTAGCAGTCTTGACGGTAGTCGAAAGTCAGAAATTGTTAACTTACTTGGCGCTTATGAAGGCGCATTTCTTAATTTAGTTGCCGAACAGAAAAAACTAGGCCTTACTCATAACGAAGGCTTACAAGGTAGTATGCGAGAAAATATTCACAAGGTGGATAAGGCGCTTGCTAGCTTACAGAAAGTTAGCAACGAAGCGGTTGAATCACATACCAGCACGGTCCAATTTGTGGCATATACAGTATTTATCATAGTCATTGCGGCCTCTGTTGGCTTTGCGTTATTTATTGCAAAAAGTATTCTGTCCAGCATTAATCGTTTGCAAGAAACGATGTTAGAGATTTCAAGTACTAATGACTTAACCATTCCTGTAGACACCTCAGGTAGCGATGAATTGGCTGAAATGGCCCAAGTGTTTGATGACATGGTGGCGAATTTTAGGAACTTGATTCATGAAGTGAATCACTCTGTGACTACATTGAATGAGGCAACACAGCAAGTTGCAGAAAACATTCATCTCACTAGTGAGGGGGTTGATTCACAAATTCAAGAAACCGATATGGTGGCAACTGCGGTAACTGAGATGGTGGCCACGGTTGATGAAATTGCTAAAAATACCCAAGCAGCTGCTAAGAAAGCTGAAGTAACAAACGACAATGCAGAGCAAGGTAAAGAGGGTGTTAATCAAACCATTGCCCAAATTGACAATTTGTCAGGTAAGTTAATTGATTCAGAACAGGTAGTGCAAGAACTTGCCAAAGATAGTGAAACGATTGGCTCAGTATTGGATGTTATACGAGGTATTGCTGAGCAAACTAATTTGCTTGCCCTCAATGCCGCCATTGAAGCGGCACGTGCTGGTGAACAAGGTCGAGGCTTTGCAGTCGTAGCTGATGAAGTAAGAACGTTGGCAAGTAGAACGCAAGATTCGACACAAGAAATTGAATCAATTATTACTGCACTTCAAAGCCGAACTCGTGAAATAGTGGACCACATGGCAACTTGTCGTACACAAGGCGATCAAAGTTCTGATCGTGCTGGTACTGCAGGTCAAATGTTGGAGCAAATAACGTTTGATGTCTCGACAATAATGGAGATGAATACCGCAATTGCTACCGCCATTCAAGAACAGAGCGCAGTGGCTTCTGAAGTTAATCAGCATGTGGTATCAATTCGCGATGTTGCTGAACAGTCCGGAAAAATGGCAGTACAAAATGCTCAAATGAGTGAAGAACTTTCGCAACAGGCTGAAGTGCTTACAAATGAAGTTAACCGCTTTGTTGTATAGCGGCGTTAGGCCTTGGGAATTAGCTAAAGTTGTTTGATTTCGATACTAGTTTCACGGCTATGGCCGGTTTGAGCTAATGCGATGAGGTATTGTTGCCAAAGTGTATCGGATTGCTGATGCAAAAGTGCAAGTTCTGACGTGCTATAAATAACTTCATGTTGGTCATCAAAGCAAAAGCGATAGCCATGCTTGGCTACCGCTTCTATTCTTAATAATTTTACATGCTTTTTATGGGTTGGGATGGCTTGCTTGGTATTAAACCCTTGTAATGAAACCACACGTAAATACTCAACACTAAATGGCCACTGTTCTGATAATTCACTGTCATCACTAGCCAATGCTATGTTGAGTGACTCACCTGATTGGCCAATTTCAAATTGTTTAATGTTGAGCATGTATCACCTACTTTATAGAATAAAACGGCTTAAATCTTCGTTTTGAACGACTTCGTTTAGTGTTTCTTCTACGTATGCTGTATCTATCGTAATTTGTTCACCGTCGCGATCATTGGCGCTAAATGAAATCTCTTCCATTAGACGCTCCATCATTGTGTGTAAACGACGCGCACCAATGTTTTCAGTGGTTTCATTCACTTGCCAAGCTGCATTAGCAATAGCATTAATGCCGTCTTCGGTAAATGAAATATCAACACCTTCGGTTTTCATTAAAGCAATATATTGCTCTGTTAGCGAGGCACTTGGCTCGGTAAGAATACGAACAAAGTCTTCTGTTGTTAATGCTTTTAATTCAACACGAATTGGTAAACGACCTTGCAGCTCAGGAATTAAGTCTGATGGTTTGGCCATTTGGAACGCACCAGAGGCGATAAACAATATGTGATCAGTTTTTACCATACCGTGCTTAGTGCTTACCGTTGAACCTTCCACTAACGGTAGCAAGTCACGTTGCACACCTTCACGTGAAACGTCAGGTCCAGAGCTATCCCCACGCTTACAAATCTTGTCAATTTCATCAACAAAAACAATACCATTTTGCTCTACCGCTTCTAATGCTTTTGCTTTGATATCATCTTGATTAACAATTTTTGCCGCTTCTTCTTCTTGTAAAGCCTTTAAAGCGTCTTTGATCTTCAATTTACGTTTATTGGTTTTGTCACCAGAGATATTTTGGAACATGTTTTGAAGTTGCGATGTCATGTCTTCCATGCCTGGAGGTGCCATGATCTCAACGCCCATTTGCGGCGCAGCAATGTCGATTTCAATTTCTTTGTCGTCTAGTTTACCTTCACGTAATTTCTTGCGAAATACTTGGCGAGTACTAGCATTGTCGGTGGTTTCTTCATTACCAAAGGTGTCACGAGGGTTTGGCAGTAGAACATCAAGCACTCGCTCTTCAGCAGCTTCTTCTGCCAAATGTTGAACGCGTGCCATTTCCTGTTCTTTGGTCATTTTAATTGCCATGTCTGCTAAATCGCGGATAATCGTTTCCACTTCTTTACCCACGTAGCCAACTTCAGTGAACTTTGTTGCTTCCACTTTGATAAAAGGTGCATTTGCAAGCTTAGCCAAGCGACGAGCAATTTCAGTTTTACCAACGCCTGTTGGGCCAATCATTAGAATATTCTTTGGGGTTACTTCGGTGCGCAACTCTTCATTTAGTTGCATACGACGCCAGCGATTTCTTAGGGCTATGGCTACGGCACGTTTAGCATCGGCTTGACCAACAATATGGCTATCTAATTCGTGAACTATTTCACGTGGTGTCATATTCGACATAATGATTCCTTACTTCTTGATCTGCTTAAATTTCGTCAATCGTGTGGTGCTGGTTGGTAAAGACACAAATGTCGCCAGCGATAGTGAGCGATTTGTCGACGATTTCACGAGCAGATAACTCGGTATTCTGTAAAAGGGCTAATGCAGACGCTTGTGCATAGTTGCCACCACTACCTATTGCAATAAGGTCGTGCTCTGGCTGCACTACATCACCATTACCGGTAATGATTAATGATGCAGTTTCATCTGCAACAACTAACATGGCTTCAAGCTTTCTTAATGCACGATCACTGCGCCAATCTTTAGCTAATTCTACCGCTGCTTTAGTCAAGTGGCCTTGATGCATTTCTAGTTTGCTTTCAAAGCGTTCAAACAGAGTAAACGCATCAGCAGTGCCACCAGCAAAACCGGCAAGTACTTTTTCATTATATAAGCGACGTACTTTGCGGGCGTTACCTTTCATTACGGTATTGCCTAAGGAAACTTGGCCGTCACCACCAATGGCAACTTTGCCGTTACGTCTTACTGAAACAATTGTAGTCACACTACACCTCAAACTCATGGCCGCTATTGATTAGCAGCGAAATATACATGAGTTTAAAATGGGTGTGATATAGGAAAATTCAAGAGTCAGGTATTAATTAATTCATCAATAAAATTTGGCAGGTGGTAATATTATTGCGTTTTAATTTATGTTTGTCTTTTTCCGCCATACGTTTACGTGGATAGGGGCCTAATATCACTCGATACCAAGTTCCATTACTTCCAACACTTTCAGAAATATTGGCGACTAAGCCGGTAAAGGCGATTTGCGCCTTCATTGATTCAGCTTTTTTCCTATCTCTAAATGAACCACATGGCATTCTATACGGGCCCTTTTCTACTACTTCGTAGTGGCCGCCTTCAATTTCTTCGCCATTCTTTAATTTATCAATATAGTCCCACTTTTCATCCGGCGGTGTTGGCAAGTCAGATGATGAGTGAGTTGATTGCTTAGTAGGTGTCACTGTTTGTTCTACAGGCTCCACCCCCTTTAAAAACCATAAAAAATAACCGGCGCCAGCGATTGCTACTATCGTTAATAGTATGATTATTTTAAGCTTTATTGACATCCCCTCCGGTTGCTGGGCTTGCTTTTTATAAGGGCTTTTCTTTTTGTTGCTTGAACGAGAAACGTAATCCTGAGGCGCCATAGAATGCAATGAGTATGGGAATAATTTTCCGGTATTGTAACGAAACCCTGTGAAAATTAAACCCTATTACCAACTAAAATCTACAGGGTCGACGTCAATTGACCAACGGACTTTGTTACTCAGCTCGTGTGATTGCATTAAAGACAATATTTGTAGCGTTGCTTGATGTAAACTTTTTCGTTGTGCACTTTGGACAATTAAATGATAGCGATATTTTCCTGCCTTTTTTTCCATTGCTGCAGGAATAGGCCCTGCTAGCTCACAATCTTGATATTGGTATTGGCAAAGTGCAGATAAAAATTTGGCAGGATACGAAGGATAATTAGCCTCAGCACGCAGTAATATTTGATAGCCAAAAGGCGGGAGTCGTGCAAATTTTCTTTCAGTGAGTGCTTGTTGGGCAAAGTGTCGATAACCGTTGTTGACTAAATCTTGTAATAACGGGTGCTGTGGGTATTGCGTTTGAATAAGCACTTTACCTGGTTTGCTAGCGCGTCCAGCTCGCCCTGCCACTTGTACTAATAGTTGGGCCATTTGTTCTGGCGCCCGAAAGTCATAGCTAAATAACGCGCCATCAACATCCAAAATAACCACTAACGTCACATCAGGAAAGTGATGGCCTTTTGCTAACATTTGAGTGCCGAGTAGAATATCGTGCTCTTTATTATGTATCGCTTGTAATAGTTTAGTTAGCTCACCTTTGCGACGTGTGGAATCGCGATCTATTCGGACGACACTTTTATCACTAAACCATTGTGACAAATGCTGCTCTAACTGTTCTGTTCCTTGACCAACTGGCGATAATCGTGAACTGCCGCACTGTTGGCATTGTTTAATAATACGTTTTTGACTGCCACAGTGATGACATATCAGCAACTGATCATTTTGGTGGAACGTATAAGGTTTATTGCAACGCTGACAGTCGACCACCCAGTGGCATTCTTTGCAGTTAATTGCTGGAGCGAAACCACGACGATTGAGAAAGATTAACACTTGCTCTTTACGTTGCAATGTTGCTGAAATTGCTTGTTTGACTGACTCTCCAATACCATGATCAAGATGTTCTTGGTTTAAGTCGACTAAGGATAATTGTGATTGAACACTATTACCTGCGCGTCTAGTTAGTTGATGATAATGGAATTTATGACTAAACGCGTTTTGTAGCGACTCTAAGCTAGGCGTTGCGCTTCCAAGAATAATGGGGATGTTAAGTTGCTGTGCTCGTAATATGGCACAATCTCTACCTTGGTATCGAAAGGTGTCTTGCTGCTTTAACGAATTATCGTGTTCTTCATCAACAATTATCAGCCCTAATGCTTGTGCTGGTGTAAATATAGACGAACGAGTACCTATTATAATTGCTGCATGGCCTATGTATGCGGCGCGCCAAGTGTCTAGCCTTTCCTTATCATTTAAACCTGAATGGTGCAGATAGATAGGTACATCAAATCGTTGTTCAAAACGAGCAAGGGTTTGAGGGGTTAAACCTATTTCAGGTACTAATACCAACACTTGTTTATTGGCGGCTAGTACGTTTTCCATTGCTTGCAGATAAACTTCAGTTTTACCACTACCAGTTATGCCATCGACTAAGTGGCAACTGAATGATTGGTTGCTTTGATTAACAGCAGATACAATAACTGCTTGCTCTGTTGATAACGAGAGCCGGTTGTCTTCAAAGAGCGCGCCTTCTTGCCACTCAAACTCAGAGGGTTCTATTTCTTTTTCTTTTATATAGGCTTTATCTACCAAAGCATTAAGCTGGGCTTTACTAAAACCTAATGTTCTTAGTTCAGGCCAACTACTTCCTTGACTATGGGCGATAGTGGCATATAACTCTGCTTGTTTCTTTGCACGCTTACTTAATTCTTCAATGTCTGTATCTGCATTATCTTCTCGAGCAAACCAACGTGTCTGAAAGGATAAATCTGGTTGTTCTATTTGCCTTAATAAAACGGGCAGTGCTTGCTGACAAATATCGCCGATTGGGTGGTGATAATATCGACTTAAGGTAATTAAAAATTTTAACAAGGCAGGCGGTAATGGATATTTATCGGTAACTCTAGCGATAATAGGTTTTATTTTTTCACTAGCAATATCGGTAGCTGCAGCAGTTTTAATGACAATACCCACTAATTGTCGGCCAGAAAACGGTACTAAAACGCGCTCGCCAACAATTATATTGGGAGTGTTTAGTGCCTCTGATATGGCATAAGTAAACAGTTGACGCATCGGAACAGGTAATGCGACTTCAACAAAGTGCTGGCTCAAGTTTTTCTACACAATAATTTTTATTTTATTGTGACCTGCTGATGCTGAACTGCCAAGCGTTGAAACGGCTTTCTTAACATAATTTTTCATATTGGTTATTTTTTTAGCGATTTTAATCAAATATGGTTGCAGTTGAGGTAGTGATCCAATACAATTCGCCACCATTATTTTTAACTCGTATGGTGCTTAGCGGTAAAATGCTGACTAAGTGGCGATACGGCCTGATACAGAGGTTATCCATGAAAGACGGTATTCACCCAAATTACCAAGAGATCAAGGCAACTTGTTCTTGTGGTAACGTAATCACAACTCGTTCAACTGTAGGTAAAGACTTACACTTAGACGTATGTTCAGAATGTCACCCATTCTACACTGGTAAGCAAAAAGCTGCTGAGACTGGTGGTCGTGTTGACAAATTCAACAAGCGCTTTGCTGTGCTTGGCAAGAAGTAAGAACGAACTTACTTTGATAAAAAGCGCCTTTATGGCGCTTTTTTTGTGCCTAAAAAATTTTTTATATATTTTTTAAACCCTTTTCCTGCATACTGCATCTAACCTTATAAAACCACCGATTTAAATTAAATCGATAACGGATAAACGAGAATTTTCATTGGATAGTCATCAAGTTATTGAAGCGAGTGCTCGCTTTGCACAAGATGAAGAACAGCAATTGATTGCACAGGCAAAAGCTGGCGATCAGCAAGCGTTTTATCAATTATATGAGCTACACCATAAACGCGTGTATGGCTTATGTTGGAGAATGCTGGCTGACAAAAGTAGTGCAGAAGATGTTTGTCAGGAGGTTTTTGTTCAGGTTTGGCAAAAGCTTTCTAGCTTTCAGGGTAACAGCAAATTTAGTACCTGGTTGCATAGTGTTGCGTCAAATATTGTATTGAGTCACTTACGCAAACATAAAAATTGGCTACAACGTGTGTTTAGTATTGAAGACCAAGTTGTTGAAGAGGCAGGTGAAGAAATGGCTGAAGTTTCTGAACTGGATAAGCATATTATGCGACTGCCTGAACGTGCGCGATTGGTTTTTGTTTTGTTTGCGGTTGAAGGATATCGCCATGAAGAGATTAGTAAAATGTTAAATATGGCAGTAGGTAGCAGTAAGTCGCAGTACCATCGAGCGAAGACCTTATTAAAAGAATGGATAGAGGAGGAGTAATGATGACGATGTCAGATGAGCAGCTACAGCATCGTGTAGCGCAATTGAATAAAGAAATTTCGCCTTCTCGTGATCTGTGGCAAGGCATTGAGAAAGCCATTCATCAACAAGATGAACAATCTTCGTCAGTTAAAAAAGCTGTAGTGCCAATGGCCTGGGCGGCATCAGTAGTTGCTGCGGTGTTGTTGACTTGGATGAATTTGGGCCCTGCTAATAACGGGAATCAGGAACTTGGTTTAATAGCGGCAATTAATCAGGACTTTAACGCGCAAAAACAATTAATGTTAACTAGCTTTGGTACGCCTGACTTAACGCAGTTACCTGCAGATATGCAAGCTGAGCTAGCAAAACTAGCAAAAGCGAGAACATCGATAGCAGCGGCGCTCGAAAATGATGAAAATAATACAGATTTAATAGAGTTATTACAGTGGACTCAGCAACAAGAGTTGGATTTGATTAAGCGTTTGTATACCCCACAGTGGCAGACAATTTAAAGCAAACGTATTAACGCTAAGGTTTAGAGGTAGTTATGAAAGGTTTAAGTTTATTATTAGCACTTACTACAATGGGTTTGTCAGCAGTTTCTTGGGCTGGTGAGCAAATAGATGAGAGCATGTCGGCAGATGGTATTTCAGTGGTTAATATTGAAAACATGCGAGGTAAAGTCACTATTATTGGCACTGATGACGACCAAGTGTCAGCAAAAGGTGAATTAGGTGAAAATGCCGAGCGTTTCGTCTTTAAAAAAAGCGGCAATATGCTTAAGGTAAAAGTGGTGGTTAAAGATCGCCATAACCATCGAAACGATTACAAAAAAGGGTCGGTGTTCACTGTGAGAATGCCAAGTGACATTCGTATGAACCTTGATGGTGTATCAACCGATGTTAAAGTAAGTAATCTATCTGAAAATACTGAAGTTAAAACAGTAAGCGGTGATATTGATGCGGAGAAGCTGGCAGAAAACATTGAATTAACTACAGTAAGCGGTGATATCAATAGTAATAATTTAAAAGGTAAAGTGCGTCTTTCATCGGTAAGTGGCAGCATAGTGGATAAGAATTCGTCGGGTCGTCTTCAGTTAAAGTCAGTTAGTGGTAGTGTTAAAACGCGTTCAAGTGCTCAAGAGTTGGCATTATCAGCAGTGTCAGGTGATATCGACTTTGTATTAAAAGAAGTTGAAGAGTTAGTAATATCTATCGTTAGTGGCGATGTCGATGGTTCACTTACATTATTAGATAACGGCGAACTTAAAGTATCAGGGGTAAGTTCTGATATTGAGTTAGAATTTCAAGATAACGTTAATGCTGACTTTAGATTAAGAGCTAGTGCGGGCGGAGATATCGTTAATCGCATTACTGATAAAAAAGCGACACGCGCTAAGTATGGACCAAGTTCAAAGCTAGACTTCATTACTGGTCATGGCAATGCGTCAGTAAGAGCAAGTGTCGTCAGTGGTGAAATTAAAGTCTCTAGCCGTTAAATGCTGATTTTTTGCTAACCTTTTGATAGAGTAAGCAAACTGAAAAAACTAAAGAAAGTAGCGCTTGTCGCTACTTTTTCGTCTGCGCAAGGTAGTAGTCATGGCTGAAGCCAAGGTAAGTAAATTCAATAAAGGTAATAAAGAGCGTAAAGATAAACAGCTCGATGAATTAAAAATGCCGCCTCATTCCCTCGAAGCTGAGCAATCAGTACTAGGTGGATTACTTTTGGATAACGACACTTTCGATAGAGTAGGTGAACGCGTCGTCGCCCAGGACTTCTACAGCCGTGGACATCGAATTATCTTTGAAACGATAGGCGCGCGCATTGAATTAGGCGAGCCAGTTGATTTAATTACTCTTTCCGAAGCACTAGAAAACGAACAAAAACTTGATGATTGTGGGGGCTTTGTCTATCTCGCAGAGATGATGAAGAACACCCCAAGTGCAGCCAATATCTGTGCTTATGCTGACATTGTTCGAGAGCGTGCTGTAACGCGCGATATGATCAGCGTTGCTAATGAAATTTCTGAAGCTGGATATGATACACAAGGTCGTACAAGTGCCGATCTTCTAGACTTTGCTGAAACTAAAGTTTTTGCTATTGCTGAAGCTAGAGCAAATAAATCAGAAGGACCTGAGAATATTCATACGGTTTTAGAAAAAACTGTCGATCGTATTGAAAAACTTTATCAACAACCACACGACGGTGTTACAGGTGTTTCGTCAGGCTATGCTGATCTTGATAAAATGACAGCAGGCTTCCAGGATTCTGATTTGATAATTGTCGCGGCGCGTCCTTCAATGGGTAAAACCACATTCGCGATGAACTTGGCAGAACATGCGGCGATGAATGAAGAGCACCCTGCGTTAATTTTCTCTCTAGAGATGCCGTCAGAACAAATTATGATGAGGATGTTGGCATCACTAGGCAGAATTGATCAAACTAAAATTCGTACAGGTCAACTTGATGACGAAGATTGGGCTCGATTATCAACGACCATGGGGAATATGATTGAAAGCGGTAAGATGTACATTGACGATGCCGCAGGTCTAACGCCTACTGAAGTTCGTTCGCGTGCGAGACGAATTTATCGTGATCATGGCGGTATCAGTATGATCATGATTGATTACCTTCAGCTGATGCGCGCTCCGCAATTTGCTGATAATCGTACTTTAGAAATTGCTGAAATTTCACGTTCTCTTAAAGCTTTAGCGAAAGAGCTTAATGTACCAGTTGTTGCACTATCACAGCTAAACCGTAGCTTGGAGCAACGCTCTGATAAACGTCCGGTCAACTCAGATTTGAGGGAATCGGGCTCGATTGAGCAGGATGCTGATTTAATTATGTTCATCTATCGTGATGAGGTGTATCACGACGATTCAGAATTTAAAGGTATGGCTGAAATTATTATCGGTAAACAGCGTAATGGTCCTATAGGTCGAGTGCCATTAACCTTTAATGGTCAATGGTCGCGATTCGATAATTATGCTGGCCCACACGTATTAGAAGAAGATTAATTGCTATGCCAATTAAGACAGCAACTGCGAATATAGATTTGAATGCGCTTGCACATAATCTATCTGTAATTAAATATAAAGCTGAAAACAGCAAGGTGCTAGCGGTTTTAAAAGCTAACGCTTATGGCCATGGCTTAGCGCGAATTGCTAAGGCGTTATCTCAATACAAGGTACAAGCCGATGCCTTTGGTGTCGCTCGTATAGATGAAGCACTAGAATTAAGATCGGAAGGGGTTTCAAAACCGATTGTTTTGCTTGAGGGCTTTTTCTCTGAACTCGACCTACCTGTGCTCGCTGTCAATAACTTACAAACGGTTGTTCATAATCGTGAACAACTTAATGCCATCCTTGACGCCGAATTAACCGAACCGTTAAAAATTTGGCTTAAAGTGGATACTGGCATGCACCGTTTAGGGGTTAATGCTGAAGAGTTTGATGAGTTCTATCACGCTTTGAATCAAAGCGAAAATGTGCATAAAGATATTATTATCATGAGTCATTTTAGTTGTGCTGATGACCTGACTAGTGAACGAACCAATGCACAGTTACGCGTGTTTTCTTCAATTACCAAGTCCTTGCCTAATGAAAAAACCTTAGCCAATTCGGCAGCTATTTGTGCATGGCCTGAAAGTCATTATGACTGGATTCGTCCAGGTTTAATGCTCTATGGCGTGTCGCCGATGCAAAATGCTGATCGCGATGACCTAGCAATTCAGCCAGTGATGAACCTGCAATCTAGTGTAATTGCTATTCGCCAAATCAAAAAAAATGAAGCCGTTGGTTATGGAGCTGCATGGGTTGCTAAAGAAGATACCACGATTGGTGTAATAGCAATTGGTTATGGTGATGGCTACCCAAGACACGCACAAAATGGTACACCGGTGTTACTCAATGGTCGAATAGTACCTTTGGTTGGTCGTGTATCAATGGATATGATCACTGTCGATTTAGGTAACAGCTGCCAAGATAAAATAGGTGATATTGCAACGCTTTGGGGTCAAGGGCTTCCGGTTGAAGAGGTAGCTAAACACTCCACGACCATCCCGTATGAATTACTATGTAATATAACTCGCCGTGTACATATGGGAATTTTATAGTAACGGTTTAAATAGATTACTCACCCTGTATTGTGGCTAAGATTGTTCGGTTGCCGCCATAGTCACGATGTTCCCCCAAATAAATGCCCTGCCAAGTGCCTAGGTTTAAGCGGCCGTTGGTAATAGGAATACTTACACTTGAACCTAAAGTACTCGCTTTTATGTGAGCTGGCATATCATCGGGTCCTTCATAAGTATGCTGATAATAGTGGGCATTTTCCGGGACAAACTCATTAAAGTGAGCTTCCATATCACTCCTTACTGTCGGATCAGCATTTTCATTAATGGTTAAAGATGCAGATGAATGTTTAATAAATAAATGTAATAAACCGCACTTTATCTTACCAAGAGAGACAAGGTTGCTATTTATTTCATCGGTTATTAAGTGAAAGCCTCTTGAGCGAGATCTTATAGAAAACTCTATTTGTTGCCACATACATTAAGGGGATTGAATAGTTGATTCCAATAGATTAGCGAATTTGACACGAGATTCAACCACCAGCTTTTTAACACACTCCAAACTAGCGACTTCTTGTTTTAAACGAATGTACAGAGTTTTCTTAATTGTCGGGTTAAGGTTTAAAGTGGTTAATTCCGTAAAGGGGGTGTATGCACTAACTAACCAGTTAGGTAATACAGCGACTCCTAGGTTGCTATTGATCATTTGAAGCATGGTATGTGAGTTGTTTACTGATTTAATTTTTTTTGGTGTAACATTCATGGGACTAAGAATGTGCTTAAACAGGTCAAGGCGATTGTGCTCGATAGGGTAAGTTAATAATATTTGTTCTTCAAAATCTTTAGCTAAAATTTCTCCTTTGGAGACAAGAGGATTGTTTCGATTAACGACGGCGACTTGTTCGAATGAACCCAGTGCTATTTCTATGTATCGACTACTATTTGTATGCTCATCAACTAGCAGAACATCCAAATCTACAGATTCTTCAAATACGTCATCATGATAGTCAAAATGAATATTTGGATACTCATTATTCAAACGTTGGCAAATAGGGATGAGCCATTGAAAACATGCGTGGCAGGCAAACCCTAGAGAGAGAGACAAAGACTGTGGCACTTTAGCTAGTTCCGTATTCAATTGATCAATCTTAGGTAGTATCTCATTTGCCAGTGCTAGTAGTTTTTCACCATGTAATGTAAAAGAAATTGGCTGACGATGCCTGATATAGATTTTTTGTGCCAACCTTAATTCCAACTCTTTTATCTGATGCGAGAGCGCAGATTGACTCGTTGCTAATGCATTAGCAGCCTTTGTTAGGCTCTCAAACTCGCTGAGTGCTCTTATTGTGCGTAGGTGCTTCAATTCAAGCATATTGAATTTTCCTCATACCCATATGAAATTAATGACATTGCTAATTGTCGCCGGCCAGATAATTATAAACACCTAAACATCTAGACGTCTATAAGGAATTTAAAATGAAAGTTCATAATCTCGGTTTTCCACGAATTGGTAGTAAAAGGGAGTTAAAGTTTGCTTTGGAGTCGTTTTGGCAAGGTAATAGCTCACAAAACGCATTAGAAAAAACAGCGAGTAATATTCGCAGAGATAATTGGCAGTTACAGGTAAACGCCGGTATAGATTTAGCTCCAGTGGGAGATTTTGCTTTTTATGATCACGTATTAAATACCACTTTACTACTTGGCTTAGTTCCCAAGCGTTTCAGAGATATTGAAAATGACATTGACAGAGAATTTGCTATTGCCAGAGGTAAGCAAACAGCTTGTTCTAGTTGTGCAGCTAGCGATATGACTAAATGGTTTGATACTAACTATCATTACTTAGTACCTGAATTAGATGCAGAAACAGAAGTGAAGGTTAATACTCAGCGGCTTATATCACAGATCAACGAAGCAAAGTCTCAAGCGGTTAACACTAAGCCTGTCATTATTGGCCCATTAACGTATTTATATTTAAGTGATTATAAAAATGGTAATAAACTAGATTTACTAGACGCTCTAATACCAGCATACCAACAAATTATTGCGGATATTGCAAAAACAGGCTGTGAATGGCTGCAAATCGATGAGCCTATTTTTGCATTAGAACTAGAAAAACAATGGCTTGACGCTTTTAAGACCTGTTATCAGGCATTTGAAACAGACGACATTCGCATACTGTTAGCGACTTATTTTGGCGATATAAGCCAACATATAGAGTGCATTAAGCGTTTACCTGTAGCTGGCTTGCATATAGATACAGTTACTGAACCCTTTGATTGGCAATCTATTGTTACTCAATTACCAGGGCATTGGATTATTTCACTTGGCGTAATAGATGGTCGCAATATATGGAAGACCGATTTAGTTTCTGTTTACCAGCAAGTTAATCCAGTCTATAGAATACTAAATGAGCGGCTTTGGTTAGGTCCGAGTTGCTCATTGTTACATAGTCCTATAGATCTAATGCTTGAAACTGAGCTTGATAAAGAGTTGAACTCTTGGTTAGCGTTTGCAAAGCAAAAGTGTCAAGAGCTCGACTTGCTTAAAGACGCCATTATTAGTCAAAATACCGAGACAATTACTCGCTACTCTGCACCAGTATTAACGCGTTTGACTTCACCTCGTATAAGTAACGTGAAAGTGAGACAGCGAATAGATTCGTTAAAGCCAACAGACTTTAAACGCTCACAAACCTTCTCTGATCGAAAGATAGTTCAACAGCAGGCGCTTAATCTGCCTCTATTTCCTACAACAACCATAGGTTCATTTCCTCAAACAGGAGACATTAGAGCGATTAGAGCTCAGCATAAACAAGGGCGACTATCATCGTTGGATTACCAGTCAGAAATTCGAAAAGAAATCGCTCACGTGATTACTGAACAAGAGAATATTGGGTTAGATGTCCTTGTTCATGGGGAACCGGAGCGTACTGATATGGTTGAATATTTTGGTGAGCAGCTTTCTGGCTGTGCAATAACTCAATTTGCTTGGGTACAAAGCTATGGTTCTCGTTGCGTAAAGCCGCCAATTATTTATGGTGATGTTTCTAGGGAAAAACCAATAACAGTTGAATGGCTCAAATATGCTCAATCACTTACTAGAAAACCAGTTAAAGGCATGCTCACAGGACCGATAACAATATTATCTTGGTCGTTTGTGCGTAACGATATTGAACGGTCAGTAGTGTCTAATCAAATCGCATTAGCAATTAAAGATGAAGTCGCGGATTTAGAAAAAGCGGGTATTGGTGTGATTCAAATAGATGAACCAGCGATCAAGGAAGCGATGCCGTTGAAAAAAAGCCGACAAGCTAAATATAGCGAATGGGCGACGAAAGCATTTCGGCTTTGTAGTTCGTCAGTGAAGGGGAGTACTCAAATTCATAGTCATATGTGTTACTCAGAATTCAACGATATTTTGCCTGTCATCATCGCATTAGATGCTGATGTATTAACGATTGAAACATCACGGTCAAATATGGCTATTTTAAGTGTTTTCGACGAGCAACCTTATCCAAATGATTTAGGACCTGGAGTCTATGATATACACTCACCCAATGTGCCAGAGCAGAGATGGATCAAACAGTTGTTAGACAAGGCAATTGAGACGATCCCAATCGATAATATTTGGGTTAATCCAGATTGTGGACTAAAGACTCGCCAATGGTCTGAGACTAAATTAGCATTGTCTAATATGGTGTCTTCAGCAAAAGAATTGAGGGCGCGTTATTCAAGTATCAGTGCCAGTAACTAAACGGCCGTACTTATTTAACTTACCGCTATGTAATAAGAGCATTACCAATTAAAATGTAATGCTCTATCTATCAATTATCAGAATTTCGTTCGATTGGTATATCAGATAAGTATTCGACAAACTCAATTTCATAGCCTGCGGGATCTATGTAGTAGATATTCTTTCTATACTGGTTCTCGGCACCAGGTTTTGCAATTTCAAAGCCCGCTTCAGTTAGTCGCATAATGACAGCTTCAATGTTATTAGTGACAAAGCCAAAATGAGCGAGACCGACTTGATGCCCTGTGAGCTCCCTGTTTACACCTTCACCATCATCATTAAAAGATATGTATTGATAGTCATCACCAAAATGCAACCAGTTGCGTGCCTTACCAAACCATTCTCCTGAGCCTTCTGTGCGTATCTTCCAATGAGGAAAGGCTGCTTGATAAAATTTTAAGCTGGCAGGAATATCGCTTACTACTAGGTTTAAATGTTCTAAATGCATATTGCTTCCTTACTTGTGTTGCATAGTTTGATTGATTAGCTCGATAAACTTCAAAATGTAAGCTTTGCTAATTTGAAAGTTTAATTTGTTTAAGGTGTCGATAGGTAATGTTAGTGAAGTCATTTTTTCTCTCCATTTGTTTAATTGTTTGCTATGCTAAAACCTCAAGTTAGCTTGAGGTAAAGTCTTTTTTAACTTTTTTTAATTAGTCTTAGGAGGTGGGTATGGAAGAAGCAAACTGGAGTGTCGGCAGGGTGGCAAAACGTTGTGGAGTAAAAGTATCGACACTTCACTACTATGAGCAATTAGGTTTAATTCGTAGTTGGCGAAATAATGGTAATCAAAGACGTTATAAAGCTGAAGTACTTAGACGAATATCGGTAATTAAAGCAGCTCAGAAAATGGGGGTTAGTTTAGATAGCATTAAACGAGCCTTTGCAGGCTTACCGGACAATCGCACGCCAAACAAAGAAGATTGGCAATTATTGGCAAGCAATTGGCAGGCTGAACTGGATGAGCGAATTAATTATTTAATCGCTTTACGTGATTCGCTAGACGGTTGTATCGGCTGTGGTTGCTTGTCATTGAAAAACTGTCCAATTTACAACCCTGAAGACATGCTGGCTGAGCTAGGCGATGGCCCTGTTCTTTTAGAGAAAAAGCGACAGAAGGAAAATTAACGGTATAAAAAAAGCCCCAAGATTTGGAGCTTCATTCGCACAAATTTTTTAACTAATCGAAGCTGAACTCAATATAAGCTTTACCATGCTCAGAGCTAAGAGGGATAATGACAATCGGCCCTTCAGCTTTGTGGTTAATGGTATGATTAGTACCTGATACTACCATAGGTGTCGCCATATCGAATTCAAAGCCTTTTTCACTTAGCATGCGTTTAGCACCACCAGTAACCATATTGGTTATCTCACCGACTAAGTCAGTAATTTCCTCATTAATTTCGTCAGGACCTTCGCCAACCATATTTTTCATAGTCGCAATGGCTAATGAACCCTCAAACGTAATAGATAGAGAACCTTTTGCTTGGTCACTGACCATACCAATTAAACCTGATACGTCGCCTTTAGCAACTTCACCTTGCTTTAACTTTGGTTTTTCCGGTGTTAGTTCCATCATTGCCATAGTCGACATGACATTTAACATCGAAGATAAAAAAGGGTTTATAAACTCTACATTCATGAAAATTACCGAGCCTTTTATTACTCTGTGCGAGACTTAGCTACTAATTTAGCATAATTTTTTGATTTCGCACTAGTTATTGTTTGCAATTGTGGCAATACGATTCATTTCATTGAAGGTTAAACTGAATTTAGTATCGCCAATCTCAATATTAACTGTATTGATCTGCTTAACGTAAGTATCGACGAGTAAATCGTTTTTTACCACTAATCTTGGCAAAAAGTTTTTACCGCTCACTTCTTGATAAATATAAACTTTATCTCAATCATTTTCGATACCTACCCATGTTATCGGCAGATTTTGGTTATCTTTAGCTAACTGAAAGTGTGGTTCGGCAAATTGTTTTATTAATGCTTCAAATTCTGGGTGGGTAGGAGTGAAGTGATATTTAGCTATTCTTTATTCACATTTTTATCGTCATTGGAGTGATTACAGGAATACATTAGTCAATTTTAGCCAAAGCCTTACTAGACAAGAATACATCAAGGCCTTAATTTTATGCTTAGTTGTATTCTTGAGTATCGGATGTGCAATTACAGTTATTTAACATTAATGTAAAAGGATCGATTAAACGTTAACTTTCCCGCTAGCATTTAGCCAGAGCTATCTAGATAAACTTAGGTAGTTGTATTTTAGTGACAATTTTGACAACGGCCATGAGCTTCGACAATTTGGTGGCTAATGTCGAAGCCACTGGCATCAGCCATAGCACGTATTGCCAGATCTAGGTTATTCGATTGAATTTCTTCAACGTGGCCGCAATCGTCACAAATTAGGAGTTGCACTGGGTGGTTACAGTC
Organism: Thalassotalea algicola; assembly: GCF_012932965.1. Taxonomy (GTDB): domain Bacteria; phylum Pseudomonadota; class Gammaproteobacteria; order Enterobacterales; family Alteromonadaceae; genus Thalassotalea_F; species Thalassotalea_F algicola. The sequence continues at coordinate 13,787 of NZ_JABBXH010000010.1, read as the reverse complement.
GCTGATATGGTGGCACATTACAAAGGCATTTATTGATTCAATTTTATGAACAAAGCCTTGCTTACTTAAAAAATCTAGTGCGCGATAAATAGTTGCTGGTTTGGCATTAGCATCTGATTTTTGCAATTGGGCTAGTAGATCATAAGCACCAACAGCTCCCTCGTGTTGGGCTAATAACTTCAGCACGTCACTACGTGCTTTAGTTAAACGTGCACCACGTTTTTCGCAGACTTTTTGTGCTTGGTCAATCAAATTATCGAGGTTCATAGGTATAGAATTTAAACTTTTTTTTCAGTCTAGCATAGGCCTTAATAGCAGGACAATGTTGGTCGGTAGGAAATAAAGCCCCTTGTGGAGCTTTATTTGGGACTTATTTATTGGACATAATTATTTGAGAGTATTTAAACAGAATAATTACTGCTGGGTTAGCTCTTGCTATCTAAGTAAGTGTTTAAATGTATCGAGTAACTTATCTGCTTGATAATTGTCCTCATGTTCAACAGTTTCCATGATTGAAAGTCCAAGCTGGTGTGTACACCCTTGATAAAGATTGGTCGTTGTTTTGGCACTAGACTGTGTGATACCAGCACCTTCGGTAGAAATTATCTCATCACTGCAGCCATTTTTTATAGCCCACAATGCTATTGTGTCATCTACTGATGCAATTTCACCGAACGCCCTGCCACCATATGGTACATCTTTATCAAAAGGACTGTGCAGATGGTGAATATTCATTGGCGTAGATGTTGGGCATGCGTCTAAATCACCACGATACTGGCCAGCTAGAGAGACAATCGCAGTAATTGATTCTGGGACTTTACAAGCAAGCTTGTATGCCATGAAACCACCTGCTGAATAGCCAAATACATATACTTTTTCCGAAGATAAGTTATAGTTCGCTCGCACTTCATCGATGAGTTTAACTAAGTAGTTAATGTCCAAATTTGTATTGTTAGCATCTATATTTTGACTATCCCACTCATAGTCAGATGCGTTCCCTTTTGGCCCAAGCGCAATCATATCGTATGAATTAGCAAGATTCTCAGCATCAAATATGTTCATAACTTTACTTGGAGAACCAGGGGCACCGTGTAGGAATATTGCTATGCTTGTCTCTGCGGAGATAGTAGACGGGACAAATGCTAATGAATCTCTACTGTCTACACGTATACAATTATATGAATCATTTAAGTTGACCCCAGCACAAGTCTTAGTGGTAATTGTATTGTCTGGTTTTTGGGTTTTATTACTGCTACTTCCACCACCGCCACACGCGAATAATAAAGTTGTTGATAACACTACTGCAGATATTTGCAGGAGTTTATAGGTTCTTTGATGCATGAGAAATCCCCTTGTTTTGCATTGAAAATAAAGCATGGAAAATCAACGAGTAACAAGCAATAATGGGTAAGTAATGAAATGATAATGAATTGATAATGCACAATAAAACAAGGGGTTATATATAGGTGTCTCGCTTCGTATTTGGAGAATTTCTCTTGGACTCGACTTCTTTTACTTTATATCGGAACAACGAAAAAGTCGCAATTGAACCTAAGTTATTTCGCTTGTTACTGCATTTTTGTCAACACGCGAATCAAGTTTTTAGCCGAGAAGCGTTAATGGCGTCGGTATGGGAAGAGAGAATAGTCAGTTTTGCCGCTATAAATCGAGCGGTAAGTGAGCTAAGAAAAATTATCGAGGAAGACCCAAGTACCCCAAAATTACTTATTACAGTCAGTAAAGTTGGCTATAAGTTTACCGCTTGTGTTGAACAAGCAAAGTTACCAGAATCAAAAGAATATTTAGCTGTTAATCATAAATATATAGCGTTAATTGTAGGGGTAATGTTGATTGTGTTGAGTTGCGCTTATTGGTTGACCTTTAAAGCAGATAAGCCTATTTCTACTCAATTTGTGTGGCAGGACTTCCCGGTTACTACAAAGAAAGGCATTTCATTTAAACCCAACGGAAATTTTGTTAGTGATGATATTGTTTTTTTGCATAAGGAAACTGATGATGATATCGCTCAATTGTGGTTGCAACCAGCTGATGGAGAAGCCTTTCCGCTAACTGAGGATGAATATTATTACACTTTTGCCATGATAGCGGCTGATAATACAGTTTTTGCCAGCCGCTTTAATAACCTTGTACAAAGAGATTGTGAAATAGTGAAAATAGATCGAGCATCTAAGGAGGTCTCGTTTGTTAGTTCATGTTCTCGTAGAGCGGTGACCAACTTAGAATTGGACCCTGCCTCTAATAAATTGTATTTCAATCAACGAGAGGATGTTAATCAGCCTTTTTCGATCGTAAGCCTACAACTAGATACTGGTAGAAAACAGCAAGTAACAATGGCTAATTCGAAGGGGAATTTGCGCGGTGACTATTTACTTAGTTTGTCGCCTAATGCGTCAAAACTGGCGGTTGTTGAATATCAATCAAATGGTGATGGTCTAGTTAAGTTGATTGAAGTTAATAAAGTGGCTCAGCCAAACTACCTAACAGGATTTAAAAGTGTTTCTTCGATTGCTTGGCTAGATCACGAACGTTTAGTTATATCCGAAAAATCGGGATTGAAGGTGTTAAATGTTAAAACCAGCGAAGTAAGTGACTTAAGTACGCAACCTTACGTTAGCCAAGCCAAAACGAATAAGCGTGGAGTAGTATATGTTTACTCAAACAATAGCCAGAATATTTACAATCACTCAGTAAATGATAATGGTGAAATCCAAGCTATTACTGATACTCGGCATCGCACTGTCTTGCCCTTTTACGCGAGTCACAATAATGACCTCGTTTTTTTGTCTAATGATTCAGGAGAATGGCAATTTTATTTAAAACCTGAATATGGCAAACCACACGCACTGTTATTTCCAGAAACAATCAAACACATTAACAACATAAGTTGGGCTAACGATGGTTCCTTTATCGTCGCCTCTGTGAACGGACTGCTTTACAAATATCACTTCTCACAGACAAGATGGCAGTTGATTCAAAGTGACATCAATAATGTTCACTTTGTTGATATAAAGGACTCAGAAACTTTACTTGTAAGTAGTGATGACTCTGGAGATTGGCAGCTATGGTTAGTAAATATGCGCACCGGCAAAAGTGAGCTACTGACTAAATTTGGAGGGTATAGCGCACAAGTTTCTGCAGATAAACGATATATATATTTGACGAAATATACGAAATCAGGCTTATACAAATTAGATTTGACGACAGGTAGTGAATACTTGGTACTTCCAGATCTAGACATAACTTATTGGAATAGGTGGCACATTAAAAATAGTAATTTGTATTTCGTTAAAGATAAAGGAATTGAAATTCGAAGCCTTGAAAATGTGGTTAAAAAAGGCAAATGGATATCGTTAGATAACATAGTACCAAGTAGTTTTTCGATAACCGCAGATGAAAGCTGGGTTTCGGTAAGTCGAGTCGAAGACTCGTCAGCAGAAATTAGGCTATTGAATAAACGTCAATAAAAAAGCCCCTTGCGGGGCTTTAATTCATTATATTCGACTTTCAAATGTTTTGGTTTTATTTTTGCCATCACTTTGTGTGAATTGAACATTTGATTTTTTGCTTTTAACCGTTTTTAAATTGTCGATGTATTGGTTCCAACGACGTTCGCTTAAATAACCAATATGTATATCTGCATCTTGACGAACACCGCTAATCATTGGTCCTTCGACAATGGTTGCAACTATATAGTCTTGGAAGTTTTTACAGTACATATTTTTCACTGAACGTGTACCGTTTTCTTCAAAGCTAGCTTCAATTCCAATGTTAATATCACTGTCACATTTTTCTAATAGTGTCTGAGTTAAGCGACGCTCTATTGCATCAAGCTTACGGATATTCGGTAGGTTAATTGTTTTCTCGTATAACACTAAAGAATCATCATCGTTTAGGAACCAAAGGTCGTAACGTGCATCTTCACACTTCATTTCATACTTTGAAATGACTTGACGATCTAAACCAGGCATTACCGTAAAGTTCATGCTGTAAAGGTTTAAGCCGAAATGACTATTTTTTTGCGTTTCAGGAAAGAAATGGCTGATATGTGCTTCACTTCTTGGAGCTAACGATTTCGTTACCGGGAAAGTGTAATCTGGAATTTGAGAAATTTTACAGTTATATATTGTAGATAATAATTCGCTTTTCTTAACACCTAAAGGCACATTATCAATATTGTAGTCGCCTTCTAGGCTAACAATACCTGCCATTTTCTGAATCAGTGATTGTTTTTCTCTATCTATAATGTAGTCGTCAAAGTTGGTAAAGTTTTTAGCATCTGCTTCTGCTTTGGCGTCCGTATATACATATAGCGGCAAACCATATTTTTGAGCGGCATTTAAGTCGGCTTGGTAAGAATCAAAATCACTATATCCATAATCTTGTGCTTCCAGTAAATTTACATAATCTTGGTAATTATGTAGACCTAACTTGGCAGCTTTTACCATTTCACGTTGGTAAGCTTGCAGCGGTAACCCGGCTTTTTCTGCTTTTCCTAACTCTGCTCTGTAAACTTTATAGTCGTCATAACCGTTTTGCTGGGCAATAGACAGTTTATTGTCATAATCAGCATAGAAGTATAGAGGAACGTAGCAAAGCATCACGGCGAACATGTACACCATAGATTTGCCACGACTATTAATTTTTAGCGTGTTATTAATTTTGTTTGTTAAAGGTACATAACTATTTACTAATAAATAAATAATCAGTGCTAATAAAATAGATGCGATGGTAACTACAATAATACTCATTCTTTAACCCTGTATAATTTTTACAACTAATACAGATCCTTGTCGCTAGTTGGGGTAGCAATTGTCTATATCAATACTATGTTCTACTTGCTGTCAGCCGCACGCTTAGGTTGGTGGCTTAAGCTTTATCGTTATTATTATTGTTCAGCAAATATCGACAAACAGGTCGATTTATACACATAAGCGGCTTATCTTAACAATAAATTACAAATTGGCAAGTTAAGGAGGGTTAGGGGCTTATATGTATAATTTATACGGTAACGTTAAATGTACAGTGTGTTAGCTACCACAAACGTAAGTTATTTTATTTACAGCACTTTGTGTAAGTGCTTGATTCGGAGGTAATGGTTCATAACCATCTAAAAAATATATTACTTTATGTCCAGATTCTGCTAATTCTATCGCGTGTTGATAGTTCACGCTGATGTTGGACTCGATTTGCTGAGGATATTTTTCTGCATCGCGTCGGACATATTCTAAAAACTCTTCATTGACTTGATGATCATAAAAAACAGCATCGGCAAATTGCAACGCACGATGAGCTGCTAAGGTCAGGCCATCTGGGTTGCCAGTCATTGTATGAATAAATGTGATGTTTCCTTCGGCAGGTGGCACTTCTGTCTTTAAGCTTGCAATAAGCTGCTGCTCAGCTTCGGTCACTTTACCATTCAATATGTTGTTGCCTATGTTTCCTCTAAGTGTTCCTTCCCAAAACGAACGGCGATTAGATACTCCTTTAATTCGGGCTTTGACATGATCTCTAAATTTGAATGAGAATTCGGCTAGTTTGCCATAGGCTTTTGGCATAGAACGTTCTATTTGTTCCCGTAGCATGCGCACTAAAACGGGCGCACTACCAGAACTAGAGATAGCCACTAACATAGGGTCTCGATCAATAATTGCTGGTGTAATATAGCTACATAATTCTGGTTGGTCGACGACATTGACTAATAAATTATGTTGGCTAGCTTCCTGCTGAACGGCTTGGTTCACTTGTGCATTGTCAGTGGCGGCAATAACTAGCGTCATTCCTGACATATGACCCGGCTGGTATGGATGGGTAAGCCAAGTTAAGTCGTTTTCTTTTATTAATCGATGAACACTAGGGCCAAGTTGCTCAGTCATTATGGTGATATCTTTTGTCGACTTTAACAGAAGCTCAATTTTACGAGCTGCTACTTCTCCGCCACCGATCACCAATGCTTTGATATGTCTTGCATCTAAAAAAATAGGAAAGTATTTCATTTAATCGCTAGGTATCTTTTATTTTTAGTAGCTAGATATTGTCGACTTTGCTTTCACATTTCCAGTGCTAATTTTAACATACTTATATTTTGCTCGAGTTTTTCTACTTTTAGTTAATATAGGTCAAAGATGTATTCGTTCTGCAGAGGGTGATAAACTTGTGCCCAAGTTAATTTAACAACAAATATACCATTAACGAGATCCCAAATGCCTTGGATTCAACTACGGTTACAAGCCAATGAAGAAAACGCAGAAAAATATAGTGATTGGTTAAGTGCGTCTGGCGCGCAAGCAGTCACGTTTATAGATGCAAAAGATACACCTATTTATGAGCCTTTACCGGGTGATGAAGTCATTTATTGGTCCAATACAATTGTAATGGGTCTTTATGATGCGGCTCACGATATGGACAAAGTCATTGGCTATTTAAAGTCTATTCATCCAGATAAAGCGCAAATGCAATATAAGCTAGAGCAATTGGAAGATAAAGACTGGGAAAGAGAATGGATGGATAACTTTCATCCAATGAAGTTCGGTAAGCGTTTATGGATATGCCCTAGCTGGCGAGAGGTACCTGACCCTGAAGCGGTTAACGTTATGTTAGACCCTGGACTTGCTTTTGGTACTGGTACTCACCCAACCACAGCGCTTTGCTTGACTTGGCTAGACAGTCTAGATTTAACGGATAAAACTGTTGTCGATTTTGGCTGTGGTTCCGGCATATTAAGCTTGGCTGCATTAAAGCTAGGTGCGAAAAAAGTTATTGGTATAGACATTGATCCCCAAGCACTGCAAGCGTCTAAAGAAAATGCCAAGCGAAATGGTTGTGAACAGCGGTTGGAACTTTATTTACCTAAAGATCAACCGCAATTTAAAGCTGATGTTGTGGTCGCCAATATCTTAGCTGGCCCGCTAAAGGAGTTAGCACCAACTATCATAGAATATGTTGCCCCAATTGGGTTGTTGGCTCTTTCTGGTGTGTTAGAAAACCAAGCTCCAGAGTTACAAACAATTTACGGTCAATGGTGCGATATGGACAACTATGTTGTTCAGGAAGAGTGGGTAAGGCTATCAGGCAAACGCAAGCCAGATTAGACCGGTGAATTTGACCAAAATGTCAAGCAGAAAATTGTACTAGTTGTGCAATTTCTGCTCAGACGAAAATTAAATAAAAAGTCAATATTAAAAAGTCAAAAAAAATACAAATTTGTTCAATTTATATCCTTTTCAATCCGAAAAAAAACACGTAAACTGTGCGCCCTTTTGACCAGTAGCTCAAAAAAGCACCAGTGAAGATCGGTTCATACCAGCTAAAGAGTAATGTAATGCTTGCGCCAATGGCGGGTATTACTGATAAACCATTCAGACAACTTTGTTGTCAAATGGGAGCAGGCTTAGCTGTATCTGAAATGGTGTCGGCCAATCCAAAGGTTTGGAATACCGAAAAATCTAAACTTCGAATGATTCATAGCAGTGATGCTGGTATTCGTTCAGTACAGATTGCCGGTTCTGATCCAGAAGAGATGGCGTTTGCGGCACAGGTTAATGTGAAAAGCGGTGCACAGATTATTGATATCAATATGGGGTGCCCGGCTAAAAAAGTGAATAAAAAGCTAGCGGGTTCTGCGTTACTAAAAGAACCATCTCAAGTAGAGGCCATTGTAAAGTCAGTGGTTGAAGCGGTCGATGTGCCTGTAACGTTAAAAATAAGAACTGGTTGGTGCGAAAACACACGCAACGGTGTAGAAATAGCAAAAATTGCTGAGCATAACGGGATTCAGTCGTTAGCAGTGCATGGCCGTACAAGAAGTGACTTCTATAAGGGAGATGCTGAGTACCAAACCATCAAAGCAATTAAACAAGCAATTGCTATACCTGTTGTCGCTAATGGTGATATTTCATCGGCAAAGAAAGCGGCAGACGTTTTAGATTTCACTAATGCAGATGCGATCATGATTGGTCGAGCTGCGCAAGGAAGGCCATGGATTTTTCGAGAAATAAATCATTTTCTTGAGACGGGTCAACTATTAGATGAACCTTCAATGGACGAAGTACGCTCAATTCTAATTGGGCATGTAAATGAATTGCACCAATTTTATGGTGATTTTATGGGTGTGAGAATCGCTCGTAAACACGTGTCTTGGTATATGCAAACGCATGAACAAGGTAAACAATTTCGATCAAGTTTTAATGCACTCGAGTCGACCAGCGAGCAACTCGACGCATTAAGCGTGTATTTTGATAATTTAACTAGATAAGAGTCTGAACTTTATGTTTGAACAAAATATTTCTTCTCCTTTCATTACAAATGTTAATGATATTCAGCAACAAACTAAGGCGTCTCCATTACGCACTCAAGCTAAAATCGCTATTAAAAATTACTTGTCACAATTAAATGGCAACGACGTTGATGATATGTATGAATTAGTGCTTTCTGAAATAGAAGCACCAATGTTAGAAGAAGTAATGACTTATACTCGTGGTAACCAAACACGTGCAGCTAACTTACTAGGTATCAATCGCGGTACTTTACGTAAGAAGCTTAAAAAATACGGTATGAACTAATACTGCGCAGGTTTAGCCTGCACTAAAAAGCACCTTAGGGTGCTTTTTGTTTTTTAGGACGTTAAAAATTTAGTCCAAATGGTCAACTTTTAAATCTGACCTACACTGTATCAACAAGGATCGATACAGAATATATTGCCAAGGATATATGTCACAGGCCAGGCCAAATTTATTAATTTTATAGGTAATCAATAAACAATGGATACCCCACGCCCAATCAAACGCGCACTACTTAGTGTTTCTGATAAAACTGGTATTGTTGAATTCGCCCGTGCATTAGCACAAAAAGGTGTAGATATTCTTTCTACTGGTGGCACTGCAAAGTTACTAGCAGAAAATGGTATTAACGTCACTGAAGTTTCAGACTATACAGGTCACCCAGAAATCATGGACGGCCGTGTAAAAACATTACACCCGAAAGTTCACGGTGGCATCTTAGCACGTCGCGGTACAGATGAAGTGGTAATGGATGAAAATAATATCAGTGCAATTGATATGGTTGTTGTTAACTTATATCCATTTGCTAATACTGTGGCTAATGAAGACTGTAGCTTAGAAGATGCGATTGAAAATATCGATATCGGTGGACCTACTATGGTGCGAGCGGCAGCGAAAAACCATAAAGATGTAACTATTGTTGTTAATGCTTCAGACTATGATCGTGTCTTAGCTGAAATGGATGGCAATCAAGATTCTTTAACCTATAAAACTCGCTTCGATTTAGCAATTGCGGCATACGAGCACACGGCGAGCTACGATGGCATGATCGCAAACTACTTTGGCCAAATGCTTCCTGCATACGGTGAAGAAGGCGAAGCAGATTTTGATAGCAAAAACAAATTCCCGCGTACGGTAAATAGCCAGTTTATTAAAAAGCAAGATTTACGTTACGGTGAAAATTCACACCAAGATGCTGCATTCTACGTTGAAGCTAGCCCAGAAGAAGCATCAGTATCTACGGCGAATCAGCTTCAAGGTAAAGCACTTTCTTATAACAACATTGCTGATACTGACGCAGCACTTGAATGTGTTAAAGAATTTGAAGAACCAGCATGTGTCATTGTAAAACATGCAAACCCTTGTGGTGTTGCAATTGGTGACAATATTTTAGCTGCATATGAAAGTGCATACACCACTGACCCAACATCAGCATTTGGCGGTATAATCGCCTTTAACCGTGAATTAGACGCAGACACGGCAGAAGCCATTATTTCTCGTCAATTTGTTGAAGTTATTATTGCACCTTCAGTGTCTGAAGCAGCAGCACAAATTGTTGCCGCTAAGCCAAATGTTCGTGTTTTAGAATGTGGTCAATGGAATACACAAACTACAGGTTTAGACTATAAGCGCGTAAATGGTGGTTTATTGGTGCAAGACCGTGACCAAGGTCGTGTATCAGATGACGAATTAAAAGTAGTCACTAAGCGTCAGCCAACTGAAGAAGAAATGCGTGATCTTAAGTTCTGTTGGAAAGTCGCTAAGTTTGTTAAATCAAACGCTATTGTTTATGTAAAAAACTCGATGACAATCGGTGTTGGGGCTGGTCAAATGAGCCGAGTATATTCAGCTAAAGTTGCTGGTATTAAAGCGGCAGACGAGAATTTAGAAGTTGCAGGTTCAGTAATGGCCTCAGATGCTTTCTTCCCGTTCCGTGACGGTTTAGATGCGGCTGCTGAAGCAGGTATCACTGCGGTAATTCAGCCGGGTGGTTCAATGCGTGATGATGAAGTTATTGCTGCAGCGGACGAACACGGCATTGCGATGGTGTTTACGGGAATGCGTCACTTCCGCCATTAATTTACTAATGTTTTTGTGGGTGAGTCTTACTTCTTTGTTGAAAGTGCTCATCTAGTTTACTAGGCTGCGCCCTTTCGCCTCGATTAAAAACTCACTCACTGCAACAAAAGTAAATTAACTGTTGGCTTGGAGATTGGTTAATTAATGCCAATTCACATGAGCTAACAAATTTATCGGTTAAAGTGCTGTTAAATTCCGATGAACGGATCGTTACAGCGCTGTTTCTTTTTAGGAATTCTGCTATAACTTTACGGGTCTATTTAAAAACCTTTTAATTAGTTATGGAAGAGCTATGAAAACAATAAAAACAATTCTTGTTGCTTCAGTTTTGGCAACGTCATTTACTTCATCGTTAGCGCTAGCGTACGATAATAAGCAAGCTGTCAACAAAGCATCTAAGAATTTCGCTCTGATGAAAGCGGTATCTGGTGATCATCGCAGCGATAAAAATAAAGCGCGTGATGTTTACCGTCACCCAAAGGAAACACTAACATTTTTTGGCTTTGAGCCAACCATGACAGTTGTTGAAATGGCGCCAGGCGGTGGCTGGTACACTGAGATTTTAGCACCAGCACTTAAAGGTAAAGGTAAGCTCTACGGCGCACATTACCCAGATACAGGTGCGGATGATTACTATAGTAAATCTCGTCGTCGCCTAGAAGAAAAGATGAAAAGCCACGAAGTATTCAGTGAAGTTGAATTGACTAATTTCACAAAAAACGTTGCTTCTGATATTGCTCCTGCTGGTACAGCAGACATGGTATTAACTTTCCGAAACCTGCACAACTGGGGTGAAGAAGGTGTATTGCAAATGTTTAAAGATGCTCATAAGGCCCTTAAGTCAGGCGGTGTGCTAGGTGTTGTAGAACATAGAATGCCAGCATCACAAAAGTGGGAAGAAAATAAGCGTAGTGGTTACTTCCCAGAAGCGATGACAATTGCATTGGCAGAAAAAGCGGGTTTTAAGTTAGCTGCTAAGAGTGAAGTTAATGCGAATCCAAAAGATACGGCTGATTACCCTAAAGGTGTTTGGACGTTACCACCTGTTTTACGGTTGAAAGAGCAGGACAAAGAAAAATATTTAGCGATAGGCGAAAGTGATCGTATGACGCTTAAGTTTGTCAAAAAATAACTCTGTGTATGAGTTAAACAATATAAGAGAAAGCACCTAAGTGTTTTCTCTATTATTTTATTTAGGAAAAGTTATAAATGAATGTATTAGTTATTGGTAGTGGCGGTCGTGAACATGCATTAGCATGGAAAGCTGCTCAATCTTCTCAAGTCGAGAAAGTGTTTGTAGCACCAGGCAATGCCGGTACTTGCACGGAAGAAAAACTTGAAAATGTTGCAATATCTGTAGGTGAAATCCCTGCACTTGTATCTTTTGCTAAAGAAAATAATGTTCAGTTAACCATCGTTGGCCCAGAGCAACCATTAGTGGATGGTGTGGTAGATGCATTCCAAGCTGAAGGTTTAGTATGTTTTGGCCCAAGTGCTAAAGCGGCGCAACTCGAAGGTTCAAAAGCATTTACTAAAGACTTCTTAGCACGTCACAACATACCAACTGCAGCGTATGCAAACTTTACAGAAATTGAACCAGCACTTACTTATGTGCGTGAACAAGGCGCACCAATTGTGGTTAAAGCCGACGGCTTAGCTGCTGGTAAAGGTGTTATTGTTGCGATGACATTAACAGAAGCTGAAGATGCAATAAAAGACATGCTTGCCGGTAATGCATTTGGTGACGCTGGCCATAGGGTTGTTATTGAAGAATTCCTTACTGGTGAAGAAGCAAGCTTTATTGTTATGGTTGATGGTAAGAATGTTGTCCCTTTTGCAACTAGTCAAGATCACAAACGCGCATACAATAATGATGAAGGACCGAACACAGGTGGTATGGGAGCCTACTCTCCAGCACCAGTTGTTACACCTGAAATTCATAATCGTATTATGGATGAAGTGATCATGCCTACCGTAGAAGGTATGGCAAATGAAGATGCACCTTATACTGGCTTCTTATATGCTGGATTAATGATTTCAGAAGATGGTACGCCAAAAGTCATCGAATATAATTGTCGCTTTGGCGATCCTGAAACTCAACCGATAATGATGCGTTTGCAGTCTGACTTAGTAGAATTATGTATTGCTGCATGTAAAGGTGAACTAGCCGGAAGAACGATAGATTTTGATGCACGGGCTGCGGTTGGGGTTGTGTTGGCTGCAGCTGGATACCCTGGAAACTATCCTAAAGGCGATGTTATTTCTGGTTTAAAAATAAATACTGCGAATGACCGTAAAACTTTCCATGCAGGTACAGCATTGCAAGGTGATGATATTGTAACGGCTGGTGGTCGTGTCTTATGTGCGACGGCATTAGGTGAAAACGTTACAACTGCTCAAAAAGCGGCGTACGAATTACTACATCAAATTAGTTGGCAGGGTGTAGAGTTTAGAACAGATATTGCGTATCGAGCAATTGCGAGAGAGCAAGGCTAATTATTAGCAAAAAAATTAAAAAAAAGCCCTGCAATGCAGGGCTTTTTCGTTTTGACTGTAATTATTCAGCTTCTGTTTTTTCAGGACGCTCTTTGGCTTCCCTTACTTTCAATGTACGTTGTTGGAACTCCGAATCGTTGAGTGCCGAAATGGCAGATTCTGAATCGGCGGCTGCCATTTCGACGAATCCAAAACCGCGTCGCTTTCCTGTGTGTTTATCTTTCATTAGTCGTACAGAGTGCACTACACCGTGTGTTGAAAAAAGTGTCCGTACTGCTGCTTCGTTGGCGCGATACGGTAAGTTACCTACATAAAGCGTTTTTACTTCGTTATTATTACTACTTGTAGTATTTTTACTAAGTATAGTTGCAGCTACATTTGCGAAGAGCGCACCAAGAGACGCACCAAGTGCGATAGTTGTTGCATCTTTACCAAGAGAATTGGAAATTATATAGGCGACAACGCCGGTAACTAAGGCAAGAACAATTGCCATGATAAATTGAGAGGACTTCATAAGTTATACCTAATTATTATTGTAAAAAATCGTATAAATACAAAGCTATGTTACCCAGCTTATTAAAGAGTGCAACAGTAAGTTAAAAATTTGACTAATAATATATAAAGATCATTTAGTAAAACACTTGCTTTTACAACTTTTCATGAAAACTGTCAGCATTTATACAAACTTTATATATTAACTAAATTAAATAGCTATTATTAATAGTAATAGATTGAAGATATTAATTAGATCGTTGAATTACTGTTATTGCTTTAAAGATCGTTTAAAGATCACTCGAACTGCCCTTTAAATACACTGCACTGTTCAATAAATCGTCGAACAGTAAAAAAGTTGCAAATAGTGCTTGATCCTTTCTCAAAAATCCCTAAAATGCGCTCCACTTCTTCAGGGAGACC
>NZ_JABBXH010000001.1 GCF_012932965.1 Thalassotalea algicola | reverse complement strand
CAAACTTATCTGACCCGTTTAATCATTCATTCGAATCACTAAACTGTTCAAAACAGGCTTCTTAGGTCTCCCTGAAGAAGTGGAGCGCATTTTAGAGATTTATTCGCCTGCGTCAACACCTTTTTTAATTATTTTTAATATTTCTTTTTAAACGTCTGAAATTCATACAAACCACGTATTTATTGAACAATTCTATTACTAATCATTAATAAACACGTAGAAACAAGCTGTTTAGCTTATTCATTCCTTAAACGTCTATTTATAAGTTACTTATTAACAAATTCGGATATTAACGATCACTAAGTGTTCAATTTTTGCTAATATTTCCAATAGTTAATGTAGATAGTGGTTTTTATATGAATATGGCTTGTAGAACGTACAAAGGAATTGCCCCTGTGTTGGGTGAAAATTGTTTTATTGATGAGACTTCCGTCATTGTAGGTGACGTAACTATCGGAGATGATTCCAGTATCTGGCCTTTAGTTGCAGCCCGAGGTGATGTTAATACAATAACCATAGGTAAGCGGACCAATGTCCAAGATGGCACAGTGTTGCATGTAACTCGTCGTAGTGATCAGAATATAAATGGATACGCACTAGCTATTGGTGATGACGTCACAATTGGCCATAAGTGTATGCTACATGGCTGTACTTTAGGTAATCGAATCTTAGTAGGTATGGGCGCTATTATAATGGACGGTGCAGTTGTTCAAGACGATGTATTCATAGGAGCTGGTACATTAGTACCTCCCAATAAGACGTTAGAAAGTGGTTATTTATATGTAGGGAACCCAGCAAAACAGGCCCGACCGTTAAAACACCATGAAAAAGCCTTTCTAAAGCAATCTGCTATCAATTATGTTGAATTGAAAAATGATTACCGACAAGAAAGTAACAATTAATAAATTATCGAAAGAAATACATATTACCCTTTCATCATAATATGTATTTCTTCTCCATCTAATTCATTATCTTCTAACCAAAGTTCAGCAACTTCTTCTAAATCATATTTGGTACATTGATCTATTTCTTCGAGTCGACTCAAAGATAGAGAGTGAAAATAAATAGATATTATTTGCCCAGAAACGATTGCCGACATTTTCCAACAAGAAGTCTTATCATCAAGTGTAAGATCATCATTAAACAAAATTGATTGATTCATTAGTTTTTACTCAAGTCCAGTCTAAGCTTTGACAAAACATTTGCTTGTTCAGGTTTAATTGCTCGCCAAACATAATAACTTTCTGCGGCCTGGCCTACCAACATACCTAGCCCATCAACACATGTAGTACTACCACTTTGTTTTGCCCATGAAAGAAAACGAGTTGCTTCGCCCTTATATACCATGTCATATGAAAAGCTATGCTTTGCGAATACAGAATCTGGTATAGGTGGTAGCTCATTACTAAGGCTAGTAGATGTTGAATTGATAATTAAATCAAACTTCATATCACTTGTTATTCTTTCAAGTGGTATAGACGCTATATTTCCATATTGTTCGAACATTTTTGCCAACTGATTTGCTTTCTCAAATGTCCGATTGACGATAACTAGGGATTCTGGATGACAGTCAAGTAATGGTTTAATCACTCCACGTGCTGCACCACCCGCCCCTATTAATAAAATACGTTTATTAAGTGGAGCGTTATTTGACTTAAGATCACTAACCAAACCCGCGCCATCAGTGTTATCTGCAGATATGCTACCATCTTGATTAAAAGTTAGCGTATTTACAGCGCCTGCAAGGCGTGCTCTTTCTGTTACATGATCTGCTATTTCAAATGCTTGCTCTTTAAAAGGCATTGTCACATTACAGCCTTTTGCTCCTTGTTTAATAAATCGCTTTATTTCTGCGACGAAATTATTAAGCCCAGGATCTATTGCGGTATACTCGATAACCTGTTCAGTTAACTGTGCAAAGTGTTGATGAATTTGTGGAGACTTTGATTGTTTAATTGGGTGACCAAAAACAGCGTATTTATCCATAACCCTTTGCACCATTAGTTATAATTTAGGTAAACATTTTGTTTGGCATTAAAAAGCTTTTTTCTACAACTAACAAGTCCGAAACATCATCTGCTAGCACTTTTTCATCTAACGAGACTAGTTCAAGTAAAACTCCTTATGATTTAATCGGCAAAGAAGCTGGTGTAAAAAACTTAGTAAATGCCTTTTATGATGAAATGGAAAGCAATATTCATCTTCAAGAGTTATTGGCTACCCATCAATTACCGCTAGACAATATAAGACAAAAATTTTTTGAATATTTAAGTGGCTGGCTAGGAGGACCACCATTGTTCGAGCAAAAATATGGTCACCCACGACTTCGCCAACGACACATGCACGTCAAAGTCACAAAGAAGCAAAGTGATTTATGGATGTTATGTATGAATATTGCGCTTAATAAAACAGTAGAAAACAAAGTGCTAAAACAACATTTGCGCCAAGCATTTGGCCAGCTAGCTAATCATATGATTAACCACTAGTCGCAATTAAACAGCACATATGAAAAAGCCGCATCTATTAGAGAAAATGCGACTTTTTTGATTCAGGCTTGCTAAGTTGCTTAGAATTTGTAACCTAACATAATTGAGTAAACCATTGGGTCTACGTCAACCTCTGCTTTTCCTTTAATGCCGTCGCCAATTTTGAAACTAACGTCAGTATCAATATCAATGTAACGAACTGATGCATTGATATGCCACTTATCAGTTAATTCATAGTCAAAACCAATTTGTGGAGATAAGCCGAATGAACCATCTGCTTCTAAATCATTAAAGCCTAGGCTTTTTGGCGCTGATTTGAATTCTTCATCAAAGAATACCGTGTAGTTAACACCTAGGCCTACATAAGGCTTAAATGCAGTAGAAGAATCAAAATAGTAAATTGCACTTACTGTAGGAGGTAAGTGTGTAACTTCTGCTAAAGTTGCACCATCTACATTCGCACCAAATACTACCTCAGTAAGGCCCGTTGAATCATGAATGGTAACATCGTGCGTATATGGCGTTGCAGCAAGTACTTCAACAGCCCAGTTACTATCAAAGAAATATACAAAGTTCAGACCTAGTTGTGTATTGTCATCTACAGAAACAGATAGCGGAACTGCACCATTTATTTCGCCAACATTAGGTACATTACCATATAGAGAAACATCTGCTTTTCCGCTGTCAGGATCGATAAGCGTTGCACCACCACGCACAACAAAGTCACCAGCTTGGTATCCTTGTGCCAACGCACCGAATGATAATGAAGATAAAACAGCTAATGTGATAAGACTTTTTTTCATTTGAGAACATCCCCTTAAAATAATTATGGTTATTTTAAGGGGATGTAAGTACCAAAAAGTTGATTTACCTCAAACTACGAAACATTTAGTGGCAACAATATTGATAGACGAATTAAACCCTGATCTAAATCAACAATTTATTTAGGGTTATTATTGATGTTCTGTAAAATCAGGTACTGCCGCTCAATATAGGCGATGTTTACTATAAAAAGAGGCTATAAACTTTATAACTCCAAACGATTACTAGATAGATAATTGCCGTAGTCACTGCAGCAGAGCCTAAATCTTTTGCTCTGCCACTTAATTCATGATGTTCTGTGCTTACACGATCAACAACTGCCTCAATGCCAGTATTCAACAATTCCGCAATCAATATTAGAAATAAGCCAGAAATAAGCATGGAAAACTCTGCAACACTATCCGCAATACTTACCGCAAGTGGAATTAATATTGCCGATAACCATATATACTGCCGAAATGCTATTTCATATTTATAGGCAGCGACAAAGCCTTGCCAACTATGGATAATTGCAGGTCCGAAGCGCTGAATATGGCCAAGTGAATTCTTTTGCCTCACCTATTTACTCCACCAACCAATTTCTCGGAATAAGAAAATCTGCTAAATTTGCTTCTTCGCTACCTTCAAGTGGCTGATAATTATATTCCCAGCGAGCAAGTGGCGGCATCGACATTAAAATAGATTCTGTACGGCCACCTGATTGCAGGCCAAATAAAGTGCCACGGTCAAAAACTAAATTAAATTCAACGTAGCGCCCACGGCGATACAGTTGAAATTGGCGTTGACGCTCACCGAATTCTGTTGCTTTTCGTCTTTCAATAATAGGTACATACGCGTCTATAAATCCTTGTCCAACCGCTTTGATATAATCAAAACTTTTATCAAAGCCCCAGCTATTGAGATCATCAAAAAATAATCCGCCTACGCCACGTGTTTCATTTCGGTGCTTCAAATAAAAGTATTCATCACACCACTTTTTATGTTCATCATAAATAGATTCACCAAATGGATCACATAAGTCCTTGGCTGTTTGGTGCCAATGCGTTACATCTTCTTCAAACGGATAAAACGGTGTCAAATCAAAACCACCACCAAACCACCATACGGGCTCCTCACCTTCTTTTTCGGCGATAAAAAATCGTACATTGGCATGAGAGGTAGGTATATAAGGGTTTTTTGGGTGAATAACTAACGAAACACCACAAGCTTGCCAAGTACGCCCCGCAAGTTCTGGTCGATGCGCCGTAGCTGACGGTGGTAATTTATTCCCTGAAACTAATGAGAAGTTTACCCCGCCCTGTTCAATTACATCACCATTAGTGAGTACCCGAGTACGGCCACCGCCTCCTTCAGCACGCTGCCAATTGTCTTCTACAAATCGGCCACTGCCGTCTGCCTGTTCAAGCGCCTGACAAATGTTATCTTGTAGCTCTTTTAAATATGCAACAACGCTCTCTATATTTATTTGGCTCATACGCGAAATACATCTCCTGAAAGACCATCAATTATTTTTGATGGCTGAGTAAAACCCAAAGTTTGCCCTTTAATAATGAAATCGACTTTTTCGCCAAGGTCTTTTTCTACTTGCTGCCAAGTTAGTGCTGGTTCTTCGCCAGACAAATTAGCACTAGTTGAAACAATGGGCTTATTAGTTTGGTTACATAAAGCGACCACATCAGGCTGACTAGTCACTCTAACCGCCAATGTAGTGAATTTACCGGTTAGCCAATTAGGTGTTGTACTTAGGCAAGGTAATATTTGAGTAATACCATCAGGCCAACGAGATAAAATAGCAAAGCGTTTATCTTGTGGTATTTTCTGTTCATCTATATACGGCAATAATTGGGAATAATTGCTCGCCAGCAATATTAGGCCTTTTTCAATGGGCCGTTGCTTTATGGCAAGCAACTTCATCACTGCCTGTTCATTGTCGGGGTCACAACCCAAACCAAAAACAGCTTCAGTAGGATAGGCAAGAACGCCACCATCATTATAAACTTCTAATGCAGTGCTCATTAAACACTATGGCTCATGTAATTATAAAATGAGCCATAGTATAGAAGATGTCAAAACAGAATACACTTAGCGCATACATTATTATCCAAATAGCGAACGTACTTTTTCTCTTAAGACAAACTTTTGTATTTTACCTGTAGAGGTTTTAGGCAAGTCGCTGAAGACGATACTGCGTGGTGCTTTAAAACTGGCCATATTGTCGCGACAGAAATCGATAACTTCTTGTTCACTTATGCTATAGCCATCTTTAATTGTGACAAAGGCACAAGGCGTTTCCCCCCATTTTTCATCACTTCTCGCGACAACTGCAGCTTCAAGAATTGCAGGGTGTTTATATAAAACACCTTCTACCTCGACTGAGGAAATGTTTTCGCCACCAGAGATAATAATGTCTTTTGACCGATCTCTAATTTCAATAAAGCCGTCAGGATGTTTAACCGCCAAATCACCTGAATGAAACCAGCCTTCACTAAAAGCAGATTCCGTAGCCGTTTCATTTTTAAGGTAGCCTTTCATGGTCGTATTACCGCGAAACATTATTTCGCCAATAGTTTCCGCATCCAAAGGTACAGGTAACATAGTTTCAGGATCTAAGACATCAACCTCTTCCTGGGTTGGGTAACGTACACCCTGTCTTGCTTTTAAAGCTGCCCGCTCATCGCTGTCTCTTTCATTCCATTCAGGTTTCCATTCACTTACAACACATGGACCATATACTTCTGTTAGGCCATAAGTCTGGGTTATATCAAAACCTAGTTTTTCCATACCTTTAATTACTGCAGCAGGTGGTGGAGCACCAGCTGTCATAGCTTTAATGTTACGAGGAATGCCCTTAAGTACTTCCGGATCGCCATTTAGTATCATATTAAGTACAATTGGTGCGCCACAGAAATGGCTCACATTATACTCTTTCATAGCATCAGCAATGGCTGTAACTTCTACTTGCCTTAAACACACTTGTGTTCCACCTACTGCAACAATAGACCATGGAAAACACCAACCGTTGCAATGGAACATAGGTAAGGTCCACAAATATACTGGTGGTTCAGACATTGGCCAAATAAGCGTATTACCTATTGCATTTAGATAGGCCCCTCGATGCGAATAAACTACTCCTTTAGGGTTGCCTGTCGTACCTGATGTGTAATTTAATGCTAATGCTTGCCATTCATCAGTAATAAAGTTCTCTGTTAAAACGTCATCGCCTTCTGCCAGCAATTCTTTGTATTCAATTTCACCTATACAATTAGTATCACCACTTAATGGATCTAAAATATCAATGACCACAGGTTGTCGAGTTGACAACGCTATTGCTGTTTTCATTACGTCGGAAAAAGCGGTATCTACAAGTAATACATCGCATTCACCATGATCAAGAATAAATGCTAGTGCTTGAGCATCAAGACGAGTGTTAAGCGAATTTAAAATGGCCCCAGTTAATGGAACAGCATAGTGAGCTTCTATATATGCTGGGATATTGGCAGCAATAATAGTAACCGTATCGCCAGGCTTTACGCCTCGCTTAGTTAAAGCGCTAGCAAACCGATTAACATTGCGTTGGAAGTCTCGATAACTGATATGGTCGTTGCCATGAATTATTGCGGTACGATCAGGAAATACTTCTGCGGTACGTTTGAGAAAAGTTACCGGTGTCAATGGTTGGGCGTTAGCGGCACATTGATCTAACCCTTGTTGATAAATATTCATCATTCCCCCTTCACAAATTGTTAGGTATTGGGTCAATAGATTTAATGATTATAAGCTTAGCGAGTTAATAATTTTTTCATATCCTCCTTTAGTCTAAGCTTGCCAAATTAGCGGTAATACAAATAAAACTGACTATAATTTAACAAGCTAAGATTCCGTATCTGGCCAAACATAGGTATAATGCGCGGCCTAATTAACCGGTAGTGTATTGCCACTCCCTCTCTTTAGTTTGTTTATTAAGGTGCCGTTAAAATGAAAGTAGGTATTATCATGGGTTCAAAGTCGGACTGGCCGACGATGCAACACGCAGCGGAAATGTTAGATCTATTTGGTGTACCTTATGAAACCAAAGTTGTTTCAGCTCACCGCACACCACACTTGTTAGCTGAATATGCTGAAAGTGCTAAAGACAGAGGAATTAAAGTAATTATTGCAGGCGCTGGTGGCGCTGCACATTTACCAGGAATGACGGCCGCATATACAAGCCTACCTGTTTTAGGTGTCCCTGTGCAATCAAAGGCCTTAAGCGGTCAAGATTCTTTATTATCAATAGTGCAAATGCCTAAGGGTATTGCCGTTGGCACATTAGCTATTGGTAATGCCGGCGCTGCCAATTCGGGATTATTAGCTGCTCAAATTATTGGTACTCATGACGAAACCGTGATGGCTGCAGTTGAAAAGTTCCGTACAGAACAAACTGATACTATCTTAAGTAACCCTAACCCAGCTGAATAGGTTCAATTCAATGAACGTACTTGTTTTAGGTGCAGGCCAATTAGCACGTATGATGGCACTTGCTGTTAAACCATTAAATATTCAAATTCGAGCATATGATGTGGGTAGTGCATCTGTTGTCGATCCATTAAATACTGAATTACAATATGGTGATTTATCTGCAGGTATTGAGTTTGCCGATACTATTACGGCAGAGTTTGAACATATAGCACATGATGTTTTGGCAAAGTGTGAGGCGTCAGGAAAATTAAAACCTAGTAGCCAAGCAATAAAAACAGGTGGCGACCGTCGCCTAGAAAAACAATTGCTTGAAAATGCAAGCGTCGCAAACGCCAAGCACAAGATAATAGAAAATAAATCTGATTTTGACCAAGCGCTTGCAACACTAGAATTACCACTAATTTTAAAGAGCGCTTTAGCTGGCTATGACGGTAAAGGTCAATGGCGATTAAAAGATAAAGCACACGCTGACGATATTTGGTTAGATATAGAGGCCTTTTTCGCGGGCGGGGAGCAAGGCGTTAAGCACGCTGTAGTCGCTGAACAAATGGTGCCTTTTAATCGAGAAGTATCACTCGTTGGAATGCGTGACGTTCATGGCAATACAAAGGTTTATCCACTTACTGAAAACCATCATACCGATGGCGTTTTAACCGTATCTGT
The DNA here is from genome assembly GCF_012932965.1 of Thalassotalea algicola. Classification (GTDB taxonomy): domain Bacteria; phylum Pseudomonadota; class Gammaproteobacteria; order Enterobacterales; family Alteromonadaceae; genus Thalassotalea_F; species Thalassotalea_F algicola. The sequence continues at coordinate 999,952 of NZ_JABBXH010000001.1, read as the reverse complement.
AGCGTTAGAAACAGCTGTAGAATTGCAAGCTCAAGCACAGCTAATGTTTGATAAAATAGCTAATGCTCTAGAGTATGTAGGCGTACTTGCCATAGAATTTTTCCAAGTAGGCGATCAATTACTGGTTAACGAAATTGCCCCACGTGTTCACAACTCTGGTCACTGGACTCAACAAGGCGCAGATACTAGTCAATTCGAGAACCATATACGTGCTGTTTGTGGGTTACCGCTTGGTAACGGCGACTTAGTGCGCCCAACGGCAATGATCAATATTTTGGGTGAAGATACAGTACCTAATGAAATTTTGTCGATTCCAAGTGTCACATTGCATTGGTATGGAAAGTCAAAGCGCGCTGGTCGTAAGATGGGACACATAAATGTGTCAGCACAGACCAACAAACAACTTACAGAACGTTTAGCAGAAGTGGCTAACATACTGCCAAGTCGTGCGTTTGCAGACATTCAGCAATACGCTAACGCTTTATCTAAGAATACCGATTAATCACTAATAGTCGGTATTAGTGTGTTGATTGAAAATGACTACATTTTTTATCAGCACACTGTAACTTCTCACCTGCCGCCATTTGTCTTTTCAGCAATAAACTGAAACCACATTTTTCACAACTACCGTTAACCGGTTCATGGTTTGCCGCAAATTTACATTTAGGGTAATTATCACAAGGGTAAAATGTTTTACCGTAACGTGTGGTTTTTGGGGTTAACTTACCTGATTTACATTGCGGACATTTAGCTGTTTTAGTTTCTTCTGAAACTTCATTTTCATGTTCAATATGATGACAAGTTGGATAGTTAGTACAACCAATAAACATCCCGTATCGACCTTGTTTTACCGCCAGCTCACAGCCACATTCAGGGCACTCTGTACCGGGTAAGACTTGGTCTTCTACTTTCTCGTGCTCAACTATTGGACGAGTATATTGGCAGTTAGGGTAATTATCACAACCAATGAAAGGCCCAGACTTTCCTCTTTTAACCGAGACTTCACTGCCGCATTCTGGGCACACGCCGTACTCATGCTCCAATGCATGCTCATGTTGAGTAAAAAGTGGATCGTCTGATTGTGACATAAAGGTAATAACTCAAAGTTGAATTACCACCATTATGCCACAAGAATCCTTAAAACTTAATGAAGCGGTCCATCCGGTCGCTCATCAAAAATTAAGTCTTCCATTTGTGAGTACGCTTTTTCATGGCCTGGTACATTAAACAATACCATTAGCACAACCCACTTAAGGTCATCTAAATAGAAGTCTTTAGTATCAAGTTCCATTATTCTATCAATAACCATTTCTCGAGTGGTGACATCAAGCAAATTCACTTGTTCTAAAAACATTAAAAAGCCTCGACATTCTGTATCTAAACGTTGCACCTCTTGTGCAGTATAAATACGTGTTGAAGGGCCTGTTAAGCGTGTCAAATAAGGGTGTTCATCGTTGTGCTGTAAATCCGCTAGTTTTTCCAACCAACTTAGCGCTTTATATATTTCATCTTGATGGAAGCCTGCGCGAGTTAACTCATCAGTTAGCTCATCATGATCAACCATGATCTCTGCTTCAGAGTGGATATAGTTCTCAAAAAGATACATAAGTATATCGAACATAATTACCCCCTATGTAATCGAAGATAGCCTCCAGGTACCGCAGATACCAGACCTCTAAGCTCTAGCATTGTTAGCCGGGTTAACACTTCATCTGTGGGAAGTTTACTCCGGGAAATCACTATGTCTACGGGAGTGACCTCATAATCCACACTAGCTAACAATGTCTCATTTAACAACCCCTGTTCGCGAATTTTTACACTTTTTTCGACTGGTTGTTTGTTGAAATTGGTTGGTATTGCTATTCCCAACTCTTCCACTATGTCGGCTGCACAATCAATTAATTTAGCACCTTGTTTTATTAACTGATTACAACCAGAGGCCATAGGGTTTACTGGCGAACCAGGGACAGCAAAAACGTCTCTATTCTGCTCCAAGGCAATTTTAGCAGTAACCAGTGAACCACTCTTTATTTCCGCTTCAACAACGACGGTCCCTAAGCTTAAGCCACTGATAATTCTATTTCTTCGTGGGAAGTGTCCAGGCTTAGCATGAGTACCGGGGATAAACTCACTTACAATAGCTCCACCTTCTTCGACAATCGATTTTGCTAAAGGTTTATGACGAGCTGGATAAATTTTATCTATTCCAGTTCCAATAACAGCGATAGTCTTACCGCTCACAGCAAGTGCACCTTGATGGCATGCCGCATCTATTCCTAATGCCATACCACTAGTTACCACAGCTACATTAGCTAGTTCAGACGATATCCGCATAGCTAACTCTCTACCTAAGCCCGTAGCTGAACGACTTCCTACCATCGCGATTTGAGTTAGGTTTAATAAACGAGTGTCTCCTTTAACCCACAGTAATAACGGTGGATCATATATCTCTTTCAATAATTTAGGGTAGCTTGGGCTGCCGAAATGAATAAGCTGGCTTTTAAATTGTTCTGTTTGATTAAGTATATTATCGATATAAACCCTGTCAGGTCGCGTTATCGCAGAGATCTGTTTGTTATTGAGCCCTATCGATTTAAGTTGATTAGTAGTTAATTGAAATAAACCTACAATCCCGTATGTGTCAACAAGGGCAAGTTTTCTCTTAATGGAAAGTCTTGGTACAAGTTTAAGTGCTAACCATAGTTGGTATTCATCCTTAACCATTTATCTTCTCCCTAAGAAAAATTGGCTGATAATATGCGTTTGGGCTTTATTGCTCTTCCGTAATGTTATTCCTTAAATCAAAACCTGCAGATACAAAAAAGGCACATCACTATAGGTATAGTTGATATGCCTTTTATTTCAATTTATTAAAAGAACTATTGAGGCGCTGCTACGCTATCCAATAATCTTGCTGGCTTATTCGTTTTCATGATTAATGCCATAGCTGCGTTTTCATAAACCTTGAACACCATAACTTGTCCAAGCGGCTCTTCGGGCATGTCATATTCCGATTCCGGATCTGCCGACATTCTCTCCCAACGAGATGAACTCGCTTTATATTGTGGGCCGTCTTTAGTTTCTACAACTGCAGGGCTCTTACGCTGAATAGTAAGAATATCCCCTACTTTTACAGAGTGCATTTCACCACGATTGATCATTATTACTTCTAGCTTACCAAACTCTCGGTTATCGCTAGATGCTTTCACAATTAACCCTCTAACTGATTCATCGGCTTTTTGCATAGTAAAGAATGACGGCAATAGCTGACCTTCATTAATTGGCATAACAATATTGCCTGATCGAATTTCGCGATTGGCAGAGTTTACGAGTAACGTACCTGGACGACGTTTAGCCATATCGCCACTGCGAATTGCTTGAGCAGTACCTGTTAGTTTAACGTTAAAGCCTAGAGATTTTTCCGTCTCTGGATCAATGATTTCGTCATCAATGTAGTAAATAGCGTACGATTTACCTAATACTAAGTCGTCATTAACGTAGACTTTAAAGCCATCCAAACTTGATTTGTGACCCTGATCACTGCCAATTACATTCGGTAATGTATCGACTTGCGCTTGCGTTAATAAATGATCATATTTCACATACGGTGCAATTACATGAAGCGGTAATGTTGTAATAGGCGTTTTCTTAACCTGTTTTCTTACCTTTGGAGAAAGCTTCAACGTTGGCTTTTCGCGCGGTGGCGCTTCAACAATTACTGGCTCCTCGATAACTTCTTCAACCACGACAGGTTCTTCGATTATCTCTTCGATATATTCAGGCTCTTCTTCAACGACAAGTTGAGGTTCGCCTTCATCATCATAGACTAATCTAAGCACATCTCCCGGATAAATAAGATGTGGATTGCTAATTTCTGGATTTAATCGCCACAGTTGAGGCCATAGCCAAGGTTGTTCTAAAAATATTGAAGAAATGTCCCATAGCGTATCACCTTCTTCCACAATATAGGTATTCGGCGCCCCTTCATTTATCTGAAGCTCATCGGCGAATGACAACCAAGGTAAAGTGAAGAATGTCGCTGAGAGTATAATTTTTTTTATCATGCTACTCTTGTCCATTTTATACAAAAACTTCAAACCACTATTATTAATGTTATTTAATGGCTAAAATTGAAACATAACATTCTATCTAAAATATCGCTATTTATTTGTAAAAATTATGACCGTTTTATCAGTTTTACGCTTTCCAGACGAAAGATTACGCACAAAAGCCCAACAAGTTACCGAAGTTAATGATGACATTCGTAAAATTGTTGATGATATGTTTGAAACTATGTACGCAGAAAATGGCGTAGGTTTAGCCGCCACACAAGTCGATATTCATCAACGTATTGTCGTTATGGATACCACCGAAGATAAAAGTGATCCTATCACCTTAATTAACCCAGAAATCATTAAAAAAAGCGGTGAAACGTTTATCAATGAAGAAGGTTGTTTATCGGTGCCAGGATGTTACGCAAAAGTTACACGTCATGAAACAGTTACGGTAAAAGCACTTGATCGCGAAGGTAATGAATTTACTCGAGATGGTGATGAATTGCTTAGCATTTGTATTCAGCATGAACTCGATCACTTAGCTGGCGTATTATTTGTAGATTATTTGTCTCCTCTTAAGCGTAAGCGTATTCAAGCTAAAATAGAAAAAGAAGCGCGTTTAGCGGCAAAAGCCTAATTTCAAGGAACTCCATTGACTAAGCCATTAAAAATAATTTTTGCTGGTACGCCAGATTTTGCGGCTAAGCATTTACAAGCGCTGATTGATTCACCACATCAAGTAATTGCTACCTTTTGTCCACCAGACAAACCAGCCGGCCGAGGCAAAAAACTTACAGCTTGTGCAACTAAAACATTAGCACTAAGCCATGAAATACCGGTCTATCAACCGAAGAACTTTAAAGATGTTGCAGATCAAGAAACATTAAAACAACTCAATGCTGACGTAATGGTCGTTGTTGCTTATGGCTTACTTTTACCTAAAGTAATATTAGATGCACCACGTTTAGGTTGTATTAATGTTCATGGCTCATTACTGCCGAAATGGCGAGGCGCTGCACCCATTCAACGTTCATTGGAGGCTGGCGATCCAGAAACAGGCGTTACCATCATGCAAATGGATGAAGGGCTCGATACAGGTGACATGATTTTAAAGTCTAATTGCCTTATTTTGGCAAGCGACACTAGCGCTAGTCTTTATGAAAAGCTTGCAGATCTTGGTCCAAAAGCGTTAATTGACACTTTGGCTTTAATGGCAAGTGGTGATTACCCTCGCGTTCCTCAACGCAATAGTGAGGCAACCTATGCTGCAAAACTTGATAAAGCTGAAGCAGAAATAGACTGGCAATTAGCTGCCAATAAAATTGATCTCAAATTAAGAGCCTTTACACCATGGCCGGGAAGCTATTTTCAGTTTTTAGAGCAAGCAGATAAGTTACATACTATTAAAGTTCATCAAGTAGGAGTCATCAAAAAAGACACCTCAGAGTATCAGCCGGGAGAAATAATATCGTCTGATAAACAAGGTATTTTGGTGGCTACTGGTGAAAATGCCTTACTGATACAAACCTTACAATTACCAGGGAAGAAAGCGATGGCTGTTCAAGACGTACTCAATAGTCGTGCTGACTGGTTTAAAGTAGGCAATCTGATCACAGGTAAATCATGTCAGTAAACTTAAGAGCACTAGCAGCAAAAGTTTGTTTTGCTGTTGTCGATCAAGGTAGAAGCCTCGCGGAAGAAATACCAAAACAAGCAGCCAAAGTAGAAGGTAAAGATAAAGGCCTATTACAAGAGCTTTGCTATGGTGTACTGCGTTACTTACCAGAATTAGAAAACCATGTTCGCCATTTAATGGATAAACCATTAAAGGGTAAGCAACGTGTCTGCCACTTTTTACTCTTGGTAGGCATTTATCAACTTAAATACACGCGTATTCCAGACCATGCAGCACTCAATGAAACAGTATCTGCAACTGGCAACATCAAGTGTCGTCACCTCAAAGGCTTGGTAAATGCTATTCTTAGGAGTTATCAGAGAAACCCTGAAGTAAGTACCAACTCACTTACTGAGCCTGTTAATTATAACCACCCTGGATGGTTTATTAATAAAGTGAAATCAGCTTATCCAAACAATTGGCAATCAATACTCTCTGCAAACCAATCACGCCCACCTATGTGGCTACGGGTAAATAATCGCCAGTTCAATGCTTCTCAATACCTTAAAATGCTTGAAGCATCAGAAATTGAAATAGCAGATCAGGACGAGAAATCAGGCGCATTAAAATTGGCTAGTGCCATTGACGTTAATAAGTTACCTAAATTTGATGTGGGTGCAGCGTCAGTGCAAGACGCAGCAGCACAGCAAAGCGCTCGCCTATTGGGTTGTCAGCCTGGCGACCTTGTTCTTGATTGTTGTGCAGCTCCGGGCGGCAAAACCTGCCATATGTTGGAACTCACGCCCGATATTGAGCAAATGACAGCGATCGATGTCGATGAATCTCGTTTAGTACGAGTACAAGAAAACCTTGACCGGATAAAGCTTGAAGCAAAACTAATCGCCGGCGATGCGACTAACCCTGAATCATGGTGGGATGGCCAACTATTTGACCGAATATTACTCGACGCGCCCTGCTCTGCCACTGGCGTAATTAGACGACACCCGGACATCAAATGGCTGAGAAAAGCAGACGATATTAAAGCGTTAGTGGATCTCCAAGCTCAAATATTGAAAAAAATGTGGTCATTGTTAAAGCCCGGTGGTACTTTGCTATACGCTACATGTAGTATATTACCAGACGAAAATAGTGAACAAATTCAGCAGTTTTTAGCAACCCAAACAGATGCTGAGTTGGTAGAACTACCAGAATATCAAGGTAGTCTTGGTTGGCAGCTTATTCCTGGTGAGCAAGATATGGATGGTTTCTACTATGCAAAGTTGGTAAAAACCAAATAAGCACCAGCTAATTAAGCACATTAAACGCAGCAATTTTAAGCATGAAAATAATAATTATTGGCGCAGGACAAGTCGGTGGCACACTAGCAGAAAACCTAGTGGGCGAGCGAAATGATATTTCTCTAATCGACGTCGACAGCGAAAAATTACACGAACTTCAAGACAAGCTCGACCTACAAGTCATTGCCGGTCAAGGATGCCACCCAGAAGTTTTAGCTAATGCTGGTGCTGATGATGCAGATATGATTATTGCTGTTACGAACGATGATGCCACCAATATGATTGCTTGCCAGATAGCCTATACGCTGTTTAGCACCCCTAAAAAGGTTGCACGTATCCGTTCTTCACAAATTGTTCAACGTAAAGATGAGTTGTTCAACAAAGATCATATTCCAGTGGATCACGTTATAGCTCCTGAACAGTTAGTCACTCGAGATATTACCCATTTAATAGATTACCCAGGTGCACTGCAGGTACTAGAATTTGCGGGCGGAAAGGTAAGTTTAGTAGCGGTTAAAGCTTATTACGGTGGTCTACTAGTAGGTCATGCGCTTTCTACACTAAAAGAACATATACCTAATGTGGATACACGCGTAGCGGCAATATACCGAAATGGCCGCCCTATTCGACCGCTAGGCACTACGGTTATCGAAGCAGATGACGAAGTCTTTTTCATAGCAGCCAGTGTACATATACGCGCGGTAATGAATGAATTACAAAAGCTTGAACCCGCATATAGCCGAATTATGATTGCAGGCGGTGGTAACATTGGTGCAGGACTTGCAAAAATATTAGAAAAAAATCATCAAGTTAAATTGATAGAACGTTCAAATGAACGCGCTAAACAATTAGCACAAGAGTTAGACAATACATTAGTTTTTACTGGCGACTCTTCCGATCAGGAGCTACTGCTTGAAGAGCATATCGATCAATTCGATGTGTTTATCGCGGTAACTAACGATGACGAAGCTAATATTATGTCTTCACTTTTAGCGAAAAAATTAGGTGTAAGAAAAACAATGGTGCTGATTCAACGTGATGCTTATGTTGATTTAGTTCACGGCAGCACCATCGATATTGCCATATCACCTCAACACGCAACAATTTCTGCACTATTAACCCATGTACGCAAAGGTACGATTAAAAACGTATACAGCTTACGTGGTGGCGCAGCAGAAGCTATTGAAATAGTCGCTAAAGGGGATGAACATTCTTCAAAAGTAGTCGGTCGAGAAATACGCGATATAAAACTACCTCCAGGTACAACGATAGGTGCAATTGTTCGTGGAGAAGAGGTGGTTATTGCACATTCAGATACGGTGATTATGGAAGAAGATCACGTGATCTTATTCTTAGTGAATAAGAAATATATTTCAGATGTCGAAAAACTGTTCCAAGTAGGTGTTATTTACTTCTAGTAAAACCTATTAGTCACGCCAAAACGCCGGCGTAAATAATACAAGCAACGTAAATATTTCTAGTCGACCAAATAACATCGCGACTATAAGCACCCATTTGCTGAAATCACTGATCGAAGCAAAATTCGAAGCGACTTCGCCTAAACCCGGGCCTAAGTTATTCATACATGCTGCGACAGCGGTAAAGGCACTAATATCATCCATACCCGATGCCAACAGTAGCAACATACAAATCACGAAAACGGCTGCGTATGCTGAAAAGAATCCCCAAATAGCCTCAACAACACGATTTGGCAAAGCTTTCGAGCCTAACTTTATGGTAAACACTGCTTTGGGGTGAACCAATTTGTTTAGTTCTCGAATACCCTGAAGATAAAGCAAAACAACACGAACAACTTTCATACCACCGCCAGTACTACCTGCACAGCCACCAATAAAGCTTGAGAAAATTAGTAGTAGTGGTAACAGCGTTGGCCAGTCTGCGAAAGACGTCGTTGCAAAGCCAGCTGTTGTGCTAATAGACACCGATTGAAATAATGCCTGATCTAATGCTTGTTCAGCGTCGCCATAGACCCCTGCAGACATTAATACCGTAAAACAAATTAAGGTAAGAATAATTTGAATAGCAATAAAAACCTTAAATTCCGGATCGGCAATATAACTACGAATTGAGCGACTTTGTACGGCAGCATAGTGCAACGCAAAGTTAACGCCAGCAATCACTAGAAAGAAGACACACACTAAATTTATAACTGGGCTATTAAAGTAACCAATACTGGCATCATGGGTAGAAAATCCACCAATAGCTATTGTCGAGAATGAATGGCAAATAGCATCAAATACTGACATTCCAGCAAGCCAATAACTCGTTGCACAGGCTATGGTTAATGAAAGATATATATACCAAAGGTGTTTTGCCGTATCAGCTATCCTGGGGGTCATTTTGGAATCTTTTACTGGGCCTGGAGTTTCTGCACGGTAAAGCTGCATCCCACCAATACCTAACATTGGTAATACTGCAACAGCCAGTACAATTATCCCCATACCACCTAACCACTGCAATTGCTGGCGATAAAAGAGAACAGCATGTGGTAATACATCAATATTGGTGAGTATCGTCGCACCAGTGGTCGTTAAGCCTGAGAACGATTCAAAGAATGCATCAGAAACAGATAGATTAGGTTCATCTAGTAACATCAAAGGAATTGCAGAGAAACTCGCCAGAACGGTCCAGAATAACACAACAATCAAAAAGCCTTCCCTTGCCCTTAATTCTCCTTTTTGTGCTCTATTGGGATACCACATAAAGCCACCAATGAATAGACACCAGAGGAATGCCATTAGAAATGACACACCACCACCATCACGGTAAATAAGAGAAACTAAGGCAGGCGGAAGCATAGTAACGCTTAAAAGCGTTACTAAAAGACCTAAAATACGAATGATGTTTCTATATTGCACTTATTCTTCTTCGGCAAATATGCTTATTTCTGCATAAGTTCACTAAGTTCTAGTGAACCACAAGACATGGTAAGCAGTTGTTGTTCAAATAGTTTAAGTTGATCGTCAGGGATAGCCAATACAAATTTTACAATTTCTTGATATTCTTCCTGTCGAATCTGTGCGCTACAAGTTTTTACTATATGTTGTACATCTGAAACCTGTTGGTAACTACAGTGCAGGATTTTTTCCGTCATTGGCACTTTCAACTCTGTTTCAGCAAGTGCTAATGCTTCACGTACAGCACCGCCATATGCACGTTGTAGACCGCCAGTGCCTAACTTAACCCCACCAAAGTAACGAACAACAATCGCTCCTATTTGGCCAATATTACTGCCTTGCAGCACAGCTAACATCGGGCGCCCTGCTGTGCCACTGGGCTCGCCATCGTCTGAAAACCCATATTTTTGGCTATCCGTTGGTGCGCCACTGACAAACGCATAGCAATGATGATTAGCATTGGGGTGTTCAACACGAAGCTGATTAAGCTGTATTTTTAGTTCTTGATAAGACACACAGGGAAAAATAAAACAGAGAAAACGACTGCGGTTAACAGTCGTTTCATACATGAACTTATTAGTTACTATAGGATAGCTAGACATTAATCGAGCTTAAGGTCTCGAGTCATATTTTCATTATGCGATTGATGAACAATAATATTGTCTTCAATTCGAATACCACCAAATGGTTTATATTCTTCGACTTTTGACCAGTTAACCATTGCACTATGCTCACCATTTTTCAAATCAGCTAATAGCGAATCTATGAAATATAAGCCTGGCTCTATTGTAAATACTTGATCAACTTCTATTGTTCGAGAAGTTCTCAAAAACGGGTGTTGAGTAGGAGCATCTATATGAGTGCCTCTTTCATCAGCCATAAAGCCACCTACGTCATGAACTTGTAAACCCAAATGATGGCCTAACCCGTGCGGGAAAAATGTTGAAACTATACCTGCTTCAACAGCAGACTCGACACTAGTCGTTATAAGATTAAACTCAGCTAATACCTTTGCGATTTCTTGATAAGTTTCTATATGCAGATCAACGTAACTTTTACCCGGTTTTAAACCATCGACAGCTTTGAGCATTAAGCTATCCATACGTGTAATTAAGGCAGCAAAGTCATTTTGTTCAAAGGCGTAAGTGCGCGTGATATCAGATGCATAGCCATGAAAATTAGCTCCTGCATCAATCAAAAATGAACGGTGTGCTGCAGGTTTTGCTCTTTCTAGTGCCGTGTAATGCAAAATGGAGGCATTTTCATTTAGTGCGACAATATTTCCGTATGGTGTTTCACTTTCATTATGGCTAGTTGCTCGCAAATATGCGCGTTGAATTTCAAATTCACTCTCGCCAGACATAAATGCAGCTTTAGCAGCATTATGACCAGCTACAGCTTTTGCATTAGATTCTCGCATACATTGTTGTTCATAAGGCGTTTTGTAAGCTCGATGAAAATGTAGATAGTTAAGCGCACCTTCTGGGTTAATTTGCTCAAAACCTAACGCTGTCGCTACCTCGATATGTTCACCGATATAAGCGTAATTCGATTTGTCATAGGGTAATAATGAATCTACTTCAGCAGCATTAGTAATAACTTTGATTTCAAAAAAAGCATTCCAATAACTTTGTTCTAGCACTTCTACTTTATGCCAAAAATCTACTGGCTGATAATAAATAAGCGTTGGCTTATCGATGCCATTAATGATCAACCAGCTGTTGGTAATGTTGACCAAAGGCAACCAATGCTTGAAGTGCGGGTTTACTTTGAAAGGGTAGGAATTATCATCTAAAAATATTTTAAGTTCTTTACCCGAATGGATAACGAGCCCATCGATATTTTCACGGGCTAGCACATTCTTTGCTCGGACTTGCAGCTCATTAATATGTGCAGGATATAAATTTGCCAAACTGGTCATAACTTGTTCTCTATTGTGTGGTACACGCTTTATTACTGCATATTTTAAGGGCTAATTGTCATTTCTAATAGCCCTTTAAATGGCGATTGATAATTTGTATTTAACTTTGTTTGATATATTTGCTGATAAGCTAAAACACTTTTCACGTAGTCACGTGTTTCTTTAAATGGAATAGTTTCTATCCAAATATCTGCTGGTAGATTTTTCGCTTTAGATAACCACTGTTTCACTCTGTATGGTCCAGCATTATATGAAGCGGTAGCCAAAATTGTATTACCATTGTTTCGTTTAAGTAGCCGCTTTAAATACTTGGTGCCTAAATTAATATTATTTTTTGCATTAAGTAAGTATCTATTTGAAATTGTTCTTTTCTCTAGCTGCTTTGCAGTGGCTGGCATAATTTGCATTAGGCCTTTGGCACCAGCAGAAGAATGAGCATCACGCATAAAGGAGCTTTCCCTACGCGCAATTGCAAATGCCCAGCTAGCGTCTATATCATGCTTCTTAGAGTAACTGTTTATGTCTTCGGCATAAGCCATAGGAAATCTCAAATCTACGTCATCAAGATAGCCATGCTTAGCTAAGGTGAATATCGGTCTATCAAACCAACCTTCTTCATAAGCAATAATTGCCGCTACCAATTTTTCAGACTCTGGTAATTGTGATAGCCAATAATTCCATTCTTTACGCGCCTGACTGTATCGTTCAATATGAAAAAGTTCAAAAGCTCGCTTAGCAGCAGGATGCTCAAAGGCTTTTTGTTTAATATCCTGGCTAAAGTTTAATGGTTTGTGAGCTAAGTTAATGGGTAGTTGAAGTTGATTGGCAGCCAAGAAACCATAGTAATGTCTAGTCGTAGCAAGCTTTGCCATGTGCTGTTTGGCTACATCTGACTGTCCAGTTTCAGCTAAGCTGCGAGCATACCAATACTGCCATTGTGGACTTTCTTGCTTCGACTTTGGTAAGGCTAATAAGGTAGACATGACCGCTTGCCAGTCTTTGGATTTCAATACATTAGCAAGCTTCCATTGTACTAAATTAGTATCTAGGTATTCATCAGAGACTTGATCTAACCAAAAATCAGCTTGCTTATGTTGCTTACTCGCTAATGCCAATGCAAATCGAGAATTTAAGTACGCTAATTGAGAAGGTTTGAAAGGAAACTTTTTCTTTGCATTATTAAAGGTACTAATAGCCCGGTTAGGATCACGCCACACTAAGCGCTTTAAACCATAAGCAACTATTTGCGTTTCCTTTTCATTAAAGTGGCTAAAACGTGAAAATTTGGAGATATATGCAGGGTCTCTTCTAACCTTATGCCAAAGACGTCCTAAATATTGTTCTTCTTTTGGCAAAAGGCTTGTTAAATAAGGAATTAGGGTATGTTTACCACCATCAGCAGCCAATGCTAAGCGCTGCCATACAACATCAGCAGTCTGATAACCTGACTTTTGCCACTTTTTAAATAACGGATCACAAGCTTTATCTTGAGATTTACCCACCAACCACCATTGTGTAACTTCTTTCAAGACTACGCTTTCTGGTAGGCCCGCATCTAGCTGGTAATTCAGTTTTAAACAGTTAAATCTTGCATTGCTATTGGGTACAAAGAATTTGAGGTAGAGTGCCTTCCGTTTTCTTTTAGCCAAATAATTTAGCCATTTTTTTCTCAATGGCCAATCCAGTGGAGTTCCTTGATATTTTGCCAAAAAAGCTTCTATTTCAGGTGCATCAGACAGTCTTATTTTGTCCATTAAGCGCTTTTGATCTAAGTATGGCTGTAGCGGATAAAAATGGAGTTGATTATATAACGCTATAAACGTCGGTGAATTAGGCTGCCAAACTTGTTTTTCAGCCTTTAAAAAATTCGCTCGTTGGACATGATTATCTTTTGCAACGCTTGTTCCAGTAATTAAGAAATAAAAAGTTAGCGATATAAAAAGGTATTTTCGAAGGCGCGCTGTCTGCATAAGATAAGAAATAAAAAGGCGTTATAAATAGAATTATTCACGCTCTTTGCTCTAATGCAAGCGGATATATCATTTAAAGTAAAATTTAGTTGTAGAAAAGGAGTTTTTAAGCCGCAAAGCTTCCTTGGTTATCGTGAATAAGTTAGGATCTTTAACTAGAGTTTAAATATTTTGTTTAAAGTAAATGACTGAATTTAGCAGTGAAAATACAGATTACTTCCTCGATGCCATGGGACTTAGATGCCCTGAGCCAGTAATGATGGTGCGTAAAATCATTAGAACAATGAATACTAATGAAACTGTATTGGTAAAAGCAGATGATCCTTCAACGACACGAGATGTACCAAGTTTTTGCCGCTTTATGGAACATGAACTTGTAAAACAATCTACAGAGCAAACGCCTTATTTTTATATCATAAAAAAAGGAGGCTAAAGCCTCCTTTTCTAATTTGTTTATTGAAGCAATGATATATCGGCAATGGCTAGGAAGCTATTGCGGATTTCATTAAGCATGGTTAAACGATTAATTTTTACAGCTTCATCTTCCGCCATAACCATCACGTGCTCAAAGAAATTATCTATTTCAGTTTTGATAGTTGAAAGCGTTGTTAACGCAAATTGATAGTCTTTGTCAGCTATCGCAGGCGCAATAGTAACTTTAACGTCTTCAAATACTTTCGCTAACTGCTGTTCTGCCTCCTCTTGCAGCAAGTCTTTGTTAACAGAGCTTGTAAGCTCCCCTTCAAACTTAGCAAGAATGTTTCCAACACGTTTGTTCGCTGCAGCTAATGTCTCAGATGCTGGTAATGATTTAAAGTGTGCTACGGCTTTAACACGCTTTTCAAAGTCCAATGGCGCTGTTGGTTTATTAACGAGTACTGCTTGAATTACATCAACACTAATGTTTTGCTCTTCAAAGTAAGCTCTAAAACGGCCCATTACGAAGTCAATTACATCTTGCGCTGCATTGCTATTTGTTAGCTTGTCACCAAATAGTGTTTGGCTATGGGCAATTAAATCGGCAATATCTAAAGGTAATTGTTTTTCAATAATGATTCGAATTAGGCCTATAGCAGCACGACGCAAAGCAAATGGATCCTTGTCCCCTTTTGGCGCCTGTCCAATACCAAAAATACCAACTAACGTGTCTACTTTGTCAGCAATTGCAACCGCACAACCTATGTTAGCTTCTGGTAAGCTATCACCGGCGAAGCGAGGTCGATATTGATCTTCTAACGCTTGCGCTATAGATTCAGACTCACCATCGTGTCTTGCGTAGTATTTACCCATTGTACCTTGTACTTGTGGGAATTCTAATACCATCTCCGACATCAGGTCTGTTTTACTTAACAGCCCTGCTCTAAAGGCATCTTCGTGGCTTTCATCAATTTGTTTAGCGATAAAACTACTTAGCTCAGCAATACGCTCTGACTTATCCTTTAACGTGCCCAGTTGTTTTTGAAATAACACTGATTCAAGGCTTAACAATCTAGATTCAAGTGTTTGTTTTTTATCGGTTTTAAAGAAAAATTCCGCATCAGCTAAACGTGGACGAATAACTTTTTCATTACCAAGAATTACTTGTTGAGGTTCTTTAGATTCAATATTTGCAACAAATATGAACTTATTCATTAAATTACCTTGTTCATCACGAACAGGGAAATATTTTTGATGGTCCTGCATTGAATAGATTAAAGGTTCAGCTGGAACTGATAAGAAGTCTTCATCAAAAGTACCAACTAAGGTCACTGGCCACTCATTAATACTAACAACTTCTTCTAGTAGCCCAGGATCTATAATCGCGTTTCCTTTGATAGTTGCAGCAACCTTTTCAACCTGAGTTAAGATTAGTTGCTTACGTTTGTCATAATCAGCAATGACGTAAGCAGACTCTAGTACGCTTTCGTAATTTTTTGCGTGATCTAACTCTACTAATCCACGATGATGAAATCTATGGCCTTGTAATTGATTAGAAGAGTTAATACCTAATGCTGACCCAGTAATCACTTCGCTACCATACATCATAGTAAGAGTATGTACCGGACGGATAAATTGAGTGCGCTCACTTCCCCAGCGCATTGGTTTTGGTATAGGTAGTTTGCTTAATGCGTTATTTACCATATCAGGAATTAGCTCTGAAACTGATTTTCCTGACTGAGTCGCTTTATAGAGTAACCATTCACCTTTTTCAGTCTTAACTCGTTCAGCTTGATCTACAGTAATACCATTAGAACGAGCCCAACCTTGTGCTGCTTTGCTTGCATTGCCTTCTTCATCAAAGGCAATATTAACTGCAGGACCTCTCTTCTCAACGACCTTATCAGCTTGCTTGGCTTCTAAAGCCTGTACTTGCACTGCTAAGCGGCGTGGAGAAGCAAACCACTTGATATCACCATATGCTATTTCTGCCTTATTAAGCTGCAACTTAAGTTGTTCAAAGAATACGGTAGCAAGTTTACTTAATGCCTTAGGTGGTAATTCTTCGGTACCAAGTTCAACCAATAAAGTTTCGTTTTTAATATCAACCATTATACTTCTCCCTCTGCTGTTGATTTGCACATCGGGAATCCTAAATTTTCTCGGGCGTTGTAGTAAGCTTCAGCACAAGCTTTTGCTAGTGTTCGTACACGCAAAATGTAACGTTGGCGCTCTGTTACTGATATAGCATGGCGAGCATCCAATAAGTTGAATGCATGAGAAGCTTTCATTACTTGCTCATAAGCGGGTAATGGTAAACCTGCTTCAATAAGTTTTTGACTATCTTTTTCGCATTGATCAAATTGACCAAATAATGCATCAACATCTGCATGCTCAAAGTTATATGTAGACTGCTCAACTTCATTTTGATGGAATACATCGCCATAAAGTACTTTACCCATAGGGCCGTCGGTCCACACTAAATCGTAAATGCTATCAACGTTTTGAATATACATAGCTAGGCGTTCTAAACCATATGTGATTTCACCAGTAACAGGGGCACACTCTAGTCCCCCCACTTGCTGAAAGTAGGTAAACTGTGTAATTTCCATTCCGTTTAACCAAACTTCCCAACCTAGACCCCAAGCACCAAGTGTTGGTGATTCCCAGTTGTCTTCAACAAAACGAATATCATGAACTAAAGTATCAATACCCAGTTCTTCTAATGAATTTAAATACAACTGTTGAATATTTTTAGGAGAAGGCTTCAACATGACTTGAAACTGATAGTAGTGCTGTAATCGGTTCGGGTTTTCACCGTAACGACCATCTGTAGGACGACGACAAGGCTGTACATATGCACTACTGATTGGTTCTGGGCCGACAGCACGAAGGAAAGTCATTGGATGGAATGTTCCAGCACCAACCTCTAAATCTAATGGTTGAATGATGACGCAACCTTGGCGTGACCAATAATCTTGTAATTGCAAGATTAGGCCTTGGAATGTTTTGATATTAAAGTTAGCCATTGATAGTTACTTTGAATTAATAAATTTGTTCATTTTAGTCATGCATTAGAGTAAAAACTTTAAAACACGAATAGTAAAAAGCCCGATTCGATTACCGGGCATAATATTTAGTAAGATATTACGTATTATACGTCTAAGTTAGAAACTTTTAATGCGTTATCTTCAATAAAGTTTCGACGTGGTTCTACATGATCTCCCATTAAGGTATTAAATAACTGATCCGCTGCGATAGCGTCTTCAATAGTTACCTTAAGCATACGACGTGTTTCAGGATCCATTGTTGTTTCCCATAATTGGTCAGGGTTCATCTCACCCAGACCTTTATAACGCTGTATATATTGTCCACGCTTTGATTCCGCCATTAACCAGTTAAGTGCTTCTTCAAATGTAGCAACTGGCTTAACTTTTTCGCCACGCTTAACATAAGCACTTTCTTCCATAAGGCCGTTAATGGCTTTATTTAATGACATGATAGATTCAAATTCTTTTGAATGTACAAAATCGTAGTTACAGTTATATTGCTTATCAATACCGTGCTGACGAACATTAAACACAGGGAAGTAAATGCTTCGTTCTGAATCATGTTTAACTTCTGCAGAATAGATAGAGCCGTTACCTTCCTGACTTTCTAATAAGCCAAGTAGATCATCTTTCCAAGTGTTAACTTTAGATTCGTCACTAAAATCTGCAATAGACATTTGAGAGCTATATATCATTTTCTCTAAAATATCTTCAGGGATTTGGCGCGAAATTCTGGTAATCGTTTCATTAGTCGTTCTAAATTGATTTACTAATTGCTCTAATGCAATACCAGATATTGCAGGAGCAGAATCATTAACATGAATTTCAGCATTCTCTAAAGCTAAAGTAGTTAAATATTCTGTTAGCGCTTCGTCGTCCTTAATGTATCTTTCTTGCTTACCTTTTTTAACTTTGTAAAGTGGTGGTTGGGCAATAAACACATGACCACGTTCCATGATTTCAGGCATTTGACGATAAAAGAAAGTCAGTAATAACGTACGAATGTGTGAACCATCGACATCGGCATCGGTCATGATAATGATACTATGATAACGAAGCTTTTCCGGATCATACTCATCTCTACCAATACCCGTTCCTAGTGCAGTTATCAAAGTACCTACTTCCGCAGAAGAAATCATCTTATCAAAACGTGCTTTTTCAACGTTAAGAATCTTACCTTTAAGTGGTAAAATTGCTTGGTTCTTACGGTTTCGACCTTGTTTAGCTGAACCACCTGCAGAGTCACCCTCCACAATATATAATTCAGATAATGCAGGATCTTTTTCCTGACAATCAGCAAGCTTACCTGGTAAACCGGCAATGTCTAAAGCACCTTTACGACGAGTCATTTCTCGCGCTTTTCGAGCAGCTTCACGAGCACGAGCTGCATCGATGATTTTCATTAAGATAGTTTTAGCTGTCGAAGGATTCTCTAATAAATACTCTCCTAGCTTCTCACCCATCGCTTGTTCTACAGCGGTTTTTACTTCTGAAGAAACTAGCTTATCTTTTGTTTGAGATGAGAATTTTGGATCAGGCACTTTAACGGAAATAACAGCAGTTAAGCCTTCACGAGCGTCATCACCAGAAGTGTTAGTCTCGCCTTTCTTAGTTTTATTAAGGCCTTCTTTAACCATGTAACTATTAAGCGTTCTAGTTAAAGCAGATCTAAAACCACTTAAGTGAGTACCACCATCACGTTGCGGTATGTTGTTCGTAAAACAGAATATGTTTTCTTGGAAACCATCATTCCATTGCATAGCAACTTCTACTGTAATGCCATCATCTCTTTCTAAATCGAAGTAGAATATCTCTTCATTTACCGGTGTTTTATTGGTATTTAAATAATCTACAAATGCCTGAATACCACCATCGTAATGGAAATGTTCACTTTTATCTTCTTCTCTTTCATCTACTATTTTAATAGATACACCAGAGTTTAAGAATGACAGTTCACGAATACGCTTTAATAATATATCGTAGTGAAATTCTATATCAGAGAAAGTAGTTGGGCTTGGCCAAAAGCGCACTTCTGTCCCTGTTACATCGGTCTCTCCGACAACAGCCAAAGGAGCTTTAGGTTCACCTAAGTGGTACTCTTGCTCATGAACTTGACCAGCGCGACGTATAGTTAGCGTTAATTTGTCACTTAACGCATTTACAACAGATATACCTACACCATGAAGACCACCAGAAACTTTATAACCAGAGTCTTCACCACCAAACTTACCACCTGCGTGTAGTACAGTCATGATAACTTCAGCTGCTGAGACCCCTTCTTCTGGGTGAATATCTGTTGGTATACCACGGCCGTCATCTTTTACGGATACAGAGCCATCTAAATGAATTGTCACGATAATATCGTTACAGTGACCAGCTAATGCTTCATCAATAGAATTATCTAAAACCTCAAATACCATGTGGTGTAAACCAGTCCCGTCATCGGTATCACCGATATACATACCCGGTCTTTTTCGAACTGCATCAAGTCCTTTAAGGACTTTAATACTGTCCGAACCATAATCGTTTTCTACTGTCATAGCGTTTAGCCTATTTCTTTTATTTCCAAAATTTCACCATGTTTCACGTGGAACATAGTGTAGTTTTTCTTATTTTCGTTTTCGCTAATTATAGGGTTTAGCGCGCCCACATCAATTGCAGTAATTACTACCTGACAATTTAACTTATTTAAAGCTGTATTAAACTTTTTCCTAGAATTAGAGTCTAGTTCAGCTCCTAAATCGTCGACTAATAAAATTGCTTTTACTTGCTTAACTTCTTCTATCAATCGCATCTGAGCGAAAGTTAAAGCTACTAAAAACAACTTTTGTTGACCTCTAGATAACTTCAATTCTATGGATTTTCCATCAACATAAAATTTTAAGTCAAATTTCTGAGCGCCAGCTTGGCTATATCCTAATTGATACTCTTTTTCTTTTTGCTCATAAAGTGTATCTGATAGAGACCTATTCTTAGACCACCCCTTGTAATAACTTAAACTTACTCTATCTGCTACTTCCGGTAACAAAATAGCTATCCATTTTTCCAATTCCGAATCTAACTTCTTACAATAGATTTCTCTTAATAAAGAGAGATTCTCAGATGATTCAACAAACTCATTCGTCCAATAATCCAAATGTTCTTTAGTTAACTTCGACTTGAGTACAGCATTCCGCTGTCTATGAATCTTCGTAAACAGCTTCCACGCATGACCAAAACTATGTTCCACGTGAAACATACCCAAATCTAAAAAACGACGGCGCTCTTTTGCACCTCCGAAAAACAACTTAAAACTTTCTGGAGTAACAATCTGAATAGCAAAATCATTCGCTAGTTCTGACAGCTTCCCCAATTTACTACCGTTTTTTTTTACTATAAAGTTCGCTTGGCTACGATGCTTACTTAAACCGAAACTTGCGTTACTTTCATCTTTAATATGTACAGCAAATTCATCATGATCAAAATTACAAACCATGTCAGACTTAGTTGTTCGAAAAGATTTACCATGTCCTATAAAAAAAACAGATTCTAAAATGCTGCTTTTACCACTGCCGTTATCCCCAATAAAAAAATTCAATTGAGGATTAAGGTTAAACTTTTGTTCTTCTAGGTTTCGAAAATTTTTTACGTAAATACTTTCTATACTCATTACAGACGCATTGGCATTACTACGTAAATAGCTTCACTGGTTTCACTACCCTCAATAACAACACTGCTATTGGCATCGGCTAATGTAAATTTAACTGCACTTTCCTTTATCGCGTTTAGCACATCTAATACATAACTTACATTAAAGCCAATTTCTAAATCTTCATATGGATAGCTAATTTCAAGTACTTCTTCGGCTTGCTCTTGTTCAGGGTTATTTGCCGTGATTTTTAATTCGCTGCTTGCGAAATTTAAACGAACGCCCTTGAACTTTTCATTGGATAAAATTGAAGCACGAGATAAAACTTGTCTCAGTTGATCTTTATCTGTTTCCAGCACTTTATCACCATTTCTAGGTAACACTCTTCTGTAATCTGGAAAACGACCATCTACTAACTTACTAGTGAAGGAATATTCACTATCAATAATTCTAATATGATTAGAACCCATGAAAAGTTGTACCTCTTCTTCAACGGGATCTAACAAACGAATAATTTCTAAAATGCCTTTTCTAGGAACGATTACTTGTCTAGCAGGGAGTGCAAGCTCCGGATTACTAATCTTGCAAATAGCCAATCGATGACCATCTGTTGCAACTGAGCGTATTTCATTGCCCTCAGTCTCAATAGACATACCATTCAAATAATATCTAACATCTTGATTTGCCATAGAAAAATGAGTGCTTTCTATTAAACGTAACAAGTCAGATTTTTGAATTTTGAACTCTACGTCACCTTTCCATTCTTCTATATTAGGAAAATCAGTAGCTGCTAATGTTGACAAAGAATATTTACTTCTTCCTGTACTTATAGTGATAGCTTCTGCATTAGACTCAAATGACAATAAAGAGTCTTCAGGTAAACTTTTACAAATATCTAAAAGCTTTTTAGCTGGAATAGTAACCTTGCCATTTTCACCTTGGTTATTAACAGGTGTGCTTGCAACCATTTCCAATTCTAAATCTGTCGCCGTTAAAGTAAGCGTTTGATCGACAACATCAAATAAAATATTACTTAAAATTGGTAGAGTACTTTTACGTTCAACAGCACCCGAAACTAAAAGTAACGGTTTAAGTAATGATTCCCTGCTTAATGAAAACTTCATTCTAAATACCTGTTTTATAACGCCTTTATTAAGACGACAGTGTTCTTATTAAATTCGAATAATCTTCTTTTATATCGTGAGTTTCCTCACGTAAATCCTTAACTTTTCTACATGCATGTAATACCGTTGTATGATCTCGACCGCCAAACGCATCGCCAATTTCCGGTAAGCTGTGATTAGTTAATTCTTTAGATAATGCCATTGCTATTTGTCTAGGTCTAGCAACAGATCGACTTCTACGTTTAGATAATAAATCTGCGACCTTAATTTTATAGTATTCAGCAACTGTTTTCTGAATATTATCTATAGTTACTAACTTGTCTTGCAACGCTAACAAATCTCTAAGCGCTTCTCGCACAAAGTCGATTGTTATAGGTCTGCCCGTAAAGTTTGCATTAGCAATAACACGATTCAAAGCACCCTCTAATTCTCTCACATTTGAACGCAAACGTTTAGCAATAAAAAAAGCAACTTCATCTGCTAAGTTAACATTATTTTCCTGAGCTTTCTTTTTGAGTATTGCAACACGAGTTTCTAATTCAGGAGGTTCAATAGCAAGCGTTAACCCCCAACCAAATCGAGATTTAAGTCGGTCTTCTACCCCATCAATTTCTTTAGGGTAACGATCACTGGTTAAAATAATTTGCTGATTACCTTCTAAAAGCGCATTGAAAGTATGAAAGAATTCTTCTTGAGTACGCTCTTTATTAGCGAAAAACTGAATATCGTCAATAAGCAATGCGTCTACTGAACGATAATACTGTTTAAATTTTTCGATAGCATTATTTTGAAGCGCTTTAACCATATCCTGAACAAAACGTTCAGAATGCATGTAAGCTATTTTTGCTTTAGGGTTATTTAGAAGGATCCCATTTCCAACGGCGTGCAATAAATGCGTTTTACCTAATCCTGTACCACCATAAATAAATAGTGGGTTATATGCGGAACCAGGATTATCCGCTACTTGAGATGCCGCAGCTCTTGCTAATTGGTTAGATTTACCTTCAACAAAGTTATCAAACGTATATTTATTTCTTACATTAGTTGTTTTTGGTAGATTAGTTTCAGGCTCTTTAACAGGACTTATTTCTGCAGGAATTGCTGCTTTACTAATAGCAATAGTCTGATTGCTTGACTCGGTCGAGGGCTTACTTCCTACATCAAACCTTAATAAAGGAGGGTTACTAGTTTCAGTTAACGAAACGATGGTTGAAATGCGTTCTACATACTTATCCCTAACCCAATCTAAAACAAAACGGTTAGGTGCGTACAAAGTCATAATGTTATCTTCAACTACGCATTGCAGTGGTCTAATCCACATACTAAATTGCTGGGCTGGCAACTCTTCCTGCAGCACAGAAAGACACTTCTGCCAAAGGGACTGATCCAAGTTTAACTCCCGGAGTAATACTTCCTTCTTAGAACATAAAAGCAGGCTAAAGATCGTTTTATGTTTTTTGGGATAGGCTAAGTAATATTATTATCTGAATTGATCCATTATCGCCATAGTTATCCACAGTTGCAACAGCTTAACTAGACTTAATAATCGACTTATCCATCCAAATTCGTTAAAACATTGTTTTAATGGCATTTAATTTATTTCTTATAGCATTTTATTCCTAAAAACTGAGTATTATATTTTTTAAATATTTAAACTTAAACCGTTAAATAACTGCTGATTTTTCGAACAATGTGATTAAAGTGTGGATATTTTTTTGATCTACTAGATCTCTACAAGGATCCTTTATTAATTTATTACAGGAAAACATTGACAATCTGCCCAATACTATTTAGAATTCGGCCTCTTTTTTAGACCTGTGTGCTCACAACGGCTGTTTTGCCAGGGCAACAACAACCGAAACGGAAAAGCGTAATGAAAAGAACATTTCAACCTTCTGTATTAAAGCGTAAGCGCAACCACGGATTCCGTGCACGTATGGCTACAAAAAACGGTCGTGCCGTTTTAGCTCGTCGTCGTGCAAAAGGTCGTGCTAGCCTTAGTGCTTAATCTCTATTTAATTAGAGAAAGTAACCACGTTACTTAATGAATATGGTTACGTACGAATTTAACCGGGAGTCTAGATTACTTACTCCCGGTCAATTTCAACAAGTCTTCTCAAAATCTTCTCGTTTTGGCTCAAGCCATTTCACGATATTAATTACTTCAAACAACATTAATAAACCACGAATAGGCTTTGCTATAGCCAAAAAGCGTGTAAAACTTGCTGCTCAACGTAATAGAATAAAACGAATTACAAGAGAAAGTTTCCGCTTACAACAACACGAACTTCCAAATATAGATATTGTTGTTTTAGTAAAATCAGGTATTGATAACCTAGATAATGCCACCATAAATAAACAGTTGGTAAAAATATGGCGAAAAATAATTCAGCGCCACAAAAGCTAGCTATTTCGCTTGTAAAATTTTACCAAAAGCTTATAAGCCCTATCTTAGGGAACAATTGTCGCTTTCAACCAACCTGTTCAAATTATGCTATTGAAGCAATAAATCGCTTTGGAGTGTTAAAAGGTTGTTGGTTAGCAGCTAAACGTATACTAAAATGCCATCCACTTAATGCGGGTGGTGAAGACCCCGTACCACCATTAAACAAAGAGAAATAACACATTATGGAATCCCTACGCAGTATGCTCTTTATTGGTTTATTGGTAGTCACCTATATGCTCTATCAACAGTGGCAACTAGATTATGCCCCTGCACCGGTGCAGCCGACTACTAGCCAATTAGAAGAACAAACGCCAATATCTGACGATTTTGTACCTGCTTCTTCTGATACAGCGACACCAGCAGTAGAACCAACAAAAGCAGCTCGAAGCACGATTGAAGTAGAAACTGACGTTTTGAGAATAAAAATTAATTCTCAAGGTGGCGACATCGTTGAAGCGACCTTACTTCAATATGAAACCGAGCAAGGCAGCGGCATACCGTTCACCATAATGCAAAACGGCCAAATGAAATATATCGCTCAAAGCGGTTTAACAGGTGCCAATGGCGTAGATCGCACTGTACCGGGTCGTCCTATCTATAGTAGTGAAAAACAAACGTACACGATGACCGACGGTGAACCATTAACGGTTAAACTAAACTACCTTGGAGAGACTGGTCTTAACGTTACCAAGTCTTATATATTTACGCCAGGAAGCTACGAAGTCGCTGTTGAATATAGTGTTCAAAACAACATGAGCGCGCCGGCAAGTGTTCAAATGTATGGACAACTTAAACAATCAACTTATGTTGATAGCTCTAGCGGTTTAATTCCTACATACCGAGGTGCAGCGTACTCTACATCTGAAGAACGCTACGAAAAGTATGATTTCGACGATATTGCCGAAGCAAACCTTAATCAAACAACACCTGGTGGTTGGGTAGCAATGCTACAACACTACTTTGTATCTGCTTGGGTTCCAAAAGCCGATGCAGCTAATCAATTATATACAAGTTATTCTAATGCTGGTGATGCTGTTATTGGCTTTAAAGCACCTACTTTAAATATTGACCCGAATTCAACAGCTAAAACATCAGCAATATTTTATGTTGGACCAAAAGATCAGGAAGCATTAGAACAAATAGCAGATGGACTTGACCTAACTGTTGATTACGGATTCCTATTCATGATCAGCCAACCTTTATTCTGGCTACTATTAAAGATCCAGTCAGTAGTGTCTAACTGGGGTGTTGCAATCATCATCATCACTATCATCGTAAAAGGTGCTATGTATCCGCTAACTAAAGCACAATACACCTCGATGGCAAGAATGCGAGAACTTCAACCGAAAATGCAGCAATTAAAAGAGCGTTTTGGTGATGACAGACAAAAGATGGGTCAAGCGACTATGGAGCTTTACCGTAAAGAGAAAGTAAATCCTGCTGGTGGTTGTTTACCTATTTTAATTCAAATGCCAATATTCTTAGCGCTTTACTGGGTATTCCTAGAAAGTGTTGAGTTAAGACATGCTGAGTTTGGATTATGGTTAACGGATTTATCTTCTAAAGATCCGTACTATGTAATGCCTATCTTAATGGGTATTAGCATGTTCTTAATGCAAAGAATGACGCCTATGACAGTACAAGATCCGATGCAGCAAAAAATGATGCAATATATGCCGGTAATATTTACTGTATTCTTTTTCTGGTTCCCATCAGGGTTAGTACTTTACTGGTTCATCAGTAACGTCATATCTATCATTCAAATGAAAATAATATTTAGCTCGCTTGAGAAGGCCAAAGACAAGTAATATTTTTGAAGAAATTAAAAGGTGGCATTAGCCACCTTTTTTGTTTTACTTACAAAACGCTATAATAGCCCCTAATTGTGAATTAAAGAGTATATCTATGTCGTTGCTTTCTGCTAACACCGAAACTATTGCAGCTCAAGCTACAGCACCTGGTAGAGGCGGTGTAGGAATTATTAGAATATCAGGACCTAAGGCATCCATTGTCGCTGAAAAGCTACTGGGTAAGTGTCCTAAAGTACGCTACGCCGATTACTTAAGTTTTAACGATCTAAATGGAAACACATTAGATCAAGGTATCGCACTATATTTTAAAGGTCCAAACTCGTTTACCGGTGAAGATGTGCTCGAGCTACAAGGACACGGTGGCCCGGTTATTCTCGACATGCTGTTAAAAGAAATTCTAAAAGTTGACGGAATTCGAATGGCTAAACCTGGCGAATTTAGTGAACAAGCATTCCTTAACGACAAACTTGACCTAACCCAAGCAGAAGCAATTGCTGACTTAATCAATTCAAATTCAGAACAAGCTGCCCGATGTGCGTTGCACTCCTTACAGGGGGATTTTTCAAAGCTTGTCCATCGACTCGTAGAAAACGTTATACATTTAAGAATGTATGTCGAAGCAGCGATAGACTTCCCTGAAGAAGAAATAGATTTTTTAGCCGATGAAAAAGTAGTCAATGATCTAAAATCTATAATTACCGATGTTGAGGAAGTTCAGCAACAAGCCAAGCAAGGAAGCATTATTCGAGAAGGTATGCGGGTTGTTATTGCCGGTAAGCCAAATGCTGGTAAATCGAGTCTACTCAATGCACTAAGTGGTAAAGAAACCGCTATTGTTACCGACATCGAAGGTACCACGCGAGATGTACTTACCGAGCAAATTCATATCGATGGTATGCCATTACACATTATTGATACAGCAGGATTACGGGAAAGCCCTGATAAAGTTGAACAAATAGGAATAGAACGAGCTTGGGCTGAAATAGTAAAAGCCGATCGAGTATTGCTTATGGTTGACTCTTCTACGACTCAGAACCAAGATCCTAGAGATTTTTGGCCAGAGTTTTTTAACCAGCTACCCGAAAATATGGGTGTGACAATTGTTCGTAACAAAGCAGATATTAGCGGCGCCCGAACAGGTCTGGCTGAAGATGAAACTTATCCAGCAATTACCATATCAGCGAAAAGTGGTGAAGGCGTACAAACTCTAAAAGATCACTTAAAGGCCATTATGGGTTACCAAGGTAACATTGAGGGTGGGTTTATGGCCCGCAGGCGCCATTTGGTAGCTTTAGAAAATGCTCATCAACACCTTCAAACAGGGCTAGATCAATTAGAATCATATGTAGCAGGTGAAATACTGGCGGAAGAACTTAGGATCTGCCAACAAGAGCTTAATGAAATTACCGGTGAGTTTTCCTCGGATGATTTGCTAGGCAAGATATTCTCATCTTTTTGTATTGGTAAGTAACTCACCTACCCGACTAAATTATTCTTTAAATAGCTTTTCAGTGCCTTAATTTTAGGCGCTGTGGCACTGCTTTTTCTAAACTCTAAATTCAACGGTAGTATACCACCGTTAACTTCTGGCAAAACCCTAACCAAATCACTACCATTAGGATCAATTAAATAATCTGGTAATAACGCAATACCTAAGTCTTGTTCAGCCATAGTTTTTAATACGAAATAATCATTAACTTGCATGCTGGGTTTTAACTGCAATTTATAACTAGAATTTTTGCTAATTAATTGCCAAAACGAGTTATTTGCACTATCACCAAAAACTAAACATGAATGGTTAGCTAGATCTTCAGGACGATTAATATCAGGAGCATTGGCTAAGTATTGTTTGCTGGCAAACAATTGAAGTTCAATATCGATCAACCTTATTGATGAAATATCAGAGGAATTGGAAGTTCCATGGCGAATAACAATATCAAATTCCTTTTCCACTATATCCTCCATTTGTTTTGTTAACACTACATCTAGTGATAAATGTGTGTATTGTCGACGGAACTCTGCTAAATGATAGGCTAGAAATTCTTGTCCTATTCCTACAGGACTGCATATACGGATACGACCGGTAATAACACCTTCCAGTTGCTCGCTGGTAGGTGCTATATAAGCCAACTCTTCGTGAATTCTAAGGCAGTGCTGATAATATAACTCCCCTTCATCAGTCATCGCTATTGTGCGAGTAGTTCGCTCTAGTAGGCACACATTAAGTGAATCCTCCAAGCGTTTTATTCTACGAGATACATTCGATTTAGGCACCGATAGTTGTCTTGCTGCAGCGGTAAAACTGCCACTATCAACTACCGTTTTGTATATCATTAAGTCGTTTAAATCGATCATTGTTATCAAAAGTAGAACAAATCTAGTTTTTTAGAAATTTAATTACTTTATAGATAACAATCTAAAGGAATGCCAATTAATGATTTGAATAAAGCTTAAAGCGACTCTACTCGTGATAAAATATCACAATAAATTATTATCGAGATTTTTAAAATGACTCAAATTCAAATTATCGTTGGCAGTATGTTAGGTGGAACGGAATATGTTGCAGAGGCATGCCAAGAAACATTAGAGGATCTTGGCCATAATGTTACTCTTCACTTAGTGCCTAAGTTCGATGACATTTTAAAAGAAAATCAACTTTGGTTGATCTGTACTTCAACTCATGGCGCAGGAGACTACCCGGACAATATTAAATCATTTGTCGATCAACTTACACAATACACACAAGATCTTAACCACACCTCATTTGCAGTGATCGGCATAGGTGACAGTAGCTACGATACATTTTGTTTAGCAGCTAAAAACATAAATACTCTTTTGCTATCAAAAGGTTGTAAAGAGAAAATCAAGTTACTTACTTTAGATATGACGCTAGATATAGATCCAGAAGAACAAGCACAACACTGGATAAGTCAGCATAAAGATCAATTATCCTGATCTTATAAAAAGCTTATCCACATATTTAATTTATTTTCAAAGAGAATGTGGATAAATAACGTATAACCCTGTGAATTAGCATTTATTATTAAGTGTATATAAAAATAACTAATTCAGTCTGTGGATAAAACAGTGTTTTGATCAAAGCTTTTACAGCAATAGATCAAACTTTGATCACAAGATCGTATATGGGCTATATTATTGTAATTAAAGCATTTATTTACCTTATCCACAGAAAACGGCTTTACTAATAATAAGTAATAATAAGATCTTTATATAGATCTATATATTTATTCACGATCATCTATACGATCTTTTCATCAAATGATCATTCCCCTGACACTAAAAAAAATGCTAAAATACGTGTCCTTTTTCAACAGGTGTTGTTTATAAATGTGGTATCAAGACTCTTTTGATGTGATTGTTGTTGGTGGTGGTCATGCAGGAACTGAAGCCTGTTTAGCTGCTGCGCGCATGGGATGCAAAACTTTATTGTTAACCCATAATATTGATACATTAGGGCAAATGTCTTGTAATCCAGCAATTGGTGGTATTGGTAAAGGACATTTAGTTAAAGAGATTGATGCGTTAGGTGGCATAATGGCTACGGCAATAGATCACGCAGCGATCCAATTTAGAACATTAAATGCAAGCAAGGGCCCTGCAGTTAGGGCAACACGTGCTCAAGCAGACCGTGCACTTTATCGAGCATTTGTACGTCAACACCTAGAAAATCAAGAAAACTTAACAATATTTCAGCAACCTTGTGACGACTTGATCTTAGAAAACGATCAGGTAGTTGGTGTATCCACCCAAATGGGTCTTAGATTTAAAGCTAAATCTGTAGTTTTAACAGTAGGAACCTTCCTAGCTGGTCAAATTCATATTGGCTTAAACAATTATCAAGGTGGTCGAGCTGGTGATCCTGCATCGGTTAATTTAGCTCAGAAATTACGTGATATGCCGTTTAGAATGGATCGACTTAAAACAGGAACGCCACCTAGATTGGATGCGAGAACACTCGATTTTTCTGTGATGCAAGAGCAACCTGGTGATACACCAAGGCCAATCTTTTCATTTATGGGATCGCACGATGATCATCCTAAGCAAATTTCTTGCTATATCACGCATACTAATGAGAAAACTCATGACATCATTCGCGGTGGTATGGATCGCTCACCTATGTATACCGGTATCATTGAGGGAGTTGGTCCTCGCTACTGTCCTTCTATCGAAGATAAGATCACGCGTTTTGCCGATAAAGATACTCATCAAATTTTTGTTGAGCCAGAAGGGCTAACAACAAATGAAGTGTATCCGAATGGTATTTCTACTAGCTTACCTTTTGATGTACAAATGGACTTAGTACGTTCAATTAAAGGTTTTGAAAATGCTCATATTACGCGACCTGGTTATGCTATTGAGTATGATTTTTTTGATCCACGAGATCTTAAACAAACTTTAGAAAGTAAATTTGTTAATAATTTATATTTCGCTGGACAAATAAATGGTACTACTGGTTATGAAGAAGCTGGTGCACAAGGTTTAGTGGCGGCAACCAATGCAGCATTACGTGTACAAGAAAAAGAAGAGTGGATTATTGGTCGTGATCAAGCATACATGGGTGTACTTATCGATGATCTAGCGACATTAGGAACCAAAGAACCTTATCGCATGTTCACTTCTCGCGCGGAATATCGTTTGCTACTGCGTGAAGATAACGCTGATATTAGATTGACTGAAAAAGGTCGTGAATTAGGGCTAGTGTGTGACCAACGTTGGGCGAGATTCAATGAAAAAATGGAAAGTGTTGAAGCCGAACGTCAGCGATTAAAGTCTACTTGGGTACAAAAAGATCATGAGGCTGTTGCAAAACTGAATACTTTATTGAAAAACCCAATGAGTAAAGAGGCTACGTTAGAAGATATATTGCGACGCCCTGAGACTAAATATGATGATGTCATGGCTATTGAGGCATTTGGTCCTGCTATTGCCGATAAGCAAGCAGCTGAACAAGTGGAAATTCAGATCAAATATCAAGGTTATATTGATCGTCAAATGGACGAAATAGAAAAGAAAAAACGTCATGAAAATACGTTAATTCCAGTAGATTTTAATTTTGGCCAAATTTCTGGTTTATCAAACGAAGTTGTTGCTAAGCTTACAGATGCTCGACCTGAAACTATAGGCAAAGCCTCTCGAATTTCTGGTATAACACCAGCTGCGATTTCATTGTTATTAGTTTATTTGAAGAAACACGGTTTGTTGAGAAAAACAGCTTAAACTTGGAAGTTTGATGTTAAAAGAAAAATTAAAGGCGCTGATTGCCGAAACTGATATTCAAGCTACCGAAGTTCAAGTTGACCAGCTTATTCAATATGTTGAACTATTAGATAAGTGGAATAAAACCTATAACTTAACTTCTGTTCGTGATCCGAATGAAATGTTGATAAAACACATTATGGACAGTTTAGTTGTAGGTAAGTTATTAAAAGGTAATAATTTTATAGATGTTGGAACGGGTCCTGGATTACCAGGAATACCGCTTTCGATATTGTATCCTGAGCGAAATTTTGTATTATTAGATAGCTTAGGTAAACGAATAACTTTTTTGCGTCAGGTAATTTATCAACTTAAACTAACTAATGTTGAGCCAGTGCAATCTCGTGTCGAAAAATATCAGCCAGAATTATTGTTTGATGGTGTTTTAAGTCGAGCATTTTCATCGTTACAAGATATGGTTTCTTGGTGTCAACATTTGGTTGATGCTAAGGAAGGTCGTTTTTATGCATTGAAAGGGTTATATCCTGAAGATGAATTAGTAGAATTACCTAGCAATATAGAACTCGTAGAGAGCTTTCGATTAAAGGTACCTAGACTTGACGGCGAACGTCATTTAATCGAGCTGAAAAAAAATAATTAATATTCGAGGCGCTTGTGGGCAGAATAATCGCAGTTGCAAACCAGAAAGGTGGTGTAGGTAAAACAACTACATCTGTCAATTTAGCAGCATCCCTTGCTGCAACTAAACGCAAAGTTTTATTGATCGACCTTGACCCACAAGGTAATGCGACCATGGGAAGTGGTGTCGACAAATATGAAGAAATAGCGACTAGCTATGAATTACTTGTTGAGCAACAACCTTTTGATAAAGTCGTTTGCAAAGAAACTTCGGGTATTTACGATTTAATTGCCGCTAATGCCGATGTTACTGCAGCTGAAATTAAACTAATGGAAGTCTATGCTCGTGAGCTTCGCTTACGAAACGCTTTAGAGCCGATAAAGAGTCAATACGATTATATAATTATTGACTGCCCACCTTCGTTAAACATGTTAACGGTCAATGCGATGGCTGCTGCCGACTCCGTTCTCGTTCCTATGCAATGTGAATACTACGCGTTAGAGGGACTAACTGCATTAATGGAAACAATTTCACAATTGACCTCTGTTATTAATGGTGAGCTAAAGATTGAGGGGATTTTGCGAACCATGTACGATCCTCGTAATCGTCTAGCTAACGATGTTTCTGAACAATTAAAACGCCATTTTGGTGATAAAGTTTATCGTACAGTAATCCCTCGTAATGTTAGACTTGCCGAAGCACCAAGTTTTGGTGCACCTGCAATGTATTATGATAAGTCATCTACTGGCGCAAAGGCGTATTTAGCGCTTGCGGGTGAAATTTTAAGACGCGATGAATCAGCTAAAAAAGTGACTAAAGAACAAAAAGTTACAGAACAATAATTATAGATAAATAGGATTGATATGAGCCCTGCAAAACGTCGAGGTTTAGGACGCGGATTAGACGCATTATTAACGCCAAGCCCTAAAGCGGAAGCTGACCAAGATGCAGCAAGTACTGATCAGGCAGTTGATAAAGGTGAATTAAGAAAGTTACCTATCGAGCAATTGCAGCCAGGCAAATACCAACCTCGTAAGGATATGTCTCCTGATGCGTTAGAAGATCTGTCTAATTCAATTAAGTCTCAAGGTATAATCCAGCCTATCGTTGTTCGCACTATTGCTGACAATAGTTTTGAAATTATTGCAGGAGAGCGTCGCTGGCGAGCAGCACAATTAGCTGATATCGATCTAGTACCTTGTTTAGTTAAAGATGTTCCTGATGAAGCCGCGGTCGCGATTGCTTTAATTGAAAATATTCAACGTGAAGATTTAAATGCAATGGAAGAAGCGATTGCATTAGAACGTTTATTGACTGAATTTGAATTAACGCATCAAGAAGTTGCTGAGGCGGTAGGAAAATCAAGAACTACAGTAACAAACTTACTCCGTTTAAATAATTTAAATGATGAAGTAAAAACCTTGCTTGAACATGGTGATATAGAAATGGGCCATGCGCGTGCCTTGCTCTCTTTAGAAGGTGACCAACAAACAACAACTGCACGTGCTGTTGTTGCTAAAGAGCTAACTGTTAGGGAAACAGAGTCTTTAGTTAAAAAGGTACAAACTCCAGAGCAACCTAAACAAGAAAAAGTTAAAGATCCAAATACCGTATCGCTTGAAGAGCAGTTAACAGAGCGCCTTGGTTCACAAGTAAGCATTAGCCATAACAAAAAAGGTAAAGGTAAGCTTGTTATTTCGTATACCAATCTTGACGAATTAGATGGCATACTTTCTAAAATTCAATAAATATTAGCCTTTTATGAATAGCTATCGTCTATTTTGAATATTCACCAATATTTTCGCACAAATTAGGGGCTTCAGTGCCCTCTTTTGTTGCAATAAAACCGTAATTGAGTATACTTGCGGGGATTTTTTGAGATGTAAAATTATCTCAGAAAAAATGTAGAGTTTACGAAGGTTTTCGTTAGAGGTTTAAAATTTGAATCAGTTGGTTAAGCCAGGTCGAAAATTATCGCGGCAACAATTGATTTTTGCTTCTTCGTTAGTACTAGTCTCTACAGTAACAATATTTTTAAGTTGGGGGTTAAGCCATGCCCAGTCAGCACTAGCTGGTGGTTGTATCGGCGTAATCCCTAATTTTGTGTTTGCTCTTTATGCTTTTAGGTTTGCAGGAGCTAGCGCCTCGAAACAAGTAATGGATTCATTCTTTAAGGGCGCGAAAATTAAAATGGTACTAACGGCGCTATTATTTGCCTTGAGCTTTAAGTTTTTGTCTATATCGTTAGTTCCTTTTTTCAGCACATACATTTTGGCGGTGGTATCTCCCATACTTTATACCGCCTTGAGCAAGTTTACTTTTAATCAACAATAATTGGGATACAAGATGGCAGCAGATACTGGCTCTTATATCAAGCACCACTTAACTAACTGGTCGGTTAGCATTGGTGAAGGAAGTTTTTGGACACTCCACGTCGATACGTTGGGTTGGTCAATATTTCTAGGCTTGGTTTTCTTACTTACTTTCCGTTCAGTCGCGAAAAAAGCTACTACTGGCGTTCCGGGCAAAATGCAATGTGCCGTGGAAATGATCGTAGAGTTCGTAGACAAAAGCGTTAAAGAAACCTTTCACGGTAAAAACGCTTTAATCGCACCTTTATCATTAACTATCTTCGTATGGATTTTGTTAATGAATGCGATGGACTGGGTACCAGTTGACTGGATTCCGACAATTGCGGGCTTAATTGGTCAACACGCATTTGGTATGGACCCACACGATGTTTACATAAAGTCAGTACCTACTACTGATATGAACATGACATTTGCTTTATCACTTGGTGTGTTCTTCTTAATTATTTACTACTCAATCAAAATTAAAGGTTTAGGTGGTTTTGCTAAAGAATTGACTTTACAACCATTTAATCACCCTGCTTTTATTCCAGTAAACTTTATTTTGGAATCAGTAACATTGATTGCGCGTCCGGTATCATTAGCACTTCGTCTATTCGGTAACTTGTACGCTGGTGAATTAATTTTCATCTTGATTGCAACAATTGGTTTATTCCAATTACCGGTTCACTTCCTATGGGCAGCGTTCCACTTATTAGTTATTCCGCTTCAAGCTTTCATTTTCATGATGTTAACCATCGTGTACTTAAGCTTGGCGCACGAAGATCACTAACTCTTCGGGATTGAGTTAGGCGGCTGCTTTTATTTTTGGTAAAAGCAGTCAAAGAACCCGAAGGGTTTAGGACAGGATGTCCACAAAGAATTTTTAATTTTTTAACTTTATAACTTACTTTAAATAATCGGAGATAAATATGTTATATATCGCTGTTGCATTGCTAATCGGCTTAGGTGCTTTAGGTACTGCGATTGGTTTTGGTCTATTAGGTGGTAAATTCTTAGAGTCTGCTGCTCGTCAACCTGAACTTGCTCCTCAACTTCAAGTGAAAATGTTCATCGTAGCAGGTCTTATCGATGCGATCGCTATGATCGGTGTTGGTATTGGTCTATATCTTCTATTCGCTGTTGGTGCATAAGACAATATCCAACAAACCCTGCGAATTTAATAGATATTAGGAGCTAACGAATATGAATATTAATGCAACCCTTATCGGTGAATCTATTGCATTTATCGTATTTGTAATCTTCTGCATGAAGTTTGTGTGGCCGCCAATTATGGCTGCTATCGAAGACCGTCAAAAAACTATTGCTGACGGCCTTGCTGCTTCTGACCGTGCTGCTAAAGATCTTGAGCTTGCTCAAGAGAAAGCTGCTGCACAGTTAAAAGAAGCTAAAGCACAAGCTGCAGAAATCATTGAAGCTGCGAAGAAACGCGAAGCTCAAATGATTGATGAAGCTGCTGAAAAAGCACAAGCAGAGCGTGAGAAAATCATCGCTTCTGGTCATGCAGAAATTGAGTCTGAACGCAATCGCGCTACAGAAGAGCTACGTCAGCAAGTGTCTGCGTTAGCTGTTGCTGGTGCCGAGAAAATTCTTGAGCGTTCAATTGATGCCGCTGCACATAGCGACATCTTAGATAAATTAGTCGCTGAACTTTAAGAGGGAATAGAGCTATGTCTGAATTGACAACTATCGCTCGCCCTTACGCTAAAGCAGCGTTCGATTTTGCTGTTGAAGCTAAGGCCATTGATAACTGGTTAGAAATGCTAGTTTTTGCCGCTGAAGTTTCAAAAAATGAAACGATGACTTCTTACCTTTCTGGTGGGACGTCAGTAGAGCAAGCACAAGAAATATTTTTAAGTGTTTGTGGCGAACAGCTAAATGAACAAGGTCAAAACTTAGTAAAAGTTATGGCTGAAAACGAACGTCTGTTGGTGCTACCACAGGTTGCTAGTCAATTCGCTGAATTAAAAGCTGAATTCGATAAAGAAGTAACTGTAGATGTGTCGTCTGCTGTTGAATTAACAGCTGACCAACAATCAAACATTAGCGCCGCGCTTGAAAAGCGTTTGGCTCGTAAAGTGAAGCTTAATTGTGTTGTTGACGCAACAATCGTGTCTGGCTTAGTAATAAAAGCAAATGACATGGTAATCGATGGTTCAGTAAGAGGTAAACTGGACCGTTTAGCAGCAACAATGCAATCTTAACGGGGAACAGAGCATGCAACTGAATTCCACTGAAATCGCCGAACTGATCAAAAATCGTATTGAGAAGTTCGACGTAGTTAGTGAAGCTCGTAACGAAGGTACTATCGTTTCTGTAACAGATGGTATTATTCGCATCCACGGTCTTGCTGATGTAATGCAAGGTGAGATGATCGAACTTCCTGGCAACCGCTATGCAATCGCGTTGAACTTAGAACGTGATTCTGTAGGTGCGGTTGTTATGGGTCCTTACGCGGACCTAGCTGAAGGCGTAAAAGTTAAAGGTACTGGCCGTATTTTGGAAGTACCAGTAGGACGTGGTTTATTAGGCCGCGTTGTAAACACTCTAGGTGAGCCGATTGACGGTAAAGGTCCAGTCGACAACGATGGTTTCGCACCAATCGAAGTAGTAGCACCAGGTGTTATCGATCGTAAATCTGTTGATGAGCCAGTTCAAACTGGTATCAAGTCAATCGATGCAATGATTCCAATTGGTCGTGGTCAGCGTGAGCTTATCATTGGTGACCGTCAAATTGGTAAATCTGCGATCGCTTTAGATGCAATTATTAACCAGAAAAACACTGGTATTAAGTGTGTGTACGTAGCAATTGGTCAGAAAGCTTCGACTGTTGCTAACTTAGTACGTTCTTTAGAAGAGCACGGCGCATTAGACAACACTATCGTTGTTGTTGCATCAGCTTCTGAAGCAGCTGCACTTCAGTACTTATCAGCTTATTCTGGTTGTACTATGGGTGAATACTTCCGTGACCGCGGTGAAGATGCACTAATCGTATATGATGACTTATCTAAGCAAGCAGTTGCTTACCGTCAAATATCATTACTATTGCGTCGTCCGCCAGGTCGTGAAGCATACCCAGGTGACGTTTTCTATCTTCACTCACGTCTACTAGAGCGTGCTGCTCGTGTAAACGAAGAGTATGTTGAGAAGTTCACTAACGGTGAAGTAAAAGGTAAAACAGGTTCTTTAACTGCATTACCTATCATCGAAACGCAAGCGGGTGACGTATCTGCTTTCGTACCAACTAACGTAATCTCAATTACCGATGGTCAGATTTTCTTAGAATCTAACCTATTTAACTCAGGTATTCGTCCTGCTGTTAACGCTGGTATCTCAGTATCTCGTGTTGGTGGTGCTGCTCAAACTAAAATCATCAAGAAACTTGGTGGTGGTATTCGTTTAGCATTAGCACAGTACGCTGAATTAGCGGCCTTTGCTCAATTCGCTTCTGACTTAGATGACGCTACACGTGCTCAATTAGAGCATGGTCAACGCGTAACTGAATTAATGAAGCAGAAGCAATACAGCCCGCTATCAGTTGCTGAGACAGCTGTATCATTATTCGCTGCTGAAAAAGGCTACTTAAATGACGTAGCTATTAATAAGGTAGTTGATTTTGAAGCTGCATTATTATCTTACGTAAATAATGAGCAAGCTGAGTTGATGGCTACTATCAACGAGAAAGGCGACTATAACAAAGACATTGAAGCAGGTTTAGTTAAAGCACTTGATACATTCAAGTCTACTCAAACTTGGTAATAGTTAACTTTTTCGTGGAGAAATAGTCATGTCCGGCGCTAAAGAGATAAAATCGAAGATTGGAAGTGTACAAAATACACAGAAGATCACCAGCGCAATGGAAATGGTTGCAGCCAGTAAGATGCGTCGTGCACAAGACGCGATGGCTGCTTCTCGCCCATACGCTGAAAATATGCGAAATGTGATCGGTCACATCGCGCTTGGTAACTTAGAATATCGCCATCCATATTTGGAAGAGCGTGAAGTTAAGCGCGTAGGCTATATCGTTGTCTCTACTGACCGTGGTTTGTGTGGTGGTTTAAACATTAACTTGTTTAAACAAGTACTTGCTGATGCTGGTAAGCATCAAACAGCAGGCGCTGAAGTTGAATTTGCAGTTGTTGGCTCTAAAGCTACAGCGTTTTTCAACAATATGGGCGCTAATGTAAAAGCACAAATTTCGGGATTGGGTGACCATCCATCTGTAACTGACCTAATTGGTTCAGTTCGTGTTATGTTGGATGCATACGATAACGGTGAAATTGACAAGTTGTACGTGGTTTACAATAAGTTTGTAAATACCATGACGCAACAGCCAACAATCGATCAACTTTTACCTTTGCCTAAGTCAGACGATGACGAAATTAAACATCGCTGGGATTACATGTACGAACCAGATGCTCAAGTTTTACTTGATCAGTTACTTGTTCGTTACACTGAATCTCAAGTGTACCAAGGTGTTGTTGAAAACCTAGCATGTGAGCAAGCTGCTCGTATGGTTGCAATGAAAGCTGCAACTGATAATGCTGGTGATTTAATCGACGACCTACAGTTGGTATACAACAAAGCACGTCAAGCAAGTATTACTCAAGAATTGAGTGAAATTTGTGCTGGTGCGGCAGCGGTTTAAGCAAAGGTTCTTTTTAAGAGCACAAGATTAGAGGATTAAACATGAGTACAGGTAAAGTCGTCCAAATCATTGGCGCAGTTGTGGATGTAGAATTCCCACAAGATGCTGTACCTCAGGTATATGACGCGTTAAATGTAACTGAAGGTGACCTTTCAGGCTTAGTACTAGAAGTACAACAGCAATTAGGTGGTGGTGTAGTACGTACTATCGCTATGGGTTCATCTGACGGTTTGCGTCGTGGTCTGAACGTAGAAAATACAGGTAATAACATCCAAGTTCCAGTTGGTACTGCAACTTTGGGTCGTATTATGAACGTATTGGGTGAGCCAATCGATGAAGCTGGCCCAATCGGTGAAGAAGAAAGATGGGCAATTCACCGCGAAGCGCCAGCATATGCTGAGCAAGCTACGTCAAATGAATTGCTAGAAACTGGTATCAAAGTAATCGACTTAGTATGTCCATTCGCTAAAGGTGGTAAAGTTGGTTTATTCGGTGGTGCTGGTGTTGGTAAAACCGTAAACATGATGGAACTTATCCGTAACATCGCTATCGAGCACAGTGGTTACTCAGTATTCGCTGGTGTTGGTGAGCGTACTCGTGAAGGTAACGATTTCTATCATGAAATGAACGATTCAAACGTACTTGATAAAGTATCGCTTGTATACGGTCAAATGAATGAGCCACCGGGTAACCGTTTACGTGTTGCGATGACTGGTTTAACAATGGCTGAGAAGTTCCGTGACGAAGGTCGTGACGTACTTTTCTTCGTTGATAACATTTATCGTTATACACTTGCTGGTACAGAAGTATCTGCACTTCTAGGTCGTATGCCATCAGCGGTAGGTTACCAACCTACACTTGCTGAAGAAATGGGTGTACTTCAAGAGCGTATTACGTCTACTAAGAAAGGTTCAATCACTTCGATCCAAGCGGTATATGTACCTGCGGATGATTTGACTGATCCATCTCCTGCAACGACTTTCGCTCACTTAGATGCAACAGTTGTACTTTCTCGTGATATCGCATCACAAGGTATTTACCCTGCGATCGACCCACTAGATTCAACTTCTCGTCAGCTTGATCCATTAGTGGTTGGTACTGAGCATTATGAAGTGGCTCGTGGTGTTCAATCGACATTACAACGTTACAAAGAACTTAAAGACATCATCGCTATCTTAGGTATGGATGAATTGTCTGAAGAAGATAAGCAAACAGTTGATCGTGCACGTAAGATTCAACGTTACTTATCTCAACCATTCTTCGTTGCTGAAGTATTCACAGGTTCTCCTGGTAAGTATGTATCTCTTAAAGACACAATTTCTGGCTTTAAAGGTATCTTAGCGGGTGAATACGATGATTTACCAGAGCAAGCGTTCTACATGGTTGGTTCTATGGAAGAAGCTTTAGAGAAAGCTAAATCAATGTAAGGTGTTTAGCCGCAATTACTGTTAAGTAGTTCGGCTACTCGTTAGGAGGTCAAACAATGGCAGCAATGACTGTACATTTGAATGTAGTAAGTGCGGAAGAAGAGTTATTTTCTGGTCGTATTGAATCATTACAAATAACTGGTAGTGAAGGTGAACTTGGTATTATGCCTGGTCACGCACCTTTACTGACCTCACTAAAACCTGGCATGGCACGCATCGTTAAACAACACGGTGAAGAAGAAGTGATTTACCTTTCTGGCGGCATGCTAGAAGTTCAACCAAACAATGTAACCGTATTAGCTGACATAGCTACTCGAGTTGCCGATTTGGATGAACAAGCGGCAGAACAAGCGAAACAACGCGCTGAAGAGCACTTAAATGCTCATAGTGGCGATGTAAATTACGCTGAAGCTGCTTCTGAACTAGCTCGTGCGGTAGCACAATTACGTGTTATTCAGGCAGCAAAGAAAAAGCTATAAGCCACTAAGAAATTAATTCACTAAGTTTTAGTGATTAAAAGCGATTATTTACGTTTAGTAGATAGTCGCTTTTTTATTTTATGCGTTAAATTAATTGATCTATAACAATTAATTTATTTATTTTCTTCAATTACATACTAATGTTTCCTATAAATAGATAAGTACTAACTTTAGTGAACTATTTCTACCATCGAATATAATTATTTTGTCAGTGCAGCGCTTATAGCTGCAAAACTTGAAAGAGCTAATAAAGTAGCCCGCAAACTCCTAATTACCGCTAGTAACGCAAGGGCTGTAGCATTGCGCGCAGGAGAAAGTGCGGCAGGGTTTAAACCATTAACTGATTTTATTGATCAGCTAGCAAAAGTGACCATTAGTTCCTCACAGAAAATTAATAGTATTGCGGCAAAATTAAGTAAAACGTCATCGAATAAAGTGAGAGTAGATAGTGCTATTACTCATTTTGAAAAAGCTTATCGAATATCAGGTTATCAAGGTCAAATCTTATGTTTGAATGATATTTATAACGAAATCCAAGATAATCAAAATCAATTACAAACTGCATATGTTAATGAATTAGCGTCACTTTCAAATGAACTTGAGATGCTAAGTTTAGAATTACGAACAGCCATAATATTAGCAACATTGTCTAGAGTAGAGGCGTCACAAGCAGGAAGCTTATACCAAGACTCGTTAATTAATGTCGCGGATAATGTAGAGTCTTCAGCATTATCTATTAAAGCGTTAATTTACGAATCACAAAAGCTAGCCCAAGGATTAGAAACTTAATGCAAACCTATAAATTATTTGAAAATAAAAATCATCAGTGGCTCGTATTTGGCAGAGATCCAGAAAAGCCAAATAAAATAATCGATACAAATCAATACATGGTTGTAACTAAACGTAATGCGTTATTAATGGATCCAGGTGGTATTGAGTTGTTTGCTACAATGCTTGCGGCGGTGATTAAACAAGTAGCACCAGACAAATTAACGCACCTTTTTGCCTCGCATCAAGATCCGGATATTATTTCTTCATTAGGTCTATGGGACCAGGCACTTCCTGAAGCTACTTTGCACTCACCTTGGCTTTGGGAAGGATTTATTCGTCATTTCGGTATGGACAATATTACGTTTAATCCAATACCTGACGAAGGGAGTAAACTAACCTTAGACGAAACTTCATTAGAGTTTATACCTGCGCATTATATGCATTCTTCTGGTAATTTTAATGTGTATGACCCGGAAGCAAAAATTTTAATGTCGGGAGATATTGGCGCGGCGTTAGAATCTATTGATGCACCACTATTCGTAGAAAATTTTGATCGACACGTCGATAAGATGGAGATGTTCCATAAACGCTGGATGCCGTCTAATAGAGCAAAAAGTGATTGGATTGACCGGGTAAGCAAGCTAGATATAGACATGATGTGCCCTCAGCATGGTCGAATTTTCCAAGGAGATGATGTAAAACGATTTTTAGATTGGTTTGATAAGCTAGAAGTCGGCGTAGCTATTCAAGAGAAGGAATAGCATTATCCTCAATTTTTAATATCACATCAGATTAAAAGTCGTTAAAATATAGGCAATTAATAAAGGAATAATGGCTTAAACATGTCTCTTTCAGTTGTAATACTTGCTGCGGGTAAAGGTACCCGTATGCGGTCTTCTTTACCTAAAGTGCTTCACCCTG
Organism: Thalassotalea algicola; assembly: GCF_012932965.1. GTDB lineage: Bacteria > Pseudomonadota > Gammaproteobacteria > Enterobacterales > Alteromonadaceae > Thalassotalea_F > Thalassotalea_F algicola. The sequence continues at coordinate 957,227 of NZ_JABBXH010000001.1, read as the reverse complement.
TAGCTCATAAACCTATGGTCAGTCATGTTATAGATGCGGCTCGTCAAGTTAGTGCTGAAAACATTTACCTAGTTTATGGTTTTGGTGGTGAAGTTTTACAAGAACAAGTTAAAGGAGATGACTTAACTTTTGTCGAACAAAAAGAACAGTTAGGTACGGGTCATGCCGTTGATATGGCGTCACCATTTTTAAAAGATGATGAAGATGTTCTAGTGCTATATGGTGATGTGCCATTAACTAAGGTATCGACTTTGCAGAGGCTAAAAGCTGCTAAGCCAGTTGAAGGTATGGCATTACTTACAGTTAAACTTTCAGATCCTACAGGTTATGGTCGCATAATACGTAAGGAAGGCGATGTCGTCGGTATTGTCGAGCAGAAAGACGCTAACGAAGAGCAGCTAGCAGTTAACGAATGCAATACCGGTATATTGTTAGCAAATGGTGGTGACTTAAAACGCTGGCTTTCAAATCTTTCGAATGACAATGCTCAAGGTGAATACTATCTCACCGACGTAATTGCTATGGCACATAGTGAAGGGAAGCAAATAACGACAGCTCACCCTGACACTGAAATTGAAGTAGAAGGTGCTAATAATCGCGTACAGTTAGCCGCATTAGAGCGAGCATACCAATATAGACAAGCAGAAGAATTAATGATTGCTGGAGCAAGTTTAAGAGATCCTGCACGTATTGACGTTCGTGGTAACTTACTTGTTGGACAAGAAGTTAAAATAGATATCAACTGCATATTCGAAGGTGATGTTGAGCTTGAAGATGAAGTAGTGATCGGCGCTAACTGTATTCTTAAAAATTGTAAAATTGGTAAAGGTGCTGAAATTAAGCCTAACACTATTATTGAAGATGCCGTAATTGGTGAACTTGCTTCAGCGGGTCCTTTTGCTCGAATTCGCCCTGGTTCAGAACTTAAACGTGATGCGCATGTTGGCAATTTCGTTGAAATGAAAAAATCTACATTAGGCGAAGGCGCTAAAGCTGGCCACTTAACCTATTTAGGTGATGCTGATATCGGCAGCAATGCGAACATAGGTGCAGGAACTATTACCTGTAATTATGATGGTGTAAATAAATCTAAAACCATCATTGGAGACGGCGCATTTATCGGTTCTAATGCTTCTTTAGTAGCACCTGTATCAGTCGGAGCTATGGCGACTACAGCAGCAGGCTCCGTGATTGTTAAAGATGTTAATGATAATGAGTTAGGTGTTGCACGCGGTAAACAGCGTAATATTAGTGGTTGGCAACGACCAACAAAGAAAAGCTAATACTGGTTAAATTAAAAAAGGGAGCTTAGCTCCCTTTTTTATTATTACTTTTTGTAAAACTTAACACCCGTTAACCAACGTTCTGGAAAGCCAATCCAGGCTTTAGAGTATTTTCCATTCGCCAGTTTTTGTTGAGTACCTTCGATTCTTGTTGGTAAATACTCACATTGCTGCTGTTTTAGATTACAGTTCAAAAATGCCAGAACAAAGTGTTGATTAATGCGGTTTAACTTTTCAGTACTCCAGCTGGGCTCATAATAGTGGCCTAAATCAGTATCATTTTGATAAGCGATACGTGGTGCTGGATGTGGAGCTATATTGTGGCGAGCATTTTCATAAACTAAGAGAAAATTACTATCGCTGCCAGTCTGTTCAAACAGCTTCTTAACGCCATGCTCAAAGCCAGAAATATCGTCTTGCTCACCAGATATATATAAACTTGGCACTTTTAGGTTTGCAAGAGAATCAGCGCTATGAAGGTTGTGCTCTTGCCCCCATGGTGCAAATGCAACCATTGCTTTCCATGAAGGATCTACCGTTTCCCTTCCTGCGCTACATGAACTAAATAGTGGTGCTAAGGTGTTGGCAAGTTCCTGTTTAACTCCAATTGCCATAAGGTTTGCTGGTTTTACTTCATAACAGCCACCAACAGTATTAATTGCGCCATAGCCACCCATTGAATATCCAATGACAGTAGCTTTGTTAAAGTTAGTAATGGCAGAAATTGGCGATTTTGTTTTACGGAAATAGTCTAAAACAAATTGCTGATCGCGGCTGCGATGAATTAGTGTGCTAGCAAAACCTTTCATGGGAGCGTTTGTCACGTCTATTTCTTTTGTTGTTGAATCCGTATGATCAATTGCTGCAACAATATATCCATGACTAGCTAAGTGTTCTGCTAAATAGAACAATAATGTTCTATCACCGGTATAACCATGAGAAATAACTACAAATGGAAAACTTCCTTCATCTATTGGATTAGCATTTCGTAATGCATTGCCCTTAATGGTAAATGTTTTATGTGAACGAGTAACTGCTTGGTAAGTGGCGATTGTTTTACTTTCCTTAGCCGGATACCAGAGTTCAATCGTTAATTTACGTTGGTATGTCCCATTGAAGTTATTGTGATCAAATGCCTTTGAATTAACAATGCTCTGTGTTTTTACACCAACGTTATAGCTTCCTGCTTTAGCCAGCTCAGGCATAACGCCAGATAAATCACGGTAAAGTTGCTCTGCTGCTAAAGTGACGTTTGATAAAACAACGCTTAGCAACAAAATTAAAAATGGCTTATTGGCTTTTATCATTATTTACATTATCTAAAATCTAATTAAGTAATATAAATAATATTTTACTAATGCAAAGTAAAGATAAATATTATTGATACTTGGTTTGATTTGTCGTGACTTTTTTAAGGTAACGCCGAGACTCGCTTCTTGGGTGTTTATTGGTTAACGCCCAAAAAACAGACTTTGACGAAAGTTTATTTATGTTATTGATCGCCTTTTCTCTATTGGGGTTAAACGTATTAAAGACATTACCGGCGCCACCGTTGTAGGCAGAAATAACAGAATAGTGCTTACTCTCACTATTATTAATTTTGGCTAAATAGCGTTTTTTTAATAAATGAAGGTATGCAGAGCCAATATCAATATTGTCTTCTGGTTTAAATAGTAAAGATTTGGAAGGTTGCCCAGGCTTTTGTTTCACTTTTTGATAAACATCTTTACCTGCGGTCGATGGGACCACCTGCATTAAGCCATAAGCATTGGCATGACTTACTGCAAAAGGATTAAAGCTACTTTCTGTTTCGATAATCGCGTATATAAGATCAGGCGCGATATTGTAGCGCCTTGCAGAGGCAAGCACGTACTTGCTGTATTTTTCTTTTCGTAAATGTTGGTGTCGATTAACAAGCGCTCGCTGCACACTATGTATGCCATCAGATTTGATTAGCTTTTGCTTTATTAAATAGTCTGCAAATCGATTTGCTCGCCACTGATAGCGAATGGCTTTTTCATCTTGGTCAATAATTTGTTGGTACAAGAATGGCTCAGCGCCAAGTTGTGGAGCATCACTTGAAAAGATATCAGTATCATTTGGGTTAGCTGGCGAAAGTAAGGTTGTGGCGATAGCTTGTTTGAGCTTAATTAATGGCTGTTTCTTGGCAATCGTTTCAACGGTCACCACACCCTTTTCAAAATCAACTATTGCCCTAGCTTTATAGTCATTACTGTATTTAACGTATTTCTTTGCCGATGGTAGTTTGACATTTTCTTTACCCCAGATAGATTCGACAATTTCTTTAAGTGCAGATAAAGCGAGTTTTACTTGTTTTATATCCTGCTCAATCGCCTTTTTACTTCGTTGTGTTTGTTCAATAACTCTAGGCAGGTTTTCTGGCTGCTTATTAATTTGTTTCACTAGCTTTTCAACTTCCCGAACAGAAGTTAATGACGAAGTACTTTGACAACCAGTCAATAAAATAAATAAAGCCGCAAAAACTAAACGCATAGCCAATTAATGTAAATACCATGAGACTGAGGACAGCATATATAAAAAGTAAAGGTAATTCACCCTTAGTATTCTTTATTTGACTTTATTATTATTGAAACTATAATCTTTCGAAACGAAACTTAATAAACGAAAAAATGTCGAAACGAAACACGCAACAACGCCGTCATATAATTATTAATGAGCTCAACCTACACGGTGAGATCAGCGTTGATGCGTTAGCTAAGCGTTTTGAAACGTCAGAAGTTACGATTCGAAAGGACTTGGCGGCATTGGAGAAGAGTGGCTTATTATTAAGGCGATACGGTGGAGCGGTGCCACTACCAAAAGAAATTGTTGAGTCACAACCGCAGAAAGTCTCTAAACAAAAAGATGCAATTGCCATTGAAGCTGCAAAACTCATTAAAGATCACTACCGAATTGTCATCGACAGTGGGAGAACGACATCGGCTATCGTAAATCATCTACTAGACAAGAAAGGTTTAGTAGTGATGACCAATTCACTTGCTGTTGCCAGTAAACTCAATGAACTTGAAAATGAGCCAACCTTATTGATGACCGGTGGTACTTGGGATCCAACGTCGGAATCATTTCAAGGGCAAGTAGCGGAACAGGTATTGCGTTCATATGATTTTGACCAGCTATTTATTGGCGCTGATGGCATAGATATCGATAGAGGAACGACGACTTTCAATGAACTGATTGGACTAAGCAAAACCATGGCAGAAGTCGCACGAGAAGTGATTGTGATGGTGGAGTCAGAAAAAATTGGTCGTCGTATTCCAAATGTAGAACTACCCTGGCAGCAGGTGCACACCTTAATTACCGATAGTGGTTTACCTGCTGATATTAAAAAAGAATTAACGTTAAAAGGCGTAAGTGTTATTTGCGCTGAAATAAACTAAGGATATTAAATTATGTGTGGCATTGTAGGCGCTATAGCGCAACGTGATGTAGCGGAAATTTTAGTTGAAGGATTAAAACGACTTGAATACCGTGGGTATGACTCGGCAGGTGTTGCTGTTATTGGTGGAGATAAACAGCTTCAACGCGTTCGTCGTTTAGGTAAAGTACAAGCGTTAGCAGATGCCATAGCAGAAACGCCTCTTAACGGTGGTACAGGTATCGCTCATACTCGTTGGGCAACTCATGGTGCGCCTAGCGAAGCTAATGCTCATCCTCACGTTTCATGTGAAACGATCGCAGTAGTACATAACGGTATTATTGAAAACCATGAAAAGCTTCGTACCGAGCTTAAGGCTCTAGGGTATGATTTTGTTTCGGAAACTGACACCGAAGTTATTGCTCACCTTGTTCATCATGAACTGAAATCTCATGATAGTTTATTAGCAGCAGTGCAAAGCGCAGTAAAACAATTGGAAGGTGCTTACGGCACGGTAATTTTTGATACACGAGATCCGGAACGTGTCGTGGTTGCTCGCTCAGGCAGTCCGCTTGTCATTGGTTACGGTTTGGGTGAAAACTTCATCGCGTCAGATATGATGGCGTTATTACCAGTTACTCGAAAATTTTCATTTCTTGAAGAAGGCGACGTTGCTGAAGTTACGCGCTTTGAAGTGAATATTTTTGATTTAGATGGTAACGCGGTAGTACGTGAAGCGAAGGAATCAGAGGTCTCACATGAGGCAGGCGATAAAGGTGAATATCGCCATTATATGCTTAAAGAAATCTATGAGCAGCCAACGGCTATTCGCAATTCACTTGAAGGTCGACTATTAGGTGGTCAACTTGATACAGCAACATTTGGTGCAAGTGCTGATGATATATTTAAAGATGTCGAGCATGTGCAGATTATTGCCTGTGGTACCAGTTATCATTCAGGCATGGTAGCGCGCTATTGGCTAGAGGCGTATGCAGGTGTTTCTTGTAATGTCGAAATTGCTAGCGAGTTCCGCTACCGCAAATCTCATGTCCCTAAAAATGCTTTACTCGTTACTATTTCGCAATCTGGGGAAACCGCAGATACGTTAGCCGCTCTTCGACTGGCAAAAGAGTTAGGCTACCGTGCTAGCTTAACTATTTGTAATGTTCCAGGCTCTAGTTTAGTGCGTGAATCAGATTTAGCGTTTATGACTAAAGCCGGAGCGGAAATCGGTGTGGCTTCTACTAAAGCTTTTACTACGCAATTAGTTGGTTTAATGATGATGACACTTGCACTTGGTAAACATCATGGTATGAGTGACGCCGATCAAAAGGCGATGGCACAAGCCTTAGTAACCTTGCCAAACAAAGTCGAAGAAACGTTTGCATTGGCTGAAGACATAGAAGCGTTGGCAGAAGACTTTGCTGATAAAAATCATTCGTTGTTTTTAGGTCGTGGCGATCAATACCCTATTGCAATGGAAGGGGCGTTAAAGCTTAAAGAAATTTCTTATATTCATGCAGAAGCTTATGCCGCAGGCGAATTAAAGCATGGTCCATTAGCACTTATTGATGCAGAAATGCCGGTTATTGTTGTTGCGCCGAAAAACGACTTAATTGAAAAGTTAAAATCGAATGTAGAAGAAGTGCGAGCGCGTGGTGGCTTAATGTATGTATTTGCTGATACCGAGGCAAAATTCGAAAGCGATGACACGATGAAAGTGATCAATGTGCCACATTGTGACGATATGATTGCGCCAATCGTTTATACCTTACCGCTACAACTACTTTCATATTACGTAGCAATTATTAAAGGTACTGATGTTGACCAACCTCGCAACCTAGCAAAGTCTGTTACTGTGGAATAGCAAAGTAACATATTTAAGTTGTTGAAATTTAAATGTTATATGTATTTACTTGATTGGTACTAGATTAACTAATTGATTTGATTAAAATTCTAGAAGCGACTGTTTTAACACATGGTCGCTTTTTATTTTTATAGTTGCAGGAAAAACATGGTCGAGCAAAAAGTGAAATTCGAATTTGAAAAGCTAAACAAGAATAGCGTTAGGTACAAAGAGATACCTAAAGACGGAATGCCACCTATTATTGGCAGTATCTATGTTCAAAAGTGGTTTGCTGGTGATGCCAAAGAAATAGAGATAATAATCAGTAAAAAAGATTAACTAAGGCGCTTATTTAGTTCGTACAGTATCGAATTACAAATTGCTTGTTGCTTGATTAATTTGGTTCATCTATTTCAAACTCTGTAATGTTATATGCTACGGATATATACATCTAACTGCCGGCTTCGTTGTGTGGAGTCATTTGCTTAATGTTCTTTCCTTAATGTAGTTGTCATAAATTCGTCTCGGATTTGCAATCTACCAGTCATATCTAAGCCTTTAAATAGCAGATAACTCATATTATTTGTTTAGGTTTAGGATGCAGAATGGGTATGTATGCTCAGCAAGTCGTTCAAAAACAAGATGCAAAATCTATTGAATATGCCCGCGCCTTAATAACGCGCCCTTCTATCACTCCTGAAGATGCTGGTTGCCAAGACTGGCTGATTGAGCAATTAAAACGACTTGGCTATAGCTGTCAACAATTTGAAGTTAATGGCGTGTCAAACCTTGTTGCTCGTATTGGACAAGGGGGAAAAAATATCGGCTTTGTTGGTCATACCGATGTTGTACCGCCAGGTCCATTAGATAAATGGCGTACTTCCCCGTTTGAACCAACCATCCAAGATGATTTTTTGATTGGCCGAGGCTCGGCTGATATGAAAACGGGCTTAGCTGCCATGTTGTCTGCTTTTGAACGATTTACAAACGCTGGCGGTGCCATGAATAACACTTTCTATTGGTTGATAACAAGTGATGAAGAAGGTGAAGCGGAATACGGCAGTAAGTGGATTGTAGAGTATCTTGCTAAGCAAAATGTCGCGTTGGATATGTGTATTGTCGGCGAGCCTTCCTCTACGCATAAAACAGGTGATGCGATCAAGTTGGGCAGAAGAGGTTCGTTGTCGGGCAAGCTTATTGTTTATGGTAAACAGGGGCATGTTGCTTATCCACAATATGCAGTAAATGCCATTCATATCATGGGTAAAATTGTCGCTGGTTTACAGGCGATTGAATGGGATAGCGGTACTTCGGACTTTCCTGGTTCCAGCTTACAAGTTACTCATGTTGAAAGTGGTACATTTACCGACAATCTAGTGCCAGGGCAATGCGAAGTTTGTTTTAATATTCGTTATAGCGCTAGGTACGATCGCGAACAGCTAAATATAAAAGTGAGTGAGGTTATAGAAAAAATAACTGACAATTTTAAATTAAGTTGGGATAGACCCTGTGACCCGTATTTAACATCAACAAAGAGTAATGGCTGTTTAATTGAAGCAATAGAAAAAGCTATTCATCTCAATACAGGTAGCTTTCCTATATTATCGACATCTGGCGGTACCTCAGACGGTCGATTCTATGCATCAAGTGAAACTCAAGTGGTGGAAATTGGTGTACCAAATCAAACGATTCATCAGGTTAATGAACGTATTCAGATAACAGACTTAGTATTGTTAGAAAACATCTACACAGATCTGCTAACCGAACTGCTTTAATAGTTTTATATAGTTAACAAAGCGCTAATTAGTCAGGCATGTATCGTTGGCGCTTTTTATCCTTTAGCATTTGTATATCTACTAGCACTAAGCCATCAATGCAGTCATTGAAATCTGGGTCGATATTAAAACTTAAAAATTTAACGCCACCCGCTTCTGCTATCTCTGAATATTGTTTATATAACGTGGGAATAGCAACGCCCATATTTGCTAATAGATGCTTTAGCTTAGTGAAGTCTTTTTTGTAATCTTGCCCACAAAAAGAATCCTTGAGTTCGGCAGGCAATTGATAAGGTGCCTTTGCTGTCGCCGTTGTACTGTTTCCTGAAAAATACTGTAGATAAAACTGTACCAATAAATCTTTTGCTGCTTTAGGGTAGGCGTCGCTCAAGCTTACAGGACCAAAAAGATAACGATACTGTGGGCGAGTTTTGAGGAAAGCGCCTATGCCATACCAAAGGTAGTCTAGACTTCTCTTCCCCCAATACCTTGGTTGTACAAAACTTCGTCCTAATTCTAAGCCTTGTTCGAAGTATTCATTCATCGATTCTTGGTAGTCAAACAATGTCGCCGAATATAAGCCTGCTTTACCTTGTGTTTTTATTAACTGATTTGCATCGCCGAATCGATAGGCGCCAGCAATTTCAAGATCTTCAAAGTCCCATAAAATAAGGTGATAATAATGGCTGTCAAATTGGTCGATGTCTCGGCGTTTATTGCTGCCCTCACCTACCGCTCTAAAAGCAATTTCTCGCAACCTGCCAATTTCTCGCATAATCGGAGAGCTATTTTGGTGTTGATACAAGTAAATAGCTTTTCCGTCACTTGTTTCACCTAGCAATTCACACTGCTTTTTAATTGCTTTACTAAGTTCTTTGCGATCTTCAGGCAATGCAATTGGTTTCTGGGTATCAAAAATACCGGATTTTCCACGGCCTATACGATATAGATGTTTTTTGAATAGTTTGACTTGGTGATTAGCGTTTATTTTTGTGTGGGCATAAGCATCGTAAGGTATTAATTCACCAATACGTACAGGTAAGTGCTTTTGCTTACGTGTGAACATTTCTTTAACTAGCAACATAGTAGCTAACGGTTTATATATCATGGATACACCGTAAAAAAGCGGTGAATTCCTAGCATCGATAAACACCGGAAGTATAGGGGCTTTAGCTTGTTTTGCCATACGAAGAAAGCCATTTCGCCAGCGTGTATCCATTACGCCCTGCGGACGCAATCGAGAAACTTCACCTGCTGGAAAAATCAAAATTGCTGATTCATCTTGTAAGTGAGACTGAATCGCTTGCAGATCTTGTTTGGTCGTTCCGCCTTTCATGTTGTTAACGGGAAGCAGCATACCATGCAGGGGCTCTATCGCCATGAGCATTTGATTAGCAACAACTTTTATATCACTACGCACTTCCGCTACGAGTTTAATGAGTGCCAATCCATCTAGTGAACCTATTGGGTGATTAGCAATAATAACCACTCTACCCTCACTGGGAATTCGTTCTTTTTCTATGTCGCGTATAGAGTAGCTGATCTTGAAATATTCCAGCACTTGCTCGGCAAAATCGACATTTTGTAAATGAGGATAGGTTTCACCAAATTCGGCAATTTCTTTTTCGTGAAGCAGGTGTCTAAGCACAAAACTCAGCGACTTAAATAGCCATGGGCGCTCAGCTACTTTAGGGTAATGCTTATTTAGAACATCATTGACTGTAAACATGGTAGACCTTCATGAGTATTATGCATATTAGCAGGCGGCTCTATGCCGCTCGTTTGTTTTTTGCTTTACGGTTATTGGTGATTTCAACAAGGTGCTGTTTTGCTTTGACATGAGGCCAATGTAGCAATGACAAATCGCCTTGGTGCGATTCAACGATGGCGGTACAGTTTTCAATCCAGTCGCCATTGTTCAAATAGGTAATGTCATTATCATGGTAGATTTCAGGATGATGAATATGGCCACAAACAATGCCGTCTAGTTTCATTTCTCTCGCTCGTTGACAGCAGGCATTGCGGTAACGTTGAATCGCTATGTTTGCGCCTCTGATATGAGATTTGATGTATCCAGCTAACGACCAATAGTCGCCACCTGAACGAATGCGTAACCAGTTGTACCAACGATTTATAAATAACAGTAGGTCGTAAGCTTTATCTCCTATCCACGCATGTATTGCGCCGAAGCAGACTTCTTGATCGAATTGATCACCATGAAGTAATAACAGACTTTTACCTTGAGCTGTCGTGTGTATGTGTTGTCGCTTAATCTTTACCTGTCCGAAATCCATGCCATCATATTTTTGCAATGGTTCATCGTGGTTGCCAGGTAGGTACATCACATTAGTGCCAGAATAGCTAAGAGAAATAATATGATGCAGTACTTTATTGTGGCAATCGGGCCACCTAAATTGTCGGCTCATCGCCCACATATCAACAATGTCACCAACCAAATACAGGTTATCAATATCACTATGTTGTAAAAAATCTAGCAGATACTCTGCTTTACAATCTTTGCTACCAAGATGGATATCTGATAGCCAAACCGTTCTGTAATGTGTTTTGTTCATCACGAGTTCCCAGTACGATAATATTATTGCTCTGGGAAAGACAGATTACTGAGCAGTATTGACATTTAAATGAAGGAATTTTGACGTTAACGTGACAAGAGAATGTTTAAAATTACTGAGTAAGAAAAAACATTCCTATACCAGTAGAAAATAGCAAGCTACCCCAAAGCGTGTGTTCCAGGATAACTATCGGCGTAGAACGAGTTTGCATATAACGATAGCCAAATAAAATGCCAGCAAACATAGAAAGAATGACAGCTATCCAATTTGCGTAAACAACATGAGCTAATCCAAAACACATGCTGCTTGCTATCCAGCGCCATGCTTTGCTCGGAATAATTTTTTTGTATCTATGGAAGAAAAAAGTCCTGAAAATAATTTCTTGTGGCACGACAGACACTAGCGGGTATATTAATAACGTTAGTAACCATAACTGAGTATGTTGTAAGGGTAAGGTAAACGCATGCTCTGGAGCTATCGAATATAGAACTACTAACAGCAGAGTCGCCGACGGAATAAATAACAAAATACTGGAACGAAAGTGTTGGCGAAATTCTACGATATTAATTAAACGAAAGCGTTTAAACGTTGGATCGACTAATAACAGAACTAAGCAAACCATTCCTATCGCGCCTAAAATAGGCATAAGCCAAGTATTGAGATCTGATACCAAGCGCATTAAGAGTAATGGGGTACATAAAAAAAAGGCCGTTAACTCTAACCACCGCAGTATATGTATCGTAGAAGGTTTAGTTGTCATTTTATAAGTTTAGTCAGCAATGAATAAAAATCAGTTTTCAATGTGCTTTCTTTTTAGGGTTAGGCTCATTTATTCTTATCAAAACTAAAAGTAGTACCGCTGACTTTAGGCTGTGGTAGGAATGCTTAATCGTTAAAGTAGTTATGATGGCGGCATTAGCTGCCTAAAAGAGTAATACAAGCCAAGAATATGATAGACATCATTTTATATTCTGAAGTTATGTAATCAAACATGGCAGTTGCCACTTAATTGTGTGTATCATCACTCTGTATAAGACAAATAAGAATAAGGTAACAAAGTGAACGAACACTCATCATTATGGCAACGGGCTAAGCATAAGCTTAATTCTCTGCTTATTCGTTTAATGATACGGTTTAAGTGTGTTCGTGAAGTCAAATATAGCCAACAAGAATTAAATGAGATGTTGGCAACAAACTTTCCTCATTCTATGTCGTTATCATTGCCTGGTAGTCAAGGCATGTTAACTCTGCTCAATGCTGAGTTATCAATGCCAAGCGATGACAGTCACCTCCATATTCAACTGTTTTGTGGTTTTACTGTAAGCGTAGCGGGTCATGACATTTATCGCGCTCATTTGTTAGTTGTAGGCACTGTTACGCCCTATTATGTAGCGAGTGAAAAGTCGATTCGGTTAAAGCAAATGCAGTTAACAGAAGTGCGATTGGTTAACGATGACTATGCGTTTATTGGCTCTTCTACACAAATTGCTACTTTATTTATGCCCAAGGCATTTAAGTATTTATTAGCAACTACTGTGCATATAGGTTTGTCACTGCTTAAAGGGCTCATTCCAAGTGAATTAATGAATTATCTGGGCTTGTATTCTAATGGAAGCAAACAGAGTGTATTGGATTATCATAAACCAGAAATAGAAAGGCTAATCATTGCTGAAGTAGAACAAGACGACTGGTGCTATCAACTTGATGAAACAGATTTTGAAGAACAGCTATTTGCAGAGCTTGGCCAAGAAATAGCTGTCGAAAATGGCTTTTTAGTGTTTAAGTTCCATTTAGATTAGCTCAATTAGCGCGCTATGTTTTATGATTGCTTGTGTGTTCAGCGTCCGAAGTTTTATGGGTAAAGTGGTCTTCCAATAACGATTTAACGGGCTTATTCCTAATTTCACCTAGATCATCTATGGTTAAATCTGGATTATCAACACATTGTTGCAGCAACTCAAATGCTTCATGGAAGTATTCAGCCAATGGTTCGAGCGATTTAATGTCTTTGTCACAGCAAACTAGCCCAATGTCTAAATTATTACAGTATGTGATCATCGTAATGTTGACGCCACCACCGGGTGTTAATGTCGAAATGGGGTAAAGTGCTTCAAGCTTACTATCTTTAAAGTATTTAGCTTCTGCTGGCCCTGGCATATTAGAAATCAATATGTTGCCAATGGGCCTAAATAGCGCAGACAGTCTGATTGTTTCAAGTACTAAGGCCATGCCTTGAATTAATATCGTGTAGTAGCTAAACGATGCAGGGTAAACACGTTTGGCGACTCCTTTAACAATGCGATGATTTTCAATAATCTGCCTTAATCTTAAGTATGGATCTTTTTTTCCATGTGCAAGTTCTACGGGCACAATCGCAATTTTATTGCCACCAACGGGATCATTAGGCTTACGCATATTAATCGGCATCTGAGTGATAAGCGGCTTATCAAATTGCTGACCGTAACCTTTTAAGAATTTGTGAATGCCAATGTCAAAGCAACACAGTATGACTTCATTTGCCGATGCACGCATTCTATGCGCTAATTTTCTAACTTCATCAAAGTCAATTTGCGTTGTAGCAACCACTCTGCCTGCGCTTACTTGTCCGGTTAATACGGTTTTTGTGCCTGAAAACGGCAGTGGCATATATACCGGATAAATTCTTAAAAATTTAAGCAATAGTCGAAAATGTATGACGGCGATATCAAATAAAATGACCAAAAAGTGCCATGCATTGGTGAAAAAGGTTTTGTAAGGGTTTTTCTTTGGTATAGCTTTACGTTTTCGCTTAGCCGACCATATAGGTGTGAATTTGTCAGATGGAGACGATTGGTAACTGTCTTTAAACCATTTCACTAGCGAAGCACCGTCGCCATAGAGGTGGTGAACTTTTAGAAAAGCGGCATAAGTCTCGCTTTTTTCATCGTCTACAAGGTGAATCTGCCAAAGAGGCTTGTCGCGATCAAGCATATGTTCATGTATTTTAGCGATGTAACGATGTAATGCTTGAACATCGTTAACATCATCTACCTTGTGATATTTCACATGGTAATCCATGTCCATTTTTTTGACTTTCCTAAAGCCAAGCGCAAACCGAAAAAATGAAAAAATGCGGCAATTAAAAGGGAAGTACGCTTTGTCGTGTTGCTTTAACTCTTCAGACAAAACTTTGCAGTAATCAGCCTTAGCACTTTTAGGTTTTTTCAGCACCTGAAAGGCAGCGACATGCTTAGGGTTATTACGAGTTTCAGTAAGCCAAAATGACCAGTCTAAAAAGGATAATCGCTTTGCCATTGTTCCTCGTCCCTAGGTTGCCTGTTAATTAATATTACAACTCATGTGCTGAAATTGCCGAGAGCACCGAGTGCTTTTCCGGTTCGCTAATCGATAAGTAAGGTGAAATGGCATGAAAAATCCAAGTTAAACCGTCAAAACAATTATCTTCATCGTTATCTTCTTCCCCTTTAAGTAAAAAGTAACTTTGTGACTGGGTAAATACTAAATTGATAATTTGTGCTAAAGATTGAGTTTGTTCACTTGTAACCTTCATTAACCCTATACTGCTAAAGTGCTGAATAATGGCGATAAAGGCTTCTTCTTTACTTTTGACTAGTCGCTTAAAGTGCCTTGAGATACTCGGGTATTTATGCATTAAATCAGTAGGGTTACGATAAATAAAACGAAATATGTGAGCGCTTTCTAGCAGGCGAAGCAAATAATGAAAAAACAGAGTAATATCTAAGTCTTCGGTATTTGGCGAAATCAATATTTTACTACTGCGCTGCATATACATATCGAACAACGCACTGACAATGACCTCTTTGCCTTTGAAGTGATAATACAAATTGCCAGGGCTGATCTCTAACTCAACGGCAATATCAACACAGGTGATATTGGCTTCACCGTGTTCATTAAACATTTCCAAACTGGTTAGTAGAATTTTCTCTGCCGTTTTCATGTTATTGATTATTCTTATTTTTGCTTATATTTATCTTAGCTTGATAATACAAACTGACAATGTCAGTTTGATTAAAGTTTGAACTACATCATAAATGTAGTTGAATAAAAAATAATCTGGCGAGCATTTAATGTATTTATAACGCTACGCAGGTAGGAATATATAAAAAAGTTGTAATACACCTGCTATGCCGCCAAGAATCGCACCTGTTACGATCAACTTCCATTCGTCTTGTTGGTAGGCCGGTCGCAACACACCTTCGAACTCTTCAGGTGATAGTGATTGCATTTTCTCGCGTAGATCTGGGCCAATATTTAACGCGTTATCGGCATATTCGTGCATATAAAGTAAGTACTTTTCAGAGCTGTCAAAAATACTCTTAATCGCCTTTTCTTTCATTTTAAAGTAGTTTTGTGAGCCGACACCTAAGCCAAAATAAGGCTGGGCAATTGCTACATAGCGCTCTATCGCGTCGTTTACATGCAACTCGACAATTTCAAATAACTGATCAGAGCCAGAGCCATACAACACAGAATGGACGATGTTTTCTGAATTCATTAGTTTCTTTTCAATCAACCGCGAATAGACATCAGCAACTTCATTTTGTCGTTTTAAAAACATGCCCTGAATAGTAAACGGGCCAATTTTAATTGGTTGTTTTGGTTCGAAAATAATTTTTAGGGCAATCCAATTTGTTAAGTAGCCAACAATCAAGCCTCCTAATGGCAGAATCCACCATGCTTGGTAAAAATACCAAAACGCCATCGTTGGCAAACCTAGTAGGAAACCAAAATAAAAACCTGAACGAATAATAAAAGGAAACTCTTTACTGCCTGCTGAAAGGAAAATTTCATTGATAAGTGTAGGATGATCCGACAGGTACTCAACTACTAGCTCTTTAATGTCTAATATTTCAATAACGTTGTCTTGAAAGTCGCGCACCATTTTTTCAACAACGTTGGGAATGTCTGCTTCAACTCGCGCATAAACTAAATCTTTGCCTTGCACTGGAAGCGCTGCCCACACCGTTGGTGCCGACTCTTGCATAACGTCATTAATAATTTTTTTAAGGACTTGGCGCAGCCTGCGTTCAATTGCTTCGCTAACTTTTTCTGGCTCTAACCTAGCTGCTAGCTCTTGTACGCTGAGTAATTTACCTAACACTAAATCAACAGAAATTTCCGCCATTTTACGGCGCTTTTGTGGGATAAGCCCTTGCCAGCCTAAATAAGGTGCTTTGATACCGACAAATTTGATCGGGTAAAACATCATTTTTACGGCTAAATAGTTGGTTAACCAACCAACAAAAGCACTTATAAATGGGATAAGTAGCAATAGCTTATGTTCAATAATCCAATCCATGTTTTTCTAATGACACTTTGGTTGTTGAAGGCGTTAATAATGATGTTCTTGTTAATATCAAGCTAACCATTTGGTTACAAGCAGTCAATGGAAAATAACAGGTTTTAGCCTGATATTTGTTTAGAATCAGCAAAATAGCATTGCTTTGTGAAGTAAACATTAAGTTAGGTGGTAATTTCTAACTTTTTCGTGTTTCCTAAGAGTAAGGCAGGAGAACAGCGTTTATCCTTATTTGGCTTATGTACGAAATGGACATTCGCCGTAGTCAGGAACTGTAACTAATCATAGGTAGTTATTATGAGCAAGCAAACACTAAACAGTCTTGAACAAGCAATCGATAATGCGCAGAGTTATCAAGAGTACAAAGAAGCTTGTGCTGAGCACGATATATTATCTGGTGCCCGCGATTGGCAGCAAGAAGAAGCGTGCGATTTATACGACTACAAGTTAATACGTAAGCGAGTAAACCGCATTCGTGCTGCAAAAGAGAAAAAAGATGCGGCCAGTCTAATGTTTATTCTACATGAAGGTATTCATGGCAATTTAGGTAATATCGCCAATCCAGAATTGGCGAACCACTCCAAGCTTGGCACTAAAGACTTAATTGAAGAGTTCCTTTCAGAAGTTGTCGGTGCTATGGAATTTATTTACCAGGCCGACGAAACCGAAGTCGACTTTTATGACAAACTGGCTTTTTTTGAAGAAACCAGCCACGCCTTTGGTCAAAGCTGTTTAATGTTAAGCGGTGGCGCAGGCTTAGGCTTCTTCCATGCTGGCGTTATTAAGGCGTTAACAGAACAGAATTTATTACCCAATGTCGTGTCTGGCGCTAGTGCTGGTTCAATTATGGCGGCGCTTATCGGTACACGAACCGATGAAGAACTTATCGATATTCTTACGCCTGAGTCCATTTATGAGAAGTTTCATCGTTGGGGGGTTTGGAAGGGGGTGTTTGAAGAGTCATTGCTAGATAGCACCAACTTAGAAAATGCCCTAATTGAACTGTTTGACCTAACGACATTTGAAGAGGCGTTTAACAAAACTGGTCGTCATATTACTGTGACGGTATCGCCTGCCGATTTACACCAGTACTCAAGGCTGTTAAATGCGCGTACTTCTCCCAATGCAATTATCACGCAAGCGGTTAGAGCGTCTTGCGCTGTGCCTTATATGTTTAGCCCTGTACAGCTAAAAGCGAAAAACCAGGCCGGCGAAGTTGTGCCATATATCCCGAATCGCAAGTTTGCTGATGGTTCGGTGATGGCCGATATGCCATTTAATCGACTTGCCCGCCTATATGGTGTTAACCATAGTATTGTCAGCCAAACTAACCCATTAGCAGTGCCGTTTTTATCGCGCACTAAAAAACACAGTAATGGCGTCTTTGCCTTAACTAAGCGTCACTTTGTTAAAATGTTAAAAACCAACAGTGTTTACGCCTGCGATATGGTGGAAAATATGGTGACCGGTAAAACGGCAAAAATGGGTATTCATAAAGTGAGATCGATAATCGATCAGCAATATGTCGGAGATATCAATATTCTGCCGGCACGTGGCTTTAGAAATTTAGCCTATGTGCTGTCAAACCCAACACAAGAAAGTATTACCCATTTAATCTCAACCGCTGAACGAGCCACTTGGAGCCAACTCGAGTTAATTGAGCGCAGTACACGTATTAGCAAAACGTTTGATCAGTACTTAAGACAACTCAGGGTGCAAGAGCAAGAACGTTTGCACCATGAGCATGAACTAAGGTTGGTGAGTAGCCGTTAAATAGTAAGCAATTCCTATAGATTAGTTTTACTTGCATCGCTTATTACCGAAAAAGCTGCTTGGTGCCCAATAAATAGAAAGTGCCATAAATACAACAAATAATGGAGCTCACTACCCAAAAAGTAATGGAGTTTTGATGTACTACTGGGTCTGAGGTAACGAAGGGTAGAATTAATCCTGCTACTCCGCGAATTAAGTAAACTGCCGTTATTAATACTAAGCATGTTTTTAATAACGGTAGTTTTACTATCAAGCCGGCGCCAGAAAATGCATAAAAACCCCAACCACTCAAAATAGCCGCGATAACTAATGTCGCAATTGTTGGGTAGCTGTCACCAGCCGCCGCCATTTGTGCCATTCTTTCACCAGCGCCAAAAAAGCGATACCATTCTGGGCCACCAAAGATACAACTAATGTGGAGTACCGCTGCCAAAAAACTTAAACAACCGGCAATTATCAGTACATTATTTCTTGGCATGCTTTTCCTTTTTAATGTGCATTAACTTCTTACTCACTATTGACTATCAGCATTCTAAATTTCACCAGTAAAATATAAATGCTTTGTGAGCTTTTATTTATCAGAATATTCAATGAGCTCTTCAACATACAAATAATCTTTTTGTATTTGAGTTAGCTTTATAAATGTTTTCAACCTTGGCGCGTATAAGTACACATCTTCTGTGTCAGCACTATAGCCTCGAGAGTTTGTAATTTTTCCTTTGTATTTGATGGTGTAAGCCATAAAGGTTCCTGCGGCTACCGTTTCTTCCTTAAAAGATATAATTTCAGCATCTTGTATGGTTGAACCTTTGGTACCGTCTTCGCTTGTCCAATGCTCTTCAAAAGTCCATGTCTTGCCTACACTTAATGGCCAGCTGTACCTAGGAGTTTTGCTTTTATTGGGTTTAACAATATCGGTTAGTGGAATCGTACTATGTAGAGTTACCATTTTTAGGTCGCCATTTTGGCTTACTATTTTTTTGGTATCTTTTCCGTCTGCACGGACTTCCCCGGCTGAAGTAACCCCTTTATATTTCCAAACCCATTTTTCACCACTTTTGTAATCTGCTAGCGTCGGCTGTTCTGTGTCAGCAAAGCACGTTTTACTTGCAAAACCACTCAGTATGATAAACGTACAAATAAGCAAATATTTACTTCGCATTTCAAATTTCCTTTTAACTATTTTTGCTATAACAACACTACAACTTTACGGTTCAATTGATACAGGTAACGCCTTACTATGAGACGTATAATTGCTTGTTAGCTATTTACCCCAATCCTCATCAAGTACATCTTGTCTCTTGGATTCATACTCTTCAGTGGTAAGAAGACCTTCACGATACAATTGTTCGATCTGGCGAAGACGCATAGCATGGCTTTTATCTGGAGTTGTCGTATTCGACGTGTTTTGTTTATTAAAACCTGACACTTTTAAATTATGATCTGTTACCTCATGATGAAGGCTTTGATTAGAAAATATTGAATTTCGATAAGATTGGTATATTTGCGCACATACAACAAAAATCCAAATCACGATGAATAACTTACCAAACGCGGGCATCTCTGAGAAATCAAAAGCCATAAAGGCAAATAGAAGCATTCCTATGCTAACAATTAAACCTACGGTTGAATTATATTTAGACTCTTTCGTTTTTGATGTTCCGTTGATTCTCATTATTACTCTAAATCTCCTTGAGTAGCTAACGCCCTGCACCCAATGGCTTGTTAGAGCACTTTATTTATACGGTTATAAAAGAACTCTTTTTCTTTTTGATAAGACTCTTTATCGTTTGGGTACTTAGCATGTAAGTTTTGTTTAACCTGATTTAATTCAGTAATTAGCTCTTTGTTACCTTTCATCACCTTAACGAAATTCAAGTGCTTTTGTACATTTGCATCACCAATTTGGAAAATGTGCAAATGAACTTTTCGTTGTTTTTTAGAAAAGTACTCTCTTCCTGAAATACCGTATTCACCTTTGTAATCATAACCAAGGTTAATAATACTTTGCTTTAAGGTTGAAACCTCTGAAATCTTTTCGACAACGCCTAACAAGTCTAAGCAATTTTTCGCATATAACCCTTTAATCGCAGTAGAGCCGATATGATAAATTTCAATTTCTGCTCCATACGCAGAAATTATTGAATTTTTCTCTTTTTCAAACTCTGCTGTCCATTTATTATCATGCGGAAATAAATACATAACTTAAGTGTGCTCTAACTGATAATAGCTTGCAAAAAAGTAAAGCGAGCAAGCTATTAGCCATCCCGCTGCCGTAATGGCTTTTTATATGTCATTTTCACCATTTATAATATCTTTTGCAGAATGCAGTAAATACATACTGCCTGTTTCTAGCCAAGTTTTTATTGCTGCTCCACCAGAAAGGCCACCTATGATTAAAAACACATCTTTGGAAAAGCTCCAACTATTTATAATGAAGTTAGAGATAGGCTGAATTTCAAATGCAGTTAGTAGGCAAGTAACTGATAGCACAGACAGTGACCAGCGCTCTACTCGCTTTCTTCTAAAGTATGAGTCAACACGCTCTAAAAATTCTGATTTTTGCATGATTCTTCCCTCTTGTACTGATATATAAAGCCCTCGTTGTCAGGCAAATTTGGTTGGCTATAATCTTGAGCAGAGCGAAATCAGCTAACTGAAATTTGTTCGCTTAAACGGCTTTTTATGAAGCTTTATCGCTAGCATTAATACCTTCTTGAAACCCCTTTACAAAGTCAGGTCCAGCAAGCCCTACTAATAAAAAAATAGACGCAACAAGCATCAAATTACGACAGCTCTTTCTATATCCTACTGTTGTCAGTATGACAAAAATCACCGACGCAATAATTTCAAAATAAATCATGGGTAATTTTTTTAATTTTCGATATTTGATTGAGACACTTATAGCTTAATAACGCCATTTTTAATGAACGAAATAATGTTGGTTATACTTGTGAAGCGAAATCTAGCCAAACTACAGCCCTGCTTGAACAATTTGTTAGCTGTTTTTATTTTGGCCATTTTGTAATGTTAATTCACAGTTACCGTTATTTAGGTGATGTATTGAATAACCAGTAGCTGTGATATGTCGATTGCCAAACTTAATATGAAATTGATTATCTACATACCTTGCTCTAACGGCACAGTTTTTTAATGTCAATGATGATATATATGTTGTTGCGGCGTCTGATATATTTGACGTGCTATTGGTAACTACGCTGCCTGATAACACATAATTATCTTTGACGCTTGCGCAACCACAAACAAATAAAATTAATACGGATACTATAAACCTCATTAAACCTCCATGTCTTCCTGGAACAGCTAGCGCTTATTTAGACGCCTCAGTAATTTCCGCCTACAAACTTGTCTTTAAATTAACAGAAAATTCTAATAAATCAATTTGTTAAATTAACAATACATCAGTTTAATTGGCTAGTTAGTCGCTAAATCAAACTTGTACGTGGTTATCCAATACAAAAAAGGCGTCTAGGTTAAATACCTAAACGCCTTTAATTAATTAGGGGTAATATTTACTTAGTGTCGGCCGCTGGCTTTTGGGCAGTGGTTTTGGCTGCTGCAGTCTTAGGTGCAGTTTTGGCCTTTGGTGCTGCTTTAGTTGTCGGCTTTTTAGTTGCTACTGGTACTTCTTTTTTGGCAGCAACAGGCTTCTTAGCTGTTGTTTTAGCCACTGTTTTAGCTGGTGCGCGCTTTGCTGGACTTTTCTTGGCTGGAGCTTTGGCTTCTATTGCTTTTTGCGAACGAACTGCCACTAACTTTTCTACCGCTTCGGTTAGCGCATCAACCTTTTTACTCAGCACGGCTAATTTATCATCAGCACTTGCTTCAACACCAAGTTTTACTTTTAGCTCAGCAATTTTATTGTCGAGTACATTATTACTTTTAATTTTTTCTTTTAAGTCGGCTTCAATTTTTTCGCCGTTTTCAATTAGCTCGTTTACTAATTGGTTAGTATCGTCAAATGTTGTGCTGACTTTACCGGATATGATTTCCCAACCCTTGGCATATGTACCAATAGTGGCTAACCAAGCTTTACGGCCTGTTTTTTCAAGCGCTTTTAAATTAGTCATGATCTATACCTCAAGTTAACTGGAACCAACAATACTGATTATTGGTTCCAGATTTTAGTTACTTAGCAAGTTTTGCTACAGCATCGGTTAATGCGTCGATTTTAGCCGACAATTCTTCAATTTTCTTGTCAGTATCGTCAGCGTCTAAACCGAGTTTAGTTCTAACTTCAGCTACACGAGCATCAACATTATTCTTCACTTTTTCTTTTTCAGCTTCGAATTTGTCTTTTGCTTCAACTTCTAGCTTTTCACCTTTTTCAACAAGCTCTTCAAATAACTTAGTTGCTTCGGTATTTAGTTTTTCGTACTGCTCTTGCGCTTCGTCAAACCCTTTACCGTATGCGCCAATACCTGCTAACCAAATTTTACGAGCTAGGTCTTCTGCTTCATTTACTTTTGTTTTGATTGCTTCGATCTTAGTCATTTTTCAATCTCCTTTTTCGGGGTATGTGTATATAGTAAAAGTGAAAATTAGAAACCGCTGTCTAATTCTTGAACTTTTTTAAATATTTTTTATTTGTATAAAAATAAAGGGCTGGCGGTAGAAAAACCGCCAGCTAAGCATGTGTTTATCTATTGCGACCGTATTTTTCGTGGGACGAAACCCAGTCGGACGACGAGATTGCCGACGCTAGTGATATTTCGCCTGCTAATACAACAGAGGCGACAATTTCGGCAAACTTCATAACGCGTCCTTTGCCATAACAGTCCATGGTTTCTAACGCTTCTTTTTGACTGCCGATGCCAGTACCTCCGCCATAGGTGGCGACGATTAACGATGGGATAGTAATCGAAAGGTATAAGTCGCCATCATCGGTTAGCTCGGTATAAAGTACAGCCGCCGAAGATTCAGAAACGTTCGCTACATCCTGACCTGTCGCAATAAACATTGCGGTAATGCCATTAGGTGAATGTAGGCCTGTATTATTAACACCAGATAAGAACGAACCGACACCCGCCACTCTGGCATGGTAGTCGAGCTGTTTTGGATCTACTCGCATGTTTTGAATAAGTATGTCTTTTTTCAAGGTGATTTCTGCGATCACCCGTTTACCACGCGTGCGCATAATATTAATTTGCGACGCTTTTTTATCGGTCGCGAAGTTTGATTCTAAATAAAAATCTTTAATGCCGTCATAGTGATCTAATATCCAGCTACAGGCAGCAAAGGTTGCTCGCCCTACCATGTTTTGTCCTGCCGCATCGCCAGTTTTAAAATTAAAGCGACAGTAAGCAAATTTGCTGGCAAAAAAGTTATCAATATAGGTTAACTCAGCAACCGATGAGGTGGCTTCGGCTTCTTCTTTGATTTTAGGGAAGTATTCACGCAACCACTTAATGAAGCTTTTTGCACCCCGAGCATCTTCAAAGACGAATACAGGCGCCCGTTGCATGGCATCATCAACAACGGTGGCCTTTATGCCACCACAAAGGTTGGCGACTTTTATGCCACGATTATATGAAGCGATTAACGTACCTTCTGTGGTAGCCATTGGAATGAGATATTCACCATCGGCGTGTTCACCATTTACTTTTATTGGCCCTGCAAAGCCCATAGGTACTTGTGCTACGCCGGTAAAGTTTTCGATATTGCCGCCTAACGTTTTTGGATCGACAGAATATTGCGGCGCATGCTTGAGCTCAACGCCTGTGTATTCTTTTACAAACGCTTGGCGTTGTTTTATGACGTCTTCACCGTAGTCATCCATATCGTTACGTGGCATGCGTGTTAAGTGTTTAGTGCACTCAGAAATGGAGTCTTCGACTTTGAAACTTAATTTACCAAATGGCGAGGCGCGGAAAGAAATTTCAATTTCATGTTTTTCAAATGGTAGCTCTTCATCATGGTCAATTAAAAACTGTGCGACAGAACGCAGTGGAAAGTCTAGATGCCCGTCGTTGTTTAACGTAGAAGCGGCTATCGTGTCACTACCAGCAATTTTTAACGAAATGTTGTCTGGGTGAAATTCTTGTCCATTAATCTTAATGCTAATCAGCTCTTTGATTTTGGCATCTTTTAAGCGGTTTTTTAGTAAAAATGACAATCCTGAATCTGTGTTCGATAAACTGCCGCGCGTATATAGTTGTTTAAGTAACATGCTAGGTACAAACATAAGGCCTTCTCTTGCTGATTATTAGTGTAATTCTCCAATTGTGTAATAAAAAAGTATTGCACAATATTTAAACAATGGATCAGTTTGGAAAAACTATTCTTGTTCAATATCAAGTTCTTGTTACTTTTTAACCATAAGTTTTAATTTTATGAACAGATTTGGCTTAGAAAATAAGATTTAAAATAGCTTTTTGTTAAATACTGGTTAAAAAACGATGTTAAAAACAACAATTTGCTCAAAAAAGCGTCTACAATCATTAAGGACAGGTTTTGTCGTTGTCATATTAAGTAAGCCTTGCGCTAAGCAGACATAAAGTAGGGAGAGCCTTGTGGGTAAACAAGCAGCGAACGGTCATGATACAACACCGGAATTAAGTAACCAGCTCGGTCAACTTAGAGATATATTATTTGGTGAAGATAAAAAGGAGTTTGAAGCACACTTCAAAGATATTGAACAGAAAAACTCTATTCAAATAGAGCAATTAAATGCCTTCATTAATCAAGAGCTTACCAATCTAAAAACAGATATGGATAAGCAGTTTGATTTATTGACTAATCAATTGAATGATTTTGATCACCTGCATAATGAACGAGAAGATCAATTACAAGGTTTTGCCGAATCAACCGCACAGCAACTTGCGAGCTTTGAAAAGTCAGTTGCACAGTCATCGAAAACATTGCAGGAAAAATTAGCGAGTGATGCTGATAAACTCAATGAGCACCTCGAACAACAGTTCTCTTCACTCACTGACAAAATAGATCAAATTGCAGCGTCGCTTGAGCATAACAAAGCAGATCGTTCTTTATTGGCTGAAGTGTTGGTGCAGGCAGCGGAAAAAATATCCAGCCAAGGGGCAGACTCTGCTGCTGAGCAGAATTCGAAAGCGTAATACTCGTCAATGGATAATAAGTCTGTGCCAAATTCCGACATTAAAAATGTCCAGTCATTGCTGTTAGGCGAGAATAACGAGCTGATCACCGATGCTGTGCGAAAAGATGCTAGGAATATAGTAGGTGAAGTCGTAACTGAAGCGATACATGATCGGCAGGCTAAAGATGGCAGCTTAGTGAAAACTATCGCGCCTATGATGGAGAATGCCATCTCGCAAAGTATAGAAAATAATAAAGCCACTTTCGTTGATGCTATGTATCCCGTAGTAGGAAGTCTGGTACGAAAGTCTGTCAGTGTTTTTTTCAATAGCTTTTTAGAAAAACTCAATCACTTAATAGAATATAGCCTTACCCTTAAAGGCATAAAGTGGCGCATAGCAGCATGGCGTCAAGGTGTTTCCTTTACTCAGTATATTCTAAAACAAACCTTTGTTTATCGGGTAGAAGATGTGCTGTTAATTCACAAAACATCAGGCACCTTGCTACTTGATGTTGCAGCCGAACAAAGTGAATGCAACGACCCAGAGTTAACCTCTGCGATGTTAACCGCCATTAATGACTTTATGATGGATTCATTTAAACACAACGAAGAAGTCATACTTGATACCATAAAAACACAAGAATTAACTTTGGTACTGGCAAATTCTCCTAAGGCTATTTTAGTGGCCGCTGTTTCGGGAATTCCTCCTGTCGAGCTACAAACACATCTTCAGCAAACATTAGATGACATTCACCAGTTATATTTTACTGAGCTTGATGAATTTGTTGGTGATACCGCACCTTTTATAAAAACTGAATCGCATCTACGTAGCTGTTTATTGTCTGAACTTAACCAAAGTGAGCAAGAAAAAAAGGCGCCGTGGTTAGCAATTGCTTTACTCGCTATTTTAATGCTGCCATTAAGTTATTTGGGCTTTCAGCAATGGAAAACACAGCAAGTTGTAAATGCTTTAATGGCGATGCCAACAACCCCAGGCTTGCATTTAGAAAGTGTAGAAACTGACAGTGGCAATATTCTGCTAACGATAATGCGCGATCCAGTGGCTGTTCACACTAAAAGTTGGCTAGCGAGTAATGAACTGGATTTAGCCAATATTGTTATTATTGAAAAGCGCTTCGCATCATTAGCACCGGAAGTTATTCATTTAAAAGCGCAAAAAATATTGGGCAATACTGAGTTTAAGTTTCATATTGAGGGTAACGAATTAAGGCTAACCGGTGGTAATAGTCGCCAGCTTTCCAACCAGTTGTTAAGTGAACTGAATTCAATTCCAGGGATAAATCAACTAAATACTGCAGCGGTAAGACCGATTAGACAACCTCAAATGAGTGAGAACCAAGCGGCAACATTATTGTTTGATCAATTAAAGAAGGAACTGGCATCACTTACCATTACATTTGATAAACAAAGTGCTGATATAGCCAGCAATATGTTGCCTTTTGTAGTGTCAGCTAAAGTGCATATACTTAATTTAATACAATTGGCAAAGCAATTATCAGTACCGATAGGCATCGTTATTTCAGGCTATAGCGATAGTACAGGGAATCAGGCGCAAAATTTAGCGCTAAGCCAACAAAGGGCTGAACAGGTTAAGTTGAGCTTGGTTGCTGAAGGAGTGCCTAACAATATGCTGCATGCTGTAGGTATTGGAGAGGTACCATTTGCTCAAGTTGAATTTGAAGCACGTGCAGTAATGTTCTCACTGATTAGCTTAAGCCCGCAAAACCAAGCAAGGAACGCAAATGATTAGTTTAAAAATTTGTTTGATTGGTGGCTCGGCTGTCGGAAAAACGAGTTTAGTTCGCCGTTTCGTAGATGGTATTTTCTCAGAAAAATACTTGACTACAATTGGTGTCAAAATTGATAAAAAACAAATTGATTTTGATGAATCAGCTGTGCAGTTATTAGTGTGGGACATTGAGGGAACTGATAAATTTAGTGGGTTTAATCCAAGGTACCTAAATGGCGCTGCAGCCTACATTGTTGTGTTAGATCAGAGCCGGCCTGATACGTTAGAAGATGCCATTTCACTTTATCAGCAAGCAAAAGTAGTCAGTCAGTCGCCGGCATATTTAGTGATAAATAAATCTGATTTACCGTCTAAACTAACCCAAATACAACTAGATTCATTGGCTGATTTTGAGTTTAGTCATGTGATCACAACAAGCGCTAAAGCTGGTGATAATGTCGAAAAGTTATTTGAATTAATTGCTAAGCAAGCCTCAATGGAGTGTGAGCCTAATGGAGAATGATCTCAATCAGGTACTAAAGTCGATTGATTGCATTGCCTTTAAATTTCAAGGAAGCGGGCAGTTTGACACGATATTTAATGATACTGAATGGTCACCAAAGTTATTAAAAAACTTATTGGCAGGTAATCCGGTTAGTCTTTATGGGAACTCACTTTTCTTAGACGACTTTCTTCGAGACGCTGAAGCTTTTTGGCAGCAAACAGCATCAAGCAATACATTAAGTTCAGGTGTTTGGACAGAGCAATTTGATAATGGCGTTTTAGGTCATTTTGAAGCACAAGCGATTAAGGCAGATAGATACCAGTTACTTGTCATTAAGAACCTTGCAGAGCAATTTGATGAAAAGCAGAAAACACTGCAAGTCGCCCGGGAAATGATATTAGCTAATGAAAATATTTTGGCTCGCCATGATTATGCACAAGAGCGTGTAGCTTCACTTGTTTCTGAGTCAGACAATTTAAAATCAATTCTTGATTCGGTTTCTAGGGCGGTAGATGCAATAAATACTGGCATCTTAATAGCAGACAACGAATTTAATTGTTTGATGGAGAACCCTGCTGTTTACAACTTGTTTAATCTACAAGCCGATAAAGACAACGGCAAAGCTTTGACCATAATTTTGCAATTGTTAGATAAACAATATCCAGAGTTTAACCGCATTATTTGTTCTGATCAGTCTTGGCAGGGTGAACTTTGTTGGATGCAGCCGCCTTTTAGTATGAAGTGGCTAATGTTATCGATAATTCCGGTGAAAAATAGCCAAGACAAATTAAGCCAATGGATTTTTATCGCTACTGATATTTCTAGAGTTAAGCACCTACAACAACAAAATGAAAAGTTGACGTTAATTGATAATTTGACGGAATTGCCGAACAGGCAATATTTTTGGAATGCTTTAGAGAGCTTTATTGCTCGGGGTATGCCTTTTTATGTGCTTTATGTGGACATCACTAATTTTAAAATTATTAATGATGAATTTGGTCATAATATTGGCGACGAAGTGCTGTTTTTGATATCTGAGCAGATTAAAAAATCGGTGAAGAAAGATGATATTGTTGCCAGAATTGGTGGCGATGAATTTGGTGTAATTTTGCAGGGCGTTATTACTGACTCGCAATGTAAGAAAATCCTCGAAAGAATTACCAATTTAACCTTTGTGCCCTACTTCCATCAAAAAATAAATAATTTAAATATAGCCTTAAAAGTTGGCGTTGCGGCTTACCCTCAAGACGGCGACAGTGTAGAGCGATTGATAAAATGTACCAGTATCGCGGCGAGTTATGTGAAAGACGCTGCTGAATTGCCTTATGCCTTCTATACAGAAGAAATGGAGTTAGAGTCACAACGACTGCTAAAACTAAAAAAAGAGCTTGATAACGCACTAGAATACAATCAATTTGAGCTCTATTTTCAGCCTATTTATTTCACGCCAGACAAAAAGGTCGCGAAGGTAGAAGTATTAGTGCGGTGGAATCATCCTGAACTAGGTCTAGTTATGCCCGGAAGTTTTATTCCACTTGCTGAAGAGACTGGTTTGATAATCCCGCTAGGCAAATGGGTTATAGAACATGCTTGTCAGGCACTTGGCGAGTTAAATTATCGTGGTATTGATATTGGCATGGCGATCAACTTATCGCCACGACAGCTTAGTGATCGGACACTGGGCCCCTTTATTGAACAAACCATTCAGGAATTTAAAATTGATGCTAAAAAAATAGAGTTGGAAGTCACTGAAGGCTTACTTATCTATAATTTTGAAACAGTATTGAGTCAGCTACAGGCGTTACGTGCCGTTGGGATTAGCTTATCTGTTGATGACTTTGGTACAGGCTATAGCTCTTTATCATACCTTAAGCGCTTACCTATCAATGCGTTAAAAATAGATCGCTCTTTTATTATGGATATTGCCAATGATGCAAACGATAAAGCGATTGTCTCAGCCGTTATAGCGATGGCACATAAACTTAATTTGCTTGTTGTTGCGGAAGGCGTTGAGCAACAAAACCAACTACAATTTTTAGCTGATAATCATTGCGACTTTATTCAAGGTTTTTTATTGTGTAAGCCGCAGCCTTTTGAACGACTTTGCTTAACACTTGAGCAAAAGTAGGCATTTCTTACAGTAAGTTCGAATTAACCACGAAAATTAATACACAAATGCGTAACTTTGTTATGTAATAGTGTTCCTTGAAAATGGATAGGTAGATAGGAAGAAGTCCAATGTTAACCCAGTTGCCAGAATGGCAGAAACTCACTGAACATTTTGATCAACAACAAGATGTTCATATGAAATCGCTTTTTGAAAAAGACAGCGAGCGATTTGAACGGTTTTCGTTAACTGCCGCCGGTATGATGCTGGACTATTCAAAAAACCATATTACTGACGAGACTATATCGTTACTGGTTGACCTTGCTAATGCAAATAAAGTGGCTGAAACACGCGACCAAATGTTTTCTGGGCATGAAATTAACGTAACAGAGCATAGAGCGGTATTGCACACCGCACTTAGGAACTTCTCGGGCCAACCGGTTTATGTTGATGGCAAAGATGTGATGCCGGAGATTGAAGCAACGCGGTTGCAGATGAAAGAGTTCGTTGAGTCGGTGTCAACCGGTGAAAGAAAAGGCTATAGCGGAAAAGCATTTACGGATGTGGTTAGTATTGGCATAGGCGGATCGTTTTTAGGTCCAAAGATTATGTCAGAAGCATTAAAACCTTACCGCCAAAAGCAACTGGATGTGCATTTTGTTGCTAACGTTGATGGCTGCCACTTACGTGATGTTTTGGCAAACCTCAACCCTGAAACTACGCTAATAGTTACGTCGTCTAAAACGCTTACGACACAAGAAACCTTACGTAACACGCAATCAGCTAAAGAGTGGTTTTTAAAAACCGCCACACAAGCTGACGTTAAACATAATTTTGCTTGTGTCTCGACTAATATTGAAGCGGCGGAAACCTTTGGTATTGATAAAGCGAATATATTCCCGATGTGGGATTGGGTTGGCGGTCGCTACTCTGTATGGTCAGCCATTGGTTTACCATTAGCTTTAGCTATTGGTTACGATAATTTTCAAGAATTTTTAAAAGGAGCGTTTGAGCTTGATCAGCACTTTCAACAAGCACCTTTAGATAAAAATATGCCGGTAATCTTAGCATTATTAGGTATATGGTATCGCAATTTCCGTGGCGCTCAATCTCAAGTATTGCTGCCTTATTATCATTATTTACGCGGTTTACCTGCTTATATTCAACAGCTGGATATGGAAAGTAACGGTAAGTCGGTGACTTTGAATAATGAAGAAGTTAAGTATGCAACTGGCCCTATTATTTGGGGCAGTGAAGGTACCAATGGTCAGCATTCTTTTCATCAGCTAATTCACCAAAGCAAAACGCCTATTCCAGTCGACTTTATCATGCCGTTAATTCCTGATTGTGACTATAAAACTCATCATGACATGTTAGCAGCCAACTGTTTTGGCCAAAGCCAAGCGTTAATGGAAGGTCAGACAGAAGAGCAAGTTATCGCTGCAATGGCAAAAGCGAAATGCAGCCCAGAGGAAATTAAGAACCTTTCCAGTCATAAAGTCATGAAGGGGAATAAGCCCAGCAATACGTTATTGTTTGATAAGCTTGATCCTAAAACGCTAGGTAGTTTGATTGCGCTATATGAGCAAAAGGTCTTTGTTCAAGGTGTTATTTGGCAAATAAACTCATTTGACCAATGGGGTGTAGAGCTTGGTAAAGCGTTAGGAAATAAAGTGTTGAGCAAACTGTCTGACGCAAACTCCACACTTACTATGGATGGCTCCACAAATGGGTTAGTCAAACTCTATCGTCAGCGAAAGTAACAATTACACTAATAAGTTAACAAGGCTATTTCTTAGAATACATATTTTTCATATTCAGGGTGCAATTCGATGTAATCGCACCAGGTACTAAAGTTTTTAGCGTTATAACGTTTGTCTGTTGCTTTGTACCACTTAGAATGTCCTCTAGGTGGTAGGCGAAATTTCACTCTCCTACCATCAATGGCGACATAGCAGGCAAGTACCCGTATTGTTTCGTTAATGACTTTAATGCGCATAAACCCTTCATTGTTGCGCTTAAATTCGGTTTTAATCTTAGGTATGGCTAACGCCTGATGCCATGGTAAAAGCAGCAAAACAACGCCTAAAATGACTCGACTAATTACCATTATATTTACCTCTTACCTGCTCTTTCTCTAACCACCATACGGCACAAAATATTATAGCAGCGCCGATAAATAATCGGCTTAAATCAGCTTGTTCATTAAAAATTGTGACGGAAAATAAAACGGCAAAAGGAATATAACCATTGTTCATAACCGCAAGTTTTTGTGCAGATACTTTCTTGGCGCCGTAATTCCATGCCGCAAAGCCTAGCCCAGAAGCTATTACGCCTAAATATAAAAGGACTGCCCATTGCCTTGTTGAAATTTGAGGTATATCAACATAGCTTTGCTCAAAAAGTACTGCAATCAGCATAAAAATAGCGGCACCTACATACATAATGGCCATATTATTTAAATGCGAGCTTTTAGCTTGCTCAGCAAGCCTTTTGTACCCGACTTGTCCCAGTGCAAAGGCAATGTTTGCCACTTGCAAAATCGCAAATCCAGTCAACCATGTATTATCTTTAGGCGCCTTAAACACTATGATCGCAGCGCCAATAATTGAAGCAATTACGACCAATAGCAGGTTAGAAGAAAAGGTTTTGGTAATTAGACTATGTAATAGATAGACATATATCGGAGTGAAAATAGTAAATACAGCAACTAGGTAGCCAGGTAGGTGCTGATAAGATTGAATGTAGGCCCAATACATCAAGCCAAATTGTATGGCACCAAGCCCTAATAATTTAATGCTTAATTGGTTGTTTGTTGAAAGGCGCATAAAAGGCAAAAAAATAAGTGCACATAATAGTAGGCGAATTGCTGATACTAAACTTGGAGCGATACCTGTTAATTCGCCTTTTATTAAGCCAAAAGAAAATGCCCAAAGGAGTGAAACGAAAATAAGTGCTTTCAATGGTGGCTTCCAAGAAATATAAATTAGATGTTTTATGGTAGCGCCTAGTCGCTGTTTTTTTAAGGTTTTTTAATTTATATGTAACTTTTTTAATAAAATTGCTTGAAAGCGCAATGGTGCGGCACCATGTCTTGCTCTAACCAAGAAGAAAAATAACATAGATGCCATTGCGGTATTGTGTAAAGTTAGAAGAAGAGAATTATTGCTATGGCAAATTTAGCCCCGATTAGAAAAGAACAACATCAGAACTTAAAAATTGCTGCAAAGCGCAGCCTTAAACACATTGCTGGTTTACATATTGTGCCAATTACTGCAGCGGAATACGCTAAAGGAGCAATGAGCTTCCCTGTATTTATCGTAAACGACCCAGAAACTAAGCGTTTTCGTAGTGTAGCGATGTTAGGTTTAGAAACAGGAGAAAACTTGTTTTTAGATGGTGACAACTGGACGGCATTATATGCACCACAAAGCGTAGGTATGGCGCCATTTGCTTTAGGTTTAGACCCAGATAAAGAAAAAACATTAACAGCTTGTGTTGATCTTGATAGTGAATTTGTTGGTGAAGACAAAGAATTACCATTATTTGATGAAAGTGGTAACGAAACTGATCTAATGAAAAATGTTCAAGAAACATTAGGTCGTTTATATGAAAATGAAGTGATGACTGAAAAGTTCATCAAAGAAATGCAAGATGCTGACTTACTAGAAGAAGTTGAGTTAGTTATTGCTTTTGCTAATGGTGAAAAGAAAAAAATCGTTGGTGTTCATACAATTAAAGAACCTAAGTTACGTGAATTAACAGATGAGCAAGTGCTTGATTTCCACAAGCGTGGTTTGTTCATTCCAATTCACTCTATGCTGTCGTCAATCGGTCAAATTAACCGTTTAGCGCAATTGCGCAATGAACGTAAAGAAGAAAAAGTTGCTGGCGTACAGATTGTCCCTGTAGAAAAGTAATAAAGTCTTGATTTTAAAAGGGCCTTTAGGCCCTTTTTTTATGCCTACTGTTTGTCTACAACGTTTATAAATGTTAACAAGTATTACAAGCTGTGATAGTTTAGTGGACATTGCTAAGTTATGTGGTTAATAACGAGGAAAACATGGTAGATAAGATTAAGCTCACTAAGGAAATGGAAGAGCAAATACAAAGCCTAGCGAGTGAAGTTTATATTCAAGTAGAAGAGAAAATGGCAAACATTTTGTCCTCTTATCAAACACCTGTTTCTGAGCAAGATATTCAGCAACACAGCCTATTTCAAGAATCACTCGAAAAGCAGCAACAATTAGAGAAGTCCTTAAATCAAGCCTCTGATAATGCGACGCAACAACAACAAGCGATCGAACAAATTCAGGCAAAGCTTGATGCCAGTGAACTTGAAGTAAAAAATATGTCTGAGCTTAACTCAGCAAAGTTGACTGATACAGAACAAGTTTTAAAAGAAAAACTCGACGCTTTGAATAAGGCTGAAGAAGCGTTAAGTGCCCTAACTGCGAATTTAGAAAATAATGAAAAAGCCTTGGTTGACGCTCAAGGAAGTGCAGAATCGCTTGCCGCTGAAAATAAAATGCTGTCGGAAAAGGAGCAGAATTTACTTAAGTCAGATAAAGCAAAAACTGCGACACTTGAAGTTCAAAATCAACAAATATCAGATCTAAATACTAAGTTAAATGAAGCGACGAGCGCATTAGAACATGCGCAATCACAGCAAGGTCGAGAGTCTCAGGCATTGGAAAAATCCTTATCTGCGGCGCAAAGCAAAGCTGATAGCCTTGAAGGTCAGGTGTCGTCATTAACAGAGCAATTAAACCAAGCTCAAGAAAACAGTGAGCAAGACCAGTCTGATTTAAAAGCTAAGGTTAGCGAATTGGAGCAGAATAATGCTGAGTTAGTGAAACAATTAACAAGCAGCCAAGCTGAAGCAGAAAATGCTAAACAAAATATTGAACAAAGTAATCAAGCACAAACTGCGGCATCTGAAAAACTGGCAAAATATGAGCAGCAGTTAGCCGCAGCAAATCAAGCGAGTATTGAAAAAGAACAAATCATTGCTTCGTTAAACCAACAAGTGGCTTCTTTCGGCGACAATGAGCAAAAAGCGCAATCAAACATAGCGCTTGCGGAAGCAAAAGTGCTTGAACTTAAAGCTGAGCTAGAAAAAACGCAAAGTGTTAGTGAACAACAAGGTCAAGAGCATGCTGATAGTGTTGCTAAACTTAATGCTGAACACCAAGATGTGTTAGCGAAATACCAAGCAGAAGCGACCAGTCAAACACAGCAAATCGACCAATTGCAATCTTCTAAAGGTGAGCTGCAACGTAATATCGACGTGTTGCAACAACATGTGAAAGATTTTAAAGAACAGGCGGCAACCTTAACGGAGCAAGTAACGCTTGCCCAGAAGAAGCAAGAAGAAAGTCAGCAAACAATAACTGAACTTGAACAACAGTTAGCGGCTGGTGAGTCGCAATTTACAGATCAAATTCAAGCACTAACTTCGCAAGTAGAAAAGTTAGAAGCTGCCGAAAATACTGCCAATCAAAAGGTGGAAGGCTTACAACACAGCATTGAAAACCTAAATAAACAACTACATGATGCAGCAGAATCTGAACAAAAAGCGACACAAAAACTCGCATCTGTTAAAGAAAAGTTTGAGCAAGATAACAATACCACGCGTGAAACAATTAAGTATCTACGCGATGAAAATATGGAATTGAATACTAAGCATGAACAGGAAATTACCGAATTAGAAGATAAAATTAGGGAATTCCGTTTGAAATTCGAATATGCCCAGAAGCAACTTCAGCAGGGGTAAACATTTTCTATAAAGCAAAGCGGCAGTATTGCCGCTTTTTTTATATCTGTTTTGGTATACTAGCGACAATCAATAGTAAGAGACCTTCAATATGGCAATTCGTCTACCATTAGCTAAGCTAAGCGTTTGGCAACAAACCGCTTTATGTTGCGCGTTATTAGAACGCATGTTGCCGAATTACGTTATGTTTTCTCACGCGGCTGAATTTGGTGATGCTGCAATATTACGAAATCAATTAGACTTATTGTGGCAAAAGCTCGATAGTAATCAAAAAATTAAGGTTAATGTTCAAGCACAGTTAGAAAAGCTTGAGCTTCAAATACCAGATCCTGAAGCGTTTGATTTTTTTGGTGTCTTCCCTGCGTTAGATGTTTGTATGGCGATGATGTCATTGTTACAGGCCACACAAAATAAAGAAGCAGACGAATTTGCTAATGTTTCGCGTTTGTCTCATAACAGTGTTAGTTATTATGTTGAGCTTGTTCTAGCCGAATCTATGGAAGAAGGCGAAGACATTCCCGTTAAAGCAATTAATGAACACCCTTTAATGGTTTGGGAAAAAGCTATGCAAGATGAGTTGTTTGATTTCCTACAAACAGCCCCTGAAAACAAAGCAACCTGCCAACAGTTGAAATCAATGGCCCTAGAAGAAGGTCTGTCTAATTTAGGTATAGAAATTGACGGTTAATTGAACAAGAGAACTTTCATGGATGAAGTAACCAGCAATCATATTGATAGAGTGATCATGCAATCACAGCAAGAAAATAAAGCCCCTTCACTCTTTGCTACTGCCTTTTGGGCGATAGTACTATTTATTCTTCCCGGCTCAATTGTTGGTTTTGGGTTTGGCGTCTATAGCGACATGGTTGCCATTGAAAATACTAATGCGTGGTTTGCACAAGTAGAAGTCATGATTGCCATGACATTTTGTATCTATTTTCTTATTTTGCCTATGGTATTTTTATTAGTGCGCGCTTTTGGTGACAATACTAGCGTGAAGGACTATCTCAATTTAGCATACCACCCGTTGGGTCTATGGGGGAAAATTACGCTTCTCACAATATTATTTTGGGGGCTATTCACCTTGCTAGGATTTATGCTCGATATTCCAGAAGAGCCCTTTATGTTGCAATTGAAAAACTCTTCCCTTCCAGTTTGGTTTATCGTGTTAAATGTGTGCGCATTGGCTCCGATTGTTGAAGAGTTGGTTTTTAGAGGCTTTTTATTTAAACGAATTGAACTGACCAAGCTAGGCACAGTAGGAGCTGCAGTCATCACTAGCCTAATATTTGCAGCAATTCACAGCCAATATAGTGTTATTGGTGTGGCGATGGTTTTTCTATTGGGTCTTTATTTTACTTGGCTTAGAGTAAAGTATCGTAGCACCAGCTTATGTATTGCTTGTCACAGTGTCTGTAATATTTTAACCATGGTTGCGCTGTATTTTTTTATGTGAGCTGATACAAGCGGCACGCAACTTGGCCCGCTTTTTTTTCTTTGATTATTTGCCAGTTTTCTGGGGTTGTAGGTGCCGCTAGTTCAGCTTCAGTTTCGACATAAACTAAAGCCCCTGCGTTTAACCAGCCGTTGGCAAGTAAATTGATAGTTTGTTGAGCCAAGTTTTGTCTAAAAGGTGGATCGACAAACACGATGTCAAAGCACGTGTTGGGTTGGCTTAAGTACTGAGTAGTGTCTGTGTGTTCAACGTTAATATTGTTAGCGTTAAGCTGTGCTTTATTTTCATTTAATTGATTGGCGGCAGCTTTATTAAGCTCGAGCATAGTTACCTGTTCAGCACCTCTAGAAAATGCTTCAAACCCTAAACTTCCAGCACCAGCAAAACAATCTAAACATATACTGTCTTGGATATAGACCATTAACCAATTGAATAAAGTTTCTTTAACTCGATCGGTTGTTGGCCTCAACCCTTCTGCATCTAACACAGGTAACTTACGGCCTCTATGTTTACCTGCGATTAGACGAATAGAATTCGTTGCTTTTGCCTTGGAACTTGCTTTATTTGGCTTTTGGCGTCGAGCTTTACTCATTTAAACACGGCCTTTTGTTTTGTGAAGGTAAATTAGATGATAAACTAGCCGCCAATTTTATCCCTTATCCTCTGTGTTGGCTATGTAAATTGGCCTACTGTGTAGTAATAGATAGTAAAAACAATGGCAAAGAAAAAAGGTTTATTTTCCTGGTTAGGTCTAGGAGCTGAAAAAGAGCAAGAACAAGAGCAGGCGCAATCATCTGAATCCTCAACAGAGGAAGCCGTTGAAGCACCAATTGAACAGCAAAAGCTTGCTGAAGAAAATGGTACAGCAGATAATGTCTTGCCAGAGCCAGAGCCAGAGCCAGAGCCAGAGCCAGAGCCAGAGCCAGAGCCAGAGCCAGAGCCAGAGCCAGAGCCAGAGCCAGAGCCAGAGCCAGAGCCAGAGCCAGAGCCAGAGCCAGAGCCAGAGCCAGAGCCAGAGCCAGAGCCAGAGCCAGAAGAAAAAACCGGCTTCTTCTCTCGCCTCAAGAAAAGCTTAACGAAAACACGCCAAAATCTTGGTGGTGGTATTTTTGATTTGTTCCGTGGTAAGAAAATTGACGACGAACTTTTCGAAGAGCTAGAAACTCATCTGCTGTTGGCTGATGTCGGTGTCGATACCACTATGAAGATTATTGATTCCTTAACTGAGTCTGCTTCACGGAATCAGTTAAAAGATGCTGAAGCACTTTATGATCTGCTTAAGTTAGAACTGAAAAAGCTAATTGAACCAGTTGCAAAACCGTTAGATATTCCTAAAAGTGATTCGCCTTATGTCATTTTAATGGTTGGCGTAAATGGCGTTGGTAAAACAACGACGATTGGTAAGTTAACCAAGCAACTTCAAGCTCAAGGTAAGTCAGTAATGTTAGCTGCAGGTGATACTTTCCGTGCCGCCGCAGTTGAGCAGTTACAAGTATGGGGCGAGCGTAATGATATTCCAGTTGTTGCGCAGCATACCGGTGCAGACAGTGCTTCAGTCATATTTGACGCGATAAGTGCGGCGAAAGCACGTGGTGCCGATGTACTGATTGCAGACACCGCAGGTCGACTACAAAACAAAGGTCACCTGATGGAAGAGCTGAAAAAAGTCGTTCGAGTGATGAAAAAACTAGATGACAGTGCGCCGCATGAAGTTATGTTGACAATCGATGCAGGTACAGGTCAAAACGCGTTGAGCCAAGCGCAATTATTCGATGAAGCGGTAAACCTTTCGGGTATTACGTTAACCAAGTTAGATGGTACAGCTAAAGGCGGCGTAGTTTTTGCCATTGCTGATAAATATTCCATTCCAATTCGTTTTATCGGTGTAGGTGAAGGTATAGACGATTTACGTTCTTTTGATAGTGATGACTTTATCGAAGCACTGTTTGCAAAAGAATAATTGCATTTAGCACCATACTTGATAAAAATAGAACGGTAACTGAAATTTGGCCACGTACAATCGTGGCCTTTTTATAAGAATAAAAAATGATCCGCTTTAATCAAGTTAATAAAACTTACCCAGGTGGCTTTCTTGCTTTAAAGAATGTCAGCTTTCAAATCGCCCCTGGTGAAATGGCCTTTTTAACCGGGCATTCCGGTGCCGGCAAAAGTACCTTATTAAAGCTCATTAGCCTGATGGAAAAACCAAGTTCAGGCACTATTCATATAAACAATCAAAACTTAGACAATGTTGGTTATCGCCAAGTGCCTTATATGCGTCGCCATATAGGTATGATTTTCCAAAACCACAACTTGTTAATGGATCGCACCGTTTTTGACAATGTCGCTCTGCCACTAATTATTGAAGGCTATAGTCAAAAAGAAATTCGTCGTCGAGTTGAAGCGGCGCTTGAAAAGATTCAATTATCCGATAAACAAAAATGCTTTCCTTATATGTTGTCAGGTGGAGAGCAACAGCGTGTAGGTATTGCCCGAGCTATTGTTAACAAACCTCCGATTTTGTTAGCGGATGAGCCGACCGGTAATTTAGATCCAAAACTGTCACTAGATATCATTAAGCTTTTCGAAGAGTTCAACGCCGCCGGAGTTTCTGTATTAATTGCTACTCATGATTTAGGACTTATTGCTAGGATGCGTTATCGAACGTTAACGCTGAAAAGTGGCAACATGATCACAGATGGTATCGTTGATGGTTTGCATTCACAAACGGAGGTTGTAAGTGAGTAATTACTTTAAACCTTCCCCAGAAAACAAGGTTAGTACGGGTCAAAAATTAATGTCGATACCGTTAAGGCATCTTCAACAAGCGATTGGTAGTTTAGGTGATCTATGGCGAACACCGTTTACAACTTTTATGACCTTGTTGGTACTTGGTATTAGTTTAACTTTACCCGCAACCTTACATTTGTTCGTTAAAAATGCGAATAATGTGGTATCGCAATGGGATTCGGCGTCGGAAATAACCTTATTTTTAAAACTCAATATTGATGATAAAGCAGGGCAAAATCTAGCGAGTCGCTTAGAGCTTTATCCAGAAATAGCGGCAGTGACTTATATTTCTGCTGAACAGGCATTAAAAGATTTTAAGCTGCACTCTGGTTTTGGCGATGCTCTGACTTATTTAAGTGAGAATCCATTACCCGCGACTATTTTAGTCACTCCAACTAAACGTTCAGGTCAGGCCGTTGCGGCAAAAGATTTGTTGTTGAAATTGGAGAAAGAGCGAGAAGTTGATCAGGGAAAATTAGACTTAGAATGGCTTTCTCGTTTAGAGGCGATGGCTAAATTGATCGAAGATATTGTCATTGCTGTTGCTTTACTGCTTTGTTTATCTGTAATTTTAATCATTGGTAACACAATACGGTTAGCAATATTAAATCAAAAAGATGCAATTGCTGTGATGAAGTTAGTTGGGGCTACAGATAGCTTTATTCAACGTCCTTTTATGTATGCAGGTGCATGGTACGGCATTTTTGGCGGAATTTTCGCGAATATAGCTATATTCACTCTTGCTCACTATTTATCTAGTGCTATGACAGAACTAACAGCGCTATACCACTCAAGTTTTACATTAGAAACATTATCATTTACTGAAACTGTCGGTTTAATGGGATCAGCAATTTTGTTGGGGTTGATAGGAAGTTACTTATCGGTACGTCAACATATAAGAGCTATCGAGCCAACAGCCGACTAAGTCTATTGATTAAGCATGCTGTCTGCCCAAGCGATAGCGTCTTGGTGAATTTGGTTGCAGGCTTCAATTGGTATGCGAAATTGCTTAGCAATGCTTTCACAGTGCAACCATTGTCCTTGCTCTGAGTGCTTTGCTAAATCTAAATAGCTGGTTAAGTAAATATTCTCACCAAGCAATGCCGCTTTGATTTCTTTATCTATAGGAAGGATATCTACCACCGAGCCTATGTCGTGATCTAATATTCCATCAATCATTGATAACATACCAGTAAGAAATGCTTTAGGTGGATCTTCATTGTCTTGCATAGCTTGC
Organism: Thalassotalea algicola; assembly: GCF_012932965.1. Taxonomy (GTDB): domain Bacteria; phylum Pseudomonadota; class Gammaproteobacteria; order Enterobacterales; family Alteromonadaceae; genus Thalassotalea_F; species Thalassotalea_F algicola. The sequence goes on along the minus strand of NZ_JABBXH010000001.1, from coordinate 916,564 downwards.
CCAACTAATTCGCAATACTTTGCTCTAAATAGTGATAAGCGCATTATTTCGTTTGGCTTATTCTGTGCTAAATCTGAAAGCGCTAATAGCGCAATGAACTTTTTAAGTTCAACTTCACCAATATAAATTAATGCGTGTTTTAGTGAGGTGATCTCCTGGCTTCGACCATAAATAGGACTGTTAATAAAGCGAAGTAGCTTATACGTGAGGCCAGGATCACTACTAAAAATTTCGCTAATGGTGTCGAAATTAAGCTGGCCATGGCTCGCTTGATTTATCAGCTCTAATATATTTTGTTTGGTTGTGGAAATTTTCTTTTGCTTGAGCATTTCTGGTTTAGCAAAAAAGTAACCCTGAAATAAAGTAAACCCCAACATTTTCAATTGCTCAAATTGGCGAGCGGTTTCCACTTTTTCTGCGAGTAATATTTTATTGTGATCTTTAATTCGGTTGATATAGCGGCTGATTTCAAGAATTGAAATTGCCAGCACGTCAACTTTAATAATATCCACATAGGGTAAAAATATGTCCCATTTAGGATCAAAGTCATGATCATCTAACGCTAATGTGTAGCCTTTTTCTTTTAATGAAATACAAGCTGCTAATAACTCGTCACTAATTGGCACGTCTTCTAAAATTTCTATAACAATTTTTTTAGGATCTAAAAAGCTAGGAAAATGCCTGATTAGTGTATCGGCATGGAAATTTATATATGCCGTGAGATCACCTGTGACTTGTTCAACACCCATGGTTAAATGGTTGTTTGTCAGAATATTTGATGTCGCCTGATCTGGGTTTATATCAGGAAAATGATTGCTTTGACCGTCTCTAAAAAGTAATTCATAGGCAATACACTGCTGCTGCAAGTTGAGAATAGGTTGACGGGCGACATATGAATACACAATTATTTACCTTTAATTACGACAGATAATAATAGTTTTTGTTATCTTAATTCAGCTGAAAAGCACGCTGTCATTATTTTGTAACCTAGTAATACTTAGAATGTACAGCTTATTCGTAATAAAAATGAAATAAAAACGAGTAGTTAACGGTCTGTTAACAAAAATAGTGGTTTTATGGTCGCATCAGTAAATAAAGCATGCTAATATCGCGAGCCGACTATATGAAAATCATCAATAGTTTTTTAAGTGTAAATCGAGGTTTTAAATGAGTGAATCAATGCAATCAATGGCGTTAACTGTCCCACAAAGTGGCAGCATTGAAGCATATATGCAGTCTGCTTACAGCATTCCAGTGCTAAGTGCGGAGCGTGAGCATGAGTTAGCGACTCGTTTATATAGTCAAGATGATTTACAAGCGGCACAAGAACTTATTATGTCGCATTTACGTTTTGTAATTCATATTGCCAAAAGCTATTCAGGCTATGGTTTACCTCAAGCTGATTTAATTCAGGAAGGTAATGTTGGTCTTATGAAAGCGGTTAAACGCTTTAACCCTGAAGTGGGTGTGCGTTTGGTTTCGTTTGCCGTGCATTGGATCAAAGCAGAAATACATGAATATGTGCTTAAAAATTGGCGCATAGTAAAAGTTGCAACTACAAAAGCTCAACGTAAATTGTTCTTTAACCTACGTAAGAATAAAAAACGTTTAGGTTGGTTTAGCAATGAAGAAGTAAATACGGTTGCTGAAACACTTGGTGTAAGCACTAAAGACGTGATGGAAATGGAATCACGTATGAGTAGTCAAGATCAAGCATTTGAGCTTTCTTCAGATGACGATGACAATGCAAGTGCTAGTGGTAGCTTTTCACCGGCACAGTATTTAGAAGACAAGCAGTCTGACTTAGCGGTTTCAGTTGAAGAGTCAAACTGGGAGCAGCATGCTAATCAAAAGCTTAGTTCTGCATTGATTACGCTAGACGAGCGTAGTCAGGACATTGTTCGCACTCGTTGGTTAGAAGATAATAAAGCAACATTGCAGGAACTAGCCGATAAATATCAGGTATCTGCTGAGCGTATTCGTCAATTAGAAAAGAATGCATTAAACAAATTAAAAGGTGCAATGAGCCTTTAATTTTAAAGTTCACTTTAAATAAAAAACCGGCTTTATGCCGGTTTTTTATTGCTCGCGATTTAATTAGCCTTATCAGGCACCTACTTACTTAAATTTTTAATATATTTTTATCTTATGTGTATAAAAAACATACATAGCAAGATAAATACTTCGCACGCTAAGATACGAAAAACAACCAGTTGTTATTAATTTGTAGTGTTTTGCTGGTCTGGTTTCATTTAGTTACAGTTAGGCGACATAAGGGTACAAACCTCTACATTTTTAAACGAACTTTTTCATATGACTCACGCATTATTTGGGCAGGTCAGCAGGATAGCTACCAGCAAATAGATAATAATTTTTAGTGAGGAATACCCATGAAATCATCTCAGTTATGCGCAGCTATTCGTTGTGCTCTTTTCGTCGGTGCCGCGAATACGGCACTTATCACAACATCAACATTTGCCGAAGAACTAGGTGTCGAGAAAGCAGTAGAAAGAATTCAGGTTACGGGTTCTAGAATTAAGCGTGCAGATATGGAAACGGCAAGTCCAGTAACGGTTATTGATGCTAGTGAAATTAGTGCTTCCGGCGTTACATCCATAGACCAACTATTACAAAAAACCACTGCAGCTAGTGGCGCGATGACCAACCCTGGTATAAACAATGGTTCAGGTGGTAATGCCACTATAAACCTTCGTGGTTTAGGCGCTCAGCGTACATTAGTATTGGTTAATGGTCGCCGCATGATCAATTCAGGTACCGGTGCTTCATCAACTGTAGATTTAAATACTATTCCAGTAGCCATGATCCAGCGTGTTGAGGTGCTTAAAGACGGTGCCTCTGCAGTTTATGGCTCGGATGCGGTTGCTGGTGTTGTTAATATTATTTTAAAGCGAGATTTTGAAGGCTTTGAAATGAATACTTCGGGTGGTATTTCTGGCGAAGGAGATGCCGAAGAAGTCGGTATTGATATTACGATGGGTACTACATTTGATAGAGGGAACCTAGTTGTAGGCTTACAATTTATGGATAGGGGGGATGCCAGCCAGGCCGATCGCGATTTTTCAGACTGTCCGATAAGTGAAAAAGTTGGTGAAGATGGTAAGCCCGAATTATATTGTGGTGGTTCAAGCTATACACCTAATGGCCATATTTGGGGTCCAGATGGAGAAAGTTTACAAGGAAACCCTGATGGCTCATGGCATGAATTCAGCGACAGCGATAAATATAATTACTCCGAGGTTTCTTACCTATCGACTCCGATGAAGCGCTTTAATGTTACGGCGCTAGGTACATATGAATTAACTGATTACAGCACTTTCTTTTCAGAAGTTATGTACACCAAACGTTGGTCCGAACAACAAATGGCTCCTCAGCCTGTATGGTTTGATTTTACTTACGAAGAATGGATGGGCGACTCGTTAATTGAACATGGTTTAGCATATGGAGATGAACTTTCCTATGGTCGTCGTATGACTGATACGGGTCCAAGACAGTTTAAACAAACGGTTGATACTTTTAGAACCGTAATCGGTGTAGAAGGCGAGTTGGATAATGGCTGGTCATGGGATACATCAGTTAATTTTGGCCGCAATGATTCAGTGGAGCAGCTTGCTAACTTACACAATATGGGGCTAATTCAAGAAGATATTAATTCGGGTACTTTCAACCCACTAGATCAAGATTCTTGGTCACAAGAAAACTTAAGCACATACACATACACGGAGCAAAACTCTGGCGGTAGTCAAAGCCTAACGTTAGCGGCTAGTCTTTCTGGTGAACTATTTGAATTACCTGCAGGCTATGCAGGCTTTGCCGCGGGCATTGAAAAGCGTACAGACAAAGCATGGTATACGCCGGATTCGCTGACTTCTCAGGGCATGGCTAATGACCCACGTGTTGAACCAACATCTGGCTCTTATGATGTACATGAAGCATATATGGAATTGGCACTACCGCTATTAGCCGATGCGCCTCTTGCCGAACATGTTGAACTAAGCACCGCTGTGCGTTATTTCGATTACTCTACTTTTGGTGATGATGCGACTTGGAAATTAGGCTTAACTTGGAAATTAAATGATCAATTAATGGTAAGGTCTGTAGCATCAACCGCTTTTCGGGCACCAACTGTAGATGAGCTATTTGGCGGTGAATCACCATCTTTTGATCAGGTGAATCATTCTGCTACTGATCAAGATCAAGCCGAAGTCACCGTTGGTGGTAACGAGCAGTTAACTCCTGAAGAAGCGGATACATTAACTTTTGGTATTGTCTATGAGCCAAGTTGGTTTGACGGTTTCTCGGTTACCGCTGATTACTACAGAATAGAAATTGATAATGCCATTACTAAAGTTGACTCTCAGTACATCGTTGATCAATGTTTAGGCGATGATGGGACGCCGATAAATACAGAAAGTGCACTATGTAAATCCGCTGATATTAGTATGGATAATTCAGGCCGTATAAAATTTAATAATACGCTACAAAATATTGGTGCTGAAAACATTTCTGGCTTAGATATCAACTTGGCGTATAGCTTTCAAGCGGCTGGTATTGATTGGCGAGCAAACCTAGATACGACATTCTTAAATGAGTATGAAGTTGAAGTTACTGGCGAGACAACAGACTATTCAGGCCTAATAACCGGTGGTATTGGTAGCTATGCAGAGGTTAAATCTAACTTCTCATTAACTGCGAGTGGCAGTGACTGGAATGCCACCTATAAAGCACGTTATATCGCAGGTATGGATAGTGCTTCTTGTCTAAGTGACCCCTCGGCATGTTATGCACCTTCAACACCTAGTATTGTTTATCATGATATCAATGGTTCATATAACTTTAGTGAAACATTAACCTTGTCAGGTGGTGTTAATAATTTGTTTGATAAAGAAGCCCCGTATTATACAGGTAATAATGACTCTAATACTGACCCATATACGTATGATGTCATTGGTCGCTATGTATTTGTAAAAGCTTCGGTAGCTTTTTAAGTAAGCTTATTCACATATTAAAAGGGCTGCACTATATGTGTAGCTCTTTTGTTTGTTTTTCAATCTGTGCATTTTGGAAGTTTTACTAGCCAAGCGAGTTTTATTTGTTATATTAGCTGCTTAAAAATAATACTAATACCGATAATAATAAAGAAGACGTTCCTTGAGCGGTTCAATAATTACGGAAGATAAGCTCGCACAGCGGCAAATTCCAAAACTAAAATCACTATTGAAAAAGTATCGTCAAGTTAAGACGATGCAAGCTAGTTTGCTGCAGCTCTCGGAGCTTGCGAGCACAGTAACCGATCTCAATGATTTTTATGCTTCTCTCGTCCATATTATCGATTCGCTATTAACTACCAATAGTGTACATATCGCGTTAGCCAACCCAGAAAAAAATTTAGAAATTGTTTATTGCCATAATCCTGTTGAAGACAGGTTAGCTCAACGAGTTGAGTTTAAAGATTGGCGTAAAGGTTTAACGGGTTTAGTTTTTTTAGACAAAGCTCCTCTGCATTGCAGTGCTGCCGAGCGAATGGCGCTAGCTAAAGCTGGTAAAATAGTATTATACGGTTCGTCATTTGTTGATTGGTTAGGTGTACCACTTAGACGGGGCAATCAAGTTATCGGTGTTATTGCTCTTCAAAGTTACGATCATAACCTATATTTTGATGACCGGGACTGCCAATTGCTTGAATTTATTGCTGAACATATAGTAACGGCAATAGATCGAGTAAAAAGTCGCGCTATGCTCGAACAATGTATTGAGCAAAGGACACGTAAATTAACGGATGCAAATCGTCGTTTGCAAATGGAAATTTCAGAGCGGCAAAAAGCTGAAAATATGCATCAGGTGTTGCTGGAAGTTTCGGCCGTTGTCGCTTCTACTAAAGAGTTATCCGAAGTTTTTTCAAAAGTTCATCAACAAATAGCTCGCTTGATTACTAGTCAAAGTTTTTATATTGCGACTAAAGTTAGCGGCTCTAAAGAATTATCATTTCCTTATTATCAAGACGAGGTGGTGGTTGATATTGATGCGAGTAAGAGAACGGAGATATTCGTTGAACTGGCATTAAAGGCTGCTAAGCCTGTGCTGATATCACAAGGGCAAATGATTACGCTAAATCATGATGGCACTAAAGAGCGCATGCCTTATCTATTGAATTTTGATAAGAAGAATCAACCACAAACCTGGTTGGCAGCCCCTTTAATGGAAAATAATCAAGCAATCGGGGTCATAGCGACACAGCATTATTTTAGTGATGATGTATTTGAAGAGAAACATCTCGAACTATTTAGGTTTGTAGCACAGCAAGTTGCTAGTGCAATCGTGAGAGAAAGAGACTTAAGTGTTGTAGAGCAGAGTAAAGAATCGCTAGAACTGATCGTCAATGAACGTACTGAGGCGCTGCAAGCCACTAACCTCAATTTACGAATGCAGATTGAAGAGCGCCGAAAAGCTGAGTCTCGCTTATATTATGAAGCACATCATGATGCACTAACAAAGTTGCCTAACCGCGCTATGTTCACCGACCGATTAACCCATGCTTTACGGCACATGAAAAGGCACCCAGAGCGCAGTTTTGCTGTGTTGTTTATTGATCTTGACCGTTTTAAAGTGATTAATGACACACTAGGGCATCATACCGGTGATAAGTTCTTAATTGAAATTGCATCACGACTAACTGACTGTGTACGGGATAATGATGTACTGGCTAGATTAGGTGGAGATGAGTTTGTTATTTTACTCGATTCACCAAGTTGTATTGATGATGTTGAAGAAGTGGCTGATCGTATCATTACAGCGATTGAACAACCTTTTGAAATTGATGGCAATAGCTTATATTCCAATGCCAGTATTGGTATAGCGCAATGCGCTGCAAGTTATCAAGAAGCCAGTGAAATATTACGTGATGCCGATGCAGCAATGTATCAAGCGAAAAGCTTAGGTCGTGGTCGATATGTGTTCTTTGATGACAGTATGCGAGAGCAATTATTAGCTAGCATGACATTGGAGCAAGAGCTTCGCGTCGCAATAAAAGAAGGTCAATTCGAACTTCATTATCAACAAATTTCGGACCTTGCTCAAAGTCATACCATAGGTTTTGAAGCTCTACTTAGATGGCAGCATCCTAGTAAAGGTTTATTAACGCCGAGCGAATTTCTTTTCATGGCAGAAGAAACCGGTATGATCTTGGATATTGAGCACTGGATTATTCAAGAAGTTGGCATGCAGTTAAAGCTATGGCAGCTTGAACAAGAATATCAAAACGCCTTAATTGGTATAAATTTATCAGGTCGCTATTTAACTCAACCTAACCAATTAAAAGAATTATTAACACACATCAGTAATAATCATATTGAACCTCAACGGCTTATTATAGAATTTAGTGAGTCAGCGATTAGCCAACAACCCGATTTAGCCTTAGCAAGTTTGAAAAAACTGCGTAAGATTGGAGTGAAGTTGGCTTTAGATGATTATGGCGCGAGTTCTTCTTCATTTAATTATATTCATAATTACCCATTTGAATTTATTAAACTTGATCGATCTCTGACTCGAAGTTTAGGTGCAAACGAAAAACATTTAGCACTTGTGACAGCGCTTCAAGCATTGGGAAATCAATTTGGTTATAGACTGGTCGCTGAAGGGATAGAATCTGAAGAAGTGTTAGAAAAGCTTAAACAGGCCGGCTGTGACTTCGGGCAGGGTTATCATATAGCAAAACCAGCCAGACTAATTTCAACAGAACAAGAAAGTGACGATAAATCCTGCGCTTAGTTAGTGCTTGGCACATAACATTTACCGTTAATCGTTCTTATAAAAATAACCTTCAACTCGAAATGCAATACCGGGTGTCGTAGTGTAATTTTCATTTTCAGGCCATTCTAAGAAAGGTTCTACTTCAAAGAACAACCAACGTTTGTAAGCATTGAAACGGTAGCGATAACTTAGCGTATATTTGTCTATGATAAAGCCTTCTTTGCCATTACGTTCCCCTTGTACCACTAACCCTAGCGCACCTGCTTTATACAGAGAAAATTGGTGTAGATGATATAAGCCGTGTTTCCACCGAATACCACTAAATGATTCTGAACCACGTATTGAATAGTTGAATCGAATTTGGTCCCGCAATGTAGATTGATAATCATATTCCAATAGCAATCTTGCTCCGACGCCATCATCTACATAATAGTAAATAGCAGGCTCGAATTTGAGACCATGAGTTTTTTGCCATGAAAGACGTTTTTTGTATCGAGCGCGGAGAAATATGTCGCCTGAGGAGATGCCTAGTCTAGTATCCGTTAACTCATTGTCACCGCTATGGTGTACAAAGCGAACTGCAGCCGCGAAGGAGTCTTCGTTAATTTGAGGTTTAGTATTAACTGTCTCTAAAGGTAAGTTGTCAATATCGTCTTCTTCATCGTCTGACAAGATTAAATCTAGTTTGTCTTTAAAGTGCGGTAGCTTTAAACGCACTCTAAATTTATTATCGTATTCTGCCCAATCTCGAGCTTTAGGTTCCCATCCTATTCTTATTCTGGCATTAACATAAGGACGCTCTTGCTCTGTGTCGTCTTCTGTGAAAAAACCGTCAAACCAATAGGCTGAGCGGAAAACAGTATTACTGACTTTGCTATGTAAGCTTTCAATCCAATCTATTTCTGCTTGAGTGACACTACCTTTAATTGTGAATTTTTCAATTTCCTCGGTTTGTTGTTCTTCTAAGTTTTGTGCTGTCGATTCATCCTGAGCTAATGCAATATTAGCACTACTGATAAGCAATAATGTGCAACAAAGTATGTAAATAGTATGTGCGTTATAGCCTGTCTTTATCATCAAACAACTTCTAAACTTGATCTAACTAAACAAATATCGGAAAAGTCACGATAAATTAATGAATTGAAAAATGCTTTTTAAGCATACATGAGTATAATAGGATGAGCTTGTTTTTCATATTCAGTATTAAATTTTAAACTACTGAATAACACCCACCAAGGTGTAATCAATATTTTTAGGAGACTTATATGGGCGGTATTAGTATTTGGCAGTTACTTATTATTGCAGTAATTGTAGTGTTATTGTTCGGAACCAAAAAGTTACGTGGTATGGGCTCAGATTTAGGTTCTGCAGTTAAAGGCTTCAAAAAGGCAATTTCAGAAGAAGACGAAGCAGCAAAGAAAACTGAAACTATAGCCGACAATAGCGATACTGAGCAGACAGTAGCTAAGAAAGAACAAGAAAAAGACCACGCTTAATTTATGTTCGATATTGGTTTTTGGGAGTTAATGGTCATTGCTGTTATAGGTCTACTAGTTTTAGGCCCCGAACGGCTGCCTGTCGCTATTCGTACTCTTCGAGGTTGGATGAGCAATGTTAGGCAATTTAGTCAATCAGTTAAAACTGAACTAAGTGAAGAACTCCGGATTAAAGAGCTGCATGATAATTTAAAAAAAGCGGAACAAAGTGATTTTAAAAATATGTCGCCTGAAGTGGAAGCATCTTTGAAGTCACTTAAAGAAGCGGCGGAAATGGTAACTCGACCTTACGAAAACACGAATAAGCCGTCTGAGCCATCTAATCAATCACAAGAGAAAAAATCGGCTAATGACCAACAGCCAAGCTAATTACACCCTATTTGACCACCTGATAGAACTTCGAACTAGACTATTACGCGCTATTTTTAGCGTGCTAATTGTCTTTTGTTGTTTAGTATATTTTGCCCAAGATATTTATCAGTATTTGGCAGAGCCTTTACTGGCGACTATGCCTGAAGGCACACAAATGATTGCAACTGATGTTGCATCACCTTTCTTTGCGCCTTTTAAACTAACGATTGTAATATCAATTTTTATTGCGATGCCGTTAATATTATTCCAAATATGGGGCTTTATTGCACCAGGCTTATATAGCAATGAAAAACGTTTAGTGGCGCCACTCATGTTTGGCAGCACGATATTATTTTACGGCGGTATTAGTTTTGCTTATTTTGTCGTTTTTCCATTGGCGTTCTCATTTTTCACATCAGTAGCACCGGAAGGTGTGACGATAGCAACTGACATTAGTAGTTACTTAGATTTTGTCCTGAAATTATTTTTTGCGTTCGGCGCAGCTTTTGAAATACCTATTGCGATCATGCTGATGTGTTGGACTGGCATGTCAACGACAGAGAGCTTGAAGAAAAAACGTCCTTATATTGTTGTCGGGGCCTTTATCATCGGTATGTTGTTAACGCCGCCAGATATTATCTCGCAAACGTTATTAGCTATTCCCATGCTACTACTATTTGAATTAGGATTGATACTTGCGTCCTTTTATCAGAAAAAAGAAGATGCGGAAGCATCAGAGGAAAATTCGTGAAGAAAATAGCATTACTTTTTGCCGTTGTATCTGGCACTGCATTTGCGCAAGTTGATATTCAGCAACAGATGATTGCATGTAAAAGTGAATCTGACAGCCTTAAACGATTGGTTTGTTATGATCAAATAACTGAATTATTAGTAGCAAAAACTGACTTTACTAAAACTTCCACTGCTGAAGTTAACGTAGTAAACGAAGCTGCAGTTAAGCCTATTGCTGCTGTAAGCGCGGTAAAAGCTGATGAGACTAACCCAACTAAGTTAGCAGAGAAGCCTCAAGCTAATAGTGCAAGGGCGGAAGCTATTTTTGGTCAAGAACAAAAGCAACGCGATGATATTGTTGATGAAGTGCACTTTGTTATTAAGTCTGCAAAACTTTCACTACGAAAAAAATGGCAATTTGTTTTTGAAAATGGTCAACGATGGGAGCAGAAAGATACTGATCGATTTGCAAAATTCGAGGCAGGACAAGAGGTTATTATCAAACGTGGTATCATGAATGCTTTCTATCTTAAAAAGCAAGATGCAAACCGAACCATCCGAGTTAAACGTACTAAGTAATTGAAGTGATTGATATTGGCGTTAATCTGACCAGTGCTCGATTTGACAAAGATCGAGCACAAGTGTTGGAAGATTCATTAGCGCAGGGAGTTACGCAGTTATTAATTACAGGTACTAGCGTAGAAGAGAGCCAACAAGCGCTGCAGCTTACTCACTCACAACCTGAAATTTTATTTTCTACTGCTGGCGTACACCCTCACTATGCCGATCAAGTTAGCGCAGACTATTTGTCACAAATTACCCGCTTAGCAAATCACCAACAAGTTAAAGCGATCGGTGAATGCGGCTTAGACTTTAATCGAAACTTTTCAACGCCAGAAAACCAGATTCGTGTATTTAACGAACAAGTCGAGCTTGCAGCTAAGTTAGCAATGCCATTGTTTCTTCATCAAAGGGATGCTTTTGATGCCTGGATTAAAATATTAGCGCCGTACCTAACAAAAGTGCCGGCGATGGTTTCTCATTGTTTTACGGGTAATAAAAGCGAATTACTGCGTTGTGTTGATGCAGGAATGTATATTGGTATCACGGGGTGGGTATGTGATGAAAGACGAGGTGCAGAGCTGCAAGAGGCCGTAAAGTATTTACCACTTGATCGATTAATGATTGAAACTGACGCTCCTTATTTAACGCCTCGAACGATAAGACCACGCCCTAAAAGTAGCCGTAATGAGCCTAAATATTTACCATATGTGGTACAAGCAATTGCAGAGATTAAACAAATAACAGAACAAGAAGTTATTGAAACAAGTACTAACAATGCAAAGCGAGTATTTAATTTATGACGAATGTTCGAATTATGTATATGATTTTGCTGATAGGTTTAGCTTTGGTACTAAGCAATGTAAACCTAACGTATGCTGCTGAACAGGAACAATTAAAACCATTACAACTGCAAACTGTTCACTTTACACACAATGAGAATATTGCGCAGCTGACGCCAGAACAAATAGAAGCTCTCCCTGCGGCTGATTGGCAAAAAGTCAATGATACCTCTACAGGTATTAAAGTTCGTGAAGGTGTCAATTGGTATAAATTGGCCATTTATAATGTTAATTCTGCACCGTTAAGCAATCATTTAGTTTTAGGTAATCGTTTTGAAGTGGGTGAAGCTGAACTCTATGTAGAAAGTGTACGCTATAACATAGCGCCGATTTCCTTTTCTTTGTTAAATACAAATGACTGGTCAGGACATCTAATAACCGCCGCGAATAGTCAAGTTAACTTGTATTTAAAAGTCATTAGCGATACCGAAGAACGTTTACCTTTAAACATTTATGAGTCAACAACCTTCTTAACTAAGCATAGCGATAAGCAGTTTTATTTCGCCTTAACTATTGGTGGCGTGTTATTTGTTGGTTTTGTCTTTGCTCTATTATTTATAGCGGTTCACGACAAGTCATTAATATATCTTGCTGGTTATTTTGTATGTAGAGCAGCAATGTTGTCGGTTCTTTTAGGTAGCCACTTGTTTTACTTAATGCCAGATACTCCTGAGCTGCGAGGCTTTGAATTTCCTTGGTTGGTAGCAATAAGCTCTATTTTCTATCTGTTTTTTACTTCAAGGCTATTTAGTTTAGTAGATGTGTTACCTAAAGCAGAAAAAGTACTTAAATTAGGTGCTGTTTTAATTGCCGCTTATGCTCCGTTAAGCCTATTTTTACCTGTTGATTTGAATATTTTTATTAGCGGGATGATTATGATGGCGGTTATGGCCTTGCTGGCAGTTGTTGGCATAAAGCTGCATAGCCAAGGTCAGCGCTTAGCGTTTTTGTTCTTTATCGCGATGGCTATTCAATTAACGTTTACCATTGTGATATTGATAGGTGCATATTTAGAAGTCCCATTGTTGAGCGATCGTGAATCGCTGCATATTGCTTCCTTTACACTAAATACCTTATTAATCGTGTTTATTATTGCTCGCCAATACTTTTATTTACTGCAAGATAAACAACATGCACAACGAGAAGCATTGACTAATGCGATGGCAACTAAAAAAGCTAATGAAAAGTTATTGCAAGTACAAGCTGATAGTCAGGAAGACTTAGAGAATAGAGTTCAAGAGCGAACATTAGAATTGAATATTGCCTTGAATGAACTTGAAGAGTTGAATCGTGAACTGGAACAAAAAAACACAATAGATGAACTAACAGGCCTATATAACCGTCGTTTTTATGAACAACGTATCTTAGCGGAATATCGACGTAGTAAACGAAATTTAACCTCGCTTAGCATTGTTGTTATTGATATAGATTTCTTTAAGAAAGTTAATGACAATTATGGTCATTTGGCGGGAGATCAGTGCTTAAGTTGGTTATCACAGCATATTAAACAGAGTTTAAAACGCAGTACAGATGTTGGGTGCCGATATGGTGGTGAAGAGTTCTGTTTAATACTGCCTGATACAGAGCAAGAAGGTGCTATTGCACTAGCAGAAGACCTTAGAAAAGCAGTAGAAGCGTTCGACTTTATTTATCAAGAACAACATATTTCGTTAACGATAAGTTGCGGTATTGCTACTTATACACAGCAAGACAATATTGAACCTGAGCATATTTTCTGTGCTGCCGACAAAGCCCTTTATCAGGCTAAGCGCAGTGGCAGAAATCAGGTTCAATATCAAAACATTACTCAAGATCTATTAATTCAGGAGCATTCAAATGACTAATGCCTTTGGTCAGTACCCTGCACGCCGTATGCGCCGGATGCGCAAAGATGATTTCTCACGCCGTTTAATGGCAGAAAATCAATTAACTGTTAATGATTTAATTTACCCAGTGTTTGTTTTAGAAGGCGACAATCAGCGTGAAACTGTCGCTTCTATGCCCGGTGTAGAGCGTAAAAGTATTGACTTATTATTAGAAGAAGCACAAGAGTTGGTTGACCTAGGAGTACCAGCAGTTGCGTTGTTTCCAGTAACACCACAAGAGCAAAAGTCTCTGATGGCAGAAGAAGCTTATAATCCAGAAGGCTTGGCACAACGTGCGGTTAAGGCGCTTAAAGCTAAATTCCCTGAACTCGGTGTAATTACTGATGTGGCCCTTGATCCTTTCACAACTCATGGTCAAGACGGCATCATTGATGATGAAGGTTATGTGCTAAATGAAGTAACCAAAGACATATTAGTTAAACAGGCATTATCACATGCTGAAGCCGGCGCAGATGTTGTTGCACCTTCAGATATGATGGACGGTCGTATTGGTGCGATTAGACAAGCGCTAGAAGCGCATGGACATGTTAATACTCGAATTCTCGCTTATTCAGCTAAATATGCGTCAAATTACTATGGACCATTTAGAGATGCGGTTGGTTCAAGTGGCAACCTAAAAGGTGGTAATAAAAACACCTATCAAATGGATCCAGCTAATAGCGATGAGGCGCTTCATGAAATCGCACAAGACGTTGCGGAAGGCGCAGATATGGTAATGGTTAAACCTGGTATGCCATATTTAGATATTGTTCGCCGAGTTAAAGACAACTTCTCAGTACCTACATATGCATATCAAGTCAGCGGTGAGTATGCTATGCATATGGCTGCTATTCAGAATGGTTGGCTTGCGGAAAAACCATGTGTAATGGAAGGTTTGTTGGCGTTTAAACGTGCTGGTGCCGACGGTATTTTAACTTACTTTGCTAAGCAAGTCGCAAGGTGGCTTAAAGAAGACGCTCGTTAAGCGTGTGTTTGGCGACTTTAGGTGATTAAGCTCCATAGTGCGGTTTTACTTTTTGCATTAGCGGGCTTGTTTGCCAAATGGCTACCTTTATCGGCATATTGGCTAGTGCTGGGCCGCACTAGCTTTGCCGCGATAACCTTATTTGTTTTTTTGTTTGTTACGCAGCGAAACGCTTTAAAAATAGGCCGTTCAGATATACCAAGTATTATCTTTTCTGGAGTATTGTTACTGCTCCACTGGCTAACATTTTTCTATGCTATTCAATTATCAACCGTGGCTTTTGGTTTATTAGTTTTTGCCAGCTTTCCTATTTTTACGTTAATCATTTCAGCTATTACTGAGAAAACACTGCCAACTGTTACAGATTACCTACAAGCAATTGCTATGGTATTAGGTATTGGCTTACTGGTCTGGGATAGTGGCCTTGTCGCTAATTTAAACGCGCTTTTGATGGGGCTTAGTTCGGCATTAACTTTTGCATTATTACTTACCATAAATAAAGCTTTAGCAAGACAATATCGTTCAGCAACAATTGCCAGCTATCAAAATTTAGTTGCTTGTTTATTTGCTCTACCATTTATTGGTTTTGCTCAAGAGCCACTTCATCAAGTGTATGAGTATTTACCTGAATTGATCATGTTAGGGGTTGTATTTACTGCACTTGCGCATTCGTTGTTGACTAGTTCGTTACGGTTATTATCTACGTTTATGGTGAGTCTAGCGATATGTTTAGAGCCAGTTTACGGAACTGTCGCTGCGGTATTGTTACTTAACGAAACGTTGACCTTAGGCGTGATTTTAGGAGGAACGATTATTTTGTCGGTAAACTTCTATCATGCATTAACAAGCAATAACTAGCTTTAAATTTATACTAGCTAAGTGTTTATTTTCTTGAAGAAGCTCATCAGCAATTAGCGGATGTTGAGTTACCCATGTTGGTGATAGACATAACATAATAGCTTTACCTTCTATGTTAGTTTGATATTTTGGCAGCACATCGCCCTTTCTCCGACGACATAAAATAACGGCCAATCTAAATATCGCAAGTAATTTCGCGGCCGCACTGGCTTCCGTAATTGCTAGCTGCTGCAAAGAATCTGCATCAATATCGCCTTTATATTGCTTAATTAATGCGACCATTAATTGCCGTTCCGTCTGATCATAACCCGGTAAATCAGCATGTTGAATGATATAGGCACCGTGATGTTGGTGATATTTATAAGATAGCAGCAAGCCAACTTCGTGAAGTCTACAGGCACTAGCCAGCACTTGCTTTAGGTTGTCGTCATTCAGTTGCCACTTTTCTGCATAGCAATCATATAAATGCATAGCTTGTTGGGTAACCCTGTCTGCGTGTGCTTCGTCAATATGAAATCGCTCAACCAACGAGTTAATGGTGCGAGTACGAATGCTTAGCTTGCGCATATCGGGCAACATTTCATAAAGTAGCCCTTCGCGAATTGCACCACTAGAAAGTTGCAATGCAGATAAATCAAAGCTCTCAAATATTGCGATAAGAATTGCAAGGCCACTTGCTAAAACCGGCACTCTATCGCTAGGCAAACCATCAATATTGACTAATTTTATCTCACCAATGTTCATTAGTTGTGCTGCAATACTTTGCATAAAAGGTAATGTAATTATCGCGGGCTTATTCTGATAGACCAGAATTTCAGCCAATGCTTGCATGGTCCCGGAACCACCTAGTACAGTTTGCCAACCAAATGTACTGTAACTTTCTAAAAAGGGTAATAGTTGAGATTTGGCGTGAGCGACAGCGTCGTCAAATTGTTCAAGTGTAATGCGACCATCAGCAAAAAATTGTTGGTTGAATGTGACACAACCCATATTCAAACTAATGGCTTGATGAATTGAAAAGTGCTCGCCGACAATTATTTCAGTGCTGGCGCCACCTATATCTATGACTAAACGCTTTGCACTACAGCTACTGGTGTGGGCAACGCCTAAATATATACGTTCAGCTTCTTCAATACCTGACAGCAATGTTACAGGGCGCTTAAGCACTTGTTTTGCTTGGTCAAGGAATTCATTGGCATTGTTGGCAATACGCAATGTAGCGGTTGCAACTATTCGGATATTTTCAGGTGCAATATCTTGCAGTCGCTCAGCAAAAAAGCTTAAACATTCTAGGCCCCGCGACATCGCTTCATCTGATAAATTGTTGTTTTTATCTAACCCAGAGGCCAAGCGAACTTTTCGTTTTACTTTATCTACCGTTTGAACACCATCGGCCACCAGCCTTGTGATTAACATATGAAAGCTATTCGATCCTAAGTCGATAACTGCATAAAGCGGGCTGGTTTGAGTGGCGTTTGGCGTAGTCATAACCTGCTATCTGCGTCCTTGGCGGCCTCTATTTTGTCCACCATTATGTGGACGATGTCGGCGTTGACGCGGTTTTGGTTTAGGTAAATCTGTTAATAACGAGTCTGGATCGTATTTACTTACTGGCAATGCGTGATCAATATAGGTTTCAATTGCTGGTAAATTAAATACATAGTCTTCACATGCAAAACTAATGGCGTGCCCTGAAGCACCAGCTCGGCCAGTACGACCTATACGATGCACATAATCTTCAAAATCATCAGGTAAGTCGTAATTAAAAACATGCGTAACGGCTGGGATATGCAAGCCTCGAGCAGCAACATCGGTAGCCACTAAAATATCAAGCTGGCCTTTGGTGAACTGCTCAAGAATCTTTAAACGCTTCTTCTGCATAACGTCACCGGTCAGTAAACCAACGCGAATTTTATCTGCATCTAAGTGCGCGTGAATATTTTCACAACTGTGTTTAGTGTTAGCAAAAATAATGGCTTTATCAGGCCACTCTTCTTCAATTAGCGTTTGTAATAAAGCCATTTTGTCTTCATTAGAAGGATAAAAAAGTTCTTCACTAATACGGGTATTGGTTTTTTGCTCTGGCTCAACTTCTACACTAACGGGTTCATTCATATGTTCGAACGCTAGTTCTTTCACTCGAAATGATAATGTCGCGGAAAACAGCATATTAATTCGATCGGTAGCCGCAGGCATTTTGCGGAACATATAACGAATATCTTTAATAAAACCTAAATCGAACATGCGATCGGCTTCGTCAAGCACTACAGCTTCAATATTATTGAGCTGATAAACACCTTGCTTAAAGTAGTCAATTAGGCGGCCACAGGTACCAATTAAAATATCAACACCTTGTTCTAATTCTTGACGTTGAGATTCGTATCCTTCGCCCCCATATACAACACCAAGACGCAAGCCAGTACTTTTAGCCATTGCCTTTGCATCATTGTGGATTTGTATTGCTAATTCTCGTGTTGGCGCCATGATTAAGGCGCGCGGTTGATTGTGCCCTGGAGCAGGTTTTTGTAGCAAATGGTGAAAAGTAGCTGACAAAAAAGCGATAGTTTTACCTTCACCTGTTTGTGCTTGCCCAGCAATATCTTTACCTTCAAGTAATACAGGTAAAGATTTAGCTTGGATAGAAGTGCAGTATTGAAAGCCCATAGCTTCCAATCCGGTCACTACTTGCGGAGCAAGATTAAGGTCGGTGAATTTGGTTTTAGTTAAATGTGTTTTCATGCAGCAAGCTTAACAGGTTATCAAGTGTTAAAGAATGCTTGATGACTAAGAATTAACATAAATCTTGAGTTAACCAAGAGCAAAACAACTGATTTGGCACTTGGTATAATAAAAAACTCTATTGAATTGTTCGCATTCATTTATGAGACAGGTATACTCTTGCTCATAATAGCATGCAAGGCATCTACGAACGGAGAAAGAAATGAGCGATAAAATACTTCAGCTAACTGACGACAGCTTTGATGCTGATGTAATTAATGCATCAGGTTTAGTACTAGTTGATTTTTGGGCTGAATGGTGTGGTCCTTGTAAAATGATTGCCCCTTTACTTGATGATATTGCTGATGAATATCAAGGCCAAGTAACAGTTGGTAAATTAAATATTGACCAAAATGCGGGTACACCACCTAAATATGGTATTCGCGGTATTCCAACGTTGTTACTATTTAAAGATGGTAATGTGGCAGATACGAAAGTAGGTGCTTTATCTAAAACTCAATTAAAAGAGTTTATAGATAACAACTTATAATAAAAGAGCCCGGTTTAGCCGGGCTTTTTTATGTATAAACGCATAAAAAATGGCAATAATAAGATAAAAGTTCGCTGTTACTTTACCTAAGCAAATTTTAATGCTAACTTTAGCCGTGTAGTTTTATCACTTACCCAAACCCTATTCTAAATATCATACATTGCCACCAGGCAACACATAACAAATATTTAATAGTTTAAGAACTCTTACTATGAATCTTACCGAACTCAAACAAAAGTCTATAAGCGAATTGGTTTCTCTTGCAGAGTCAATGAAGCTAGACAACTTAGCCCGTAACCGTAAACAAGATATTATTTTCGCTATATTAAAAGCCCATGCTAAAAGTGGTGAAGATATTTTTGGAAGCGGTGTTTTAGAAATTCTACAGGATGGCTTTGGCTTCTTGCGTTCTGCAGATTCATCTTACCTAGCTGGTCCAGATGATATTTATGTGTCACCAAGTCAAATTAGACGCTTTAGTATGCGTACCGGTGATACCATTCAGGGTAAAATTCGACCGCCAAAAGATGGCGAACGTTATTTTGCATTATTAAAAGTTAATGAAGTTAACTTTGATCGCCCTGAAAATTCACGCAATAAGATTTTATTTGAAAACTTAACGCCTGTTCACTGTAATTCTCGTATGGTGATGGAACGCGGTAATGGTTCAACTGAAGATATTACCGCACGTGTATTAGACCTCGCCTCGCCAATAGGTAAAGGCCAACGTGGTTTGATTGTTGCTCCGCCAAAAGCGGGTAAAACATTACTACTGCAAAATATTGCCCAAAGTATTGCCCATAACCATCCTGAGTGTGAGTTAATGGTATTACTTATTGATGAGCGTCCAGAAGAAGTAACTGAGATGCAGCGTCTTGTAAAAGGTGAAGTAGTTGCATCAACTTTCGATGAGCCAGCAAGTCGTCATGTTCAAGTGGCTGAAATGGTTATCGAAAAAGCTAAACGTTTAACTGAACACAAAAAAGACGTTGTTATTTTGCTTGATTCGATTACGCGTTTAGCTCGTGCTTATAACACGGTAATCCCTTCGTCAGGTAAAATATTAACGGGTGGTGTAGACGCTAATGCATTACATCGTCCTAAACGCTTCTTTGGTGCGGCGCGTAATATTGAAGAAGGTGGTAGTTTAACTATTATCGCTACCGCTCTTGTTGATACTGGTTCTAAAATGGATGAAGTTATCTACGAAGAGTTTAAAGGTACTGGTAATATGGAATTACACTTATCGCGCAAAATTGCCGAAAAACGTGTATTCCCTGCTATTCACTTTAACCGCAGTGGTACTCGTCGTGAAGAGTTACTTACTAAGGCTGATGAACTACAGAAAATGTGGATCTTACGAAAGATTGTTCATGAAATGGGTGAAATCGATGCAATGGAATTCCTTATCGATAAATTGGCCATGACCAAAACCAATAATGAATTTTTTGATTCGATGAAGCGTAAGTAGTCGTTTGAATATAGAGAAAAGAGCCAGCGTAATGCTGGCTTTTTTTATGGCTGAATTTTTTGATAATAGCCATCAAATAACGTTTGCCAATGCTTACCTTTGTCTGTGCTTGTTTGCCAAACTTGATTTACTCTGCCATCGCTCAGTTTCTTCCAGCTGATTTTATTCAGTACTTCTTGCCCTTTATTATCTACTGTCAGGCCTGATAAAGTCATTACGCCTTGCTTAAACTCACCATTGAGTTGTAGTAGCAAACCGGTATTATCAACCCAAGTTTGATGCCATTGTTTAGTTTGTTGGTTGTATATATTAAGACTTTTTCCTTGGTAACCGCTCGGAGTTTGATATTCTTCTAGAATTGAACAGTTATTATTAATCAGGGATATTTTGCTTATACTCACTTGGTTATTCGCAGGGTTAGTGACTTGCCATTCGCCAATCCAGAAATCAAATTGGCGATATTCTTCACTTGAACAGGCCAGTAACTGCCAAGAAAGACATGAAAAAAGTAAGGTGAGCAATTGTGTTTTCTTCATATAGAGTTCTCATTTTGTGAATTAGAGTATGTAAAAATTTCTTGCCTATTTTGTTTATTGTTGTTTATTTTTTATACGACAACTTGTCATAACTATAGTAAACTGCGCCCCCCTTTGCAGTTAGTCTTTTATTAGGAGTATGCTATTTTGTTGAAATTGCTGTCGGCATTGCTTGTGGTTGCATGGTTGTTACCAAGAGTATCCTTTTCTAAGGACTTTCATCTCAGAGTCGTAACAGAGGATGCATATCCGCTGCAATATCAAGAAGGTGGAGAGCTTAAGGGGCCTGCTGTTGAATTAATTAAAGCGGTCCTTGAAAAAGCTGAGGTTAACTATTCGCTAGAAGTGTTACCTTGGGCTAGAGCATATGCAATTTCGACCACTCAACCTAATACACTTATTTTTTCTATTGCGCGAACACCTCAGCGCGAGTCATTGTTTCACTGGGTTGGTTCGCTAATGGAATTGAAGTATTACCTTTATGGTCTTGCAAGTAATTTTCCAGATGATGTCTATATAGAAAACGACTTAAAAGACAGGAAAGTCGGTACTATTTTAGATAGCGCTACTTATCAATATTTAAGCAAAAATGGGTTTAGTCGGTTATATGCTGTGGCTAACCCAAAACAAAACTATGAAAAACTGTTGTCTGGCCGTATTGAATTATTTCCTGCCAATGCCGCTAGCTTTATGTCTTCTTGCGTAAAATTCGGTAGTGATTGTACTGACATTAAACCGATAGTGTTACTGAGTTTACCAGCGACCAAGCTTTATTTTGCTTTAAATAAAGATACTGACGAAATACTGGTGGCGAAAATCAAAGGCGCCTATAAAAATTTACTTAAGCAGAACTTAATTTCAGCTGAATTAAAACCAGAATTGTTTATGCAGAGTAGTGAATAGATTCCGTTAGCCGTTAAGATATCTGCACGCTATAATGCCCTCATACTTAACCATTAATATTTAATATGAAATACAGCGATTTACGCGATTTTATTGAGCAATTAGAAAAAATAGGTCAGCTTAAACGTATCAAGCAACCTATTTCGACTGAGTTAGTGATGACTGAAATAAGTGATCGTACGCTACGAGCTCAAGGCCCTGCATTATTATTTGAAAACCCTATTGGTTACGATATTCCAGTATTGACCAACTTATTTGGCACACCAGAACGCGTAGCACTTGCGATGGGGCAACAAGATGTAAGCTCATTACGTGAAGTGGGTAAGTTGTTAGCTACATTGAAAGAGCCAGAGCCGCCAAAAGGTTTTAAGGATGCGCTCGACAAGTTACCTGTTTATAAACAAGTATTAAATATGCCCACTAAGGTGTTAAAAAAAGCGCCTTGCCAAAAGGTGGTGTTTACTGGTGACGAAGTTGATTTAACTAAACTTCCCATTCAACACTGTTGGCCAGGTGATGTTGCTCCGCTGATCACTTGGGGTTTAACGATTACTCGTGGACCACACAAAGAAAGACAAAACTTAGGGATTTATCGTCAACAGTTACTTAGCAAGAATAAGTTAATCATGCGCTGGTTATCACATCGTGGTGGTGCAATAGATTTTCAAGAATTCAAAAAAGCTAACCCAGGCGAAAGGTACCCTGTTTCTGTTGCGTTAGGTGCAGATCCTGCCACTATTCTAGGCGCAGTAACGCCAGTGCCAGATACGTTATCTGAATATGCTTTTGCTGGTTTATTACGTGGAAGTAAAACAGAAGTCGTTAAAAGCATTAGTAATGACTTAGAAGTGCCGGCATCGGCTGAAATAGTTTTAGAAGGCTATTTAGAGCCAGATGAAATCGCACCAGAAGGACCTTACGGTGATCATACGGGTTATTACAACGAAGTAGATGATTTCCCAGTATTTACTGTGACTCACGTTACTATGCGTGAAAATCCGATTTACCACAGTACATACACCGGCCGTCCACCAGATGAACCTGCTATATTAGGTGTGGCGTTAAATGAAGTGTTTGTACCTATTTTACAAAAGCAATTTCCTGAAATCGTAGATTTCTATTTACCGCCAGAAGGTTGTTCATATCGAATGGCCGTAGTGACCATGAAAAAACAATACCCTGGTCATGCTAAGCGTGTGATGATGGGCGTGTGGTCGTTTTTGCGTCAATTTATGTACACTAAATTTGTTATCGTATGTGATGACGATGTAAATGCTCGCGATTGGCAAGACGTTATTTGGGCGATTACGACACGGATGGATCCAGCGCGTGATACGTTAATGGTTGAAAATACCCCTATAGATTATTTAGACTTTGCATCCCCTGTATCGGGCTTAGGTTCAAAAATGGGGATGGATGCTACTAACAAGTGGCCAGGAGAGACTGACCGTGAATGGGGCGAGCCGATCGTGATGGATGAAGCGGTTAAGCAGGAAGTCGATGAAATTTGGCAAGAATTAGCGATATTCGCGCCTGAAACTAAAGAGTAAAATATTAATGAATACTGTCGAATGTCGGGTTGAACTAATTAGCAATTTAACCCCTTTTGTTTATAAGGTGCTGTTAAAGCCTGCTGAAAAGTTGTCGTTTAAGCCGGGGCAATATTTAAACCTAGTGATGGCTGAAGACGATAAACGCGCATTTTCTATCGCAAGTGCTCCACATAATGATCTGATTGAATTGCAAATTGGTGCGTTTGGTGAAGACAGTTATGCGATGCAAGCTATTGAAAAAATTAAATCTAGTGATTCAGTTACTATTGAAGCACCGTTAGGTACTGCTTTTTTAAGAGAAGATAGCCAGAGACCGATATTGCTGTTGGCAGGTGGTACTGGTTTTTCATATATCAGATCTATGTTTGAACATTTAGCGGAGCAGAATAGCGATCGCCCTCTGATGGTTTATTGGGGCTTAAGAACAACTGAAGCTAGTTATGAACTGGAAGAAACTAAGGCGTTAATTGAATCATTACCTCATGCTAGTTTTATCCCTGTTGTAGAGCAAGCGGAAGAAGGATGGCAAGGAAAAGTGGGCTTAGTGCATGAAGTGGCCATGAAAGATATTGTTAGTTTTGAACCTTACGATATTTACTTAGCGGGTCGATTCGATATGGTGGGCTTAGTACGTAATGACTTTGTAGAACACGGAGCAGAAATAGAGCATATGTTTGCCGATGCCTTTGCCTTTATCTAAACCTTGAAATAGTTAATATATTAAAAAAGGCTGTAAGGTTATGTGCTTACAGCCTTTTTGTTTGGTTTTGTATCAGCAATAAATTACTGAGCAAGCAGTAGTTCCGCAGCGGGCTGATATTTGCCTTGTTCGGTTAGTGCCTTAGCGTAACCTTGAACATCTTCTGTAGCCATCTGATGGTCAGCATTGCTATTTAAACTATGAAAGGCTCTTTCTGCTAATGACCAGTCTTTACCTGCTAAGGCAAAGTGTCCTAGACAACTCAACCAAAAGGTATTGTGCTGATCACTGTGTAAATGCTTTTGTGTTGCTGCGATCAAATTGTCTGGTTTAGCTATGGGCAATGCTTTAATGGCATTAATTAAATCGATATTTCGAGCTTTTTTCACTACTGGCACTAAGAGCTTATCGAGTGGTTCGGTAATTTGGTTTTCTGCTAAGACTAAGCAATAGGCATGAACAATTATATCATTTTGCTTTTCTTTACGTGATAAGCCCTGCCAAAAATCATTGAGTGCTTGGTTATCTTTTTCCCGAATAATTTGTTCAAATTGACCTAAATAGGCTTTTGCATCCCACTGTTTGATTTGTTCTGCACTAATATCTTTTAGTTTTCTCGCTTTGGCGATAAAGCTAATGGCATTCTCAAAACGCGATTCTAAAATACTCAGCTTTATTTCTAAGGCAAGTAGGCGACTGTCTTGACCAATGTAGCTGTGATATTGATCTAATAATTCGCGTGCCTTAGTAAATTCTTGCTGAGATATAAAAATGTCTAGGTTGACTAAAACACTTTCCAGACCTTTGTTTTTTAGCGTTTCACCATGATGCTCTAATAGTTGTAAA
Organism: Thalassotalea algicola; assembly: GCF_012932965.1. GTDB lineage: Bacteria > Pseudomonadota > Gammaproteobacteria > Enterobacterales > Alteromonadaceae > Thalassotalea_F > Thalassotalea_F algicola. The sequence goes on along the minus strand of NZ_JABBXH010000001.1, from coordinate 891,830 downwards.
TAATGGGCAGCATTTGCCTCAAGAGATTGCGCTTGCGCAGCTTTTGCCGCGACTAAATAAGCGGTAGGTTGTTGTGATGAAGGTTCAGCACTCTTTGCTAAGAGATGTTCAGCTTGTTGATAATCGCCGAGTAAATATGCAGCAATACCTTTTCGGTAGTCACGTTCTCCGCGGCGTTTGCTAGCAAATGCTACTTTATTCCATGTGCCGATACTAAGCTTCAATCCACCCCGGAAGGCCTTTAATGCAACTAATAAAACGACAAAAAGAACAATCAGAAATAGACCTGCGGTTACGACAGTTGATTCTATTGTCAGATCACCCATAGCAATTAAAATATAGCCTTTCTCACCAATTAATATTGGGCTAATTGCAACGGCTGCAAAGAATAATAAAACTAAAACGATAAACTTGATCATATAATCGCTCCGTTATCGCCATTAGTTGTTTTGTCTTCCTTAGTTGGCAATTCCGGTACATTTCCCTCTTTAGGTATCCCTTTTATTTCTGACTCTTTTGTCTCTTGTAAAGGTACTTGTATTTCCTTCTGGTGCTCGAAACGTTGCGATTTACCTTTAATAATGGCGCGGATAGCTTTAAGTGAGTCTAATTTTTTCGGCAGTGTTAGCTCGATAATTTCGCTTTTCAATAGCTGAATGGCTTGATGAAAGTTCTTCACTTTTTCATCATCCATATCGAAGTAGTCTGCTAACCAAGCTTGAATTTCTGTCAATGAGGTATCGTACAATGCATTGTTATGCTGGCTTGCCGCCCATTGGCTTAATTGCATCTTTAGCTGTAAATTTTGACGAAGGTTTTGTTGTTGTGACGGAGTTAGCAAGGCTTCTACATTAGCTGTACGACGTTTGACTTTAACGAAATCAGCCATAAATTTTTGCCAAGTCTTTGTTAAGTTTTCTCGCCAATCTGTAGCATTCTCTGTTAGCTCAAAATCAGCAGCGGCCTCTGTAGTATCAGGTAAGTGCGCCATAGCGATAGGCAAATCACTAATTTGGCCGCTTAATGCGATGAGCTTAAGAATGACATCATCAGTAGCTAATTTTGGTAGCAACTTAAGACTTTCAATATCTTGATTAATAAACTGGCGAACAGGTAAATATTGAGGGTCGTTCAGTTCTTTTATACGAATGTCAGCATCGATTAGTAAATCAATGGCAACTTTTGCGTCTTTTTCCAGCCACATGGCGCGAGATGCTATACGGATTAAATACTCGGCTTCATGGACTAACCAGTCAGTTGGGTCATTTTGCTTTAATGATTCGGTAACTGAATTAAGTTGGGCAATTTCTTTTTGAACTGGTTTTAAGGCATCAAAAGCCAATTTTTCTGCACTTGCCAGTGTAGCTGTTTGTTGCTGGTTAATAAGTTGCTGAAGTTGTTGTTCTGTCGCTTGAAGCTGCGCTTGGTTTTGCGCGACTAACTCTTGCATTAACCCCATATGTTGTTGGTTTTGCCAAACATATCCACCACCAAGACCCGCTAATGCAGCAACAGAGCATATTAGTGCGAGCACAGCAGTTTTTGAACGCTTTCTTACTGGCGCAGCTATAGCTGATTTTCTAGTGGAAGTAGTCGGTTTAGCCCTATTTTTTATAGCCGATGCTGGCTTAGGGTTGTCTGTGCTTTTTGTACTATCGCTACTAGTTGGTGGCGTTTGCTTATCTGTCATTGATCAGTTCCAATTTATTCAACGCATTTATAAATACTGTATCACTTGCACCATGTGTACAAACAACATGCTTTAATCCTAGCTGTTTTGCATTTGTTGCAATTCGTTCGCTGGCAACAAACCATAAGCACGTGTTTTGCCAGTAATTATCATTATCTTCTGTTAATTGTACAACGCTTTCGAGTATTGCGTTACTGGTAATCCAAATTGCCTTTACTTGTTGCTCAAGCCAATTTGATGCCGTGTCCTTTGGCAGGGTTAACCATTTACGTTGGTAGCTCTCAAAGTATGTAACCGTTGCGCCACGCTCACTTAGTTGCTGAGCGATTAACTCTCTACCGCCATTACCTCGAACTATGATGATTGATTGGCCATCTATATGACTTAGCTCTGGTAATGCGAGTATGCCTTCACTGTCATGATATTCAGGAGTTATTACCTGCTGAACGCCATACGAGTTAAGTGCGTCACGAGTAGCTGTGCCAACGGCAATACAGTGTGATGCGGACCATTGGTTAATTGGTAAAGTCTGTTCGGCAAAGTCTACCGCGGCTTTACTAACAAAAATTAATATTGGTTGGTTGTTGCTAGACAATAAGCTTTGTAAGTGGCTAATTTTGTCTTTTGATTCGTACGTAAAAAGTGGCTGGCAAATAGCGCGATAGCCAGCGCTCGAAAGCTTGCTGGCTAACTGTGATGCCTGTGGTTCAGGACGGGTAATTAATAGGCAAGAATTAGCTACCATAAACCTGCTTTAAAATGCGTTCAGCGCCTAAACCTAATAAAGTTTGCGCTAATTTATCACCAAGTTGTTCTGCTTGGTCAATGTTACCTGTGATATCGCTTTCGATTATTTCGCTGCCATCAACCGCTCCGACTAGGCCACGTAAATAAAGCTCGCTTTCATTCACAACTGCAAAGCTACCAATAGGTACCTGACAACCACCTTCTAGTGCTTTGTTCATTGCTCGCTCAGCTAAAACACGTACGCGCGTTGTTTTACACTCAAGAGGTGCTAATAATTGCTTAATAGTTTCGTCATCAGTACGACATTCGATACCTACTGCTCCTTGGCCGTTAGCTGGTAACATTTGCTCTGGCTCAATGAATGCTTTGATTCGCTCAGGCATTTCAAGGCGAATTAAGCCAGCAGACGCCAAAATTATCGCATCGTATTCGCCATCATCCAGTTTTCTAAGTCGGGTATTTACATTGCCACGTAAATCACGAATATCTAAATCGGGACGTTGTGATTTTAATTGGCATTGGCGACGTAAGCTTGAAGTACCAACAATTGCACCTTGCGGCAGGCTGTTTAAGTTGTCATAAATATTTGATACAAATGCGTCACGTGGATCTTCGCGAGGGCAAATAACTTCCAAGCCTAATCCGTCAGGAAACTCGACAGGGACGTCTTTCATCGAGTGAACAGCAATATCTGCACGCCCTTCAAGCATGGCAACTTCTAGCTCTTTCACAAACAAGCCTTTACCGCCAACTTTGGCTAATGGCGTATCCAAAATGATGTCGCCTTTAGTGGTCATAGGTACCAGTTCTACATTGATACCAGTGTGAAAGTGTTCTAATTGTGCTTTCACGTACTCTGCTTGCCAAAGTGCTAAGGCGCTTTTACGGGTTGCTATTCTTACTGTTGTCATGATTATCTCGATGAATACTATTCTTGGTAAATGTTATATTAGGCGTTGTTAGTTAGCTGCTAAGCTGACTTCTATCTCCGCCTGGACACTAACGGCATTGGAAATAAATTGCCAAAACTCGTCGCCGCCTCGCTTATCAATCCATTGTTCATCTTGATAAACAAAATGGTGACCATTAAATTTTGTCGCAACCCAAACTTCATGTAGTGGTGCTTGCTTATTGATGATGATTTTAGTGCCGTTTTTAAAGCTTAAGGTTAGTAAGCCGCCAACACCTTCATAATCAATGTCGGTGCCGCTATCTTCAATGGCTTCTTCAACGGCTAATAACAGCTCGTCGGCAATAAAATTATATTGGCTATCGTTCATTTATCAGATCCAGAAGTGATAAGACTTGTATTTGTTGATATGCATGTGCGTATAATACCAATCACTTGTCGTAATACCAGCCAAGTACCGTAAATTTGTCCTTAAATTTGATGGCTATCAAAATAACAATGAATGTGAAAATAAAAAATCTCCTAATTTGTCTGCTTAGTTTAAATTTTATTGTCGGTTGTGGACTTAAAGGGCCCTTATATCAAACGCCTCAAAAAACTGAACAAACTCAGAAAACAACTACAGATAAAGGTACTGATAATCAGGAGCAAAGGTAGTGGATTATTTTAACTATCAAGGCAATACATTGTTTGCTGAACAATGTGCTGTTTCAACATTAGCTCAACAATACCAAACACCTCTTTATATTTATTCTCGTGCAACTATAGAGCGACATTGGCATGCGTTTGATCAAGCCGCAGGCGAATTGCCGCACTTAGTATGCTATGCGGTAAAAGCGAACAGTAATTTGGCTGTTCTTAATGTCATGGCACGATTAGGTTCTGGATTTGATATTGTTTCGCAAGGCGAGTTGGCAAGAGTGATTGCTGCAGGTGGCGATCCGTCGAAAGTCGTGTTTTCCGGTGTTGGTAAAACTTCCGAAGAAATAGCCTATGCGCTGGATAAAGGTATTTATTGTTTTAATGTTGAGTCTGAAGCAGAGCTTGAACGAATAAATGAGGTGGCGGGGAATAAAGCTAAGATTGCACCTGTGTCGTTTAGAGTAAACCCAGATGTTGATGCCGGGACACACCCTTATATTTCTACGGGTTTAAAAGAGAACAAATTTGGTATCAGTATTGAAGAGGCACCCAAACTTTATCAGTACGCAACGACATTATCGAATATTGCGATAAAAGGGGTTGATTGCCATATCGGTTCGCAGTTAACCGAAGTTCAGCCATTTTTAGACGCCTTAGATAGAGTGTTGGTATTAGTGGATACATTAGCCGAACAAGAGATTCATTTATCACATATAGATGTCGGTGGTGGTCTAGGTGTATGTTATGACGATGAACAACCACCACACCCAAATGACTATGCAAAAGCCATAGCCGAAAAAATCGCCGGTAGAGACATCACGTTAATTTATGAGCCTGGTCGCGCCATTATGGCAAACGCTGGCATTTTAGTAACGGAAGTTGAATTTTTAAAAACCAATCAAGAGAAACATTTCGCGATAGTTGATGCTGCAATGAATGATTTATTGCGTCCTTCGCTATATCAAGCTTGGCAGAATATTATTCCTGTTGAAAAACGAACTGAAGGTACCGACAAAAGTTATGATATTGTTGGTCCTATATGCGAAACGGGCGACTTTTTAGGTAAAGATAGAGCACTGAACATTGAACAAGGTGATTTATTAGCCGTTCGGTCTTCAGGAGCCTATGGCTTTACTATGAGTTCAAACTATAATAGTCGGCCTCGAGTTGCAGAAGTAATGGTTGATGGTGAACAAAGTTCATTAATACGTGAACGCGAAACCATTGAACAATTATGGCAAGGCGAACACTTACTACCTTAAACAAATAAGAACTATTGATGCTGGTAAATTTTTCAAAAATGCATGGCCTAGGCAATGATTTCATGGTTATTGATAATGTAACCCAAAATGTCTACTTGCCAAATGACCAAATAAAGAAGCTTGCTGATCGTAATTTTGGCGTCGGCTTTGACCAGTTATTAGTTGTGGAGCCCCCTTACGACCCCGACCTCGATTTTCATTATCGAATTTTTAATGCGGATGGCAGTGAAGTTGGGCAATGTGGTAATGGTGCTCGATGTTTTGCTCGTTTTGTTCGAAGTAAAGGACTGACTAACCGTAATAAAATTCGAGTATCGACACAAAGTGGGAAAATGACGCTTTATATGGAGCGAGACGGTAATATTTCAGTCAATATGCCAATTCCTCAATTTGAGCCGAGTCAAATTCCATTTAAGGCTCAAAAAGTAGAAGGTACCTATATTCTTAGAGCAGAAGATGAAACTGTGCTTTGTGGAACGGTATCTTTGGGCAACCCCCACTGTGTAGTTACGGTAGATAATATTAAAAGTGCGCCAGTAGAAACGCTAGGTCATCAGCTTTCAACCCATGAGCGCTTTCCAAAGCAAGTTAATGTTGGCTTTATGGAAGTTGTTGCGCCTGACTTTATTAAACTGCGAGTATATGAACGTGGTGCTGGTGAAACTCTAGCTTGTGGCAGCGGCGCATGTGCGGCTGTCGTTATCGGGCAAATGCAAAAAAAATTAAATAAACAAGTTACCGTCGAATTACCTGGCGGCAAATTAAGAATATTTTGGAAAGGGCCAGGACATCCAGTAAAAATGTCTGGACCTGCCACCCAAGTTTTTGATGGTCAAATACACCTATGAATGAACAAAATCCAATGCAAGCTGATGATTTACCTTTAACTGATGAATTAGTAGCAAGTTATCTAGAAGATAACCCAGAGTTTTTCTCACGTAACCCTCATTTAGTAACAGGCTTGCGTTTGCAGGACAGTCAACGAGGCACGGTGTCTTTAGTTGAACGTCAGCAACAGCAGTTACGCCAAAAAGTACAAGGATTAGAAGAAGAAATTACTCATTTGATGTCAGTGGCTAATCACAATGAAAACTTATTTAAGCTATACAGTGATTTATATTTGCAGCTAATTGATAGTGAAGATTCAACGCAATTGCTTGATATAATTCAGCGAGCAACGTTAGAGCTATTATCATTATCGGCACTAAAACTATGGTTGGTACCCGAGTTTTCAATTGCGCATGACTGCATCACCTCGAATGATTGCCAAACAATTGTCGACACGCGCTTAGCGAAAGAAGATTATTACTTTGGACGCCTACAACAAAGTGACCAACAACAAATATTTGGTGATGTTAATACAGGTTCAGTGGTACTTATTAAATTAGCTCATCATGAGCAATTAATTGGTTTTATGGCAATTAGTTCAAGTGATGCGGATCACTTTGACCCTAGAATGGATACATTACTACTTAGCCAATTTCAAAAGTTAGTGGCTAAATTGCTTTCACAACATTTAGCTAAATAAGGTTGTCCGGTTAAGTGAAATTTTATCGCTCATTAGCACCGATAAAGGCGATTAGTTTTGATTTGGACGATACTTTATATAGTAACCGCCCTGTTATGCTGGCGACTGAGCAGGCAATGTTGCCGTACTTTAGTCAGTTACTGTCACCTTATTGCCAAAGTCGCAATATTACCTTTGATAAAAACTTTTGGCGCCCATATCGAATTGCTGCTTTTAAGCAAAACGAAGCATTAATAAATGATGTAACTCAGCTACGATTAGCGACCTATACCATGGGCATTGCAAGTCTTAATGTTACAGCAGAACAGGCACAGGAATTGGCACAGCAAGCGATGGCTTATTTCTTAACTAGGCGCTGTGATTTTACTGTTCCAGATACTAGTTTAGAGCTACTTTCACAGTTAAGAGCTAAGTATCCGCTAGTAGCAATTAGCAATGGCAATGTTGATACTAATGCCATAGGTTTAGATAAATACTTTGACCATATCTATCATGCTGGTAATGGTTTAGATAAAAAACCTGCGCCTGATCTATTTATGCGTGCCGGTGATGAATTGGCGATTCCATGTCGACATATACTGCATGTTGGTGATTGCGGCTATGCTGATATAATTGGCGCCTTAAGAGCTGGTATGCAGGCGGCTTGGTTGTCTTGTTATGATGTTGGTAAGCCAATAACCGTTCTTCCCCATATAGAAATTAATAATGTTGCAGAGCTTGCGGCATTAACCTAATAAAGAGCACAACAAACGATGGACGTATCTGAACTACTCGACGGTTTAAATGACAATCAACGAGAAGCAGTCGCTGCACCCCAACAAAATATGTTGGTATTGGCAGGCGCTGGTAGTGGTAAAACTCGTGTGCTTGTTCACCGTATTGCATGGTTAATGCAAGTAGAGCAAGCATCGCCACATAGTATTTTGGCAGTAACCTTTACTAATAAAGCCGCAGCTGAAATGAAAGGGCGAGTTGAACAAACTGCTGGTGGTAATGTTTTTGGTATGTGGTTAGGCACATTCCATGGTTTGGCTCATCGCTTGTTACGCATGCATTTCCAAGAAGCTAAGTTGCCGCAAAGTTTTCAGGTGCTTGATTCAGATGATCAATTACGCTTAGTTAAGCGAACTATTCGCGCATTGAATTTAGATGAGAAAAAATGGCCAGCAAAGCAGGCGCAATGGTATATCAATGGCAAAAAAGATGAGGGGTTACGACCTAAGCATATCGATGCTCAGTTTGATCCAACAGAGCAAACCTTTATCAATATCTATCAAAGTTATCAGGATGCCTGTGACAGGGCTGGTTTAGTAGATTTTGCCGAGTTGCTATTAAGAGCCCATGAATTATGGCTCAATCATCCTGTGTTACTTGAGCATTACCAACAAAGATTTAAGCATATTTTGGTAGACGAATTTCAAGATACTAACTCAATTCAATATGCCTGGTTAACTATGCTTGGACAGCATCAAAGTAAGGTGATGATTGTTGGTGATGATGATCAATCAATTTATGGTTGGCGTGGTGCTCGTATCGAAAATATTCAGCGCTTTTTAAAAGATTATCCAGGTGCAGAAACTATTCGCTTAGAGCAAAACTACCGCTCGACTGCCAATATTCTAAAAGCGGCTAACAAGTTAATTGCTAATAACAATAACCGGTTAGGTAAAGATCTTTGGACGCAAGATGCTGAAGGCGAAAAAATATCTATTTACACGGCATTTAATGAATTAGATGAAGCGCGATTTATTTCGGGACGCATAACGGCTTGGCGTGAAGAAAATGGCTCATTAGATGATGTGGCGATTTTATATCGAAGTAATGCACAATCTCGTTTATTGGAAGAGGCCTTATTACAGGCACAGTTGCCATACCGTATATACGGCGGCTTACGCTTCTTTGAACGTCAAGAAATTAAAGATGCGCTGGCTTACATGCGACTGCTAAATAATCGTGATGACGATGCTGCGTTTGAGCGTATTATTAATACGCCAACTCGAGGCATAGGCAACCAAACGGTTGCGTTGATTAGAGATGCAGCTAAGTCAATGGAAGTGACTTTATGGCAAGCGTGTAAACAAATGCTGGATGAACAAACGCTAAAAGGACGTAGTGCTAATACTATTACTAACTTTATAAACTTAGTTGATCAGCTCGAAGATGATTCGAGTAACTTAGACTTAGATCAGCAAGTTAATTTTGTTATCCGTCATAGTGGTCTAAAGGCTATGTACCAAGCTGAAAAAGGTGAACGAGCACAAGCACGTATTGAAAACTTAAATGAATTGGTGACAGCTTGCCAAACATTTGAAATAGACCCAGAGCAGGAAGAAGAGCTTACTAAACTAACCGCATTCCTAACACATGCTGCATTGGAAGCTGGCGAACAACAGGCCGATGAGTATGAGCCGGCAGTTCAGTTGATGACTATGCACTCAGCAAAAGGCTTGGAATTTCCACTGGTATTTATAGCCGGTCTTGAAGAAGGGATGTTTCCGTCTCAGCAGTCTCAAGAAGATATCAGCCGTCTCGAAGAAGAGCGCCGCCTTTGCTATGTAGGTATGACAAGAGCAATGCAGAAGCTTTATTTATGTCACGCAGAGAGTCGCAGATTATACGGGCAAGAGAAGTATCACAAAGCTAGCAGATTCTTGCGAGAGCTCCCGCAAGAGTGTGTTGAAGATATTCGTTTGCAAAGTCAAGTTTCTCGCCCCGCGACAACTGGGCGTTTTTCGACTACATTTACTACAGAAACATTTGAAAACTCAGGTTTTAGTTTAGGTCAGCGTGTTTTACATCAAAAGTTTGGTGAAGGTGTCGTATTAAATTACGAAGGCGCTGGCGCACAAAGCCGTATTCAAGTAAATTTTGAACAAGTCGGTATTAAATGGCTGGTAGTATCATATGCCAATTTAACGGCGCTGGATTAGTGAAAAATAGCAGGAGAAGGAATGGCAGAGCGTTTATTGGTTGTCGAAGACAGCAAAGCAATCGCAAAACTTATTGAGCAAATTGCTAAGTCTTTAGGTTTCGATGTCACTATTGCCTACAGCTTGGCAGAAGTAGAAAACATTTTACAAGGTGGTAAAGAGTTTTTTGCTGCGACCATAGATTATGCGTTACCTGATGCTCCTGATGGAGAAGCAATTGCTTGCGTGTTATCTCGTGGCATACCTGGTGTAGTAATGACTGGCCGGATGGATGATGAAACGCGACAAAAAATCTTAGCACAAGCTGTGGTCGATTATATTCCAAAAGAAAATAGTCAGGCTTTTCTCTATTTAAAACGCATTCTACATTGGCAATTAACTAATCGCGATAACGGTATTTTAGTCGTTGATGACAGTTTAGCTGCCCGCAATCACGTTGTAGAGCTATTAAAGCGTCGTAATTTCACTGTGTATAGTGCTAGTGATGGTGAGAAAGCGTTAGCCGTATTAGCAGAACATAAAAATATTAAAATGGTCATCACCGATATGGAAATGCCTAATATGGATGGCATAGCGTTGACCAATGAAATACGTAAAAATTATTCTCGAGATCAGCTAGCCGTTATTGGAATTTCTGGTGCAGCTAACGGTATTCATTCTGCGCGTTTTATTAAGAATGGTGCCGATGACTTTTTGCGCAAACCATTTTGCCCAGAAGAGTTTTATTGTCGCATTACGCAAAATATTGAGAACCTAAATAATATTGCGCAAATTCAACGAGCGGCTAACACCGATTATTTAACTGATTTACCAAACCGCCGTGCATTTATTCAATATGCTCAAAAGAAAATTCCAGAATATATAAGTAACAAAACGCATTATTGTTTGGCGATGCTAGATATTGATTTCTTTAAGAAAATTAATGACACCTATGGACATGAAGCAGGAGATAATGTGCTGAAAGTGATCGCTTTGTATATGCGTAGGCATTTATCAGGCGCGATGCTGGCGCGACTAGGTGGTGAAGAATTTGCCATCTTAACAACGGGTGTTGATGAAGATCAGCTATATACTCGTTTAGATGATTTGCGCCGCGAAATTTCGGTATCGCAAATACCTTATGAAGATCAGCAAATTTCAATGACGGTTAGCTTTGGTGTGATTTTTAATAGTGAATTGGCGCTGGCTGCACAAATGAATGAAGCAGATCAGGCGCTTTATCATGCAAAAGAAAATGGCCGAAACCAAATTAGTATCGCAGGGCAAGACTAGCTTTTTCTCTTATCTCATATAGTGCTAACGCTTTTAATTAAGCGTTAGCACTGAATTTTTATTAGTTTACTATTCTGGAAACACTTCCAACGTTAAGTAAAGTGAAAAGTGTTTAACATCGACATCTGCTGGTTGCGCTACTTTTTCCATCGTTTCTGCCGCTAAGAAATAAAAACCAGCTGAGTCAGGAGTAAAGTTAAAAGTACCGTCTTTCGCAACGGCTAGTTGTTGCTCGTTACGCTCATTGCGATGACGAGTTCCAGCTTTTATTACTTTTATTTTCGCCGGTTGTGTTATCGGTTTGCCTTGATAGAACAATTGGAAGTTTGCTGTTTCACCAGCGAACAAATCATTTGGGTGAGTGTCGCCACCTAACTCTACACCAACCCCCGTTGGTTTTACCGCACCAAGGTTTGGGGCATTAAAGCTGATGAATGTTTCGATTCGTGAAGAAGTAGTACGTCGCACCACATCAGTAACCCCTTCAGGTAACTTCGGGTTTTTACCAAAACGGCGAGAGAATGTGCCATCAATTTTTTTGAACGTGGTCATATTCACCTCTGGCTGTACTAAACCAATGCGATATGTGCCACTTTCCTTAAACCAAACATCTGCAACAGATAAACGAGCAAAAGCTTGCCAACGTGTATCAGTCGTTACTTCTCCGTTAGGTTTTATCACCTGATGCTCAAGCATATTAAATAAGTCTTTTAAATCACCTACATTTGCACCCGTATTACTGTCACCAAAAGGTCGATCAGGGTGAAATATTGCGTTGGAAATACTCGCTGTAACAGTAACGGCTTGGGCTTTATCTCCAGATAGCAAAGTATGTGACGGTACCATAAAGCGTTCATGGGCTTGTACTTGAACAGCCAAAGCTAAGGCAATCAGGCCACTAGATTTAGTTAATTTTGAGATAATTGACATAATTTTTCCTGCATTATTTTGCGTTATTTAATTGAAATTTGAACTGAACCTAACTCTGTTTTGCCTTGTAACTGATAGGTTTGTGTCTGATTGTCACCTAAAGTAATGATTTGCCTTATATACTCACGACTTCCTTGTTCTCGCACGGCTTCAATGTGTAAAACATATTGACCTGCAGGTACATTTTCACCAGAATTTAATTGTCCATCCCATGTAAGCTGATAAGTGCCGGGTTTGCGTGTGGCACCCGTAACGGCATCGTAGTTCGGCGTTTTATCGCGACCGATTTTTCGCCACCATTGGCGCAAATCTTTAAACCAATCCGGCTGTTCTTTCCAAAAGGCTAAGGTGTGTACACCCTTACGTCTCTTAGTTTCAACCCATATCGCTACGTATGGTTTATGGTAGGGATTTGCTTTTATCTGTGGAATTTCAACAGATACCTTGATTTCTTGGGCGTGAGTTAGGGCACTCAATGTCAATGCACATACAATGCATATCAATGCAAAAGAAAACCGAATTTTGTTCATGGATACTCCTTTATAAGATTAGTCTTGGAACGGTGAGTAAATAAATGACCATAGGTGTAAACGAACCAAGTAATAGTAAGTAAGTTGCCTGGCGGCGATGCTTAGCGTTTTGAAGTAAAATTACGATGCCAGTTAAGGTAAATAGCACCATTAAGGCGGCAGAGATGTCGATAATCCAAGACCAGAAACTGCCACTATGACGACCTTTGTGAAGATCGTTAAGTAATGCCAGTAAATCCCCCTCGACATGTTCTACTTCTATTAATTGCTCTTCAAGAATCACAGTAACAAAGGCATATCCAGCAGGTAGTGGGTAATCAAAGGTTAACTCACCTAAATCGAGCGCTAAATCGATACTACGAGGATTTGATAATCCCGTGTGTAGTTCAATATGGCGTTGAAGTTGTTTTAATGGGTATTCATCATTTTCATTGACGGTACTAAATTTGATTGGCAGCGCTAAAGTGTATGTATTTGCGGGCTTAGTATTAGCCCATTCAGGGTGATTTAGTGTAACGCCTGTAATACAAAAAAATAGTAATAAGCTAAACAGTGCGCATGAAATATAAATATGAAGCCAACGACACAAGCCAAACACTTGTTTGGCTTTGCTCGATGTAAAAAGTCGTCGCTTTTCATTAGCCTTTTGGGTGCTTAATCGATTAAAAATAAGCACCCAATGCACCGGTAATTTAACCATTAGAATTGGTAAGATACGGTTGCTTTAATGTTGCGGCCTGGTTCGTAATCTTGCAGGTATAACTCGCCAAAGCGCGGGTGGAACGAAACACCTGTACGCGAAGATTGAGATGCATAAAACTCATCAAATAAGTTATCAGCACCGACAATTAACGTTAAGCCTTCAACAGCGTCAACATCCCAACGCGCAGAGATATTGTGAATGGTGAAGCCTTCTTTACTGTTGTCTAGCGATGGACCATCTAAGTCTACACCTGCGTCAACATCATCAACGTATAGCATTTCCCAATTTAGATAAATGTTCCACTCACTCAGCTCATAACTCGCTTGAGCACTAATAGTGTCTCCTTGTTGGCGGTCTAAACGAGCATTGTCGTGATCGCCGATGTATTGTTCAAATGCATCAAGTTCACTTTCTGCCTGTGAAAAGGTGATCGATGTGTCAAACTGGCCCTCACTGTAGCCGGCATAAACTTCATAACCATCGATTTTCATATCACCAATATTGTCTTTCCAATAACGTGCACCTGAATCTGCTGGAGGGGCAGCATAGTCATAAATGTATTCTTCAATATCGGTGACAAAGTAAGTGCCGCCAATTGATAAATTGCCGTCACCAATTGTAGTTTGATAGGCAAATGCTAACTCATAGTTCACGCCTGTTTCTGCGTTTATGTCTTGGTTAGGTGTATCATTGGAGCCCGCACCGACAAACACTTCAGCAAGCTCTGGACCTTTAAATAATTCAGTTGCACTTAATTTGAATAGCAAGTCACTCGTGATTTGATATTCAAGTGCAAGTGCTAATGATGTTTCTGAAAAGCTATTATCTACTAGTGTTGCTTCAATATCATAGTCGTCGTAGCGTATACCCGGTATTAACGTCAGTTGGTCATTTAGTGTGATGCGATCTTGAACAAAGATTGCTAGATTGGTTGCCTCTTCACCGGCAGTAACTTGACCATTTGTACTTGCTGCTTTGTAGTCAGTCTCGTGCCTTACATAGTCGAAACCATAAGTGATGTCGTGAATTAAATCGCCATCAAAAGCTGTTTCAGCAATTAAGTTTGCACCAGTATTATTTGCCTCACCAGTAACGATGCCTGCCCACGCCGCATATGCTGGATTTTCTGCCCAGCCTGTTTCATCACGCCACAATTCGCTTTTGTTGTCATAGATAGCCGCTTTGAGGTATGTACTCCCTAAGCTTAATTCATAATTAAGCGTCAAGGTGTTACGAGTAAACTCTGTTGGCCATAATAGTGGCACTACTAATGAATTAGTGATCGCAAGGTCAGTAGCTAACCCCATGTCTGGGCGGTAGCTATAGTCACCTTCATCAGTATAACTTTCGTAACTGATTTGAAAACGTTGGTTGTCATCAATATTCCAACCGAACTTAATCAATGCATCGTCTAATTCACCTTCTAAACCTCGTACTTCACCATCGGTACCAGGAATAACATCGCCACTTGAGTCTTCAATATCACCACCGCCTACTTCATAGTTGTCGCGGTCGACATAGTTGTAATAAGCCAGAAAGTCTACTTGTTCACCAAGTAGACCATAGCCAGTTGCGGAATAGTTGCTGCCAGCGTTATTACCAGCACTTACCTGTATGCGACCACCAAAATGCTCTTCATCTAGCAGGAGTTCACGGGCTTGTTTAGTTTCAAAACGTACAGCTCCACCTAAACCACCGTTAATAACCGAGTTAGAACCAATTTCAATATCAACTGACTTTAAAATGTCAGCATGAATTTGCAGGTTACCCATGTGGTGGTACATATACGTGTTTTGTTTTGCACCGTCGATGGAGATATCAAGATCTTTATCGTCCATACTTCGGATAGTAATACGTTGATTCAGTGAATGAGCACCACCAACGTCAACACCGGGAATTGTGCGTAATAAATCACTGATATGGTCTGCTTGCTTATTGGCAATTTCTTCGCCTTTTAAATAAAGTGAGGAAGCTTTAACTTCTGTGCTCCAAACCGCAATACGTTCAATATCGTCTGTATTTAACGCATCGTCTGCGTAGGTGGCAGGAGAAATCATTGCGGCAGCAATCGCTGCAGCTGTTGCGCTTCGAGCAAAACGCTTGGTAAGCATGGTGGTTCCTTAAAATATATTAACTATAAAATCTAAATAAGAATGATTCTCATTATTGTATCAGTGTGCTAATGTAATGTTTCTGTAAAGTGTTTTGCGAAATCGCCAAGCTGCTATGCGCAATCGTCATGATGGATTTTGAATATGAATTTGGAAGGAAAACAGCAAATAACGACTAAGGAATTGGTGAGAACATTAAATGATGCTGGCTATAAACATACGCTAGTTGAGCAATCTAGTGGTGATGAGCAACCAATGTTAGCGGGAGAGTTGTGTTTTAATAAGTTGCCGTCAGGTATGCGCATACACTGCACTGACATTGTAGAGCAGAAAACAGGTAAAACGGCTTCTGAGATTGATGCCGGTATTAGTATTAATTTTTTGCTCGCTGGATCGGTTGATTTTGCACTAGATAATCATCAATACCATTTTTCTGCGAATTCAAAGCCGTTAATATTTATCAATGTGTTAGGTCAATCGCAAATATTTACCCGTTATTTCAAGCAAGGCATGCAACTTAGGAAACTGAACATTTCGGTGAGTAAAAGGTGGTTGCTATCTCGCTGTCAAAATAAAACGGAGCGTATCGCTATTGCGCAACTTTTCGCGAATAAGCGGGCGGTATTTCAATGGCCTTGTATTGAGGATACGTTAGTTTTAGTGGAGCAATTATTTACCTATCACAATACGAACAATATAGGTTCACGATTAATGTCAGAACAACTTGCTTTCCAGTTGTTTGCAAACAGTTATCAATTACTCATGTTGTCATCGAAACCTAATGTCACACCACGTATACAACGATGCGATTTGGTAGGGAAAGAAGCGGCATCCTACGAACGTAAACTGAACGACTTATTATATAAGTCGCCTTCGCTGGCGCAAATAGCTTCTCACTTAGGTGCTAGTATTAGTACCCTGCAGCGTTATTTTAAAGCCAAACATCAAGTAACGATTAATGAATATATTCGCCACCAAAAATTGGAACGTGCCAGACGTACACTTATTTTTGATAAAAAAAGTATTGGTGAAGTGGCGTATATTGCTGGGTATAACCACACATCAAATTTTGTCACTGCTTTTAAAAAGTATTTTAAAATAACACCCGCCGAATTACAGAAACGACACTTAAGTTAATTTGCGATTCGAACTAGGCGTTTTTTGTCTTTCGTTGCTTTCTGGCTTTCAATGAGTCGAGACTAAAAACAACTAACGCCGTCCAGATGAAAGCAAAGGTTGCGAGTTTGGCTGGTGCTAAAGGTTCTTGATACAAAAAGGTTGCAAGTAAAAACATTATACTAGGCCCTATGTACTGAAAGAAACCTAATGCAGCTAACGTTAAACGTTTAGCTGCTGCGGTAAAGCATAGTAGTGGTGCCGTTGTAACTACACCAGCTAGGATTAAAATAATATTTAAGTGGCCACTATTTTCGAGCATGTTGCCGGTTGGACTATCGATAAACCATAGCCAATAGATAAGTGCGATAGGTAGCATCATTAGCGACTCTACCAATAGGCCAACAAAAGAGTCTACGTGTAGTTTTTTACGTATTAACCCGTAAACGCCAAAGGTACCAGCAAGTAATAACGAAATAACTGGCAATGTACCAAGCATAACAACTTGAATACCAACACCAATCACAGCAAGAGCAACGGCGAATGACTGCCATTTCCTTAAACGCTCGCCCAGAAAAATCATACCGAGTGCAACATTAAGCAGTGGGTTAATGTAATAACCTAAGCTAGCATCAAGTAAGTGATCATTGTTTACCGCCCAAATAAATAAAAACCAATTGCTGGCTAAGATGACGGCGGTAATGGTGAGCTTGAAGAGTAATTTAGTGTCTGCCAGTATTAGGGTAAATTGACGCCACTTTTTTATTGCTATTACTATCAAGAGTAATAGCACTGTAGACCAAATAACTCGGTGTACTAGGATTTCGACTGAACCAACATCGACCAGTAGCTTAAAATAAAGCGGTGCAAATCCCCACATCAAGTAAGCAAAAATGGCGTTAATTACACCTGAATTCGAAGAATCGCTTTGTTGTGCTGACATTGGCATTATCAATAGCTATTTAAAGGCGGCGAATTCTAGCATAGCCCCCTGGCATACACTAGCAAAGCTGGTTAACCAACCATATAAGTGCCGGTACCAAAAGCGATATGGTCACCGTTTTCGTTATGTAACTCCATACGTGCTACTGCGACTTTGCTACCACTTCGAATGATATGCGCTGTAGCAACAAAATGCTCTCCTCGGCCAGGACGTAAGAAATCTGTGCGCAAGTCTATGGTGCCTAATTTTCTGATGTTTTCCTGTACTGATTCAGGGGTTATTTCATCTAAATTCGCTATGACATTAGCTGCTGCAACTACGCCACCAGCGACATCGAGCACTGCTGCGGTTACACCGCCATGTAATATTTTTTGAATAGGATTACCGATTAGCTTGTCATCCCAGCGAAATGAAATTTCAGCTTGCTTATCGTCAAATCGAGTAATTTCAAAACCGAGCAATTGGTTAAATGGCATGTTTTTATTCCAACTCTCAGCAAGGTACTGAAATATTTGTTCTTTATCCATAAGCAATGAACTATCTGGTCTGATCTGACAAACAGCCTAGCAGCTTTTTGAAAAATTGTTAACTTCTGGCTAGGGAATCCCTCGCCATTACGATAAAATGCCAGCGATAAATAATAACTTGGATAACACTTGACTGACGCCAGCCAATTGAATGAAGCGCAATTGCTTGATTCCCTTAAACACCACTTCGGTTACACAACATTTCGCAATGGCCAAGCAGACATTATTAAACAAGTAATGTCTGGTCGTGACTGCTTAGTGTTAATGCCTACTGGAGGTGGTAAGTCGTTATGTTATCAGTTACCTGCTACTTTGCTTGATGGTATTACCATTGTTGTATCGCCGCTAATTTCTTTGATGAAAGATCAAGTTGATAGTTTGACAAGGCAAGGTATTAGCGCCGCTTATGTAAACTCTTCGCTTAGTACCGAACAGGTCAATGATATTTTTCAGCGTTTAAATGCTGGCAAAATAAAATTGCTGTATGTTGCACCAGAGCGACTTACACAGCATTACTTTTTGCAAGGATTGCAGAGCCTCCCGATTAAGCTATTTGCCATCGATGAAGCGCACTGTATTTCCCAGTGGGGACATGATTTTAGGCGCGCATATACCCAATTAGGCTGTTTAAAACAGTATTTTCCGCATATTCCAGTGATGGCGCTAACCGCAACTGCTGATGTTACGACCCGTAAAGATATTCTTAACCAGTTGGGTTTTATTGACCCCTATGTGCACCTAGATAGCTTTGATCGCCCTAATATTCGCTTTACCTTGGCTGAAAAATATAACGGTCAAAAACAAATTTTGTCCTATATTAAGCAGCGAAAAGATGACTCCGGCATTGTCTATTGTAGTAGCCGCTGGCAAGTGGAAAAGCTCAGTGAATTTTTAGCTAAGTCTGGTGTTAATTGCGCTGCCTACCATGCGGGAATGGAGGCAGATATTCGTGGTGTTGTACAAGATGGCTTTACAAAAGATAACGTACAGGTCGTTATTGCTACGGTTGCTTTTGGATTAGGGATTAATAAGCTCAATGTTCGATATGTTATTCATTTTGAACCGCCGCGTACGATAGAGTCTTATTATCAAGAAATTGGTCGTGCTGGTCGTGATGGTTTGCCTGCAGAAGCGTTGTTCTTGTGTGATGAACAAGATATGGCGCGTATTAAAAAGCGTATTAGTGAACATGAAAACGAGCAACGTGCTCAAGTAGAGCTTCAGCGCTTTCAAGCAATGACCGATTTTGTAGATGCCCAAACCTGCCGTCGACAAGTGGTGCTTAATTATTTTGCGGAATTTACAAAACAGCGTTGTGGGAATTGTGATATTTGCTTAGATCCGCCAACCGAATTTGATGCAACAGAAGTCGCTCAAAAAGTACTATCTTGTGTGTTTCGCATTGAGCAAAAAGGTGATGTGCAGTATTTGGTAACTATTCTTAGAGGGCAAATATCGCCTTTAGTGCAAAAAAATGGTCATGAGAATGTATCAACGTTCGGTATAGGAAAAGAGAAAACACCTAGCTATTGGTTTGCTATTATTCGTCAATTAATTCATTTGGGGTATTTACAGCAAGACATTGCTCAACAGTCTCATTTGAAACTAACCGAGGCGGCACGAAGTGTATTAAAGGCCGAAGAGCGATTAATGCTTGCCTCTCCGCGTTTGCAAAAAGCGAGTTACTGGCGACAATCCTCGGCAACCAAACAGTATGACAGAAAGCTATTTGCTAAATTACGCTCATTACGAAAAGAAATTGCTGATGCCGAAGATGTTGCTCCATTTATCGTCTTTAATGACGCGACACTATCTGAACTTGCCCGCATTCAACCAACCAATAACCATCAAATGTTGACAGTAAGTGGTGTAGGCGATACTAAATTAGCGCGCTATGGCGAGCCTTTTTTGTCGTTAATTAAGGCCCACCAAAGCAGATAACCTGCGGTTAGATAGTAAACAACAACTTTATAAGCGTCGCCCTAGACGCTTTTCAATTTGCTTTTTCTCCCATTCAGCATCAAATAGACTGAAAATTTGAAAAGTTGTCGCAGCATGAATCGCAAGACCAACCCCCCAACCAAGCATTGGAAACCAAAACCACTGATATTGTGGTGTTAAAAATAAATTAAGCGCTATAAGTGCCGGAATAACAATGATGTAAGCGGCTAAATGGCCATAAAAATCTTTTAAACCTTGTACATATTCCATTGCGCGTTTTTCTTCGAGTGTCACGGCTAAGTTATCAGACGATGTTGTCATCTCAGATGTCTCCTGTTGCAGTATGTTGAGTTCCACTTCAAAAACAGCAGCTAAAGACTTTAACGATTCTAGTCCGGCAGTTTGGCCGCGTTCGATTCGCTGAATAGTACGGACACTTAACCCCGATAACTGGGATAATTGTTCCTGTGACCATCCACGTTTCAATCGTAATTTTTTAACAATCATTTAAACTTTTCCTTGCTGTCGTTTGAATAGCCATCTTGGATAACTAAGGTAGTTTTTACCACGTCATACAGCTGACACAAACACGACACTTTAATAATAACAATGAGTTACGATTAATTTTACAGTAATTATTATTTGATTATAAACACCTGACTGTGGCGTAGCGAGCTTGATTAAGCAAAAAAAAGCCGCAAGATAGCAGCTTTTTTAAAAGTGTTAGCACGATTAGAAAGTTAATGGCACTTCAAAATTATTTACATTTACGCTATTCGAACTCGTCAAATGCTTTCATCAATAATTCTTGATAGCCAACTAGACCTAAGACTTCTTCTGACTCAATAACAGGTGCACAACTTAAGCCAAACTTGTCAAACAAGCGTGCGCAATAACGAATATCCATTTCAGGTGGAACGGATACAACAGGCTTTGACATGACTTCATAGATATTGACTCTATCAAGCGACCTATCTTTGGCGAGTACTTGTTTTGCAATGTCTGCAAGCAATAGTATGCCGAAAGCATCATGCTGATCGCGTTTGTTTACAATAATGACTTGTGTGTTGTTTTCCTTCATGGCATTTAGTGCTTCACGAACAGTTTGCATGCCATCAAGCTTAACAAAGCTTTGAGTCATTACTTCTTTTGCATTGACTTTGGTTTTCATATTCACAGCTCATTCTCCACGCTGGAAGTTAATTGACTAATTTGATGATTGACGCCAACCGCATCTTCAACATCTACTTGGAATGCGATACCAGTGCCTGGTTTTTCTTCAAATTTTCCGACCCTAGCAATTTCTTCTAGAATGTGTCGGCTCATATGCTCTTCAACTAAAAACAATAAAACGTCTCGCTGGGTATCTAAGGTTAAGCCAAAAAAGGTGGTCGACTTATTTAGACCTTCTCCACGAGCGTTATTTATAACTGTTGCGCCAGTAGCGCCTGCTTCTCGTGCAGCATCCATTATTTTCTCGGTTCTACTATCTTCAGTAAATACGATGATCATTTTAAAACGCATTTATAATATCCTTAGCGATTTTCGCTTTTATTGGCTTGTTTTCGTTCAGTTAACCATTGTGATAATTGTGCGTAGGCCATTACCGACATGATAGGAAACAAGCTAGCAAAGGCGATTAAGCCAAAGCCATCAATTAACGGGCTGCGACCAGGAACGGTTTCTGCTAAACCTAGTCCTAGTGCTGCAACCAAAGGTACAGTAACTGTAGAGGTGGTGACACCACCAGAATCATAAGCCAAAGGTATAATGAGTTTTGGCGCGAACATGGTTTGAATGACCACGATAATATAGCCAGCGATGATATACCAATGAATAGGGTCACCAACAACAATACGATAGCAACCCAAAGAAATGCCAACGGCAACACCTATTGCCACTGAAATTCTTAATCCCCATACGCCAATTGCTCCACCGGAAACTTCATTGGCTTTAATCGCCACAGCAATCAATGAAGGCTCGGCTATGGTCGTACTAAAGCCAATTAAAAAAGCAAACAGGTAAACCCAACCATAGTCTTGCCATGATAAGTTGATGGTCGCCTTAGCGGCTTCAATGATTTCACCTCCGGCAATAAACACTGGGTCGGTTAATTGCTGAGCCATTAGCTTTCCTAATGGGAATAGCGCTAACTCAAGGCCTACTAAGAAAAATGATAGGCCTACTAACACCCAAATAAAGCCAAAAATAACTTTACTGAAATTTGGAACTGGTTGACGTATAACAGCAAATTGGAAGCCAAAAATGATAGCGGCTATCGGTAATACGTCACTGATAGTGCCAACAACGGTTTGCCAAAGGTGTGTAAATAATTCACCGATCATGACAGCATCACCATGCCGTATGCCATTACAAAGATCATTGGCGTTAGCGATGCCATAGCAATCAAGCCAAAACCATCAATCATTGGATTTCGACCTTTAATTGAAGACGCGAGGCCAACACCTAATGCCGTCACTAGCGGCACAGTAATGGTTGATGTAGTGACACCGCCTGAATCATAGGCAATACCGATAATTTCTACAGGTGCAAACATAGTCATTATAACAACTAGTACATACCCGCCAATAATGAGCCACTGAATTGGCCAGCCTTTTAAAATTCGGAAAACACCTAAGACAATGGCGAGACCTACAGAGAATGCTACGGTAAGCCGTAAACCATTCGCATATTCATCCATCGCCTGTTCAGTATTGGCAATCATTTCGCCAACAGCTGCTACTTTTGCTGCTTCTGCGGCTACGGCAATTAGGGCGGGCTCAGCGACAGTCGTGCCAAATCCCAGCGCAAATGCGAATATCAATAACCAAAAAACACTGCCTTTCTTAGCGAAGGCATGGGCCATTGATTCACCAATAGGAAATAAACCTTGCTCTAAGCCATGAATAAAAAATGTCAGACCGAGCAATACAAACAAGACCCCTATTAATACTTGCGCAACATTAGGTAAAGGTTGTTGGATGATAGCCAGCTGGAAAAATAGGATAACAGCAATAATCGGAGCTAAGTCCCTAATACTGCCAAGCATAAATCCAGTCAGTTTCTTAATGGTTTGTTGCAAGCGAGCTCCTATCGCATAATTTTAATTAAACTTAGCAAAAATTCATTTTTTTACCTTGATTTAAAACAAATCTCTATTGGAATAGGCTTTGTAATGTTTGCTGATTTTCTTCATCTTCAAGTAACTGATTTAGCAAATCAATAAGGCGTCTATTTTTGTCATTCGGATAAAGTGCCAAATAGAATGGCTGTTTGGGTAAGCAGCCTGCATTGCGCAAAAATGACTGTGACGTATTGTGCTGTGCCAGTTGCCATGCAACTACTTTTTTATCTTCAACAAATATATCAATACGGTCATTTAACAACATGTCCACTAAACGCTTAGTCCCTAAATCGCCTGAAATTTTAATGACTAATGATTCTGCGGAGCTTTTTAAAATGTAGGAATCTAAAGGCTCTCCATATCCATAATCTTGAATAACCCCTAATCGCATACCTGTGAAATCAAGTGGTATTTTATAGCGCCAATCTTGGTTGTTACGTGTAAAGAAGCAAACTTGATAGTCGGTAATAGGGGTGTCGGTTAAGAGTAAATTCGGTGCTTCACTTTTAATCGCAGTTAGCAAACCGTCAACCGCACCAGAATTTGCTAAATTTATCGCTCTAGACCAAGGGTAGCTTTGTATATGTACGTTTATATTATGTTTGGCTAATACTTGCGTGATGTAATGACCAATAATACCAAATTCAAATGGTTCAAAATTGCAGGTATAGGGACACCAAGCCGTAGTGGCTAACGACAACTCCTGATGTTTTTGTGAAAAAGCTAACGGATTATTTAATAGCAGCAACAAAAATGCTCCCGCCAGTACTTTTCTTATTAATGGTGTGATATTTAAAGACGTAACGTTTTAAGTATAGATTACTTGATTGAATATTATGAAAATTTATATACGCCCAACATATGCAAGCGACGTAGAGGATGTTATTCCTTTGATGTTCAGTGCTGGCCCTGAAGCATATCGCTATGTATTTTCTCAGCAGTCTTCAAATCAAGCACTAGAATTTCTACGAGAAGCCTATTTGCGAGGTGGTGGTGAGTTTGGATTTAGTAGCCATTTTGTCGCGTGCCAAGGTGATCGTGTTATTGGTTTGCTTGGTTTACGTCAACCTAACAATAATTGGCCTTATGCTTGGTCAGCTCTGACTAATATTCTTCGCTATTACTCTCTTGTTGATGCCTTGAAAGTGCTAGTGCGAGGGTTGAAATTTGAACAAATCGTCAAACCGACTGTTAGGAACCGATTGTGTATTCACAATTTGGCTGTGTCTGAATCTTGTCAGGGCTTAGGGGTCGGCAGACAATTAATTGAGTATGCAGTAAACCAAGCACAAGCACTTGGTTTTAGTCATGTTTGTTTAGATGTTGCCGAGACTAACCCTAAAGCGAAAGCGCTATATCAACGTTTGGGCTTTATTACTCAAAGTCACCATGTAGGGAACCTGAACAGTACCTATGGCAAAGGTGTTAGCCATGATTACATGGAGTTGATACTCAAGTAATTCCAGAAAATTATGCTTTGAGGGCCTTAACCATAAATAGTAGTGCAGCTACTGCAAACCCCGACGCTGGTATTAACATGGCCTGGCTTGCTAATAATGCAGTAGTTACCATGGCACCTGCAGATAAAATCGAAAAGCTTAACTGAGCAGATTTAGATTGTTGCTGTTGGCTAATTTTACTGAGTAATTCAATTTGTTTTATATGGTTCTGCTTACCTGAATTTAAGTAATCGTAAATTAAGTCAGGAATTTCAGGGAGCTTCTCATTCCAAAATGGGAGGTTATCTTTTACTTTGTTAAAGACTGCTTTAACTCCCATTTGCTCCTGTACCCAATTTTCTAAAAACGGTTTTGCGGTCTGCCATAAGTCGAGTTGCGGATAAAGCTGACGACCTAAACCCTCAATATAAAGTAGGGTTTTTTGCAGCAGAACAAGCTGTGGTTGCACTTCCATATTAAAGCGTCTAGCAGTATTAAATAAATTGACTAATACTTGGCCGAATGAAATTTCCGCTAACGGTTTATTGAAAATTGGCTCGCATACTGTTCGTATAGCAAATTCAAACTCATCGACACTTGTGTTTCTAGGCACCCAGCCCGAATCAACATGTAATTGTGCAACTTTGCGATAATCACGATTAAAAAATGCCACAAAATTTTCTGCTAAATAGCGCTTATCTTCTTTATTTAATGTGCCGACGATACCGCAATCGATTGCTATCCAAGTTGGATCTGCGGGGTTAGTCGCATCAACAAAAACGTTACCAGGGTGCATATCTGCATGAAAAAAACTGTCTCGAAAGACTTGGGTGAAAAATACTTCTACGCCGCGCTCAGCAAGTAATTTCATATCGACACCAAGCTGGGTCAATGTTTCAACTTCACCGACACCTATTCCGTAAATACGCTCCATTACTAATACATTTTTATGAGAAAAACTGCTGTAAATTTCAGGTACATACAGGTGGTGATCTTGCGGTCGGTCTAGTGAGAAGTTGCGTTTTAATTGAATGGCATTTGCTGCTTCTCGGTTTAAATCGAGTTCATCAAGTATGGTTTTCTTGTATTCATTAACCACTTCTTTCGGACGTAAGCGCTTGCCATCAGGTAACCATTTAGCAACGATGCCAGCAAACATCAGCATGACTTTTAAGTCTGCCAGAATAATTTTTTCGATACCTGGGCGTAGTACTTTAATGACGACTTCATGTGCTTGTTGTTGCTCGTCAAGCAAGGTAGCGGTATGTACTTGCGCAATCGAAGCGGAAGCTAGTGATTGAGTATTGAAATCTTTAAAGTGTTGCTCAAATTCAACTTCGCCTATTGCCTGTTTAATTAGTTTCAACGACAGTTCACCATCAAACGGTGGAACCTGATCTTGCAATAATGCTAATTCTTCGGCGAACTTCTGAGGCAATAAATCTCGCCTAGTTGATAACATTTGCCCGAATTTAATAAATACTGGCCCTAACGACTCAATGGCAAGGCGAAATCGTTGTGCTTTTGTTTTATCTTTATGTTTATTCCGTAGCCAAAATACCGCTATTCGAGCAATTTTGACGTACCAAGGAATAGCATTTCTTGGCAGTAGCTCATCAAGCCCATATTGAAGAAATGTTTTGATTATTTTGTATATTCGAATACTACGCACGTGAGCTTTCCATATTAAGCAGTTAGTTGCTTACCGATTCTAACTTATTAGTTAACGCTAATACTCGCTGTTCAAGTATAGATACTTGTTGTTCACTTTCGTTAATACCAAGTAGTAAACGAGATAATTCGTGTTTTGCCACAACTAATTTTTGCTCGTGGACTAAATATTCACTAGCATCACTTGTGATTTGCTTTTTAGCAAATTTAGCTTTGTGACTTATATTTTTGGCAAGCGTGATGAGTTTGTGAGTGGCGATATCACCTATATGCTTTTCAAGCTCTGCGGGCCAATCAATATCAATATTTTCTATCAATGCTGCGAGCTTTTGTGCAACTTTGATATCACCTTGAATATCGAGTTTATCTTGCTTGATTAACTCAGTAAGTTGGTGCTCACTTTTAATCTCATGAAGGGTAGACAGGCTAGTGGTGATTATGCAATCAGCAGTTGCCGGTGGCTCATTAGTGTCGCTTTTAGGGCTAGTTACTAATAGCTTATCGTCGATAACTTGTAGCTGAATCGCAAAACCAAGTTCACTTAAACTAAGTATTAAGGATTTTTCAGATAATTGTGCCAACGCATTTGCTGAACTTTTGCTTAGCTCGATAGCTTTGTTGGCAATGACTTCTATAACACTGCAAAACAATTGCGGGTGCATAAAGGTATTCATAGTTTAGAACTTGTACCCTTTATGAAGTGCTACAATGCCACCTGTTAGGTTGTGATAAGTGGCTTGTTCAAACCCAGCGTCTTCCATCATTGTTTTTAACGTTTCCTGATCAGGGTGCATACGAATTGATTCGGCTAGATATTGGTAACTGTCGCCGTCTTTTGCAACAAATTCGCCCATTTTCGGCAAAATATTGAATGAGTAAAAGTCGTAAGCTTTATTTAGCAATTCGTGTTCTGGTTTGGAAAACTCTAAAACTAGTAAGCGTCCACCAGGCTTTAACACGCGGTAGATTGATTGTAATGCACGATCTTTATTGGTTACGTTTCGAAGACCAAATGCGATAGTAACAATATCAAATGTGTTTTCTTCAAAAGGTAAGTACTCGGCATTGGCTTGAACATATTCAATATTCTGAACTAAACCTTTATCTCGCAATTTATCGCGACCAACATTGAGCATTGAGCTGTTGATATCCGCTAATATCACTTTGCCGTCTTTGCCAACCAGCTGCGAAAATTTTGCCGTTAAATCACCGGTACCGCCAGCCAAATCCAATACATTATTGCCTGGGCGGACACCTGATGCATCTATGGTAAAACGTTTCCATAAACGATGAACACCAAATGACATCAAATCATTCATAATGTCATATTGTTGCGCTACAGAGTGAAATACTCCGGCAACCAGCGATTCTTTATCTTTTTTATCAATGGTTTGATAACCAAAATGCGTTTGATTTTCGCTAGAATTTGTATTGTTTTGTTGCTGTTCCGACATGAATTATTCGCTTACTCTGTCAAGTTGACGCTAGTGTACTGCATGCAAAAGTTAAAATCAGCAACAACACAGCAAACTTCGCCATTTATCAATGCGGATCAAACATCTGTGCTAAAATATGCTCTTTGTCCTTATAAGTTTCGGTAGTCTTTATGAACGAGCAGTCTCAAGAATGGGTGTTTTACGGTCGTCGTTTGGTTCAAACGGGTAACCTCAATCATAACAATACCTTATTTGGTGGCACTATGATGTCGTGGATTGATGAAGAGCTATACATCTATGCCAAGTGTCAGCTAGGTAATAAAGACGATATGACGATGGTGACAGCACGCTTTGGTGAAATTAATTTCCGCTCGCCAGCCTTTAAGGGCAATATCATTGAGTTTGGCATGAAAACTAAAAATCTTGGCCGAACCTCCATTACGGTTGATGTTTTAGTGCGTAATAAGTCTACTCATTGTGTGATATGTGAAGTACATGATGTGACTTTTGTATGTGTTGATCCAGAATCGATGAAGCCAGTTCCACATGGCTACTTTGAAGAATAGCGAGTTTCAGCGATACATTTAATTAGCTCTTGCAAAAATATTGATAACTGGCTGTTTTATAATTGCTTACCTCTGCTGGCAGTATTTTTATTTCCTGCTATAAATTAAGGTGGTAAGAGCACTACGCCACGGATTTTAAGGTAAAACATAATATTGAATATATTCGCTCAAATATGGTTAGTTAAAGTAAAAACCTAATCAGAGCGTATTGGCTCACTAAATTTGAGGTAGTTTTTGAGCGTTCCAGCTAAGCGAATGAAAGAAATCATTGCATCTCGTCGGACTATTTTATTAACCAGCTTAATTTTTTTAGCGCTGGTGCTTTGGAATGCGTATTCCTCTGTTCAATTACACAAAAGCTATCAACATGCCTTAATGAAATCAGTTACCGACAGTGTTTTAGCTGATTATCAAGAATATTTGGCTCAATTACGTACTGACGTAATTCATTTTCAAGGACAAAACTATACGCAAATTGCAGCATTAGCAAATAAAGGGCCGCTAGCTAGTAAAGAAGAATATATGCAATTGCTAAAACTGATGAAAAATCAGTTTAGTGATTTAAGGCTATTTGCCATTATCGACAACAATGCGCAAGGAGTGCTAAAGCATATCACGGGTGACTTTCTTGATGACTGTAAGGACGAAATTAGAACCACAGTTGACGTCGGTAGCCAAGAGCATTTGTTTTTGCATCGTAGTAGCAATAGCATTCATTATGATTTATTAGAACCTCTGAATATCCCTGGTAAACAGGGCTGGTACTTTTTTGTAGCGTTTAATACTACGGTTTTTGAATCTCTTTTAATTAAATACCAATTACCACATCAAGAACTTTTCTTACTGCGTACTGATTTAATCGGAAAAATAGAGTTAAGCACTACAACCACTACAGATGAACATATAGCGGGTATTGAAATGAGTGCCGAAGAAGTACAAATGTTTAGTTTTGTGAAAGAAATACCTGGAACCCGCTGGCAACTGGCTATCCGACAAGAACCTAATTACCAATCCTCCATTTTAGTTAAAAGTGTTATTAAAGCACTAATTTTATGGCTGTTTGCGAGTGCAATTATTCTAGCGTTTTACTTGTTCCAGCGCCAACGAGCACGCTCGCATTATGCGATTAAAAAGGCGTTGGAATTCAACGCTACACATGATGCGCTAACGGGGTTGATGAATCGAGCGACCTTTGAGCAGAGCTTAACTAACTTTATAAGCCAAGCAAAAGATAACCCTACCCATGGCGTTGTGCTCTTAGTTGATATTGACCAGTTCCAGCTTATTAATAATGGTTACGGCTATGCAGTAGGAGATAGCGTTTTAAACTTTTTATCAATTGAGCTTAAGCGCTACCTACCAGAAAATGTGGCATGTAGTCGTTTAGGTAATGATGAGTTTGCGATTTTAGTGCCTGATTTATCGTTCGAGCATGCGCAAGCTTGTGCCAATAAACTTAAACAGTTTATTAATGATTTAAGTTATGTCACCGAAGAGTCGTTAATAAAGCTAACTGCTAGCATCGGTGTTTTGCATATCGATACAGATCAGATCTCAAGAGAGCGAATTTTTAATTCTCTAGCGCAGGCAGTTCGAATTGCGAAAGAGAAAGGTCGCAATCGCGCGCAGTTATACCAAAGTGATGACCAAGCGCTGATACAACACGCACAAGAAATGTCAGTCATTAAAGACATAGATGCAGCACTTAATGAAAATCGCTTTATGCTATATCGTCAACATATTAATGCGCTGCAAGGTGATATTAATATTCCCAAATATGAAGTATTAGTCAGGCTTAAGAGTCGACAAGATGAAATTATTCCACCCGATCACTTTATTCCTGCTTGTGAGAAGTTTGGCTTAATCACTAAATTAGATCGCTGGGTTATAGAAGCAACGTGTAAAAGCATTGCTGATACAGGAGATAATGGCCATTACAGTATTAATTTGTCTGGTATTACATTAGCAGATAAAGATATTAAAGAATTCGTCAGTAATATGTTTGAAAAATATCATATTAACCCTAACCGGATAGGCTTTGAAATCACTGAAACTTACGCAATAACTCACTTAGAATCGGCAACTAAATTCATTGGTCAAATGTCAGAAATGGGCTGTGAATTTTCGTTAGATGATTTTGGTAGTGGCTTATCATCTTTCAGTTATTTACAGCAACTTCCTGTTCATCACATAAAAATTGATGGCAGCTTTATTAAAGACATTTGCAATAACCGTTTAAACCAAGTATTTGTTGAAACCATGCACAAACTCGCCAAAGAAATGGGTAAAGACTGCATTGCTGAATTTGTTGAAGATAAAGCGACTCAAGAGCATCTTATAGAACTAGGGATTGAATTTGCTCAAGGCTACTATCACCATAGACCAGAAAAATGGTTTGAATACTAGTGGTGTTACATTTGCAGTTAATTGATTACAATTAGTATTGCGAAATAAACTTTAGGTAGGTACCCTTAGCTTCGAAAATCAAAGCGATATTTTGGTATGATGAAACAGATTTTATTCATGATTTTTTTGATATCTTTAGCTGTGGGGCAACCCCAAGCTAGTGTCGATCATGAGTGTAAATCTCAGTCTGCCCAACACCAGCATTCTATTGAAATGGATCATCATGCCATGATGGAAATGGAAGAAATGGACTGTTGTAAAACGCTTTGCCAATGTCAAATTTCCAGCTGTAGTAGCTCAGCTTCCATTGCGATGTTTAGTGCACAAATCCCGGTATTTGAATTAACCCAAGAAGTTCCAATTCACTTTAATGAAGGCCGTCTTGTCCAGTTACAGGACTTAGCCTATAAACCACCCATTCTCGCTTAACCCTAGGATAGATCTATCCAGAATTCCCTTTAGCACTTGCACATCGTGCTAGTTATATAGTTTTTAGGTTAAGTTTTATGAATGTTTTAAATCCTATTTCGGCAACTCGTGGCCGAATAAATACACTTGTACTTGTTGTTATCGCCGCAATACTAGGTGCTGCTGCAAGCTATTTCTTTATTGGCCAACAGAATGGCAGTTCGTCTATTGACGAACTGCAAAATAGCCAAGAGCAAAAGCCTTTATATTGGGTTGCTCCAATGGACGCTAACTTTCGTCGGGACCAACCGGGTAAATCTCCAATGGGGATGGATCTAGTCCCTGTTTATCAAGAAGATAATAGTGAATTTGATGATGCAGGAGTTGTGTCGATTTCTCCAGGAGTTGTTCAAAACCTAGGCGTACGAACAGCAAAAGTGACACTAGGTAAATTAAAACCTGAAATCAATACTATTGGCGTTGTTCGATATGATGAAGAGCGATTGATCCACGTTCATCCGCGTATCGCTGGTTGGCTTGAAAAGCTCTATGTTAAAGCGACAGGTGAGCATGTTGAACAAGGTGCGCCACTTTATGAGCTTTATTCTCCGGAGCTTGTTAATGCGCAAGAAGAATACTTATTAGCGGTTAGCTCTAATGAAAAACGTTTGGTTGATGCAGCAAAAAGTCGTCTTGAAGCCTTACATATACCAAGCTCCACCATCGAGCAATTGCATAAAACTAAGCAAGTGAAGCAATATGTTTTATTCACCGCACCTCAATCTGGCGTGATAGAGAACCTTAACATTAGAGAGGGTTTTTATGTGCAGCCAGACACCACGCTATTGTCTATTGGTGACTTGTCTCAGGTATGGGTTGAAGCACAGGTTTTAGAACGTGATGCTCCTTTTGTTTCTGTTGATGACAAGGTGACTATGCAATTAGATTATTTACCAAGCCGTCTATGGTCAGGGAAGGTTGATTACATTTATCCTAGCCTAGACCCTCAGCAGCGAACACTAAGAGTCAGATTACGCTTTAATAATCAGGAGTTAGTGTTGAAGCCCAATATGTATGCAACGGTTACTATTCATCAATCGCCCCGTATGTCGCAATTATTATTGCCTAAGGCTGCATTGATCCGAACTGGTCATCAACAACGAGTCGTTGTCGCACTTGAGCAGGGTAAATACAAATCTGTTGAAGTAGAAACTGCAGCGTTTGACGATGACTATATTGTCGTGACTTCAGGCGTTGAATTAAATGATGAGGTGGTTATTTCGGCTCAATTTTTATTAGATTCAGAATCTAGTATAGCTTCTGACTTTCGCCGATTTGGTCAAGACAACTCCAATACAATGGAGGACGAGAGTACTGAAGTAAGTCGAGCAAGAGTCAAAGGTGTCGTACAAGCGTTGGAGACCACTAGTAGAGTAGTGACTATCGCTCGAGAAGCGATTGAAAAGTGGCAGCGCCCTGCTGCGACCATGGAGTTTATGCTAGCTGACGATATTGACCTAACTATGCTTTCGAAAGGTAGCGAAATAGATTTTACCTTTGAAATATCTGATGGCGAATTTACGGTAACCACACTTCACGCACACTCAATGCCTACGCATCAGCATTAAGGACGGTGAGCATGATTACGCATATTATTTATTGGTCGGTAAAAAATCGCTTATTAGTGCTTTTGCTTGCATTGCTTTTAGTAGTAGCTGGCTTATACGCGATTAAGCAAACACCGGTCGATGCTATTCCTGACTTATCTGATGTTCAGGTCATAGTTAAAACTACTTATCCAGGTCAGGCGCCGCAAGTCGTTGAAGATCAAGTAACCTACCCGTTAACCACGGCACTATTATCAGTTCCGGGAGCAAAAACCGTAAGAGGTTTTTCTTTTTTTGGTGATTCATATATTTACATAATTTTTGATGATGATACTGATTTGTATTGGGCTAGATCGCGAGTGCTAGAATACCTATCACAAGTGACACCATCACTGCCTTCTGAAGCTAAACCCGAGCTTGGCCCAGATGCAACTGGCGTTGGCTGGGTATATCAATACGCCTTGGTAGATCGAACTAACCAACATGATTTAAGCCAATTAACCTCTTTGCAAAACTGGTTCCTAAAATATGAATTGCAAACGGTGGCAGGTGTCGCGGAAGTTGCGACGGTGGGCGGCATGGTCAAACAGTATCAAGTACAGCTTAACCCTGAAAAGATGCGCGCATATGACATTCCTCTTGGGCTAATTCATACCGCAATTGTTCAAAGTAACCAAGAGGTTGGTGCATCTGTTATTGAAATGGCTGAAGCTGAATACATGGTGACCGTTGCGGGTTATGTAAAATCGACCGCTGATCTTGGTAATACGCCACTTGGTATAAGCATTTCTGGTACTCCGCTTCTCCTTAAAGATGTTGCTGAAATTCAATTAGGCCCTCAAATGCGTCGCGGTATAGCCGAACTTAATGGTGAAGGTGAAGTGGTAGGCGGAATTGTTGTCATGCGTTTTGGTGAGAATGCCGCGCAAACAATAGCAGGTGTTAAAGCTAAGTTGCAGGCGCTTGAAAAAGGCCTGCCTGACGGCGTGGAAATAGTGACTGTTTATGATCGCTCATCATTGATTAATCGTGCAGTAGATAACTTATGGCAAAAGCTAATGGAAGAGTTAGCAGTCGTTGCTGTCGTTTGTATGGTATTTCTTTTTCACATGCGCTCCTCAATTGTTGCGGTGATTAGTTTACCTCTGGGTATTATTGCCGCCTTTGTTGTGATGTATTTTCAGGGCATTAATGCCAATATTATGTCGTTAGGTGGTATAGCTATTGCGATAGGTGCCATGACTGATGGCGCAATCGTCATGATTGAAAATATGCATAGACATATGGAGAAAACACCGCTAACCAAAGAAAACCGATGGCAGGTGGTTGCTCAATCAGCAAGTGAAGTGGGACCAGCGTTATTTTTTAGTTTATTAATTATCACGGTTAGCTTTTTGCCCGTCTTTATTTTGGAAGCACAGGAAGGGAGATTGTTTGCACCGCTTGCCTATACAAAAACGTATGCTATGGCTGCAGCAGCAGGGTTGGCCATAACCTTAGTGCCTGTGCTCATGGGCTACTTTATACGCGGTAAAGTCATGGCTGCCGATAAGAATCCAATTAACCGTCTATTAGTTGCCGTTTATACTCCTGCATTACGCGTAGTGCTCAGCTTTCCTAAAACGACCTTGCTATTAACTATAGCCATTACGGCGTGGGGCTTTAGCCCTGTTAATAAAATAGGAAGTGAGTTTATGCCGCCGCTTGATGAAGGAGATTTGATGTATATGCCGACAACCTATCCGAGTATTTCTATAGGTAAGGCACGGGAATTATTACAACAAACAGACAAGCTTATCCGCACAGTACCGGAAGTTGAAAATGTGTTTGGCAAAGTGGGGCGTGCACAAACAGCCACTGATCCAGCACCATTGACTATGATCGAAACTATCATTCAATTAAAACCTCGCGAGCAATGGCGTACGGGTGTGACTAGTCAGTCGCTAAGGGAAGAGTTTGATCAGTTAGTGAAGTTTCCTGGCTTAACTAATGCTTGGGTAATGCCGATTAAAACGCGAATCGACATGTTAGCAACTGGGGTTAAAACCCCCGTGGGTATTAAGGTTTCAGGGGATAAATTAGCCACTATTGAACAGGTCGCTACTGAAATTGAGAAAGTACTCCATAATGTTGAAGGTACTGCGTCGGTGTATGCTGAACGAGTTGCAGGAGGCCGATACATCGATGTTCAAATTGATCGATTAAAAGCCGCTCGCTATAACCTTACCATTGAGCAAATTCAGCAAGTGTTAGGCATGGCGGTTGGCGGTCGAAATATCGCACAGTCTGTAGAGGGAAGAGAAAGGTACCCTATTAATTTACGTTATCCTCAAAGCTATAGAGATTCGCCAGAGTCGTTAGCAAAATTACCTATTGTAACGGAACAAGGTCTACACCTAGTGCTAGCTGATGTTGCTTCAATAGAAGTCAAAGAAGGCGCTCCGGGGATTAAAAGTGAAAATGCTCGTATTAATGGCTGGATTTATGTCGACATTGCTGGCGTTGATATTGGTCGCTATGTTGAACAAGCAAAGCTAGCGATTGCAGACCAGGTTGCATTGCCATCAGGTTATTCGATCAACTGGGCAGGACAATATCAATATATGGAGCGAGCACAAGAAAAGCTTAAATTTGTACTGCCATTAACTTTGGCGATTATTATCGTTTTGTTATTTCTGAACTTCAGAAATTTTTCAGAAGTGTTAATTATTATCGCCACTTTACCATTTGCCTTAATTGGCGGGATTTGGCTGTTATACCTTGAAGGGTTTAATTACTCGGTAGCTGTTGGTGTAGGGTTTATCGCGCTAGCAGGAGTTGCGGTAGAAATTGGCGTCATTATGCTGGTGTATTTAAATCAGGCGTATAACTCGTTACTATGCGGCAGGACTGATAACCTAGCTCGTATCGATGCAGAGCAATTAAAACAAGCGGTTATACAGGGGGCAGCATTGCGCGTTAGGCCGGTAATGATGACAGTAGCAACGATAGTTGTCGGGCTTTTACCGGTACTTTATGGTAGCGGCACTGGAAGTGAAGTGATGAGCAGAATCGCTGCACCTATGGTCGGCGGAATGGCAAGTGCGTTAATACTTACTTTACTAGTTTTGCCGGTTGTTTATTATCTATGGCGCAAACAACAAATAAAATAATAAAAGGTGTAGTTTAGTGAAGTATCACAAACTTAGTCGACAGCTCCACCAATGGCTGATGGCCTTAATAGGCCTTCAGTTTGTCATCTGGTCGATAACTGGTGTGTATATGGTGGTTATGGATATCGATTATATTCATGGAGATAGCCTTATTGAGAATCACCAAATAACTATTGATGCCACTAAGGTTAATTACACTCTGCCTGCACTGATTAATGCTTACCCTGACGCTATTGAAATAGAACTTGGTAATTTACTTGAGCAAGCAGTTTATCGTTTTAAGCGAAAAAATTCTGGGAACCGTGTCATGGTATCAGCAATCGATGGCTCACTATTATCGCCTTTGACGCAAGATACCGCACAAGAGATAGCCGAGTTTTATTATGCAGGTGGAGGTACAATTAGCGCGATTAATCTGATTGCACAAACTCCGCCTTTTGAACTTAGTGCCCGACATTTACCGTCATGGCAGATTATTTTCGATGACAATGAATCCTCAGTTTTATATGTATCAGCGTTAACAGGAAACATTGTTACTAAACGCCATCAATATTGGCGCATGTTTGATTGGATGTTTCGCTTTCACGTAATGGATTACCAAGATAGTGAAATAGATAACCAATTATTATTTTGGATTGCATTATTTGGCTTAATTGCCGCTTTTTCAGGGGCGGCTCTGGCTTACTTTCGCGTTTACAAACCTTATCAACACAAGCGTAAGGTTAGTGCCAATAACCGAGTATCAATATGATGTCAGTGATCAGAAAAATACATAAATGGCTGGCGATCATCGTTGGTTTGCAACTTATTATTTGGCTGAGTTCCGGGCTTTATTTAAATATTGCCGATGCAACTAAAGCATCAGGTCGACAGTATTTAGTGAAGACAAAGCCGACAGTCGTAGATATTGCATCAACAGTGTCAGTTAAGTCTGTTTTGACGCAATACCCCAATGCTCAATCGATAAAATTAATTACCTTATTGGATAAGCCCTTTTTTTTAGTGACGCTAGAAAAAGGGCTATATGCGCACTTTCCCAATCGCTATCAATTGGTCAATGCAGTTCAAGGTAATCGTATCGAAATAGACTCAACATTTGCCGCTGAACTTGCACAGGCGAGCTATAGTGGAGGTGGTGACATTAGTGATGTCCGTATTATCGAAACTCGGCCGAGTGCATTTCCTAAGCAACAAAATGCGAGCTGGCAAATAAGTTTTACGGATGAAGTGTCAACACAAGTATATATTGAGGCAGATTCTGGTCGGTTGATTGGTCATAGTAATGATCACAAGGCGCTTGCTGGTTTGATGTTAATGTTACATTTTATGGATTATGGTCGTATTGGTAGTTTCAATAGTTGGCAAATGATTTTCTTTGCCCTAATAGCGCTGTGGCTGTCTATTTCAGGCATGATTATGGCGGTAACGTTCACTAAACGAAACGTTCAACGTTTAAAAATATAGCAAGCACTGTCAACCAATTGCTTAGCGTTTCGTTATGGTATTAAACAACCATAACGAAGACTTTCCTTTGAAAAAGAAAATACTACTCTTTAACCGTAATTTGGCTTTAAACAATGCGTTAATGCCATTTGTCCAATCAGCGAGTTGGCAAGTTAATATTATTTTGTTGCCAGAGCTGATTAGTTACCTGTTATCGAAACAACATTTTGATGCACTCATTTTAGGTTTTTCTAGTTTAGATACTGAGGATTTGGCATTGATTGCTAAACTTCGTCAGCAGTTTTCTTTACCCATAATAGCGATGTGCGATGGTCAAGATGCCGCCAAAAGGGTTGATGCTTATAAAGTGGGGTCTGATGACGTTACTTTGTTGGATAGTTGTCCTGAAGAATTCCAATTAAAGCTGCAAGCCATATGGCGACGAAGTGCGTTAAGTCAGTTACAAAAATCAATTGCCAAAGTATTAGATATAAACGATATTTTTTTAGATCCAGCTGTTCGTCGTGTCTACTGCCAACAGCAGGAAATCATACTAACTAGCAAAGAATTCAATATTTTACAGCTCTTAATGCAAAGAGCAGGAGAAGTCGTTAGTAAAGTTGAACTGTGCAACACGGTACTTTGTCATAAATATAGCCCGCTAAGCCGAGGAATAGATGTACATATTAGTAATATTCGAAAGAAAATTGCTAGTGTTTGTAGCGATGACAAATTTAAAACGGTTCGCGGTGTTGGGTATGTATTTTTACATAACCACATGGCGCTAAATTACCCTAAGACATTAAGTGCAAGCTGAGTTTTAATGCCTATCTGTTCATTGAGGGATTTAACGTGGCTATGCTTTCGTAGAGCCTTTCAATAACTGAATTGTGGCAATACAGCCCGAACCATCTTTTCTATCTTGCAATGTAAGTTGCCCTTGGTGCGCTTCGACTATCTGCCTTGATAGTACTAAGCCAATGCCACTGCCTTGTTTTTTCGTGGTATAAAATGGAGTAAATAAGTTTTTAGAATTGCTTAGTCCAACACCTTGGTCGATGACTTGAATATGCAAGTCATTCAGCCCTGAAGAGACGATGATTTCTATGCTTTTGTCTAAATTACTTCCCGATGCTTCGTCAGCATTTTTCAATAAATTAATAAGCACTTGTTCTATTTGAACAGGGTCAATATTGGCTGTTAAATCATCCGAGCAAGTAATTGTCACTTGCCGTTTAAAAAGAATAGGTAATTTGGCTAGCAGTAAACCAATATTCGTAGGTGTTTTTTTAGGCGCAGGTAAATGAGTTAACTGCCGATAGCTTTGGATAAACTGGCTTAAACTTGTCGCCCTTTCACTGATCACCGTTAACCCTTCATTGAAGTTGTCACTGAGCTCCTTATCTTCAATTTTTTTGGTAAATGTTTGTAGTGTGTTAGCCAAAGAGCCGATCGGCGAAAGAGAATTATTAATTTCGTGGCTAAGCACCCGAATTAAGTCTTGCCAAGCCTGTCGTTCTTGCTCCCTTAATAATAAATTTACATCGGTGATAAAAAACAATTGGTGTTGATGCCCTTGTTCACGATATTGGTCGCAAATTACTTGGTAACGACCTATTTGCCCTGCGAACTCCAAATTAACTACATCATGGTTATTAACTTCAAGTAGGGACTTTCCGCCTATAAATTCTAGCGGACTTCCAATGACTGAACTTTCAGTGATATTGAGTAGTTTTTCTGCTGCAGGGTTTACAAATGCGATATTTTTTTCATCATCAACAGCGATGATTGATACGTCAATGTGTTGAATGATTTTGGCCACTAAAAGTTGGCTTTCGGTAGCCGTATAACGTTGTGCAAGTAACGTATCGGCGAGGGCATTTATTTGGTTAATGAGCTGCCCTAGAGCATTATTGGTATCACTACTTCCTCTGCGCCCTCTAAGTGAGTAATCGCCATGCACCATACCTTCTAATAAATTAGACAAGGTACGCAGCTGAAAAGTAATTTTTTGATATAAAGTGGTGGCACAAAAGCCCGTTAAACAAGTAAGTGAGAGAATAATTAAGCCGATTAAATACCTTGAAGCTCCGTAGTACCAAAGCGCAATAACTAATGCGATAGCGGGCACTAGTGTTGCTACCAATAAATATTTTAGTAGTTGTCGTTCAAATTGTAGTTGTTTGGCCATCTAGTAATCGCTGATTATCAAAACTTCTCTATTCTGCGGTAAAACGCACTTCGGCTTAAGCCTAGCGACTTTGCTGCTTGGCTCATATTGCCATGAAAGTGGGCGATACGTCTTTCTATAATTGCTTTTTCGAGTGCTGATAAAGGTTGATCAAACTCTTCTGTTTCATTAACTATACAAGTTTCTAACGGGTGTTCTTGTGATGCTAACGATAAGTTTAATTGCGTAATATCTATTTGATTGGTGGATGATAATATAACTGCTCGTTCTATTAAGTGATTAAGCTCTCGTATATTACCTGGCCAATGGTAACTGATTAATGCTTGCTTAGCTGACGCAGTTATAGTGAAAGAGTCTTTTTGATACTTCTGACAAAACTGTGTTAAATAATGCTCAGTTAAAGGAATGATGTCTGCTTGGCGTTTGGCTAACGAAGGCAATGTGAGTTCGATGCTATTGAGTCGATAAAACAAATCTTGTCTAAAATCGCCAGCTTCAATTAATGAACCTATATCGGCATTAGTTGCGGCAATGATTCTTACATCAACCTGCTGAGTTTTTGATGAGCCAACGCGTTCAAATTGTTGAGATTCAAGCACCCTCAGTAACTTTGCTTGCTGAGAAATGGGAATATTTCCGATTTCATCAAGGAATAAACTGCCATGATGTGCAAGTTCGAAGCGGCCAATGCGGTTTTCTCTAGCGTCTGTAAAAGCGCCTTTAATATGCCCAAACATTTCACTTTCAAATAGGTTTTCAGCGATTGCGCCCATATTGACCTGAATTAGCGAATGCTGTGCTCGGTTTGAGCAATTATGGATATATTCAGCTAACAGACTTTTACCAGTGCCATTTTCGCCAGTAATTAAAACATTAACATCGCTCTTGGCGACTTGCTCTGCGGTTGAAAGCAATTGTTGCATTGCCTCCGACTCTGCAATCATTGCTTGATTACGGCCAGATTGTGCTTTAAGTAACTGGTTCTCAACATTCAACTTTTCGTTTTCTTGCTTTTGACTCGCTAGAGCAATTTGATTGCGAATTATCGACAATAACCGTTCATTGTCCCAAGGCTTTTGCACAAAGTCGCATGCCCCTTTTTGCATGGCTGCTACCGCCAGTTCTACGGTTGCCCAGCCAGTCATCACGACAATTGGTAGGTTTAACGCTAACTTTGTTATTTGCTCAATAACCGCCAAACCTTCTTCGCCAGAGGTGGTATCTAAGTTGAAATTTAGATCAAGCAATAACGCAGAATAGTCGTTTTGTTTAACCAATTCTATAACTTGCAGCGGCGTTGAAGCCAAAGTGACGCGGTAATTTTCGCTTGTTAATAAAAACTTTAAAGCAAGCAGAATATCGTGGTCATCATCAGCAATTAATATATGTCGCTGGCTCATTGGTGGTAACTTCCTTTTGGCAGTGAGCTTAATACCCAAAGGTATAGCTCACGCCGTTATTTGTTATTATTCGTATCGTAATGCCGAGCTAGGCTCTAGTGCAATAGCCTTTTTCGCTGGCATGTAAGTCGCAATACTGACGACTATCGCGATAATTAGTGGAATAGCAACAAATACACCGTAATAATAATTGTGTTCTGGGCCCACTAACTGCACCATTCCTTGGCTGGCTAAAAAGCCAAGTGGCAGACCAATAATTAAGCCAATTGCTAGCTGTTTCCAGCCTTGTTTCATGAGCATGCTCATTACCTCTTCGTCAGTGGCACCAATTGCCCGTCGTATACCAATTTCTTGCGTTCGTTTACTGGTACTATTTGCAAGTACGCCGTAAATACCGCTTGAAGCGAGTAAAAGTGCACACAAAGCAAATACCGCAAAAAGATCTCGAATAAATGTCATGCCACCCGTATTGCGCTTAAAGCGTAAGTCTAATGGTGCAACATTATACGCTGGTACTTCAGGATCTAAGCTGGCTACTGCGTCTGAAAGTGCTTCGCGAAAATCATCTGCATCACCATTGACGTCGATTACGATCGACATAAAACGTCGGTGACTCTGTGTGAATGGCACATAAGCAGCTGTTCGATGCTTCATATTGCTATATGGCTGGCCGTGAATGACATGCTTAACTACACCAACTATGGTTAACCAAGGGTTACTTTCGTCGTTGGTATACCTAAATCGCTTGCCGATAGGCGATTCATTTGGCCAATATTTGCGAGCTAACTGATCGCTAATAATCGCAACTGGTAATGAGTCTAGTTGATCGCGGCTATCGAAGTTACGCCCTTCAAGCAACTCCATGCCAATAGTATCCATTGTGCCTTCAAAAACGGTAACTCGACCTGTGTTGGGGTACTGATTATCGACTACTTCATAGCCTTCAGGTAAAAATGGCTGATACCATGCGCCGTTTCCAGGCAAGCTAGTCATTGCGCCAGCACCTTTTATGCCTGGCGTGCTGCGTAATTTGTCCATTAAACGCTGGTAATATTGTTCTTGCTGATGAGGCTCTGGATAGTTAGCTTCTGACAAACCTATTCTGGCGGTAAGTTTATTGTTTTTATCAACGCCATAACTTGAGTTGTTTGTTTCCTGCAGCAATACCACTAGTACGCCAGATAAGCTTAATAGTATGCAGGACAGTGCAACTTCAACAATCACTAATAGTCGATTAATACGGCCCGCTCGTTTTCCTTGTGCACCACGGGTTCCATCGCGCAATATTGCATTAAAGTCTCCTCGGGTCATTTTCCAAGCTGGTACTATGCCAGTTACAAACGCCGTTGCGCCAATGATGGCGATCGATTGCAAAATTAATTCACTATCTAGTTTCATTATCCACCAGAAAGGTAATGCTATAGGCAACATATTAGGTAAAACATATGACAGTAGTTCCAATGCCCAAGCGGCTAATAGCAGACCAAATAAGCCACCAAGTACACAGATAATGATACTTTCCCACATCATTTGCATGATTAAACGGCTCTGTGGCGCACCAAGTGCAACTCTAATAGCCGTTTCTTTAGCACGTTCGTTGGCTCGTGCTAATAATAGATTGCCCACATTAACGCAGGCTAATATTAAAACAAAGCTAACTGCGGTTAACATTAGGCCAACAATCATATTGGCGCCGTCACCCATCATTGCCTTTTGAAATGTGGCAATGTAAGCACTGGTTTTGCCATTCGTTTCAGGGTATTTTTGTGAAATTTCAGCCATGATAGCTTTTAGCTCTTCACTCACTTGAGCAGTAGAGCGGGTTGGCTTTTTCATCACAAACGCGGAAACACTGATCGATTCACTTCGGTTTAATCGAGTAGCATCATCTTGTAGTGGAACCCACAAGTCAGCCATGTTCGGAAAACGGTAACCTTGAGGCATCACACCAATGATTTGGGTTGATACACCATTGTTCTTTACACTTTGACCGATAATGTTAGCGTCGCCACCAAAGTAATTCTGCCATGTGCTGTATGCAATAACGGCTACAGGAGTCGAGCCTTCAATGGCATCGTTAGCGGTGAATGTTCTTCCTAATAGTGGCTCTGTTGAGGTATAGCTAAATATATTAGCTGTGGTTACTGTTGCTGCAAATCGTTGGGCGCGATCACCATTACTCAAATTGGCAGTGGCTGTGTAGTAAGCACCAATTTGAGTAAAACTGTCACTTTGCGCTTTGATTGCTTCATAATCATGAAGCAATAATGAGCCACCATTATATTGAACACCATCTTCCATCGCTTCAACAATATACATGTCTTGCCCATTATCAAATGGTAAAGGGCGAGTCATAACAGAAGCGATAAAAGCAAGCATAAAGACGCACAAACCTA
This sequence comes from Thalassotalea algicola, assembly GCF_012932965.1. GTDB lineage: Bacteria > Pseudomonadota > Gammaproteobacteria > Enterobacterales > Alteromonadaceae > Thalassotalea_F > Thalassotalea_F algicola. The sequence continues at coordinate 848,809 of NZ_JABBXH010000001.1, read as the reverse complement.
GCCCGGCTGCCATTACCGAAACGGTTAAAGCGGTAAATCCAGGGTTTTTTATTAGCATGCGATAAGCATACTTTAAATCAAATAAAGCATTCATAGAGGTGTCCTTACGCTGCTTGTACGCCACGCGCAATTGGATTGTCGGCAATGACTTTACCGTCGAGAATTTCAACTAAGCGTTGTGCACGTTTAGCTGAACGTGGATCGTGCGTTACCATACAAATGGTCGCACCTTCACGGTGTAACTCGTCAAGTAAACTCATTACAGCTTCAGCGTTTTTACTATCTAAATTACCCGTTGGCTCATCGGCCAAAATAATCGATGGATTGCCGGCGATTGCTCTTGCAACGGCAACTCGTTGTTGCTGGCCGCCAGATAACTGTGAAGGAAAATGATTAGCACGATGTGCCATATCGACTTTTTCTAATGCTTCTTTAACTGCTTTATCAATGTCTTGACTAGAAAAGTCATCACGGTAAGTCAGTGGCAGCGCGACATTTTCTTCCACTGTTAGGTCACTAATTAAGTTGAATGATTGAAAAATAAAGCCCACTTCCTTGTTTCGTATTCTTGCTCTTTGTGTCGCATTAAGTGACGCAACCTGATGACCATTAAGTTGATATTGGCCATTAGTCACAGTATCAAGTAAGCCTAAAATTGAAAGTAATGTAGATTTGCCACAACCAGATGGACCCGATATAGAAATATATTCACCTGCGTTAATACTTAACTCTATATTTGAAAGTGCATGAGTTTCTACTTCATCTGTAAAAAATACTTTTTGAATTGAATTTAGCTCGATTAGTGTTTGTTGGTTACTCATCTTGTTGTCCTTAATCTATTATCTTTTGCTAATTTGGTTTCTATGCACTTAACGTTTTAATTAAGTGAGATTTTGTTAAATCGGTCTAGCTCTTCATTTTGTGAAACAATGATTTGTTCCCCAACATTTAAACCACGTTTAATTTCGATGTGTTGAACTGACCCTAGGCCAAAATCAACATTGATTCGTTCGGCAATGCTGCCATCTGTCGCTAATTTAAAAACAGTTGCAGTGCGATTGCTTTGCACAAAAGGCGGGCGTCTTACATGCATAACATCACTCAGTTGAGCGATAATAATTTCTCCATCAATGCTTAAGTCAGGTCGAGCATCGTTGGGCAGCGGTTGAATAAGTGCAACATCAACTTGCACGCTACCTTTATCAACTGATGGCGCTATACGGATCACTTCGCCATCTATCTGGTTATTCCGAGTATCAATAACTACTTTTTGGCCAAGAGCAACATCACGGATAGCCAGTTCAGGAATTTGTAATTCGGCTATTAGCTCATCTTGGCGAGCCAGCTTTGCTAAGCTAGAACCCATAGTTACTTGCTGCCCGGCTTCAATCGCAACGTCTTGCACAACACTGTCGATGCTCGCTCTAATTTCAAGGTTTTCAACTTGCTGCTCCATTATCTCGTAGCTTTTACGCATTTTGTTTAAACGCGCGGCACGTGCGGTAGCTTGAGCGTCGATATTTTCTTGCATCTTAATGAGGCGTTGTTGCTCAATTTGCCAACGCTTACTGCTTTGTTTTGTTGCCAGCTTGGTTTTTTCGTAATCAAGTTTAGAGACGGCTTGGGCGCCTTTGTCGAAAAGCTCGGTTTCGGCGCGTAAACGCATGGCGTTACTTTCATAATCTAGTTCAGCGTTTAGCACGCGGGCCTCTTGATCAAGTAGTAGTGATGCAAGCGATGTGGTTTCGGCTTTGGCCTCCGCTTCTTGTGCCGTAAGCTCCCACCGAGACTCTTCAAGTTGGCGTTCAAGTTTTGGGTTGGTCAGTTCAACTAAAAGCTCGCCCGCTTTAACAATGGCACCAGGCTTAACCAAAACACGTTCAGCACGCCCTTCGACATCAGATGCTATCCAACGAATATTTTTTGGGGTGAGTACTCCTGGCCCTCTCACCTTTACCGCAAGTTCACCGCGCTTAACGGTTGCAATTCTCAACATGCTTTTATCTGCGGCATAGTCGCTAGTGACTATGGCTTGGCTAAAACCAAAAATCGCCATTGAAATAACACCAATAGCGATAGGTAGTCGGTATTTCGTAAAAAATGAAACTTTCTTTTCTCTTACTATATCCATGCTATTGCTTCTTTTTTAATAATATAAATAGAATGATGATGCTTGAAACAAGTAATTGCACATGGTGTGCCACTAATTAATTTACAATAAAAACAAATGGTTAATGTGATTCTATGGGTTTGTTGCTACCTTGTTGTTTCGATATTGGGACAGGCTAACAAGTGGTTATGTCCCAATTTTGGGACAGGTGATGTTTTTTCTTAAAGGCATGAAAATTTTCTCTGAGGTGTTATAAATAATGACTTGGATGATCAAACATAAGTCGCAAATTTAGGGAGTTAAATAATGTTGTTTCGTACGTTCTTGGTGAGCAGTACCTTTTTGATGTTAAGTGCATGTGGTAACAGTTCAGGTTCTAGCACATCAGAGGAATCTACAAACAATACGGCGCCAACCTTGAAACGCGCCAGTACGATACATACGAATCAATTAAGCTACCTTCCGATAGGAGAAAAAATTGCTCTTATACCTAATGTCTCAGCGCTTACCTATACGCTAACTAATAAAGACGATGGCAACATTGTTTACAAAGGAACCTTAAGTGAAGCTAAAGTGTGGCAACCGGCAGGCAGTGTAACGGTCAAACAAGCGGAATTTTCAAGTGTCCAGTCCACGGGGAGTTACTTGTTAACCGTAGCAGGAGTCGAACCGAAGGAAATAGATATATCATTCACGCCATATGCAGCGTTACATGATGCGGCACTAAAGTCTTATTATTACAATCGGGCGAGTAGCGAAATTACCAGTGAGTATGGCGGTCAATGGGCTCGGCCGCTCGGTCATAGCGATAATCAAGTCACAGTGCACTCGTCTGCAGCAAGTGAAGAAAGGCCAGCTGGTACTGCGATTACAGCTAGTAAAGGTTGGTATGACGCAGGGGATTTTGGGAAATATGTGGTGAATTCTGGCATAGCTACCTATACGTTAATGGCAGCTTATCAACATTACCCAGCATTTTATCAAAATCGTGAGCTTAACATTCCTGAGTCAAATGACGATGTGCCAGATATTTTAAATGAGATAAAGTGGAACCTAGATTGGTTGCAGCATATGCAAGATATTGATGGTGGCGTTTATCATAAACTCACCACGCTGGAGTGGCCTGGTAAAGAAATGCCGCATGAAGATCAACGAGAACGCTTTGTTATCGGAAAATCTACCGCTGCAACATTAAATTTTGCAGCAACCATGGCCATGGCAAGCCGCGTGTATTCATCACAATTTAAAGCGTTAAGTACGCAGTGGTTAACGGCGTCGGAACTAGCATGGCAATGGGCAAACACAAACCCTGCTGTGGTATATGTTCAACCAACCGATGTAAAAAGTGGTGAGTATGGTGACGACCACTTTAACGATGAATTTGCTTGGGCAGCTGCCGAGCTCTACCTTGCTACCCAGAATGAAGAATATTTATCGGCATTTGAACATCACCATGGCTTGCTAGGGATTTCTAGTTGGCAGCATGTTCCGTCTTTGGCTGTGATTAGCTTGTTGCGTGAAGGTGGTGGTTTATTACCTGCTGCGCTTGTTGAGCAGCTAACTCAGCTGCTAAACAGTCTTGCCGGTGACCTTCTTCTTCAATATCAAAATAGTGCATATGCCATCGCTATGGAACAAAACGACTTTGTGTGGGGAAGTAACTCTGTAGTGTTGAATAAAGCAATGATTCTTATGCAAGCTTATCATTTTAGTAAAGATACCTATTATCGAGATGCATCCATTGGTGCTATTTCTTATTTACTTGGTAGAAATCCAACGGGCTATTCATTTGTCACTGGGTTTGGTAGCAAAACGCCAGTCGACCCACATCATCGAGCGTCGTATAGTGATAACGTAAATCAACCAATCCCTGGTATGCTCGTTGGTGGGCCGCAAAATGGCCAACAAGATGAGTGTAGTTATCCATCAAACCAAGCTGCGTTATCTTACTTAGATCATTGGTGTAGCTACTCCACGAATGAAGTAGCGATCAACTGGAATGCTCCATTGGTTTATGTGTTGGCCGCTTTACTCGCCGAATAAACTAATTAGCTTTTAGCCATTTGGTTAAACAAGTTTGAAGTTTAGTCGTTTCAATGGGTTTACTTAAATAGTCGCTCATACCTGCTGCCAAGCATTTTTCCTTGTCGCCTTTCATGGCGTTAGCGGTCATAGCAATTATCGGAATATTTTGGTACTCGCTACCGGCTTTTCCTGCTCTAATTTGCTGTGTGGTTTCGTAGCCATCCATTTCTGGCATTAAACAGTCCATTAAAATTGCGTCGTAGTGTAAAGGCTTGCTTGATAACTTTTCTAAAGCATCTATGCCATGTTGGGCAATATCGACATCAAACCCTATATTGTTGAGAACGCCTTCAGCAACTTTTTGGTTAATACGGTTGTCTTCAACAAGCAATATGTTTTGAGTTGAGCTTGGACGTTCGGTGGTGATATGCGGCTCTATTACAGAAAGCTTTGCTAAGGTATTAATCGCTTTAGCTTTGTTTATCGAATGAGCTAGCTGAAAGCGCGTATCGTTATTTCGAATACTGGCGAGAATTTGCTGAATTAAAGAAATTCTTATTGGCTTATATATTTGAAAATGTACATTATTTTCAACAAGTTCTTGTTTAGCTTTTTGGCAGTTTAATCGAGACATATAAACTACTTTACAGTGTTCAGGTAACAAGTGTTGATTTGCCGAAAGCCAGCTTAGCCCGTCATTGTTAGCAAATTCATCGCTAAGTATTAATAAGCTAAATTGTTGGTGGGTTTGGACAAATGAGGTTATTTCATTATTAGCTTCAAGGCCATTTTTGGCGGTCACAGCGCAGCCTTTGCTATCAGTAATAAATTGCTTGAATGCATCAAGGTGTGACTGGTTGCTATCAAGAATCAGGAAATTAAAATCGCTAAAATCGGTCAATGCAGGTACTTTGTTCTGTTCACTATCATCGAGTTCAATAGATACTTCAAAAGTAAAGCAGCTGCCTTTATTCAGTTCACTAATTACCGAAATATTGCCACCTAATAAATGGCAAAGCTTCTTACTGATATTTAGACCTAATCCTGTTCCTCCGTACTTTCTTGTAGTAGAAGCGTCTACTTGACTAAACGACTGAAAAAGCTTGTTAAGTTTATCTTGAGCAATACCAATACCCGTATCTTCAATCGAGCAAATTAACATTTGGCTGTCATTAATGTTTTCTATTTTGACAGTAATGATAATTTCACCTTGTTCAGTGAATTTAATGGCATTGCCCAATAAATTAGTAAGTATTTGCTTTAGTTTGCTTGGGTCTGTTTTTACACTTAAATGTTCTAGAGATAAGGTATTGAGAATGACCTCAATGCCTTTCTCATGAGCAAGTAGCGCTATGCTTTCAGTAACTTCTTCAAAAAGCTCCCTGACATTAAATTCGACAATATCAAGCTCAGCTTTACCTGATTCAATCTTAGCGAAATCCAATATTTCGTTAATTAAACCCAACAGTGAATTCGCACTGCTTTTAGCCACTTTGACGCGATGTTCTTGTTCATAATCTAGCTCGGATAATGCCAGTAAATCCAACATACCAATAACACCATTCATGGGGGTGCGAATTTCATGACTAACGTTGGTGATAAACTCTGTTTTACTTTGCGACGCTTTTTTCAGCTTTTGTTCGCGCCTTTCTGCGACAATGCTAATAAATCCGACGATTAGCGCTAGTCCGCATGAGGCAGTGATGCCGGCAATGAGTATTTGAATATTATCGGTAAATATCGTCCTACCGTGGTAGTTAAAAAACTCTCCTAAGGAAAACAAACTATTGCCAATTAAGTTTGCTGTTAAGCAGATATTTATAAACCATATATGCTTGGTGTAGTGATAACGGTTGTAGCGATTAAGAAGGTAAATAAGTCCTGCATACTGGCAAGCAAAAATGAATGCTAAAGTCATCACCCTTATCGAGCTATTAATATCAAGCGCAAAGCAAATAACGGCAAAAGATACCGCGAGTAAGTAGGAAAAATATATTGGTGTACTTTTAAACGCTAATTTAAGTAATTTGATTAGGCTTAAATTTAAAAAAAGTATTGTTGTGCAGGCACCTAAGTTTCCTAAAAGCGCTGCAACATTGATGTTATATGGTGCTATTGTTGCGTAACTAAGCGACTCAAATGACAGAAAAAAGCCGTAAAAAAGCAATTCTCGGGTGCCAGAAAGTTTAGGGTTCGTTAACCAAAAAAAACCTGTTAACACAAAACAGAGCAACCCAAGGCCGCCGAGCATAAAGTAGCCTGTATAAACATCTAACATCGTTTGCTAACCTTCAGCTTTTATTGAATTAGGTATATAAACCAATAGGTGATATTACCTCAAACCATAATACAAATATCTCACAAGCTAAAGGCGAATAAGGGAAATGACTAAGAGTTTCGGTGTTTAGTGGTTTTTAGCCATTCAATTACATAAAAACAGGCGATGGCTGCGGCAACATGTTTTAGGCTATGGCCACTAATAATGGTAGTTATTTCCAATATTTCAAAATCACCCATTTCCAACAACTTAGCTAATGAATACCAAATCAACACACCAACCAATTTAGTTTTGTTAAATTCATCGGATTTAAAAAACAGTAGAATAACTAATGTTAAAATCATCGGGAGAAACTGTACTAAGGCGTACCAGCGTAAATCACCCTGACCTGCTGTTTCGGTTGCTACCCAATAAACAACACTAACAACCCCTGCAACTAATAGCCAAGGCAGTAACTTAATGCCACTTTCTGCTCGGACAAAAGCAGAAAGGATCATGGCGTACAACCCCATAAACCCTATGGTCATCGGCAGTCGGTCCCACACTAAGGTTTCATTGTTTGGTTGCCAGTGATAATAACCAGAACCAAAAGCGACTAATAAGATGCCAATGGAAAAAGTCAAACCACCCCAATACAGAGATTTAAGCTGCTGTTTAGCGCTAAGTACGAATCGCACGCCATAAATGCCAGCAAAGAGAAACGGGATATTTGAAATTACATTCCACATATTGGGGATGCCAAGGTATGTGTGCGAATCAGCAAAAGCATGGTAGCTAAGATCTTGGCTAATAGGTGGAATTTGTCCAATGCTGATCACTGCTATGATGGTGATACACCATAAAAGAATTCGCTTGCTAGTGGTTGGTTCCATTAATTGTCCTTAACTAAATTTTCGTTTTTCTATTGCGAATTATGGTTAAACCGCTTGCCCACATGCAACACCACAGCTCCAAGCATATTGGAAGTTATAGCCACCTAGCCAGCCTGTTACGTCGGTAACTTCACCGATGAAATAAAGCCCTGCCGCTTTTTTCGCTTCAAAAGTTTTTGAAGAAAGTTCGTCGGTATCAACGCCGCCTAGGGTAACTTCTGCCGTTCTGTATCCTTCAGTGCCGTTAGGTTTAATTTGCCATTGATGCAAATATTGGCCAAGGTAAGTGACTTCATCGTTACTTAGCTGATTAACGGCTTTGTCGGTAATTTCTTTGTGATTAACCATAGACTCGACAAGGCGTTTTGGTAATACAGTAGCAAGTAAGTTCTTCAACGACTTTTGAGGGCTGTTTTGACGCCATTCACTCACAAGCTCTGCGATAGGAGAGTCAGGCAATAGATTGATGGTAATCGACTGTCCAGCTTGCCAAAAGCTAGAGATTTGTAAAATTGCCGGCCCTGACAACCCTCGGTGAGTAAATAGGATGTTTTCTCTAAATATTACGCCAGATTCTGAGCTAACCAAACAATCAACACTAATGCCAGATAAACCGTCGAAGCGTTGTTTATCGTGATCATGCAATGTGAAAGGCACTAATGCGGCGGTTGTTGGGAAAATGTTTAAGCCAAACTGTTCTGCAATCTTATAACCAATGGGCGTCGCGCCAAGTTTTGGCATGGTTAAGCCACCTGAAGCAACCACCAAAGAAGCGCATTGATAGCTATCGCCAGAAGTTTTTACTAAGTAACCGTCTGTGTTTTTTTCAATAGAAAGCACCTCGCTGCGCAGCGCGATATTTACCCCTGCCCAATCACATTCGGTCATCAAAATATCAACAATATCTTGGGCGCTATCATTACAAAATAATTGGCCTAATGTTTTATGATGGTATTCAAGTCCGTGACGATCAACAAGTTCAATAAAGTCTTGGGCGCTGTAGCGACTTAAGCATGATTTAACGAAGTGTGGATTTTGACAAAGGTAATTTTCTGGGCTGGCGTTTTCATTGGTGAAGTTACAACGACCGCCGCCGCTAATCAAAATCTTACGGCCAGGCTTTTTACCCATATCGACAACGGTTACTGATTTACCTCGATAACCAGCAGTAGCGGCACACATTAGCCCAGCGGCGCCTGCGCCAATAATTAATACATCAGTTTTAGTTGTCATGGTAAATTTCCAGCAAAAAATAAAGGGGCTTATAGCCCCTTAAAATCTTGTGGATATTGTAGCAAACTCTCTATACTTGCGCATCTGTCATTATGCTGCCATTACCACCAGATTTCGCCATTTCGGCAAGATCTTTATCGACAAAGAATAAGGCGTGTCCGTCTTGGCCCACCAAGTTAATTTTATCCAAGACGCTTTTGAATAAGGTTTCTTCTTCATGCTGCTCAGCAACATACCATTGTAAGAAATTAAACGTTGAGTAATCTTGTGTGGTAAATGCTTTGTGCGCCAAGCTATTGATTTGCTCTGTGATCATGCACTCATGTTCATAAGTTTGCTTAAACACTTCTGCTAATGACTCAAACTCATGCGGTGGCGCTTCGATAGCGCCCAAAATAGGCATAGCACCAGTTTCACTGACATATGTAAATAGTCGATTCATATGATCCATTTCTTCTAATGCGTGCTTACGCATAAATTCTGCAGCTCCTTCAAAGCCTTGGTCTTCGCACCAAGCGCTCATTTGCAAATACAAATTAGAAGAATAGAACTCAAGATTAATTTGATTATTAAGTTCTTTAACCATCTCTTGTTTCAACATTTACCTACCTCAGTTAAATTTATCAGGTGCTATTGTGCCTGTTATGACATACTATTTCAAATAAAGTTCAATAAAAACAAATGGATAACAAATGGTAATTGTTATCGTTTGTGTTTTGTTTGGTATTACCTTGTCGTTAAAGTGCGTTAAGAATGACTTCTGCTTTTGACACTTCAAACGACTTAGGTTGCTCAACGTTTAAATGGGTTACGGTGCCATTTTCAATGACCATTGAATAACGTTGAGAACGGATACCGCCAAAACTACCGGTAGCCATGTCTAAACCAAGTGCTTTAGTGTAACTTCCGTCACCGTCAGCCAACATTGAAATGCTGTCGGCATTTTGTGCTTCACCCCATGCATTCATCACAAACGCATCGTTGACACTTAAACAAATAATAAGATCAACACCTTTAGCGCTTAACTCGTCTGCAGATACTACGTAACCAGGTAAGTGTGCAGCTGAACATGTTGGCGTGAAAGCGCCAGGTACGGCAAACATAACCACTTTTTTGTCTGCAAATAATTCATCGGTATTGTGAGTGATCATGTTGCCGTCTTTTAATTCTTGCAATTCGCCACTTGGCATTTTGGTGTTTTCAGAAATCATAAGTACCCTGCTTGCTTGTTATTTTAATTTGATCGGCTTACACAAAAAGCCTTTATCATGTGCACTTCTTGCACAATCTTTACAGATAAAACGTGGTTTATCGACAATATGGATCAATTCGTGGATATTTTTTTCAATATCCTTCTTTTTCCATTTACACAGTGATTTAGCCATAAAAAAACCTCTAACCTTATTTTAGAAGATTAGAGGCTTAATTTCAGTGTTAAAGTGCGTTAAGAAACAAGTTTTAACGTTTCATTAATGTCGCCTACTTGTTCGGCGACATCTTGTGAGATGGTTTCAGCGAGTTCCTTAGAGTGATTAACTTCATTATTTACACTTTCCATCGCTTGTTCAAACTCTGCAAAATGTTGACGTTGTTGGTTTATTTGCGCTAATGAATCTTCAGCAACATGAGCAGAGGTGATCGCTTGCTCAACGACACTTTCAGCATTGTCCTTTAGTAATTGTGATATCTCTTTTTGTCGACCAGAAGCTTCTTCGATACCAAAAATGTTGCTTTCAAGTGCTTGGCTTGCACTATTGAGTTGTTCTAGGCGCTCGCTCACCTGTTTCAATGATTCTTGAGTTTTACCGGCAAGCTGTCTTACTTCATCTGCCACAACAGAGAAGCCGCGACCATGTTCACCTGCTCGTGCTGCTTCAATAGCAGCGTTTAAGGCTAATAAATTAGTTTGGTCGGCAATTGAGCTGATTACGTCAACAATAGTACCAACACTATCAACCGAATGACTAAGCGATTCTATCGCTTCTTTGCCGGATTGCGCCGCAGCATTGGTTTTATCACTTGCAAGTAACACTTCGTCAACTTTTAACTGACTGTCGTTCATTGCTTGCTCAGTCGCTTTAGCGTTACTTGCAACTTGTTGGGATAGTGTATTCACATGTTCTGTGACTTGTGACAGAGCCGCCATAATTTCATCAACGGCAAGTAAATGTTCACTGGTGCTTGATGAAGAATTTAAAATGGTTTGTGCTTGGGACTCCATGGTCTGCATTGCTGTTGATACTAGACCAAGCTGTTTCGCTTTTTGTTTATCTTCTTCAGCTAGCTGAGTGACCATTTTGTTGAAGCTGGTAGAAATTTGCCCTAGTTCGGTTTTTTCTTCAATACCGGTGATTAAATCAACCCGGCCTTCTTCAACGAGCGTAACAAAGCTATCACGTAATTGACGAAGCGGATTTAACACTACAGTGCGTGTTAGCCAATAATTCGCAGCTAAAAATACTACTAATATGGTCATTAACACGATAACTACCCAAGTAATGCGATTATTAATGTTTTCTTGCTCGGTCAATATTGCCGCTTCGCCTTGTAAAATGATGGCTTCCATGGCGTTAACGTCTTTGTTTAATGACGCTAACCCTTGCTGACGTTGTGTTTGCTGATTAATTGTATTGGTTAATTCACTACGATAACGGGTGGCAAGTGAGCGAAGTTCATCAAGCGCTTCTTCGCTTAAGTCTGTTGCGTCTTCATCTTCTTCAAGCAATAAATCGTCGTCATCAACCAATTCGTCCTCATCTTCACTGCCATCTGATATCTCAAGGTACGGAAACTGATAGAGCGCCTCGATTAATTTATTTAGCTCGTTAAGCGGCTGGGCAACTAAATCTAAGTTAGGCTGTTCACTAATAAAAAGTTTTTCGCGAATATTCACTAAGTCATTTATGGCAGCGCTTAAATTTGCATTGGTGGCAATGTAGTCGAGTTTTTGTGAGGCATTTAATACATCTGTCGCTAATGCATAGCTAGCTAGGCTTGCGTTGAGCGATGCCATACCTTGCTCACTATTGCGTAGCAACGCCATTGGATCACCACTTAATTTACCCAGTGCTCGGTATTTCTCGGCAATATCGCTTTTAAGTTGACGTGTTTTATCTGAAATAGCGTTTTCTAATTCAGCAATGGCGAGTCGTTTAGCACTGGCATTTATTTCATCTATTTGTGTTTCTGCGTTATTGAGTAAGCTGGCATCACCAGACTGTAAATAACGGGCAATTGTGCGGTAGAAGTCGACAGTTGTTAGTGATTTCAACTGTTGATATTCAGCTAAGTGTAAGCGGTTTGCGGCTAGTGTGTTTGCCACTTGATACATGGCCATCAAAAATATAAAAGCAAAACCGCTAATGGCAATCACAGAAGAGCGTGAAAAGGTAGATACGCGCACGATATTAATCTCGAACCATAATGTTAGTTAACTGAATTTTATGATCGAAATATGACAGTTGTGTTACATCTACGAAATAAGGTGGAATGCTATGCTTTATGCAGGCTAGCTTTTAGGAATGCCTTTATTTACATAGACATCGAAGCGGTTTTTCTTCATTTTAATTTCAGTTGATGGTTTTTTATCGTCTAAATAGCCTGCATAAGTTGGCCTTTTGACAACGACACGGTAGTCGGCCAATTTTAGGGCTGGTGCTAATAGCTGATCAGCGTCTAAGTCGGCACCAACTAATGACTGAAAAACTCGCATCTCTTTTTTCACTTGCGCTGATTTTTCCTTATGAGGATACATAGGGTCAAGGTATACGACATCGAAACTGTCTAGCTCAGTCATTTCACTAATTGACGACTGATGTATCAGCTTCATGTGCTGAGCAATTTCACTCACTTCTATATTGAGCTTGGCCCGTTCGATGCCATCATCTAATAAGGCGGCTACTACGGGATTTCGCTCAATTAATGTTACCTTACAACCAAGACTTGCTAAGACAAAAGCATCTCTTCCTAAGCCGGCAGTTGCATCTAAAGTATTTGGCGTAAAGCCATGTTTTAGACCAACCGCTTTCGCAATGTCTTGCCCTCGGCCACCACCGAATTTTCGTCTGTGGGCAACTGCCCCTTCTACAAAATCGACTTTGATTGGTGTGAGTTTAGGTTCATCTAACTTAATAAGCTCAAGTACTTGATCATTTACTTGTAGAATAAATTCCAGCCGCTTATGGTTAGAGGCTGCCGCAATATCGCCAATGTATAAAAAGCTCCATTTATTGGCGATTTTTTTGGCGTAATCCGCATCAGTTGAATGAACGTATGCTACTGCAACATTTTCCATTAATTGCTGGCCTGTATTGATTCCGCTTGAACATGATTGTCACCGGTCGCATATGCTACAAGGCGACTTAATTGTGCTAGCGACAGCCCTGATTCTTGATGCCATTGATTAAAGGCGCTTTGAATAGTAGCCAAACTTCCCTTGGTTTGAACGCCACCGGAGATAATATCGTGAGCACGAAAATACGCTTCTATATCACGAGAAATTAGAAACGTATCTTTACCTAGTGCTCGCAACGCGTAAGGACCAGTATTGCCTCCTAAACGTGCACCATGCTTTTTAAGGTATGCCCATAAACCAATAATATCTTCGCTAGGCCATTGATGAATAAATTCAGCAAAACGATGACCGTTTTGCTGCTCTTCAAAAATCATCTGGGCATTGTCTTTAATGGTTTTTACTTTATTAAAGTTGCGAATAATTTTAGGGTCACTGGCTTTTCGCTCCATCATATCTTGCGGCATCATCAGTACTTTTTCGATATTGAAATTGAAAAAGACCTCTTCGAAGTCTGGCCATTTTTTTTCGACAACTCGCCAAACAAAACCTGATTGAAAAACCTTTTTAGTGAAGGCTGCTAAAAAGCGGTCGTCGCTGATTTCAAGTAATGCGTCTTGGTTTTCCGTTGCCGGCAATAAGCTATTGAGCTGCTTAACACCGCCTTTGCGTTTTACAGCTCGTTGATAAAGCTTATCAAAAGATTCGAGTTTCATTACTTTTCCTTTTAAGCGTCAGCTCTCTATGCCGCGATGCCACTATGGCGAAGAAGCGCATCAATTTCAGGCTCTCGGCCACGGAATGCTTTAAACAGCTCGCTTGGCTCTTGCGATCCTCCTTTTTCAAGGATGTTAGTTAAAAAGCTATGGCCAGTTTCTTTATTAAAAATACCTTCATCTTCAAAGCGTGAAAAAGCATCGCTTGAAAGTACTTCTGCCCATTTATAACTATAATAACCGGCGGCATAACCGCCACCAAAAATATGGCCGAAGCTATGTTGAAAGCGGTTGAAATCAGCAGCTTTTACCACTGAGTATTGCTCTCTTACCTGATTTAATACTGTTTGAATTTCATCACCCTTTTCAGGGTTGTATTCTGCGTGCATTGTAAAGTCGAATAAGCTGAATTCCAGTTGACGTAACATTTGCATTGCCGATTGGAAGTTCTTAGCCGCTAGCATTTTATCAAGCATTGCTTGTGGTAACGCTTCACCGGTTTCAAAGTGACCAGAGATAAATGCTAAAGCCTCTGGTTGCCAGCACCAATTTTCTAGGAATTGGCTTGGTAATTCTACAGCGTCCCAAGCTACGCCATTAATGCCCGAGACACTCGCTGCATCAATTTGCGTAAGCATATGGTGAATACCGTGTCCAAATTCGTGGAATAGTGTGACGACTTCATCGTGGGTAAACAGCGCTGGCTTGTCGCCAACAGGGCCATTGAAATTACACGTAAGGTAAGCAACGGGTAACTGAACCGTGTTGTCTGCTAATGCACGGCGACCAACGCATTCATCCATCCATGCGCCACCGCGTTTTTTCGCGCGGGCATATAAGTCTAGATAAAAACTACCACGCAGGTTACCGTCTTCGCCGTACACGTCATAAAATTTTACGTCGTCGTGCCAAACATCGACGCCGATACGTTGCTTGATGGAAAGGCCAAACAAACGATGAACGACTTCAAATAGGCCTGCGACTACTTTTTGCTCTGGGAAATACGGGCGCAGTTCTTCATCAGAAATACTGTAACGAGCTTGTTTAAGTTTCTCGCCGTAGTAAGGCAAATCCCATGCGTTTAATTCGCTCATGCCGAACTCGCCTTTAGCGAAGGCGTGAAGTTCGTCTAATTCTTTCTGGCCTTGTGGTTTTGACTTTGCTGCTAAATCTTTTAAGAACCCTAGTACTTGGTCAGAGGATTCAGCCATTTTGGTTGCAAGTGACTTTTCTGCGTAGTTGCTAAAATCGAGTAGTTGGGCGATTTCATGTCGAAGTGCCAAAATATCTGCCATTACAGTTGAGTTATCATACTCGCCAGCATTTGGGCCTAAATCTGATGCTCTAGTCACAAAAGCACGGTACATTTTTTCACGTAACTCACTGTTATCACAGTACATCATAACAGGAAGGTAACTTGGAAAGTCTAAGGTAAATACCCAGCCTTGTTTTTCTTGCGACTCGGCAAGAGCAGCTGCAGCGTCTTTTGCACTTTGTGGTAGACCTGCTAGTTCACTTTCATCGTTAATTTCAACGGTAAAGGCTTGTGTTGCATCGAGCAAATTATTGTTAAATGTTGAGCCTAACTCAGACATTTTGGTAACAATTTCGCCATACCTAGCTTGTTTGTCTGTAGGTAATGCGATACCTGATAATTTGAAGTCGCGTAGGGCATTGTCGATCACTTTCTTTTTTGCAATATCTAGTGTGTGATAGTGCTCACTTTCAGCAAGTTGCTTATAAGCTTCGTACAACCCTTGGTGCTGACCAACAAAAGTGCCATATTCCGATAAGAGTGGTAGGCAACTTTCATAAGCATCGCGCAGCTCATCACTGCTTACGACAGAATTCATATGCGAGACAGGAGACCAAAGTTTACCCAACATATCGTCAACTTCATCAACTGGTGCGACTAAATTATCCCATGTATATTCAGAATGCTCAGCTAACACTTTTTCTATCATGGCCTTACAGTCAGCGATAGCCTTTTCTACAGCGGGTTTTACATGTGCTGGTTTAATAGCGGAAAATTTTGGTAGTGAATCTAATTCTAATAACGGGTTGGTCATTATCTTGCCTTTAGCGATTTTATTTACTTCTATACATTTATAGTCAGTTAGCGCTTAATTCAAGGCTACGAGTAAGAAAAGAGATAGGAAAGCCTGAAACTTGAAACAGGAATGTACCTCTTTGTATAATTAACACACAATTAACAAATTTACTGTCATAATAAGAAGTTAGTACGCAAACTTACGTTTTGTATACCAATAGTATTTTAATTTTTCGCTGTAGTTGTGGGGAAAAGTTTGTTTCGAAATATCGTCTTTTTCTTTGTTTGTTTAATGATCTTTTTAGGTCAGGCTTCGTATGCCCAAAGTAAATTAACGCTAAAAAACCTAACTGTAGCAGACGGCTTAACGCAAGGCACCGTCAACGTTATCATGCAAGACAGCAATGGCTTCATGTGGTTAGGCACTGAGAACGGTATCAATATCTTTGATGGCTATCGTGTTCGCGCATTAAAGGCACCGAATATTGATCTAAGTAAATACGCGGTTTATGACATTAGGCAGAGTAAGGATAATCTCGTTTGGTTTACTGTCTTTGGCAAGGGCTTGTATTCCTATAATCCGGTAACTGATGAGTTTCGTTTCATAATTGAACATGATCCAGAAAACAAAGACTACCAAGTATCTTCTTCGTTAGAACATAAGCCAGGTATTTCTGAGTGGATTATCACATCTAAAACGGTAGGTCTGTATCACCATCAAGAGCAACGCTTTGAACAACTGGTAAACCTAAGCGAGTACTTAACTGGTTTCGACAGTATCTATCGTGTTAAACAGTTTAGGGAACATTTGTTTATTGCTACGCGTGCTGGCGCATATGTTTACGATATTAATGCTCATACCGTCAATCGAATTGCTATAACAGCGCAGACGTCATCTCCTATACAACGATTTGACTTACACGAAGCCAACAAAAGTTATGACTTTGCGCAATCGGGAGATCGGCTGTTTATTGGCACCAATGATGGTGTTTTTGAACTTAGTATGGAACAGCTGGAAAGTGATTTCGATAATATTAAGCTCAAACAAACACTTCCATCTATAGGCGTTTGGCAGTTTTATGTAGATAACGGTAAGTTAGTGATTGCAGCTAATGACGGTTTGTATCATTACGACATGATTAAAGACTCTGCGGTGTTATTAGTGCGTTACTCGGATACGTTTAATCATGTTGCAGAAAATTCAGTAGTAAGCTTTGAAAAAGATAAAAACGGCCTTTACTGGATGGGCTCACAAGCGACAGGAGCATACTATTGGAACCCGCAAAGTTTGCTGGTACAAAATTTTGGCTATAGCAATTTAGAAAATAATAGCTTGTCTAATGGCAGCGTTCATGCGTTAGAAGAAGACGCTAAAAATTCTGAATTGTTATGGGTTGGCACTGCCAATGGCTTGAATCTTATTGACGCGACAAATAATAAAATCGACCGCTTTTTGGTGACAGACCAATCTAAAACTACGTTTACTTATGGCAATATTTATTATTTTGAACAATACAACAATCAAATTTGGCTCGCGACCTATGAAGGGTTGAAGTTATTTGACAAAGCTTCTCGCCGCCTTGTTCCGATACCACTTTCTGAAGAGATATTAGCTTGGTTACAGCAAGAAACTGTGGTCTTTCATCTTGAAAACGATAATTTGTGGTTTTCAGGAGAAAAAGGCAGTGCGCGTATTCATCTACCTTCGCAAACATTTGAACGTTTAACTGTTATAGAAGAAACCTTAGGCGTCAATAATATTTGGAATATTCTTCCCTCGATTGAGCAAAGACCCAATGAGATATTGTATGCGACCAATGACAGTGTTTGGTCGTATCATAAAGTGACAGGAAGCCTGACAAATTTGATTCAATTTCCAGAAAAACCCGATTCTGAATATTTTACAATTGATGGCATGGTTGTCGATAAGAATGGCACTTTATGGGTAGCTTATAGCGGTATTGGTTTATTTGGTTATGATGTAGAAACGTTTGAACAAGTGCACGCATATAGCAGCAAAAACAGTGTAATTGACGAAAATGTCTATGGCGTACAGCTTGATCAACAGGGGCATCTTTGGTTCTCTACACACCAAGGTATCTTTAGATTAGATATTAATACACATCATATTAGGCAGTTTGATATAGAAGATGGCCTAATCGCAAACGAATATAATGCAAGTGCCGTGGCTAAACTCGCTGATGGTCGACTTGCATATGGTTCTATGCAGGGCATTAGTGTGTTTGACCCAGTCAAACTTCACAGTAATGCAAATAGCCAAAATATAAAAATTCGTTTTGCCAATATCGACGTACTTTCTCGTGAACTAAATTTGCCGATGTTTCTCTCAAGTAATAACTCGGTAAATTTACGCTATGATGATGTTGGAATTAGAGTTGATTTCTCAACATTCTCATTTCTAAATGCAGACCGGATTAGTTATAAATTTGAATTAACTGGATCAACTAATATAAAGTCGCCACTTACCTCGCAAAATTATATAACTTTCCCGACTTTAAATTCTGGCAAGTATACATTGTCTGTATGGGCGAAATCCCCATATACCGGGGAGTTTTCAGCGCCAACGTCAATAGAGTTTAACGTTAGCTATGCGTTATGGCGCTCTCCTCTAGCACTATTTTTATATAGTTTTGTTGCATTAAGTTGTTTTGTTATTTGGCTTAGAGGTCGACATAACCGACAACAAGAATTATTAGCAGCTCATGAAGAAGTTAAGTATAGAGAAAACAGATTACAACTAGCGCTCACCGGCAGTAATAGTGAGGTTTGGGATTGGTTTGCTGAAAACAATCGGATATTCGCAAAACGATTCACGGGTGAATTAGGCTATACACATTCAGATAGTTCACTGAGTATGGACAAGCACCTTGCGCTAATTCATCCTGAAGATCGCGAATTATTCATTTCAAAATGGCAAGTGTTCCTGATGAATAGTACGAAGGATGAAAGCTTTGAATGTAGTTACCGATTGATGAGTAATGACGGCCAATGGCTTTGGTACAAAGATTTAGGGAAAGTAGTAGCCAATAATAATGATGGTCTACCGACACGTGTTACTGGTTCATACACTAATATTACTCAAAACAAAGTAGATGAAGAGCGCGCGCAGCATTATGGTGATGCCTTTAAACAGACCAAAGATTGGGTATTCATAGTTGATGATAAGCTAACTAAGATTACGGCAAACCAATCGCTGTGTAATGCCTTTGGCTGGGAGCAAGAAACTTTTGCTTTTGATTTTAGCCTATTAGGTATTAGCCAAAAAAGATTAATGCACTATGCACGTTTATTGCCCTCTTTAAAAGACGTTGGCCACTGGAGTGGCGAGGAATTGGTAAAAACGCCCTGTGGTGAGGAATACCATGTGATTGTGACGATCAGTGTCAGTAAAAGCGGTACAGGGAATGCTTCACATTATATATTTGTCTTAACTGATATTAGTGCGCAAAAGTCGGCTGAACGTGAGCTTAGGGTTTTAGCAAACTACGATCATTTAACGGGCTTACCAAATCGTTCGCTATTACTTGAGAGAATAAAGCACGGTATTGATCAAGCAAACCGTCATCATGCGGCGATTGCGCTGTTCTTTATCGATCTTGACCGTTTTAAACATGTTAATGACTCATTGGGACACGATTATGGAGATTTGTTGCTAAAAGAAATAACTAAGCGACTAAAAGATACTTTACGACAAGATGACACGGTTGCTCGTATTGGTGGCGACGAATTTGTAGTCTTGCTTGAAGATTTTAAATCTAATAATCACCTAAGTCGTATTGCGCAAAAACTAATTGATGTAGTTGAACAGCCATTCCAGCTTAATAATAATGTGGTCAGTGTTGGCGCGAGTATAGGCATCGCCTTATTCCCAGATGATTCTAAAGATCAGGATGAGTTATTGAGAAATGCCGATGTCGCTATGTATCATGCTAAGCAACAAGGCAGAAATAACTTTCAGTTTTTTACTGAACATATGAATAAAGAGGCAAAAATTCGCCTTGCCCAAGAGTCTAATTTAAAGCTTGCGGTACAAAACGATGAATTCTTTAACTTGTATCAGCCGCTTGTCGATGCTCATACAGGTAAAGCTGTTGGTGCAGAAATGTTAATGCGCTGGCAAAGTAGAGATGGCATTGTTCCTCCATGTGAATTCATACCGCTTGCAGAAGAATTAGGCTTAATTAAACCCATGACGGATATGGCGTTGGACAAGGCACTTTTGGTGTTGAATGTTTGGCGTTCAATTAGGCCTAATTTTTACTTGTCGATCAATGTATCTGCGCCGCATTTCTCTGATGGTAGTTTAATGGATTTTATTGCAGCCAAATTAGCCAAATTTAACTTACCACCAAATGCAATTAAATTAGAAGTCACGGAAAGTGCCTTCATTACAGAACCTGAAAAAGCCATTAAGACTATGCAAGAGTTGTCAAATTATGGTTGTAAGTTGGCGTTAGATGATTTTGGTACAGGCTTTTCATCGTTGTCATACTTAAAGAATTTACCGCTCGATATTATCAAAATAGATCGCAGTTTTGTGAATGGCATAGGCGTTGAAAGTGCAGATGAAGCAATTGTTGATGCGACGCTAGTTCTAGCTAAAAGCTTAAATATTGCGTGTATAGCAGAAGGGGTCGAGACACAGGCGCAGCTGCAATACTTAGTTGATCGTCAATGCCACTACATTCAAGGTTATTTGTATTACCCGCCGTTATCTACAAATGACCTAACGGAAAAGCTTAACGAAGATAAAGTTGAAATAAAAGCTAAGCGAAACGTTTCTTAATACCTACTTAAAGGTTAATCATACTTGCAATCGAACATGATTAGCCCTATCTATTAACTATTAATCAGTAAGCCTGTGCAAAGGTAAGAAAATATGACTCAACATTTTGATTTTTTAGCTATTGGTGCTGGCAGTGGTGGTATAGCATCAGCCAATCGAGCAGCTAAACATGGTAAAAAAGCTGCGGTAATCGAAGCAAAAGCGATTGGCGGTACTTGTGTAAACGTAGGTTGTGTGCCAAAGAAAGCGATGTGGTACGCAGGGCAGATTGCTGATGCGCTAAGCTATGCGCCAGATTACGGTTTTAATGCGCCTCTACAATCGTTTGACTGGGGAACATTGGTTAAGAACCGAGAGGCATATATAGAGCGCATTCATGCTGCTTACCAGCGAGGTTTTACGGCAAATGATGTTACCGTAATTCAAGGCTTTGCAAAATTTGTTAATAAAAATACAGTAGAAGTAGATGGCGAGCTATATAGCGCTGATCATATTGTGATTGCCACTGGTGGTAGACCGAGTATTCCTTCAATTCCTGGGGCAGAATACGGCATAGATTCTGATGGTTTTTTTGCATTAACAGAACAGCCTAAATCAGCTGCGGTTGTCGGTGCTGGCTATATTGCTGTTGAGCTAGCAGGCGTGTTGCATGCGTTAGGTTGTGAGTCACATTTGTTAGTGCGTAAAGAAAAACCGTTACGTGGCTTTGATGACATGCTCAGCGACACTTTAGTTGAGCAAATGGCTAAGCACGGTCCTACTTTGCATAATAATAGTGTGCCAGTAAGTGTTGAACAGCACACCAATGGCCAACTCAGTATTCATTTAGAAAATGGCAATACAGTGGGACCTGTAGACAAGCTTATATGGGCAATTGGCCGCGAACCTGCTACAGACGCTATCAATTTAGCAGCGACTGGCGTTGAAACAGACGAGCGCGGCTACATTCCTACCGATAAATATCAAAATACTAATGTTGAAGGTATTTATGCTGTTGGTGATAACACTGGGAAAGTTCAACTGACACCGGTAGCTGTGGCGGCGGGTCGCCGTTTATGTGAACGATTATTCAATAACAAACCGTATGAACATTTGGACTATGAAAATGTCGCTACCGTTGTGTTTAGCCACCCAGTGATTGGCACGGTTGGTTTAACAGAAAAAGAAGCGATTGCTGAATTTGGTGAAGAGCAAGTTAAGGTGTACAACTCGCAATTTACAGCGCTTTATCAAGCAATGACAGAGGATTATCGCGACCCTACACGTATGAAATTAATTTGTGTAGGTAAAGAAGAAAAAATTGTTGGTATTCATTCGATTGGTTTTGGCTCAGATGAGCTGCTACAAGGCTTTGCAGTGGCAATGAAAATGGGGGCAACTAAAGCTGATTTTGATAACACGGTAGCGATACACCCAACTTCTGCAGAAGAATTCGTTACTATGACTTAATGTCAATAAATATTACCCCAAAATGCCAGCAAAAACTGCTGGCATTTTTATTCAATAAAAATAAATTTGTCATAAAAAATTCACCATAAAATTATTATGGATTTACGCAAAACCCCGTCAATTCTGGCTTAGAAAATTTTGTTATTTAGCGATGTAAAATAACGTTAAAAAAAGTTTAATAATCTTCTGGTAATCATTTTTCAATCTGGTAATCTCTTAAGCCTTACTTAGCACCTGAACGCTTTTTGAGCAGTGCTGAGAAAATAGAGATAGATGTTTTATCCACAAAAATAAAAATAATAAATGTTGTGTTTAAAAAGGATTTTTGCCTCTCCTTTTTTATGAATTTCAACAACTTAACATATGATATCTGATTTAAGGTTTAACTTATTTCGGAGGTTTTTTATGTTTGTCAACAAAGTTATCCACAGAAGACGCCGAAATTCCTAATAAAAATCACGATTTGTTCACAACTGGTTATGGAGTGAATGCGCTGGTTGTGGCATGCTTAGCCAAATTTATTTCGACGCTGATAGACCTATGGCTACCTCTACACTTTCTCCCTTGATTCTCGTTGATGGCTCTTCTTATCTTTTCCGAGCCTATCATGTGCCTTATTTACAGGCATTATCGACCGCAGATGGCCACCCGACAGGTGCGATTACCGGCGTACTGAATATGATCAAGAGTCTACAAAAAGACTATCCTAACGGTAATATCATTGTCGTGTTTGATGCGAAAGGGAAAACCTTTAGAAACGACTTGTACCCAGAATATAAAGCCAATCGTCCTCCTATGCCGGATGATCTGCGCTGCCAAATAGCGCCGCTGCATGAAATGATCGAAGCAATGGGTTTCCCAATGTTAGTGATTGAGGGTGTCGAAGCTGATGATGTTATTGGCACATTAGCTAAGCAAGCGAGTGAAGAGGGTATTGAAACTGTAATATCTACAGGCGATAAAGACATGGCCCAGCTTGTCACGCCTCACGTTCGTCTAATTAATACTATGACTAATGTCGAAATGGATGAAGCGGGTGTAGTTGAAAAGTTTGGCGTTCGCCCTGATCAAATCATTGATTACTTGGCATTAATGGGTGACAAAGTCGATAACATCCCTGGTGTTGAAAAATGTGGCCCTAAAACAGCGGTTAAATGGCTTACGGAACATGAAACCTTGGATAATGTCATTGCGAATGCTGACAAAGTTAAAGGTAAAATTGGTGAAAATCTTCGTTCAGCGCTAGATCAATTACCACTATCTTACGAACTCGCCACAATAAAATGTGACGTAGCATTGGAAAAAAATGCGAGTGAACTAGCGCCAGTTGAAGCCGACACAGAAAAACTTACAACACTATTTACCGAGTACGAGTTACGCCGTCATTTAGCTGATTTGAAAAAAGGTAAAGATGCGCCTTCGGCAGAAGAAGTTGTTGAAGAAGAGGCAATACCGGAAGCGATTGATGCTGATTACGATATTATTTTCACGGAAGCCGATTTTAACGCTTGGCTAAATAAGTTGATGAATGCAGGGACATTCGCCTTCGATACCGAAACCACCAGTATTGACTATATGCAGGCGGAATTGGTTGGTGTGTCTTTTAGCTGTGAAGCTGGTAAGGCGGCATATGTGCCTTTCGCACATGACTACGAAGATGCACCACAGCAACTTGATCGTGATTGGGTACTTGGCAAACTTAAACCTATTTTACAAAGTACTAGCTACAAAAAGCTTGGCCAAAACCTAAAATACGATGCACACGTTTTAAGCCACTATGATATTACATTAGCAGGCGTGGCGTTTGATACTATGCTGGAGTCATACTGCTACAACAGTGTTGCCAGCCGTCACAATATGGATGCCTTGGCGGAAAAATATTTAGGTGTTAAGACTGTTAAGTTTGAAGATATTGCAGGTAAAGGTGCTAAGCAGCTTACCTTTAACCAGATTGAAATTGAAAAGGCAGGGCACTACGCCGCAGAAGATGCCGATATTACTCTACGCTTGCACCACGCTTTATATGGTAAGTTGTCAAAAGAAAAAGGGCCGTTATCAGTATTTACCGATATTGAATTACCGTTAATGCCGGTGCTTACCCGTATGGAAGAGCATGGTGTGTTGATCGATAGCGATTTGCTTGGAGAGCAAAGCCAAGCGATTGGTACTCGTTTATCTGAGCTTGAAATTGAAGCACACAATATTGCAGGTAAGACATTCAATTTAGCGTCGCCGAAACAGCTACAAGAAATTCTATTTACTGATTTACAAATCCCAGTGATCAAGAAAACCCCAAAAGGCGCACCGTCAACGGCAGAAGAAGTGTTGCAAGAATTAGCGTTAGACTATCCTTTGCCGAAATTGATTTTGGAACATCGCGGATTGGCCAAATTAAAGTCTACCTATACCGACAAGTTGCCTTTACTTGTACAGTCCAAAACCGGACGAGTACATACTTCTTATCATCAAGCTGTTGCTGCAACAGGTCGTTTATCGTCAACCGATCCTAATTTACAAAATATTCCTATTCGTAGTGAAGAAGGTCGAAAAATTAGGCAAGCATTTATTGCTCCAGACGGTTATAAGATTGTTGCAATAGATTACTCGCAAATTGAACTACGTATCATGGCTCACCTATCGGATGATCCAGGTCTAGTTAAAGCATTTGCTGAAGGAAAGGATGTGCATAGTGCTACTGCCGCTGAAATATTTGGCGTTGATGTTGATAGCGTTACTAGTGACATGCGCCGCAGTGCTAAGGCGATAAACTTTGGCTTAATTTACGGAATGTCGGCATTTGGCTTATCAAAGCAAATTGGCGTTGGCCGAAATCAAGCGCAGGCCTATATGGACAAGTATTTTGAACGTTATCCTAATGTGATGTCCTATATGGAAGGTACTCGCCAAACGGCAAGTGAAAAAGGTTATGTAGAAACATTATTCGGTCGTAGATTATATTTACCTGATATAAAAGCGCGTAATCAAGCCCGTAAAAAGGCTGCCGAGCGCGCAGCAATCAATGCACCTATGCAAGGCACTGCAGCAGACATTATCAAAAAGGCAATGTTGGCAGTAGATGCATGGATTGCAACGCAAGATAGTGAACTTGTGAAAATGACGATGCAAGTACACGATGAATTGATTTTTGAAATTAAAGAATCAGCACTTGAAAGTGTTACTGCTAAGTTGGTTGAAATCATGAATGATGCAGCCGAACTTAATGTACCTTTAATCGCCGAGGCGGGCCATGGTGATAATTGGCAACAGGCTCATTAGCTTTTGTCGTAAAGTTTCCAAAGTGTGATGAAAAAGCCGCAAAAAGCGGCTTTTTTTATACTCACACAGTAATATAATTGTATTTTTACAACAAAAGTGAAAATAAATTACAAAATTGGCTTTACAAGGGTAGAGTCGATACTCTATAATTCATTTCGTTCCTCAACGTGAACGCTTGTTGTAATAATTGTAAATTCTAGCTTTCCTCATAAGCTAATATGCCGGTAACTTTTGTTACCGGTTTTTTTATACCTGTAATTAATTTACCAACAGCTTATTTGGTGATCACCGACTTACCTTCTAAAGCAACAGGTACCATAATATGTGCGTAATCTGTATCTCCCCACATTACATATGGGCCGCCGTCGCCTGGATTAGTCGTCAACCCATTTAACAACTTCTTTGGCACGACAATCATAATGTGAGGGCCTGTTTCCACGTAATCTTCGGCATTTTTATGATCATGATGGTAGGGCGTAGAGTTACTGACACCTGAACCCGTTGGTTCACCTTGGAGCATATATGAGATGCCAATGCGATCGGCTTTAAATGGTGCTTGCTTTCCTACCGCTTGCATCATTTTCATCCAAGTTTCATCATTGCACATAGGCGCTTTATCACCGGCCATCGTATCCGGCAGACACGTCCACCCATTGTTACCTTGTTTTAGCACGGTACCGTCTGTGTCGATGATCAATGCATTTTGACTAATAGAAGTGGGCGCTGCCGACATAGCTCTTTTGATTTTTGTACTAGCAGGTTCGCTAGCACTAACTACTGTGGTAAATGCTGTCATTACAGCAACTAGCAGATAGGTTTTTATTTTCATGGTATTCCCTCACATAAGTGGCTTTATTTGAACACCAGTTAATTTGACTGCTTGTTCCTACTCCATGAACAATAAGTAATCAGGTGTGTATTAAAGTTAGACGAGACATTGGTAAACGTCTAATTGTATGGAAGGTTTGTAATCATTGTTTAATTTTCGTCATTTTGCTCTGTCTCAGAAGCTTCAGCTAGTTTAGCGCGCTCTGCTTTTGAGATGTATTTTGGCTTATTACTTTTATGTAATTTTGCATTAGCCTTTTTTTTCTTGGCTAACAACGTACTTTTTATCTTCTTTTTTCGATTCATGTGTTTAACTTAACTGTATTTATTACTTTGTTTTGAGTATAGGTTCATCAGCATAATGCTGCTTTAAGTATTGCTTCAGTTTAACTAATTCATTTTCGGAAAAGGTATTTTTATGAGACAAGTAATAAACTTCAGTGGTGTATAGATTAGTTAATAATTCGCTTAGCTTGTTAATGACTTGCTGACCTAATTGACTGTTTGCACAATTGAAATAGGCAGGCAAATACTGTGGTGCGCCAGCAATGCTGTACCGCTCGACCAAACCTTTCTGTTCGTCGCTAGGTTTAATATCAACCGGTAATGCAAGTAAGTAGTCGACACGATTGCTATATAGCATTGCTTCTAATGCGGTAACGCGATTATTGCCGCTACGATAGTAAATGTTCTTTTTATTGACTTCGGCCATTCGCTGATCAAGAAACTCACCATAAGACACATTTTCTGCGACGCCAATTTTCGCATTAGGAAAATGTTCAAAAACCTTGGCAATACTATTTAGCTCGCCTTGCGAATTTAATAGTGATTCAGGTAACGGACTTTGTTGGTTAAAGCGATACAACTTATGGGTTAGATAAAAAGCCTGAGGTTTAGAGAAAATTGAATAACTGCGACGTTCTGCGGTGTTAGCTCTATTGGCGGCACAGGCGTTATCTCTATTTTTCAGTGAAAAATTAATACGAGACATAGACACTCGCTCAAATTTAACATCGTAGTACTTTGCTAATTGGCTAGTGATAATTTTTTCTATGTAAGTAGCTGTTGGTGTTTGTTTAGTATTCTCTGCCAAAATATCGACGTTTTCTTGCTTGTCTTCAATCAGCCACATAATGGTTGGCTTTTGTTCAGTACTTTTCTGAGGGGCTGCATCGCCCGCTTCAGACATGTTGAAGTGGGCAGAAATGAAAAAAATAACAATTAACGAAATTGGGTAACGGATAACCATAAGATACTGATAGATAAAACTTTATTGGAATGCGTACTGCTGAGTAAAACGTTGGCTATCTAATTAATGGCTAATAGCTCTACTTCAAAAATTAATAGAGAGCCCGGTGTTATTTTTCCTGTAGCTCTATTGCCGTAACCCAAATTAGCTGGAATGAAGAATTTAAACTTATCGCCAACAGTCATCAGTTGAACGCCTTCTGTCCAGCCAGGAATTACTTGGTTTAAACCAAAGCTAATCGCTTGCCCACGCTCAACAGAACTATCGAAAACCGTACCGTCAATTAATGTCCCATGATAATGTACTTTCACTTTTGAAGTTGCCGTTGGGTGCTCGGTACCCTCACCTTTATTTAGCACTTGATACTGTAGGCCTGAAGCAGTTTCTACAACATCAACAACCGTTTTATTGTCTGCTAAATAGGCTTTAGCTATTCGATTATTTTCTTCTGCGGCGGCTTTGTTATTAGCGCTTCGATTAAATAAAAATACCGCAATGGCAATAATGATAAATAAAACAACAAATTTCATGAGCTATCCTGAGAACCGAATGAGTTTGGTATTCTAGCATTGGTTAAAAAAGTTAAGGAAGAAATTAAACAATACTGTGTGATTTTGGGTGAGAATACCATGTCAAACTGAATGAAAAGTAATATCTTGATTAGCATTTATCGAAGAGTGGTGAATTCGATGTTATTATTAACAGTATAGATGTTTCGCTTTGTCTCTCTTTTATGCTCCTGCTTTGTAGCGATAAATATCATTGTTTGTATAAACCTAGCCATGTAAATCACAAGGCATTTTCTTGTGCGTTAATGTTTTTTATTCTGATATTTTCCTTCGGTGCTTATGCAGATTCTTTTGAAATCCCCGAATTTAGTGATGACACATTAGGCAAGCACACGCAGCTTTTTCAAGAGCAAAGCAGAAAGCTTTCATTAGAAGAAGCTCGAGCTCAGTTCGCTCAAGGATATTTTCGCTCTTGGTCAAGCAACTCAATATCACTTGGTATTGATGTAGAACCTGCTTGGATGAAGTTTAGGGTTAACAACACCAGCAGAGCTGAACAACGCTACCGTTTGAGTATTGAAACTCCTTGGCTTGATTATATTGATACTTGGCTAGTGGTTAATGGAAAAGTGGTATCGCATATTGTCGGTGGTGATGCCATTCCTTTTGAACAACGGCCAATGCAATATCGATTCTACGCATTTGAACATGGCTTTGAGCCAGGGGTAACAGAAGTATTCATACGTGTTGAAACTATTGGGCCGATGGCAATGCCTGTTAGGTTTAGCGCAGTAGAAAATGCTGTAAAAAATGACATAGCTAATGGTTATCAATATGGCGTGTTATATGGCGTAATGATGGCGCTAGCCTTGTATAACTTAGTGCTTTATGTGTTCATTCGCCAGAGAGAATATGGGCTGTATAGTTTGTATTTAATAGGCTTTGTTGTGAATAGCCTTTCATATACTGGCCAGCTTCATACCTTAATTACTTATGATTTTGGTCCGTATTTTCAAGACTGGCTCGATATCTTTCTAATGATCACCTACAGCGTTGCAGGGCTGCATTTTGCGCGAGTGTTACTAAGTACAAAAGACTATGCACCGAATTTAGATAGATTTGTAATACGAACAACGGTTGTCGTGCCTGTTGGTATGTTACTTGGCTTCATTTTTAATCAGTTGTTCTTTTCGATGGCGTTAGCCTTTTTATTGAACACTTGTTTCGTTATTTTATTTGTCGCAATGGGTATTCGAGCCTTATATGCGAGTAAGCCTTTTGCAGTTATTTTTATTCTTTCGTCAGTGACTGCGGCAATTTGTATCACCATATCAACCTTAGCTGTTGCCGGCTTTCTTGTGCCTTATAACGATTACACGTTTAAAGCG
Organism: Thalassotalea algicola; assembly: GCF_012932965.1. Lineage (GTDB taxonomy): Bacteria > Pseudomonadota > Gammaproteobacteria > Enterobacterales > Alteromonadaceae > Thalassotalea_F > Thalassotalea_F algicola. The sequence continues at coordinate 819,728 of NZ_JABBXH010000001.1, read as the reverse complement.
ATTGAAGTTGGTATGGCTTTTGAAGCTATTTTGCTTGCCGTAATACTTGCTAGACAGTTTCGAATGGCTAAATTGGATAAGCTTATTGCTGAGACATATGCTCGTACCGATACCTTAACCCAGCTCAATAATCGCCGAGGGTTTCAAGACTCTGTAAAGCCTATTTGGCAAAATATTTGCCGGGAAAAGCGTGATGCGTCAATTGTGTTACTTGATATCGACTTTTTTAAGCGTTTTAACGATCAATATGGGCATGATACGGGTGATCGTGTTTTACAGCTGGTCGCAAAATGCATTACAGAAACTTGTAGAAAAGGCGATATTTCGGCCCGTTGGGGCGGTGAAGAGTTTATTATACTTTTACCTGAAACCTCTCGAAATCAAGCGACTTTGCAGGCTGAAAGAATCAAGCTTGCGATTGCTGCACTCGAAATACGTGTAGCGCAAGTGTCATTGTCGATTACCGCGAGTATTGGTGTTGCAGGAACAGAAGCTGGCAAGTTTAATCAGGAATTCATGGCATTGAATACTCTTGAGCTAATGATTAATCAGTCAGATAGAGCACTTTATGTCGCTAAACAAAGCGGTAAAAATCAAGTGCATGTGCAAAATAGCAATTGACAAATCTAGGTATAAATTTTCCCTTTCATATATAACACACCAGTGCCTGAAACTAATACTCGATCACCAGTAAGACTGCAGGTAAGCACGCCCCCTCTTTTAGACGCTTGATATGCGATTAGCTTGGTCTTATTTAATTGCTCTGCCCAGTAAGGGGCTAATCCAGAATGAATTGAACCGGTAACAGGGTCTTCGTCGCCACCATTTGCTGGCCAAAAATAGCGAGATACGAAATCATAGGCTTTTGCCGGAGCTGTAATAACCACATCAAAAGGTGCCAATTGCGCTAATTGTTGAGAATCATAATTTATATCAAAAATATCATCTTCTGAGGCATAGACGGCAAAGTATGCTTGCCTGTTCTTCAGTACATATATGGGCTGCTTAGATAACCCTTGTAATATTTCAGTAGGTACTTGATTGATGCCCGTTGGCTTTTGATTTGGAAAGCTCATTTCAATGTTTTTACTATCGCGTAACGATACTCTGAGCGAGCCAACTTTTGCTGTAGAGTATTCGATTACGCCTTTAAGACCAAATTCGAAAAATAAGACATAAGAAGCTGCTAACGTTGCATGACCACAAAAATCGATTTCAGTTAATGGTGAAAACCAGCGAATCTCATAGTGGTTATCACAAATATTTTTAATGAATGCGGTTTCAGACAAGTTGTTTTCAGCAGCAATGCTTTGCATCAAATGAATTGCAGGCCATTCATTTACTGGAACAACGGCAGCAGAGTTTCCTTTAAATTGCTTATCAGTAAACGCATCGACAACAAATATATCCAATTCCAAGATAAATTCTCCAAATAGCGACAAAGCTTATAAGTCGATTATGTGACAGTGAAAAAGTTACGCAAGTCATTTTATTGAGTTAAATTCGTAACTTATGGATGTTGATTTTCTTAATCAAACTTAACTTAATGACCGAATTAACCAAATTATGGCGTGATATACACTTTACTTTTAGATTGTTAATTGAAAAATCTATAAATTTCAATACTATAGTGTTGGCATGATGATAGCTTGAGTATAGTTAACATGATAACAAGGACAATATATGCAAAGTAGTACAATAGACACTGTACGGCAGCCGACCTCAATTTCGCGAATATGGACAATTGCCAATTATGAGTTAACACGTTTATTTAATACCAAAAGAGGCTGGATGGCACTTATAGCCTTTGCCATAGTGTGGTATTTCATTTTACGCTATCCAGTTTACTACGCGTCTTCGATTATTTCACAGCCGCAGCTTGAAGACACCTTAAAGCAAGTCTTTGGCATGGTGGGAGTAGAGAACTTATTAGCATGGCCAGTCCCAGAGTTGGCGGTTTATTGGGTGACTTCGTTAATACTTTATCCTTTGTTTGCATTACTTATTACTTCCGATCAGATTTCGTCGGATAAAGCTCGCGGCACGTTGCGATTTATTGTGCTGAGAACGACGCGTTTTGAGTTGTTTTTTGGTCGTTATTTAGGGCAGCTGCTAATTTTAACGATTCTAATATTGGCAACATTATTGGCGGCATCTGCAATGGCGATTTATCGCGACCCTGTTCTATCATCGTCGTTTGCCTCTCATTTTGGGTTTATTTTGTTTCATATGCTGTTTGTATTAGCGCCAGTAGTAGCGGTAACCGCGCTAACATCGGTGGTATGTCAATCGGCGCGCTCTGCTACTTTCTTAGCAATTATCGGTATTGGATTTTCTATTATTTTGGTGGCTGTTGTTAGTTACTACATACCGCAGCTTAGCCTATTAAGTGATGTGTTATTGGGTGCACAAGTGACGGATTTAGCGACATCTTCAGGGATGGATTCTATGTCGTACTTAATTCTACCTATCAGTCAAACAGTGGTTATTCTGATTATTGCCATGTTTTTATTTAATAGGAGAGCGTTATGAGTACAGTAATTAGCTGTAACGGTATTAGCCATAGTTACGGTAACAAATTAGCGCTAAATCAAGTTGATTTTTCGGTAGATGTTGGTGAACCAATAGCATTAGTTGGACCAAATGGGGCGGGTAAAACAACACTATTTAGTATTTTGTGTGGTTATTTAAAACCAACGACAGGTCGCGTTGAAATTTTTGGAGAACAGCCCAATTCACCTAAATTGTTTGGGCGAGTTGGTGCTTTGCCACAAGATGCGTTATTAGATCCGCGTTTTTCGGTATTGAAGCAACTTCTGTTTTTCGGACAACTGCAAGGTATGAGTAAGTCCAATGCGGTAAAAGAGGCCGAGCGGGTGTTGGATTTGGTTGGTTTGGTAGAAACAGCAAATGTTAAGCCGCAAGAACTTAGTCACGGAATGCGAAAGCGTATAGCGATTGCGCAGGCGCTACTCGGTAAACCAGAATTAATATTGCTTGATGAGCCAACAGCAGGGCTAGATCCCGCTAATGCTAGAGTTATTCGCAAGCTGATTGGCGAGCTTTCTTCTGAAGCGACATTTATGGTGAGCTCACATAATTTAGACGAACTAGAAAAATTGTGTCGTACCATTCTTTATCTTGAAGGCGGTAAGCTTTCTCAGCAACAGATAGGTGAAAGCAGTAGCAATGCGGGTTATTTAACGATTCAATTGCTTGATGAACTTGCTCCTAAAAACCTTTCGTTATTGCAAAAACTGTCGTCTGTTGAGCAAGTAGAGCAAACTCAACGCATGGAATATTTAATTACCTATGATGATCAGCTAGAGCCTTATTTTGACCAGCAATTATTGGGTTTCTTAGCAGACAATGCTTTGAAATATAGACAATTAATTAAAGGTCGTTCGTTAGAAGAACAGCTATTTACAGATTCAGACAAAAACGTGGTTAATCAGTAGTATTGCATTGAAGTAGGCGATAACGGGAAACAGATCCTATTATTGCCTACGTTTTATGTTAAAGCGCTTTTTTGCTGATGATGATTTCAGCAATGGCTAAATTTATCGCCATACCCAATAAACGGCCGTAATCGTATTGAAGCTTTGTTAACACGGCAAAAAATTGTTCAAAGTGACTAAATAAGACAACGCTTAATAGTTCGACAAATAGTGGCGTAACAGCAGCTAATGTTACAGCTACTGCCCTTGCCATCCAAATTCTGTGTTGTGCAATGTTACGTTTAATCGCGAACATTAGGGCAATTGAAAATGTAAGGCAAATAGCTGCACTAGTTAAAATTAATATGAAATAACGTATCCCTTGTGATTCTGGCGTGAGAACGTTATGCATCCATACACCAGAGGTTGCCATAACAAATGCTGAAATAACGGCGACTCTTCCTGCTATTTTATGTCGTTGTGGATTACTAACTCGTAATTTAGGTGAAAACTGAAATGGCATGGTTAAGAAAAATAAAATGCCAAATCCGCCGTGTAGGTAAATTGCCATTGGTGTTTCGAAATGGGCGACGTTAATTATTGTTGAAACTTCACCGGTTGCAGATGGGCCTAGAGCAACCATCGCTACTAAAAATATTGCAGGAATACCTGCAATACCGGTTAAAAAAAATAGTAACCCAACAATAGACCAATTAGCCGGAGGGAAGTTATCGGTAACGTTGTTATTTAGTGTTTTTGCTAGTGTCATATGCGTTCACTTTTCATTAAGTAGCTAAGGATGTGTTGATTATGTAGAATGAAAATGTTGAAAGCGTCTGACTATGTTAACTCGAACCTTTTTTATGACTTGGCCTGTAGGTTCGGACATACGTTGAAAGTCGAACCTTCTTAATTCATCGGCATTACAAAGCAGTTTTGAGTATTTTTAAATGGATGAATCTTTACTACTTGCGCTAAACATTTCTACATTAGCGATTATTATATTTAGTGCTCATTTGCTAATTTTACGCGCTTCCGAACGCCACGCTTACTTGCCGTTAGCGATTTGCTTATTGGCCATTGGTATTGTTATTTGCCAACCGACGTTGGCGAGTGTAGCCAAACCTTGGCAACCGACAATTTTAATATTTTCATTGCCTGCGATATTGTTGATAGCGCCGACCTTTTGGCTTTATGTCGTTGGAATAACGGCTGAAACACCATGGCAATTTCAAGACGCAAGCAAACGTCATTTTATTCCCGCACTAATCGGCTGTGCGGTTTCATTACTAGCCTTATTTGTACCGTATGATGTGCAATACGCCTTGTTGATTGAAGGCAATGAAAACATCTTAAAAAGCACATCTGAAATGATACGCTATATTGCTTATGGCACTTTGATTGCAACCTTATTGCTCGTGCTGGGTTGGGTAATTCAATCGGGTATTTATTTTTACAAAGTAGTTAAACGGTTAACGCAATATCGACAGCACTTGAAAGATTTATTTGCTAGTACAGAATCTAAAGAAATTAGATGGTTAAGTTGGTTACTGTTAGCGGTAGGTGTAGTGTGGACCGCAACTGCGGTGAACATTGTATTAGATAATTTGGTATTTGCTACGCAATTAAATGCTGGTATCGCAGGAAGTGTAATATTGGTGATGATCTGGAGTATCGCACTTTGGGGTTTGCGACAAAAACCTGGTTTTGAAGAGCTATATGATAGCAAAGAACAATTGCCGATTGGGTTAACGAACAGTGAACCTTCACAAAGTAAATATCAGCGTTCAGCGTTAGATGAAGCCCATGCTAGCCAAATCGCTAATAAAATAGAAAATGCCATGCATAACGATAGGCTTTATTTAGACGCTTCACTTTCACTACAAAAATTAGCAAAACACATCAGTACCTCGCCAAATTATATTTCACAAACGTTGAATGAGTCACTGGGCGCAAATTTCTTCGACTACGTAAATAAGTATCGAGTAGAAGCAGCTAAGCAAATGCTGCTTGAATCGAATGACACGGTACTAAATATCGCCATGAATGTTGGCTTTAATGCGAAGTCGTCGTTTTACGCGGCGTTTAAAAAAGAAACTCAATTAACACCAAGTCAGTTTAGGAAATCAATGAATCAGAGTTAAGTTAACACTTGCTGCATACTTGCTTTAGTGTTTCAAAGTAGCAGACTTAACTATCTTGCGAATTAAGGTTGTCACAGTATCTATTTTTACTAAACTTAAAAGTGGCTCTGTTCTAGAAAAAAAACTTAATGGTGAGTTGTATGTTACAACCTGAACAGTGGATTTATGAACAAGACAGGGATGAATTATTATTACCGGCGTGGCAGAGGCTTGTCGATTTAATGGCTGAACTTTGCGGCACTCCTGCAGGCTTTATTGTGCAAGCAGGAGATGAAAAGTATAAAGTTATTATTGCCAATCAATCAGTTGAAAACCCATATGGTGCAGGTGTCACTATCGATTCTGACGTTAATATATTTTGTCGTGAAGTTGTTCGGCAAGACACAGGGTTATATGTAGGTAATGCGACAGACCAAGATGAATGGATTAGTAACCCAGAAGTCAGTGAAGATGGTTTTAATACATATCTTGGCTATCCTCTTCACTGGCCTGATGGTTCTACGTTTGGCACCATTTGCGTCATGGACTTCCTCAAAACCGATTATGATAGTCGTTACCATAAACTCATAAAGCATTTTCGCGATATGGCGGAAAGAGAGCTGAGCCTACTCGATAAGAACATTCAACTTGAAAGCTCTGCAGCAACGGATCACCTCACTAACTTGTTTAATCGTAAGGGCTTTTTTATTGCGGCTGAACAATTGTTTAAATCTGCGAAAAGAAACAAAGCCAACATTGGAATAAGCTATTTTGATATCGATAATTTGAAGCCAATCAATGATACGTACGGCCACAAAGTCGGCGATGAAGTGATTATGTCATTTGCTCGCTACTTAAGAGAAACATTCAGAGAAGTCGATATTATTGCTCGATTTGGTGGTGATGAGTTTGTTGTAATGTGCCAAGGCGAAAAACAGTTGGATATTACTATAATGATACGCAGACTGAATGAACTATTAGCCCAAAATGACCAGCAACCTAGTCTTACATTTAGTTATGGCTATGCATCGCTTAATGCGGAATCGTTAGAGAGCGATGTGGTAGAAAGGCTCATAAATATGGCCGATGGTGAAATGTATAAAGACAAGGAAACCAAAAAAAATAAAAAATAAAGCCAGCAATGGATTTAGTTCTATTGGAGCTCGCCTTAGAGTAAGTTCATATCTAAACATAAACCGCAAACATGCGGCTCTATGTAATTCAGCTTTCAATTGGCATGCACATCAAGCCCTTTTATGATGGATAATACTATTGATTTATTGGAACCTAAGCTCCTTATTTGCAACGGTGTTAGATTCAGTAAATAAGCTATTAATTCAGAATAAGAAGAAACTAAGGTAGGTAGGAGATAAATCTATGGGAAATATTCTTTTGGTTCGTGGTCCAGAAAACCTACTTAAGGCTGGCATTGCTGGATATGGATGGAGCCAAATTAATTTGAGTAGCTTTGAGAGTTTCTCTGTTGTCGACCAGTTTATTAAAGAAAAAGAAATAGATATTGGCAGACAAAGAAACCAAATCAAGCGCTTCTATGACATTAAAGGTGGAGATATCATTGTCGTTCCAGTTTCAAGAGCAATTGTTATTGGTATTGCAAAAGGAGAGAAGTCATATGCGCAAAGCCCTTGGAATGGTGCAAATCGTGTGTCGGTTGAATTCTTTAAGAATGAAATTGGAGACGTTATCAGAATACCTCGTTATAAACTGTCTGAAGGAGTGCAAAGTCGGCTGAAAATTAGAATGACAGTCGCTAATTTAAACGAGTTTTCAGATGAATTTGAAGGTTATATAGAGAGCCTTCAAAACGATAACTCAATTTGCTTTGATTCTATTTTTCAGCAAAAGGTCGACAGAGAAATTGAATCGCTAAAAGAGGAGCTGTTAAGTCGAATTGTATCGGGTAAAACTACGCTTGAAAGTGGTGGCTATGGTTTAGAAAAGTTGATTGCTGAACTTATGGAAATAGAGGGATACGAAGCGTCAATTGAAGCTAAGAACAAAACGCATGATGACTCAGATGTAGATATCATTGCAACGAAGGCAGATACGTTATCAAGCAGTAAAGTATATATACAGTGCAAGCATCATTCAGGGGTAACGAGTCGTTGGGGAGTGAAGCAATTAGCTCTTTTAGAGGAGTCTAGCTTGCATGTTGATATGTGGTTAATAACTACTGGTAGCGTATCAGAAGATACAAAAACTTATGCTGCTCAAAATAACATAGGTGTAATGGAAGGCGTTGATCTGATTAGCTGGATTTTTTCACATATCCATGAGCTTTCTCCGGGCACCAAAGAGAAACTTGGCTTATCTATAATGCCCAAACTTATTACGTAGCTTTTATCTCAAGGGCCGTGAAGGTTCAAAGAATGACTAATAATGCTAGAGGCTGTCTCATCTATGGAATTGGTACATCACTGACCTTTAACGAAACTTAAAATATGTGGATCTTCATTAATAATGAGAATTCTTGAATGGAGTTTTCTGACTTGTAGCCAAGTATTGAATTACTAATACAAATTGTTGCGTCAGCAGTTGCGAGAAAATCATAAAAAGCTCCAAAATTAATCAGAAAATTTATAACTCAAGTCCATGACGATTTCGGCTAGTGTTAGTATATCTTCATGTTTTTCTGTTGAGAAAAGGGAGCTTCTTAAATATAAAAATTTAATGACTGTTTTGTGCCGTGAGATCAACCAATGTGTTGTGTCCATCGGTTGTTCTCACAGCCATAAACGGACGATGGTAGCCCTAAAAAGTCCCGCTTGAATAGCTTTTAGGCAATTAAAGCCTATAGGTAATTAAACTTCTTTTTTCATTACTCCTGCAAACTCCCGTCCACCCTCGAGTTCGCGGAAATCAACATTCACAAGTTCCCATCCTTCAGCCCCTAGCGAACTAAGGTAAGCTTCTAAGTCTTCTCGTTTTCTACTTTTGAATAGTCCTGCTGATTCAACATCCCTAGTATCCACAATTTTATATTTGTACTTTTTCATGAGCTCTCCATAACCTAATTTAATAATGTATGCCTAATAATTTAATAATGCGCAAATCGCGTATATTTCTACCACCCAACTCCTCACTTTTCTGATTACTACATTTTTATCAATTAGCTACCACTTGCTAGCTAAGAAAATATTTGAAAGTACCTTAAAGGTGATATTTGGTTTTGATACAAACTACGATTTAATATCCTTTTTGCATCTTTCAAAACTAATATATCCTTGATAACTTGTTTTTTACTTGGAGTTTGTTCATATAGCTTTTTTATAATTCTTTTTCCTATCCAGTAGCCCATATCAGGTGGCATATTGCTTTTTGGCTTTGAGTAAAGCCATGGGAAATACTCATTTTCATACATAACCTTTGAGAACTCAGACCAAATCATTTTTTCATGTTTGGCTCCATAGGTTTCTCTCTCTTTTTGCAGTTCGCCGCTTCTTTCCATCACAATTTCAGAAAAATAGTCTGCCGCTCCTTCAATTAAAGAAATCTCTAATAGTGTGAAATTCAAGCTTGTTCTTTTACTATTTCGATATTGAAAGACATGGATAATTTCATGAGCAATATATTCCAACAGTATTGATTCTGCTTCCTTAGCGGAAGAAACGCCTTTACAAACGCTTTCCAGCGCCAAGATTATTCCATCAGGGGTTGCGGTCGCTGCGGTATTATTGGCTCCGAATACAATATCGACTGACACATTGCCAGACTCTAATAAAAAAGAGAGTGATTTAGATATAATCTCATTTGCATCATCTTCAAGTTGCATAGCAACTGGCAAACATATATCAATGGCGTGCCGATAGTCTTGCGTATTGTTATCTATGGCTAGCGTTAAGTTTTTTGCACCGTTAATTCGAGCCGAAAGTGCCTTTAAACCATATGAATTGTTCGCTAAATAGTGATTAGCTTCCTCTAGAGACAAAGCATCATTTTGAGAAAATGATTTTAAAAACGCCTCCGCTGCCGACGTTTGATAATTTGTCACTGCATGCGCTTGCAGTGAACTAGAGATATATATTAATAAAACGAAAACCAGTTTATTTGAAATAATTTGCTTCATGGCTACTCCATTTTGAGGAAGATTATTAAGTAAAAAATATGTAATTAGGAATGTATCTGATTCATTCTGAATTTCTCGGTGCCTACCTTCACAACCCAAAATACAGCAGTAAAAACAACGAATAATAGTGGTACTAGCAAAAACTCAATACGTTGAACGATTTCTGGTAAATGCCTTGATTGCCCCAAAAAGAAAGCAGCTGTCGACATCATTAGAGGAAAGTACATACGCCAAAGGTGCCGGATTAAACGACTTTTCCCCCGCAAGCCGCCTTGCTTTAGATTTCGATAGTCACCAATCCAGAAGCAAACCATAATACTGCCAAAAACAGCGAAAGCCTCGATTCCAAAACCACCTAGTTTGCCACCTACAGTATGGCTGGCTTGGTAGCCATACCAAACAAAGCCAAGGATTATGAGAGTTACAAATACAAACAACAATTTATCGAAGTAATTGATTCTCGCTGGTGATTGCCAAACAGTATTAAGAGATGACAGAACTAGGTAGCAGAGCACCAATCCGTTCAGGAGAGAAAGCGGTACTTCTCTTAAAATAGCAATGTAAGTGCCAGACAGACCAAGAAACAGTATTGCAACCACATAAGTTCGGCCTAAATACTTGTGTGCGACCTGACCTTTTTTGATAAAAGCAACGGCATATCCAGCTAAGAGCGCAATTGCTCCAGCACATATGTGAAACAGTAGTATTGATGACATCATGTTATACCTCCTATGGTTGCCAAACAGCTGAGTTAGCTTGTTTGTTCTATCTGACTACCTGAAGTAGTCGCTCCAGATTTAAAACCCGCTTTTAGTAAGTAAACAGGTACTATGATTTGGGTAACAAACAACGGCAATTGCATGATGTTTGGAATGGACTTTTCGAAGAAAGTATGACCCACTGCAATAAGCTGAAACAAAGTCGATAAAAGAGCGAACACAGCAAGATAAAAAGGAAGTAAAGAAGCCCTTATCGTCAAAACGTAAAACAACAATAAGCTAATGCTAGAAATAAAAATTGAATAAAAATGGGCTTCATTGCGACCAATTGCTAATATTTTTTTCATATACTCCAGTGTTGTATCACTGGCAGCCGCATCAATTGAATAAGTTGATGACAAAAAGACAACATATTCAGAGAGCTTTGCGTATTCATTGGCACTCATTGCAATGCCAATGGATGCAAAAGCTATTAACGCAATAAACAAACCCGAGTGCTCTTTTATCTTCGACTTTGGTAATAAAAGACCAAACACGACGTTCAGCGAACTAATTACCAAGGCCAGCAACGTAGCGCAGCCCAAAATAAAGGTCAGTTGTTCCGCAGATAATGTCCCGTCATACTTTAAAACTGGGCTAATAAAGTGAAAGTTAAGTAAAATACCAAAAACCATCTGCCCAAGCATTAAGCTTGCTAACAGCCTCGCTGAATTTTTGTTATTGTCCTGTCTCAACATGTTCATAAAAACTCCTATACGTTTATTTAGTAACAATGTTAACCAGTTTGAGACAGAGGTTGGGTAACATAGTGTAACAACTGAAAGGAATGGTTTGTTTTTAACTCTCCTATCGCCGACTATTACAGTAAGAGAATTGAGAAGTAATTGCATATGCCCAACATATTGATGATTGATGACGACAAGGATTTAACAGACAGCCTGACGTTGTTCTTTAAAAAGCACCACTTAGAATTGGTTGTTGCTAATGATCCGTTAGTTGGGTTAGACCTTATAGGCGAAGCTCATCCCGCGCTGTTACTACTAGATGTCATGATGCCAAAGGTAGATGGATTCACTTTGTGTAAACAAGTCAGAGAAAAGTCAGCTTTGCCTATTATCATGTTAACCGCCAGGGGGAAGTTAGAAGACAAAATCTATGGTTTTGAACTAGGTGTTGATGATTATCTGCCAAAGCCATTCGAGCCATTAGAGCTATTAGCGAGAGTGCAAGCTCTTTTGCGACGCAGTGAACTGCAAGGCCCAACTGAAGAAACATTAAACATGATGATTCAATTTTCAGGATTAGACATTATCGCCTCGCAGCAGCGAGTTAACGTTGATGGAGTCGACATTCAGTTATCTGGAATGGAGTTTCATTTACTACACACGTTGGCGACTCACCCAGGGAAAGTGTTTAATAGAGAGCAGATCATTGGGGTACTCAAAGGAGTGGAAGTTGATTTGTATGGACGAGCAGTCGACATATTGCTAAGTCGACTAAGGCAAAAGCTTAATGACTCCGCCACCTCTCCACGATTTATCAAAACGATTAGGGGCATGGGCTACACATTTATTGCCAAACCACTTTAAAGCCGTGATTTACTAAGTAATCAATTATGAATCTTTCAAAAATTAATTTTCCAAATATGCGACTTCCCAACCTGAATCTATATACCCGATTTTTCTTATTATTTTCCATCAACACGATTTTACTCGTTACTCTCATTATCTTAGGCAGTTTCTCAATATCCGAAAATGAAGCTGAAAAGATCGTTTCAGATCGTCACGAGGCGCTGTACGATATGATGGCGAAGTTAGTCCAAGGTCCGATAGATATTGAAAGCCTTAAAGCTGAAGCGAAGAAAAACCGAGTATCAATTCAAATTAACCGAGGAGAGGAAACTTGGAGAACAGGGAGTACGTTGCCATCATCATCTGAGCTTATGACAAATGCCGTAGCCTTGGGCAAATTGTATTTTACAAAAGTAGGCTCCAAATACTTTATTTTTACCACTTCAAATAACTCTACGATTGCCGTCACCTCACAAATCGCCAACCTAATTGTTTACCCTAACTGGCTCGTTTTATGGCCTTGGTTAGGCGTATTAATGGTATTATTTATTAGCTATAAAACGCTAAATTCTCAATTAACCCCTATCCGAAATGCTATCCACAGCGCATCTCAAATAAGTCAGGGTGACCTTAAATACCGAATTAAATCACACCCGAATAATGAACTTGGCAATTTAACCAAAGGATTAAACAAGATGGCAGAAAACCTTGAAGAACTTTTTGCCTCGAAGAACGAGCTATTGCTGTCAGTCAGCCATGAGTTGCGGTCACCGATGGCAAGAATGAAAGTGCTGTTGGCGTTTTTGGAGAAAGGCGAAATAGAATCTAAGTTGAATCGAGAAATAAATAAAATGGACGCCATTGTCGAGCAGTTGTTAGAGAGTGAACGACTTCGAGACTCGCATAAGTTACTCAATTTGGAGTCCTATTTTTTCCCCAATGTAATGGACGATATCATGACAAGTTTTGATCGCAATGAAAGTATCCAATTAGAAAGTAACATTCCTGAGATTGTCGTTAATATTGACTTGGGCCGATTCAAGTTCCTCATTCGCAACCTTATTGAGAATGCATTGAAGCACAATATTAACTCACGTCCAGTTATTGTCACTTGCCAAGAAGGCAATAACGAGCTCGCTATTACTATTAGAGACTTTGGTTCAGGCATCGACCCAGAGTTTTTACCAAGGTTGTTTGAACCTTTTTCTCAAGCTGAGCATGTAGAAAATAGAAGCAATAATGGGGTCGGTTTGGGGTTGTTTTTATGTAAGCGTATCGCCATTGCTCATGGTGGAGAGCTTTTTGTGAATAGCGAACTTAATAAAGGAAGTGAGTTTACGTTTAGGTTGCCAGTAGCTGCATAAAACACTAGATTGTATACAAACTAAAATCCCGCCAGATAAAAGCTATTCGTTATTAGAAATTTGAATTGGTTTATATAGTGACAGTTTATCAAAGTCCTAAATGGACATTTTTTCCCAAAAAACAAGAAATCGTTTATTTAGATGGTGAGAAAAAACAACTCCCTTCTCGAATTAGTAAATGTTTATTAACTCTACTCTCCAATGCTGGAAGTGTCGTAACCTACGATGAATTATTAAAAGAGGTTTGGGGTACCACACACAAAGAAGCCAGTACGATTTCATCTGTCGTTTCCGAGGTTAGGAAATTAATTGGTAGTGGAGACGGCGATGAAAAAATGATCGTAACAGTGCCCAAACGGGGTTACCGTTATACTTATCAGGTTCAAGTTTACACACTGGATGAGCTTACTGCTCGGGAAAAGTCTAATGAGAACCTGCTATCAACAAATCCTGCAGAAGAAACTATAACTAACAACGAACCAATAGTAAGTAATAGGCTTTCTTACAGATTTGTAATGATAACCTTATTAATTATTGTCAGCGTATATTCGCTCCTAAATTTCCTTAACTTAACCGAAACCAATGAGAATATAAAAGATCAAGCTATCCCTGCATCATCAATGCAATATGAAGTGCTATCACATGAATCAGGAAGAGAAGATGAGTTTGATATTAGTGATGATGGCCTTTGGTTAACTTATGTCAATAAAAGAACTGAGACCTTACCCAGTTTAAAAGTTAAAGAACTTGAGACAGGGAAAGTACAGCAAATAACGGCTGAAGCTGGCAGCTATTTTGGTTCACCTGTTTTTTCCAGCGACACTAATCGAATTGTCTACCACAAACAAACAGATCAATCATGTGAAGTTTGGATATTAGATTTTAGCACCAAGTTGCTTGAAGCTAGTAATGCAAAATACATCGCTAATTGTGGTAAAGGTGGATTTTGGTCTACGACTTCCTTTTCAAAGGATGGTCACCATGTTTACTACTCAAGAGCACATTCATTAACCGACCCTTTCAAAGTTTTTCGATTAGATTTAAGAACATCCTTTGAACGGAATATCACATCTCCAACCTCTTCAGGAAGAGGAGATTATTCTTTTTCACTTTCTCCTAGCGGCCAGCAATTAGCAGTTATAAGAAATGTACTTTGGCAGGAAAGTCACATTTTAGTAAATAACGTTGAAAACAATGAGTCTAAATTGCTGCTCAAATTACCTTATCTAACTGACAGGATCGGCTGGTTAAGTAATGAGCAAATAATTTATTGTGATAGGGACAGTAATATTTGGTCTTATAACCTAGCCACAGAAAAACAGTCATTAATGGCTGAATTAAACTTCACATGCAATTACCCTGTAGTTTCACAGGAACAAATCTACGCGATAAAAAAAGTAAGTATTAAGAATGCTATTTGGTCTCTAATAAAAAAAGATAATGGAGACTTTGCTATTACCCCTTTAATTACTAGTCCTTATTATGATTCCAATGCGATGTTTGGGCCAGATGAAACACTGTACTTTATTTCAAATCGCTCTGGAAAAGAGCAGTTGTGGCAAAAAACGCCTGATGGCTTCATACAATATAAAGGCGTTAACTTACCTCCTAACACTAGGGAATTAGAGTTTTCCATTGAAACTAATACCTTATATGGCTTATCCGAGCAACGTCTATTTCGCTATAACCTAGACATCGCTGAAATTGAGTGGATCTCAAAAGAAAAACACCAAGTATTCAATTTTAGTATTGCCGACAACAACCAACTAATTTTTTCCGAAGGTAAAGATGAGTACTGGACTCTAAAGTCGATAGATTTATTTACACTCAAAATTACAAATCTAAAGCTTAATGCTTTTTCATCGAAGCAATATGAGGGAGAACTATTCTTTACCCAGTATCATGAACAAGGTCTTTGGAAGAAAAACCTCGAAACAGGAATCGTTGAAAAAGTCTTGGAAAAAGTAGACATAAAGTTTAATACCTTCTGGGATATCTGGGATAAAAACACGCTAATTTGGGCTACCGACAAAAAATTTAAAATATATGATCTGAATAGCGGTCAGTTACTCTATGACAATTTAAATTTCGAAGGACATATCGGCTTTTTGAAGTGCAAAAAAGAAAGGTTGATGTGTACATTTTCCTTTAGGGAAAATAATGAAACTGAAATAATCAAATTAAAAAGTATTTAACTAATTGTTTTTAAATAAATATATTTTTATAAATTTTCCCAAGGATTTTCCAACGCTTTTCTTGAAGTGTTTTTACATTCCTTTTCATATGATTTGCGCCGTCAACTTAAACACATGATTGGTATTAAACATATGAGACAATTTTTCTTAATTATTATCTTTGCGCTAGGTAGTTTTAATGTACTAGCAAAGTCAGAAATAAACTTGAATGAATTACTGCAACCTCACGAAGTTAAACAAGATATAGATCAATGGATTAACTTCATCAATAAAACCCACCCTCAACTGTCATATACAGTTAAAGACGTAGATCGTTTTTATTTAGACGTAGAAAACCTTAAAGATAACATTAACGAACCTATATCCGTTTTAGATTTTTGGCGCAAAATTTCTATATTCAATAGCACGCTAAGTGATGGTCATACGGTAATCACATTGCCTAAACCGAAAGAACTCGCAAATATTCATATAGCAAATGGTGGCGGAATATTCCCGTATAGTGTGGTATTTAATAATGACAAGCTCGTTATTAAATCAACTATAGATGGAAAGGCAACCGAATTAAGAGGGAGTGAGATTATCGAAATAAACGGTAAGAAAATAAATGACTTTATTGCCCCCCTTCTAAAACGAACTCATGGTGATAGTAAAGCATTTCGTAAAGCTCTACTACAGAGGCGTTTTTCTGAGTACGTATGGCTTTACTATGGCAACATAAAGTCTTACGACATTGTATTATTAAGTAAATTCGGTAAACAAACCCAAAAGAGCATTAATGCAAGCCATATCCAATTTGATCTTTCAGATAACTTTAATGACAACTTTAAGTTTGAAATGTTAGATCCGAAGAATGCTTTATTAACAATAGAAACCTTTTATTGGGGAGCTGAATACAAAGATGTTATTGCTTTTTTACATGATGCGTTTTCAAAGGTTCAAAATAGCTCAGTCGAGCATTTAATTATCGATATTCGTGAAAATGGTGGCGGTGATGACGTTATTTGGATTGATGGCATACTACCTTACCTTGCCAAAGAAACATGGAAAACGGGAAGTAAGTACAAAGTTAAAGTTATAGAAGGTCGAGCGAAAGAAGGTCAAACAGTTGGTGATGTGCTTGAAGGTGATATGAGCTTTCGAGAAGTAAAAGGTAACGTACCTAAGTTTAACGGAGATGTATCGGTTTTAATTAGTGACTTTACTTATTCTTCATCTATATTGTTTGCCAATGTAATTCAAGATTATCAAATGGGTCAATTAGTTGGCGAACCGACAGGCGGAAGGAGTGGTCAAACGGGTGGAATTCAAGCGTTAAATTTAGCAAATTCAAACTTGAGAGTAATTAGCCCTCGTTTTTACTTGGAAAGACCTAAAGGAGGGCATAACTATGCCCCCGTTGAACCTGACTTACCAATAAACTATGACAAAACAATACCTGAACAGTTAGTAAACAAGCTGATAAACCAACGCAACTTGATAACTAATTAATGTAGCATTTGCGTTAAGGAGTTAAATGAATTAGATAAAGTGAAGGATGGATATTACCCAGTAATTCAAAGCCATCCTTTATAGCATTCAAGTTAAAACGTTTTGGATAGGAATGAGTTAGTCACCCGTCCGCTTTGTAGAACTTATTTAATAAAACCTTATTATCATGATCGTCTGTTGCTAAATTGAAAGTCTCAGCATTTTAATCAGAACTTTCTCGCCAAGTGACTCAATTCTCAAGACTTGTGATGATCCACATAACCAAAAAATCAACCAATTTGATAAAGATCAAAAAATTTAGAGTAAGTACTTTACTTTTATAGAGCAGGTGCTCTATAATGTGTTTCGTTCCTTGTGAACGCCTGTTGTAATAATTTTGTATATATTCTAGCTTTCCCCATAGCTAAATACGCCGCTGATATTTATATCGGCGGTTTTTTTTGCCTGAAATTTAATGTTGACTATGATTAAGGATACATTGAAACAATTTGTTCAAGGCTAGAATCACCTCTAATGACACATTTCACTGCCTTGTTTTTTATTGTTGGAATATGCGTTTTTCATATAAATGCTCAGGCAAATGAGAAAATTCGTGTCGTCACTGAGGAATGGCCGCCTTATAACTATACCAATGACGAAGGAGAAGTAGTTGGTTTAGCAACAGAAGTGCTGAAAACAGTGTTGCGTGAAGCTGATATTGATTACCACATAGAAATGCTTTCATGGAGCCGCGCATATAAGCTAGCGAAGAAACAAAGCCACACACTTATCTATACTATTTATCAGGCTGAAAACAGGGAAAGTCAGTTTCAATGGATATGTCCGCTAATTAATACATCAAGCCTTAATGTTTACGCATTAAAAAGTAGAGCGGATATAACATTATTAACACTTGCCGAATTGAAACAATTTACAGTGGGCAGTACAGAAAGAAGTTTCCTTTATGATTATTTGATAAACCAAGGGTTTGAAGTAGGAAAAAACCTTGATAGTGCTAGTGATGAAGAAGCCAATATTCGAAAATTATTTCGTGGACGAATTGATTTAGTCGCACAAGAAGAGTTGCCATTCAAAATGCGTTTAGCTAAAGCGGGATTAAGCTTTGACGATGTAAAACACGTGCATACTCTATTTCCTAATGCCTCAAACAAAAGCTGCATGGCTATGAGCCTTAGCACCCCTAAAGTGTTGGTTGAAAAAATTAGAAAAGCCCTGCAAAAAGTAAATGATAAAAGAGCGAATAGGCTTTCATCTAATTAAAAAAAATTAAGAATATTCGAAGAAGTTATCCCACTTACTATCTAATATTTGTTTCGCTTCATTAATAGAAACTGCTTTATATACCTGCTCTTGTATAGTCACTAGCGTTAATTTTTCAAGCTTTTGTAATGCATCTGAAATTTCAAAATCTAATGTACATTGATGTGTTTGTTCAAACCATTGCTCTATTTGTTTATCTAGCGCCTGAGCGGTTAAGCCGTCAGTATTTTTAAGTAAAAAGGTATAAGCCAGCAGAGCTTCTTTAAAATCTTCTTCTTCGGCAGCGTCAATTAAGGTGTGAAATACGCCAGCGTTGTTATCCAAATTTTTGAAATAGAGATTATCTGACAGCGCCTTCATAAATTTAATTTTACGGTTTTTGAATTTGCTCCATTCTTTAAAAACAAAGCTGCCAAATACACCTAAGCCAATACCCAGTGAAATAAAGTGTTGCTGAGTCATTTCTACTTCTTCACTGCGCCACCCTAACCAAAAGGCAAATAGTGCAGCTAGTAAGACAAATGATGCGCCGAGTTTGGTCACTAAAACAACGGCACCACCAATAGCAGCAGATGCTCCAATAATTGCCTTGTCTATTTTTCGCATGCGAACTTCGCTGTTGGGAAACAGCATTTCTAGATCTGCTTTGGGGACATTTTGGAAAAGTTTAACTATGGTTGAGCCTGGTTCATAACCTAATGGCGTTTTCTGCTTACGTTCAAAATAGGTTTGGTCTTTAAAGGTAATAAATACGGCAACACGATCGTAATTGGTAAACTGAATTTCTTGTTTGCGAAAGCCCCAAAAAGTAGAAAGAGTTTCAGATTTTTGTGATTCACCACGACGATAAAAAACGACCTGTTCAAAGTCATCAAATTCGACCTCTAACCTAACCTTAAATAGCGATTCTTCGCTCAGTGCATCTTGCAAATCTTGTTCGGTAACTTTTTCAAAGTTTGCGGCATTTAATACTTCGGCAAAATTTTTAGCAAAACGGCTTTGGTGCTCATTACGTTGTTTTTCAGAATAAGGGGTTAGCAGTTTTGTGTCTGCATTTGGGTCGAATGGCGCGTAGTCGTTTTTAAGTGCTTCTAGTTGTTCATGGTATTGAAAATGAAACACGCTAGCGAGAATGTCGCAAAACTGTTGGAAAGCATTAGCTGATTGGCCATCAGCAACTTCTTGCTGGCACATAGTAATAATATCTTGCTTTCTAAAGGGAATAAAACGATCGGCACTCATAACTTTCTACGATTTATACTGAGAAAGTTAGAGTGTATGGGAAAACGAGCTAAGAAGAAATCTTGTCAGAAAAATTATGATTCGGTTGTTGTGTCAACGATTTCATCAGCAAACCAATTGCTAATCACTTGTGTTGCTTGGTCGTAGCCTGTGCGTTTTAATGATGAAAACGCTTGTACTTTTATATCACCCTTTAGTGCAGCTAGTGTCTTTTGTACTTTTAACACCTCCGCAGATTTTTTACCTTGTGATAACTTGTCACACTTTGTCAGTAAACAAAGTACGGGTAAGTCACTGTCTACCGCCCATTCAATCAGATCTTGGTCTAAGTCTTTTAAAGGGTGACGAATATCCATTAGGACAACTAACCCTTTTAAGCAGTCGCGTTTTTCTAAATATTCACCTAATGCCTTTTGCCACTTTTTCTTCATCTCAAGCGGTACTTTAGCAAAACCATATCCTGGAAGATCAATAAGGCGCTTATTCTCAGCAATTTCAAATACATTGATTAATTGCGTGCGGCCAGGTGTTTTACTTGTACGAGCAAGGCTTTTTTGACGAGTTAATGTATTTAACGCACTTGATTTGCCTGCATTTGAGCGACCCGCAAAAGCAACTTCTATACCTGTATCGTCTGGTAGACGACGAATATCGGGGGCACTAATGGTAAATTTGGCTTTATTTAAGTTGATTGCTTGCTCAGACACTATGGCTTTCCTCAGTTGAAGTGGCGCTATTATAACGTTTTTTTGCAAGCAACTAACAAGAGATTGCAAAAATAACCTGATTTTTTATAGGTTTTTCTGTGCTAGGCTGTTACACAACACGAATATTCGTGTAAAATATCGCGACGAATTTATCAACCGTATTTAGTGTGCGTGTGGGCTTCTAATCATTCACAAGCATTAAATGTAAGAAGAATAAGCAGAGAGCATTCGATGAAAAAAGTTATCGTATCACTTCTATTGGGCTTAGGTGTGTTAGCTAATGCCAATGCACAGGGCGACGTTGAAGCAGGTAAAACTAAAGCTGCAACTTGTGCTGCATGTCATGGCGCTACAGGGCATAGCGCAATTGACACTTACCCTAACCTAGCTGGCCAGCATGCTGATTACATTGTTAAGCAATTAAAAGCATTTAAAGACGGTTCAACCCGTAATGACCCAGTAATGTCACCAATGGCAGCACCATTATCAGAGCAAGATATGCAAGACTTAGGTGCATTCTTTGCGAGCCAGCCTAGCACTCCGAGCGATGCTCCGGCAGCTTCAGAAGGTGGTGCTCCAGCTGCTCCTGCTCCAGCAGCAATCGTTGGTGATGCAGCCGCTGGTAAATATTTATACGAAAACGGTGACGAGTCTCGTTCAATTGGTGCTTGTATTGGTTGTCATGGTAAAGAAGGTATGAGCGATGTACTTATTTACCCTAACCTTGATAAACAACACCCAGAATATATTGAAAAACAATTAAAGCAGTTTAAAGAAGGCGCTCGTGATAACAATTACGCGATGAGTCAATTCGCTGCGCCATTAACTGAGCAAGAAATTGCTGACTTAGGTGCTTACTTTAAAGACCCAGCAGCAGTAGCAAAAGCGGCACCAGCTAAAGCGAAAGCAGTGGTAACGGTTGTTGGTGATGTTGAGCTTGGTAAAGCGAAATCTGCAACGTGTGTAGCATGTCATGGTACAGATGGTAATGCGTTGGTTGCTATGTATCCTAAACTTGCGGGTCAACACGAAGGTTACTTATTAAAGCAGCTTCAACAATTTAAATCTGGTGCTCGTGACAATGCAATCATGGCACCTATGGTTGCGGCACTTTCAGATGATGACATGAAAAACCTAGCAGCTTTCTATGCAAGTCAAACAACGTCAAAGGTTGCTAAGCCTGATGCAGTTAATGAAGCAGGTCGTAAGTTATACTTCGGTGGTGATTCTGTGCGCGGGATTACCGCGTGTGCAGCATGTCATAGCCCTGTAGGTGACGGTATGGCAGCAGCTAAATTCCCATCGCTTGCTAATCAGCATCCTGATTACATCAAGGCACAGTTAGAGCAATTCCGCTCTAAAACACGTGCTAACGATGCAAATGCAATGATGCAGAACATTGCGATTAAATTAACTGACAAAGATATTGCTGACTTAACAGCATTTATTCAATCGTTATAAGTTAAAGAAATTGTTAAAAAAAAGCAGCCTAATGGCTGCTTTTTTTATGGCGAAGTTATAGTAAACGTCTTACTATTTAGATTGAATAGTATTCGTTGGTTCTATAATTAAATCCATGAGTGGTCATTCTAATAAAGTTCATGAACATATAATTTGTCCGCAGTGCGACCTGTTATCCCGTGCGCCCAATTTGGAGCAGGGTCATAAAGTGGTTTGCAAAAGGTGTGGCGCCAAGTTATATGAATGTAAAACTAACTCTATTGATCGCACCTTGGCATTATCATTAGCCGGATTGATTTTAGCACTACCCGCAATGTCGTTACCTATCATTGGTGTCGGTGCCGTTGGCCTACTAAATTATTCTTCATTGCTTGAGTGTATTCACCAGCTCATTAATAATGGCTATCAAGGAATAGCGTTGTGTATTTTCCTTTTCACGATAGCAATTCCTGTCGTAAGACTGTTTGCTGCAACATATATTACTTGGTCTATTAAATTTAACCGAGTTACCCCTGCACTACTGAACTTTTTCCGCTCATATCACCAGCTTGATAGCTGGACAATGCTGCATGTGTTTTTGCTTGGTATAGTCGTTTCTATGTATAAGCTAGTTGACTTAGCAGAGTTGCATGTGGGGGTTGGTTTTATTGCATTTGTTTCACTATTAATTTGTTCTACAACCATATCGGTAACACTGGATCATCACTTGATTTGGGATCGACTGGAGCAAAGCTTAGATGAATAAAACGGCGAAAAGTGAAGGCCTTAGCTTATGTCCCAAATGCTATAAAGCCAATGCATTTGTAACTGGCCGACATAAATGCCAACGATGCAACGCAACGTTTTATCAGCGAAAGCCTCGAAGTATTGAATACACAATAGCTTGGACGATAGCTGCTTTAGTGATGTTTATTCCAGCTAACTTAATGCCAATTATGGTGTTTACTGCGTTAGGCAATGTAGATGCCTCTACTATACTTGGCGGTATTCAAACATTCTTGAAACTTGGGATGTACCCAGTAGCAATAGTCGTTTTTATTGCTAGTTTTATTGTGCCTTTAGGAAAAATTTTAGGCTTGGTGATATTGGTACTAGGTGTAAGAAAAGGACCTGGCTTGAAGTCAGAGCAACGCACTAAGCTTTATCACGTTGTCGAGTTTTTGGGACCATGGTCCATGCTTGATGTATTTGTGGTCGCATTAATGGCGGCTGTGGTGAATCTTGGCTTTTTGACCTCAATAGAGGCAGGTCCGGGAATTACTTATTTTACTTTAATGGTAGTGTTTACCATGTTTGCTGCCGAAAGTTTTGATCCTCGATTGTTATGGGACAGTGAAAAATATGAATAATAATACACCCGATGAAGGGTCAATGGTTAAAGTGGTGAAGCGAGAAGGAATTTCTGCTGTATGGTTAGTGCCATTTATCGCTTTGCTCTTTGGTGGTTGGTTGCTAATAAAAGCGGTTGCAGAGCGTGGTGTTTTTATAACGGTTCAATTTGATAATGCTAATGGCATTGTCGTTGGTAAAACGGAGGTTCGATATAAAGGCTTAACCGTAGGTAAAGTGGTCGATATAGAAGTATCTGAGGATTTGCAAAAAGTCTTAGTCGAAATTGAAATGATTGCCGAGTCAGAAGCGGCAATTACGGATAAAACACAATTTTGGTATGTGACTGCAGATATTTCTTTTGCGGGCGTAAAAGGGCTCGATACGTTGTTGTCGGGTAGCTATATCAATATGAAACCTGATGTTACGGGATTGGGTAACTCTCAAAGAGAATTTGTTGCGCTTGATGAAGAGCCTCCTCTTGATGAAAGTGTTGAAGGGTTACACTTGGTATTGACGACGAATAAGTTAGGGTCAATAGCTAAGGACTCCCCAATTACTTATAAGCAAATTAAAGTAGGTTATGTTGCCGGATATCAATATGACGAACAACTGAGTTTAGTTAAGGTAAACGTATTTATTGAGCCAGAACACGCCCACTTGGTAAAAGAAAATTCTCGATTTTGGAATGCGAGTGGCTTTAGTGTTACCGGTTCTATAACTTCAGGTATTAATATTCAAACAGAGTCTCTTGCCTCTATTGTAACGGGCGGTATTGCTTTTGATACGGATGAACAAGCAATAGAAAAACCGGTTGCAAAAAATCACATGACTTATGAATTACATAGTAATTTTCAAGAAGCAGAGATGGGGCATACCATCACACTAGATCTTGCATGGGATGCTGATATTGATATTGGCGCGCCTATTGTTTACCAAGGCATAACGCTTGGAAAGCTAGAAAGCTTTACTGATATTGATCCTGAGACTCGAAAAATACAGGCACAAGCTAAAATAAACCCAAGAGTTAGACGCTATTTAACCACGGAAACACAGTTTTTCTTAATAAATCCGCAGTTAGATTTAGGTGGCGTAACCAATATGCATCGTATGCTAACTGGATCTCAAATTGGTGTAAGGCCGTCAGGTGAAGGGGAGATTTCGAGTCGTTTTAAAGTGTTCAACCAAAAGCCTGCGTATAAATATAAAGAGCCGGGTTTACATATTGTCTTGGAAAGTTCAGGTGTATATTCATTAAATGCCGGTGATGGAATCTATTACAAGCAACAAGCAGTTGGTAGCGTTCAGGCAATTGAAAATACAGGGCCAAATCAGTTTCTAGTGCATATCTTTATTAAGCCGCAATATCAAAACTATGTCAGTAAAGATAGCCGCTTTTGGAATGCTAGCGGCTTTAGGTTTACAGGTGGCTTACAAGGGTTTGAATTACAGGCCCAGTCTCTGCAAAGCATTATCAAGGGTGGCATTGCGTTTGATAAGGGTAATAAGCAAGTCGAGCAAAAACCGATGAATGGTGATCGTTTTATATTGCATGCCAATAAAGATATGGCAAAAGAGCGATTGCCGTTCGAATTAGCCGTGGCAAATGCAAAAGACATTAAACGAGGTACCCGTATTATGCACAGAGGTGAGTTAATTGGCTCTGTGCATCATATCGAACGCCGAGAAGGCAAAGCTTATATGACCGCTGGTTTGTTGCCACAACATGAATATGTACTTCGCGAAGGTAGTTTGTTCTGGTTAGTTAAAGCGGATATTTCATTATCAGGACTCACCGATACTGACGCGCTATTTGGTGGGAACTATATAGGTGTTAATGCGGGTGAAGGGCAAATCAAACGTCATTTTGTTGCCCATTTAACACCGCCCAAAAAACCAGTTTCACATCGTGGATTACAACTTAGAATAAATGCTGAAAGCGCCAGTGTCGTAAATTCGGGTAGCCCAATAAGTTATCGTGGCATTACGGTTGGTCAAGTTGACAACATAGGAATAGAGGCTTCAGGTGCGAAAGTGGCGATCAATATCACTATTGATGAAGAGTATCGTCATTTTATAACGCCTTACTCTAGGTTTTATAACGCTAGTGGCCTAACAATTTCAGGTGGGTTGAGTAACTTTGTTGTTAAAACTGAATCTGCAGACGCCATGTTAACGGGCGGAATTAGTTTTTATAACCCTGAGCAAACCGAAGGAGATTTAAATGTTGCCGAAGGGGACACTTACTCACTATTTGATAATTTACAACATGCACAGAGCGCTGGTGAGGTAGTAAGTATTTACTTCAATGAAATCTCTGGTCTTAAATCAAATATGAAAATTAAATTTAAAGGGCAAGATATTGGGTTCATAGAGCGAGTTATATTTGATACTAAAGGTTATGGAGCTACGGTTGTAGCTTATTTAAGTGATAGTGGCCAAAAGTTCGCAGTGACCAATACAAAATTTTGGTTAGAGCAGTCGGAAGTCGGCTTGGTCGGTAACAAAAACATTGGCGCAATATTAAGTGGTGGCTTTGTTAATGTAATCCCTGGTTCGGGCGGGAAACAACGAGAGTTTGTAGCAGAAGATATTGCCCCTGTAGTTGAGCGTTTACCTTATGGGTTAAATATAAAATTGGTTGCTGACCGACTAGGTTCGGTGCGTGTAGGCAATCCAGTACTATATCGTCAAGTACCGGTTGGCAAGGTAATTGGTGTTGGTTTATCTAATAGTGCTGACAAGGTAGACATATATATCAACATTGCGCAGCGATACGCAAAATTAGTTACGAGCAATAGTGAG
Organism: Thalassotalea algicola; assembly: GCF_012932965.1. Taxonomy (GTDB): domain Bacteria; phylum Pseudomonadota; class Gammaproteobacteria; order Enterobacterales; family Alteromonadaceae; genus Thalassotalea_F; species Thalassotalea_F algicola. The sequence goes on along the minus strand of NZ_JABBXH010000001.1, from coordinate 793,940 downwards.
TTTTGGAATACTAGCGGGGTCACCATAGATGCAGGTTTGTTGTCAGGAGTGAAAATAGATTCCGAGTCTATAGAAACGCTTATTGCTGGAGGCATTTCATTTGCGACTCCAGAACGTGAAGGCGCTGATTCAATGACCGCTGTCGAAAACGGGCACACTTTTACTCTATATCCTGAGTTTAAGGATAAATGGTACGACTGGGCGCCGAAAATACCGATTGGAGCCCAGTAACTGTCAGCGCAATTTAAATATAGTTATTTGCAATCGCTTTAAGTCGCTTAGTTGCTTCAATGTAGCACTCTGCTTGGGTGATTGCAGTCACAACTGCAATGCTATCAACACTGGTAGACCACACATCGGACGCATTAGTTAAGTTAATACCGCCAATTGCAACTACTGGAATATCAGTCGAAATGTTCAGTATTTGCTTAAGGTTAGTTAACCCTTGGATCTGGCCCGTCATGTCTTTTGTTTTTGTAGGGAATATTGCACCAATTGCTAGGTATGATGGCTTCAGCTGTTGTGCTAATAAAAACTCATAAATACCGTGAGTACTAATGCCTAATCGAATGCCTGACTGCTGAATTTTTGCTAGGTCTGCTTGGTAAATATCTTCCTGACCCAAATGAATACCGTAGGCCCGATGCTTAATTGCCAATTGCCAATGATCATTTATAAACAATCGCGTGTTTGGGTAGTTGTTAGCTAACTCTACCGCTCTTTCTATAATAGCGTCTAACTCGTTTTCAGGCTTATTCTTTACTCTAAGCTGAATAATCGTTAATTCTAACGGTAATAACTTTTCTAGCCACTCTATTGAATCAACTACTGGATATAGCCCTAGACTTTGATTACCGTCTCGTTTCATTCCTAGTTCAGCAAACGGCGAAGTTGGATAAGATAAAAGTGGCTGAGTAAGTTCTATCTGCGGAAAAATACTAGGTTTAGTAGGTAACTCGGTTTGTTCGAACGCACCATAGTATTGAATGCGACCGTCGTTTGCTATCATGCCTTGTTGCATAAAGGCTTTGGTAATCGTAAGTGCATCGCGTAGCAGATAGCCTTTACTGAGCAGAGCAGCAATAGCGGAAGCGAAACTACAGCCACCACCATGAGTATAGTCGGTATTAATGCGCTCTGAACTTATGCTGTATTTGCTTCTTAATTGTTTGGGCTCGGAAAATTGATAGCCATAATCAACACAGAATTCCTCGTCAGTATGACCACCTTTAATAACGGTATTATTTATCCCGAATGTAGAAAATTTATCGGCTATGTCATCAACAGCGCCAAGATAAATGCCAGTGAGTTTTTCTGCTTCTGTCATGTTTGGGGTTAATACGTCGATTACTGAAAACAAGTGATGCAGCGCGTCTTTGGTGACTTCGGTTGTTACTCCTCCAACGGTGGCTGCTGCGACGGGATCGTAGACCACAACCAAATTGACATTATCTGCCTTTAACTCGGCGATTTTTTCAATTAGCCAGTAAATTTGCTCATCGGTGGCAACCATACCGATTTTAATTGCATCAGGTAGTTTATCTTCTATTAGCAGCTGATATTGCTGTTCTAATATCTTGATGTCGACAGGATTAATTGTGAGTAATTCTTCCGAATTTTGTACTGTGTTAGCGGTGATGAAGGCGCAAGCTTCAACGGCAAAACAATGTATGGTACGTAAGTCTGCGGCAATACCTGCGCCGCCTGAAGGGTCGTGTCCAGAAATAGTCCAAACGATAGGTTTATTTTTATTCATATTCATCTAGGTTTGATGCCAAAACGGTGTATCTAGCGTAGGCGTCGAAGGATGTGCTGTTTGACGTTGCGCCATAATACCAGCTAAGTAAGCTTGCTCGCCAGCATCTATTGCAGCTGCAAATGCTTGTGCCATCATGATTGGGTTATCTGCTAGCGCTATCGCCGAATTGAGCAAAATACCGTCGTAACCCATCTCCATGGCTAAACAAGCATCTGAAGGCTTGCCGATACCAGCATCTAAAATTAATGTTGCATCGGGTAAGCGCATGCGAATAGTTTCTAAATTATAAGGGTTCATTAGCCCTTTCCCTGTGCCAATTGGAGAAGCCCATGGCATGATGACCTGACAACCTAAGTCGTATAAACGTTGACAGATCACTAAGTCATCGGTGCAATAGGGCAGCACCTTAAAGCCCAAAGCAATAAGCTGCTCTGCTGCGTTAAGTAACTCGATCGGATCTGGCTGTAAATTGTAATCATCGCCGATAGTTTCTAGTTTAATCCAGTCAGTGTTAAATATTTCGCGGCTCATTTGCGCCAATGTCACCACTTCTTTTGCTGTTTTGCAGCCAGCAGTATTCGGTAATAAGTGTCCGTTGGTTTGGGCTGTAATATCTTTAATATATTGCCAAATCTTCGCGCCGGCCTGCTGTGCTGGATTTTGCCTTTTAAGCGATAAGGTTATTACCTGACTACCACTAGCAATTATGGCGTTTTTCATTACCTCAGGTGATGGGTAAAGCGCACTTCCAATTAATAATCGGCTATTAAGGTGTTGACCATAAATGTTCAATGCCATTGCCTAACCTCCTTGAATTGGTAGAAAAATATCAACACAATCGTTACTAGCAAGCGGTGTTGTCGTGTAATTATCTTTTGCGATGAAGCTGCTGTTTACTGCGACTGCAAAACTTTGCTTTCTTTCCAGTGCAGATAAATGCCATTGCAGTGCATCTGCAACCGTTGGTTTATCGCAGGGTAACTTGGTTTCTTCACCGTTTATTTTTATGTTCATAGGTTACTTTTAATTCTTCGGGGAGTTGTTTTTTCTTCTATCGCTAAAAGCGAGTGGTAGGGTGATTCAGCTAAAGGTTGACTTGGTTGACCACCCAAGGTTAAAAGTCGTTGTTCGATAGCAAATTCAAGTTGAGCCAATACAATCGGCGCAACTAAAAAGCCATGACGATATAGTCCATTTACTTGAGCGATACGGGTATCAATAAAAATTTGCGGTTGGTTATCGCTAAACGCTGGGCGCAACTGTGTAACATGTTGTCTTATATTAGCTTCGGCAAACCCTGGATGCACACTGTAGGCCGCGCTTAATAGCTCCATTGATGACCGAACTGTCATTGGCGCTAAATCTTCACTTTCAACTTCGGTCGCGCCAACTACATAAAACCCTTTGGTTTTCGGTGCAATATAAAGTTGATATCGAGGGTGCATTAGCCGGATAGGCCGCTTTAGTTCTATATGCGGTGCATATAACTGAAAAAGCTCCCCTCGCACGGCGCGTAAATCTGATAACGGCTTAGCTTTAGTGGTATTTTCACGTGCACCACTGCCTCGGCAATCGACGATAAAATCATATGATGTTTGATGCCTAGCTTGGTTAATAGCTTGGCCTTGCTGATAATCGATGGTGACACTACTTTCGTGCTCGTCAATGCTTAAAACCTTGCTATGTTCCTGCCAAACAACGCCCGCTAATTCGAGCTGCTTTTCTAAGGCAATAAGCAACTTTCGATTACCTAGCTGCCCTTCTTCTGGCAAAAATAGACCTTGGTTGAAGCTGCGGCCTAATTCCGGTTCAAGGGCTAATAGCTGTTCGCGATTCAACTTTTTAAGTGCATATTGCGAGTAGTTGCTCTCCAAGAAGCGAGTAAACCGTTGATAGTCACTTAGGTCTTGTTCGTGACTAACCACGATGGAACCTGCATGTTGAAAGTAAGTGTAGCCATCAAGCTTAGCCAAAATGTTTGGCCAACATTTAAGCGCGGCAAACCCCATTTCCACAATATTCGCAGGGCTATGCATTGCTTCTCCTAGCGGAGTTAGCAGCCCTGCTGCGGCATATGCAGCACTGTTTTTACCAGCTTTACTGTCTTTATCAAACAAGGTCACCTGATGACCTTGTTCTAATAACGACAAAGCGATTAAACGGCCCATAAGTCCAGCACCAATAACGGCAATATTGGTGCTGAAATGCTTGGAGGTCTGCTGCTCTGAGTGAATGTTCACAGTTAGCTACTTTACTTGATGATAAATTTCACTACCTGTCGCTTTAAACTCTGCTGACTTTTCAGCCATGCCTTGCTCAAGCGATTGACTATCCAACTCAATCGTTTCATTGAGTAGCTTTATTTCTATAGGTTGTGCGCCTTCAGCTTCTAGTTTCGCAGCATAATCACGGACATCTTGAGTGATTTTCATTGAACAAAATTTGGGACCACACATTGAACAAAAATGCGCTATCTTGCCTGATTCTTGTGGCAGTGTTTCATCGTGATATTCACGCGCTCGCTCTGGATCTAGGCCTAAATTAAACTGATCGTGCCATCGAAACTCAAAACGAGCTTTTGATAAGGCGTTATCACGAATTTGTGCACCCGGATGTCCCTTGGCTAAATCACCAGCATGGGCGGCAATTTTGTAGGTGATTAATCCTTCTTTAACATCATCTTTGTTTGGCAGGCCCAAATGTTCTTTAGGGGTTACATAACAAAGCATTGCGCAGCCATACCAGCCGATATTTGCCGCACCAATACCCGAGGTAATATGGTCGTAGCCAGGTGCAATGTCAGTAGTTAGTGGACCTAATGTATAAAAAGGTGCTTCGTGACAATGCTTAAGTTGCTCTTCCATATTGGCTTTTACCATATGAAGAGGCACATGACCTGGTCCTTCGATCATTACCTGAACATCATGTTGCCACGCAATTTTAGTGAGCTCACCAAGCGTATGCAATTCAGCGAACTGTGCTTCGTCGTTGGCATCAGCGATAGAACCAGGGCGCAGCCCATCGCCCAGTGAAAATGCTACATCGTACTTTTTACAAATTTCACAAATATCTTCAAAATGCGTATATAGGAAGTTTTCTTTATGGTGTGATAAACACCACTTCGCCATGATAGAACCACCACGCGATACAATGCCAGTGACACGTTTTGCCGTCATCGGTACGTAGCGCAGTAGAACACCTGCATGAATGGTAAAATAGTCAACACCTTGCTCTGCTTGCTCAATTAATGTGTCGCGAAATACTTCCCAGGTTAGGTCTTCAGCAACACCGTTTACTTTTTCTAACGCTTGGTAAATAGGTACGGTGCCAATGGGTACTGGCGAGTTTCTAATAATCCACTCGCGGGTTTCATGGATATAACGACCTGTCGATAAATCCATTACCGTGTCAGCCCCCCATTTAGTTGACCAAACTAGCTTCTCTACTTCTTCTTCAATAGACGAAGTGACCGCTGAGTTACCGATATTTGAATTCACTTTGATTAAGAAGTTACGACCAATAATCATTGGCTCAGATTCTGGGTGGTTAATGTTACATGGAATTATGGCACGGCCTTCTGCCACTTCTTTTCTGACAAATTCCGCGGTAATTTGTTCTGGCATCTCGCTGCTGCCAACGATAGCGCCGAAGCTTTCACCTTGATGTTGCTGTTTTAAAATTTCATCTTTCATTTCAGCACGTTTAGTGTTTTCGCGAATCGCAATATATTCCATTTCTGGCGTGATAATACCTTGGCGAGCATAATGCATTTGCGTGACGTTTTTACCTACTTTTGCACTCCGAACTTTTGGTAAATTATCAAAGCGGATGTGGTCTAGCCCTTCATCAGCTAGACGTTGTTGGCTGTAACCAGAGCTTGCTCCTTCAAGCATTTCGGTATCGCCACGATTTGCGATCCATTCTGCTCGCAGTTTTGGTAGGCCTTGATGAACATTTACTTGAACCGAAGGATCTGTATAAACGCCTGAGGTGTCGTATACACGCACGGGTTCGTTAGGTTCAAAAATGGGGTTTTCTTCAGTGCCGCCGACAAAGGTATCGCCTACGGTAATTTCACGCATAGCTACTTGGATATCGTGAAGCTCACCTTGCACATAAATTTTATTGGAGTTTGGGTAACTTTGGCCTGAAACATTGTTGATAAAAGCTTCGGCTTGCTGACGTCTTTCGCGTCTTGATAATGAACTCATGGTCTCTCACCTGAAAATTATTAATATCAAAGGCGGAGCTCTAAGGTGTAAAACGAGGACGAAATAATGCCAATGATCTTGTGAGGCATAGGTTTCGCACTTGTTCCCTTCGCAGCAATTACACTGATCAGGTTCTACGGATCCCGCTTACGCGATCTCAGCCTTTTGGCACTCCGACAAGTTCGGTTAGCAGCTTATTGCTAGTTGCATAAGTTGCTAAGCTGGCAGAAAGATTACATAAAATGCTTGTAAGTGCAAGTAGTGCTAAGCTTAGGAGCAGAGCAAAAACTGCCTGTAAAAAAGGACATAATAATGAAAAATAGGCGAATTAATGAGTTACTCGTATTGTGTTGGCTGTTATTTTCTTTTAACTCAGCTGCTCAAGCACAAGAGATTTCTAGCGAGCGACAGAATGTTTTAAGGGGAAGTATTACCGAGCAAAGAGCTTGGTGGGATTTGCAGCATTATCAATTGTCGGTTGCGGTTGATATTGGGGAGAAACGATTTTCTGGCAGCAATCTGATTACCTACAAAGTGCTTTCAGACGTTAGAGAGCTTCAACTTGAACTTCAACAACCTATGGTTTTAGTTGCTGCTTATCAACAAGATACAAAACTTGCAATACGCCAAGAAGGATATAGCTATTTTATTACAACCGTAGCGGCAAATGAAGTTGGTAAAGAGTATCAATTGAGAGTTGAGTTTAATGGTCAGCCACATGCGGCAAAGAATGCCCCATGGGATGGCGGTGTTACTTGGTCAGAAGACGGTGGTGGAATGCCATTTATTGCCACGTCTAATCAAGGTATAGGCGCTAGTATTTGGTGGCCGAATAAAGATCATGGTTATGATGAACCGGATCGCGGTATTGATATGTTTATTGAGGTACCGCAGCCCTTTGTAAATGTCTCCAATGGGCGCTTAGTTAATGTCGAAGATAAACAAGATGTGGGTTCTCGAATATTTCATTGGCAGGTAAAAAGCCCAATAAATAATTATGGGGTGAATATTAATATTGCGGATTACGTTAATTTCTCCGAAGTATATCAAGGGGAAACTGGACCACTTGATATGGATTACTATGTGCTTCGTGAAAATGAAGATAAAGCACGCATGCAATTTAAAGATGTGCTAAGAACGATGCAGGCATTGGAGCATTGGTTTGGTCCGTACCCATTTTACCAAGACAGTTTCAAGCTCGTAGAAGTACCGTACCTTGGGATGGAGCACCAAAGCTCGGTCACTTATGGCAATGGCTACCAAAACGGGTACAAAGGTAGAGATTTGAGTGGTACCGATTGGGGACTTAAGTGGGATTATATTATTATCCATGAAATGGCTCATGAATGGTTTGCCAATAGTATTACGGCAAAGGATATTGCCGATCTATGGGTACAAGAAGGTTTTACAACTTATGCCGAAGGCTTATTCGTCGAATACCATTATGGTAAACAGGCGGGCGATGAATATCAGCAGGGATTGCGTCAAAATATCAATAACGATAAGCCTGTCATTGGTCCCTATCATCAACACAAAATCGGCTCTTTTGATATGTACCCTAAAGGAGCTGCGTTATTGCATACGATTAGGCAGGTGATTAATGATGATGATAAATGGCGAGAAATTTTACGGGGGCTTGGTACCACGTTTTATCATCAAACGGTATCTACAGCGCAAATAGAGCAATATATTATTGATCAGTCAGGCAAAGCGCTTGGCAGCCTATTCGACCAGTATTTACGAGATAATCGATTACCAATTTTAGAGTTTAGAATAAAAGGGCAACAACTTACTGCTCGATGGTCTAATGTGATTGAAGGTTTTGAGATGCCAATTCGTGCAAGTATTGGCGAACAAGAGCAGTGGTTTAATTTAACCACCCAGTGGCAACCGTTTGAATTGCATGAAGGTGAGTTGGTTTGGGATAACAACTTTTACATTGCTCAAGCCTTCCTTGCTCTACAATAACCAGGTATTGAAGAAATAAAAAAAGCGCTCATCGAGCGCTTTTTTTATTAAGAAACTAGCTTATTTTAAGCTTGCATAGTATGCCGAGATGTTAGCAATGTCTGCATCTGATAATGGCATTGCCATAGGCGCCATAACTGGGTCTTTACGAGAACCTGATTTGAAGTCTTTTAATTGCTTCACTAAGTATGCCTCTTTTTGGCCGGCAAGGTTAGGATACATTGGAACTGCTGAAATACCTGCTGCACCGTGACATGCTGCACACATGCCTGATTTTGCTTTACCCGCTGCAACGTCTGCTGCAAACGCCGGAGCTGCCATCATTGCTGCAGTTGCAATAGCAAGAGTCATTTTTTTCATAATGTCCGTCTCTCTTTAATGATTAGATTTATTCTGAGCCTTTATCAATTATAGGGAAAAAGGGCTAAGTTGTCCTTGATTTTTTTAGTATTATATCAAGAACCATTGTTACCTAAGTTGATAAGATGCTCAAGCCGATTGTATTAAACTTCGACAATCATTTACTCAAACATATGCCTTTCCAAGTTCGCAAAGTTAGGCCAACCCCTTTGGTAGGCTCACATATAGTTGCTGTAAGCGGCGATATGCTAACAGAGCTTGGCCTTACAAAAGATGATTTACATCAAACAAACTTTGTTGAAGTCTTTTCTGGTAAAGCATTACCTGAAGGCGGTTGTCACCACGCACAAGTGTATGCTGGGCATCAATTTGGACAGTTTGTTCCTCAATTAGGAGATGGCCGAGCCATTAGTTTAGGTGAAGTAAAAGGAAGCGAGTTTCTTCGTTGGGATGTTCAATTAAAAGGGGCAGGGCAAACGCCTTTTTCTCGTATGGGCGATGGACGAGCAGTATTGCGTTCGTGTGTTCGAGAGTTTCTGGCTAGTGAAGCAATGGCAGCACTTGATATTCCAACAACGCGAGCGTTAAGTATTATCGGTAGCAGTCAAGATGTTTACCGGGAACAAGTAGAAAAAGGTGCTGTGATGACTCGATTAGCACCAAGTTATATTCGATTTGGCCATTTTGAGTATTGGTTTCATCATGGAAAGAAAAGTGAGCTTAATCAGCTGGCAGATTACTGCTTAGCGACTTATTTTCCCGAATGTTTAACCGAGGAGAAGCCTCATTTAGCTATGCTGCAAAAAATAGTGCAATCTACTGCAGAGCTTATTGCGTTGTGGCAAGTACATGGTTTCGCCCACGGTGTAATGAATACCGATAATATGTCGATTTTAGGCTTAACGATTGACTATGGACCTTTTGGCTTTTTGGATGATTATGATCCTAAGTTTATCTGTAATCACTCAGATCACACGGGTCGCTATGCTTTTGAGCAACAACCAAGTATCGGTTTATGGAATTTAAATGCGCTAGCGGTAACGTTTTCAGATTGGTTGTCTGTCCAAGAAATTACTCAAACATTAAGTCAATATGAGCCGATATTTGTTCGGCATTACTTACAATTGATGCAGAAAAAGTTGGGCTTTAGCCATTGGCAGGAGGATGACCAGTATGTGTTGGGAGAATGGTTGAACTTATTGACTAAACACAAAGCTGATTACACCTTGAGTTTTCGACAACTCAACCAAGTGTTTGTTAAAGACAGTGAAAATGAACATTGCCAAGTACTTTTATCACAATTTTCGGGTGATAGTGCTGCGATTAGTTGGTTAAATAAATACCGTCAACGATTGTTAGAAGATGAATTTGCAGATAAAGCTCGTCACCAGCTGCAAAACCAATACAATGCAAAATATATACTAAGAAATTATCTTGCACAGCAAGTGATAGAGGAAGCTGAGCAAGGTAACTATCAAATGCTTAATGAGTTACAAAAAGTGCTAAAAGCACCTTTTGATGAGCAACCTGATTTTGAAAAATATGCCATTCAATCACCAGATTGGGGAAAATCATTGGAAATTTCATGCAGCAGTTAAATTCTGAAAATATTTTCTTTACACAAGATAATATAGAAATTCGCTTATCAGAATCCTTCGACGATGAAGATATTCAATCGTTGGTAAATCTAGTGTTGAATGAGGTAGATGGCGCAAAAATAATTGAACATATACCAGGAGCAGATAGGTATAACGTAAGATTTACTGTGTTGGCGAGTAACTTTGTACTTAACTTTGAGGTTTATAGTCAGTCTTGCTGGATTGAGCTTGAATCGGGTGATGGTGAAGAGCTGGTTAAACTAAATCAGTTAATAAAGAAATAATAATATGGAAAAAATACTAATTAGTGCTTGTTTCCTAGGTTTAAATGTTCGTTATGACGGCAAAGCAAAAGCATTGTTAAATCGCACTATTACAGACTGGCGTCGGCAAGGGAGGCTTATTGTTGTTTGCCCAGAAGTTGCGGGAGGCTTAGCTGTACCAAGAGAGCCGGCTGAAATAAATAGAGATACTGGCCAAGTTATCACGCAGCAAGGCGCAGATGTCAGCGCTGCCTTTAAATCAGGTGCTGAACATGCGCTATATTTGTGCCAACAACATAACATTCGTTATGCATTGCTTAAAGAATCAAGTCCTTCGTGCGGAAGCTCCAGGGTTTACGATGGGACGTTTAGTGGGAAAAAAATTGAAGGTAGAGGAATTACCGCACAACTACTTGAAAAGCATGGTATTCAAGTATTTTCTGAGCAAAATTTTAACGATTTGGTTGCACTATTTTCCGTAGATGCAAACGGTGTATAGTTAGGCTATCGCCACTTTGTTTCGACCGCCGTCTTGGGCACAGAAGAGTGCCTTTTTGGTGCGTTTAACTAAAGTATTGAGAGTTTCACGACGTTGAAATTCACTAACACCCAATGAGATGGTCATTTGTGGTAATCGTATCCCTGATTTACTGCTGATGAAGCGAATCTTTTCAACGCCTTGGCGAATTTTTTCAGCGATTTCACCGGCTATATTCATTTCGACATCTGGTAGCAGTATCAGGAATTCTTCATTGCCTGTACGTACAGGTAAACCGCTTTCGCCGACATAGTTACTCACTTTATTGGCAATTTTAGATAAGATGACATCACCAATGAGTGAGCCAAATTTTTCGTTAAAATCTTTAAAGTGATCAACATTAATCACTACCGCGGCAATTTGACGGTCAGGTGCTTCTGTCACCCAAGCTTCAAAGTGTTTAGTGAGTGCTTTTTTATTGTAAAGTCTAGTGATCGGATCTAAATAAATTTCTTTGCGAGCAGCAGCAAACTCATGTTTTAACGCATTTGTTTTTTGCTGTGCGGCTAATAGCTGCTCTGTTAACTTTTGTTGCTGTTGTTTAAACTTTAAGGCCGCTTGCTTTAATTGATTAATTGCCTGCTGCTGTTGCTCATCATTGCCATTGCTTATCACGCCAACATTGTTTTCTACATTTTCAAGGAACTGTTGGCTTTGAACGGTCGACTGTAAACAAGTGTCTTTAACCTGATTAGTGACTTTATCAACATCATCAAACATCTCGTCACGAAATTCACTCTGTCCTAGAATGTATTGCTGATAAGTCTCTTCAATAATGAAGTTGTCTAAATGCTGGTGGTTAAAGAGGTGTTGATCAATTTTGGTAATGAGCGGAATGTTTTTTTCACTGATATATTCATAGGCAATTGCATAATTTATTGGGGCAGCTGACAACTGCCACTTAGCGAGCTGCTTAAGTGCCTTTGTCATTTTTGCTTCTGCTTGTGCTATCGAATCATGGTGTTTCAATGATTCATCCCAATAAAATCAATATCCGTAGACCATTCTGTCTAAATTTCAAGAAAACTTCTAGTTTTGCATGCAATTTTTACAATAAAAATTGTAACCGAGCCAAATTGCTTCATTTATCAGCAATTACTGTCACAATATTAGGCAAGTTAATAATTGAATATTGTATGCGTGCAAGTAGAATGGTCACACCTTTATCTATGCCTATAAAAACGAAGTAGCGCAAAGGTTACTGCGCTAAGTGACAATGAGAAGCAGTTTTATAATCCCTTTGACACTCCAAAAATAGAATAACGTTGGAATTTATCATGAAATATTTACATATAATCTTGGCTTTTCTGCTTGTTGCATGTAGTCAAACTACGCAGAAGCAGAAGATAGATGCCAATGAACAGCTGGCCGGTGTGATTGCCAACTATCATAGCTACGAAGAACAAAGCAGCCCATATAATAAGCCAGAGGCTGGAGCAAGTAATGCACAGCTTCCAGACATGAGTTCGAAGAAGTTAGCTGCAAATCATCAAAAACTAAAGGCTATCTTTGAGCAAGTTAACGCAGTGGATATAACAAAGTTAGATGATAACAATAAAATTAGTTGGTCCGTTTTACACTATCGCATTAAAAACCAACTCGACAGTTATTTAAACAATGAGTACTTGATGCCACTTACGGCAGAGTCCGGATTTCACGCTTACCTAAGTTTTATCACGCGAATGGTCGCGTTTAAAACGGAGCAAGATTACATCGATTACTTGAGTCGATTAAATCAAGTGCCAAATTACTTCTCGCAGCAAATGGCTTGGATGCGTTTAGGTATCGAAAAAGGCTATACCCAGCCGCAGATCGTACTAGAAGGATTTGAAGACTCAATCAAAGCATTCATCAAGGAAGATGTTACACAAAGTGCTTATTACCAGCCGTTTAAAGCGATGCCATCACACCTTGATGAAGCAACGCAAGCAAACTTAAAGACGCAGGCTAAATCGGTAATTTTGGAAAAAGTATTCCCAAGTTATCAGCAATTTTATGACTTTATGGTTAATACCTACAAACCAAATGCGCGTAAAAACATTGCTGCAAGCAGCCTCCCAAACGGCAAAGCTTATTATGATAATCGCGTAAAACACTTTACTACACTAGATATGACAGCAGACGAAGTTCATGAAATTGGCTTAGCTGAAGTAAAAAGAATTCGCGGTGAAATGCAGACCATTATTGAGCAAGTTGGCTTTGAAGGCAGTTTTGCTGATTTTGTTGAATTTCTGAGAACAGATGAACAATTTTATGCAAAAACGCCTGAAGAGTTACTAAAGGAAGCATCTTTTATAGCCAAGAAAATGGATGCAAAATTACCAGGCTTGTTTAAAACCTTACCTAGAACACCTTATGGTGTGATCGAAGTGCCTGCTAATATCGCACCCAAATATACAACTGGTCGATATTCTGGTCCTTCTCGAGATGATCAACCAGGTAATTACTGGGTGAATACCTATCGATTAGATCGTCGCCCTCTGTATGTTCTTGAAGCATTAACGTTGCATGAAGCTGTACCTGGTCATCACCTTCAAGGCTCGATTGCACGAGAAATGGAGAATGTACCTAAGTTTAGAAATCAAACATACATTTCAGCATTTGGCGAAGGTTGGGGACTTTATTCTGAATTTTTGGGTATTGAAGCTGGTTTTTATCAAGACCCATATAGTGATTTCGGTCGACTAACATATGAAATGTGGCGAGCTTGTCGTTTAGTGGTTGATACAGGTATGCATGTCAAAGGATGGTCCCGCGACAAAGCGATGAACTTTTTAGCAAGTAACACTGCGCTTTCACTGCATAATGTTAAAACTGAGATTGATCGCTATATCTCATGGCCTGGTCAGGCGTTGTCATACAAAATTGGAGAATTAACAATAAAACGCTTACGTAAGGAAGCGGAGCAAGCTTTAGGTGCTAATTTCGATGTTAGAGAGTTTCATGATCGTATATTAGAAAATGGTTCTATGCCATTGTCGATGTTAGAAAAAATTATTCGTCAGTACATTGCTGAAAAGAAACTATCTTTAGAAAAAAAATAAGATTGAACTGACAACTTTAGCAAGGTAGATGGCGAGTACGCTCGTCATCCTTTGTTTTTACTAGAAGGCTGAATGTATTAATACGCTGACGGTAAATTGGAATTGTTTAAGTTGAAATTAATTGATTTAAGAATAACAAAGGAAGGACACGCAAAGTTAACCGTGAGTTTGCCAGGTTTAAGAAAAACCTAATATAGATAAGCCCCCACTATATCTAAATTCGGTAGTTCCGCTGTCCTAGGTTTCCCCTTAGACCGGTAACTTTGCGTCTCTAGTTTTCACCAGATTTGCCTTTGTCGAGCTTTAGTTGCTCTGTAACCATTATAGTATAAAGATTTTTAACTTGTAAACGTTTTATTTTTTCGACGCTTTCGTACTGTTATTCATCGATTGGTAAAATCTAAGCAACGGGTTAGAATGCATTGAGTTTGTCGACTTTTTTGCAAAGGTAACGGCCACGTGAAAGCCAAGGTTTTGATCTGTTTATTTATTTTGTTGAGCATTGGCTTCTTCCAAAGTGCCGTGGCGCAACAAACCCGTGAGATAGTTAAAGAAAATACTGAGCGGGTTAGTCAGTTATATCAAGCGGATAAAGATGATTTAGTCTATGAACAAGTCGTTACACTTGCCACCGAAATCATTCAATATCGTCAACAATATCCTAAAGAAATTATTGCTCAAGCCTATGTGTTACTCGCCGAAGTAGCAAATAGTAAGGGAGATTCTGCACGCGCTTTCCAATTTGCCGTTGACGGCTTGACCTACAACCCGTTGCCAGTAGAAATACAGTTGAACTTAGAGATAAAAATAGCCGCAGGTTATTTTGTTAAAGGCCAATATCACAATGTTTTCCATTTTGTAGACCAAGTATTTAATCAAGCCAAGGAATACGGTTTGATTAAGTATCAACTGCTCGGTTTAGGCTATCGTGCAATGGCAAACGCTTTAATCGGCGAGAGCGAAAAAGCTTATGGTGATTTAGTTCATGTGAAAGAGCTAATTGATCAACATAGGCAATACGCAGAATATTTGGAGTTGTTGGAAGTTATTGCAATTTCCTATCATTATTTAGGGGATTATCAGACGGCCTTAGAAATGCATGAACGCATTCTTAAACTTAGATTTGCGCTTAATAAGCAAAATGGCATTGAAACGACCTACTACAACTTGGCTGGCGGCTATAAAGCAACTCACAGGTATGACGATGCCTATAATGCATACTGGGAAGTTAAGAAAATAGCAGAACAAGAAAATTGGCCAATTAAACGAGCTTATGCAGAGTTAGGGTTGGGGCAAGTCTTATTAGAACAGCAAGATTTTCAAAAAGCATATTTAGCGTTGATTGAAGCAGAAAATTCATTTAAAGGGCAAAACTTAAATAAACCTTATTTAAGTACGTTGATTGCCTTAACTAAGGCCAGCTATGCGACAAAACGAGAGACGTTTGCTCAGCAATTATTGATGCTAGCAGAAGAAATCTCGGAAATAGCAGAAGTCTCAAGTAGTCAAATTGACTTGTATCTATTGTTGTCCAATCATTATCAAAAGCAGGGTGAAACTAACAAAGCGTTAGACATGTTGAACCAATATGTAGAGCTTCAACGTCAATTTTTCAAAGGTAATCAACTCAAAGCAATTCAAGCTCCATCTACTTTAAGTATCGAAAATAGTAATAAAGAAATCGCCTTAGATTTAGCTGAAAGCTATGAAGCGCATACTGAATTTTCAGAGCGCCTAGTAGTACAAGAACGCTTGGTCACTATATTTTTAATGACCACTTTATTATTGGCCGTTATTATATTACTTCAGTGGTTTTCTTATCGTTCCAGAAAACAAAATTATGTTTATGAGCAATTAGAACGTCCTGCCTATATATTACCTTCCCCTGCTCAAACTAAATACATTTACCATCGAGCCTTTAAAAAAGCGCGTAAGTATGAATATCCGTTATCTGTAGGTTATTTGACAATAAGTAACTGGCAGGATTTAACGTTTAGTTTTAATAAAAAAGTGATTGGCGAAGTAAACAAAACGATAGCTACATTGATTAATGAACATGTTGGTGAATTTGACCAGACTGGGCAGATCAATGATGGTGAATATATTGTGTTATACCCTCACCAAACTAGCGAACAAGCGCAGGCTAAATTTGAAAAGTTGATTGAGGCATTAAAAGTAAGATTTTTTGCCAACTTAGGTGAGTTTTCGGTTAATATAAGATTCTCTATTGCTACGCCAACGGTACAAGATATAGACCCTTATATCTTTTTGTCTCGTTTAAGTGATGTGTCGTGAATTTAAAAATTAAGGTACGAGTAAGTTGATAGTATTAGCATTAATCGTTGTCGTAATATTTGTTGTTGTTAGTATATATTTTTATTTTCGCTCAGAGCGGTTGCAGCATGAATTGATGCAGCAAAAGCGTGAAAGCGTACAGACTCGAAAAGATTATAAATTATTAATGGATACACTTGCTGTTGTAGCAGCAAAGCAATCTGAATTTTATCTATTTCGCTATAATGCAACAAAAGAAAAAGCTGAAAAAATTGCCCCGACAATTGCCAGCGACATGGCGCTTATTTGGCCAATCGTGAACAACTATTCTGCTATCTTTCGCTCGTGCTCTTCGGGTAAAGAAAAATTAAGGCCTATTGTCGAAAAGTGCTTTGAAAGTTACAAAATTGGTTCGTTTAAAGAGTTTTTACGGTTTATCTCTGGGCAAGAGAAGCATATTAAACGAATGTGGGCGAGTGATAATTTAAATGGTTTTATGTCGATGATGGAGGCGCTTCTTACCGAACAGCAAGGTGAGCTAGCGAAAGTTAAACCGATAAAAAAGCAACCTAGCCAACCCCAGCCTACTGTAGAATTTCAGAAGTTTAATCAAGGTTGAGCAACTATAGATAATAAAAAAGCGCCTAAAGGCGCTTTTTTATTATCTAATCTGAATTTTGGGAGCCGTATTAATTTCACCATCTCCGGTAATAGTCGCTGCATTTCCATCGCATAATAATATGGCTAATCCGCCAGTATTACTTTCCCTTATAAATGCTAAGTCATAACCAAACTGAGTTAGGCTACTTGCAGCAAATTTTTGGGCTAAAGTAAGTTGGTCCCACAAGCCAGCTTGAATTTGTTCGTGATGCCTTCTTTCTAAAAGCACTTCACGTTCAGATGTAGCATGCATTTTCTGCCTCTATTTACGCTGTGTTGTTAATGGTTAACCACCACATTATCGAAACACTATATTACATTGATTAATATTTCAACACTAAAAAAGTATAAATAATAAAAAATTAAAATATAACGGCTAGTTAGCATTATTGATAATCTAATGGTCAGAGCAGTATGGCTTGTTTTTGTTTAAGTGCTATTTCCTATTAAGACAAGCGTTATATAATAGTTATCAGTTGAAATACAAAGGGTTTGTTATGAGTCAGGTACTAGACGATTTATTATCGTTACTTTCACTGGAAACAATTGAGCAAGGAATATATCGAGGTCAAAGCCAAGATTTAGGGTTTAAAGCGTTATTTGGCGGCCAAGTTATGGGGCAGGCATTGTCTGCAGCGCAGGAAACGGTTGCTCCAGAACGCTTAGTACATTCATTGCATTCATATTTCCTTAGAGCAGGAGATGCCAGCAAGCCTGTGGTATACGAAGTTGAAGAGCTACGTAATGGCCGAAGCTTTAGTGCTCGCCGTGTACAGGCTATTCAAAATGGTAAGCCCATATTTTATATGACAGCATCCTTCCAAGAGCCGGAGCCAGGCTTTGAACATCAAGATGAGATGCCTAATGTCGCACCTCCGGAAGATGTAGCGTCGTATCAAGATTTCATTTTTGCTAACCAACATATTTTGCCAGAAAATGTTAGAGGTAAATTTCTCGCAGAAAAGCCAATTGAATTAAAACCTGTAGAGCAATACAACTGGGTGTGTCCAGAAAAGATGCCGGCACAATGCAATATGTGGATTAAAACCAATGGCGACCTGCCTGATGATTTGCGGGTTCATATGTATATGTTGGCGTATACCTCAGATTTTCAGTTCTTACCTACGGCGCTCTTTCCACACGGACAAACACACTGGAATCCAAATTTTCAAATAGCGACTATTGATCACACTATGTGGTTTCATCGTCCGTTTAGATTTGACGATTGGCTGCTCTATTCGATTGATAGTCCGTCAGCGACAAGTGGCCGAGGATTAGTTCGAGGGCAAATATTCAATCGCCAAGGCGAGTTAGTGGCTTCGACTATGCAAGAAGGTGTTATTCGAAACCGCAAGCCAGCTTAGTTTTTCTGCCAATCAAAGCCGGTTGGGTGTTGGAATATTCGCAAACCAAACTCCGGTGCAATGGCATACAAATGATCAAAAATATCTGCTTGTATGCCTTCATAACTTACCCAATTTTGATCGTTACTGAAAAAATACAGTTCTAAAGGTACCCCTGTTGACGTTGGTGCCAATTGTCTCACCATACAAGTCATTTCATGGTGAACTTTTTTATGTTGAGCTAGATAAGCTTCAATATAAGCTCGAAAAGTTCCGATATTTGTTAACTGTCGTTGATTTAACTTATCTTCTGGGCTAATGCCATTTGCTTGGTGATGTTGGTTTATTTCTTCTGACTTCTTGGCTAAATATGGCTTTAATAAACTGATACTTGAAAGATGTTCGATATCTTCTTTTTGGCAAAACTTTACACTAGCAATATCAACTTTAATTGCGCGCTTTATTCGTCGCCCACCAGAATTAAACATATCGCGCCAATTTTTAAACGAGCCGCTAATTAACGCATAGGTGGGTACAGTGGTTACGGTTCTATCAAAATTTTGGATTTTTACCGTGTTTAAGCCAATTTCTAATACGTCACCGTCGGCGCCATATTGTGGTAGTTCTACCCAATCACCAGGTGCCACCATCTTATTGGCAGCAATTTGAATACTTGCAACTAAACCTTTAATAGTATCTTGGAAAACTAACAACAGCACTGCGGTTAATGCGCCAAGACCACTAAGTAAGAATATCGGTGAACGATCAACGATAACTGATACTGCTAAAATTGTAGCAATCAGGTAAATGGCAAGCTTGATCAGTTGTACGGTTGCATTAAGCGGTAAATAACGAGCTTTAGCTTTTGCTAAATAAATACTTTTTATTACATCAAGTATTGCGCAAATACAGCGGGCAATTTGAAAAATTATTGCTACTCGTGCCGCCACTTTAATAATAGGTATAAGCGCCGAAGACTCAGGCAATAAAAGCGGTGTTAATAAAAAAAGTAAGAAAAACGGAACAATTAGCGATATTTTACTGAATACTTGGTGTTGAACGAGTAAATCGTCCCATTGGTTTTTAGATTTTTCTACTAAGGTTCGAATCAACACCAGAATTCGATGCTTCACTATGTAGTGACTAGCAAGTGCAATGAATAACAGGGCGGCAAATCCAACTAAATGACTACCAAGTGGTAAATGTGCACTTGGCCAACCTAGTTGAGTGAGGGTCTGTGTTATCCATTGATTCATATGCTAGCTCCTATCAGCAATCATTTGTGCTAAGGTTTTATCCTTCTCTTGCCATAATTGATTAACCCAAGCTTGGAAGTTTTGTTTAAACTGCTTGTCGTTAAAATAATCGCCGATTATTTCTTTGGGAATATCGATTGTTTGTACATTAACATCGATTTCAGAAACTTTGCCATAAATGAAGTCTTTAAATGTTGGAATACCTTGCGGGTAATAGATAGTGACATTGACTATTTTGGTTAAGTGCTGCCCCATTGCGTCAAGTACAAAAGCAATACCACCAGCCTTTGGGCGTAATAAATGGGCAAACGGAGATTTTTGTCTTTTGTGTTTCTCGGCTGTAAAGCGAGTGCCTTCAATAAAATTCATCACACTAACTGGCTTATGCTTGAACTTTTCACAAGCCTTTCGCGTAGTTTCGATATCTTTACCAAGTAGATGTGGATTTTTCTTAAGGTATGCTTGGCTATACCTTTTCATAAATGGAAAATCTAGTGCCCACCAAGCTAGACCTAAAAATGGCACGTAGATTAGCTCTTTTTTTAAGAAAAATTTTAAAAAAGGCACTTTGCCATGTAACAGCCTTTGCAGCACTAAGATATCTACCCAACTTTGGTGATTGCTTAGTACTAAATACCAATCTTTCTTTCCTAATTTGTCTAAGCCCGACACTTTGTAGCTAACTTTGGTAAATAAATTTTGGATGCTGGTATTAACCGCTACCCAGTTACTTGCCATTTGATCTAGCAGGTAGCTAAACAGTTTTTGCCATCCCTTTATTGGCACAAGTGCTTTTAGAAACGAACAGATAACAATTGGTATTAACCAAAATAATGTATTGATTGCATATAATAAAAACGAAATAGAACCTTTAATTGGTCCAGGTAAAAAATTCAACATAATGCTTATTATTATTCGATGAAATAATCCTTAATTACATAACTTTGATTGTAAGGCTTTCTGACTAATTTGAAAATTGCTTTTATCATTGGTTAAAAAATAGTAAGTGGGGCAACTTGTTAGTTGGTTATTAAATAAAATTTGATAGTAAACAAGTGTTTTCGACCTTTTGATACCTCAAACTAAGTTAACTGACATCCATGTCATGGAAAAAGTCTGACTTTCATTTGGGCAATGTTGTTGCAACATAGATGCTCTCTATCTGTAATCGATAAAATATTCACAGGTCACTAAATAAACATGCTTTCAGCTACCTTGATTTTCGTAGCCTAAAATTCATGTTTTCAACTGTCAAAAATGCTTTTAATTTGATGGATATGCTTTAAACCGATTAAAAATAACTTTTTTGTTTATAAAAAGTAAAAAAGATGATTGCTATTTAGGCGTTTTTCACGTCATGCTATGGAAGACGAAAACAAAGGAGGAGCAATGAATTTTCAACGTGTTGTCATTAAAGTTGGTAGTGCCCTAGTCGCGCCTGAAAAAAATGGTTGTAGCGGCAAGTACTTACTATCAATAGCACGCTTTATCACCCAGTGTCATAGTGCTGGGAAAGAGGTAATCTTAGTTTCATCGGGCAGCGTGGCTGCTGGACGTGCATTAATACAACATGGCTCTCCCAATCCCTCCATCCCCACTAAGCAAGCAATGGCTGCAGTGGGGCAAATGAAAATGATGGCAAACTGGCAGCGATTTTTTGATGTGCCTTGTAGTCAATTATTGATAACCCATGGCGATTTAAAAGATCGTCAGCGTTATATCAATATTAAAAATACCATTCGCATACTATTGGAAAATGGTGTCATCCCTGTGGTCAATGAAAATGATACGGTAGCTACGGATGAACTGAAAGTCGGCGACAATGACAATTTAGCAGCTTTAGTTGCGTTAGTGAGTGAAGCTGACTGCTTAATGATTTTAAGTGATGTTGATGGTTTGTACGATCAAAACCCGAAAGATAATCCTGAGGCGAAATTATTAACCGAAGTCGCTGAGATCAACGATGCCATCTATAAAATGGCAAGTGGTACGACAAATCACATTGCAACAGGCGGTATGCAAACCAAAATACAAGCAGCGGAAAAAGCGACGGAAAATGGTATAGCGACTTTTATTGTCAATGGTGAAAAACCGCAAGTGTTTGAGCAATTGGTTGCCAACCAAAAACCAGGTACACACTTTTTAGCGAAGCAAGCACCGGTAAAAGCGAAAAAGCATTGGTTAAAACATACGTTAAAAAGTGCAGGTAAGGTCTCACTTGATGCAGGTGCAATTACTGCGGTTATCGAAAAGGGGGCATCGCTACTGCCTTCA
This sequence comes from Thalassotalea algicola, assembly GCF_012932965.1. Classification (GTDB taxonomy): domain Bacteria; phylum Pseudomonadota; class Gammaproteobacteria; order Enterobacterales; family Alteromonadaceae; genus Thalassotalea_F; species Thalassotalea_F algicola. The sequence continues at coordinate 772,392 of NZ_JABBXH010000001.1, read as the reverse complement.
GGAATAAACAGTGTTAGTGGACAATTTTCTGCAGGCGATTCGATCGATTTAATTAGTCATAGCGATCAGCGTGTTATTGCCAAAGGTATTAGCCAATATAGCCACCGTGATCTTGAAAAAATTAAAGGCGCAAATAGCAACCAAATAGACTTAATTCTTGGCTTTTGTCCTAGCAAGGTTATTGTTCATCGCGACGATATGGTGATACTCAGTTAAGGGTTTGATGGAAAGAGAAATGACAGAATTTAATATGCAGCATATGGCGCAGCAAGCTAAAGTGGCGAGCCGTCAAGTGGCACAATTGACCACCACAGAAAAAAACGAATTACTGAGTGATATGGCGCAGGCGATTCGACACGAAAGCCAAAATATCATCAATGAAAACCAGAAAGATTTAGTCGCGGGTCGTGATAAAGGTTTATCAGAAGCGATGCTTGATAGGCTTACTCTTACACCGGAACGAATAGAAGGGATTGCTCAAGCAATTATAGACATTGTTAACTTGCCTGATCCTGTCGGCAATATTGCCAATATGCAGTTACGTCCTAATGGTCTGCAAGTGGGTAAAATGCGTATTCCTCTAGGCGTTATTTCGATGATTTATGAATCTCGGCCAAATGTTACGGCTGAATCGGCTGCTTTATGCATAAAGGCTGGTAATGCGGTTGTACTGCGAGGTGGCTCAGAAGCCATTCATAGTAATTTGGCTTTAGCGAATTGTATACACCAGGTATTGGCTAAATATGAGCTAAATCCTCATATGGTCTCGGTGATTCCTGATACGAGTCGCAGTGTCATTGAACAGTTATTGAAACAACGTGACTCCATTGATTTAGTGATCCCAAGAGGTGGCGAGGGACTCATTCGTTATGTAACTGAAAATAGCCAAATACCGGTGATACAGCACTTTAAAGGTGTGTGTCATTTATATATTGATGAGTACGCAAGCTTAACTAAAGCCACTGATATTCTGGTTAATGGGAAAACACAGCGCCCAAGTGCTTGTAATGCAATCGAAACTGTTTTAGTACATCGTTCAGTAGCTGATAAATTCTTACCTCTCGCTAGTAAGGCGTTAGCGGAATTTAATGTCAGGATACATGCGTGTATTAATAGCATTAGCTTTTTTGATAACGCGATACCTGCAACAACTGATGATTATCATGCTGAGTATTTGGCTCAAGAAGTCGCGATTAAGGTTGTTGAAGACTACGATGCAGCTATTGGCCATATCAATGAGTTTACGTCAGACCATACCGAAGTCATTGTTAGTCAGGATACTTCTCGCTGTCAGCAGTTTATTCGTCAAATAAACTCTTCTGTTGTGATGGCCAATGCATCATCGAGGTTTTCAGATGGAGGTCAACTTGGACTAGGCTCTGAAATTGGTATTTCAACCAGTAAATTACATGCTTATGGTCCTATGGGCTTAGAGTCACTGACCACAGAAAAATTTGTTGTCGTTGGCGATGGTCAGGTTCGAAACTAGTTAGTAGTAACTTAAAAAGGCCAGTCGAGTATGATTGGCCTTTTTGTTTAAGTGGGAAAGATATTTCAGCTATTGACTAATAACATGGCGAGCATAGTCTCTATCGCTGTGCTCAATATGCTTGATTAACCACTGATTTAGCTGTTCCATTTCGGCGTCAATCGCTGTCGGCTCAGATACCTTTATTTTATCCATATGCTGTTCCAGCTCTGACACTAGTTTTTGATGGCTAGCTTTATGTTCTTCGCCCTTAGGGTAGCCATGATTGTCAAAAAAATTCTCTTCCCATTCAAAATGAACTTTGGTGTATTCAAGCAATGCTGATAAGGCGTTAGCAATTGCCGCACTGCTGCGGTTTTGATGAGACATGATGTGCGCTTCATTCATCATTTCTACCATTTTTTTATGCTGACGATCAGCTTCTTCTATACCGATGGAATATTTATCTTGCCAATGCAGTAGGCGAAGTTTTTCTTCATGCTGGTCAAAACTGTTTTCGTCGATGTTGTATCGTTGAATAACTAAGCGCATTTCCTTAGACATTGCTGAAAGTTGTGAGCCTGCTAGTGCCAAAGTTTGTGCGCCTTTTGAAGCGTTATCAGCGACATCACTAATATGCACTATGCTTTGAGCAATTTCTTCTGACACGCAAGATTGCTCTTCTGCTGCTGAGGCAATTTGGATGCTCATATCATTGATGCTACTCACGGAGGTCGCAATGGATGACAGTGACTCTCCTGCCATCGCGACTTGCTCTACCGAAGAGTTAGCATATTCCTGACTTTTAATCATGCTACCGGATACATCAGTAATACCCGATTGGATAAGCTCGATCATGCTTTGGATTTCTAATGTTGAATCTTGAGTTCGTTTTGCTAGTGTGCGTACTTCATCTGCTACAACGGCAAAGCCTCGACCTTGCTCCCCAGCTCTGGCAGCTTCAATGGCTGCATTTAGTGCAAGCAAATTGGTTTGATCGGCAATACCTTTAATAACGTCTAAGATATTGGTGATATCTTGGCTGCTTTCTTTTAGCTTATTAACTCCTTGCGCTGAAAAATTAATATTTTCTGCTAATTGGTTTATCGCGCTGATAGTTGTTTTGACAATATCGGTACCTGTTGATGCATCCTCACTTGCTTGTTGCGACGAGGCAGAGCCAAGCTCCGTATTCTTAGCCACCTCTTGAACTGACGTACTCATTTCGGTGACGGCAGTCGATGTCATCGCCAGTTCTTGTGATTGAGACATCATACCTTCTGCCGATTTTTGGCTTTCTAAAGCAATCTCATCCGCAGCCTCGGCAATAGCATAGCTCGATGCTCTAACAGCAATGATTGAGCGACTAAGTGCGTCGGTAATTTCATTAATGCTAGCGGCTATTATTTGTAATTCATCTTTGGTATTTAACGTTAGTCGAGTATCAAGGTCACCATCACAAATTGAGTGTGCGGCAATGGTCATTTTGTTCAGACTGTATTTAATTGACAGATAAATGCCGATATAGAAATAGGCTAATATTAATACGACCGCAACAATGACAAATATATAGAAGTAGATAGCTAATTTTGCCGTGTTAATTTGTGATGTCATTTGCTTTTCTAATAATGGCTGCATGGTGTCAAACAATACCAATAGGGCTGATATAGTTTCGGTGCCTTGGGAAAAAAAGTCATTTGGTGCCATTGACACCTTGGTTGCTTTTACTATTTCTTTATCTGCTAATGCTAAATAATTTATTAGCTTATTCGATGCTTGCTGATAGGGCGATTGTAAAGAGTGCTTCAGCTCAGGTGCCGTGCTAAATAAGTACTCGATGTCTTTTGCTAAGTTTTTAGCGTGACGAGAGCTGGCTAATGCGGCAACTTGTAATTTGTTGTCAGTAGTGAGTGCTTTGGCAGCTAGTACACCAGAACCTTTACCACGTAATCGTCCCAAAGATTCAATTTGCGCAGGTAAGGTATGTAGCAAGCTACTAATTAAATAACTATTGGAAGCGTGCTCATCTTGTAGCATTTTACCTTGGCGGCCGATGGTATCCATGAAATCGATGGTATCGGCAATGAGCTCTGTATAAAGCCCAAAAATATCTGCCGCTTGCCCAGCAAATGCTTTGTTGGTGATTTCTGACCAACGGCTTTTCAAAGAGCGTGGAATGTTTTGGCTATTCAAGATAGCACCTAGCTTTTCATCTACTTTTAAGAGTTTGCTAAAGTCACTTTCGACAACTTTTCTTTTTGCCAAAATTTTACTTTCAATTGACTTATCGCCATTGAGGTAAACATTTGTCATTCCTCGTGTTTGTGCAATATGTTCAATCAAAAGTCTTAGCGGTACTATGTAAGTTGAGGCATTTAATTCATACTCTGCTCGATCAACCCGCTGCCATTGAGACATCGTCAAGCTTGCAAAGAAAAATATCAGCGGAAAGATACAAAACAGAGACACCATGACAAATTTCGCTTTAAATGAAAGCAAGTTAGATATTTTAATTGCGGGTGAGAACAGCTTCATATGAATGTCCTTATTTTAATAGCCTGAATACCATTATGGTTATTAAATAAAAATTTGCTGTTAACAGATGGTAAATAGTTAAGTGGTGTTGATTTGAATCAAGGTTTGAAATGAATGATATTCTGCGTCGAATTTCACTCACGCAGAATATCACATTGGTGAAGAGAAAATTATTTTACGGTAATTGTGCCTGTCATTTTGGGGTGAGGCCCACAGAGGTATGGAAACTCACCTTTATCATTAAATGTCAGTTGATAGGACTCATCTGGAAAAATGTATTCAGGTTCTTCTTTGAATAGCTGTTGAAACCATACGTTATGATATTGACGTTTCTCGATATTTTTCCAAATTACCGTATCACCAAGGTTAATAGTGAGCTCAGCTGGAATAAATTTTTTTTTGTAAATTTCAACAACATGCTCCTTTGCTAATACGTTGCCGCAAACTAACAATGAAATAAGTAGTAGCGGCGCGGCTAGCTTATTGATTATTTTTTTCATTAATTTACTTCCTTAATTCCAATATTATTATTTGAACGCTATTGTTCGATTAACCTAGCTTAAACGCGATAGAAAATAAAAAAGCTTTCCCTTTGTAGAGAAAGCTTTATTCATTTTTAGCAATAATACCAGCTATTTTCGAAAGCTAAATTATTGCTTGGTTACATTAATGTGCGCTTCTTCATTGTCTAGCGCCAATCGGTAACCGAATGATACATGATGATAGCGAGCGCTGGTGTAATCGTCATGAATGGCAAAACCAAAGTTGTAGACTTTACCTGCTTCTAACGTCACATCGCCTTCTTTATCTGATACTAGTGGACGTTTGATAGTTACCGTCCAAGTATCACCAGTAAGGGTTGCTACTGCTTGACCGCCTTGACCGCCATGCATCTTGCGTTCATCTAGGATGTAACCATCTTCAACTGCGCTGTCGCCAGACTTAACTCGAACAAGGTCGAATAATTGCTTAGCCTGTACGCTTGCAGTGATTTCTTCAGCTGACTTAAGTTTATCCCAGCCGCCTAGTGCTTTACCACGGCGACCTTTCAGCTCTAACTTAGTACGGCTTTCTTTAATGTACTTAGTCACACCATTGTTTAAATCTAAACGACTAGCAAGTTCACTATTAGCAAGTGCATCTTTTTCTGGAGCAAATGGCATTGTATTAGCATCTGCATGGCATGAACCCCAACAACCCGCGCGGTCAGCAAATTCAACTTCATCGGTAGCTATCATATAAGCTAACTTGATTTGGTTGGCTGGATCCATTTTTCCACCATCAACAAATGGTGCTGGGGTATGTTCAGTATTTGGCCAGCTAAATTTCAAGTAAACATTTTCTGCGTCATGTGTCGCATCAATTGTTACCGGAATACTGCCGCGTTTATTAGGAATTAAGTTTGGCTCTAGTTCTTTTTCGCTTTCACCTGAGACAATTAACTGACCGATATCAGCTATTTCTTCTTCGTGACATTCAATACAAGGGTCACCTTTAGAGAATGCGCGTTTACCACCATGATTGCGGCCCAATATCCATTCGATAGACGCAGTGCCTGGGTAGAATAACGTAATATCCCGTGAGCTTGCTTTACCCCAATCAACATCAAACGAAGCGCTTTCACCCGATGGAGCTGCACTGCTTGGTGCTGATGTACTTTCTTTGCTAGCAGAACCACCGCTTGTTGCTAGCGCTGCTTCAACTGCTTGTTCTATTTTTTGCTGCATCTTCTCTTTCTCTGCAGCAGCTTCTTCTTTTTTCTTCGCTTTTTCAGCCGCTTCTTTGGCTTCTACACGTGCTAAGCCATCTTTATAAAGCTGTGGTACTTCGCGAATATAGTCAGGATTTGGCGCTTCAATTGTTTCTAACTCTTCGTCAGTTAGTTTGTCACGCACATTGTGATGGGCAATACCTTTATGACAGTCAATACAGGTTTGGCCGGTTTCAAAAGCATTTAAATGTTGTTTACGTGCTCTCGGTTTTTGGAATTCTGGGTTCATTGATTCAAAGTTATGACAGTTACGACATTCTCTTGAATCAGTTGTTTTCATCGCATTCCATACGCTTTTGGCAAGCGATAAGCGATGCTCTTCAAATTTTTCTTTTGTGTCAATTTTTCCTGTTAACCAGAAAAACACTTCCCTAGATGCTTGTATTTTTCGCACAATTTTATGAATCCAAGGATCTGGAACGTGGCAGTCTGGACAACCAGCTCTTACACCCGTGCGATTAGAATAGTGGATGGTAGGGGTATATTCTTGATAAACATTGGCTTCCATTTCATGACAACCAATACAGAATTCTGTGGTATTTGTAGCTTCCATGGCAGTGTTAAAACCACCCCAAAAGATAATACCAACAATGAAGAAAACGACCGCGCCAGCCACGGTAGTACCTAATACTGTTCTGCGTGACCAGAAACTAGGCTTTTTGTTCATGTTATCCATAATCAACTCGTGAATGCAGAAAGAGCAATGCGAGCATAACCAAAGTTATGCTCGCCATTTTATTTTTAATCGGAATTAAAAATAATTAAGTTTTGTGGTTTACACGGTTGTAAACGTTAAACTTACCAGTTGGTGTAGTTAAACCTTTAATACGTGCTTTCTCTTTAAGAGTTTTTGCATCGTATACTACGATTTCACCAGTTGGGTTTTTGTTATCCGTACGGTTCCAAACTGAAACCCAAACCTCTGAACCGTCTTGGTTAAATTCGATATGAAGCGCAGCTTTACCTTCTTCTTCAGTTACACGAATTGTTTTAACGATTTCACGAGTTTTCTTATCGAAAACTTGTACAGATTGTTGAATTTCTGGCTCTGGGTGCTTAAGTTGGTCAGCCCATACATAGTCTGAAGTTTCATGAGTACGGATGAATACACCAGCACCGTCTGTTTCAACTTCATAACAAAGTTTCCATGCTTGCTCTGGACGGTTGATAGGATCGTTACCCCAAACAGAAACAAGACCTACACCTAAGTGAGTAGTACCGCCAACAGGACCACATTTCTCGTCAATCCAGTTAGCACCTGGACCTGGGTGAGGTAATGAGTCAACGTCGATCATCTTCTCTAACTTAGCGTCTTTAGTATCAACAACAACCATTTTATTTGATGCGTTAGCAGCGATTTGGAAGTAGCGACCTGAAGGATCGAAGAAACCGTCATGTAAGAATTCTGCAGATTCCATAGCAGTAATCTTTAAGTTGTCTAAGTCTGTGTAGTCAACTTGTAACATCTTACCTGTTTCTTTAACTGCAACAATGAATGCAGACTCATTTGGAGCTGTGTAAATAGCTGCTACACGTGCTTCGTTAATGAATTCACCTTTAGTGTTGTAACCGCGAGTTGAAACCACTTTAAGCGGATTAAGAGTTTCAGCGTCCATGATTACGAAGTGAGCAGGCCAGTAACCACCAGCAATAACGTATTTACCGTCACCTGATACCGCGATATCACGAGCGTCATATGCCATCTTAGTTTCAGCAACTAACATTTTGCCTGGTTTTTGCCATAAATCGATTTTGTTAACTTTACCGTCACGACCGATGGTGTACCAGAAACGACCAACGTCTTTTGCAGTGTCTTTCTTATGCTTTTCAGTACCTTTGATTACGTGTACCGCATAACCAGTATCAATGTGGTCAATAATTTCTTTAGTGTCACCGTCAACGATTGCTGCTTTACCCGCATCACGTTCGATTACTACGAAGAAGTTTTTCCAGTTACGGCCGTGAACAGGCTTAGTTGGGTAATCTTTAAGAGCAACGTACTCTTTAGTGTGACTACGCATTTGCTCTAAAGACATTTCCGGTGGAACTGGTGGTGTCATTTGGATAAAGGTAGCAAGGTTGGCAATTTCTTTCTTGGTGAACAAATCATCAAAGTTGTTCATACCACCTTCGGTACCTAATGCGATGATTTTCTCTAAACGCTTTTGGCCTTTCTTAAGCATATTTTCTGGCTCAAGGTTTTTACCTGTAGCACCTTTACGTAAAACACCATGACAACCAGCACAGCGCTGGAAGTAATGTAATTGTGCTTTTTCGAAATCTGCTTTTGATAAGGTTGGTTCAGCTGCTGAAACGCTCATGCTCAAGCCCGTTGCTGCAAAACCCATCGCAAGGCTAAGAATGCTTAAACCATGTTTGATTTTATTCATGCTTTCTCTCCAGAGATTATTCATAGTTAGTTATCTAGGTAGAGGAAATATTTAATCTTCTTTTGGACTAATAAATCCGGTTTACAACTATGTTTGATTTGGTTTCTACCTTTCTGGCAAGCACTATTACTGATAAATCTTGTTACATATATGTTCTAGATCAACTTTTTTGTGTGATTTTTGAGCGTTGATGTAGAACTTTGATCTAACACAATCTAATAGGTGAAAACGGTATACAAAAAAGAATTTGCCAATAAGATTAGGTCGGGACTTTTGATTTTATTGATCGTATGCGCCTAAGTGTGTGTTCTTAAAACACTAAAAAAAATGTGGGTATTACAATGACTAAACAATATCGAGCGTTAATTTATGCAGCCATCATTGGGCTGTTAACAGTAATTATTTTCTTAGGCTTTTTAATGGGGCTTGATAACAAGTTGTCGTGGCTATTAGTGATCGTATTGGTCGCTATCCCATACTTATATAGTTATAACAAAAGTAACAAAGTTGTAAGGTGGAAAGATAGCTATAGTGTGGGTATCGAATCGCTAGATGCCGATCATCGAAAACTATTATCGTTGTTAAATCAGTTTAATACTGCTTATGAGTATTACATGGGTGAATCGTTTGAGCGCCAATCGCTTAAAGAACTAATAGATTACACTCACTATCATTTTGAACGCGAAGAAAAAATGATGGAAGAAGCGGGTTATGAAGATATAGAAGCGCATAAAAAACAACATCAAGCCATGATTGCAGAAATTAATGTACTAGATGCAAAATATGCAGAACATGGTCATGAAGCATTTGCAGAAATAAGTAAATATTTAACCAATTGGTTGTTGAATCATATAAATGGTACAGACAAGCAATATAGCGAAGTAATGATCGCTAAAGGCTTAAAATGATTATTTTACTAGATGATGCTGCCAGACTTTCTGTCAGCATCATCTAGGTAAGTAAAAGACCATTATCACGCAAAAAATCACGATCAGCCAAAACGCCTTCTTAAAAAAATTCACACCTTTATTTCTATCTAATGGGTGCGCCTTCGTTAACGGCATCCCACAATTACTGCATTGACCTTCACTAGCATCATTGTCAGTTTGGCAATATAAACAGGGTACTTTGTCTGATTGAGTAGTCACGTCAACTCCTATTATTGCGTTGTAAGTCTATGATAAATTTGCGGAAGACATACAGGTAATTGTGTTGGGTTTGATAGCATTGTAAAGCTGTATTGGCCAAACAAATATGGTAAATAAGCTTCAGCTTCTTGGTCGACGGTTATGCAAAAAGGTTTAATGCCGAGTTTTTTCGCTTCAATAATCGCTTGATGAGTATCTTCAATGCCGTATCGACCTTCATAGTGATCTATATCATTTGGCTTGCCATCGGTAAGGATTAACATCAATTTTTGTGTTGAACCTTGCTCCTGTAATACCTTGGTCGCCTGCCTAATAGCGGCGCCCATACGGGTATAAAACCCTGGCCTTAGTGCTTGAATACGCCCACGAATGTCATCACTATATTTTTCGTTAAAATTCTTAATAAGGCTCATACGCACATGATGGCGTTTTACAGAAGAGAATCCGTACATGGCAAAATTGTCGCCAACGGTATTAAGCGCTTCACCAAAGAGTAGCATTGAGTCTTTCACTACATCGATGACCCGCTGGTCGTTGCTGACATAAGCGTCTGTAGACATAGAAAGGTCTGCTAGTAACAAACACGAAAGGTCGCGATTACCACCCCTAAAACTTTGATAAATCCCTCTTTCAGCGGTTGGAGCGATTTGTCGCTCGACATAAAAATCAAGCCAAGCGTTTAGGTCAATTTCTTCACCTTGAGATTGATTTTTTAACCAATAACGTAATGTTTGTAATTGCTCAAATTGCGCTTGAATATTCTTCGCTGTTTTTTGAAGATGTTGGGGAAGTTTTTTAGCGATAGAATCCTTTGGTAACATGGGCTGCAATAAACAATGCTCTTTAACGAGTACTTGTTGCTTGTAGTCCCATTCAGGCAGTCTTATACCTTCGCCTAACGGAATATCGTCTTCTGACGGAGAAGGTAAATCTAAATCTATTTTGATCCGTGCACTTTTTTGACTTTGCTGCTGCGATAACGAAATTTTATCTAAATCTTCAGCGACGCGCTGGTTTTCATCATCATCTTCATCACTATCATCCTCGCCACGATCGAGTTTAGAAAATTCACTCCATGAAAACATGCTTTCAAGGCGAAAGATCATCATACCTTTATCTTCGTCGTTTGCTTCTACACGCTCTGCTTTTTTGCGATTAGTTTTGCCTTTTGTTGCTAAATGCTTTTGTTGCTCATCAAGCTCAGTTTCATTGTATTCAGGCAATATATTTGGGTTGACTTTAGCGCTTGGATAAAGCCATAAGTAAACAGGTTGTGGTGCGTAATCTACTACAGGAAATGCGTTAACTGAGCCAGGATTTACTACAGCTTGAACAATAGACTGCTCCATTAGCTGTTCTTCTTTTGGGCGTTTTGATATATCAGCGCGACTTTCGACAAAAGCTTTTGCAAGGCGATCATATCTCGCCTGTAAACTAGGATAAGCCGTTAAAACAGATAGCACTAAAGCTTGGTTGTCTATTGCCCAATGTCTGAACTTGTCTTGATGATGGGCAGCGAGTACCGCTAACCAAATGTATAAGTCTCTATTTAATTCTTTAGTTGAAAATACAGCAAGAGTCTCAGGCAAGCGCAGACTTTCTTCGTCCTGCCATGCAAGACTAATCTGTTGATTTTCACCGGCAATTTTTTGTAGGAACGTTCGTCTAACTGCATAATCTCTTGGAGATGCTGCTTCAATACGTTTAACCGCTTCACCACCAAGTGCTCGATAAACCACGCCAACAGCTTTCGCTACTTGCGAGAACTCGATTCGAGCATCGTGATAATCTGTGCTGGCTTTACGGGTGATATATTTATGCCAAATCTCGCCAACCCATTCTTCCATAATTTTGCCAATGCTTAATTAATTATGGATTGAGCTTATCAAACTGACGTAAATATTATTTGATATGTATTAAGGATGTGATAACTACTACCTAATAAGTGGTAGTAGCTACTTTACTTTTAAATTAGGTAAGTTGGTGTTTGCTAACACGTTAAGTACTAGTCCTACCATAAAGAAGAAGAAGGTAGTCGCGCCAATTGCTGATTTATGAACAACGTCATCTGTTCCATAGATAGTGGCTAAATAAATACCCAAAATTACCGCAATAAGTGTGCAAATATAGCCAACAATTTTTGCAATTTTCTGAAGCAAATGTTTTTCGGTTGTTTCTACTCTGTCCACAATGAACCCTTTTAAAATAAATTAACCGCGATATCACTATCGCGGTTAATAAATATTAGCATATTAGTTAACTTAATTATGCTGCTTTTTCTTTAGTGAAGAAGCTAGATAAGTAACAAAGTAAACCAAGGAAGAACACAACACCTGCAATTTCACGTAACCAGTAGAAAACTGCTAATTTGTCTTGTGTCGCCATAAAGCTAAGTGCTTCGCCAGTTTCTGGCAGACGTTGCAACCATACTTGTAATACACCAGCACCTGTTAAGAATAGTGTGATGAATACCATAGCTACAGTCATTAACCAGAAGCCCCACATTTCGCGTACTTGCGCTCTGTTTGGCATAGCTTCACCGATACCACGAATCTTAGGCATAGCGAATGAAATAATTGTCATAACAATCATTGCGTATGCACCGTAGAAAGCCATATGACCATGAGCTGCGGTAATTTGTGAACCATGTGTATAGTAGTTAACTGGTGATAACGTGTGTAAGAAGCCCCATACACCAGCACCTAAGAATGCCATTACAGCTGTACCTAGTGCCCATAACGTAGCCGCTTTGTTAGGATGTTCGCGACGACGACGGTTAACCATGTTAAATGCGTACAGTACCATAGCAAAGAACGGTAACGGTTCTAATGCTGAGAAGATACTACCTACCCACTGCCAGTACTCAGGAGTAGCTAACCAGTAGAAGTGGTGACCAGTACCTAAGATACCTGTGATTAATGCCATTGCGATAACAACGTATAACCATTTTTCGATAACTTCGCGATCAACACCCGTCGTTTTGATTAAGATGAATGCTAAGATTGCACCCATAATTAATTCCCAAACACCTTCAACCCATAAGTGAACAACGAACCACCAGAAATACTTATCTAATGCTAAGTTTGATGGGTTATAGAAAGAGAATAAAAAGAATACCGCTAAGCCGATTAAACCAGTCATTAACACCATATTGATCGCAGTTTTACGACCTTTTAAGATAGTCATACCTAGGTTAAATAAGAAACCTAATGCTACGATGACAATACCTATTTTGGTGATGGTTGGTTGTTCTAGGAACTCACGGCCCATGGTTGGCCAAAGGTGGTTTAGGGTGATATCTGCAAGTGTCGAATACGGCACTAATAAGTAACCTAAAATAGTTAATACACCGGCAGCAGCAAATACCCAAAAGAGCGTAATGGCTAGCTTAGGACTGTATAATTCGGTTTCGGCTTCCTCTGGCACTAAGTAGTACGCAGCACCCATAAAACCAAAGAGCAACCAAACGATAAGTAAGTTAGTGTGCACCATACGTGCAACGTTAAATGGAATGGCGCTCGCTAAGAAGTCTCCCATTACATATTGTAAACCCATCAGTAGACCAAATAAGATTTGGCCAACAAAGAGTACTAGTGCAAATATAAAATAAGGTTTTGCAACTGCTTGAGATTGATATTTTAAAGTATTCATTGCGTTACCCTTCATCATTTGGTGGCCAATCATTAACGTCCATCTCAGCAGTCCACTTTAAGAATTCTGCTAAATCGTCAATTTCTTGGTCATTTAAATGGAAGTTAGGCATTTGACGACGGCCAGGAATATTCAATGGTTGAGATTTCATCCAACCGCTGAAGAATGCCTTAAAGCCAGCTTCTCCGCCGCGACGTACATATACGTTACCTAATTCAGGCGCATAGTAAGCACCTTCACCAATTAAGGAGTGGCAACCTATACAGTTGTTATCTTCCCAAAGCTCTTTGCCTCGCTCTACAGCTTCGGTAAGGTTGTGTCGATTATCCCGTTTGGGCATCTCTTTGGTGGTATGGAAAGTCAAAGCTAGAAATATAAGCAGGAAGAATACGCTTCCGCCGTAGTAGATATTTCGAGCCATGCCTTTAGTAAATTTTTCCGACATGGTTTTATCCCCATTAACTTAAAAAAGCCTACTGATAATAGACACAATGCGCTTTAGTAAAGTTGATGGAAATCAAACTTTTTACCATATGTAAATAAATGTGATCGTATATCGCAAATACTTGGTCTAAATCAAAAAAGAGGGAGTTTATTAACCATAGCTTTTGTAAGGTTAAGCATGCCGATCAGGACAAAAAATGCGTGAATTGTTACAAAGTAAACTAATGACAACATCAGAGACAATTGAAAGTTATAAGACATTAACAAGGCAATCGAAGGTAATACGACAAGGAAAATGCCAGCAACGAGCGAAAGTTGTATTGAACGGTACAAATGAACTTTCGCAACACCTTTAGGCAATTGAGTTTTATGCCGAAAAAATAAGTACAACATTGCTATAAATGATAAGCCAGGAACCAGCAATAGGTTAGATAGATATAGCGACTGCATGATTATGGCTAGGTTATTCTTTTTTTTATTTTCATCAGCCATTTCATTCTCCTTAAAGCAAATAAATTACCAAAATAATCGCAGGAACTAGTAGTACATAACTTAATAGCAAAAGTCGCCAAAAGCGAGGTGCTTCTTTCAACTCCATAAAGATATCAATAATTTGCTGACCTTTTAATGAGACAATTGCCAATACTAAAAACAAAAACAGTGAGTGATTACCAATTACCTGTCCAACAAACACTGACAGTAAGGTTAACGTGATCAAAATAAACCAGCTTGCGATAATTTTAGTCGTATTCATTGTCTTAAAAGTCGCTATCTAAATTATATACACTAAAGGAAATAATATAATCCAAAGCAAATCCACCATATGCCAATAGCTGGCGCCTGCTTCAAAACCCGATATATCTTGTTGGTAAGCATTTTTTCTGGCTCTAAGCGTTATATAAGCCAAAATCACCATACCCAAAATGACATGCAGGAAATGAAATGCGGTAATGAGAAAATACAGTGTAAAAAAAGTATTGGTTTCGATGTCGATACCGGCATCGAATAGGAAGCTGTATTCCCATAGTTTGACCACTAAATATACTAGCGCTAACAATTGCCCTAATACTAAATAAATGACCGTTGACCTAACTTTTTGTTGGGATATGGCATGTAGCGCTAATGCGACAAAAAAGCTGCTGGTAATAAGAGCGAGTGTATTGATTAAGCCAGCAACAGGGTGGAGTTTTGCTTTGCTGGCGGTAAATAACTCGGTATTAAGTTGTTCAGTAACAGCAAAGCCAATAAAAAATATGGCGAAAACTGACAGTTCAGCAAGGATAAAAAACCACATGGCTAGATCGCCAGGTAGTCTTTTATCAACGATTTTTATGGTGCTGTCAGCATCTATCGATGCTGAGATACTTTGAGTCATGGCTAGCTAATCATCAAAGTATATACGCGCCACTTCCATTAATGCTTCAATTGTTTGTGGATCATCAGTTAATGGTTCTGCTAAACAGCAGCGACAAACTTCAAGTGGCTTCATGCCCACTTTTAACATCTTGGCTGCATAAATAAGTAAACGTGTCGATGCTACTTCGTCTAAGTCATTGTCTTCTAGACGACGCAGTGCGTGAGCTAATTCAATCAAGCGACCAGCTAAGCGAGGCTCGACGCCCGTTTCTTTAATTAATATCTCTTGCTCTATTTCTGCTTCTGGATAATCAAACCGCATCGCAACGAAGCGTTGACGAGTACTCGGCTTCATTCCTT
This sequence comes from Thalassotalea algicola, assembly GCF_012932965.1. Taxonomy (GTDB): domain Bacteria; phylum Pseudomonadota; class Gammaproteobacteria; order Enterobacterales; family Alteromonadaceae; genus Thalassotalea_F; species Thalassotalea_F algicola. The sequence goes on along the minus strand of NZ_JABBXH010000001.1, from coordinate 757,269 downwards.
TAAGTAAATTTTGATAGCCGGGGTTGTAAGAAACAACCAGCATAAAATCGGGGTGAGCTTCTAACATTTCACCCGTGCGATCGATTGGAAGAATGCGGCGATTGTCCGCCAAAGGGTGTAACACTACCGTGGTATCTTTACGAGCTTCAACGACTTCATCTAGGTAACAAATACCACCTTCACGTACAGCACGAGTTAGCGGTCCATCTTGCCAATATGTCCCATCGCTACCGATTAAATGACGGCCAACGAGATCAGAAGCAGTTAAGTCATCGTGACAGGCCACGGTATAAAGTGGCTTATTAAGCTTATTCGCCATGTGTTCGATGAAGCGAGTTTTACCACAGCCTGTTGGGCCCTTGATAAGTACAGGCAATTGATTATTGAAGGCATATTCAAACAGCGCAGATTCGTTGTGTTGTTCTTGGTAAAAAATACCTTCTTGTTCACTGTCTGCTACGTTTGTAACAGCTTGCACATTACTTGTTGTCATGATCTTTCTACAATTAGCTTAGATAGCCTTACCTTAACGTGTAGTGGTCTTGCCAGCAATTGACAATTAAAGCTTCATTGATAGGGATCAACATCAAGGGTAATGTAAATGATTATCGCTTAATTACTACTTATCGTAATTTTGAAAACATCAGGAGCGCAGACGTCAATACATCGTCCGCAGTTAGTGCAGTCACTGTCATTAATTACAGGCGAAACACCTTCTTTCGCGTCTTTTAATGGTGGCTTTAACACTTGTGGCTCTGGACAAACCATATAGCAATCACCACAATTATTACATTGCTCGCGATTAACTGCTGTTACCTTAGTTAATCTGACCTTGCCAATTAGGCCGTAAAATGCCCCCATAGGGCATATATGACCACACCAGCCGTTTCTAACGACTGCAAAATCCAGTAAAAATATCGCGACAAGCACTAACCAGCCGTAACCGATGCCAAAAACAATGGCGCGATTTATCATTGATACGGGGTTTATCAGCTCCCATACGACAATGCTAATTACTAAAGGGACCAAAAGCGTGGCAGCTAAAATGACTAATCGTAATCGTTTAGGAATATTGGTATGTGCATTGATACCGAGTTTTCTTCTTAACCAAGCGGCTAAGTCTGTCACCATATTTATCGGGCATACCCAAGAGCAATATGCTCTACCACCGACAAAGAAATAAAATGCGAGTACTATGCTAACACCAATAATCGCGTTTGCTTCAGGAATATGACCGGCAAAAAGTAATTGGGCAAACACGTAAGGATCAGATAGCGGCACGGTATCAAATACTGTACTGCTGGCAAGGTTGCCGCGCATTATCCATATGCCGAAAACAGGGCCGAGTAAGAAAAGTAAAATGATCAGACTTTGGGAAAGGCGTCTTAAGATAAGAAATCGATGAGCATACCACATGCCGTGCTCTTGTTGAGCAGCGCTACCAATAGCTTGTTTCATTATTTCGACTCCGGTTTAGCAATATTGAGCTTAGGTAAATCGGGCCCTGCTTCTAGCTCTTTTGCCTGATCGGTTTGCCAATAGAGTTGGTAATGATCTTGGATTTTTCCTTTCGCCAAATCGACTGGCAGAATCTTTATTGCCGGCTCCTCAGTAATACAAGCATGCTCACATTTGCCACAACCTGTACAAAAATCGGCATGGACAACGGGCTCCAAAATTGCGTGGTAATCAATACGAGGATTTTGACGGCGTTCTAATGTAATGGCTTTGCCAAGTAAAGGGCAAACGCGATAACAAATATCGCACCGTAAGCCATTCAAGTTTAGGCAACTTTCACGATCAACAATAACCGCGATACCCATTTTGGCATCGTCAATATTGGTCAACTCTGGATCTAAAGCACCTGTAGGACATGCTGGCACACAAGGAATATCGTCACACATCTCGCAAGGCGTTTTTCTCGCATCGAAAACGGGAGTGCCATTTGGCGCGTTGTCTAACCAACTGGCGAGTTTTAATGTGTCATAAGGACATGCTTGAACACATAAACCACACCGTGAACAGGCTGATAGGAAATCTTGCGTTGGAAGTGCGCCTGGTGGTCGAAGTGCTTGCGCATCACTCGCACTGGAATTGGCTGCATAGCCACCAATTAAGCTTGATACCACGCCGACTGAACATGCCGCTTGTGCGGTATTAACCATAAATTGGCGCCGGGTTTTTTTTACAGGTTTTCTAGCCATTCATTACCACCTGATATGTTCGGGGCTTTCACCCTAATTATAGAATTGTTAGGTGGTTATTAATTGACCTGAATCAAGTAAGAGATGGTTAACGTTTTGCTGAATTTATTCACTAAAAATAAATAAGGGTTAGGCATTTGAAATATCGAGTTTAATTCTTGAAAAGGCGTTATAAGCGCGTGAAATCATTAACCATAAAAAGCCCCAATTTATAATGAACAATATACCAACTAGCTTCGTTAAACTTGGTATGAAAGCGCTCATTACCACAATGACTAATGTGCCAAGGTGTATCCAATAAAGCTGCTTACCATGTTGACGTGAAATAATTGCGTAATGGTCTGGCATTAGCCCCATTCCCATTGGGTATTTCATTGCGTGCTGTTGCAGATGAAGCGTAATTAAAAAAGGAACAATTTTGAGTAACATCCCTTGAATTACACTTAACACAACGCCCACCACGAAAATTACACCTATTATGCTATCTAAGGAAAACGGTAATTGTTTGGATGATAAGGTAAATAAATTGACCACTAACAAAAACGAGCAAACTAACAGTGAACTTAAACTGAGCTGCCAAAACTTAATGGTAGTATCCGGTAATTTGCGTTTTCGCAAACTCAATTGCTTTAAGGCAGCAATTGCATATGTTGCAAGTAAGGTAGCAATAAGTGCAAAGGTGACATGGCTATTGCTAAAGAGTAATTCGATTGCTAGTGAAATTAGTAAAATAAACAACCCAAATGGGTAGTGATTTTTTATAGTGACAGGAAACTCTGGTGTGACATGAAACATAGGGATAACTTGGAAGCTAATCGTAATAATGAGCAAAGTAACCCAGCCAAGTGTTCCAAAAGCGGCGTGAATATTTGTCCAGTATTTAGGAAGTGCACCGAAATAGCCCGTTTGATAATTTAACAGAAAGCTAAAGCCCAATATTATTGTTAGTGCAAGCATGATTACCGCTAACAGTACAGGTGTCCGAGTATAGAAACCGCTGGCGTTAAACCATAAGGTGTAAATCAAAATTACGCCAAAACTCAATAGACTTATCGACAGTAAAAAAAGGGCAGGAAGAAAGCTTAATTGCTGTAAAAATGCGGCTGACAGGCAAAGTATGCCAAAAGAAAGTAAAGATATAAAAACTATCGCACCTTTCGAATTAATGGGAATAGGTGTTCCACAAAGTACGGGTAATAGCTGAAAGAGCGAGCCAAACATGATCATGGCAACAACACCTAAAGCGATAAGATGGGTTGTCGCTAATGTGATAGGCATCCAGCGGCTGAGCCATATTTGTTCGCCCCAAAATATCAGCAGCACGCCAGTTAAAATCGCAAATATTGGCGCGGTTAAATAAAAGCGAAACGGTATGTTAAGTGCTGGAATATTGTCAAACTGCAAACCGCTCAAACGCATAAGTAGCCTATTTAAGAGCCTGTTTTATAAAGTTATCAGCTTGAGCATCATCGGCTCGCCAAATATAAACATAATGCTGACTTTCGCCAATTGCGTGGTGACTCCATGCCATGCCTTGCTCGTTGAGAATTGCATAAAGCGGCACAGGCTCTCGTCGATGAAAAACTTTCAATACTTGTCCACTTTCCAATGTCACCAGCGCCTTAATAATTACTTGCATCGGCAATGGCGGTGATAAATCACTTACATCGAGAGCGACAAAAGCCATTAACGCGTTACAGATTGCATTTGTGCCAAAGTGCTAGCGTTGTCTGGCAAGCGCATATCACACATAGGGTATAACATTTGCTCTTCTTTCATATTATGTTGCTGTATCAATAAGACTAAACTCTCCACAAGGCCCATTGCACGTTCTTGATCTTGCGACGCTATCGCTTGTTCCATTTGAGCGACAAAGGCTCGCATCTGTTCATGTTCACTGCGCATAACCATTGTTGGGCCCTGTGTGATCCCTGTAGCTTGCTCAAATGCTGGGAACAATACTTCTTCTTCCATTGTTAAGTGATGAAGTAATTCTGAGACAAATGCGCGCCATTTTTGCTGATAACCAGCCCAATCGCCTTCGGCTAAGGGACTTTCTGCATCGGCGAGGATTTCGTCACAATCTCTGTGATGGGTTGTCATATAATGTTGAATATCAGACATGTTGTTTTACCAAAAAGAATAATTGGCAAAATTCTAGCCAAATAAAATGAACTGGGTATTGATGAAGATTAATAATTAGTAATTTCTGTTTATTGAGTTTTCAATACTTAGCTATTTGACTATTCGCTATAAGCTGAGCTAAATTTTCCAATAAAGTTGTAACATGTTATTAACAATTGTGTGTAAGGTGCAATCTTCGGATATAGTGGCTTACCCAAGGCAAATACGCCTTCATGAAAAAAATAATATATATGGATATTGAAACAGGAACCTATCAATGAAGAAACTACTCTTAGCCTCATGTATTGCGATAGCAGCCGCTGGTTGTGTATCAACATCAATGCAATCAATTGGCTCTAACGAAACTAATACGGACGTTGTAGCTCAGCAAAGTGCGGAATTATCTATTCCTTTTGAAAAATACACGTTAGATAACGGCCTTACCATCATTCTTCATCAAGATAAATCTGATCCTATCGTCGCTATTTCTACCATAGTGCATGTTGGTTCTAACAGAGAAAAACCAGGGCGTACAGGCTTTGCCCACTTCTTTGAGCACATGGCCTTTAATGATTCCGAAAATGTTCCGCAAGGCGCCAATCGCAAAATGATTGAGGAGCTAGGAGGAACACGCAATGGTGGTACGTGGAGCGACGGCACAATTTACTACGAAGTGGTGCCTAAAGATGCGTTTGAAAAGCTAATGTGGATAGATTCAGATCGACTCGGCTATATGATCAAAACAGTTAACGAAGGTGCACTTGAGCGCGAAAAGCAAGTCGTAAAAAATGAGAAACGTCAACGCGTTGATAATCGTCCCTATGGTCATACAGGCCATGTTATTCGTAAAAACTTGTATCCAGAAGATCACCCGTATAACTGGACTGTCATAGGTGATTTAGAAGATCTGCAAGCCGCGACATTGGAAGATGTAAAGGAATTCTATAAACAGTATTACGGCCCATCAAACGCAACAGTAGTCATAGCTGGCGACATTGATATTGCTAAAACAAAGGAGCTGGTTAAGTATTGGTTTGGTGAAATTTCCGCTTCAGAGCCGGTGGCGGATATGGCGCCAATGCCCGTATCTTTAGCAGAAACCAAGAAACTCTATCATATAGATAATTTTGCCAAACTACCTGAATTACGGATGACATTTCCTACGGTCGAAGAATATTCAAAAGATAGCTATGCGCTAAATGTGTTGTCTGAAATTCTAAGTTCAGGAAAAAGAGCCCCGCTATATCAAGTGTTAGTTGAAGAAAAACAACTTGCTCCTTCTGCATGGGCATACAACAGTTCACAAGAAGTGGCCGGTACTTTTACATTGCATGTTAGAGCGAAACCGGGCATTGATTTAGATGCTGTTTATGCTGGCATTAATGAAGCTTTAGCGCGTTTTGAAGAAAAAGGTTTCAGTGATAAAGACCTAGATATTATTAAGGCAAAATTAGAAACCAAGTTTTATAACGGGATTTCTAGCGCATTAGATAAAGCATTTCAGCTAGGTACTTATGAGGAATATGCTGGCGATCCTGCGTTTATTACGCAAGATATTAAGAATATTAAAGCCGTCACAAAAGAAGATGTGATGCGAGTTTATAGCAAATACATCAGCAAAAAGCCGTTCATCATGACGAGCTTTGTTCCTAAGGGACAGCAAGAACTAATTGTTGATGGTTCACTAATCGCGAATGTTAAAGAAGAACAAATTGTTGCAGGTGCTGAGAAAAACTTTGATTCAGATATGAGCGTCGCGTATCAAAAAACCGAAACTAAAAACGATAGAAGTGAACCAGAATTAGGTGACTTACCGCTGATTAAAGTACCTGAAGTTCATTCCTATCAAGCGGGTAATGGCTTGGAGATATTGAACGTAGAACACCGAGAATTGCCGCTTGTTAATTTTAAATTGCGCATAGAAGGTGGGGCGTGGTTAGAAAGCTTCGATAAATTAGGAACGGCGAGTTTACTTAGCCAGTTAATGAACGAAGGGACAAAAAATAAAACCCCTGAAGCGCTAGATGACGAAATAGGCTTACTTGGCGCAGGTATAAATATCTCATCTGATGGCAACAGCATTTATATTTATGGCAATACGCTAGCACGCAATTTTGAACAAACGATGAGCTTGGTAACAGAAATGTTATTGGAACCTCGCTGGGATCAAAAAGAATTCGATCGCATTAAAGCCAGCCGTTTAACTACGATTGAACAAAACTACGCAAGGCCAGACACCATTGCTTCTAATGTGTTTTATAAGCAGCTTTATGGCACAAAGCATAGAGCAGGGTTACCGACTATTGGTACTAAAAATACGGTAGCTTCAATATCGCTAGACGATTTAAAGCATTTTTATCAAAACGCTATTTCACCAATGAACGCTACGTTAAACGTGGTAGGTGATATTTCTCAACAAGAAATTGTTAAAAGCACGAAACATTTAGCTAAGCAGTGGCAAGGTAAAGCAATTGAGTTGCCGGAATTCAAAACACCTGCCATTGTGAAAAAACCGAAAGTGTTTTTTGTTGATGTGCCGAATGCTAAACAATCTGTCATTATGATGGGTAAACCTGGTTTAAATGGCACTGACCCTGAATACTACCCGTTTACTGTTGCTCAAAATCGCCTGGGTGCTGGTGGTAGTGCACGTTTGTTTCAGACTTTGCGTATCGAGAAAGGTTATACCTATGGTGCTTATTCTTATATGAGTCAGCGTCACTATGACACGCCATTTATTGCTCGCTCGCAGGTAAGAACCAATGTCACCTTAGAGTCATTAGAAATATTTAAAGACTTAGTAGGTAACTATGCTGAAACCTTTGAACAATCAGACCTAGATACCACCAAAAATTTATTGATGAAGCAAAAATCACGTTATTTTGAAACGATCAATAATGTTGTCGGAATGCTAGATACCATTAGTGAATTTGACTTGCCACACAATTACATTGAACAGCAGCAACAAGAACTACAATCGATGACGTTGCAGCAAGCAAAAGCTATCTATAACAAACATGCTGATGAGCAGCAGATGATTTATGTTGTTGTTGGTGACGCAAAAACACAGCTAAATCGTATGAAGTCGTTAGGTTATGGTGATCCAATTGTTTTAGATAAAGATGGCAATCGACTGTAACTACTGAATACTATTGCGCCCCGATAAGGGGCGTTTTTATCTCAACTAATAAATTTATAAACGTTTTGTTGCAATTTGGCAGTTCAAGTTGATTGAAAAATAGCCATGGTCAATTAATACTTAGCGTTAATTCTCAATGAACTCACGATAAGGACAGTTATGAGCATCAACCACTTTATCCGTCAAACAGCGCTGGTCGCCATGTTGTGTTGTACAACGTCAGCAGCTTTTGCTTCACAACCAACAACTTCTATATCTTCGCTTTATTCGCAGCATGCCGAGAAATCGACCTTAAGTATGGATTTTACCGTAGTTAATGAGCTGCTACATGCTGGTGTGTTAGATATGGGGCGTTCGACGCGTAGTTGGGCGAAAAGTGTTCGTCCAAACACTGGCACTCGTATGAGGCACAATATAGACGGCGCAACAGAGAATGAAACCAACCGATTCTTTTATGAGAATTTAGCAGAAGAGCAGGAGAAAATAGTAAAGCTGCGAAAAAGCCTAGAGAGCATTCCGTCAGATACACCGCTATCGTTTTATACCAAAAGGCAGCAACTGGCTTATTGGCTTAATTTATACAATGTAACGGTAATTAACGAGATAGCTCAAATATACCCTGTCGAGAACCTAGAATCTCGATTGTCTGGCGAGCTTTCGTTCTTCAGTGAAAAATTGCTTAATGTTCAAGGAGTCGCATTAAGCTTAAACGATATACACTACGAAATTTTGCCAAATTTATATCAAGACGAACCATTGGTTATTTATGGTCTTTATCAAGGCTATCGAGGTAGCCCTAATATTCGTAAAAAAGCGTACACTGGTTACAATGTTTTTGATGCACTTAAAGATAATGCCGAAGAGTTTATTAACTCAAATCGTGGGACGCAATTTAATGGCGCTAAAGGCACGGTAAGGGTGGCGCAGTTCTACAAACGAAACATTGAATTTTTCCCTGATTTTCAAAGTGATTTAAAAGCGCATTTATTAGAGCATGCTAATAAAAGTATTAATGAAGATGTAGCGAATGCTAAGGAATTTGTCACCAATATCAAAAACTACCGAACTGCTGATATCTACGGCACATTTAGAAATCATGAAGGGAGTGTCGCAACTGATGCTACTCAACAGAAAAGCAAAAAATCATATGCACAAGTGATGAAGTTGCGAGAATTAATGAGAGTTAGAGCGGTTAATCTTGGAGGCGGTCGCGTGACTGTAACAGATCTCGAATCGCAAGAAGAAAAGTAAAGATGTTAGCTTGTTAAGAAGAGAGTGTTAAACGCACTCTTCTTAACTAGTAATCTTAAATTAACATAAAGGTTAATTATCAATCCGCTAAAAACCCTGAATAAACAGCGGCAATAGCAAATGCAAAAATTGCACTCGTACTTATTACAATTGATTTCGCACAATATGCATCAATACCCATTACAACGTCAGCCATCGAAATACCTACTTCATTTTTAACAGTGCTAGAAATTTACGGCGCGCATAATAAATAAAGTTAGACAAATAGTCTAGACTAAATACTCTAAATCACTGCCGAGTAGTGTGGTTTATCGCGTGACTTTGTTTGAGCGCAAATTTTTGTTAGAAATAAATGCCTGCTATTGAGTGTTCTTACTGCTGTAAAACCAGCAAAGCTAAGTGAGTTTTTGGGATTAGTGCCACGAATATGATGATAAATAATTTACCAGCCTTAAATTTCAAACCTTCATGCTAGCTAAATTATCATTTATTTTTCAATGTGGTATAGCTAGTTAGCTGTACCACGTTGAGATGATTTTGTTCATTTACCAATTAAATAATAAAGAATAATTGGTAGTTGATAATTGACAAAATTATTATTCCATTTATTATATCGCCCTTATGTGACGAATCGTCACCAATGAAATGTAGATTAAATAAGTAGCTAACACAGCACAGAGTCGTCAATGGCACCGAAAGTACTAGATGAATACAGTTTAAAAGCGCGAGAGCAAGATATTATCGATGCTACGATTGCGCTAATCGACAAAGATGGGGTAGAGAATATCACCATGGATAAGGTCGTTGCTGCTGTTTCTTATTCTAAAGGTACGGTTTACAAGCACTTTCTCGGTAAAGAGGATTTGTTTTTAGCCATTGGCAATCAAGCGATTACCATTATGCATGACTTGTTTAGTCGAGCGGCTCAATATGAGGGGTGCCCGCGTGAGCGTATGTTGCTTTTGAATATTTCTTATCTTATTTACGCGATTTTGCACCCTGCGCTGTTTAAAAGTGTGCAGTGTGCTAAAAGCCCTACGGTATTTGGAAAATCAAGCGAGAAACGCATTCAAGAGCAAGAGCAACTTGAAGCGAAAATGATGGGCACGACCTTTAGTATTATTGAGGATGCACTGAAAAAAGGTCAGTTGATTATTCCTGCGCATATGGAGATACAGCAAGTTTGTTTTGCAACTTGGTCACAAGGGTTTGGTACGATTTCATTATTATCGTCAGAAGTTGAACAATGTAGTGGTAGTTCTGGTTTGGTCGTTGAGCGTGAATTAATCAATCAATCAAACTTATTATTTGATGGCTTGGCATGGTTACCTTTATCGAAAGATAAAGACTATCGTCAATCGATAGAGCTTGCATTGCGAAATGTTTTTCCGAGTGAGTTAGCCTTGTTAAAAGCAATGGGGCGTGAATTTAACTTTGGTTAGTTAATTTGTTATGGGCATTAGTGTCGCTAATACCTATTAACTTACCTAACCAGTTAAAAAAAATATATTTTTCCACATTTTTGTGGTGCGGCTTTGGCCGTTTTTTTATACCAATATAGTGACGTTTCGTCACTATAAGACCTGTTTTACTCAATAGCTAATATTGTGTTTAAAACAGATAAAACTGATTGAAAAATTAGTTGGAATAATAACAAAACCGGTGCTTACACCGTTTTTTTTAATATAAATGATGACGATTCGTCATAATGGAGAGAGTATGAAAGATAAGCTGTTTGGCTTTGTAGGAAAGCACCCTGTTTGGGTCATTCTCGTTAGCCTATCCTTCGCATTTTTTGCAGCTTCAGGCGCGCAAAATTTAATATTTAAAAGTGACTATCGAGTGTTTTTTGGCGAAGACAATCCGCAGTTAGTTGCTTATGAATCTATGCAAAACATCTACAACAAAAGTGATAATGTTTCTTTTGTTGTCGTCCCCGAAGATGGCAATGTCTTTACCGCTAAGCACTTACAGGCGCTAAAAGAATTAACCAAACAAAGTTGGCAAATACCGTATTCGACTCGTGTTGACTCAGTCACCAACTTCCAATACACCTTTGCTGAAGAAGATGACCTAATTGTTGAAGACTTAGTGATGAATGCCTCGTCACTTACACAGGCGCAATTAGCCAAAATAAAAACCATTGCGGTTAACGAACCGCTTTTGGTAAATAAAATTATTTCACCCGAAGGTCATGTATCGGTCGTTAATGTCAGCATTCAATTTCCCGGTAAAGACTTAAATGCTGAAGTGCCTGAAGTATCGCTATTTGTTAAGCAAATGACGGAAAAGTTCTTGGCAGACAATCCAGGTGTACAAGTGCATTTATCTGGCATGGTGATGATGAACGGAGCATTTACTGAAGTCGCAATGAGCGATAGTGCATCGCTTATCCCGCTAATGTTTCTTATCGTGATTGTCTTTATTGGCTTTTTACTAAGAACAATTTCAGGCACTTTTGCCACGGTTATCGTCATTATCTTAAGTATTGCAACCACTATGGGTATTGCTGGTTGGATGGGCATGTTTTTAACCGGGCCGTCGTCATCTGCACCAACGATGATCTTAACGTTAGCCGTTGCTGATTGTATCCATATATTATCGAGTATGTTCTATGAAATGCGCCACGGTAGCGACAAGAAAACAGCCATAGCAAAAAGTTTACGCCTTAATTTCCAACCAATTTTCTTAACGAGTATTACTACCGCTATTGGCTTTTTAAGCATGAATTTTTCTGACTCACCACCGTTTCATGACTTAGGTAATATGGTGGCAGTTGGCGTGATGCTGGCGTTTGTATTCTCGATTACTGTATTTCCAGCGTTACTGACGGTTTTACCGATAAAAGTAAAACAAGCTCAAGCCGGAGAAAATAACACCATAGAAAAACTGGCGAATGTAGTTATTGCTAAGCGTAAGTTGTTACTTCCGCTAACCAGCGTGCTAATTATTGCATCAACATTGTTTATCTCGAAAAATGAACTTAACGATGATTTTGTTAAGTACTTTGATACCAATATTCCATACCGTGTTGCGACAGATTACATGCAAGAGCATTTATCTGGCATGACGTTATTAGAAGTGTCTGTGAAAACCGGTACATCTAGCGGCATCAACCAACCGGAGTATTTAAGCGCCGTTTCTAACTTTACCGATTGGTTGCGCGAACAGCCAGAAACCGACCATGTAAATACGATTACCGATACGTTAAAGCGTTTAAATAAAAATATGCATGGCGACGACCCTGCTTGGTACAAATTGCCAACCGACCAAGAAATGGCGGCGCAGTACCTATTGCTTTATGAAATGTCACTACCGTATGGCTTAGATCTGAATAACCAATTAAATGTTGATAAGTCGTCCTCGAAAATTGTGGGTACATTCAAAAACATGACCAGCACAGAGTTGATCGCATTAGAAATGCGCATTAACAACTGGTTTGCTGCCAATGCCAGCCAATATCAAGTTGACATTGCAAGCCCAAGTTTGATGTTTGCCCATATTGGACAGCGCAGCATTAACAGCATGTTAGTGGGTACGGTACTCGCGTTAATCCTTATCTCGGTGATTTTAGGTGTTGCGCTTAAAAGCTGGCGTTTCGGTGCAATTAGCTTGTTACCCAATTTAATTCCTGCTGGCGTTGCCTTTGGTATTTGGGGACTAAGTGTTGGCCAAGTTGGTATGAGTATCTCGGTGGTTATCGGCATGACGTTAGGGATTGTTGTCGATGACACCGTACACTTTTTAAGTAAGTACTTACACGCTCGTCGCGAAAACCAAGCCGATACAAAAACAGCGGTACGCTACGCCTTTGGCCATGTTGGTAAAGCGCTATGGACAACAACCTTTGTTTTAGTTGCAGGGTTCGTCGTGCTTGCGCAGTCTAGCTTCAGTTTAAATGCTGATATGGGCCTTATGACCGCAATTACCATATTTGTTGCGCTTGTTGTCGACTTCCTATTTTTACCTCCGTTATTAATGAAACTAGATAGCGGTAAGTTCGAATCAAAACAAGAGACGACACCCCCTGAAAATAATCAATTACCTGAGCCAAGTAGCGTTAGTTAATCGGCATTGGGTAATAGGCACTACGCAAGAAGTAAAGTGCTGCCACGAAATATGCCGGCAGCACGACAAAATAGAATTTGGAGAAAAAGATGTTAGTAAAATCAATTAATAAACTGGTATTAACCACAGCGTTAAGTATGACAATGTTAAGCGCATTTGCTGTGCCATTAGATAAAGAGGCGGCTGCCGCTCGTGGATTAGAGATATCAGTAGAAGCAAAAGCGCGTGACACCGGTTGGAGTGATAATACCTCTGACATGCAAATGGTACTGCGCAATAAACAGGGCCAAGAAAGTGTAAGGGAAATTAAAACCAAAACCTTAGAACTGCTTGATGACGGCGATAAAAGTTTAACTATTTTTAACAAACCACGAGATGTTAAAGGTACGTCATTTTTAAGTTTTTCTCACCCAGTAGGTAACGATGACCAATGGCTATATTTACCCTCGCTAAAACGCGTAAAACGCATTGCGTCTCGTAATAAGTCGGGACCTTTTATGGGCTCAGAGTTTTCGTTTGAAGATTTAAGCTCATTTGAAGTGGAAAAGTATCGTTATAACTATTTAGGTGACGAACAAATCAATGGCTTAGATAGCTTTATGGTCGAGCAATTTCCGGTAGATGAAAATTCAGGCTACACCCGTCGTATTGTGTGGATTGATAAAGAAGCATACCGCGTTCAAAAGATTGACTTTTATGATCGCAAAAACTCGTTGTTAAAAACCTTATCTTATAGTGACTATAAGCAATATTTAAACAAGTATTGGCGTGCAGACTCGGCTGAAATGGTTAACCACCAAAGTGGTAAAAGTACTACGTTAAAATGGCAAAACTACGCGTTTAAAACGGGCTTAGTTGATGGTGATTTTAACCGCAATACCCTAAAGCGTGCGCGATAAGCTATGAAGAAAGTAGCTTATCCATTAACAAAAGCACTTAGCGTACTGGCATTAACCAGTACGCTAATGCTGATGAGTATTAGCTTTATTGCCAAGGCGGAAGAATTTGAACTGTCTGGAAAAGTAGGTGTTGAGCAACGTTACTTTTTTAATGAAGGGCAGTTTGATTCTCAGCTAAAAAGCGGTCAGTCATCTGTTTATCTTGAGCCTGAGTTTTATTGGAGCTGGGGCGATGGTGCTGACTCAATCACCTTTAAGCCTTATTATCGTTATGACGGGCAAGATGACGAACGCAGCCATGGTGATATCCGAGAGCTATCTTATGTACATGCGGGTGATGATTGGGAGTTGCGCGCTGGTATTCGCAAAGAATTTTGGGGCGTCACTGAGTTTCAACATCTAGCAGATGTGCTTAATCAAACTGACAGTGTTGAAGACTTTGATGGTGAAGATAAACTTGGCCAGCAAATGATTAACCTATCGCTCGTTAATGACTGGGGTATAGTTGATTTATATGTATTGCCCGGCTTTCGGGAGCGAACTTTTACTGGTCAAAAAGGCCGATTACGCGGCGCTATAGTGGTTAGTGACGAACACGTGCAATATGAATCGTCAGCAGAAGAAAATCATCTGGATGGTGCTATTCGTTGGAGCCATAGTGTTGATGTATTTGATGTTGGTGCTTACTGGTTTCACGGAACAAATCGTGAGCCAATTTTAACGCCAGTTTATAGTCAAAGTAATACCAATCAACCGATAGTTTTGCAGCAATATTACAACCAAATGGATCAATTTGGCGTCGATATTCAAGCAACGATAGATGACTGGTTATGGAAGTTTGAAAGTATTTATCGCACCACAGAACAAGACGATTTCTGGGCAACACAAGCCGGCTTTGAATACACCTACGTTGGCGTGTTTGAGTCGGCAGCAGATTTAGGTTTACTTGTGGAGTATGGCTGGGATTCGCGCGGCGAAGGTGATGACAACACGCCGGCAGCAAGTGTCCAAAACGACATTTATTTTGGGGCTCGCCTTGCCTTTAATGATATGCAAAGCAGTGAACTATTAATGGGCATGAGTGCCGATTTAGACCACAATGCCTACAGTTTTATTTTTGAAGGTAATCGCCGCGTTGGTGAGAGCATTAAAGTAAGTTTAGACATTCGCTTAATGCAAAGTACCGAGCCAACCGACCTGCTTTATAGCATTAGAGAAGATGACCATATGCAACTTGCCGTAGAGTGGTATTTTTAGTCATTGGTAAAAGTGTATTAACCTAGCATTAGTGTAGTGATGACAAAAGGGAGTTGGGATTTACACACTAATGCTTTAAAGTCATCCTATTGCTTAACTATTCTACTCGTAGTTCTAACTCTATAACGATGCACTCTTCTCTATTTAACACGCCACTCTCTTGTTTATTTGCCTTCATGTTGCTTGCGAGTAACTCTGTATCTGCACAGTGGATTAAGCACAGCTTTCAAGTCATGGGCACCCAAGCCCATGTTGAGTTTTGGTTTGACGAGGCAACTAGTCCAGAAAACTCTGCTGAGCGGTTAGTAAAGATTATAGAAGTGGAAATGAATCGAATCGATCGGGCGATGAGTCCTTACAAGCCAGACAGTGAGTTAAGTAAGGTGAATCGTTTAGCGAGCACTCAACCGGTCAAAATAACCCGTGAATTAATGGCGCTTTTGCAAGTGTCGCATAACATCGCCCAGCTAACGGAAGGTGCTTTTGACATTACTTATGCATCTATTGGTTATCAATACGATTATCGTAAAAAACAAAAGCCAAACCAGACAGCAATTAACGATGCGCTTGACGCCATTAACTATCAAGGCATTAAGCTAAATACAGCAGACTCCAGTGTTTATTTTCTTCATCCGCAAATCAAAATAGATTTAGGCGGTATTGCCAAAGGCTATGCGGTTAAGCAATGCATTGAATTACTTAGCAAGCAGGGAATTAAGCATGCCTTAGTTAGTGCTGGCGGCGACACTGGCTTGTTAGGTGATCGTCGCGGTCGACCTTGGTATGTAGGAATCAAGCACCCAAGAGCAGAAGATAAAGCCGCAGTTCACCTGCCCCTTACTGACGAAGCCATTTCAACGTCAGGCGACTATGAACGCTATTTTATGGAAGATGGCGTACGTTACCATCATATTATTAACCCAAAAACTGGTGACTCCGCGCGTAAGGTGGTCAGTGTTTCCATTATCGGCCAAGACTCAACGTATGTTGATGCGCTTTCAACGGCAGTTTTTGTTAAAGGTTTACAACAAGGCTTGGCACTCATAAATCGCTTGCCAGAATATGAGGCGATTATTATCGACAATAAGCAGACCTTGCATGCATCTAACGGCCTGCAGTAATTTCCCCGACAATTTAGACATCTAGTTTGTTCCTAGGATATTACTGATAATTCTCAGTAAATCCCCAGCGGAGATAAAACTTCCTCTGTAATTTATTGATAATAGAAAATAAATTAGAGTTTTAGTGACTGGATATTACGATGAAGTCTCAATAATCCCCCTGCATTCGCTAATGAAAGTAGTTTTTATGAACTTAACGAATTGAATTATTGGGTTTTTCTGTTAATTTAAAGAAAGAATCGTAGATGGATATTACTGAGACGTCTACATAATATACTGTTATGTGTAAAGGAGAATATCCACGATGGATCGCAAATCACTAAAATTCAAAATTATAGCTGCAATAGTAACTATTCCACTATTCGCAATATTCTTAATTGGGTATACCTTTGTTATTTTTAAAACTAGCGCAGATTTAAGTGATATTAAATATTACTCTTTATTAGGTTTAGGCCTTTTAGGCATTTTCTTGTGGGGTAAAATGTCTATAAGTACCGTTAAAGAAATCAAATCAGCTAAAGTGTAATTTACACATAACAAGCTAATTAATAAGGACAAAAAGCAGTTTGCTGTTTTCGTTCCTCAACATTTTAGCCAACAATTTTTTGCCCATTATTAGGGCGTTATCTGTTTCAGGGAGAATTAAGTGCATTTTGATGGAAAAACATTAACCACACCACCGAAAATTGATCAGAAAGTAGCTTCATTTTGCAGAAAACTAAGTACACAAAGTCCTGTATTTCTTGATGTAAAACCTGAATTATGGTCTAGACAGTGCACATGTGAAATGAATGTAGAAAAGTACATTGAAGAACATGGTGGTGAAAAGCTATTTGGCTTTAAAATTTGGTATATTAAGAATAAGTACATTGAAGCGGAAAGGCATGTTGTATTAAAAAACGATAGTGAGTTAATTGATTTAACATTCAATACTGATGGTGAAACAAAAATATTATTTGTTCCCGACGCTTCAAATGACTTCGATTCAAAGCCTCCAAAATTCAGACAAGGTTTTACTGTCAAAGCGAAAAAGTTCGCCGAATTCCAGAATTTACAAGATAAGAACATAGAGCGAATGTCTAACGAAGAGTCATGGGATAATATGCTCACATATGAGCAATGGCTAGCTGGTGATCGTATGACAAATATGTGGGTAAAAAACAGCTAACAAGCCAATTAAGTGGTGGGACTGCTAACAGCTTGCTCGGTTCCGCTACGCTACACATTTTAGCAAGCTATTATCAGCCCCTTATTAGGGCGTTAGGTGTTTATCGTAATTCAGCGCATGGAGCACGAATGAAAAAGGGTTATGAACTTTACCTGAATATCCTTAAGGATATTAAATATAGAACATCCGTTATTGACCAGTTGTTCGCCGATGCTTCAGGAACGAACCTAGAGCTTACTGTTTTAGAATCAGCATGCTTACAGCTTAGAAAAATTTTGGAGCAAATTGCGTTTGGTTCTTTAGTTTCAAATGTAGAGCTTTATTCCCAAGAATATAAAAAATTTCAAGAATTTTGGAATGCAGAATACCTGCTTAAAGATATGGCTAAAGTAAATCCAAAATATTTTCCAATACCGATTTCTCAAGATAAAAGTGCTGTTCCAGGCGTAAAGTCGCAATTCAATTTAAAACACGATGACATATATTTAAACCCTAAGGAGTTTATTAAAGTTTATAAAAAATGTGGGGCTATCCTCCACGCGAGTAACCCTTTTGGTTCAAAAGTCAGTAATGAGTTTTATAAAAAAAGCATACCTATATGGCGTAATAAAATTATAAACCTTTTAAACTCCCATCAAGTCCATTTTGTTGGCGATAAAAATTTATACTTATTTCAGATGGGAGCTAAAGATGAGTCACCGTCTTTACAAGCCTTCGAGCCTGTGCAATAAAAACACCTAACAAGCGCATTAAGCACGGGACTGCTAACAGTTTGCTCGGTTCCGCTTCGTTACACATTTTAGCCAAACATTATCAGCCCCTTAACAAGGCGTTATGTGCATTTCATTGATTGCACTTATAAATTTGAACACGATAAATAACAAGGATGAATTTTTAATGGAAAATGAGTTTGCTACGTTAGGATTAACAGGGTTTTGCTTTGGTGTTTTTTGCGCATATTGGGCGAAAGAAACAAGTAGGGATATTTTGATGTGGTTCTTATTGGGTATGTTCCTTACACCATTTGCAGGGTTATTTATTCTTTCTAAATTATTTAGCAAGAAAGAAAGCACATAACAAGCGCATTAAGCACGGGACTGCTAACAGTTTGCTCGGTTCCACTTCGCTTCACATTTTAACCAACAATTAAAAGCCTCTTAGTGGGGCGTTTGTATTTCAAGGAGTCATTTGTAATGTCAGGGAAGTATCCAAATAGAATTAAAAGTCTACCTTTGTATGATGGACGATTCGATGCATATAAACTTGAAGCCAAAGATAGTGACGTATTGTTTGCATCTTATCCAGCAGGAACGTCCATACCATTGCATAGTCATGATACAGACAATCATGGTGTAATAACCCGCGGAGAATTGATACTTACGATGAATGGAGTTGAAAACAGAATTTCAACTGGTGAATGGTATCATGTTCCAGCACACGTAGCGCATTCGGCACGTTTTGAAGTAGAAACCGATGAAGTAGAATTTTGGTTTAAAGAATCTACATAACAAGGCGTTAGCTTGCTCGCCATAACATTGATCATTAAATTTCGAATATAAAGTAATTGGAGGGTTATTCCGGCTCCGTTCAAGCAAACATATTGAAATACAGAGAACCTGTGAAAACGCAGGTCGTGAAGGCTGGGAATTGGTAAGTGTTAGCTATGACTGGTTGATAGTTTCACATGTCCTTTACTTCAAGCGAAGGTTTATAGCCACATGAGTAATTTGCTTACAATAATAACGAAAAAGTTTTAATAGCGTCATATTATCAACCGCTTATTGGGGCGATAGTTGAACATGAGCTGAGAAGAAGAGTTCAGTTTAATTTTAATAGGAAACGTTCATGGAAGAGAAAGTGTATTGGTTTAAATCTCTCAACAAGGGAAGTTGGTCTTGGGGTCTTCCACTCGTTTGGCAAGGCTGGGTAGCTTGGCTGCTATTTGGGATAGTTAATTTCGTCAGTCTTATCTATGTTGAACCGTTAAATGAGATTTGGCACTGGATTGTTTTTGGAACAAGCATATTTTTAATTATTCTTGTTCATTTTATTAAAGGCGAGCCACCGAAGAATCGCTTCACCTAATAAGCCAGTTAAGCACGGGACTGCTAGCAGCTTGGCTATGTTCCGCTTAGCTAGGTAGTTTAGCCAAACATTATCAATCCCTTATTGGGGCGATAGTAATATAAGAGGAAATCAAAATGTCAGGAATCACTGATTTAGACAAACTACTGCGTTCGATGAGTCCAAAATTAGTAGAGTCAGAGTTTGTATTTTGCACTGTGTCAGGTGCACTCATCGACTATGTAGAGTTAAATCCCGTTGCTACGTTTATCGAACCTGAGGATTTAACTCTGATTTTAGAAAAGTCTGTAGCTGAAAAAAACGGTCTGTCTTTTGAGGGCACTTATAGCCAAATAACACTCACTGTTCACTCTAGCTTAGAAGCTGTTGGGCTGACTGCAGCAGTGGCAAGCAAATTAGCGTCCAAGGGCATAAGTGCTAATGTAGTTGCAGCTTACTATCACGATCATATCTTTGTTCAAGCGACTAAAGCAGAAGCGGCAATGTCAGCGTTAGAAGAGTTCACACCGCGTAAGTAGCGACACTTAAACAATCGGTTGAAAGGCGGTGAGTGCATCTAACATAGTAGCACTACCTAGCCCTTGCCTAGGGGCAACGGCATTAAACTGCCCTTGTTCACCATGCAGCGCCATGTAGTTAAGCAATACCGTATCAACCAACAAGTTTACATTATTAGCCGATGGCGCAGATGCCGTATCGACCGAGGCATCTGAGCGCATAAAGCCTAGCTGCTGATGCCTCGCCATTTGCTCGGCGTCAGCGCCCATCAATTGCGGGCGTCCAGTAGGATTGAATACTAAGAAAAACGATGCTCCTGTCGATGAATTATCGCCGGTCCATTCGCCTTTTCCTCTGCCTTCTAACGAATCGTCAATCCGGCCATTACTGGCAACAGAGCCATCGCTAAATACGTACATCATTAGAGGCATATTGCGTCTGGCAGCATATTCTAAACAAGCGCCCATACAGCGGCCGGCTCTTAAGTCACGTAATTCGCCAGTGGCACGTTCACCGGTATGATAATCAAAGCCGCCCATCGTCACTGTGCCGGCTCCAGAATAGCCGTTAACCACGAGCTTCATAATAGAAGCGGTTTTTTGAAACTCCGATTCACTGTCAAATTCAGCGAGGGAAAATATACCGCCAGGACCGACGATATCAGGGTCGAGTACTGGGTTTAACGTAGAGGGGTCGCCAAAACGATCGGCTAAGTCAGCACTTTTTACATAGCCACAATTGACTAAGTCTTTAATAACGTCGTCACGGGTCACTTGGCTGTTAACCGAATTCATTTTTTGTGCGCTAATTCGCTGAATACTTTCCATAACGGCAACTGAGTCTGATTGCGAAAGCAAACTGAATAAATCGCCAATATCGACCAGTCCAGTAACATCAGAAGGACGATCAATTTTGGTTGGTCGCATACTCAAATCGATAAAGTTTGCAGGTGCCATTGAGTTGCCGCCGGAGTCGGTGCTACGCGAGCCAATTAATGGCATCAATGAACCATTTGCGCCTGCTGCAGCAATGGCATACATCGGATTATGAGGGTTATTACCGGTGTCATTATCTGAGCGGGCTGGAATAACAGCCCCGTTGATTAGTGCACGAGTTTCAGCAC
Source organism: Thalassotalea algicola (assembly GCF_012932965.1). Lineage (GTDB taxonomy): Bacteria > Pseudomonadota > Gammaproteobacteria > Enterobacterales > Alteromonadaceae > Thalassotalea_F > Thalassotalea_F algicola. Next base: position 736,332 of record NZ_JABBXH010000001.1, on the reverse strand, counting down.
TGGTTTTTTCTAAAATACCGCGTAAAAACGAGGAGTCTGAATGAAACGCTAAACCAAGTTCGGTGTTAATAAAATCGGATAAACCTGTCGTAGGGTTGGCAATGGACGGTGCCATATCACCTGGTAAACCTAATTTGTTATAGCCCGCAGTAGAAAGGAAATCTAGCTGCCCTCCGGCACCGCCAACTAACACATTTGAGCCTGCGATATTGGCGCCACCAGCTAAATCAAAACTGATAAAAGGTATTTTGCCAGCGCCTTGCACATTAATGCCGCAAGAGTCGCGCAGTGCATCTAAATCTGGTGACAGCGCAGCATTTGCTTTGTTTGGGTTGGCAAACAAACTAAATAACGATAGCCCTGCGATGGCGTGTCCACCAGTGCGTAATCCTGTCGAAATAAAATCTCGGCGAGTCATCGGCCGTTTATGATCGGCAAATAATAAGGGAGCGTCAGGGTGAAGGTGCTTTGGTTTACTCATTGTCTTGCCCCTGTTGTTTATTTAACGTTAAAAAATGCGAAGGAAAAAAGGTCAAATTACACATACTGCTTCCTTTCTTTTCTAAACCAAAAGATTCCATCACTGTTTGAACCTTTAATTGAATCAATGCGCTGATCATTGAACCACCACCACAGCGCTCGCTAGTACCGCTGCACAACTTGCTTTGGCAATGGTTCGTGTACGTTCTGCAGAGCAAGCGCCATCACACACAGATAGTCGAGTAACTAAACTATCCAATTCATTGTAAACGTCAGAGGTATCCGGCTGATTAGCTAAATTCAGTGGTATCATGCGATTAATCAATGGATTTAATAAATTGCCACGTTCTGCGGCGCTTAAGGCGTTTGCAGGTGGTTGGTTAAAGTCTACATCTGGGAACCAACTATTACGTATGTTGGTATCTTCGATTGCGCTATCACAATAGGCGATCGCCAATTGCGTTACCCCCATTTGTTGCGCTGAAATAAAGGTTTCAATATTTTCAATGCTAGGCAACTGTCGTTTCACTAATTGGTAGGTATCAAACACTTTGCTATTGGCTTGATTAACGCCGGTTAAGCTACTCATCGTGTGATTAATTTCGGCGAAATTTCTTAGGCCAATTTGTGCGGTTTCGCTCGAAGATGGCACTTCATCAGGGCTAATAAATTCTCCGGGAACAGAGACATTGGTGTGCTCGCCTATTTGCTCGAAGGCGAGGAAAAACTCATCTTGGCTGGCACCTTTTTCTAGGCCAATAATGGTGCCTAGCGACGACAAGCTCATTGGTGTCGCTAAACTTTGCCCACCATTTATTGTTAGGTCTAAGTTAGCATAAGCTTGACCATGAATACTTTCTTTACCATTTAGCCCAATGCGAATGCCTTTTAATGGCAAACTACTGGATAGGCTTGAACCATCAATATTAACTAAAGATGCACCACTAAATAAATAGCTGTAATTGTCGAATTGACTCACTTCAAACATCACATAACTATTGGGCAATTCGATCAATTCACTTACCGAAAATAGTAGGAAGAATTTCTCGCCTACACCCACATCATAATTTTGCTGAATTTGTTCTGAGGTTAACACTCTGTTGTAAACAGCAAGCAAACGCATATCCCCTTGCCAGACATGCTGATTGGACGCTTCTCTACCCAATATTAATGCGTAGCTATCATCCCATGCGGTTAGTGGCGCAATGTCTTGATCAGTCACTTCAATCAAATTGCCATTAACGTATATACGTCTGCCTTGAGTGGCGTTATAGGTGATAACAACGTGCTGCAGTGTTGCTTGTAATACTTCATCGGCATCTGGCGTGCTAAGTGCGGGATCGCCGTTAGTATTGGAGTCTTGTGTACGCAATGAAAAATCATAGTTATATTGAGTTTGCCCCAACATAAAGTTTCTATCATTATCGCCAGCAGAGTAAGTTACTATGCGTGCAGGCCCTTCTTGCACAACATTGTTGGGTGTTACCCAAGCTTCTACGGAAAATTCTCCGGTAGAGGTGATTAAGTCAAGTAACTTTTTACTACTTGCAGTACTGGCTTGTGCTTTACCATTAGTAAAAGAAAGCCCCCAACTGCCTAACCATTCAACATCACCCGTTAAAGTTAAATTGGCTGCTGGTGAAATGCCCGAGGTGTCATAGGCAATATTGCCTTCACCGGTTTTAAATTGGTACAAAGCGATTATGTCTGACTCGAATCGCCCACCACTAGAGGCCGTAATACCGTCTGTTAAGCGCAATGACTTTGATATCACCATTTCAGGGGAAATTGCATCTACTGCTATCTCGTCGCTAAATGCGGTAATAGCATTGAGCATTTCCATGCTATCGCTTTGGCAATTACTCCAACAATTATGAAATTCGCTGCCTAAACGAACCACTAATCGAGACTGCGCGGGATCATCCAGATTGATGACTTGCTTGGCGGCTTGATACGCTTGGTCTATGTCATTACTTGCAAAAAATGGTGATTGGGCAAAATCAGAGGACTCATTGTGACAATCTACACAGTACTGACTGACAAGCGGATAAACATGCGAGTTAAATAAAGATGGGTCATCAGGGAAGTTTTTGCTCGAGCCCGGCTCTCTAATAACAGGAGCAGTAAGCTCGATGGTATTGGCTTGGCTAACTCGGTCATCAGACCAAAGCTTGATCCACTGTTCCATGGTCTCACCACAGGCGCTATCACTGGCTAACCAACAATTGTGCCCGCCTTCGACTTTTTCAACGAGCCGTGAATTTCCGGGGTTGGTTAAATCGACTAGCGGGTTGGTCGCGGAATAAGCGTCGTTAACGTCTTCTCGATTCGCAAAATAAGGCGCTTGATTGCCGACTGTATGACAGGCACCACATTTATCTGTAGTAGAAATATTGTCCCACAGCGCTGTTTTATACTTTTGAATATCTTCTGTAGCTGGCGCAGGACCGGTATATTCATCTGACTGCGGATCTTGCTGCTTGGGAGGGTTTGATTCAACATCACCGCCTCCACAGGCCGTGACTAGTAACGAGAATGATACAATGGAGAGCGCTTTTATCATGTCAGTTTTAAGCGTATAGAAGTTCATTATTATTCTCCCATACAGTAATTACCAACTTCAGCGAATATGCGCTTTAATTGATAACCATTTTGTTTGAAAGAGTCAGTAGTCGCATTGATTTGTGCCAAGTCGGCTTCGCTTTCAGCATCTCGTAAACATACGGTATTAAATACTTTTTTTACTTGGCACTGAGCAAATGCTTGGCTATTGGCCAACTCTTGTCCTAATGATTTGGCCCCACTTCCTTTACCGCTTAAGCTAGGGTCCCAACCCAGTTTTTGGTTACTCCCTTCACGCCAATAGTTTTGCCATTGATCATCTGGTGTAACAAAGCCATAGGGAAACGTTGTCGAATTGATATGGTATTTACGCTGCACTCTAGTACCGGTTGTAGCATCAATTACGCCGGCTTGGTTATAAGTAATAGCACCTAACTCACCTGTAGGGTCGGCATTGCCATCAAACTGATATTCATAATAAGCGAAGGCTTGTGCTAATGGGTCCATGCCGCTGTGACACGCCAAGCAATTATTAATAAACAACCGACTATCGCCACCAGGACTTCGGCTAACATCTTGTCTAATGCGATCAGGTGGTAATGAATTATCTTTTAGTGGCTCTAGGTCAGTACACAAATGATTCATTAATGTGAAACGCAGCATTGCTCGATTGGTGCCTAGATAAAAGAATGCTTTGGCAGCTGCGCGACTGGTAAGTACTCCGGCAGTTGCTTGTGGTGGTAAGCCGTTCAAACTAGATTGTGTGGTACGTTCTAATCCATCAGATAAATCAATGAATTGATCTTCTAGTGCTTGGTAATGGTTGTTGTTATTGTTGTTGTATGCAGGCAAGCCAAGACTGGCTTTTCCCACGTAAATCATATCTGATTGCAGTATTTCTCTAAAATCTACATCGTCTCTAACCACCCCAATTACTGTTGCGCTGTAATCATTTAATGGTGCGAAAATATCTTGTTCAATATTGGTCCATGGTGTTGCGAAAAGCTTCAAGGTAGTGGAATAAAACGCGGGGTTTTCCATCGCTTTGTAGGCGGCTTCTATTGGTTGGTTATTATCGAGTAACGTGGCAATTTCCAATAACGCTGACTGTGAAGCTGGTACTCCTGCAATTCTATCGTGCAATTGCTTCGCTTGTTCAATTGTGCCGGCATTGGCAGAGGTAAAGAAAAAGGCAGAAAAAAATAAAAGGGACAGCTTAACAAAATGATTCACAAAAATTTTTGGTTCATTTGAAAGTAATTTAGAAAGCAAATGTGAAAATTTATACGAAATTAGTCGTATATCTGTTCGGAACTTCATGTTCATACTGTCTCCTTACAATTATTTCAGCTATAAATCAGGATAAAAATTAATATGGCTTAATTTCTAATAATGATAAATAAATCAGCATGCTATAACGCCGACAGCGTTATTTGAATTCGCTTAATAACCCAGAGTGGTTAAAAGTTATTCAATAAAAACAGTTGAAACACTGCGACTAGACGGCAATAATGTCAAGAAATATTACACTTTTGCAAGTGAATATTTTCGTTCAGGATGATACATAGGGAAGGGTAAAAATGCCGCAGTTTGGCTCCAAAGTAATACTTATTTTAGCCCTGTTTTTGCTATTTGGTTGTGATACTGAAACCGCCATTAGAGATGAACAACCAGACCCTATATTAGTTGAATACCCTGTTGTTTTCATTGAGCGTAGTATCATTACCCAACGAGATGAAGATGACCAAGAAAACAGTGAAGTTGCTCGCTTTAATCCCTATAACCCCACCCAATTTAATGCAGGCGCCCATTTATTTATAAAAAATAACGCCTTTGCCGATTCACCTGTCACAAATTTAACTCAGTCGCTCTTTGGCGATGAACAAGGTATAGATATTCGTGATATTAGCGTCTCAGATGATGGTCAAGAATTGTTGCTGTCTATTCGAGCACCTGAAATTGAAGGGGCTGACGAAGATGAGCAACCACACTGGAATATTTGGCGGTATCAGCATGCAACAAAAATTTTAGAAAGGCTCATTGTCAGTGATCAAATAGCCGAGCAAGGTGATGATTTAATGCCATCATTTTTACCTGATGGCCGCATAATTTTCGCATCGACACGCCAACGTTTATCGCGAGCAATATTGTTAGATGAAGGTAAACCACAATATACCGCGTTAGATGAAAGCAGAAATAACGAGACCTTTAATCTACATGTCATGAACCCTGACGGCACTGGCATTGAGCAATTAACCTTTAATTTAAGTCATGACTTTTACCCGCTAGTGTTACAAGACGGCCGTGTACTGTATAGCCGTTGGGATGCGATGGGCGGTAACCATGGAATAAACCTGTACAGAATGAATCCTGATGGTACCGATAATCAACTGGTGTTTGGTTGGCATTCTCATCAAATCCTTTTTGATGAACAGAGTGCCCGAATTGAATATATCAAGCCACAACAGCTACCAAGTGGTGAACTGTTGATGTTACTTAGTTCTCAGAATGAAACCTTATATCAAAAACGACCGGTCACGTTAAATATCAATGACTTTACTGACAATACACAAGCAGCGGTCGGCTCAGGTGCAGCAGGCAATGCGATACAAGATCTCTCGTTAAACGATAGTTTTGATTTTAACTTTTCGTCAGAACTTTCGGTTACAGGCCGATTAAATCACTTAACTCCGTTACCAGATAGTAGCAACCGCTACCTGATGAGCTGGGATGTTTGTCGCGTTATCGTAGAAGAGCAAATCAGAGGTTGTGGACAATTTACTGAGCAAGAGCTTATCGAAGGAGAGTTTGAGCTTGCCGACCCTTTGTACGAATTATGGCTGCTTAACAATGGTGATAATACCCAGCAGCTTGTTGCTGCGAGCTCTGAAGGAAATATGATCACTGAAGCGTTTGTGATGCAGCCAACAGAACAGCCGAAAAATTTTATTGCAGATAAAACTATTGGCAATGAATTGGACGCTCAACTTCATGAAGAACTAGCTGCCGCTATTCATATTCGTAGCGTTTATGATTTTGACGGTCAAGACGTTACCGCTAGTACAAATAACCCACAAGGTGTTGCACGACTCAGTGATCCCTCATTAACCCCAGCTGCCAATTTGCCGGCAAGATTTTTACGTATTGTACGTGGTGTGCCAATGCCACCTGATGATGTAAGAGACATTAACAATACTGATTTCGGCCGCAGTAGCAATCAGCTGATGCGTGAAATTATCGGTTATGCCCCGATTCAACCCGACGGCTCTGTTAAAGTAAAAGTACCAGCTAATATCCCATTGGCACTTAGTGTACTTGATGCTAATGGACAGCGTATTACAGGTCGTCATCGTCAGTGGCTTACGTTAAGGCCTGGTGAAACACTAGAGTGTAATGGTTGTCACACGGCTAATAGCCAACTTCCCCATGGGCGTATTGACGCACAAGCACAAAGCATTAATGAAGGCGCCTTGGGTGGTGAAGCATTCCCAAATGCCAGTGAAGACATTATTCCTGTGCAAGGGCAAACCATGGCACAAGCAGATGAAATGGTGAATGGTTTAATGGGCTTGTCTGCCGATATTCGCTATCAAGACAAATGGACTAATCCAGCCATTTCTGTGGTAAACCCAGCACTAGAGTATAGCTACGATAATATGGTAACACCGGCACCCGAAGGTAGTGAATGCTTTAATAGCTGGACAACTTATTGTCGTTTAAAAATAAATTACCCAGATCATATTCAGCCACTTTGGGAAGCAGCTCGACCTGTTATAGACGAGACAACACAAGAATTAATCGCTGATAATACCTGTACCGGTTGTCATAACATTGTTGATGCCGATGGCGTGACCCAAGTACCAGCCGGACAGCTTGAGTTAACTTCCACACCATCGAGTGATCAAGCCGCGCACTTTACCAGCTATCGAGAGTTGATGTTTAACGATGTAGAGCTTGAAGAAGTTGATGGTATTTTAGTTGACCGATTAGTTGAAGTGCTCGATGAAAATGGTGATGTCGTGTTTGAAGTTGATAGTGACGGCGAGCTTATATTAGATGCACAAGGGAACCTAATTCCAGTACTGACAACGGTAGGTGTGCCCGCAATATTATCGACAGCTGGCGCTAGAGCAAGCGATCGTTTTTTCGAGGTGATAAACAATACAACGCATCAGAATATGTTGAGCTTAGATGAATTGAAGTTGATTAATGAATGGTTGGATATTGGCGGCCAGTATTATAACAATCCATTTTACCCGCAAGACTGAACCAGTAAATGATAAAACAGGGACATATGTTTAAAATTTTAGTAACAAAAATGAGTTTAATGCCTGCTGCCTTGGTTTGCGCCTTAACATGTTCGCTGTTTAGTTCTTCATTATATGCGCAGCAAACTGCTGAGAAAAACATAGTTGAATCAAAACAAGGTCTGGTTAATCTTCGAATTGAAGTGCCATTTGTTGAATTACATTCTGGCCCGAGTGCTGGTTATCCTGTAGTTCATGTTATCGAACAAAATGAACAGGTGACTGTACTGGTAAATCGTACCTCTTGGCTAAAAGTTAAGGACAAAAGGGACAATGAAGGCTGGCTGCATGAAGATGATCTTTTTGGCTTAAGTCAACAAGGTGAGGCAATAGCTCAGACAGAAATATCATGGCAAGACTTCCAAAATCGCGATATTGAAAGTGGTGTAATGTACGGTGATTTAGAAGGGGCAAACTTCTATAACATTTACCTTGGTTATCATTTCACACCAGTGTTTAGCGCCGAAATTTCTGCAGGTAAAGCACTTGGCAATATTTCAGACAGCAATTTATTTGAGGTCATGTTAATTAGCCAGCCTCTCCCTGACTTAATTGTTACGCCTTATATAGGTGTGGGTGCTGGCATAATTGATACTAAACCACATAGCGTTTTGGCAGACTCAGAAAAGCGTGATAGCACACTAATGAGCGCAGCAGCCGGCGTTAAATATCATCTTGCTCGTAATTTTTTAATTCGGGCCGAATATAAATTCTCGTTGGCATTAACCGACCGAGATGACAATGAAGAGATTCAAACATGGAAAATAGGTTTCAGCGTATTTTTTTAGTGCCAGTACTGGCAATGAGTACACTAGTATTTAGTGCATATTCTCAAACAGTCACGGCTAATGAACAATCACAAGCGCCTGTGGTTGAGGCGAAAGCTGATGTTGAACGTCGGGAAATTCTGGATGATCTGCTTGATACTGAAGATTTTGAAATAGGCATTCAAGCTGGAGTTATCTCAATAGAAGATTTTGAAAGTAACGCTTGGCTAAGTGGCCATATTGGATACCACATTAATGAGCATTTTTATGTTAAAGCACGTTATGGTCAAGCAGAAGCAGGTGAAACCAGTTTTGAAAAACTAGTTAGCGCAGCCCCTTTGCTAACGGACGACCAACGCGACTTTACCTATTACGGATTAAATATTGGTTATAACTTTTTACCCGGTGAAATATTCCTCACTAAAGACTTAGTACTTAATAGTGTTTTTTCCATTGAAGTGGGTGGTGGTAGTACCGAATTTGCCGGTGACGACGAGTTTACCGTAAATATCACTGCGAATTACCGAGTATTTATTAATGACTGGGTTGCCTGGGACATCGCCATGAGTGATTACGTATTGGATACGCAAGTAACTGGTGAGTCGAAAACGACGCATAATTTGAATTTTGTCACTGGCCTGTCATTTTATTTTTAACGCTCAAGTAGCCATAAGAAACGATTAAGGAAAGTCTATGTTGTTAAATAAAAAGTGGTTTCAAAGTGCGTTAGCTGTATTAGCCATAGTAATGTCAATGAATGCTCATGCGCTCAATGTTGGCCAAGCTGCACCGGATTTTACCCTTAAAAATATGCAAGGGGTAAACCTGAACTTAACCGAACAACGCGGTAATATAATACTCATCAATTTTTGGGCATCTTGGTGTGGTCCGTGCCGAAAAGAAATGCCAGTTTTACAAGCGCTTCAAGACAAGTACCAAGATTTAGGCGTTAAGGTATGGGGCATAAATGTTGAACAAGAAAATCAGGCAGGTAGAGATTTTCTGAAAGACCTCGATCTAAGCTTTTCCATCTTTTTCGATGAAACTAACGCGCTGTCTAAAACTTATCAAGTTGAAGCGATGCCAACAACAGTCATTGTCGATCGTGATGGTGTTGTGCGCTACGTTTATCAAGGTTACCGAGATGGCTTTGATAAAAAATACGCTAAAGCAATTAAAAAGCTCATCCGAGAATAACGAGTAACATATGGTAATTAAATTAATAGTAAAAGTTGCCTTAATCATTTCCTTGATTAGCTTGTCAGGTTGTGCGAGTTTTCCGCCAAAACCCTGGGTAAAGCCTTATGAAAGACAATTTTTAGCAGATCCGATTATGCGCCTTGCTCGTCATCCAATAGCCAATATGCACATTGCTCACGTGTTGGAAGGTCGTGAATCGGCACGTGGCGCAGAAGGAACTGGAGGTGGCGGCTGTGGTTGCAATTAAAGTTAAATTTCGTTTTCTATTGCAAGTCATTGGAGCTCTATCCTGCTTAATGCTTACTTTCACCGGACAAGCTGCAGTATTGGAACCCGATCGTGCAGACGTGCTTTACCATAGCTATGAAGGTGGTGGCATGACAATTGACGGTCCAGCGGTTTTGCTGAGAAAAAAAGCCAGTGAGTCCGTTGCTGTGACCGCTTATTACTATTTAGATACCATTTCCTCTGCGTCTGTTGACGTAGTCAGTACTGCAAGCCCATACCGTGAAGAGCGTCACGAAGGGCAGCTTGGTGTTGAATATCTTAACGATAAAACATTGATGTCCTTAAACCTGAGAAAAAGTGACGAGGATGATTATTTGGCACAGTCGTTTAGTGTCAACGTATCACAAGATACTTTTGGTGATTTAACCAATTTAAGCCTTGGCTTTTCATATGGTGATAACGAAATAAAACGTAATGGCGATGATAATTTTGAAGAGCAAAGTGAGCAGTACCGAGTACGCGCTGGAATTAATCAAATACTGACAAGTAAGTTAGTCGCTAACCTTAGTATTGAAGCGGTCGCTGACAAAGGTTATTTAAATAATCCGTATCGTACGGTACGTTTTGTCGACAGCTCTATCCCATCTGGCGTTGGCTATCAGGCAGAGGTTTACCCTGAAACTCGAAACTCCTTTGCCACTAAGCTTTCAGCAAGCTATTACTTGCCTTATCGCGCAGCACTTTTATTTCATTATCGTTACTTTAGCGATAGCTGGGAGATTGACGCCAGTGATATCGAAATTGGGTATCGACATCCTATTGGCGACAATATAGAGCTTGAAGTCAAAGCGCGTTATTACCAGCAAAGCCAAGCTGAGTTTTATAGTGATTTGTTCCCTTACCAAGATGCGCAAAATTATCTGGCAAGAGATAAAGAATTAAGTGATTTTGATGATATTACCCTTGGCGTTGGTGTGACTTATTTGTTACCAGAGTCCTTATCTATTGGTGACACGCGTTCAGAAGCGACATTGCAATGGGATTATATAGATTTTAACTACAACAATTTTAGAGACGCTACCGCTGATGCAGGCATAGGGGAAGAGCCCTTATACGGTTTTTCTGCCAATGTAATTCGCGCATTTATAAGTATTTATTTTTAGTGCATTTCTTGAATCGTTGTTTTTAAGTGTAGATAGGCAAGGTAAAAATATGAAAATGTTTAAACTGCAAATTTCATTCGTTGCGATGTTCATGGCGCTAGTCTCAGTGACTGTGTTTGCCAATGATGAGGGGCCCGCTAATGCAAATAACGAATCGAATAGTAATTTATCTTCAGCACTTGAAGATATAAAAAGCCAAGTATTAAAACTTAATCGTGAGCTGTTTATTTTAGAAGAAGACTTACTCTTTCCTGCCAGCACTCAAGTCGCAGTTTTTGTTTCGGTTGATGTTGGACGTTTTTTCACTATCGACAGTGTTGAGCTCAAAATAAATGAAAAAAACGTTACTGGTTTTCTCTATACAGAGCGGCAACGAAAAGCGTTAGAGCAAGGCGGTATTCAACAAGTTTATTTAGGTAATTTGAAAGTAGGACAACATCAACTAACCGCCATATTTACCGGCGAAGATGCCGAAGGTAGAGCAGCACAAAGAGCTGTTACTCATCAATTCGAAAAAGACGATGAAACAGTAATGATTGAACTAAAAGTTACTGATAATACTTCAACGTATCGTGCTGATGTCCAAGTTGAACAGTGGGTATTGTAGGTTAACTATGTCGTTAAGGTTGCATAACTTGCTTAAGATCACCGGTATTGCGCTTTTGGCAATATTGGCCTTTTCTGGCAGGGCAATCGGCACCGAAAATACACATGATGACACTGAGCTCGCTGACAAATTTTATCGCCAGGCACTGTTTTATTATTTTTCTGGTGATTACGGTAAAGCGCTAAGGCAAATTAGTTTAAATCGCCAGCGTTTTAGTGCTGAACTTAATGTGAATACTCCGAAGAGCCAGTTGTTTGAAGCAGGGTTGTTGGTCTCTGTTGGCATGCATAAACAAGCAACCCAGTCATTATTAGCCCTAGAACAAGCACAAAGAACACAACGTAAAAGCTTAGCTAAGCAAAGCGATGCTAAGTCAAAAAAAGACAAGCGTTCAGCGACTTCGCCACAAGAACTTATGTTAATTGCCCGTTTACAGTTAGCAGAGCAGCAGGTTCAACAAGGTAATAGGTTAGGCGCTCAACAAACGCTTGCCAAGGTAACTTCGCTTTCGAATGGAGCAACACTGGCTAATGCTTACTATGAGCAATATTACACATTAAGCCAAATTGCTTATTGGCCTGAACAGCCAGAACTATCAACGACTGTTCTCGCTGAACAAAATCTAGTTACCGATAATGCCGAACAAATGCCATTGTCTACTGCCTACATCACATTAAACCAAGCATTATTAGCGATAGAAAATAGTGATTTTGAACGCGGTGAAGCTATGCTTGTCGCCATCAAAAACCAAGAATGGCAAGCGACAACTCAGAACTTTTGGCAGCTATTATTCAACCCTTTTTCAAGCCAATATTTCGATGAAGACGAGCCAACTAGCGACAGTGAAACCCAACAACAAGCCGTTAATGATTATGCCCAGCTTTTATTAGCCCAGCTCTATGTTAAACAACAGCGTTTTGAATCAGCCTATTATGAATTAAAGGAATTTCCACAGTACAGCCCTTATACTGAGTCGGCATTGTTTACTTTCGCTTATGCCGCACAAAAACATGGGCAATATAGTATTGCATTAACACTACTAGCATTAATGCAAAAGCAATATCCCTACTCTAATTTGGCATGGCAATCAGCTGTGCTATTCGCCGGCCAAGTTGCAGAGCAAAAATCACTTGCACAAGGCCTTGCAAGTTATGAGCAAGCAGAACAATTTTACCTGCAGCGTTTAACCGATTTAAACGACTTTCAGCAACGCTTTCTAGCCACCGATAATTTGCTCGACTTTGTTATGCCAAAGTTGACTAGCGATACCGCTGTTAAAGAAAATCAGCCAAGCAGCACACTGGAACTGTTTAAAAAACAAAACGTGTTCAGTAGTGATGAATGGCTGCAAAAAGCCTTGCTTGACCCTTCACTAAAAACAGATTTTCAATATTTAAAAGAATTGGATTTACTCAGTGTGCACTTACGTCAACAGCAGCAAAAAAGCCATTGGTTAGCCGATACCATCAAGCTCAATAAGCAGCGAAAATCTGAGATCGTCGTAGCCCAACAACAGCAGTCGCACCAAGAACTTATTGCCGAATTAAAGCGCCAACATCTGCGCCTTTCACAAGTCGTAGAGTTAGCTGAGCAAGACTACGATGTACAAAGGTTTTCCTCGCAAACAGAAGCCGACTGGCTGAAAAGAATCAAGAAGAGCAAACAGCTTATTTCTAGCATTGATGGACAGCGAAATATTGAGGACTACCAAGAGAGGTTAAGTCGTGTTGAAGGGGTTTTAACGTGGCGTTTATCGCAAAAGATGCCAATACGATTATGGCAGCACAAAAAGCAGCTAGCAGAGATAGCACAACAACTTAGTCGATTAACGCAGCAACAACAACGCTTTGAAACATTAGCTAGTGCCGAAAATCTTTTAGTATCTATCGAACAGCGCCACCTGCAAAGCAATGACAAAATTACCGAATTATTAACAAAGCTAAGTGATTTAAGAGCCGTTACCAGCAATACTCTCCGACAGAAGGTTTATCAGTATGCTATGGGGCAGCGTCAATTGCTCCAACAACATCTGCTAACCGCTAGGCATGAAATGGCGGCTGTGCTAGAGCAAATGTCGACAGTGGATAAGCGCATTGAGTCGCAATTAATGCCTATGATTCCTAGAACTGTACCTATCTCGCCACCTCAAGATAAAGGGCGACTATGATGCTGGCTAACAGGATAAAAAAGATTCTTCGTCCGGTTTGTTATGTCGCGACTTGCACACTAATGACCGGCTGCTTAGCAACTTTTACTAGCGACAAGCCTGAGCAATCGCGAGCAACTTTGTCTGACTTGGCGCAAAATAGTGAGGAAATACAGTTAGAGGCCTTTGAAATGGCTAAGGCTGATAGAGCTGAAAAGTTGGCGGAAATCTATCAGCAATTACTTACCCTGGAGCCAGACCCTGAAATAAGAACCAACGTTGAATATCGCTTAGCACAAATTAACACTCAAGTTTTTGAACAGAAACTGTTTGCTGATGACGACAGCGAGCAGGCTAACACGATTAAAACCTCTGGTAATGGCGTATTCGACGAGCAAGCACTACAAAAGCTAATCATTGATTATCGTCAGCTACTTAAAAATTACCCTACGCGCAAAGAAAACGAAGATATTCAATATCAACTCGCTAAAGCGTTAGATCTGCAAGGTAATATTGATGCTAGCCTTGCAGAAATAGAGTCTTTATTGTCACGTTTTCCTGAAACTCAGTATCTTGCTGAATTAAATTTTAGACGCGGTGAAATTTACTTTAATTTGCAAGATTACACGACGGCGTTGTCGGCCTATCAACAGGTCATTGACGCCAAAGAAAACAGTAAATACCTAGTAAATAGTATTTATATGTCTGGTTGGGCCTTGTTTAAATTAAATCGCTTATCACAGGGCAACGTCGCTTTTTTGCAAGTAATAGAGTCGATAATCTCAGAGGAAAAACAACGCCCTTATCCAGACAGTTTTGCCTTTGAAAACCTCGATAGCCGATACCAAAACTTGTTAATTGATACGCAGCGGGTACTCAGTATATCGCTGAGCCAACAACAGCAAGCCAAATCGCTAACTCAGTTAGTCACTTCGCAGCAAGCATTGCCTTTTATCTACCTGTATCAACATGTACTTTTCGACAACTTAGCAAACTTTCTAATTAAAAAAGAGCTTACGCATGATGCTGAACTTACCTATCAAGCTTATATTGATTTAGCGCCAGAGACGTTGTGGGCAGCACGTTTTTCTTTATCATTACTCGATATGTATCACCGCCAAGGTCGTTTTTCCGCGATGCATCAGCTGAAAAACAACTATGTTAATCGTTATGGATTAACCAGCGTATTCTGGCAACAGGCTAACTCTTCAGTACAAGAAGAAGTATTACCCCATCTTATACAGTTTAGTGACGAACACAGTCGACGACTTTATGCGCATGCCCAAGAACAACAAGCGGGTGTTGAGCGAATAAACGCCTTTGCAGATGCTGCTGACAGTCTCGCTATTTACTTAGCATTAGCTAAATTACCAAAGGCAAAGCTATTGCTAACCAAGGAATTACTGCCTGATGAGTATCTGTTTGCCGAAGCCAATTTTGAAGCTAAGCGCTATCGACAGGCCCTGGATAGTTACCAAGATATTGCTTACCTCACTAAAAGTGATGCCAGCATGCACCAGTCGTTAAAATTACAAGCAGCTTATGCTACAACGCTAACCGTTAGAGCGCTATTAAGCACAACTGAACAAGACAAGGAAAGTAATCTCTATCAAGAACTTATCGTTGAACGTAATCGCTTAGATTTGCAATTTATTGATCAATACCCAAATGACAAACGCTCGCTCGTATTAGCAACCCATGCTGCTCAGTACGCATTTGATAAGCAAGACTATCGTCAGTTGCAGACAATGAAAGAATATGTATTAGCGTCACACACCGCTAGCAACGTAAATGCAACAAACTTAGCGCCAGAAGCACTTAAACAAGTTCAAATAGTGACGCAATTATCGGCAAATGGTTACTATCAACGTAAGTTTTATTCGCAGGCAGAGCAAGCTTATGAATTAGCGCTTTTCTATGTAAATAAACAAGAAAGTATTTGGCCAAAAATGCGAAAGTTACTTGCCTCAAGTATCTATTTCCAAGGGCAAATGCTTAAAGCAAGACAGCCGCATGCCGCAGTTCAGCATTTCTTGCGTCTTGGTCAAATTGTTCCAGAATCAAGCTACCGCGTCACAGCTGAATTTGATGCCGCCAACTTATTGTTGGCGAATCAATCATGGCAACAATCCATTGAAGTGTTACAGGCATTTTTAAAGCGCTATCCAAATCATGAGTATAGTGCGTCTATTCCTGCCAAATTAGTTCAATCTTATGAAGCGTTAGAGCAGTGGGAGTTAGCAGCGGAGCAATTGTTAGTTATAGTAGCAAGTGAGCCTGAGAAAGCATTAAAACAAGAAGCACTGTATACAGCAGCAGATTACTACTTGAAAGCGGGAAATAGCACAAAAGCACTGATTAACTATAGAACCTACGCGCACGCCTACCCGGAACCGTTTGATATTGCCCAAGAAGTGCGCTTTAAAATGAGCGAATTTTATCGGCAAAGCCAAGAGCCAAACAAACGCTATTTCTGGTTTAGGAAAATACTTAAATATCATCAACTTCAACGTAAAAAGGCACCACAAGCTATTCAAGCTCGAGCTATTGAGTTAGCGTCTACTGCCGCCTTTGGTCTAGGCGTTGTTCATCAACAAACATTTAGATGGCGCAAACTTAAAGCACCTTTACAAAAGAGTTTAAAGCGTAAGCAACAGGCAATGAAGCAAGCGATTAACTATTATCAGCAAGTGCTTGATTTTCAACTGGCGCGATATGTGCCACAAGCCACTTTCAATTTAGCTGAAATGTACCGTCAATTGGCAAAAGATGTCATTGAGTCAGAGCGGCCGGGTGACCTTGATGATTTAGCGCTGGAAGAATATGAAATTTTGCTGGAAGAGCTTGCGTATCCTTTTGAAGAAAAAGCGATTGAAATTCATGCCAGTAATGCACAAAGAGCATGGCAAGATATCTACGACCCTTGGATAGAAAAAAGCTTTTCTACCTTGGCTGAACTAGCGCCAGCGCTATACAACAAACAGGAGCGAACTCATGATGTTATTGAAGCCATGCATTAAACGCGCTTCTTATCTTAAAAGCTTTGCTCTTACCGCTTTTCTTGTATTGCAAGGCTGTACTATTGCGCCTGAGTCGCCAGAAAAAAGCTTAAGTACTGTAGGGCAAGATATTGTTGATATGGTCGACGTTAATTCTGGCGTTAAAGAGGCGCCAGATGCTGATGGCAAAACTTTAGCGGTTGGCAATAACATTGAGAAAAATTCAGTAAATCGCTACCTTGTGCAAGCTGAGCAACGCCTAGCAACTGTCTCAGTTGAAGATAAAGCTAAATACAATCGTGCGCTGATGCTGATGAAAGATAAAAAATGGCAGGCAGCTGAACTGCTATTCGATCAAGTACTAACCGCACAGCCAACACTATCAGGTGCTTATGTAAATAAAGCGCTGATTGTTATGAACACTAGTGAAATCAAAGTTACCGACGACTTGATTAAGGCTAAGCGCTACGTATCTAAGGCCATTAGTATCAACCCAATTAATCCTTATGCCCACCAAGTGAACGCACGAATTGCACGCTTAACGGGAGACTTTGCTCAAGCCGAGCTAAGCTATCGTCAAGCGCTGGATATTTGGCCCAATTATCCAGAAGCGCATATCAACTATGCTGTATTGCTTGAGTTATACCGCGGGCGATTTCTTGAGGCTCGACAGCATTATTTAGCGTACTTGGCGCTAACACCAGATGACGAATTAGCAAAACGTTGGCTAGCGGGAGTCGAACTGAAAATTAGGCGAGCTGGCATTGAAATACCAGCTGACAATATCGCAACGCAAGGTAAGGATTAAGATGAACTATTTTACTTACCTCATATTGATTGTATTTAGTGTAAGTTGCATCGAACTCGCTATTGCCACAGAGGTTGAACCTACGCAATCAGTGACCGAAGTTAAAGTAAATGACGAAAAGAACAAGGAAAAAGATACCGCTACAAAAGCGGAAACTAGGCAGCCAAAACTAGCTAAAAATATTGTCACTATTGAAAGTAAAGTCACTGGCTCACAAGAACAACCTAAGGTGCTTTACATCATGCCTTGGCAAGGAATTAACAACCCTATTACCGTGAAAGACAAAGAAATGCAGCTTATGCTGCCAAAAGTACAACCTATTTACCCCAAAATTTTTAAACAACAAGTCAGGGCGTTTGCTGCCGAGCAGACACAGAAAAGTGTTCAGCAAACCGACAGCCGAAAAAATTAACGTAGTAAGGAAGAAACAATGAGTTTTACAGAGACAGTTATTGCATTTTTACAAAATGGTGGCCCTTTTATTTATCCAATCGCCTTAGTGTTAGTTGTTGGTTTAGCTATCACCATTGAGCGTTGGATTTATTTAAGCGCTGCACATCGCACCAATAAAAACGCCTTTGGCATGATTCACAATGCCTTGAAGTCTGGTGATGTTGAAGCCATAAGTAAACATGCAAAAAATAATACGGCACCGGTATTTGATGTACTGGAGTCGGGTATTGCGCGTCTTTCTAAATCGAGCCGACGTGAAGATGTAGAGTATGCGATGGAAGAAACCATCATGGAGTATATGCTAAGACTTGAAAAGCGTACGCCATTTATCGCAACACTTGCAAATATCGCTACATTACTTGGTTTACTCGGTACTATTATGGGGCTTATTGCTGCTTTCTCCGCGGTAGCAAGCGCGGATCCAGCTGAGAAAGCTAACTTGCTTTCTTCAAGTATTTCAGTGGCAATGAACACCACAGCTTTTGGCCTAATCACAGCGATTCCACTAATTTTGTTTCATTCGAGCTTGCAAACGAAAACAGCCGCGATAGTCGACTCTATTGAAATGGCAGGTATTAAATTACTTAACTCATTGTCATTTAATCAGTAATTGTACTTATTTCGAGGCTAGTGATTATGAGACGTCGTCGTCGCCCAAACACGGAAGATGCTGAGTTAGACATCACATCATTTATGAATTTAATGATCGTGCTAGTACCAGTATTACTGCTTAGTTTAGTCTTTTCGCAAGTGCGAATACTTAATTTACAATTACCAGTACTTTCTGAGGCTGAGTTAGCTGAAGATCAAGAAGAACCAAAAGTTCTAGAGCTTGTGATCACTAATGACAGTTTAACGCTGAATTATCCGGCTGGAATTTTACTTAAAACCTTTGAAAAAACAGAACAAGGCTACAACTTTTCTGCTCTGTCTGTATATCTACAAGATTTAAAATTGACCTTTCAACAGCAAGCAATTGATAAAAACGATATTGTTATTTTGCTTGAGCCTGCCGTTGACTATCAAACCATAGTCACTGCTATGGATACCGTTCGCTCTTTTAAAGCGGTTGTCGCGGCCAATCTTGTTGATGCAGAGCTTTTTCCTATGATTTCATTAGGCGATGCACCTGAAGAGGCTCTTAATAATCGTGCTGCCGAAGTAAACGGAGGTGCGTTGTGAAGCAATCATCTCGAGCTAAAAGGCGCGAACGTCATCATAAGCGCTTTAAAGCAGGCAGTAAGTTAAACCTTGTTGCATTAATGGATATTTTTACCATTTTGGTATTTTTCTTAATCGTCAATCAATCTGAAGTTCGAGTGCTGCAAAATATCGAATCGATAAACTTACCAGTGTCTATTGCGGAAGAGTTGCCGGTTGAAAACGTCGTTATCACAGTGCTTGATGATACGGTGCTAGTGCAAGAACGCGCAGTGTGGCAAAAGTCAGTTTCTGGTAATGAACTAGCTAGTGAAGACCTTAGCCAAGAGAGTGGTGAATTTATTGCGGCATTAACCGCTGAGTTAAATTATCAAGCCAGTAAGCGCGTAGAGCTAACTGAAATGGAGCTTGAGAAAGGGCGAGCGGTGACCATTATAGGCGACTCATCTATCCCCTATACCATTTTAAAGCAAATAATGGCTGCTTGTGCTGACACGGGGTTTCGCAATATATCGCTGGCTGTCGAGCAAAAAGTGCAGTCATCAGTAAACATTGGAAGTGGAGGTTAATATGACGGTTGCAACCGTATCTAACCACTTCACCGAACAAGAGCGCTTTCAAGAGCTTGGTGATTTGTTTAAACCAAGCCCGCAGGATAAACGATTTACGCAAATATTATCTTTGCTGCTCGTTGTTTATTTGGTATTTGCTATCGTCGTGCCTTTGCTTGAACAGGCGGAAGTACCGAGGGAAGTGAAAGAGCAAATCCCTCCACAGTTAGCGAAAATACTACTTAAAGAAAAGCAATTACCGTTGCCGGAAAAGAAACCGCCGCTGCCCGAGCCTGAAAAAGTAGAGCCTGAGCTAAAAGAAGAAGTGAAAGAGCAGCCGCCAGAAAAACCACCTGTTGTACCACAGCAAACGCGTGAGGCAGCAAGAGAAAAAGCCCAAACTTCAGGCTTAGCGGCGATGAAAGATGAATTGTTTTCTATGCGAGAAGCCTTTGAAGTCAAACCAGCAGCTCAAACAAAACTGGAGCAAACTAATACGCAAGAAACGAAAGTGAAGCGTAAATTACTTGCTGGTGCTGCCAATAAGCAGAGTGATGGTGCTTCTGCTGCTGAAATCACGCAAACAGTAACAAGTGATGAACTAAGCACTAAAAATACCCAGCACATTCGTTTAGCAGAAGAAGAGGTGCTAGCCAGTGAAGGAGCAATGGCAGAGCAAGATGCATTAGCAGCACAAGCTGGGCAACGTTCAGAAATTTCATTACGCAGAACGTTAGAGTCGAATAAAGCTCGACTTTACGCGCTATACAACCGAGCGTTACGTAAAGATCCGTTCTTAAAAGGCAAGGTGATGTTTGAAATTGAAATTCAACCTAATGGCAGTGTTAGCAAGGTAGTTATTAAATCAAGTGAATTAAATAATGCCAAACTCGAACGTCAGTTAACTGTTATTCTCAAGTCGATTAAGTTTCCACAAGAAGCGGTTTATATCATGACCACGATTTGGTCGATTGACTTTTTACCGAGTTAATTTGTGGTCGATGATTAATTCGTCGTGATCGTAATAGTTAAAATTTAACCATAAAAAAACACCATTAAAGGTGCTTGAAAAATAAGGTGACTAAAGGGGTTTGAACCGCACGGTAATAGAGAGGGGAATCACGAGTGATTCGTCGTGGTCGTAATAGTTAAAATTTAACCATAAAAAAACACCATTAAAGGTGCTTGAAAAATGGGGTGGCTAATGGGACTTGAACCCACGACAACCGGAATCACAATCCGGGGCTCTACCAACTGAGCTATAGCCACCACTGAAGAGAAAACTGACTCTGAAGAGTTAGTGCGCGGATTCTATCGTAAATTGAGATTGTTTGACAAGCGACATTTATCGTTTTCTCTATTATTATTTGGCTAAAGGTATTAAAAAATTATTCAATATGTCGTTAGAAAATTTATTTGCACAACTTGACGGTCAATTAACTGGTGAGGAAGCTAAATTACCGCCAGTCGAAATGTGGGATCCTGAATATTGTGGAGAAATGGATTTAATAATTAAAGCTAATGGTGAGTGGTTCTATAATGGGACGCCGTTTAAGCGATTGCGGTTGGTTAAGCTGCTTGCATCGGTGTTAAAAAAAGAAAATGATGACTACTTTTTAGTAACACCAGTCGAAAAGATTAAAATTAACGTAGAAGATGCTCCTTTTGTTCTCACCCAATGGCAGTGGCAAGATGAATCACATCAGCGAATGATGGTTGCTACGCATTTAGGGGATGAATTTATCTTGGGTAAAGAGCACCCAGTAATGTTAAATGAGCATGATGAACCTTATGTGATTGTTAGAAGGAATTTACAAGCAAAGGTGCATCGCAATGTTTATTACCAGTGGCTTGAGCAAGCGACTGAGCAGCATACTAGTGATAGTACAGCATTAGTCATTAAAAGTGACGGGGTACAGTTTGTGATAGGACGCTACCAAGAGTAGCGTCCACTTTAGTTTGGTTGTTTTGTTAACAATCTTAAATAACGCGAGAAAAACGTTGTTGATTAAGGTGCTGTTTCATATAAGCATCAAAGGTCATACAGATATTACGGATCAGTAGTCTAGCCTTTGCATGTACAACAATCTCATTGTCGCGATTAGTCACTAAATTATCATCAATAAATGTCGTTAGTGATGTTAACTCTTCAGCAAAATATTCATCAAAGTTAATTGAGAATTGTTGCTCAATTACACGCTTATCTAAATACATATTGCACATGAGTGATTTAATCACTGTACCGCGAATTGCGTCATCAGTATTAAGGGTTAAGCCTTTGTCTATCGCATGGCCTTGCTCATCAACTGCTTTATAGTAACTTTGCAGCTCTTTGTCATTTTGACTGTAGCAATTACCAATGGCACTAATTGATGAAACGCCAAAGCCTAGCAAGTCACAATCACCTTGTGTGGTATAGCCTTGGAAATTACGGTGCAGCGTACCATTTTTTTGTGCAATCGCCAGTTCATCATCTGGTTTCGCGAAATGGTCCATGCCAATAAAATCAAATCCTTGTTGGCAAAGGGTTTCAATAGCCAACTGCATTAATGCCAATTTTTCATTTGCATCAGGCAACCATTCATCTTTGAGTTTACGTTGAGCAGCAAAACGGCTTGGTAAATGTGCATAGCTAAATAATGAGATGCGATCTACCGCCATGTCTTCAACACTTGCTAGTGTGCGTGCAAACGTATCTAATGTTTGGTGTGGCAGCCCATAAATTAAGTCAATATTGACTGATTGAAAACCGACGCGTTTTGCGTGATGAGTAAACTCGGTAATAAACTCAGTAGACTGTAGTCGGTTAATTGCTTTTTGCACTTTTTCATCGATATCTTGGACCCCAATACTCATACGATTAAAGCCAAGCTCGTACAAATGCTCTGCTAAGTCGAGTTCTATTTCCCTAGGATCAATTTCGATACTCATTTCCACATTCTCAGCTAATTGGAAATGACCTTTTAGTAGTTTAACAAGTTGGCTAATTTGAGGTTTAGTTAAAAAGCTTGGTGTACCGCCGCCCCAATGAATTTGTTTTACTTGATATTCTTTAAATAACGGCGCCTGATGAGCAATTTCTTTAGCAAGGTAATCCAAATAAATATCTGCTTTATCACGATGGCGCGTGACGATTTTATTACAGCCACAGTAGTAACAAAGACTATGACAAAAAGGGATATGAACATATAGCGATAAATCTCGATTGTCAGAGCTTTCAATCGCACTCACTAAACCAGCTTCGTTAAAGCTGTTATTAAACTCCAGTGCTGTCGGGTAAGAGGTATATCTTGGACCACTGGTGTTGTATTTATTTAATAATTTTTTATCGAAAAGCTGTGCGACTTGCATAATATCTCCCAATTTCATGGAAGCTAAGTGTACCCCTAAAGAGGTAAGTGAAAGTTGATCAGGCGCAAATTATGATCAGTCGGCACACTTGATACATTTTGTTGCGGAAGGCTGAACAGCCAAGCGTTGTTCGTTAATGGCTTCTCCGCACGTTCCGCAATAACCATAAGTGTCGTTATCGATACGTAAAATAGCATTGGATAGTTGCTGGATCTCGATTTTAGCTTCAGATTCCAGCGCATTAAGTACTTCATCATTTTCTCTTTCACCAGCCTGCTCAGACCAATCTGCATGACGACCATTGGCAAAATCATGATGAATACTATCGATGCGCTTTTGTAATTCGACGATACGCTTGGTGAATTGTTGTTTCAACTGCTCTGACATTGTTACTCCTACGCTAGGTTAGTGAGTAAATGAATTTAATGAGAAGTTAGTGCGCTGTTTAATTCTGACTTTCTATTGAGTACGGTTTCGTGTAATAACTCAAGTTCAGCATCAATTTGCTCTGTTAGCTTAGCTTCTACTTTCATTCGCTCGACATCTTGCATCATTCGTTCTTTCTTAGGAAGTTGCTTGCGCTCATCTAAAATAGAGTGATGCTTTATGCTTTCGTATAGTTCAACTATAGCAGGAAATTGTTCAGTTAGATTTTCGCTAAGCTTAAGTGAGTCAAGAAGAACATTAAGTCGCCAAGCGCCTTCTGCATATTCACACTGTGACTCTTTCATTGCCCTGACAATAATAACGGCGCTATCAAGTACTTTTACATCGTGTTCAGCGTGCTTTTTTTTATGTAGAGCATTGGCTGCTGTTTGCGCTTGTCGCTGTTGCTTTAACTGTTTTAATAATTTTCCAGCGTACGCAGCAAGCGCAAAAATGATCAATCCACCGATAATGGCGAGAAGCATTAAAAGATTATTCTCAGACATCTTATCTACTCAAATTTTGATAAATCAGAGCTATCGAGCTTATCCCAAAGATCATCTTCGCTAAGATCTGTTTGTTGTTCGTCTTCGGTATCATCTTCATCGTCAAGTTGTTCAGCTAGCGCTTCGTGTTTATCCATCATTTTGTTGTAGTAGCTAACTTCAGACTCAGTTAATAAATCACCGTCTTCTTGCTTATCTAAAATAAGCTGTAGTTTTTCATCGGCTTCGATGGCGGCAATTTGTTCAGCTATAGATGGGCCCGTCTCTATTACTTTTATCGGTGCAATTCCTTGCGCTAATTTTGGCTTTTTAGACTTTACTTTTTCTTCTTTAACGGGGGCTTTAGTAAGAACTATAGGTTTTTTACTACCGATACGTGGGTCTTTATTTACAGCAGCACTCGACTGGCTACGACTTTTCTTTACCGCCTCTTGTTGACGGTTACCTGATATTTTACCGCTTTTCTTTTTCGGCTTTTTATCTTTACTGCTAAAGTCTGATTCTTTCGAATCTTTGTTTGGTCTTATAGAAATAGAACCTGGGTTTCTGGTCTTTTTTTTACGCGTCATAATGAGCAAGGCATTTGATAGCTAATAATGACGCTATTTTACGCGATATAGCGCAGAACGGGAATAAAGATTTTAGAAAAGAAAAAAGCGATGCAATTGCATCGCTTTGGGAGAGTGTATTGTGGCTCACGCCAGCAATATTTCGTTCCGATTCTTAATAGGTTTCCTACCTAATTAGCACAGTCCCTGTTAATCTGACATATCCTGTTATTCTTTTAACGTTTCCGTACTTAATTTTCTTTTTCTTGGTCTTCCTAACACTTTTTTTGGCTATCCCTACGAGCCCTCCTGGACTTGTAAAACTTATCTTCCCGATAATTAAGGCAACCATCCATGTTAAATTTTAAGGGTCTTCACTTAAGTGAATGACAACTTGCTTCCTGTCAAAACTAGTAAAACTAGTGTCCCTGTTATTGGCTAACTCAATAGCTGGTCAATACTTTACCTTGCTCACTTTCTTCGACAAGGGTGTTTTATAATATTTTTTATAATTATTTGATGTGATTTCTCTAAGTGGCTGTATTTAATGTGTAATAAAATTGTAATCTATCGACGAATGGTGATTATCTATCGCATCTATGGCAAATGTCTTACAAATTTTATGGCAAAAGTATCACGCTTGTTGTGTTTGAATTTTGTACGAAATGGTTCGTTTATAACCAACGTTAAGTTCACATAAGAGTAATATTGTATACAAGATATTAACTTAACTAAGCATAAACACTTTTAGTGGTAATAAAAAACCAGCACTTGGCTGGTTTTTGTTTAACTAAATTAACAAAAATTAGTCTTGTTCGTGAAGCCAAGCCGCGTGTCTTGGGGCTCGTTTAGTTTGACTCCATTCTTCAATCATCAAAGGTGCAACTCGTTTCAATTCCTGAAATTGCTCTTTGGTACCGGTATTTGCTGCAAGTTCAAGACGATGACCATTTGGATCAAAGAAGTAAATAGACTTGAACACACCGTGATTTACAGGTCCCAAAACGTCAACATCTTTGCTTTGTAGATATTCTTTGGCTGCGACTAGCGCATCAATATCTTCAACTTCTAATGCGATGTGCTGTACCCAAGTCGGCGTATTTTCGTCTCTGCCCATGTCTGGTGAATTTGGAATTTCAAAAAACGCTAAAACATTGCCCATCCCAGCATCTAGAAATATATGCATATAAGGGTCTGGTGCTTTGGTTGATGGCACTTCATTTTCGGCAATCGCGACGGTAAGCTCCATATTGAGCATTTCTTTATACCAATCGACAGTTTGTTTTGCATCTTTGCAGCGATAAGCTACATGATGTATGCGTTTAAGGTTAATCATGATAAATGAACAATGTTATTGATTACTGATAACGCTATTTGTATCACAAAGAATAGGTAGGCACTAAATGGTAAAGCAGATTGGTGATCGCTTTAACGTATGAGAATGACTACAGCCGTAACAATAATTTTACAGCTGCAGTTAGCTTAGCCGTTGCGAGTTAAGCCAGTATCACCGTTTTGTCTCCGTTAAGGCATATGCGTTGTTCGGCGTGCATTTTTACCGCGTGTGAAAGTGCAGTAGCTTCTAGGTCATGACCCATATGTACCATTTGCTCAATAGTGAATGTGTGATTAATGGGTTTTACTTCTTGGACGATAATAGGACCTTCATCTAGATCTGCAGTCACATAGTGTGCTGTTGCACCGATAATTTTTACCCCTCGTTTGTGTGCTTGGTGATAAGGGCGTGCGCCTTTAAAGCTAGGCAAAAATGAATGATGAATATTAATAGCCTTGCCTTTTAACTCTTCACATAAGTCGTCTGAGAGAATTTGCATATATCGGGCAAGAATTAGTAAGTCAGCTTGGTGGTCATTGAAAATGGTCAGCATTTGAGCTTCTTGTTCAGCTTTAGTTGATTGCTTAATTGGTAAATGATGAAAAGGAATACCGTGCCATTGGCTCAAAGCTTGGCAATCTTTATGGTTGGAAACAATCGCCACAATATCAATGGGTAAAACACCAGCTTTCCATTTGGTTAATAATGAGACTAAACAGTGGTCATCTTTGGATACGGCAATAACAACTTTCGGTAGCAAATCTCTCGAGCGCAATTGATATTGCATATCTAATGGCTTAGCTAACGTCTCGATGCCTTGCTTAAATTCTTCAATAGGTACGGTTAGTGATCTGTCATCAAATGCAATACGGGAGAAAAAGGTATCTGTGTAGGGATCACTATACTGTGAGGTTTCAGTAATAAATGCCCCGTGTTGATATAAATTATGTGTGATTTTAGCAAGTACTCCTGACGTATCAGGACATTGCCACGTTAATACGTAGTGATTATAAGACTGCATTTATTTTCCAACCGTTAAATAAGTCTATATTGCCAGTATTGTTAGTATGTAAGCTAGCCTGAAAGGTTATAAGTTACATTTCTTCTCTATAAGTGAAAAATTAGCGTTTGTTAATTTCTACAAGAAATTTGAATAATGCGGTTTTTGGAATCATCACGCTAACGTGTTATAACGCCTTTATAGGTAAAGTGGAAAGAGAATTATTATGTTCGCGAAGCTAAAATTTGCTCACAAGATAAACCTTGTAGCTGCAGTATTATTGGTTTTGGCATTAACCATACTCACTATTAGAAATTACAGTGCAGTTAAATCAGAAGTGCATGAAAATTTGAGCCAAGGAATTGCTGAAATTTCATCTTCCGTTTCTGGCAATATAGCTAATTGGCTTAACGGTAAATTAGCGATTGTTGAAGCGATTGCCTCTTCCACTGAAGCCGGTGCTGATTCAGAACGCATAGCCGATATCGTCATACAAGCTGATGTATCAGGTGACTTTAAAAATGCCTATGTTGGTGTGGAAGGTTCGGGGGAGTTTATTTTAGATGACCCTAGTATCGTATTGCCAGAAGGTTTTGATGCACGACAAAGGCCTTGGTATACACAAGTTAAGCAAAACAGGGCCTCTTCATTTACCGAACCCTATGTGGATGTCACGATTAATAAGTTGTTAATTTCAGCAGTAGCACCGATTGAAAAAAATGGTCAATTTATTGGTGTTGCTGGAGGCGATATTTTGCTAGATGAAATCGCAAATATTATTAATGATATTGAATTTCTGGGGCTAGGTTATGCCTATTTAGTCACCGATCAAGGTAAAATATTAAGTCACCCTAATGCTAAATTTATTGATAAAAACGTAAGCGATCTATTAGGCTTTAATGCAGCGTTAAGTAGTGAACTAGTTGATGTCGATAGCAGCAATCAAATTATCTCCTTTATTCCCGTAAAAGGTATTTCTTCTGTTAATTGGTATTTAGGGGTCGTGCTTGACCAAGAAAAAGCCTATGCACCTTTAGCTGATGCACGTACTCGAGCCATGATTTTCGGCTTTATTAGTGTGGTAGTGACTATGATTTTACTCAACGTACTATTGACTCACTTACTTAAGCCTATTAATCAACTTTCTGATGCCATTATTGATATTTCACAAGGCGATGGTGATTTAACCAAGCGTTTATCAGTGAATAGCCAGGATGAAATAGGTGAGCTATCACAGCACTTCAACAGTTTTATCGGTACTATTCATCAGTCGATGACTCAAGTATTGAAAGTCTCTGATCTACTCAACTCACATATTGGTCAAGTAAGAGATAGCGCCAGCAACGGCATAACAATGGCTGAACAGCAGTTATCTCGTGGTACTAATGTTTCAACGGCGGTTACTGAGCTAAATAGCTCAGCTCAAGAGATATCGAGTAATGCCAACAATGCCTCACATTTAACAAGCACGATGCAAGGTCAATCACAAGAAGGTGTAGGAGCGCTAACTGATAATATTGAAGCGATGAATAGGCTTAGCGAAGTGATGGGGGAGTCGAGTGTCGAAATTGGCAAGCTAAGCAAAGAAACAGAAAATATTGGTAATATTTTAGATGTTATTAAAGGGGTAAGTTCTCAAACCAACTTGCTGGCACTTAATGCAGCGATTGAAGCGGCGCGTGCAGGTGAGGCAGGGCGAGGTTTTGCGGTTGTTGCTGATGAAGTAAGGCAACTTGCTCAACGTACTCAAGATGCGACACAAGAAATTGAAGTCATGATTGAAAATCTGCAACAAGGTTCAACCTCAGTTGTTTCAGTAATGGACGAGAGCCAAAAAAATAGTGAGTCTAGTGTCGAGCTGGCTAATGTTGCGGGTGAAAAAATGCAGCAAATTATTACTGAATTAGCGGATGTTGACCGAGAAAATCATGCGGTGGCTGATGCGACAATGCAGCAAGTAAGCGTAATACAGTCGATTGATGAAGACATAATGCAATTGATGGATCTAAATCAGCAAGGTGTTACAAACCATCAACAAACTCAAGCCGCTTGTGACGAACTACAAGCAGCTTATGACAATTTAAACTCACTAGTTGGGCAGTTTAAAGTTTAGCGAATATTAAACTGCTAAGTATTGGCTTTTAGCATCAAGAGCGATAGTGGTTACGTGTTGTCGCTCTTGGTAGGTTCATTGTATTTAGCGTTTTTTTCAGTACTTGTTACTAGTGTTGCTCGACGTTTCATAAATTGACGGTAGGCGTGGTGAAGTTTATCGGCAACTTCTTCTTGCGTACTTGGTTTCGCCATATAGTCATCAAAGCCTGCCGCCAAACACTTATCAGAGCTACCAGATAACGCGTCAGCAGTTACTGCAATTAACCACAGCGCTCGACCACTTTTTTCATTGGTTAATGTTTTAGCTAATTCAAAGCCATCCATTACTGGCATATGACAATCAGAGATAATAATGTCATAGGGCTTTTTACGGTGCATTTGCAACGCTTGTTCGCCATGCTCAGCAATATCGGGCTGAATATTTAGCCGGTCTAATTGAGCGGTTAGCACTTTTACATTGACGATATTATCTTCGGCGACAAGAATTCTAATTGACTTAAATCGCTGGTCATTGGCAGACATTTCGCTGCGGTTTGTCTGTCGCCGTTCATTTTTACTGGGCAAATGAGCAATTTGTTTCAATGTTAAAGTAAAATGAAAGTTACTGCCTTTGCCTTCTTTTGATTCGAGTGTAATTTTCCCGCCTAATGCGTTAATAATTTCCTGACTAATACTTAAACCAAGACCTGTACCACCAAACTGGCGACTAACTGCATTGTCTGCTTGTATAAATGGTGTAAATAGCTGTGCCTGCTTATTTTTCGCAATTCCGATCCCGCTGTCTTGTACACTGAGTTTGACGGTATGGTAGGAGTCACCTTTTCGATTATGTTGTTCGATTACATCAACACTTAAGCTAACTGAGCCCTTTTTAGTAAACTTTACAGCATTACTCACTAAGTTGTTTAGTACTTGCATGAGCCGAGTCGGATCACATAGGTAATGTTCGTTGAGTGCACTATCTAGCTTAAGTGTAAGCTTGATGGGTTTTTCTTTTTCATGGTGTTTAAAGTTTGCAATCGCACTTTGGCAAAGGGCTTTAATATTTACCGGAACGGTCTCCAGCGTAAGCTTACCAGCGTCTATTTTTGAGAAGTCTAATACATCATTAAGTAATGCGAGTAGATTTCTAGCTGAACCATCTAAGGTGCTTAATAAATCTTTCTGTTTTTCATTTAAAGAGGTATAAGACAGTTCTTCGGCCATACCTAATACACCATTCATCGGTGTTCTTATTTCGTGGCTCATTCGGGCAAGGAAAGTGATTTTCGCTTGAGCTGACTTTTCTGCTTCAGCTCTGGCAGCTTCAGCGATAGATAAAGCTTGTTCCACTTTAGCTCGGGCTGTTTTAACAATTTGTAATTGACGAAAATATATCCAAGCGACAATCAGGCCAATTAAAGCCATGGAAATTAGAATGTAGCCTGCTTGGCGGTAGGCACCTTTGACATGCACTTGTACGTCTTTTTCAAGCAGTATAGATTGACTCCATTTATTGTACAGCGCATCAAATTCATAAGCCGTTAAGTTGCTGATCGAACGATTTAATAAGTTTAATAATTGTGAGTTGTGCTTTTTTACTGCAAACCGGTAACTACTATTAGCCCTGAAAGTTGGCATGGGTTGACTGTTGAGATTTGCCAGCAGTAGTTTCTTGATGAAGTAAGAGCTCATTAGAGTGTGGCCAATGAAAGCATTTATTTCGCCTTGCGCTACCGCTTTCAGGACTTGTTCGTGAGTGTTGTAATATTTAAAGTCAGCGTTTGGCAGCATTTCTTCCAAAATCAGGCTATCGTTATAACCGTTAAGCAGGCCTATGGCTTCAAATTTAAGGTCAGAAAAGTTATTTGAAATTGTGGAGCCATGACGGGTGACTAAACTATATCGAGCTTTAAGGTATGGGACACTGTAATCGAGCTTTTCTAATAAATGTTCACCTTGAGTTGATAAAGGGGCAAGATCGCTATTTTGATTATAAACGCTCGAAAAATAGTCCGATTCACTTTTAATATAATTAGGTCTAAAAATTATTCCTGTTCTTTCTGTTACTTTTTTAAGTAAATCAATTGCTAGGCCACGCTCTGCGATATTATTAAAGTCTTTTGTGATAACAAACGGTGGAATTCCATAGCTAAGTGCTACATAACTTTGCTCATTGTTATCAATAAGGTATTGCTTTTCTTCTTCGGAAATATTTTTAATATATTGCCCTAACGTAAGATCGATATTGCTATCATTATCAAATATATATTTGTCACGCCATAATTTGACTTGTATTGAATTTACGCCGCGCAAACCTTCATTAATGTCATACATTAATGCTCGATCATCTGCTCTAGTCATGACATGAAAAAACACTTCCGGTGTTTCTGATGGGTTTTCATAAAATTTATCAATCAAATTTTGTTGCGCAAGTTGAGCTTTTAGTGCCCACGGTTGAGTGGAATAAATAGCATCATATTCTTGTTCATTGTTGAGTAGGTCACTTAAATCGTAATAATAATCACGTTCAATATGACCGCCTAAATAGTTCAGCGTTTGGGTGGAACTGGAATGAATCGCTAACTTAATGTTGCCTGATTGCTCTGCATCGATTCGGCGGAACAGTCGTTGACGATACTTCGCATAAGGTAAGCTAAAAAGAACATTCTTATTAGGAGTTCTAATGATTGATATGGCAACGATGTCGATATCATTATTTTCAAGTGCTTGCCTAGCATTTGCCGTAGCCAATTGTTGAAATTCGATTTGATATTGAAAATCTATCGCCCATATTTGCCAATAAGCCTGTAAAAACTTAATTAAATCGTCAAATTTTTCTTTATCGTCTAGTTGGGCTACTGAAGTGGTTGGTAAAGCGATGCGTAGGGTACGATTTTCCTGAGAATCTACGCTATTATTTTGAGCGTAACTACTTGTCGGGAATAAATAAATAACGAAGGAAATAAAGGAAAACAAGCAAAATATATTGCTTAACAGGTGAGGGAGTTTCCTGTGTGCCGCCATATGTTTCCAACACCTTAATTTGTATTGATAAAAATTATAATGTCAGTAATCGAATGTTGTTGAAAGTTTTTTTCGCAACTAAAGGTCACATGCCTAACTGTTTTAATACTTGGACTATTATGAAAAAAATACTTTCAACACTAATTCTTTTAACTTTTGCATTATCGGCTAGTGCAAAACAAATTGCTGAATCAGCAGATCTGGTTTCCCCTCTTCTTAATGGTCAACAAGCACCAGAAATGCAAGTGACTACTATTGAGAATAAACAAGTACCTTTATCTAAGGTATTAAATAATAAAAAAACCATATTGTTTTTTTATCGTGGTGGCTGGTGCCCATTCTGTAACACGCAAATGGGACAGCTCAAGCAACTAGAACCTAAGTTGAAAGCAGCTGGTTTTCAGTTAGTAGGAGTTTCTACAGATGCGCCAGAAAACTTACAAAAAAGTGTTGATAAAATGTCATTAGATTATCAATTAATTTCTGATTATAACTCAACAATTTCCCAAGCGTTTGGCTTAGCTTTTTTTACCTCTCAAAAAGTGACAGAACGCTATTTAGCAAAGATGAACCTAACTAACCCTTTGCAAAAAAATGGTCATGGTGATGAGCGCTTAGTATTGCCCGTACCTGCTATTTATGTAATTGATTCAAAAGGTTTAGTGCAATTTAGCTATGTGAACCCTAACTTCAAAGTTCGTTTACACCCAGAGCTATTATTAAAAGCAGCACAATTAGTTAACTAAAATCCAATATTTTAGTCGAACATTTGAAGTTATTCGCTACAATAACAAGGTGTTAATTATTGAGAGTGACAGATGAATTATCCCTTTTTAAGTGCTGTACTATTATCGATTAGCTTGGCTGCATGTAATAGCAATCAAACTATAGAAGAATTAGCAACAGAACAAGCGACTGAGGTTGAAGTGAGTAATGTTAATAAACTTGTGCATGCACAATGGCAACTTGTTCAATTAAACGGGCAAGCAGCAGAAAAAGGCGAAGGTGGTAAACCGATATTTCTCCGTTTTAATGCTGAGAAAAGCCAGGCAAATGGTTTTTCTGGATGCAATAATTACTTTGGGCAATATAGTGCAGATGAACAAAGCCTTAACTTTAGTCACTTTGCGATGACTCGAAAGTTTTGCAAAAATGCGATGGCGTTAGAAGGGCGTTATGCCAAAGCTATGGCAACGGTTGCTGGTTATCAATTTAACGAGAGCCAATTACAATTGCTTGATAAGCAAGGCTCCATTGTTGCTGAGTTTTCCAGAGACTAAAATAAGTTAACATATATATTATATTGAAAGCCGAGTTGTTACATGACTCGGCTTTTTTGTTTGTATATTCAAGAATATTGACGGCTTTCAATAGAAAACCATTTGCTGATTTGCCTTGAATAGCTGGCTCGTGATAAATTAATACTCAACTTGTATATACAATTTGGTGATGAGATGTCTCAATGTTTTACGCTAATAAAAGGTAATAGTCCTTTATTGATTAGCATGCCTCACAATGGTCAAGAAATTCCCGCTGATATCGCTGAAACAATGACTGAAGAAGCTAAAGCAATACGTGATACGGATTGGTTTAAAGATAGGCTGTATGATTTTGCAGAAAGCATAGGGGCGTCTGTTATCATGCCTCACAATAGCCGTTATGTCATTGATTTAAATAGAAACCCAAGCGGTGAGAATTTATACCCGGGCGCGAACTCCACTGAGCTTTGTCCGACAACTGCTTTTGATTTATCGCCGCTGTATTTACCCAATAAAGCACCAGATTCTGAAGAAGTTTCTCGTCGCGTTGAACTTTATTGGCAGCCCTATCATCAGGCACTCGCCAATAGGTTATCCGAAATCAAACAAAAATTTGGCTGTGCTATTTTGCTAGAAGCGCATTCTATCTTGTCTCATGTGCCGCGATTTTTTGAAGGCAGACTCCCTGATTTCAATTTTGGTACGGCTGATGGTTATAGCTGTAGTGAAGCGTTAGTAAAACAAGTAGAAAATATTGATTTTCAACCATATAGCCAAGTAACTAATGGTCGATTTAAAGGTGGTTATATTACCCGAGCATTTGGTAATCCTGCGGACAATGTTCATGCATTACAGCTTGAATTGTCACAAATTACTTACATGGATGAACAAGAGCTAACCTACAATGAAGTATTAGCCGAGAAAGTTAAACCAAAATTAAAAGCCTTGGTAGAAACGTTGATTGCATACGGCCACAACATAGCGACAAAAGGTTAAGTGAAAATGATGAAGTTATTTGCGCGGCATATATTGCTTGCCGACGGATGGGCACATGAACAACTGCTGACTATTGAAAGCGGCGTTATTACATCGATGGCAAAAGGTGAAGCTTCACAGGCGGATCATGTTAAAGAAGTTATCATTCCAGGCATGGTAAATTGTCATTCTCACGCTTTCCAACGAGCGTTTGCTGGATTTAGCGAGCAAGGTAGTGAAGGGCAAGATAGTTTTTGGACATGGCGAAAGATTATGTATCAATTTCTTTCTCAATTAACGGTTAATGATGCTGAGCTCATTGCTAACCAGCTTTATATTGAGATGCTGAAAAAAGGGTACACACGAGTAGCGGAATTTCACTATTTGCATCACGATATCGATGGGCAGCCTCATCAAGAACTTGCTGCGATGGCCAGCGCAATCTTCAAAGCCGCAAATAAATCTGGAATTGGATTAACTTTACTGCCTGTGCTTTATCGATTTAGCGGCTTTGGTGAACAAGAGCCGAATCAAGGGCAAAGACGATTTATTAACTCAGTTGACCAATTTAATCAGCTAATAGATGATTGTTTTGAGCTATCCAAAGTTTATCAAAATACTAATGTCGGCATTGCACCACATTCATTGCGAGCTGTAGACAAAACGTCCCTATTGTCTGCCGTTAATCACGTGAGAACAAAAGATGCCAATGCCCCAATTCATATTCATATAGCGGAGCAGCAGCAAGAAGTTGACGATTGTTTATCACATTATGATAAGCGCCCTGTGCAATGGCTGTTAGATAATGCCCCTTTAGATAAACATTGGTGTTTAATTCATGCAACGCATATTAATGATGCAGAACGTCAAGGGATGATCAGAACCGGAGCGATTGCAGGTATTTGTCCAACAACAGAAGCAAACTTAGGTGATGGTATTTTTCCAACGACAGAATTCGTTACTGAGCAAGGAACTTTTGCAATAGGTTCGGATAGCCATATTTCGGTTAACCCAGTAGAAGAGCTAAGATGGCTTGAATATGCACAACGGTTAATTAAGCAGCAAAGAGCGATTTTGGCCGACAAGAAAACTCCTTCCGTGGGGCAATTTTTATGGAAAAATGCCGCCAAAGGTGGCGCTCAAAGTACGGCGTCAAACTGCGGTGAAATTGCGGTAGGTAAGCAAGCAGATTTGTTAGTTCTTGATGAGTTGTTACTAAGTGCCTATGCCCAAAACGACCAATTTAAACTTGATAGCTTAGTATTTGCTAGTATTGATAATTGCGTCAAAGATGTCATGGTTAATGGTACTTGGGTAGTTGAAAATGGTACACATCCAGAAGAGCAAAAAATTCATCAAGCATTTAGCGAATTATTAACGAGGTTATCTGAAAACTAATTATAATGAATAAACAGCTAGCAATTAACCCTATTGTTCGAAGCACATTGCAGATTAATCAGCAAACTGCTGTTAGTTCATTACAAAGTGAAAAAGACCTAGTTGCTGTCGAGCAACCTTTGCAAATTATGCTGACTTACTATGACACTGGAGTAAGTTGTTGGGTTACTAAGCAGTTGGCAGTGATTATGCGCACGCCAGGTCAAGATGAGTCGTTAGTGGTAGGCTATCTTTTCACTCAGGGTATTATTGAACAGTTAAGTGATATTGCCGATATTTGTCTTGAGGAATTAAATAATGCGGAAGTGTCATTAACCAAAGATGTAGCAATAAACTGGCAAGAGATTACTCGTTTATTTGCTAGTCACTCTGGTTGCGGTGTTTGTGGTCAAAGTCAGCTTAAACAACTATCGGTAAAGCACTCCTCATTTAAAGACGCCACTTCATGGCTAACAACAGAACAAATTTTGGCTATGCCAACCACGCTCAGGGAGCAGCAGGAAGTTTTTTCTCAAACTGGTGGCTTACATGGCGCTGCTATTTGGTATAACAACACGTTACGCTTTTGCGCTGAAGATATTGGTCGCCATAATGCGGTTGATAAAGTGATTGGCCAATGTTTAATTGAACACAACACTAGAAAAGGTTGTGTTTTAGTATTAAGCGGTCGTATTAGCTTTGAACTAGTGCAAAAAGCTGTGGTTGCTGGAATTACGGTTATTGTTGCCGTAGGAGCACCTTCTGATTTAGCAATAACCACTGCTAAACA
The DNA here is from genome assembly GCF_012932965.1 of Thalassotalea algicola. Taxonomy (GTDB): domain Bacteria; phylum Pseudomonadota; class Gammaproteobacteria; order Enterobacterales; family Alteromonadaceae; genus Thalassotalea_F; species Thalassotalea_F algicola. The sequence continues at coordinate 700,211 of NZ_JABBXH010000001.1, read as the reverse complement.
ATTTAATCAAACCATTATAGGCTTTGTAAAATCACAGCAAGCCAATGTTTACAGTGGTGAGCAACGATTAATACAATCAACAGGAAATGGCGATGAGTTATAAGAAGTATACAGGCGCTGCCGGTGGTTGGGGCGCGTTAGCAAGTACAGCTAAGCACCTGTTGAAAAGCGAAAATATCGCAAAAAATATAAAAAACTTATTGAAAACAAATCAGGATAAAGGGTTTGATTGTCCTGGTTGTGCTTGGGGTGAAAAAGATGAACCAGGCCGCTTTCGCTTTTGTGAAAACGGGGCTAAGGCGGTTAATTGGGAAGCAACCAGTAAGCGTATTCCAGCTAGTTTCTTTGATACACATTCAGTTCGTTGGCTAGATGAGCAGAGTGACTATTTTTTAGAAGATCAAGGGCGTCTGCATCAGCCCCTATCTTATCATGCTGAGTTAGATAAATATCAGCCGATTAGCTGGTCGCAAGCATTTGATTTAATAGCAAATCAGTTGAATACACTTGCTAGCCCGAATCAAGCAGAGTTCTATACCTCTGGGCGCACGAGTAATGAGGCTGCATATCTATACCAGCTTTTTGTTCGGGCGTACGGCACCAATAACTTTCCCGATTGCTCTAATATGTGCCATGAAGCTAGTGGTTATGCGTTAAAACAAGCTATTGGTATTGGTAAAGGCACTGTTACCATTAAAGATTTTGAGTATGCTGATGCTATTTTTGTATTTGGGCAAAACCCAGGCACCAATCATCCACGTATGCTTGATTCGTTAAGCCATGCTTCACGCCGAGGGGCAAGTATAGTAACTTTTAACCCGCTGAAAGAACGTGGCTTAGAGCGTTTTACCAACCCACAGTCTGCCAAAGAGATGTTAGCCGGTGATGGCACAACAATTTCAAGCCAATATTTTCAACCTAATTTAGGTGGCGATATGGCTGTAGTGCGCGGTATGGTTAAAGTATTGGAACAGCGAAATGCGAGTGCAACTCAAAAGGGCTCTTCGCTTTTTGATGAAAAGTTTATTACTGAACATACGCAAGGTCTAGAAGAATACTTAGATTTGGTCCGCAATACATCTTGGCAACATATTGAACAGCAGTCAGGGTTAAGCCAAGCTGAAATCGAACAGGCGGCCACTATTTATCAGCAAGCCAACAGCGTCATTGTCACTTGGGCAATGGGTATCACTCAACATAAACATTCAGTCGCTACTATTCAGGAAATTACTAATTTACAGCTGCTATTTGGTCATATTGGAAAACCTGGGGCTGGTCTTTGTCCTGTGCGAGGGCATTCAAATGTTCAAGGGGATCGCACCATGGGCATTAACGAAAAACCTGATGATAAGTTTTTAGATAGCCTTACAAGTCATTTCAACTTTAAACCACCAAGAGCGCCGGGACACAATACCGTGCAAGCTATTAGCGCTATGCTAGCAGGTGAAAGTAAAGTATTCATTGGGCTAGGTGGTAACTTTGTAGCCGCAACGCCGGATACAGAGCTTAGTAGAAAGGCTATGGCTAGCTGTGATCTAACTGTTCATATAGCGACTAAGTTAAATCGCACTCATGTTACACCAGGAAAGCAATCTATAATTCTACCATGTCTAGGGCGAACAGATGTTGATGTACAAGCCAAAGGTCCTCAGCAAGTCACTGTGGAAGACTCGTTTTCAATGGTGCATGCCTCAGCAGGTGTAGTCGAAGGGCATATAGGAGACATGCGTTCGGAACCTGCGATAATAGCAGGAATTGCCACTGCTACCTTAGGGAATCAGCCGGTTAATTGGCTTGAATTAACTCAAGACTATGATGGAATTAGAGAGCTCATTGCGAATACCATACCTGGTTTTAAGAATATGAATGCTAAATTACAACAGCCGGGTGGATTTTACCTAGGTAATAGTGCGGGTGAGCGGAACTGGAATACACCTAGTAAAAAAGCGGAATTGAAAGTTAACGCGTTACCAGAAAATATTGTGCCTCAATCAGTAAGAGCGCTAAGTCAAGATAAGATATTTGTCTTGCAGACCTTAAGGTCACATGATCAATACAACACAACAATCTATGGTTTTGAAGACAGATATCGAGGGATAAGCGGTGAACGAGAAGTGCTGTTGTTGAACCCAGAAGATATGACTGATTTAGGTTTTGAAGCAGGTGACCTAGTGGATATCACGTCACTTTGGCCAGATGAAGTCGAGCGAAAAGTTACTGCTTTTAAACTGCTACCCTACGATATGCCCAAAGGGAATGCTGCGACCTATTTTCCAGAGGCAAACCCTTTGGTTGCGTTAGATAGCGTTGGCGATAATAGCGATACCCCAACCTCTAAATCGATTGCTATTGTAATTAGTGCTTCGTTAAAACAACCCAGTATATTGTGAAATAGTTTGGCAAACTAACTTTTGATTTTTTACATGAAATTTAGAGTCACGTTTGCCACTACAAAAGTCAGTGTAGTATTCTTTTACACTACTTCTAGAGCTAGTAATCTGTTCTAAGTATTTAATTTCACTATCTCTAAATTCATCAAACCTTGATTCTAAATCCTTATAAATTCGATCTGATTTTAAACGCACTTTAGTGTCGGTGGCATCAGAAAATATCTCTAAAGCCGTTTCTTTTTGTTCGTTATACCACTGTGTTAGCTCTGGTTGAGGGTAGAAATGCAGATACACAGCAGCGAAAACGATTAAGATCAATAAATTTTTCATAGGTTGTCATATAATAGTGAAGTGGCAATAGGATAATAAAAATTTCGCCAATAATAAAATAAAGACTTTATAATTAAAGTCTTGTTATCAAATCACTGCATTAAATTTTCCGTTAGGGCGAGAGTAAAACGTGAGCGAAACTACCCCAAAAACCGATAGTGCTAAAGTCATTCCTGTCAAAAATGTGAAGATTCATCGTCCAGAAGGATCAAAGCAAGAACAGTACAAACCACGCGATCAAATCTATGTAAGAAAAGTAAGTGGTTACTTTCAACGATTCCGTCGAAAAATGAATTTTTTCTTTTTGTTTATGTTTGCGGCTATTCCTTGGATTAACTTTAATGGTCAGCAAGCGGTTTTATTCGATATAACTGAGCAACGTTTTAATCTTTGGGGCTTAACTCTTTGGCCGCAAGATTTAACACTATTAGCTTGGTTATTTATTCTTAGCGCTTTTTTACTTTTCTTTGTTACCACGTTTTTAGGTCGAGTTTGGTGTGGCTATTTATGCCCACAGACGGTTTGGACCTTTATTTTCATGTGGTTTGAAGAAAAAATAGAAGGTACCGCAAACCAAAGAAAGAAATTAGATCAGCAGAAATTAAGTGCGTCCAAATTTAAAAAGAAAGCATTGAAACATTTTTGCTGGTTGTTCTTTTCCATACTCACAGCTATTACATTTGTTGGCTTTTTTACGCCAATGCGCGATCTATTTATTGATTTCTTTACTTTTGAAGCGTCCTTTATGTCGGCGGCAAGTATTTGGTTTTTTGCATTTTGTACTTATGGTAATGCCGGCTGGATGCGAGAAATTATGTGCTTACATATGTGTCCATATGCGCGCTTTCAATCGGCAATGTTTGATAAGGACACGCTAACGGTTTCTTATGATTATAACCGTGGTGAAACTCGTGGCGCACGAGGGAGAAAGCAAGACCACAAAGCCATGGGACTGGGTGATTGTATAGACTGCAACCTGTGTGTTCAGGTTTGTCCAACAGGTATAGATATTCGCAATGGTCTGCAGTACGAATGTATTAATTGTGGTGCCTGTGTAGATGCTTGTACTGGCGTAATGGAGCGAATGAATTATCCCCAGGGACTTATTCGTTATACTACTGAGCATGAACTGAAAGGGAAGAAAGTTCATTTTGTCAGAGCTAAGCTTATTGGGTATGCGACGTTGTTGGTCATTATGACGAGCTTACTTGGATACGAAATAATGAACAGAGTGCCTGTTTCGATGGACATCATTCGTGATCGAAATGAGTTGGCGCGTGAGAACTTCAATGGTGAAATTGAAAATGTTTACACCTTAAAAATTCTCAATAAATCTCAAAAAGACAATACTTATCGTTTATCAGTCCAAGGAATCGAAAATGCAAAATGGATCGGTGAAAACGAAGTGCATGTTAAGGCAGCTTCGGTTTATACTCTACCGATTAGTATTGCAGTAGATCCTTACGAGCTAACAAGTTATATGACTGATATCACTTTTGTTGTTGAATTAGTAGAAAAAGATAGCGATGTTCGACTGACGCACGATAGTCGGTTCTTTAAAAAGCGCTAATGGCAGTTTTTGATTTTTCTTCGTTAACGCCAGATTTAATTTTAGATGGGCTGGACTCTGTAGATTGCTATGCTGAGTCTGGCCTTTTGCCGTTAAATAGTTATGAGAACCGCGTTTATCAATTTCAGGTAGAAGGTGGTGAGCGTTTCGTGACTAAATTCTACCGCCCACAACGTTGGCAGCTAGCACAGATACAAGAAGAGCATGACTTTGCATTTGAGCTAGCAGAACAAGAAATCCCTGTAATAGCCCCATTAAAAAGAGATGGTCAAAGCCTTTTTGAACATCAAGGTTATTATTTTGCTTTGTTCCCTTGTCGAGGGGGGCGAATCTTTGAAGTTGATAACCTAGATCAGCTTGAATGGATGGGGCGCTTTGTCGGTCGTATTCATTCAGTTGGCGCTAAAAAGCCTTTTGAACATCGACCTCAGGTCAGTAGTGAAGAGTTTTTAACAGAAGCTCGCAACACAATTGAAGCTAGTGGTTATGTACCTAGTAGTTTGAATACCGCTTTCTTTACTGTGTTAGATCAGGTTGTTCAGCTGGCATTCAGCCAATATAAACCAAAATCAACGATAAGATTACACGGTGATTGTCATGCAGGTAATATATTGTGGCGAGAAGAGCAGGGGCCACACTTTGTTGATTTAGATGATTGTCGACAAGGTCCCGCGATTCAAGATCTTTGGATGATGCTTTCAGGAGACCGTCAACAACAATTGTTACAATTAGATACTATGTTAAGTGGCTATGAAGAGTTCTTTTCATTTGAATCGAGTGAACTTGCCTTGATAGAATCTTTGCGTACAATGCGGGTAGTCAATTATATGGCTTGGCTGTGTAAACGTTGGAAAGATCCCGCGTTTCCGCTAAATTTCCCTTGGTTTAATACTGAAAAATATTGGGAACAACAGGTGTTGGTGTTAAAAGAGCAACATGCAGCTTTAACGCAGCCACCACTAAGTTTAATACCGTAAAGGAATCATAATGAAAAAAGTTATTGCGAGTTTTTTACTTGCTGTATTGCTACCATTTGCTGCAAATGCTGCGAATTATGTTGAAGGCAAACAATACACGAAAGTTAGCGATCAGTTATCCAAAAAACCTGAAGTACGCGAGTACTTTTCATTTTATTGCCCACACTGTCTGCGCTTTGAGCCTTTCTTTGCAAATGTGAAAAAGAACCTACCTGAAGGCGTTAATTTTGAACGTAACCACGTAGACTTTTTGCGTTTCACAACACCAGAAATTCAATTTATGGTGACTAAAGCGCTAGCAACAGCACAACAGTTAAAAGTTGAAGACAAGATTGCAGCTGCAATTTTTAATTATATTCAAGTTCAACGTGGCGCTATTACCGAAGTAAAAGATTTACGTAATATCTTTGTATTAAATGGTGTGGATGGTGCGGCGTTTGACAAAGCATTCAAAAGCTTTGCCGTTAATAGTAAAGCGAAAATCATGAAAAAATATCAAGATAATTTAGTGAAAAAACGAGCATTGACAGGTGTTCCTTCGGTTGTTGTAAATGGTAAATATCGTATCAACACTGACAAATTAGATCGCGATAACTTTGAACAAGATTATATTAACTTAGTTAAATATTTAACTGAGTTAGATAAAGCGAGCTAACTGCCGTTTTATATTGATAAAGGCTTAGCTTTGCTAAGCTTTTTTTTTGCTTTATTTTTAATGACTAAGCTAATGATAAGAAGTAAAGCAATACCTGAGAGAGCCAATAAGGCACCTTGCTCATGGCTTTCTGCCAGCTTTGCCCCTCCGCCTGCTAAAGAAAAAATTACCATTTGTGGTATAAACCCGATAAATGAGCCTAAAACATAAGGTTTAAATGGGATATTTGTAGCTCCAGCAATAACATTAGTTAGAAAGTTACTACCTAGTGGCAGTATCCGAATAATGAGTGCTTTGGTAAAAGTACTTTCACTTAAGAACTGATGAATAGTTTGGGACTTTTCTGGAAATTTTTGAGCAACTTTTGCTGAAAATAAATATTTTGCAGCGATAAATGTCATCATACAGCCAGTTATTGTCGCTAATAAGGCGATAAGAAACCCTTGGGTAACCCCGAATAAGGCACTAGCACTAAGTGCCGCTATTTGTCTTGGTAGTGCGAGCGCAGTCGCTACACTTAATGCTAGATATAGCAATATGTGTCCGAATCCAGGTTCAATAAAAAAGCTACTGGAGCTAAATAATTCGACTAAAGGTTGAATAGCAAAGGCCTTATTTGGTGAGCTATATTGCAGGCGCTGAATGAACTATCCAGCGATTATACTGCGACTTGAATTAAATACGAATCAGAATAGGCGATTAATAAAACGAAGTAGGCCTATAAGCCTTGTAATAATTTGGCTTTTGCTATTTCAAACTCTTCTTCAGTTAAGAAGTTCTCGGCGCGCAATCTTGCTAGTTTCTCAAGCGAAGCAATTATTTTGGTATCTAACAGTGCTTGTTCGCTGATTTTTTGGCTATTCTGGTTTTCATTATCAAAGTTAGAGGCGCTTTGTGTGGCTTTAGTCTCTATGGGTTTTTCAGCTTCTTTTGGTTTGGTTATGACGGGGCTAACGGCTTGTTTATCACTACTGTATGCTTTGTTTTTTTCGATTGCATTGGGGGGAGGTGTTTTGATTGTTAAAGCACTGGTATCTCTTTGTTCTGTTCCATTTGGACATAGCTGTAAAGACAATTTCCAACACCAATTAATAATACTTTCGCAAACTTCTCGATAATTGGTTTTTGAAATACGGTTGTCACCTTTTCGAATATATAAATATATTGGGAATGGTTTTTGCGCTTTATCAACGATGAGTAATTGGATACTTCGTAATTTATTCGGCAGCATCTTTTCTCGTTTTTCTATGTTGAAGGCTTCGCGAACCACTTGTTCCAAGTCGTTTCCCATTCCTTTTTCTTGTGTCAAGCTGCAGATAGCATGCTCATTAAGCAAAATATCGCACTGACGTAAGTCGTTAATATGTATGCTATGCAAGGGGGCAGTTTTATGGTGCTGGAAAAGATGAATGACCTGTTTATCTGAAGAAAACTCTATGTGAGTGAGTTGTTTATGATAGAAATTAGTGGTTGATTTTTTGTTTTTATTAAAGTGCTTAATTAAAATATTAACGGCCCAAAGAATAATGCCAAGCAATATAAATGCGACCACTATTTTCTCGAAACTTGTATTATCTTGTTGTTGATAGCTTACTGACTGCTCTTGCCCTGGAATGGAGATATTAATCAGTTTCGATAACTGCTTATCGTCATTATTATATACTAATAGATCACCTAAGTGATCTACATATAGCTGTACACCATTCTGGCTGTCTAGTGGCCAAAGCGTCGTTATTTTAGCATCTGCAGCGTGAGGCATGTTTTGCAATTGCCATTGGCCATCAATATACGTAGCAATTACTAATGCACCATAAAGATAGCTTAACTGTTTACCTTGATAAGAAAGCGCCTGATGCGGCGAAATGGCTTTCTGCTCGATGGTAATTAGTTTGTTTGCTTTACTGGCTTTGCTGTTAAAGCTAATTTCGCTAATTTGTCGCTGCTTAGTTACGTAATGATCTACGACAAGTTGATTTTGATTTCTACCCGACCAAAAGAAACGGCCTAAATTGTTAAGTCCGTGAACTAGTATTTCATTGGCAATATTGTTGTTGTTTAAATAAGGGTTGGTGCTTGGGTTTGTGTAGCGTTTTAAGCCAAACTGCTTTGGATTTATACGTAATATAGCGCCTGAATATAAAGGAGTATTCTCAACGCCTTTAACCTCATCAAGACTTATGTACAGCTGACCAAAATGTTCGTGCCACACTTTTATGTTGGGGTTGAACGCTATTTGTTTAATCAAGTTTTCTTGGTTTGGCGAGCCTATCCGTATTATTTCTCGCTGTGTTGACAGATCGACCACCAAATTTTCGTCGAGCTTCCATTCATAAATAACGCTATCTGCTTTAATTTGGGGTTCGCTGTAATTATTGCCTAAAAGTCTTGCTCGTTTGCGTTTAGTATCAATTGTTTCACTATGTGCTGTATAAAACGTTAAATAACCTTCTTGGTCGCGAAGGTTAAAGTTAGGATGCAATGAAAAGGCAGTTAATTTGATAAATCTAGAAAAAACCTTTTTAGCATCGAAACTTGTAGTTGATGATTCGATATCAGTTTTAGTCAGTTCAACACTTAATATGGTCCCTGATTCATTGACAATAAAAAACTTATTGGGTTGCTTTAAAACAGGCTGAATTGTCACAGGGCTTTCTTTTTCAACTACTGACGATAGATTGGCAAATTGCTCAATAGAAACTTGAAAACCAAATGCATGGCTATGAAGAAGAAAAGAAACGATAAAGAGTAATTTACAAAAAATATTCATATTGGAGGTACGTTAATTAAATCCTTTTTTTGAGTACCATGATAGCGACATCCCTAAAGCTACAACGGGTTGAATTTTTATCTATATATTCATCATCGTATTTAATGACTAAAAAATCAACGTGTTCTGTGGCTTACTTCGCTAATAAGTGTACTTGACTGGCGTCTATTTGCTGACTTTTTTGCTGATTGTTGGCGTAACTTAATCGACCTTCAACGATTACATTATCACCTTGTTTAGCTTGTTGAGCAATATTTTGTGCTTGTGCCCCCCACAACTGAACAGGCCTTTTTACATGATGGATGAGGCTTTCACTTTTATGCTCGGAAAAGGCGTGGTGACAAATAGATATCTCAAAAGTGGCGAGCTGATTATTACTTTCGGTAGTCACTAGTTTTACGTCAGTAGTTAATTGTGCACTACAGGTAATGTTATTAATATTTTGAGTAAAACCTTTGGCAAAATGCTCAATTGTTGTCGCGTGAACAATTTCAATTGGCTTAGTTTTATTATTGGCGATGTAGCCGTTTACCAATAATATATCGCCTTTGTTCGCATGTTGTAGGGATTCTTCGACTAACTTGCCTACTACTTTAACATGATGATAACTCGTCCACTCTTTATTGTGATTGTTTTTGTCTTTCCATCGATAAGTCGTGGCAAGCACGATATCAGTCACAGCTAATACTGGATTCGCTAGGTAGCGAATTTCAGGTTTGGCTACCAGGTTACCTAGCAAGGTGACATTGCAAAGTTGGTGGCTGGCTTCAAATGTATTTATCATGATAGTTCATTAGGTAAGGTTTTTTATAAAAAAAGCCACGCAAAGTGACTTTTTAATTAGAGCATAGTTGGAGCTAGTAATTAACTGTTTTCTGAAGTTTTTAAACAGTGTTCAATGGCAGTTGCAAGTAATTCCTTAGCGGTTTTATCTGTAGCTGGTAGCTCTTCATGGGATTGAGTTATAGGGGTAACACGTTCGCCCCATTTGATATAACCAGCCCCCCAAGTAAGGCCAGCACCAAAGGCTGCTGTCATAATATTTGCACCGGGTTTAACTCTACCGCTTTCTACTGCTTCACATAGTGCAATAGGAACTGTGGCTGCTGACGTATTGCCGTATTTATCTATGTTGACCATAACTTGCTCATCAGACAGTTTAAATTGCTTTTGAAGCGCGGCAATAATACGAAGGTTCGCTTGGTGTGGCACTAATAAATCTACATCTTCAATACTTAGGTTAGCTTGCTCGACAACAGTTTGAGCGCCTTGTCCCATTGCACGCACTGCTCGTTTAAATATATCCTGCCCCATAAAGTTAATATCTAATGCTGATGGAGGATTTTCATAGCGATCCATATCAGTACCAAAACCACGAACTTCTAAGATATCACGTGCTTTAGAGTCACACCCTAATTTAGCTTCAATTAGGCCAAGAGGTTGATCGGTTGCTTCTATCAAAACGGCACCGGCACCGTCGCCAAATAGGACGCAAGTTTCGCGACGAGACCAGTTTAAGAACCAGCTCATTCGTTCTGCGCCAATGACAATAGCCCTTTTAATGGCACCTATCCGCACTTGTGCCGTAGCGTTTTGTAGTGCATAAAGAAATCCCGTACAAGCCGAATTAATATCAAATGCCGCGGCATTATCGGCTCCTAATATTTGTTGAACTTTAGATGCGGTATTGGGGATCAAAGTATCAGGGCAAGAAGTTGCAACAGCAATTAAGTCAACGTCTTCTGCACTGACGCCAGCAGCAGCCATGGCTCTTTTTGCTGCCATAGCAGCTAATTCAGCTGTATTAACATGAGAAATGCGGCGAGACTTTATGCCTGTTCGTGAAGTGATCCATTCGTCACTAGTTTCAACAAAAGTGGCCAGCTCATCATTGGTCAATTCTGCTGGTGGTAGGCATTTACCCCATCCGGTAATTTCTGCATATTTCATTGGCGATTTCTTCTATCTATTGAACTCTATTGTTGGCATTTTACTTGTCTGACCATTTCATTAAAAGTTTTTGTACAAATTTAAACGTTTTATGGTGGTAAAGCATTAATTAAAAAGGCTTTTAATAAATACAGTTTTGCTAAAAACTCGCTAAAAATTAAGATACAAGCAATATTTAAGTATATGGTTTGGACTCGACTAGGCGCTATTTACTGTTAACGTTTTTAATTAGTTGTGAAAAGAAATCTTTAAGAATGAAACTATGCAAGTGCGCAATGGCGCACCCAGCAGGAGTCGAACCTGCGACCTCTGCCTCCGGAGGGCAGCGCTCTATCCAGCTGAGCTATGGGTGCAGCGCGGGCAATAGTATAGACTATATTGAATTTTGTCTACTCAGAATTTTTTTGAAGAAAGAAGCATTCAAGAGTTATTTTATTTATCAAAAAGCGATCAATTAATAATATTTTTAGCGTATTGTAAGGTTGTAATTGCTATTAAGAAGAGCAATATTAATTCGATGCCTAAACTTTCGACTTTGGCGATTAAAACTGTCAGCTTTGTTTACATAAGTTGAATTTTAGTAATAGTTTAAACGTGGAATGTATTGTATCTCCTGCGTTTTACTTTGCTGGCTTGATTCTTGCTTTCTTGTAGTGCTCAGTAGCTGTGTTAGAATTAGTTAGTTCGGTTTGTTACGAAGTGCCGATAATTGTTGTGTAGGTGGATTATGACTGTTGATAAAAAAACAAAGGACGTTTCTTTGCAGGATCAAAAATTAAATAGCCGTAGAAGTCTATTAAAAAAGACTGCTATAGGAGTGCCTGCTGCAATAACATTAACGACAAAACCCGCATTTGGTGCAGTTTGTAGTTTGTCTGGCTTTCAGTCTGTAAACCCTTCTGGCGTTGATCGCCATAGTACTCGATGTCAAGGAATAAGTCCTGGCGGCTGGGGACAAAATGGTTACAAATCGGGTAATCAGCAAGGTTGTCGTGGGGCGTGGGAATTAGCCGGGTACTATCCGAACCCTAGAGTAGAGAGCTCATATAAATTTAATCCTAATAATGCTAAAACAGCTAGCAACCCCTCAGGAATATTTCCAAACGATCCTGCTGCTCGACTATTTTTTGATGAGTTCCCAGGTTCATCGCCAGAAGCAAGTATTGCGTCCGGTGATACTATGCACGATGTATTGTTAATGCAAAATGGTTCGTTAGAGTTTCATATGATTTCAAGCCTGCTCAATGCAAAGTATTTTGGTTGGGGTGTTGGAGAATATGCAGGTTGGATTAGCGCTGAAGATATAAAGGGTGTTTACTATGCGTATACTAATGGGGGCTCTTCTTATACGACCACCACAGGTAGTATAGTGAGCTTTGATAACCCTAGCATGCCTTTTGATCTGAAAGACTTCTTCGCACAACTTTATCATTAATTGCTGTTTTGGTTATTCAGCCCTGTCTTGATAGGGAAGTAGCACGATACGATTGCTTCCCTGAAATTGTTCTATTTGACTTAGTAACTAAACAAACAATATTGCTACCAGAATGGGAAGCAGCCATCTACTCCTATTTGCTAGAACAACAGCAAGTCAATTTTGATGCGCTAATTTCTTTTTTTAATATCGCGGTTGATGAGTTAGAATTCTTTGAACAACATATTGAAATGCTTAAGCAATTAAAGTTAATCGAGCTTAGTGAGTGATTGTCCAAGATTTTAGTCCAAAAGATATCACAGCCCTCCTTAAAACAACTGGCTTTAAATTTAAAGCGGGCTCATTTAGTGTCAAGCTGTTTTCGAATATAGAAGGGCTCGCTAAAGGTATCGCAACACTTTATGCTCATGCTGAAGTGCCAGCAACAGCATGTGACTTCACGGTTCACCTAAATACTCCATTTGGATTAAGGCGATTTTTTAGACCTCAAGTAAATTTTAGTCTAAATGGTATCGAGCCATTTACTCCGTTACCTGTTAGTCAAGCGCTTCCTTTGCTTGAATGGGGAATGAATTGGTGTGTTACTAATCACAATCATGAATTGTTAATTATTCATGCGGCGGTTGTTGAGAAAAATGGTACCGCATTAATATTGCCTGGCAGTCCTGGCTCTGGAAAAAGTACTTTATGTGCTGCACTTGTTGAACTCGGTGGCTGGCGCTTGTTATCTGATGAATTAACTATGGTTGATTTACAGACTGGGTGTATTCAACCTAACCCAAGGCCTGTTAGTCTAAAAAATCAATCGATTGATTTGGCTAAGTCGTTTGTTGATAAAGCACGCTTTTCTCCTGTAGTTCACGATACCGTGAAGGGGTCTGTGGCGCATTTTACGCCACAAAAAAATAGTATTGAGTCGGCAAGCAAAACTGCTCAGCCAAAACTTATCGTATACCCTAAATATATTCCTAATACTGAAAACTCATTAGAGCAGGTTTCTAAAGGGCAGAGTTTTATACAAATGGCAGAAAATTCATTTAACTATAATGTGCTTGGCATTGAAGGGTTTAAAGCACTGGCTAAATTGCATGACAATGTCGAGTGTTTCAGTTTCCAATATGATGGCAACTTAGAATATGCAATTAACACAATGGACTCTTTAGTGCGATGAGTTTTGATGGTATTGCGATTGTTGAGTTATTGCGTAAGCCGAAGGTAGTAAATACTTGGCAAGATTCAGATTGGGAGGCTTTAATTGAACAAGCCTACCACACCGGCTTGCTCGCTCGAATTTACTTCATATTAAAAGATACAGGACTATTAAATAATATCCCTTGTTATTTGTCTTGGCATTTCACTTCTGCATGGAAACTTTTTTTAGCTCATAACCAAGATGTTCAGAGTGAAGTCGAACGTATAAATGGCGTATTAAATTCAACTGGTATTAAGCCAACTTACTTGAAAGGAACGGCGTACTTGTTGGAAGGGTTAACCTGTAGCAAGGGACGAATTTTTGCTGATGTAGACGTGTTTGTACATGGTTCGGAGTTATCACAAGCCGAAAATATATTGAAATGGCAGGGCTGGACGGTAAAAGAGCTGGATGCACACGACCAACATTATTACAGGAATTGGATGCATGAATTACCACCAATGGTTAACTCAAAGACTGGCTTAACATTAGATTTGCATCACAATTTACTGCCAATTGTCAGTCGCGTTAAATTAGACAGTGAACTATTGCTAGCAAATTTAAACGAGGGAGAGAATAGCAATACTTTATCTGCAGAAGACAAAATATTGCATAGTGCAATTCATCTGTTGCTTGATGGCGAATTTAATCATGGTTTTAGAGATTTACATGATATTTATTTATTAATAGTAGAAAATCAATTGCAGCATGAAGAATTTATTAGCCAACTAATCGCGCGCGCCATTGAACTTAATTTTGAATTTATTTTATATCATTGCTTACGATTACAGCAGGATATTTTCTTGCTGAAAGTAGATGATGATATTTTAAATATGTTAATAAAAAATAAATTCTCCAAGATGAAAGCCAATTTTATTGTTTCATTGTTTAAAGCAGTGCTTTCTCCGCTTCCCTTGAAAGGTCGTTATAATTCAATCAGTTTATTTACGCTATTTATTCGTTCTCATTGGTTGAAGATGCCACTACATATATTAGTCCCACATTTAGTTTATAAAGGCTTTATTGCGCCTTTGAAAAAGAAGGAAGAATGAATTTAGTAATCATGTCTTATAAATAACTTCTAATTGCAAAATAGTTATTGCAAATTTTTCACACGTTAAGGATGATTAGTTAATTCACTGTTAAATGGGATGATAATGGAGCTAATTGGCATCGCTGGCTATTCGGTAGCCGCAGTTGCATATCTAATTTTTCTACTTTTACTGACAGTTATTAGAAATAAGTCATTTGTTGCCCTAATGATTATGTTTAGCTGTGCCGTTATCATTGTTGGTGTAGCTTCTGCAGCCATTCAGGTTTATTTCGGCCTTACGTTAAAGTATGTTTTATTAGCTGAAAACATTAAGTTAATCTTACTCATTCTCCTTTTAATCGCAACTCAAGCAGGAGCTGCTACGTTTAGTCAGTTACTATCAAGTAACAGGGCGAAGAAGTACGTGGTTGTTTCGTCCATAGTAAGCAGCTTTTGTTGGTTCTCTTCGTTTGTTTTAGATACTGGTAGTAAATACCTATTTTTGCTGTTTTTAATGTTGAATTTATGGCTGATAGTTTTATTGGAGCAGCTATACCGTAACGCAGAAGCAAAAGTTAAATGGGCGTTATGGCCATTGGTTATTTCATTAGGAGTGGTTGGCGTATTTGATTTTGTTATTTATGCGCAAGCTACTATGTTAGATCAGCTTGATTTCGATTTTTGGTATGCTAGAGGTTATGTTATAGCACTGGCTATGCCTTTTTTTCTAATCAGCACACGTCGAATGAAAGACTGGTCTGTTGATGTATTTGTATCCCGAGATGTCGTATTTTACAGCTCTATGCTCATGATAGCTGGTGGGTATTTATTGATATTATCGCTGGCGGGATATTTCATTAAGCTTATTGGTGGGCAGTGGGGCGGTGTTATTAGCATCACTTTTGCCGTTTTAGGTATTGCTGTACTGGCTGCTTTGTTATTAACAGAGCGATTGCGCCGAGAAGTAAAGGTGTTTATAACAAAACACTTTTTTGCGAACAAATACGACTATCGAGTGGAATGGTTAAAGTCAATTGATCAACTAGCGTCCAATAGCAAAAGTGATGATTTTTATAAAACAGCTTTTGATATCATTGGTTCTTCAATTAATGCATCTGGTGGGGCATTGATTCGAAAGCAACTTAATGGTGAATATAAACTTGTATACCAGTCAACTGCCTTGATTGATAGCATAGAACTAAAAAGTATTGTTGCGGTTGATGAATTTTGCCAAAAGAATGGTTGGATTATTGATTTACGTGAATATATATATGTAGAGAATAGTTACCCAGATTTATTGTTAAATGTTGATTATTTTGAACGAAGCAGAGTTGATCTAATAGTCCCAATTATTAATGGCGACAATCTATATGGATTCTTTATGTTTTCCTTAGGTGATAAACGCTCTATTTTAAACTGGGAAGACAGAGATTTACTTTCGGCAATTAGTAAACAGTTAAGTATTTTTCTATCGTTTAACGAGGCGAATACCGAGCTTTCTGAGTCTAAACAGTTTGAAGCATTTCATCGTATGTCTGCATTTTTGGTGCATGACTTAAAAAATGTTCAGGCACAGCTTACATTAATTAATGTAAATGCAGAAAAGCACAGAGAAAATCCTGCATTTATTGATGATGTATTTGAAACGATAGCATCAGCAACTGATCGTTTAGATAAAGTACTAAATCAGCTGAGGAATAAACAAACGGCAGAGTCGAAAAACAAAAAATTACCGTTAAATGAGTTACTCAACAAAGTAGTACAACAACGTAATGTTCAGCAACCCTCAATTAATCGCCGTTTTACTAATGAATACAATGTAAATGTAGATGAAGCGCTACTATCTGTGGTCAATCATTTGGTTCAGAATGCGCAAGAGGCCACGAGTGAAGGTGGTTGGGTAAATATTGATGCAAATATAAGTGACAATGTAATCGAAATTGAAATAACGGATAACGGTTGTGGTATGAGTGAAGATTTTATTAAACAACGGTTATTTAAGCCTTTTGATACAACAAAAGGTAATGCTGGAATGGGCATTGGTGTCTATGAAGCAAAACAATATATAGAGTCTATTGGTGGTAAAATAAAAGTGAAAAGTATTGAAGGCCAAGGAAGTACATTTACGCTTTTGTTACCAATAAATGAATAATAATTATAGGTGTTTTTATGGAAAAATTGCTGATTGTTGATGATGACTTAGGAATTCAAAAACAACTGAAATGGAGTTTGTCAGATTATGACGTTGTGCTGGCTGAAAATAGAGAAACTGCAGTCGCGGCGGTTCGTCGTTTTGAACCGAGTGTCGTAACTCTCGATCTTGGTCTGCCACCAGATCCTGCAAATGCATCTGAAGGACTAGCTGCTCTTCAAGAAATACTAGCAATTGCACCCCATACAAAAGTTATTGTTATCACGGGCAATGATGATCATGAAGTCGCGCTTAAAGCGATAGAGTTAGGTGCATATGACTTTTACCAAAAACCGATTGATGCAGATGTAATTAACGTTATTGTTTCTCGTGCTTTGGCATTAGCGAATCTTGAAAAAGACAACCGTGCATTACAGTCGTTTAGTGGTGTTGATACCGGTATTATAGGTAATAGTGCGACTATCGATCGCATGCGACAAATGATCCATCGTGTCGCGCCAACTGAAATTTCTGTGCTATTGCTAGGAGAAAGCGGTACGGGTAAAGAAGTCACCGCAAAAGCAATTCATAGTGTCAGTGATAGGACGAAAAAGCCTTTTATTGCCATTAATTGTGCCTCAATTCCCGAGACATTATTGGAAAGTGAACTTTTTGGCTTTGAAAAAGGTGCATTTACTGGGGCTCACCGAACGACAAAAGGAAAAATTGAATGTGCAGAAGGCGGCACATTATTCTTAGATGAAATTGGCGATATGCCGTTTAATTTACAAGCTAAGTTGCTACGCTTTTTGCAAGAAAAGGTAATTGAGCGCATTGGTGGAAGACAGGAAATACCCGTTAATGTGCGAGTGGTTTGTGCAACCAATCAACATTTACAGGAAATGGTCGCTAATAAAGAGTTTCGTGAAGATTTATATTATCGGATTAGTGAAATAACCATAGATATACCTCCGCTAAGGGAACGCGAAGAGGATGTTTTGATTCTCGCGCAGTTTTTTTTACAGCAATATGGCAAAGAATATAAAAGTAATGTCAAGGGCTTTTCAGATGATGCAGTAAAGGCCTTAAAGCAGCACAAATGGCCAGGTAATATTCGAGAGCTTCAAAATAAAGTGAAATCTTCGGTAATCATGGCAGCTAGCCAACATGTTACTGCCATAGATTTAGGGTTATTAAATTCAAACGATGAAGACTACGAGCTTTCGCTAAATTTAAGAACCGTAAGAGAGCAAGCGGAAACAAGAGCAATTCAAAAGGCTTATGCATTAACAGAAGGCAATATGTCAAAAGCTGCGGCACTGCTAGGTATCACTAGACCTACATTGTATAGCCTGATTGAAAAATACGGTTTAAACCTAAGCAATTAAAAAAGCAATGACTTTTGGATGGATACAAAAATGAATAAGAGCACTATATTTCCAGCTATTATGTGTGGTGGCAGTGGAACTCGACTGTGGCCATTATCTCGAAGCCTGTTTCCGAAACAGTTTATTGCATTAGTTAATGAAACAAGCATGCTTCAAGATACCGTTGCTCGATTACCACAAGGGTGTCAACTTCCTGTCTATATTTGTAACGAAGCCCATAGGTTTACAGTTGCAGAGCAAATTCAAACGGTTAATGCTCGAGGAAGCATTTTGCTTGAGCCACAAGGGAAAAACACGGCCCCAGCAGTGGCTCTTGCCGCTTTTAATGCGCTAGAGAAAAACGAAGAGGCTATTTTATTAGTCCTTGCTGCAGACCACGTAATTCAAGATGTCCCTGCTTTTATAAAAGCGGTTAATACGGCAGAAAAAGCGGCAGCAAACGATAAATTAGTCACTTTTGGTATTGTGCCTAATAAACCAGAAACAGGTTATGGCTATATTAAGCATTCATCGTTTGAAAATTCGGGTTTGGCATCTGTTGAGCAATTTGTCGAAAAACCAGATTTGGCGACCGCTCAGGCTTATTTGGATTCTAAACAGTATTTGTGGAATAGCGGTATGTTTATGTTTAAAGCAAAACGCTATTTAGATGAACTTAAGCAGTATCGCCCAGACATTTTTAATGCCGTTGAAGCTGCAATGAATGATTGCCAAAAAGACTTAGACTTTATTCGGCCAAATAAAGCGGCTTTTGAACAATGTCCAGACGAGTCTATTGATTATGCTGTGATGGAAAAAACTACAGATGCAGTAGTGGTTCCTTTGGATGCGGGCTGGAGCGATGTTGGCTCTTATAGTGCACTCTGGGAAGTTAGCGAACAAGACTCACAAGGAAATGTCTGTAAAGGTGATGTACTCACGGAGTCAACATCTAATAGTTATTTGCATTCAGAAGGTAAGTTAATTGCCACGGTTGGTGTAGATAATTTAGTGGTTATTGATACGCCTGATGCTGTAATGGTGGCTAATAAATCAAAAGTACAAGATGTAAAAGCGATTGTTAATCAATTAAAGGCACAAAAACGTGAAGAAATTGAACATCATCGTCAAGTGTATCGTCCTTGGGGTAGTTATGATTCTATCGATATGGGAGAGCGTTTTCAGGTTAAACGTATTATTGTGAAACCAGGCGCCAAATTGTCAGTTCAAATGCATCACCATAGAGCAGAGCATTGGATTGTCGTATCTGGTACAGCAAAAGTGACCATTAATGAAGATACTTTTTTGATGTCTGAAAATGAATCTACCTATATCCCTATAGGCGCAGTTCATGCGCTTGAAAACCCAGGAAAGTTACCGTTAGAAATGATTGAAGTTCAATCAGGTAGTTACCTAGGAGAAGATGACATCGTTCGTTTTGAAGACAGGTACGGTCGAGCTGAGGACAAATAACTATGGATAAATTAGCCTGTTTCAAAGCTTATGATATTCGTGGCAAGCTTGAAGAAGAGCTTAATGAAAACGTTGCCTATCGAATTGGTAGAGCATTTGCTGAATATTTATCTCCTCAAAAAGTCGTCGTGGGTGGAGATATTCGCTTAACTAGTGAAACGCTCAAGTCAGCCTTGGCTAATGGTTTAATGGATGGCGGTAGTGACGTAATTGATATAGGCCTTTGCGGCACTGAGCATATTTATTTTGCTACAAGTGAACTTGAATGCGATGGCGGAATTTGCGTAACCGCAAGTCACAATCCGATTGATTACAACGGTATGAAGCTAGTTACTAAAGGCTCCAAGCCAATTAGTGGTGACAGCGGCTTACTCGATATTAAGCGACTAGCCGAGGAAAATAGATTTGGCCCTGTATTGCATAAAGGCAAATTAAGCCAATGTGATATTAGCGATTCATATACAACACATTTAATGTCTTACATTAATGTCGACAATATCAAACCAATGAAGTTAGTGGTTAATGCAGGTAATGGTGCGGCGGGTCCTGCAATTGATGTTATAGAGCAGGCCTTTAAGAAAAATAACGTACCAGTTGAGTTCATTAAAGTTCATCACCAGCCAGACGGTACTTTTCCAAATGGTATTCCAAACCCTCTATTGCCAGAAAACCGAAGTGCAACCCGTGACGCGGTAATTGCCAATCAAGCGGATATGGGGATTGCTTGGGACGGCGATTTTGACCGCTGTTTCTTATTTGACGAGCAAGGTAACTTTATAGAAGGATATTACATTGTTGGTTTGTTAGCTGAAAACTTCCTAGCGAAAAGCGCTAACGAGTGCATTATTCACGACCCACGACTAACTTGGAATACCATTGATATTGTTAATCAAGCTGGTGGCTCGCCAATTCAAAGTAAAACTGGCCATGCATTTATCAAAGAACGAATGCGACTTGAAAATGCCGTTTATGGTGGCGAAATGAGTGCCCACCATTACTTTAGGGATTTTTTCTACTGTGATAGTGGCATGATCCCATGGTTATTAGTGACTGAGCTACTTTGTATCAAACAGAAAACGCTTTCGGAATTAGTCGCTAATCGAATTCATTTGTACCCATCATCCGGTGAAATTAATAATCGGATTGAGAACCCTAAACAGGCGATAGCGAGAGTACAAGAACATTATTTACCTAATGCTGTCGATGTCGATGAAACCGATGGTATTAGCATGGAGTTTGATAATTGGCGTTTCAATTTACGCTCTAGTAATACTGAACCTGTTGTCAGACTGAATGTTGAATCTAGGCAAGATATCGCCTTGATGAAAGAGAAAACGCGAGAAGTACTGGATTTATTGCTCGCTAGGTGATGAAGTTCTGTTGAAGCCTCGGTACAATAAAACAATATCTATTTATAAAAAAAGAAGCTTTGCAGTATTGCAAAGAGAATTAAAGGAAATTTAAATGAAAATTGGGATTATCGTTGGAACGCGTCCTGAAATTATTAAAATGGCACCCGTTATGCGTGAATGTGAAAATCGCGGCATTCCCTACTTTATCATTCATTCCAATCAACATTATTCTGAAGAAATGGACAGCATTTTTTTCAATGAGCTAGAGCTTCCTAAGCCGCACTATAATTTAGGGGTGGGTTCTGGATTGCATAGCAACCAAACAGGCAATATTTTGATAAAAATGGAGCCGATTCTGGTAGAGGAAAAGCCAGATATCGTGTTAGTGCAAGGTGATACGAATACGGTATTGGCTGGTGCACTTGCTGCTTCAAAATTGAATATTAAGGTCGGTCACATTGAGGCTGGGTTGCGTAGTTACGATCGCATGATGCCAGAAGAGACAAACCGTATTTTGACTGATCACATGAGTGACTTTTTGTTTGCAGTTGGCCCAAATCAAGAAAAAATTCTTAAAAGTGAAGGGATTGAACACGATAAGGTTCATGTTGTTGGCAATACAGTTTCAGATTCGCTTTTCCAACACTTAGAAATTGCTGCTGACAAAAGTCAGATTCTTCAAGAGCTTGATGTCAAAGCTAACAGTTATTTTCTAGTGACCGCACACCGGGCATCAAATGTTGATATTCCTGCGCATTTAGTGGAATTACTCGGATTATTCGATAAGTTACACGATAAATATTCTCAACCTATTGTTTGGCCTATTCATCCTCGAACCAAAGCTAAACTCGAAGAGTTTAACCTTGAAGTTCCAAGCTATTTAAAACTAAGCCCACCAATTGGCTACTTAGACTTTATTCAATTACAAAAGAATGCCCAATTAATTCTCACTGATTCTGGTGGTATTCAAGAAGAGGCCTGCTTGTTAGGGGTTCCTTGTATTACCTTGCGGGAGAATACCGAGCGTCCTGAGTCAATAGAAGTTGGTGCAAATGTATTAGTAGGTCGAGATGCGGATAAAGCATTAAGTGCTGCTGAGAAATGGTTAAGCGCGGGCAACTTTAGTTGGGAAAACCCGTTTGGCGATGGTCATGTTGCTGAACGAATTGTTGATATTTGTCTGGGTAGCGAGCCAGTTGAAGCTGAAGATATTATTGCTAAAAATGAGACCATAGCTGTAGTTGGTATGGGTTATATGGGCCTACCAATTGCTTGTTTACTCGCTGAAGCTGGTTATCACGTTACGGGCATTGATTTAAATGAAGAAAAAGTAACTGCGATTAACAAGGCAGAATGTCCTTTTGATGAAGTCGGTATGCCAGAGCTACTAAATAAAGTTGTTTCTCAAGGCTTTTTGAAAGCGGCAACATCAATTCCTTTAAGTGACACCTATTTGGTTGCAGTTCCGACCCCACATAAAAATAATAGTTGCGATCGTTCGTACGTATTCAGTGCAGCGGATGCTATCGCTAGCGTAGCAAAAGATGGTCAAACGGTTATTGTAGAGTCGACTATTTCACCTCAAACTAGTCTAGCTGTTGCTGACC
This sequence comes from Thalassotalea algicola, assembly GCF_012932965.1. Taxonomy (GTDB): domain Bacteria; phylum Pseudomonadota; class Gammaproteobacteria; order Enterobacterales; family Alteromonadaceae; genus Thalassotalea_F; species Thalassotalea_F algicola. Next base: position 677,982 of record NZ_JABBXH010000001.1, on the reverse strand, counting down.
GCTTTAAGCGTGCAGGGTTGAATATTGATGTAGTGCATTGTCCAGAGCGTGCAATACCGGGACAAACATTACATGAGCTTGTTAACAATGATCGCATTATTGGTGCGGCCAGTAGTGAAGCTCAGCAGAAAGTTAAAACTATTTATCAAAGCTTTGTAAATGGTGAGGTCTTCTTAACTGATTTAACCACTGCGGAATGCGTTAAGCTGGTAGAAAATACCTCGCGTGATGTTGGTATTGCCTTTGCTAATGAATTGGCTCAAGTATGTGAAGAACTTGATATAGATGTTTATGAGGTTATTCGACTTGCTAATCGCCACCCTAGAGTGAACGTATTAACACCTGGTCCAGGTGTTGGTGGGCATTGTATTCCAATTGACCCTTGGTTCTTAGTGGAAAATACACAAGCTGGTGAGTTTGTCAGGATGGCGCGGAAAATAAATGATGCCCGCCCTGCAATTGTAGCCCAAAAAGCACTGGATATGTTACAAACGGGTAATAAAAAAATAGGCATTTTGGGCGTTGCTTATAAAGCGGATGTCGATGACTGTCGTGAAACCCCAGCACAGCCAATTTTACAGCATTTTGAACAAGCAGGCGCTACGATTAGGTACCATGATCCATTTGTGCCTTCTTGGGGTTGCCAAAAAGTAGAAACACTCGAAGAGCTTGATGAGTGGGCAGATGCCTTGATACTAGTCACAGACCATACTTGTTATAAGAATATTAAGGTGAATTCACCATTGTTAAATACACGCGGTTAAAAAATAAAGCTCATCATTGATGAGCTTTATTTTATTAAAGTACATGGAAATATAATGATGATAAAAAGTACTAAGCAGCAGTTAATTGTACTGACCCTAGTGACAGCTATATCGGCATGTAGTCAACAAGAGTCAGCACAAACTTACATTTCACAAGCCAAGTCGGCGTTAGCAGAACAAAATATTCAAAGCTCAGTGATTGCGTTAAAAAATGCTATACAGGTTGAGCCGAGTAATGCCGAAGCACGATTTCTTCTAGGAGAAATATACCTGTCGCAAGGCAATGCGCTTAGTGCTATTAAAGAGCTTTCAATTGCCGATAGAAGTAAGTACTTGCCTGAGAAAGTTCGGCCATTGCTTTCCAGAGCGCATTATCTAGCAGAAGAATATGATGCCGTATTAGATATTAGTGAAGAAGGCTTACAGGCTAATAGCTTACTTTCCTCGCAATTATATAAAGCGTTGGTGTTAGTGCAGCAGTCCAAAAAAGATGAAGCGCTTAAATTGTTATTAACGATGAAACAAGCTGCAGAGAATAATGGCTATACATTATTAGCTGATGCTTTTTTTCAGTTATCAAATCAAGATGTTGATTTGGCAAAGCAACTAGCAGAAGAAGCATTGTCAAAGATCCCGAGCCAACCTGAAGCTATACTCCTACTAGCTAATATCGCTAGTATCAATGAAGACTACATTGCTGCCGCAGACAATTATCGTAAGTACCTAGCATTGCAGCATATGCAGCGTACTTCAGAATTGCTGCTTGCAAATGTGTTGCTTAAAGGCGGAGAGCTCGAGCAGGCGGAAAAACATGCCGATAACATCCTTAAACTCATCCCTAATCAGCCGTTAGCCAACTATGTTAAGGCCATGGTGCGTGTGCAAAATGCGGATTATGAACTTGCACATCGTCATGCTGAACTTGCTTTGAATAATAAATTCAATCAACCAAACCTTAAACTTGTCGCAGGTGTTAGTGCATTCTATTTGAAGAAGCATGAGCAAGTACTTAACTACATACAACCGTTATTGAATTATTTGCCTGCCGAGCATTTTGCTCGGAAAATGCTTGTTGTTAGCCAAATAGAGCTTGGCATTATCGAAGATGTAACTAATACCCTAGGTAATATAGAAGGTGACGCTTCGGGAAATAAAGAGTTTTACTCGACCTTAAGTTACAAGCTATTAAAAGCTGGTGCTTTAGAAGAAGCTAAGAAAGTTCTTGATACTGTAGATGTTGATGAACAGTCGGCACCACAGTTACTTAAAGATGGCATGCTTAAATTGATGCTCAATGATGAGGGCGCTTTAAATAGTTTGGAAAAGGCCGTCGAACTTGACCCTCAACTTGCGCAAGCCGAATTGGCCATTGCATACACAGCAGTCAATGCAGGAAACTTTCCTAAAGCTGATGCTATCGCACATAAGTGGCAAAAAAATAACCCTGATAAGCCAGATGGCTACAATTTAGCAGCCGCGATAGCTATAAAACAAGACAAGAAGTTAGTTGCTAAAAAATTATTAGAGCAGAGCAATTCGAAAGAGAAAAATGTTTATGCGCTTATGATGTTAGCACAGCTTGCTCAAGAAGTAGGAGATAAGGCACAGGTAAAAGACTTAATAAAACAAGCTAAGGTAATTGAACCAAATAATGTTCGAGTGCTACGAGCTGATATTCAATTGGATGAAACCGAAACTGCATTAAATGAATTGCGAGAAAAAATTAAACATTCTCCTAAAAATATCTCGCTTAAACTTATTTATGCTGAAGCGTTAATGCGACTTAAGAAAGTAGATGAAGCTCTTAATAGCATATCTGATATTGAGCCTACCATTGATACGCCAAAGTTTTACTGGCAGCTAAAAGTTGCAGGAAATAGATTTAATAACAATTTAAACCTCGTACAAAAAACACTAAAAGGTTGGCGAGATATTAATCCTTATCATATTGAACCGATTATTTATTTGGCAGAAGTTTATGTCGCTAAAAAAGACTATGACAATGCCATTAGAGTAATAGATGAAGGAATAACAAAGCATAAAAATAACTTAACGTTAAAGTTAGTTAAAACAGAAGTATTGCTGAATAAACAAGACGTATCGGCGGCAAATATTCTCTGGTCTGAAATTGAGCAACGAGTAGCAGATGGTTATACAAAGTCAGGTTTAAAAGGGCGTTTAGCGTTACTTAATAAAGATTTCAAAATCGCGCGAAAAGAGCTAGCGCCTGTCTATAGAAATCAACCGACTGTACGAAATGTCTTATTACTTTCATCGGCACTAATTGGTGACGATAGTAAACCTGAATCGATCACACTTTTAAACCAGCATTTGAGGCAGCAATCTTATCATCCACAAGTAGCTTCACTATTGGGCACACTATATCTTGAAGCTAGTGATGGACCGAATGCACTCAACGTGTATGAATCAATGACTAAGCAGCAGCCTGATAATGTTGTCGCGCTTAATAATGCGGCCTGGCTAAATATGGAAAAGGGTGAATTAGTTAAGGCTAAAAGATTTGCGGAAAGAGCCATTGAATTAGCGCCGGAAATCCCAAACGTTGTTGATACTTATGGCAAAATATTATTGAAAGCAGGTGATAATCGTATGGCATTAACGCAAGCTGCAAAGGCCTACGAATTATCAAATGGTGTTGACGTGGATATAGCATTAAATTATGTAGAGATACTTATAGTCAACAAAAGAAAAAATAAAGCTTCGCAAGTGCTTGGTGCGATAAAGAACCCAAATAAAAACCAAGAGCAACGTCGTATAGCTCTAGAAAAAGAATTAGCTTCATAGAAGGATTTAACATGAACAAGTATACAATTATTGCATCGGCAGTAGCTATTGCGCTTGGTGTGACAGGGTGTAGTGAAACAAAAACGCCGGAGCAATATATTTCATCTGCTAAACAACTATTAGCAGATGAACAGATAGACACAGCTGTGATTGAGCTTAAAAATGCCGTGTTGCAAACGCCTAGAAATCCAGAAATAAGAACCCTTTTAGGTGCGGCTTATATTGAACAAGCACACTACCTTGCGGCAGAAAAAGAAATAGAGAAAGCAATAGAGCTTGGTGCTACAGAAAACTTATCTGATGAATTGAGCTTCGTTAAACTTAAATTAGCTAAGTTTGATGAAGTGTTTAGTTTGCTAGATAACAGCCCGGGTGCATCAGACGAAGAGTATTTGTTATTACTTGTTTATGCAGGTGTTGCTTCTATTCAAAGTGCTGAAATAGCGCAGGGCCAAGATTATTTTAGCCAAGCGATTTCACTTAATGAAGGCGCTATTTACGGTCAGTTAGCTAAAGCTTATTTAGCGCAAACTAAAAGTGATTATGAAAAGGCATTGGGAATTGTTGAGGAAGTGTTGGCCTCATCGACAGAGAATGACGAAGCGTTATTACTTAAAGGTAATTTATTGTATGGATTAGAACAGTATCAAAATGCCGCTAATATCTTTGAGCAATATGTAAAGAACAAGCCAAGAGCCGTATACGTTAAATATTTTCAAATTAACAGCCTTCTCAAAGCAAATAATTATGAAGAAGCTGAGAAGCACGTTGATTGGTTGTTAAGTAAGTTGAAAGATGCTCCGCTTGCCCATCAATATAAAGCGCAAATTGAATATCAAAAAGGCAATTATGCAGAAGCAAAATTGTCAGGTGAAAAGGCGGCTCAAGCCGGTAGTCAATTTTTGTTAGCCAAAATGGTAGCAGGGTTAAGTGCGTACCAATTAAAAGATATTGAGCAAGCATATGCTCATCTGCGCCCCCTCGAACAGCATATTAGTAATAACCACTCGGTCAAGAGAGTACTAGCAGTAGTTAAGTTAGAGCTAGGATACACTGATGAAGCGGTTGCTACTTTAAGTGAGCTATCGGGCGATGGTGCAGAAGATTTTTTACAAATAGCTAGTAGTGAATTGATAGCTTCGGGTAACGTACCTTCTGCACTAAGCATATTAGAAAAAGCAGAAGCGCTTGCTCCTAAAAATGCTTCGATAAAGGCAAGGAAAGGCTTGTTGCTAATAAAAGAAGGTGATGATAATGGCATTGCTGCACTAGAAGGGGCATTAGAGCTAGATGATTCATTAGAAAATGTCGAAACAGCTTTAGCACTGGAATATTTGGCGCAGGACAAGGATGAGAAAACTAAAGAAATAGCAGACAGACGTATCGCTTCAGAATATTCAAAAGTAGCAGGCTTGTTATTGCAAGGGATTTACTATTCAAAACAGAAGATGCATGACCAAGCAAAAGAAGTGTTTGAGCAAATAATTTTGTTGGATAGTGAAAACGTTGCTGCCTTATATAATTTAGCTGTTTATGCTGCTAAAAATAAGCAAATAGACAAAGCGGTTGAATATTTGCAGATAGCATTGACAAATTATCCTAATCATAAGAATGCCTTGACTTTATTTGTTAATTTACATGACGAAAATCAGGTGATAGAAAAAGCAATAGATAAGTTAGAGTCATTAGTAAAAGATCATAACTACCCAAGTTATACGACCCTCGCTTTATCAACTGCATATAAATCCAATGGTGATGTCGAGAAAGCGATAAAGCTACTAGAAGAGCAAATAAGCGTGCAAAATAAAGTTGTGCCGATGTATTTTATTCTATTGGGTGATTGTTATATGGAGCTGGCAAAAATATCTGAAGCAAGGTTTAAATATCAACAGGGGTTGTCTATTTATAATAACGATTATGTTTTGATGCTAAGAGAGATAGGCACGTATGAATTAGAAAAAAAATATCAAAAGGCGGCTGATAAAACAGCTAATGCACTGACATATTTTTCAGAATCTGTTCGACTGAGAATACTGCAGGCTCATACAGAGTTTTTGGCTAAGAATTATGATAAAGCTAAAGAGTATTTAATAGAATTGAATAAAGATAAAATAAAACATCATTTTGTAAGTTCTTTAAATGGATATTACGCTTTTAATGCTAAAAATTATGATACTGCAACGGAATATTACTATGAAGCCTATAAGAGTAGTCCAAGTAGACGTAATACTTTATCTTTAGCTAGGGCTTTAAATGGACAAGGAAAGCAGATGGAGGCGGCAGAACTGCTTGAAACATATTTGTCTGAGAATAAAGATAATGCGATAAAAGTATTACTGGCTGAATTGTACGGCCGTTTTGATACTAATATGGCCATTGAAGTATATAGAGCGTTAGTCGATGAGGTTCCTAATAATGCGGTTATCTTGAATAATTTAGCTTGGCAACTTTATTTGAATAAGCAATATCAAGAAGCTTTGAAGTATGCAGAGAAAGCTATTGAGATTAATCCTCATGATAAACGATTAGACGATACTTATAATAAAATAAAGTCAAACTTGTAACAGTAATAGCTTTATTCAGGGCAGTATATTAGCTGTCCTCATACTTAATTGTCGAATCTAAAGAATATGTTTTTATTTTGGTGACAATTTTATAAGCGGGATATTATTAAATAAATAGTAACTTGTGTGTTTAAAGCTTATTTCAAGGGTGAAAGTAGCTTTTTGTTGTCTAAAGTGTAATGAATATCGAAAAGTAAATGTTATAACTGATTCTGAGTGAAATAATTTTTATATAAAAAAACAGCTCCAGAAGGAGCTGTTTTTAGATCATTAACAATATTACTTTTATGCTTTGCGGCGGCGAGCTGCAAAACCAAGTAAACCAAGTCCAATTAATGCAATTGACGTTGGTTCTGGTATTGAATTACCAGATAATGTTGCTGAACCTACAAGCTCGTAACCGTCAGCAGTAGTTCCACCGTTAGGAAGTGGTTGAAACTCTGAAGTAAATACCATGTCAGCACCATCAGCTTTTCCGTCAGTATCGAAGTTACCAGCAGCCAAGCCACCCGCTACATCCATTAACGATTTACCTTCACCAGCATCTGAACCTGCACCAAATGAAGTTAATTCAGCAACAATTGAATAAGTATCACCCATGAACGCGTTAAATACTTCGTGTGCTTCTAAACGTAACCAAAGGTTACCATCTACACTAGAAGAATGATCATTTGAATCAAAATCAGCGCTGTGGTCAACATAAAAGTCAATCCAACCGCCGTTGAAACCAAGATGAGTTCCTGATACATCGTTGATGATATTAGTTGTATCTACTTGGAAACCACCAAATTCAAAAGTTAACTCACAGCCAGACGGGCAAAAACTTGCAGGGCTTTCACCATTAAATGTAGTTACACGACCAAAACCTGTAAGCGTGTCTACAAAATCTGGACCAGGAGTCAAATTCAATTGATCTTCTACCAAGCTTGTAACAGATGTCCAATCGAAAAGACTATCTGGATCCCAAACTACACCACCAACATTAACGGCATTTGCAGACATTGAGAAACCCAATGCAGCTAAGCCAATCATTAATCCTTTTTTAATATTCATTTTAACTCTCCAAAGTAAAACAATTCGTTTCTTTAATATGCTGGTTAACTATAAGCAGATCACGTGCCAAAAAATTTATATTTTTTATATTGTTGTTTTTAAAGGGTATTTTGCGGTTGTCCTCAGCGTTGATATTTCGTAAACAGTAAACTGTAAAGATCTACGACACTTTATTTCTTATTCATATAGGCCGATGGAGCTACCTAATTAAAGCTTAAAGCTTTCCATAGGTCTTCTATGGGTCCTGTTATGTACTTTGGAATGTTTACCTATTCTAAAAAACATTAAGCCATAACCATTTTCAACTTGTTCCTTCATTAACGAAGAAACATGCTGTAAGTTTTTTTTAAATTGTGACTCACAGTTAATAAAACCTAACGAAAATATGCCGGGTGCAGCATACGGCTGAATAGATAAGTTTTCGAGGGTGGCTTGTAACCAAAATCGCTGAAGTGCTCTACCACCTTCAATCACGCTAATTCTGTCGTTATCTTTTATCGTTATAAGCGCTAAAGCTGGAGAAAATAAAATGGGTATACGTACCGAGCGAATGCCTAACATTGCATAGGCGCCTATCTTATTAAAAAAGTTCATCACTGACCATTTCTTCATCAGTTTGAACATTGGTTGTGCTGGCTTTTCAATTGCAAGCACTTCAATAGGCATGCCTTCTTCGACACTTGGATTATCAAAATGAACAGTAGAAAAAAGCTCTTGATGCAATGTCTCACTTTTAAATCGTACAGATTCTGCTTTTTGAATAACAGGTAATACTTGCTTAATCGAGTTTTTATCAGTGAACCACTTTATGCCAGCAGAATATGCTTGTGTTGATTGGTTAAGTTTATCAATAGCTTCTGGCGCTATTGGTCCTTTAAACGGAAATCTTCGATCCGTGCACCTTGACTCAATTACAGTAGCTAATGATTTATCAGTGGAGTCTATATTATCTGCAGGACTAAAAGAGATATCGGCAACATGATATTCATTTGAAGTATTTGGTAAATAATCAACTTCAGCACTAAAATTTAACGCTGCGGCTTTAAGGCAGGTATTTTCTATTATTGCACCAAGTGCAATATCAGATAATACAAAACGGTTATCAGAAGCTTTTCCGGAACGGGTTTTATCTATATAAAGTGATAGTTCGTTGTCGGATTGCCAATTAAACTTAAAAGGTTGGCTGTTGTCAGCAGAAGGAGCAAAAATGGCAGCTTGAACAATTTCCGCTTGTTGCTGTTGAGTTAACACGATTATATTCCCATCTTATTTTTAGCGATTTTAAATGCCAGTTTTTGAAAAAAATTATTACCACCACCAGGTCGCCAGGTCTTCTTGAATTGATTAGTATAGGCATCAAAGTGCATACCCCAAGGGATAGTGATCACCTGACCGCGATTTAATAAGATTTTTGCAACATTTGATGCAGCAACCCCCGCGGCAAGTTTACAGCCAATAATTGTAGATGGTCCTTTTTTATTGGCTAAATCCAGACGAGAAGGATCGACTAAGTAAGCTTGTTGTAATGCGGCAGGAGTAAGGCCTAAGAAAAACTTCAAATATTGTTCATTCTCAGAATACCCTTCAAACCTAAAGTATTCTTCAAATGTCATTCCATCAGGAAGAAAGTTTAAAAAGGCGGTTCCCATGCCGATTGGTGCAGCGGTAGTCGCAGGGATTCTTTTAGCTTCACACAAACTAAATACTCTTTTTCTGGCCTCTAGTGCAAAAAAATCAAGAGAATCAACGTAGCAATCAACATCCTTTAAAAATTCTGCAGTATTATTTTCATCTATGCCATCGGGGAATGTATTAATTTCGAGCTCTGGGTTTATTGATAGCGCCATTTCGACCATAGTATCGAGTTTTTTACGGTCATACGTATGAATATTGGCACCCGCTTGCCTATTGGTATTTTCACAACCAAACTCATCAAAATCAGATAAATTGAATTTTGTTATGCCAAGGCGTATTAATGTCAGTAAGTGTTCGCCACCTACGCCCCCCATTCCTGCTATTGCAATGCGTTTAGATTTAAGGGTTTGTTGTTCTTCTTCTGTTACCCAGCCGATATTACGCGAATAAGCAACGTCATAATCAAAAGCTTGGCTCATGAGATATCTGTCCAGTTTATTTGTCTTTAGGGTTAGAAAAGGGTACTAAGTACAGCTGGTTAGTAAGTTCTTTATGAATAATGTTATATAGCTCTAAAAGCTCAGGGTTTAGATCGGAATTAAAACCAGCTCTATCCAGATAAAACATGGCACGTATACCGTGATAATCCATTTTTTCACCACATTGAACAAAAGGTAAGCCAAATCTTGTAAGCCTTCGACATAATCTAGGCTCCATCATTACAAACATGCCTTTATGATTACATATTTCTGCCAATGCAACGGCCGCTAAATATAAACCCATTGCTATATTTGGGAAGTTGCGACGTTCTTCCTCGGTATATACGGTTTCTGGATTAATCTCTTTTAAAACGAATGGCTGGTTTTTTTCTTTTTCACGACGCCTAAATGTCGACAGTACTGCTAAACGTGAAATTTCACCAAAACTTCCCCGTTCAAATTTTGTAGAGTCTACAACTTCTGGCATAGCGCTATCTAAGCAGTGGGCTTCAAAAGGTAGAGGAAGTTCTGGGTTCTCTGCTGGTGGAATAACTAATCTTACACAACCAGCAAATACACCGGTTCTTCGGTGTTCTAATAAGCAATGAAAGGCGTAATCATCACATTCATCAGATTCCATTTTATCTGCATTTTCAGGCTCCCAGCCAAGTTCCTCAGCATATACACCGTAGCGAATTTTGAACGCTTCTTGTCTCAGTGCTTTAGAGCTGGCAAATTTGATTTGAAAATATTGGTCAAAATTGCTGGCAATTGAATAAGCAGTCATGTGGTATCCATTCAACCTAAATTAGCGAATTACTTCGCTTTAAAGCTGTTATTATCTATTAACTATAACAAGTTATTTTGATTTTTCACCTATTTAACACTATTTGTCTGAAAATTTTACAGCTTATTAACTTGATGATATTAGAGTAAAATTTCACTTAAGCTAGGTTGGCTTAAAAAGTTTTGTGGACTAGCGCTAGCACCATAAGCTCCTGATTGGAAAACTACTATATAGTCATTGATCTCAATGGGAGGTAACTCAACTTTATCTGCCAGTATATCCAAAGGAGTACAAAGCGGACCGACTACATTGACCTTTTCATTGGGCATAGTGCAATTAAGCTTATTGCCAACGGCAACAGGATAATTTTTACGAATAACTTGACCAAAGTTGCCAGAATTCGCTAAATGATGATGAAGCCCACCATCACATACCGCATATTTTGTATCTCTTGATTCTTTAATATCAACAACTTTACTAACATAGATACCTGCTTCACCTACAAGGTAACGACCAAGCTCCATAATAATTTCTATATCTTTTAATAGAGAAAAATCACTAATAAGTTGTGTTAAATTGTTTGATATCTCGGTCAAATCTAAACGTTTTTCACCTGGAAAATAAGGTATACCAAGACCGCCACCTATATTGATATAGTCGATTGACACTGGCGTCATTTCTACCAGTTCATTAGCTAAGGCAAAAGTCTTTTGATGCATTTCGATAATCGCATCAATATTGAGGTTTTGAGAGCCTGCGAAAATATGAAAGCCTCTAAAATTAATTGCTTTATAATCTAAGCTTTTTAATAGTTCAGGCAAAAGTTCCTGATCGATACCAAATGGCTTGGCTCCTCCAGCCATTTTCATTCCTGATGCTTTTAATTCGAAAGCAGGGTTTACTCTAATCGCAATGTTGGGTTTGATATTAAGTTCTTTGCCTAGCGTTATCGATCGACTAATTTCTGTGGGCGATTCAGTATGTAGTGTGATACCAGCAATAATTGATGCACGTATATCGTCTTCAGTTTTTCCTGGCCCAGCAAAACTAATTTCATTTGCAGGCATACCAGACTGAATGGCTAGTAACATTTCTTTTTTTGAAGCAACGTCGAAGCCTTTTACTAATGGCTTCATAAAGTTTACTAAGCTAGGGTAAGGGTTAGCCTTAATTGCATAGTGTAATGAAATTTTATCCGGCAGCGCTTCTTTTAGCGCAGAAACCTTGTTTTCTAATAGCTTACGGTCATAGGCATAAAAGGGTGTTCTGCCTACTAACATTTCAATTTCTGTGAGAGTTGAACCACCAACAGTATATTCATTGTCACGCTGTTCAAACGGCGGAGGTGAGTCATGAGTAATTTTGGGTTTATTCATCGGTATACAATCCTTTATAGTCGCGATTTAATGCGGCGCGATCTATTTTTCCATTCGCATTGTGAGGCATTTCATCAAGTACGATTATTTGTTTTGGCACCATGTAGTTGGCAAGGGCTTTTTGACAATGCTGAGTAATCATTTTACTGACCTGTTTCGCTTCTAAGTCGTCGTTAGAAAGGACAAATGCCACTATTGCTTGTCCTAATTCAGGGTGTGGAACACCGATAATTGCACCTTCAGCAACTGATTCATGTTGATAAAGTACTTCTTCAACTTCCATTGGGCTTATGCGATAACCGGACGTTTTTATCATTTCATCAGCACGAGCGACAAAATATAAGAAGCCATCTTTATCGCGTTTAACCTTATCACCTGACCATACAGCCATTTCACTTAACATAATGCCAGTAGGTTTATTCGGTGCGGGTTTAAACCTTGCCGCAGTTTTTTCAGGTGCATTCCAATAACCTAGACTGACCAAAGGCCCCATGTGAACTAGCTCTCCAGGCTCTTCTACATCGCACTCAGTCCCATCTTTTCGCACAACAATTACTTCGGCATTAGGAATTGCCTTGCCCATTGAGCCTACTCGGTTATCTATTTCTTCTGGTGGGAGGTAGGTTGAACGAAAAGCTTCAGTAAGCCCATACATCAAATAAGGCTTAGCATTTGGTAACCGTGTTCTTAATGTCGTTAAATTAGTCTGGGTCAGTGCACCACCACTATTGGTAAAGTATCGAATGGAAGAGCCAGCACCTTCAGGCCATTTTAAATTGCAAAGTTGAGAATATAACGGAGGTACGGCTGCTAGCCCCGTAACTTTGTATTTATCAATTGTGGTAAGCACATCTTTTGGTAATAAATAATCAAGTAAAACACAGGAGGCGCCGACATAAAAACTAGTAGTTAACTGGCTTAAGCCGTAATCAAAACTTAATGGGAGCACGGCCAAGAGAATATCGTCTTTAGTATTTTCTAAGTAGGTGGCAACAGATTTTGCACCTTCAACCATGTTGCTATGTGATAATACAACCCCTTTAGGTTTTCCTGTACTACCAGAAGTATAAAGAATTGCGGCCATATCGTCGGCCGTTTGAGCAACTAAATTACCTTGTTCAATTTGAGGTAATGTGGAAAATGATTGCCAAGCCATCATTGAAACATTACCGACGGTTTGTTCATCAGTCTCTTTACCATCAACTAAGACTATATGCGTTAAACTTGGCATTTCAGCTAATATGGCCAGTAGAGCGGTTAGTCTCCCTTTATTGGTAACGATTACTTTGATATCACAATCATTAACAATATGATTTACTTGTGGAGCTTTTAATACAGGGTTAATTGGAATAAAAACACCACCAAACTTACCGCACGCAAATAAACTGGCAACTGCTTCTATCGTTTTGGGCAAGTAAATTCCTACACGATCATATCTACTCAATCCAATAGATTGAAAGCTGCTAGCGATATTCTGTATATCACTGGCTAAACTTCGATAACTAATTTGTTTCTCTTTGTGATGCAAAGCAACGGAGTCTGGATTTTCAGTTGCTGTCTCTTCAATTAAATCATGTAAAAAGGTGGCCATTTTTCGTCCTGAAAAGCTAAATACCAAGTCAAACGGCAATTACCGTAATAATGGCTCTATTATGGCAATGATCACATTAACTTAACAAGCGTTATAGTTGTGCAACTTTTCCATTTTTATCGTTTAATTGCTTTATAGGGGTAGTTTCTATTTTTGTTTTTAACGGAATTATATCCATAGCGGTGTTATAGCCAATTTCGAATAAGTTGTTTTTTTGAACATCACTTAAATGGAAATCTACAGCAGAACAATCTCCGGTGTTGATAATAATCGTGTTATGCCAAAAAGCTTCATTGATATATTCGCGAGAAATGGTCGTCATAAAAGTGCGGATTAATAACGTGACATAATTAAATATCGGGAAAAAACCGCCAACATTTAAATCTTCATACTCTTGCTCGCCACGTAACCTAAAGCACAAAACTGGTGTTGCCTCATCATCCCAGTCTCTGTGTAATGCATCTTCAGACAAAATGCTGCCATCAACCATAATACGCTTGCCAAAAGGCTTGAAGCTAAAGACAAGAGGAATTGACATAGAAAACCGTACGGCGAGAGAAACTTTCATGTCAGGTGTGCGTTGAGCGTCAAAAATTACAGGTTTACCACTTTTTACGTCGGTTGCAACTACGTGAAGTGCTTTGTCCATTTCTGAAAAAGTTTTCCCATTGAGTAAATTATCAACCCACTTTTCAAAAAAATCACCTGAACTCAAGCCACCGTTACGTATTAAATTCAATAATGAAAACTCTCTAAACTGATTAAAGTCAGTGGCTAATGCGATTTCCTTAATTTGTCCAATAGTAAGACCCGATGCATAAAGGCTAGCGACTATGCTTCCTCCCGAAACACCGACGATATGGTCAAAATCTACGCCTAAATCTTCGAGCGCATTTAGTATGCCGATATGTGCAGGTAAGCGTGTTCCGCCGCCTGCCATTATGGGAATAATTTTACCTGTCATTAGCAATCCTCACCTGAACATTTGATAATTATGGCTTATAGTTGGAAAATTTGCGTAAAACTGACAGACTAAATTAGCGCCGCTTATTTTAAATAGGGAATTGAAATGCACAATTATAGGATGATTATTGTCGCCTTAATATCTGCTTGTTTGGTGTTTACTGCCAATGCACATGATATATCGGGCTTAGTTATAAAGGTTAAACCATCGGTTGTCGGAATTGGCACCTTTACCCCTTTGTCTTCACCTCAAAATGAATTGCGAGGTTCGGGCTTTGTTATCGGCAATGGACTTTATGTCGCGACCAATCATCATGTATTACCTCAGGTACTGGATGAGGAAAGAAAACAACAAATGGTGGTATTTATTGGCTCTGGAAAGGAGGCCAAAGTAAGGAAGGCGACACTTGTAGGCGCGTCAAGTTATCATGATTTGGCAATATTAAAAATTGAAGGCCAGCCTTTGCCAGCTATGACACTCGCCGAAGATGGTTTTTTAGCGGAAGGCAAAGAGGTAGGTTTTACCGGCTTTCCTATCGGCGCCATTTTAGGTCTTTATCCTGTTACACATAAAGCAATGATCGCAAGCATAACGCCAGTTGTAATACCTGTTAAAGATACCCGACAAATGTCGTTAAATATGCTTAAGCGACTTCGCGATCCTTACATGGTTTATCAGCTAGATGGCACGGCATACCCAGGGAATAGTGGTAGTGCAATGTACGATATTAGTAAGGGAGAAGTGGTTGGTGTAATTAACAAAGTATTTGTCCAAGAAACCAAAGAAGCCGTGATTTCTAATCCAAGTGGTATCACCTATGCGATACCAGTAAGACATTTAAGAGCACTGATGAAAAAACATAATGTGCCGATGTCATAAAAAGTAATTTATTCTGCTTGTGCAGTTAACGCACTCGTTTGGTTAATTGCGGGATATAATTTTGATAGTGGCACGAGCTCTATATTATGTGATTTCAATAGAGGAATTAACTTTGTTAATGACGCTACCGTCTCAGGATGCGGGTGAGCTATGGCTATCGCCAATTGATTTTTTTTAGCTTTAGTGATGAGTTGTTTAAACTGGCCCGCAATATAATCATGGTTTAAATGATTATCTAAAAACACATGGCGACTCATCGCTGGTACACCAATTTTTCCTGCAATTTTTCTACCTAATGTCTTAGAACTAGTAACACTATCTAAAAAGAATAACTCTCGTTCTTTAAGAAACTCCATTGTCCACAGCATAGGTTTCGCTAACGTTGTTAGGTGACTTCCCATATGGTTATTAATGCCTAGAGCAAACGGCATCTCTTTAAACGATTGAGCCAAAGATGATTTTAAAGTGTTTTCATCCATGTCACTCGTTAATGCGCCTGGGCCTAATTTTTTACCGTGAGTAGACTCCATTGGTATGTGCAGTATCACATCGTGGGCGCGATTATTAGCCACTTCGGCAATGCGTTTGCCATAAGGAGTTTGTGGCAATACTGAATATGTAATGTTGCCAGGAATAGTTAGTACTTGCTTATCTGTTGCACGATAACCGATATCATCAATTACAATGGCTACTTGAGCAGGCTTTGCGGAAGCGGAAAAGCTAAAAACAATAAAGAGAAATATATAAAGACGAATCACGATAGAAAAAATTAATATTATTTTTATAGAGTTAGACTAGCAGTTTTACTTAGGAAAATCGACGGTTTATTTGCACCAAATTTTAGGATTAACAGCCTTGCCTTTGTGACGGATCTCAAAATAAAGGCCGGGTTCATTTTGTCCACCACTTTGACCTACTAAGGCAATTGGCTCGCCACTTTCAACGGTATCGCCAACGTTTTTAAGTAATGCTTGGTTGTGACCATATAAGCTCATATAGCCTTTTCCATGATCGACAACAGTGACTAAACCATAACCCTTTAACCAGTCAGCAAATAAAACTTTACCGGCATGAATACTAGTGACTTGGCTGCCAACGCCAGACGATAGCAATACTCCTTTCCAACGCAGATAACCTTGTTTGCGTGCGCCAAAAGAATGCTTAATTTTACCTTTAACAGGCCAACGTAAACGACGTTTTAGTTTATTTAACCCAACTAAATTAGCCGATAGCGAGCTTTCTCTCGCTAGTCTTTGTAAAGCGGCAACCAGATTTGCTTCTTCTTGTTCTAGTTTTGCCAGTTGTTGCTTATTAGAAAGTAATTCTTTTCTAAGCGCTCTTAGGGTCGATTTACGCTTTGTTTTATTTTTTTCTAATGCAAGTTTTTGTTTCTTCTGTGTTTGTTGAAATTGTTTGAGTTTCTCTGCTTTTTCTTGCTGTTCTTGCGCTACAGTCTCTAATCGTGCAATTGTTGCTTGAAACTGTTCAATTTCTTTAATTCTAGCTTTATTAAGATACTGATAATACGTAACAGAACGCTGTACTTGAGAAGACTGTTCTTGATTAAGCAACATCTTTAAATAGTCATGTTGGCCAGCTGTATAGGCGGTACGTAGTTGATGAGCTAGGGCTTGCTCTTGTTGCTGCTTATCTTTTTTAAGCTGGAGCTGCTCTTTAGCAAGTTCTGTAAGTTTCTTTGTAGTAGCTTTTAAAGATTTATTTGTACCATTAATCGCTTTAGCTACTTTAGCAATAGCGAAATCGTCTTTTTTTAGTTGCATGTTTAGCTGGCGACGTTTCTTGCTTACTTTGACAATCGCAGACTTTTGTTTAGCAATTTTATTTTGCACACTAGAAAGCTCCTTATCTGACGCCTTTTGTGCGACAGATAAGAAACTTGAAAGAGCAGTTAATACTAGTAGTGCCTTAATTAATTGCATTGTCCGTACAGCTGTATTGGTCATTAATCGATTTGCATTAATACCTTACCAGTCATTTCTGCTGGTTGCTCCATTCCCATTAAATGAAGTAGCGTTGGTGAAATATCACTTAGCGCCCCATCTTGTGCTGGAGTGGCATTACGGCCGATATAAATAAGTGGCACAGGCTCGCAGGTGTGTGCGGTATGGGCTTGCCCTGACTCAGGATTAACCATTTGTTCTGCATTGCCATGGTCGGCAGTAATTAAACATTCGCCGCCGATGTTTTCTAATGCGTGGACTACTCGGCCAATAGATTGGTCAACGGCTTCACATGCAGCAACCGCAGCATCAAATTTTCCAGTATGTCCAACCATATCACCATTGGGGTAATTACACACGATGAAGTCATAGTCGCCACTTTCAATCGCAGACACTAATTCGTCAGTCAATAGTGTCGAGTTCATTTCTGGCTGCAAATCATAAGTTGCTACTTGAGGTGACGGAATGAGTACGCGCTTTTCACCGTCGAACTCTTGTTCTTTACCGCCACTAAAGAAGAAAGTTACGTGTGCATATTTCTCTGTTTCAGAGATGCGTAACTGGGTTTTTTGGTGTTTGGCTAACCATTCACCCATTACATTTTTAAGCGATTCTGGTGGAAAAGCACAGCTAGTATTTATGTCGGCAGCGTATTCTGTCAGCATGACAAAGTCACTAAGGTTGGGTACTTTCTTTCGTTCGAAACTATTAAAGTTAGGATCTGTAAAACAGCGCGTAAACTGTCGAGCCCTATCTGCTCTAAAGTTCATAAAGATAAGTGCGTCACCATCTTCAACTTCTATTGCTTGGCCATTGGCGTCAGTGATAACACTCGGTTTTACGAATTCATCATTTTCATCACGTTCGTAAGCTGCAGCCAATGCGTCTATGGCGGAACCATATTTATATTCAGCTTGGCCGCTAACCATTAGATTGTATGCAGCTTCAACCCGTTCCCATCGCTGATCCCTATCCATCGCAAAATAGCGACCGACAACAGAGGCTACTTGCCCATTCCCTAATGCTTTAAATTTTTCTTGAGCTTTCAATAAGGAATCGTGGGCGCTTCGAGGCGGTGTATCTCGACCATCTAAAAAGGCATGAAGGTAAACTTTTTCAGCACCACGTGCTTTGGCGACTTCCATCATTGCAAAAATGTGTTCTTCATGGCTGTGTACTCCACCTGGAGACATTAAACCAAAGATATGAACTGCCTTACCTGCTTGTTGTGCACTGTCTACCGCACTGCATAACGCTTGGTTTTCTTTAAGTTCGTCATCGGCAATGGCCTTAGTAATACGAGTGAAATCTTGATAGACAATTCGGCCAGCACCTAAATTTACGTGGCCAACTTCAGAGTTGCCCATTTGACCTTCAGGTAAGCCAACGGCCATGCCTGATGTGCCAATTAACATGTTGGGGTAACGAGCCATTAAATCATCAATTACTGGTGTGTTAGCGTGAAAAATTGCGTTTGATTCTTCATTTTCTCGATAACCCCATCCGTCGAGGATGATAAGTACCATTGGTTTTTTGGTTGGCATTCGTTTTTCCTAATTTTGCGCGAATTAAAAATAGAGCGGTTATTTTACACAGTTCGCTTTCAATATCACTAGCGAGTAAGTGAAATTTATTGTCTTATTCAATTGGGTTTGGTAATTGAAGTCTGTATACTGTGCGCGTTTTCGAATTTGAAGTGGATGGTTAATTTTTATGGAACAGTTAATGGTTTTTGCGGGCAATCACCCGTTATTAAGCACTGTTTGGGTGGGCTTAGTAGTTGCGATTTTAGCGATAAGCATAATGTTAAAAATGTCTCCAATTAAGCAATTGTCACCACAAGAGCTTACATTTTTAGTAAATAAAGAAAGTGGCGTTATCGTTGATATTCGTCCTGAGAAAGACTTTAAAGTGAGCCGAATTATTGATTCAGTGCACCTGCCGCTAGAAAAAGCTAATAAAAATGACTTTTCATCCCTTGAAAAACACAAAGATAAACCCATTATTGTCGTATGTGCCGCAGGTTTAACTGCGACAAAAGTGGCAAATCAAATTGCAAAAGCTGGTTTTTCACAAGTAAGCCTGCTTAAAGGCGGCTTGAATGCTTGGGTAGGCGCGGGCTTACCAGTGACTAAAAAATAAGAGGTTATCGTGTCATCAACTGTTGAAATTTATACTAAAGCGTTTTGTCCTTTTTGTAGTCGAGCAAAAGCTTTGCTTGAGCATAAAAAGGTAAGCTTTGTCGAATTTAAAATTGATGAGAACCCTTCTCTACGACCTGAAATGATAGAGCGAGCCAATGGTGGTTTTACCGTACCACAAATTTTTATTGGTGAAACGCATGTTGGTGGTTGTGACGACTTATTTGCACTAGAAGCATCTAAAAAACTCGATGATTTATTAGCGACTTTATCGTCGTAATAACAGATAAATAAAGCGCGCAATAATATTGTCGTGCAGTAAATTAATAGGAATATTTCAATGGCTGATGAAAATTTAAACCCAGAAGCAACTGCAAATGCAGAAGCACCACAGTTTGCAATTCAACGCGTTTACACTAAAGATGTTTCTTTTGAAACGCCAAACTCTCCTGCAATTTTTCAAAAAGAATGGAAACCAGAAATTAAGTTAGACCTAGACACTCGCTCTAACAACATTGCTGAAGGTGTATATGAAGTTGTGCTTGCGGTAACAGTAACTGCAACCGTAGAAGGCCAAACAGCCTTCTTGGCAGAAGTTCAACAAGCAGGTATCTTTGCTATTGGCAATGTTCAAGAAGCACAATTAGCACACATGATTGGTGCTTTCTGTCCAAACACTTTATTCCCGTATGCTCGTGAAACAGTTGCTAGCTTAGTTAACCGTGGTTCTTTCCCACAATTTAACTTAGCGCCTGTAAATTTTGATGCATTATTCGCGTCTTACCTTCAACAACGCCAAGCGCAAGAAGAAGCGCAGGCTTCAAGCGCCGAAACTCACTAATCGAGTATATGTCTGTTAAAGCAGCAAAAATAACTGTATTAGGGGCAGGGTCTTATGGCTCTGCCCTTGCTATATGTTTTGCTCGAAATGGTCATGAAACTGTATTGTGGGGGCGAAATAGCCAACAAATGCAGGAAATGAATGTTTCTCGTAGCAATGAAAAGTATCTACCAGGTAGCAAATTCCCTGAAAGCTTGATTATTGAAACTGACCTAGTAGCTGCGTTAAATGCCAGTGATATAGTATTGGTTGTGGTACCAAGCCATGTCTTCGGAGAGATGCTAGACCAGATTAAGCCTTACTTAACTGATCGTACTAAGCTTGCTTGGGCAACCAAAGGGTTAGACCCTAATTCTGGACACTTATTACAAGAAGTTGCTCGAGACATATTAGGCGATGAAATTAGCTTAGGTGTGCTGTCTGGTCCGACATTCGCCAAAGAAATGGCGGCGGGATTACCCACAGCGATTTCACTTTCATCAACAGACGACTCATTTGTAACTGAGCTTTCTAGCTTGTTGCATTGTGAAAAAACATTTCGCGTATATAGCAATAATGACTTTATTGGTGTGCAACTTGGTGGTGCAGTTAAAAATGTCATCGCGATAGGTGCGGGCATGGCTGACGGCATAGGTTTTGGTGCCAATGCACGTACCGCGCTTATTACTCGTGGTCTTGCGGAAATGACTCGTCTAGGCGTTGCACTAAATGCAGAGCCTGCCACCTTTATGGGAATGGCGGGTTTAGGTGACTTAGTACTCACTTGTACTGACAATCAATCTCGTAATCGTCGTTTTGGCCTAGCATTAGGGCAAGGAAAAGATGTGGAAACAGCGATGAGCGATATCGGCCAAGTGGTCGAAGGTTATCGAAACACCAAGGAAGTTTATATGCTCGCACAGCGTCAAGGTGTCGAAATGCCAATTGTGGAACAAGTTTACCAAGTGCTTTATCAAGGAAAGCCTGCACTAAAAGCGGCTTCAGACTTACTTTCACGTGAAAAGAAGTTTGAGTAACTCTGTTACTCAAACTTCTTATTATTTAAAGCCCGTTCTCAAAGCCTAGCTGGCGCCAAGCCTCATAAATAATCACGGCGGCAGAATTTGATAAATTCATACTACGGCTTCCCGCTACCATTGGTATTCTAATTTTATCCTGTTCTGGAATTTGTGCTCTAACAACTTCTGGCAAACCTTTTGTTTCAGATCCAAACATTACGTAATCACCTTGTTTAAAATCAACTTGATGATGATAACGTGTTGCTTTTGTTGTTATGGCGTATAGTCTTTTAGGTTGTTCGCTGGCAATGAATGCATCAAAGTTTTCATGTCGTTTTAAATTAGCAAACTCATGATAGTCTAAGCCGGCTCGTTTAAGGCGTTTATCTTCAATAGAGAAACCTAGCGGCTCTATTAAGTGCAATCGGAAACCTGAGTTGGCGCATAAGCGGATAATATTGCCTGTGTTGGGTGGTATTTCTGGTTGAAACAATACGACATCTAACATGTTGAACAAATATCAAAACGAAAATTTGGGTCATTATACCTAAATTTTGCGTTATTATTCAGTAATAACTGGTATTAAAACTGGGTATAACGCTCTGGCTTTAAGGAGTAAATTATTAATAGTGAAAATGAGCACCAATACTCTTTTTGGGTGAAAGTAGCTGCGCGAACGTCGTTTGTCGTCGCAGTTGTTTTGGTATTAATTAAACTATATGCGTGGTTTGTCTCTGGTGCAGCATCGATGCTAGCTTCAGCCACTGATTCATTATTGGATTTGTTCGCTTCAGGGCTCAATCTACTCATTTTGATTTATGCGTTAAAACCCGCCGATAAAGAACATCGATTTGGACATGGAAAAGCCGAAAGTTTAGCAGGTATAGCTCAAGCCGCTTTTATTAACGGTTCCGCGTTACTGCTCATTTTCCATGGTATTGAACGTGTACTGTACCCTGTGGCAATTGAGAAAACAGATGTGGCTGTTACAGTTACTTTGGTTTCTCTTGCTTTAACGATAGGCTTAGTGTTATTGCAAAAAGTGGTGATTTCCAAAACTAAGTCTGTGATTGTGCAAGCAGATTCTTTGCATTATCAATCCGATATTTTACTTAATTTAGCAGTGTTAGCTGCGTTATTACTAAGTAATTACTTGTGGGCACAGGCTGATGGTTTATTTACTATTTTAGTTGGGGCTTATTTGTGTTTCGGCACCAAAGAAATAGTAAAACAAAGCTTAGATCAGTTGCTCGATAGAGAGCTGTCAGCTGAAGATATTGCTATCGCTCAGGAAATTATAGCGAAACATCGTCAAGTATTAGGTTTTCATCAGTTAAGAACTCGACAGTCGGGACCAAGAAAGTTTGTGCAGTTGCACTTGGAATTGCCTAATGAACTCAGTCTATTGGAGGCTCATCATATCGCAGATGATATTGAACGGCAGATATCCCAAGCCCTAAGCCCTTGTGAAGTTATCATTCATCAAGACCCAAGTGCTGTGGTCGCTAAAGAACTCAGAGATGAGGTTGATTAAACCAGTCAAGCACTTGAGCAATACCTTGTTGACGATATTCATCTGACTCAAAGAATATTTCATGGCGAGCATTTTCAACGACAATAGGCTTACCGCTAGGGCATGAATAGGCGAAGTGGCTGTTTAACTGTTGGCAAAATTCGTTCTGAGCATGGTTGTCAACGATTGTATCGCTACCGGCTTGTATCACTAAAGTTGGCGTTTTCAATTTTTCAATGTCACTAAACAAATCTTTATTGGCCTTAATCGCTTGTTCTAACCAATGAAAAGTAACACCACCGAGTTGCAGTTCTGGGTGCTGTTGATAAAGTTCTGTAAATAATTGATACCTTAATTTTGAATGCATTAGTTGATTCTCACCAAATGCAGTGTGTTGATAACTCCCCTGACCTAAAAAATACCAAGGTTCATTGGCAAGCCATTGAGACAATGTATTTCCCGTATGGATAATAAATTCTGCTAACCAATCGGGTAGCCCACCACTATTAATTGCTATCATTGGCGATGCTAGTACTGCAGCTTTTACTGGTGATGCATAACGTTGAAGGTAGCGAGCGCTTATAGCTCCTCCCATTGAATGGGCAAGTAGATATAATTGCTTTTCGCACTGTGGCTTTACTATCGTTTCGATAAATTGATGTAAATCGTCACTGTAGTGGTCAAATGAAGCGACATAGCCTTTATGTTTGTCGCTAAGCATTCGGTCTGATAAGCCTTGCCCTCGATGATCTATGATAAATAAATTGAAACCTTGGTTGGTTAAGTCGAATGCAAATTCTTGGTACTTTAAATAACCCTCAGAACGACCTGGTACTAGAACGATACATTGCTTTCGTTCTTCTGACACAAATTGCGCAAAATGGATATTGATGTCATCCATGCCTTTAAATGATGAAAAATGACCTTGCTGCCAGGCGGCACTAATTTCATTTTGATAGCGAACGTTAAGATCGCGCTCGGTAGATAAGGATAATGCGTGTGTCTCAGTTGAAGAATAGGCCATGACAGTGAATAAAAGTCCAATTAGTAAACGTTTCATATTTTTATTATTACGGTGAAATGCTTAACCATCTTACGAGATATTGTTGATAAAAACAGCAAAGTTTACGACACAAATGGTAAAGTAATGGTTACTTTTAAGCCTGAATTTAGAATGTTTTCAGCATAAATTTCTCCGCCGTGCGCCACGACAGCTTGTTTGGCTATTGCCAATCCTAGACCTGTACCGCCTGTTGCACGATCTCTTGCATCAGCAACACGATAAAACGCTTCGAATAATCGAGGCAATACTTCATCAGGTACTCCTTTCCCTTGATCGCTCACTACTATGCTTACATGCTCTGACGTTTGCTCTAGCTTAATTATTACTACCGAATTAGGCGGACTATACTTTATAGCGTTATTAATTATATTGCTGACCGCACTGGCGATTAGAGATTGGTCTAGTGGTAAGTCTGGATCGCAATTGGCTATAAGTTTGGTAGTAACGCCTTTATCTTGTCCTAAAAAATTACCGTCTTCGACAATACTAGCCAGCAGTTTGGCGAGTTGACAAGGGATTTTTTCAATCTGTTGACTGCTATTTTCAAGTCTAGAAAGCGTTAAAACATGCTCGAGCATTTCGTCAAGCCTTGATACCTCTAGCTCGCATCGATTGAAATACTGCGCTAATGCTTCAGCATCTTTTGGTTTTTTTTGGGCAAGCGCTAATGCCATTTGCAATCGAGTTAGCGGTGAACGAAGCTCATGAGATACATCACCTAATAACCTTTGGTGTGCACTAATATTTGATTCAAGTTTATCGGCCATATGATTAAAACTTTTTGCCAAATCGCCCAGTTCATCATTTCGCTTAGCATCTTTACCTAGCCGAGTAGACAAATCACCGTGACCAAATTGTTTCGCGGCATTTGAAATATTTGAAAGAGGCTTGCTCAATGAGCGCGCTAATAGCCAACAAAAAATAAAGCTAACAATAAGTGGTGTACCAATTCGAGCCCAATAAGGAAGCTGTTTCATCATCGTGAATACGTTTTTTCGTCGCTCTGCTTTGCGAGCGTAAAACACTTGATAGGTTTGGTCATGCAAGGTTAATTTGATTGGGCCAGAGACTTCGACTTTTGGTAGTAACCAAGTACTGGGCTCGGTAAATGTCGTTGTATGAATAAATTTTATCGCTTCTCGCGGTATACGATGTTTACCTATAAGGCGCTCATTTTCATCTTGAGGTTTAATTATTATATGTTTGAATGCCCCAGCCATTCGACGGCTTTTAGGTTTGTCGTGAAGGTAATGCCATAAATCGCTAGGCGCTACTTTTTCAGTTAGCGAGACAAAGTATTTTAACTTCTTTTCAACAACGGGCTCGATTGCTACTTTGACGAATTCTTGATTAAGTTGAATTGAAACGAATCGAGTAGCGGCTATCGCACATACAGTAACTAGCCAAAACCATAAAAATAATTTTATCTTTATCGAACTTAATTGCTTACGAAGATAGTTAATCAATTCCATTACCTTCTAAAAAAATATAACCAGCACCACGAACTGTTTTGATTTTGTCCGTGTCACTATATTGCCCTAATTTGCGGCGAATGTTGCTAACATGCATATCTATACTGCGGTCAAATGGACTAAGCTTTCGACCTAATACTTGCTCTGATAATTGGTCTTTACTAATAATGCTGCTGTGATTGCTGATCAGTAAATGCAGCATTTCGTATTCTGTACCGGTAAGCTCTACTGGTTGTTCGTGACAAAAAACTGAGCGGGTAGCATTTTCAAGTGAAACACCATTGATCGTTAGCTGACTAGTTTGGTTCTTAAGCTCTTGAACAATGTCAATTCGTCTAAAAATAGCATTGATGCGAGCGAGCAACTCTTTATGATGAAAAGGCTTAGCCAAGTAATCATCTGCGCCAAGTTCTAAGCCTAAAATTCTATCAGCATCATCGCCTTTTGCCGTTAACATCAAGATTGGGGTGCTATGATGACCGCCTAAGGCCTTAAGTACATCAAAGCCATTTAATTTTGGCATCATGACATCGAGTAATATTAGGTCGATATTGTCGTCAAATGCTTTAGCTAGGCCACTTGCGCCATCATGACAACAAGAAGTTTTATATCCTTCTGCAGATAAAAACTCAGTTAATAGCTCGGTTAGCTCGATATCGTCATCAATAATCAGGATGTGTTTTGTCATATCGGTGTTCTTACTTCGTGATGTTATGGACAGTTTATCAGCACTTTATTGGTTGCCGCTTAATCTTTACACAGATTTACACAGCGTTTGCGTTTCTTTGCATTGAACTTTCTATAATGTTTTAGAACCTTCAAACAAGGAAACAAAAAATGAATTTTAGCAAGAATACAAAGAAAACATTAGTGACGTTAGTTGCAGCAGGTACGTTAATCGCGCCAGTGGCATATTCGGTAGCCGGTCATGGTCAAGACATCGGTTCAATGAAAATGCACTATGGTGAGAAAAAATTTAAGAAAATAGCTAAGCGATTATCTTTAAGTGACGAACAAATTGAACAAATGAAAACTATTCGCGAAGAAAGTAAGACACAAGGTATGGCTTTGAAAGAGCAATTAAAGTCGTTTCGTGAACAGGTGAAAACAGAACAAGCTTCTGAGACTTTTGATGAAGCAAAATTCGCAGCTTCTTACGCTCAGCACCAAGAAACTTTTGCACAACTAGCAATGTTGAAAGCTAAAACGCGTCACGCTATGGCGCAGGTTTTAAGCCAAGAACAGCTAGAAAAATGGCAGGGTTTAATGGAAAAAAGAAAAGGTAAGCGAGGTGGTCGTTACAACGACTAAATATTCGTTGGTAAGAAGCTTAGCCTACTTTAACTCATGTTAAATGAGAATATTTTAGACATTGAACTTGAAACCGGCTCGCCATTAACGCGAGCTGGTTCAAACTGCCATTGTTCCATAGCAGCGATTATTGAACTTCTAAAATAACTTAGGCGACTTTGATGTGTAAACTGAATATCCGTGACTTTACCTTGTTGATCAATGGTAAAATTAACTAACACTTCTAATTCTATACCTTTGCGCTTAGCTACTGAAGGGTACTTTGGATCTACTGCGTCAACTAATCTGGCGTCTTCTTTTAGCATTTCAGCTTCTAGCTGTTGTCGCTGAGTGCTTTGATAGCGCTGTTCAAATAAACTAATTTCAGAATCGGTGCTAGCTAATAGAGTACTATTTTCAGTTACCGCAGTAGGAATTGTTTCTTTAGCTGTCGTTAAAGTTTGCGCTAACTTACTTGGTTCATTTGGCGAGTCTTTTGCTAATTCTTTTAAATCTTTCGCATATGGGTTTTCTTTAAAGTTTGCTTGATTTGATGTTAAAAGTAGCTTTTTATTAACAGATTTAACCTCATTGTTCGCGTTCGGTTTAGTGTCGTTTAGAACAGATTTATTTTCTAAGCTACCGTTAATCGACTTACTTGCCAATTTTTGCTGCTTTGCCCCTTGATTGCTAGCGATTGGTTTAGCAACTAAAGGCTTAGTACCTTGATGCACAATTGCTTGAGTTTCTTTGACTACAATAAGGTTAGCCTCATTTTTCACCGCTACCTCGACTTGTGACTCTACCAGTTTTTCAGATTGTGGTGTGTCATCTATCGACGCGTTGCCTGACAGTGCATTTGTTTTAGTAGCCGCCTTTATTTCTGGCATTAACAGTTGGCGGGCAATACTTGTCGCAGGTAAAGGCTCATTTTGGCTAACTAGTATATTGGTGTTGGTTTTGAATATGCCCGAGTTCGCGAGTGGCAATTCAGATAATGGCAATGAAACAAATTGCTTTGAGGCAATAAATAGCGTTGTAATGACAATTGTGATTGCTGCTAGCCAACGACCAGAATCTTGTTGGTTTGTACATGAATGATCGACTAATCGTACGACGCGAGCCTTTAAATCACCACCTGATGCAGCCATCGCCATCGTAGGAATAGTTGAGTGTCGATGAGAGCGGCATAGGGCAGCTGTATCTGCCAAAGTATGTGCATATGCTATTGAATTATCACCACAATGAGACACCGCGATGTCGTCGCTACAATACTCTCGCTCTTGGCGCATTTGTTTTGATACCCAAGATACTGCGGGGTGGAAGAATAGTAGAATTTCAATCAATGTTTGAAAAAAATTAACTAGGTAATCGTAGCGTTTAATGTGGGCTAATTCGTGCAGCAACAACATCTCTAATTGCTCTTGCGATAGACCCATAATCATTTTTGCAGGCATTAGTACTACAGGTTTTAACCAACCAATGGCCATGGGTACTTGAGCTTTTAGTGAAATTACTAACCTCGGTGTGTGATGCAAGCCAATTTGCTTAGATAACGTGATAAATCGCGAAGCAAGCACCGGTTCGGCATCAATAGTATCTTGGTATGGGAGCCGTTGAACTAGGCCAATTTCAAACAGTAATTTAGTCGTTAAAAATAATACCCAGAGTAACCATGCAATAGACAAGTAAGGTAAATATTCTGCACCTTGCTGATACCATAGTGTTGAAGAGTTTTGTTGTAAAACTTGCTGAAAACTCTCTAGCGGTATGATGTTAATTGGATTAAGTGTTTGATTAAGTATCGGCTGATAAATATATAAGAATGTTAATGCAGGCAATGCCAAATTAGTAAGCATGGCAACACAGGTAACACTATATCTTAGATTTGGTCGACGATGAGATATGATTGATAATGCGATCTTTAATATGCAAGCAACCAAAACACCCTGCCATATAAAATGTAGCAAGGTAACTGAAAGTGCTTGTAAAATCGGGTTGTTAACTATCAATGCCGACATAATTTGGGTTATTAATACGTTCCTACTTTTCTAAGGTATCTAGTAGTTGGCGAATGTCTTCTATTTCTTGTTTACTGGTTGAATCACCTAATGCTCGCATTACAAGTTTAGACGTAGATCCGCCAAATGCCTTACCAATTAAATCTTTAATTAACGATGACTGTGTTTGCATTTCACTGTTAGCAGCTGCATAGACGTGAGCACGATTACTTTCGTCGCGAATGACTAATGACTTCTCATGCATGATTTGCAAAATTTTTAATACGGTAGTGTAGCCAGTTTTCTGAGTTTCACTTACTGACTCGTGAATTTGCCTAACCGTAGCTGGACCTATTTTCCAGAGTATGTTGAGAAGAGTTAATTCTGCTTCAGTTGGCTTGATGCTGGAGTTATCTCTAGCCATTTAAACTTCCTTCAATCTTATTATTTTGTCCAGTGACAAAAATGTTACTTACGAACCTAATCGTATCCTCTGCTGATTAATTGAGCAAACAATATTATTCACTCAGTCAATCTAAAACGATTAACCTTTTGAGATTAAATGCTTTTTTGTTCTATCAGGGAAGTTAGTGAAAATCGCGTCGACACCTATGTCGCAGCAAAAATCTATATCCTCAAACCGATCAACAGTATATACCCAAACGGCAATACCGCGTTGATGAGCATCGTCAACTAATTGTTTATTAAGACAATCGATGCATGGGTTTATGGTTTTAGCACCTAATGTTTGCGCTGTTTGGGCTAAATCTGCAGGACAATGCCCGATAAGCATCCCAATGCTTGCTTCTGGTATTTGGTCAGCTACAGCCACTAAAAATAAGTGATTAAAGGACGAAATAGAGATTTCCTGCCAACGAATTGTCTTCTGAATAACTAAGTCATTTAATAGCTCGTTTAGATTTTGAGCCATAACGTGAAGTCGCTTTTCATCACCACTTGACACTTTAATTTCAATATTTATTGGGCAGCGATTGTCGATAAAGCTCAATGCTTCCTCTAAACGCAAAATAGGTAGGTCGTCTTCTGTATATAGTGTTTCAATGTTTTTTTGGGGGAGCGTTAGTAAGCGCCCCTGACCATTTGTCGTTTTATCAACATACAAATCGTGCAATATCCACCAGTGGCCCTCTTTATGGTATTGAGCATCGAGTTCAATACCATCTGCCCCCTGGATTATTGCTTGCTCATAAGCACTTAGCGTATTTTCAGGAAATTCACCACTGGCACCACGATGAGCATAAACTAGCATGTTTTACCTATTTATTATCAACCTGATTGTTGTCCACGTTTACGATATCAGCATAATGTTTACCTAGTCGCGTAACGGTGCCAGATTTAGCCGCAGGATTAAATTCAACCATATTCGGTGCAAACGTCGATACAACTGTTGAACCTAGTTTGAATCGACCCATTTCATCGCCTTTCTTAAACTTGATAGCGCCTGAGCCTTCTGCGGGGTATTGCCATTTAAATATATCTTTTCCGGCTGGTGGCGTAATAGTACCTGCCCATGTAGTTTCAATACTAGCAACAATAGTTGCACCAACTAATACCATTGCTAGAGCGCCGTGCTCAGTATCGAAAATTGTCACTACGCGCTCGTTTCGTGCAAATAGATTTGGCACATTGTTCGCTGTTAATGGGTTAACAGAAAATAGGTCTCCAGGTACGTAAATCATCTCACGCAATGTGGCGTCCATTGGCATATGAATACGATGATAATCTTTAGGGGCAAGGTAAATACAACTGAACTTACCGTCTTGGAATGGTTCTGCTGTTTTTGGATCACCACCAAGTAAGCTTTGCAAGCTATAGTTGAACCCTTTTGCTTGAATTAGCTGTCCTTGTTCAATATCGCCTTGCTGACTAATACAGCCATCTACTGGATAACATAGAGTCGACGAGTTGCTATCAATTGAACGGGCGCCTTCTTCAAGCTCACGAGTAAAGAAGTCATTAAAAGTAGCGAAGTCTGAAGGTTGCTTTAACTTTGCTTCTTCCATGTTGATGTCATAAGCCTTGATAAAGTGCTTAATCGCTTGCGTGGTAAACCAACCAGCTTCTGCTGCCGCAAACTTCCCGACTAATCGAGAAATTGCGTGTTTAGGCATAATATATTGTAAAGCGATTTTTATTCTATCGATCACTTAGGTGTCCTCTATCGTGAAAAGTATACACATTACTGTTTAAATCTAGACGTTAACGTATTGCTTGATAAGCTCTCGACAATACGCTGATAACTACTTAATCTTTCGGGATGAATTTTGCCTTGGTTTACTGCCTCAATAAGTGCACAGCCGGGGTCGTCGGCATGTTTACAGTCTCGAAATTTACAAGTACCAAGGTAATCACTAAATTCGATAAACCCGTCAGCGACCTGTTCTGGTGATAAGTGCCACAAACCAAATTCGCGAATTCCAGGGGAGTCTATCAGGTCACCACCTTGATTAAAATGATATAGGCGAGCTACGGTCGTGGTGTGTTGTCCTAGACCTGAATTTTCAGAAACTTCTTTGGTATGCAAGCCAAGCTCTGGCATAAGCGTATTGACGAGTGTTGACTTGCCGACGCCCGACTGCCCAACAAAAATACTGATTTGTTGATTGAGCTGAGTACGTAATTCATCAATTCCTTGTCCTGAATCGCTACTGGCGTAATACACTTGATAGCCAATATCGCGATATATATCGAGTTGCTCTTCAACAATTTCAGCAAGCTCTTCGTCAATTAGGTCTGACTTATTCATTAAAATGACCGGTTTTATGCCGGTTTGTTCACATGCAACTATATAGCGGTCAATAATGTCAGGATTAAAGGCGGGTAATACGGTAGTTACAATAATGATTTGACTAATGTTAGCAGCGATTGGCTTTAAGCCATCATAAACATCGGGACGACTGAGTATTGATTTACGCTCTTGCACAGCTTCAATAACGCCGGAAACACTATGCTCAAGTGATTTTCCTTGCCTAAACATGACCCGATCACCACAAACCAGCGACTCAACACCGCGTCTGATATTGCATCGAAAAACTTCATTTGATTGATTTTCAATATCAGCATGTTGACCAAAGCGGCTGATAACTATGCCGTCTTCAGGTAATCCGAGCTCATCATCATGCCACTGAATATCTTCAGCCTGTTTACGCAACTTCTTTGCTTGATTGGCTTTGATTCTTCGGGCTTGCCCTTTGGTCAATTTCTTTGCTTTTGCCACTTAATTTCGCTGCTTTTTCTGCCAATGATTAAACAATGGCTTTTCAATATTAGTAATTGTCACGTATTATACTGACTTATACAGCATTGAGCTAATGCTTGCTTCAAGTTAATTACTAAAGAGATGTTCATGAGCGTAAGTGATACCAACCTGGTGTGGTTAGATTTGGAAATGACCGGGCTAGAACCAAAAGATGACGTAATATTAGAAATTGCGACGATTGTGACCGATAGTCAATTGAACATTCTTGCTGAAGGCCCTGTTTTTGCAATACATCATAGCGATGAAGTGTTAGACAATATGAGTCCTTGGTGTATTGAACATCACGGAAAGTCAGGCCTGACAAAACGATGCAAAGAAAGCACTACGGATTTAGCTACCGCAACTAACGCTACCATTGAATTTATTAGTCAATATGTCACCAAAGGAAAATCACCAATGTGTGGTAATAGTATTGGTCAAGATAGACGCTTTATTAATAAATATATGCCAGATTTTGAAGACTATTTTCATTACAGAAACTTAGATGTTAGTACGGTAAAAGAGCTTGCAAGACGCTGGAAACCTGAAATTTTAGCTAAAGTGAAAAAGTCAGGGGCTCACTTAGCATTAGACGATATTCGAGAATCTATTGAAGAGTTAAAAGTGTATCAAGAGCACTTTTTCAAACTCTAAATACTAGAGCGCCACTATTTTTAGAAGCGTTCAGTAGTGCTGGTCGCTTCAGCCCACAAAAGCTGACTTAGCTGTTGGCGATTTTGCCAATTCCCGTCAATTATCCACTCTACGATATATTTTGCGACATTTGGTAGTGGTCGAGCTTTTAAGTTAATTGATTGTGCTAACCATTGTCGTAATTGCTGTTCATTCATTTCGTCAATTACTGTTGCATAATTGAGTTGCTTTAATGCTAATGCATTTGAGTGTTGCTCCATTTGGCCTTGAAGCGGTTTTGTTAAAACGGGAAGGCCAAGGTGAATACATTCACTAATCAGCTCAAAACCACTATTGCAAATAACTGCATAAGTACTGGTAAGATCTTGTTTAAATGCTTGATGACAGGTTGTTCTAAGGCGCACGTTTCCTTGTACATCATTAATCAGTTCTGGCGAATACTGGATAAACTTTTTATCAGGTATTTTATTGAGCAGCGCGGTTACTTGTTGTTGGTTTTCAAAGGGTAGATATACCAAGATGTGATCTTTACATTTCGACTTTTCTAATTTGGTATCGATAATCGGTGGCAACACATATTCATTGTATGGGTGCCAATGTAGGCCAAAAGAGGTTTTAGCTGGCGCAAAATAGTCCATTATCCATTTCGCTATGAATGATTCGCCAGCGAGCGGCGTGTTTTGACCAAAAGCATATTGATGCCCAATACCGATAACGGGCACGTTACTGCATTTTCCAGCCCAAGCTGTTACTGGTTCATAATCGGTAATGATTAAATCAAACTCATTAACCGGTAATGACTTAGTTTCTTTTATAAATTGACTAAAACTATTTTTCCTAAATGTGTTTATATAGTCGATTTTTCCATTTTTCGTTGTAAATGTAAGCCCTTTACGGTGCCAATAATTACCAAATACTTCCATATCAAACAGTTGCGCTTTATCGCGCCCAGAAAATAAATAGGTAACATCTACAGGCTGTTTATTTAAGTATTGAGCTAATATTCTTGCCCTTGAAATATGACCATTACCAGTTCCTTGAATGCCAAACAATATCTTCATATAACCTAGATTAATCCGAGTAAAATTACTGTACCTAATGTTGCACCAGCAAGAATATCTGAGGGGAAATGTACTCCCAAAATAACGCGAGATGCACCTACTGCAGTCGCCCATATATATAAGGGTAACGCGATCAACCCAAGCTCAAATACGACTAGGCCAACAAGTAAAAAAGCTGCCATGGTATGGCCTGACGGGAAACTAAACTTGTCTGAAGGCTGCACTACACAAGAAAAATTAGGTACCACATCAGGTGGCCTTTTACGTTTTAACGTGTGTTTCAAAATAAAATACAGCAAGCGCTCAATTGCAAATGCCGTCATGGCAAACCAGAAGAAATTTAGACTTTGAGTAAATAGCGAGATTATAAGTGGTAATAATATTTGTAAGTAGCCATCACCTGTTCGAGATATTGCACGGACAGTGGCAATAAATTTTTGATGATAACGCGACTTTACGCACCACTTAAGGATTCGTAGGTCGTATTGATAAATATCGTTTAGTACCGTCATACCCACAGCCTATCTTGGAAATATGACTGTTCTTTGACATTAATGTGTCTATTTGGTTAACACTTTTAAATAATTAGTGTAGATAAAAAACTTGAAGGTCAGACCAGTTTGGTGAACAATCACCTCTAATAAGAAATATCGATAGGTTCATAAAATGGCAAATAAGTTTAGTAAAGTTGTTAAAAATATTTATAGGTTACCGACGTTCTGTCACAGTTATTTACTTACAAAGTTATTCTGCTCACAGGTTAAATATGCAGGAACCTCTAAAGTTACCTTACATAAAATCACTCACAATGAAGTAGAACTTTCAATTGCTAATATAAAACGTGTACAGAATCATATCGGTGGCGTGCATGCTATTGCTGCCTCATTACTTGCTGAGTCGGCGACAGGTATTGTGTTTGGTATGAATGTACCTGATAGCCATTTGCCTTTACTTAAATCAATGACAGTAAATTATAATCGCCGTATGCAGGGTGGTTTACAGGCAAAAGCTAACCTTAGTCAGGAACAATTATCTCAAATAACATCAGAAGAAAAAGGTGATATTTTGGTGCCTGTAGTCATTACTGATGAATCAGGGCAGGAGCCAATTGAATGTTTGATGAATTGGGCTTGGGTACCTAAAAAGCGTTCATAATTAGGAAACATTTACCGCTTCGTCATTTGAATCTTAGTGATAATGTTTTAAACTGTCCCTGTTGAATTTACCAGCAATCTTTTTCGTAAATGATTCAGGTAAAGGCAAGGATAGTATTAAACTAACTAAGGAAGGCCAGTAAGGGATTATTGGTTGTATAACATGAATGACTCGAGATCTTCGCTAACTTCTATTGCAAAGCAGGTTTGGCCGCAACTAGTTGCATTTACTATTGCTGTATTCTTTGCATTGCTAACAATAATTTGGGGATATTCCCTCGAAAAAGACGCAACTGATAAATTAAAACATCAGCAATTACCTATCGCTACATCGCAACTAGCACAATTAACCGATCTTAATAAATTAATTGAGGCAGTTCGCTCACTACTTTCTTATCAACAACTTGAGCAAATTGAACAAAATCATCAGCAATTGATTAATTTGCTCACCAGTACAACAGTTAACGGTAATTTTGACGGTCTGGATAAGGTTAGTGTAATAGATATTAAGCGCCTCAATGACAATATTGTCCGAAATCAGCAGATTTTGGCTAAAGCGCAATCGAATTTGCTCAATACCTTACAAGCTATTCAAAATTCAAGTGACACGAATAATGTGGCGAAAGTTAAAATTGAACAATCGCTATTAGCGTTAGACTTTCAGCTTATTCAAGCAACTAAAACTGTTTTTCCGTCGAACATAGATCGTGTGAAAAACCTAGTCACTGTGCTTAATGACAATATCAAATATATAAGAGAAGATTACTCGTTAATAGCGGAACCTGCTGACGAAGTTGTCGATATTTTTTTAACTGGCGACGCGTTAATAGGTAAATGGCAAGGTACAAATAGACTATATCAAGAGTACCGGAATATACTTGAACCCGTATTAGAGCAACTTGAATTACAAAGGCAGCAGCTAACAGGAGAGATTCAATCCAATATTTTAAATGGAGAAGCGTTAGCGACAGTATCGATAGCTGGTTGGTATGTTGAACAAGAGAAATTAATTCAGGCGCTTACTATATTCGCGGTAATGTTCATCGTTCTTGCAAGTGTTTTAACTTGGTTAATCTTTAAAAATTTCACCACCAAATTGTCGGCGTTAGTTAATTTTACGAGTCAGCAATTAAAAGCAACATCACAAAATATTGAGCAATCCAATACAGAAGAGCAGTTACTGGCGCAGAATATTACTCGTAGCTTTAGTAATGCCTATTCTAAAGAGCAAGTTGAAAACCAAATTTCAGTAAATGCTAATCAATGGCAGCAATTAGCTGAAGCGTCAAAGACATATTTTTGGTGGATAGATAATCGCCGTATAAAATGCTCTGCAGAATCGTCATTAGCGAAATATTTGGGAATTGAGCTGGGTAAAGACAGTGCAAGTCTAATTTATCAGTGGCGCATCACACTAGGGCCGAAACAATTTCGAGAGTTACTTGGTTGTGCTCGAAAAGCAAAGTGTGAAAAATCCGTACAATCCTTTGTGCTAACGCTTAATGAAAAACAATTACGCTTAAATATAGGTTATCAAACAACGACTAACAGCTGGTTTGGCAGTTTAACAGACATACAAGAAGAGTCTGAGTTACATAACGAACTAAAAAAGGCAGAAAATCAGCTTGTTGAGCAAAACCAGCAGACATTAATGAGTATTGAGCATGACCATGAAAGCTTAAGTAAAATGGTAGTTCAGGCCATGTTACAAAGCCAAAATACTGCGATCGTTACTGGTACCAATTCCCAGCCTGTTTATCGTCAACTTGAACGAGTATTTGACTGGCTGCGTCAGCAGCAGATCCTTGCACAATTAGGTATAGTGCAACGTAAGAAGCAATTTTCTGATGTTGATACCCTGCAAACAATATATGCAGCGCTGTTTAATCAAGTAACTGAAGCTAGTTTAAGGCAAAATCAAATCCTCTTATCGCTTGATGAAAATCTTGCCCAAACAGTTAAAGTGGATGCTCGACTGTTTACGCGTTTGATCAATAGTGTCTGTCATCTGACCTTGAAAGAGCAATTTAAACATCAGTTAGCATTAAGGTTTGATGTTGTTGATCAAGATGCCGGCCAGCAAACATTTAACGTAACAGCAAAAATTACGTCTAAGCAGGGCGGAAAAAAACTACCAAAACACATCCAGCGGTTAGTTTCAGATAATCCGACGCCGCTTGCCTCTCGAAGTGAACAATATTTTTCAGCACTATTATCTGCGTTGCACGCAGAGCAGCTGACTATAAATCAGATAGAAAAAGGTTTTAAATTAAGTTTTAAATTACCTGTAACTTTACCATCCAAACAGAATAAAGTGGTGACTGATACTCGATTATTGCAACAGCATGCATTAGTCATTTCGAGTAACGATGCACAGCGAAAGATTTTGGCGCATTATTTAAAATCAGCTAAAGCAGAGTGTGACACACTAAGCAACGTCGAGCATTTTGCCAGCAACTTCAGTTTAGCTGCAGTTAATCGTAGAAAGCTAAATGTTGTTGTTGTCACTAGTGACATGATGAATAAGTTAGATGACATTCAGCAGCACATTAATAGCCTACCTAAACGAAAACAACCGGCACTTTATGTTATGCAATCACCACAAGATAACTTAGCTGCTTCTGGGCTATTTTCTATTGCTGACACTCCCGTTTGTCGTCAACGATTTGTTAGTGAAGTTGTCGATATAATTGACAATAAAAAAGCAAATAATTGTTTAATACCCGCAAGTAATTTTAGTAGCTTCCATTTTGCTCCTGCACAAGTGGAAGTCTTACTTGCGATAGCCGATAGTGAACAATACCAACCACTATGGCGCGTATTGTTGTGGTTTGGGTTTAAGGTAACATTGGTAACTGACAGTAATTCGATGCTTAAACATTGGCAAACAGGTCGCTATTTAATTTTAATGAGTGAATTTGAACAATCACCTTTTGTGCAACTAATGACAGGAAAGTCGGTTAGTCGAGGTGTATTTAATTTCTATGATGATGAAGTTTTAGAATTAACTGAAAGCCAAGCCGAAATCGGTAAGCATTGGCACTTTGGTAAAGTGCCGATGTTTAATGAGCTAGATGAACTAGTGAAATTATTGTCTCCTTGGCTGAAAGAACCGGTACAATTTGGTGCAAAAGCTGAGCAAGAGTCATTATCGAATGCTAATCACTCGTCACCAGAGGTGTCATTTTCACAGCAATTAAACGATACTTTACCAGCTGCTTTTGACATGGAGCAGTATGCAAAAAATCAAGGTTCTCCAGAGTTGGCTGTTTTCATGCTGGAAGATTACATAGATACACTTTCTCGTTCAGCAATTGCGCTAGCAGATTTCATTGCTCAAAAGCAACATGAGTCAATTCAAACGGCAATAAACGAAATTACGTTAACAGCGAGTATATTGGCGGCGCCAACGTTAAAGCAGCTTGGTTCTCAGCTAGAACAGGCATTTACCAATAACTCTTACGATAACATGTTGCGATTACTCGAACAGGTAAAGCAGGAAATTTTAGTCGTAAAGTCCTACGCTGAGGCTATATAAATAAAGGTGGGCAATGCGGATAGAAAGCCCTTGTATTAGGAATTGTTGCCTAGACAATGATGATATTTGTTTAGGCTGCTTTAGGCATATTGATGAAATTGTCGGTTGGCAGGCATTACCTGATGCTGACAAACAAAACATCATTACACTCTGTAGACAAAGAAAAGCTAAGCATCACGAGGCAAGCCTTTTTCCACCGAGCGAATAAGCCGTTCGTTTAACCTAGTGTTAGCCAGAGAGTTAATAGGCTTTTTGGTTGCCGAATTTAGTTTTTCTAAAGCCCAGTCTATATGCTCGGCAACTATATCGCCGCATGTTCTTCGTAGACTACTTAAAGTATTAATAATCGCTTCGCTATACGGCGCATTGCCTAGCGCGACGACAATGTTCCTTTGCCAGCTTTGGTAGCCTATGCGTCTGATTGGAGAACCCTGAGTATTGTCGAGAAACTGTTGTTCAGTCCAGCTTAGTAATTCAAGTAGGTCACTATCATCTAAATTATTTCTGGGAGTAAAGTCTTGCTCATCGGTGAGCTGCCCGAACTTATTCCAAGGACAAATTAATTGGCAATCATCACAACCGTATATTCGATTGCCAATAGCGTCTCTAAATTGTTCTGGAATGCTGCCTTTGTGCTCAATTGTTAGATAAGAAATGCAACGGTTAGCATCGACTACGTAGGGCTCTACAATAGCATTGGTTGGGCAAATTTTCATACAAGCCACGCATTGGCCGCAATCATTCTTTGGCTGACTATCAATTGGTAGGGGCAAATTTATTAATAGCTCACCTAGAAAAAACCAAGACCCTGCTGATTTATTGATCAATAAGCTATGTTTACCTACCCAACCGAGCCCTGCTTTTTCAGCTAGTGGCCTTTCTAATACGGGGGCTGAATCAACAAAAGGTCTAAATTTAAACGTTTGACAATGCTCGGTAATCTTCTGTCCCAACTGTTGCAGTCGTTTGCGCATTAGCTTGTGATAATCTCGCCCTAATGCATATCGACTGACATAGCCCTTATTTTTATTTTTAAGTGTTTGGGCGAACTTAGCATCGGTGGGTAAATAATTTAATCGAACACTGATCACGCGAACAGTGTCAGGCTCTAGTTCATTGGGTCTAGCTCGCATCATGCCGTGGCGCGCCATGTAATCCATAGTACCGTGATATTGATTGTCTAACCAATTTTGTAGGTACTGTTCATGTTGGCTGAGATCGATATCGGTAATACCTACTTGAGCAAAGCCAAGTTCTTGCCCCCATAGCTTGATTTTTTCTGCTAGATCTTGATAGTTGATGGTAGAAGACATTAAAGGTGATGCAGTTATGAAAGTAATGCGGTTAGCTGATAGTCTACCACAGCCAATTTACAGTGCGAATCAGGTATTGGATAACGAAGCAAAAGCTGCTCAGCATTTGGGTCTTGACCTATTCGAGTTAATGCTTGAAGCAGGAAAAGCAAGTTTTGACGTACTTACGCAGATTGTTGATTGTGATTCTGCGGTCCTTATTATTGCGGGCAAAGGCAACAATGGTGGCGATGGTTATGTTGCCGCTCGTCATTGCGTAAATGCCGGTTACAAGGTGACATTACTTGTTTTATCGGAGCAAGAACAATTAAAAGGTGACGCAAAGCGCGCTTTTGAACAACTTTCTGGCTTGTCGCTAAGTGTAAATTTTGAGCCTTCGTTAGAAAATGCCGTACAGAAGATCAATGCATTTGAAGGTGACTTAATTGTAGACGCCTTATTTGGTATTGGTTTTCGAGGTGCTTTGTCATTAACGTGGCAGAATGTAATAGAAGCGATAAATAGCCATTACGCTTCAGTGCTTAGTATTGATGTGCCGTCTGGGCTATGCGCAACCACAGGTCATGTCGATAGTGTTGCAGTTCAAAGCCATAGTACTATTACTTTTATTGCATTTAAACAAGGACTACTGACGGGAAAGTCCGCTAATTATGTCGGTGATATATGGCTAGCAACACTTGGCGTTCAAGAGGCCTTTGTCCAAGAAGTTCCTGCAAGTTTCTTTGCACAAGGTATAAGTGGCTTGCCAAATGTTGTACCAAGGAACCCAACAATTCATAAAGGTAGTATAGGATTAGTACTGGCTTTAGGAGGCAACCTTGGCATGCCAGGTGCAATTCGTATGGCTTCAGAAGCGGCGTTACGTAGTGGTGCTTCATTGGTTGCGGTAGCTTGTCATGAGCATAATCAAGCTATTGTTTGCCAAGGGCGCCCAGAATTAATGTTGGCACCGTCTAATCCTGAACGTTTAGCTGCTTCTTCATTTATCGAAAAAGCAAAAGTGCTATTGATAGGTCCTGGCTTGGGGCGAGATAGTTGGGCGCAACAATTGGTAAAACTTGCGATAGACTCTGATAAAACATTGGTAGTTGATGCCGATGCGTTAGCGATAGTCAAACAGGCTAATTTATTCAATAGTGACTGGGTGCTAACTCCACACCCAGGTGAAGCGGCTAATTTGCTTGATACTGATATTGCGACAATTGAAGCTGATCGCTTTGCTGCAGTTATGGCTATTACAAATAAATACGGTGGTATCTGCGTCTTGAAAGGGGCTGGCAGCCTAATCTGCGATGGTTCGCGAGTAATAGTTAATACAACCGGCAATGCTGGAATGGCTTCGGGTGGCATGGGGGACGTGTTATCAGGCATAATAGCAGCATTAACTCTACAAACAGGTTCAATAATGGATGCGACACGTTTAGCTGTAAGTATTCATGGGCAGGCAGCACAACAAGTGACAAAACAACACGGTATGCGAGGATTGTTAGCCAGTGATTTATTTGAACCAATTAGAAAAATTGTAAATCAATATTAATAACTAATGAAAAAATCTTATTTTCTTGCTGACGAAGCGGCTACAGTAGCGATTGGCGCGGCGATTGCCGATGTAATCAAACACCATATACAAAAAGGTATTGTGGTATTCCTTAATGGCGACCTTGGCGCAGGGAAAACAACACTAACTCGAGGTTTTGTCTGTGGCATGGGACACATAGGCAAAGTGAAAAGCCCGACATATACCTTGGTTGAACCTTATGAATTACCTGATTGGCAGGTTTATCATTTCGATCTTTATCGTCTCGCAGACCCAGAGGAACTTGAGTTTATGGGCATAAGAGATTACTTTAGCGATAACAGTTGTAGTTTTATTGAATGGCCTGAAAAAGGTCAAGGCATGTTAGCCTCGGCAGATTTAACTATAGATATGGTCTACAAAGGTGAGCAACGTGTTATTTCAATATCAACTCAAAGTGAGCTTGGTAAGCATACGTTACAAAAGCTCCAAGAAATTTATCAAGGTAAAGAAATTTAAATGTTAATGGCTCGAACTAAGTTAGTTGTAATATTTCTGGTAACTTGGTTAATCACTTTTACCGTTTATGCCAGCAATCAAATAA
This sequence comes from Thalassotalea algicola, assembly GCF_012932965.1. Taxonomy (GTDB): domain Bacteria; phylum Pseudomonadota; class Gammaproteobacteria; order Enterobacterales; family Alteromonadaceae; genus Thalassotalea_F; species Thalassotalea_F algicola. Next base: position 636,707 of record NZ_JABBXH010000001.1, on the reverse strand, counting down.
AAGGTGTAAGGGTCTGGCCTGCTCCAGAAAACACTCGTATTGTTTTTGATTTGGCTAAAAAGCCAGATTATAGCTATTTCAGTTTAACGGGCCCTAACCGTTTAGTTATTGATTTTAAAAATAGCGAAAATGCCGTCAAACTTGCTAACCTAGCAAAAAATGACAAACGTATCCTTAAAATTCGAACCAGTAAAGCTAAGCAAAAAGGTGCAACACGTGTTGTATTAGAGCTTGCGCAATCCTATCAAACGTCAATTTTTCCATTAGCACCAGCGGGGCAATATGGCGATCGATTAGTTGTTGATCTATACGATAAAAAGTCACTTAGTAAAAAGACTGATAACACAAAAGTTGACGGTAAACGGGATATTGTGGTTGCTATTGTTGCGGGTCACGGTGGTGAAGACCCCGGCTCTATAGGGCCTAAAGGCACTTATGAAAAGCAAGTGACTTTGAGTATTTCAAAAAGATTAGCGAAGTTGATAAATGCTCAGAAAGGATTGAAAGCAAAATTAATTCGCACAGGCGACTACTATATTAACCATAATCGGAAGACGCGATTAGCTCGCCAATATAAAGCCGATTTACTTATTTCGATACATGCTGACGCTTTTACTTCTCCAAAACCAAGAGGGGCATCAGTGCTTGTACAAGATCCACGTCGAGCAAATTCAGAATTTGCTAAATGGATTGCCAATAGACAAAAAGAGTCTGAATTATTGGGCGGCGCAGGCGAAACAATTAAGAAAACAAAAGATAGGAATTTAGCACTAACACTGGCAGATATGAAAAAAGAACATACCATGGCCAGTAGTTATGATTTTGCTGAGCATGTTGTTAATCAATTAAAAAGAGTCACCAAACTTCATAAGAAAAAACCAGAAGGCATGAGTTTAGCCGTACTTAAATCATCCGATATTCCATCGGTATTAATTGAAACAGGCTTTATTTCAAACCCCATTGAAGAACGAAACCTTAATAGCTGGAAACATCAACAAAAATTGGCAAAAGCTATATATAACGCGGTACATAACTATTTTATCGCTAGCCCTCCAGCAGGAACGCTATATGCAACAATAGGCTATAAAAAGCATAAAGTTAGTAGAGGAGAGTCGTTATCAGTGCTGGCAAAGCGATATAAAGTCTCTGTTGGAGAATTGAAAACAGCAAATAATTTACGTTCAAGTACCGTCAAAATCGGCCAAACGCTTAAAATTCCCAGAGCAGAATAATTCATGTCTATCCAAATTTTGCCAGCGCGATTGGCTAACCAAATTGCCGCTGGAGAAGTGGTCGAACGTCCTGCTTCTGTGGTTAAAGAGCTCGTTGAAAACAGCTTAGATGCAGGGGCAAGTAAAATTGTCGTTGATATTGAAAAAGGTGGTGCTAAACGTATCCGTATTTCAGATAACGGGTGCGGAATAAGAAAAGAGGAATTAACCTTAGCACTTAGTCGCCATGCCACTAGTAAAATTAAAGATTTAACTGACCTAGAAGCTATTGCAAGTTTAGGTTTTCGCGGAGAAGCTTTAGCCAGTATTAGTTCAGTAGCACGGCTTACGATGACCTCAAAGCCGGAAAACCAGGAAAGTGCTTGGCAGGCATATGCTCAAGGTCGAGACATGGAAGTGACCATTCAACCGGCTGCCCATCCAAACGGCACGACCATTGAAGTGAACGACTTGTTTTTCAATACACCTGCCCGACGTAAATTTTTACGCACCGAAAAAACTGAATTTTCGCATATCGATGAAGTCATTCGTCGTATTGCTTTGGCGCGCTTTGATGTCAGTTTTGTGCTGACTCATAATGGCAAAATGATTCGAAGTTATCGTGCAGCCGCCAACATGGATCAAAATGCTAAACGTGTTGGGCAAGTATGCGGTCAAAAATTTATAGAAAATGCGTTAACTATAGACTGCCAGCATGAAGGACTTCATTTATGGGGCTGGATTGCGAAGCCTGAATTTTATCGCGCGCAAAATGACCTTTGCTATAGCTATGTCAATGGTCGCATGATGCGAGATAAATTAATTAATCATGGGATTAGGCAGGCCTATGCGGAACTTATTCCAAGCGATGGTTATCCTGCGTTTGTCTTATATCTCGAGTTAGATCATAAAGAGGTCGATGTTAACGTTCACCCAGCCAAGCATGAAGTAAGGTTTCATCAAGGGCGTTATGTTCATGACTTTATTTATTCAGTTTGTCACCAAGCATTACAGAGTGACCTGGCGCAAATGCAGCAGAGCATTGCTGAAGATTCTTATGGAACAGTTACTGAAGTTCAGTATCAAAACCAAGAATATATTAAACCTTTACAACGAGTTGCCGAACCTAGTTCATCTCATGCCTTTTCATCGCCAAAGCGTGATAATCAATCAAGTGGGTTAGCGGCCGCCGCAGCGTCTTACCAATCGTTAATGTCTACTCCTAAACCTAGTGTAGAGGCATTGAAAGGAAATGCTCAAAGTAGTTTAGCCGAAAAACCAACGAGTAAAATATTGTACGTTGTTGAGCCACACTTCGCTGTTATTGTTCTTGATGGTGCTTTGAAGCTGGTCGATTTATTACCAATAGCTGAACACGTCAATACTCAACTTATTGAACAACGGTGGCAGCAAGGGCTAGTAAGCCAACCATTGCTGTTACCTATCGTTGTAGGCCTCGATGAAGCCAAAGTTACTTGGCTGAATCAACATGTCGATTTAATTGAACAAGCGGGTATGACGATACAAATTCGCACTGGTAATAAAGTTCAAGTACGGCAATTTCCTGCGCTTTTACGAGAAAAAGACGTAGCATCTTGCTTAGTGCAAGTACTTGAATTGATTGAGTCTAATACGAGCGAAGAGTCACAATTAAGTGTATTTAAACACAGCTTAGCTAAAGTGATGAGTGAACAACAGTATAGCTTGGAGTCAGCAAATTATTTGTGGCATCAAGCACAAAATGTGCTGTTAGAGCAACTAAATGACTTGTGCCACTTGAATTCGAGTGAAATAGACCTTACATCGGCATTAGCACAATTAAAGAAAGCTCAACTACAATAGCTTATTATGACTACGCTCAATAAACTGCCGCCAGTAATTTGTATCATGGGGCCTACCGCGTCTGGTAAAACAGCGTTGGCGATGGCGTTATATGATGCGCTGCCGTGTGAAATTATCAGCGTAGATTCTGCGTTAGTTTATAAAGGGATGAATATTGGCACTGCAAAGCCTACGCAGGAAGAGCTAGCAAAATATCCGCATCGATTAATTGATTTAATCGATCCGATTAAAAGTTATTCAGCAGCAGATTTTTGTCGAGACGCATTAAAAGCGATTGAAGAAATTCGCCAACAAGGAAAAATTCCGTTATTGGTTGGTGGAACCATGATGTACTTTAAGAGTCTGATTGAAGGGATATCGCCGTTGCCAGAAGCTTCACCAGAAATACGTAAGGTCATTGAGCTGGAAGCTAATGAGCATGGTTGGCAATATATGCATCAATTGCTAGAAAAGGTAGACCCTGTTTCTGCAGAAAGAATTCACCCTAATGATCCACAACGGTTAACTAGGGCGTTAGAGGTTTATAGGTTAACTGGAAACACTTTGACACAATTAACCGCAATTAAAGGTGATACGGTTTCTGGAGATGTTTTACAATTTGCTATAACACCTAAAGAACGAGCAACTTTGCATCAACGCATTGAACTGCGTTTTGAGCAAATGATCGAACAAGGTTTTGAACAAGAAGTTCGTGAATTAAAACAAAGAACAGACTTGCATGAAGATCTGCCATCTATACGTTGCGTTGGTTACCGACAAATGTGGCAACATTTAAATGGTGACTACGATTTTGACGAAATGGTGTTTAAAGGTGTTTGTGCCACTAGACAGTTGGCCAAAAGACAGTTAACGTGGTTAAGAAGCTGGCCGAATTTACATTGGTTGAACATGGAAGACGAAACCAATTTACAGCAAGTTTTATCAGAAGTAAGCAAACTTTAATCTTTGATGTATAATTAGTTTGTTACTGAGTAACTGATATTTAAATAATTTTTACCTTAATTTTATCTAACAATAACAAAAGGGGCCAAAGAATGGCAAAGGGGCAATCTTTACAAGACCCATTTTTAAATGCGCTTCGCCGTGATCGCATTCCTGTAGCAATTTATCTCGTTAATGGCATTAAATTACAAGGCCAGGTAGAGTCGTTTGATCAATTTGTGATTTTACTTAAGAACACGGTGAGCCAAATGGTATATAAACACGCCATTTCAACTGTAGTGCCGGCGCGAGCAGTGAATACTGCACCACAAGGGCAACCAGAATTTAATCAGGACAGCTAATTTTCATGATCAATATTTGTATTGTTTGGAGTTGTTCATTTGTTTGATCGCTATCAGGCAGGTGAACAGGCAATACTTGTTCATGTAGATTTTCCCGATGAAAGCAGCAGAGAAGACTTACAAGAATTTAAAATGTTAGTCTCGTCTGCTGGTGTTAACGCGCTTTCAGTGGTAACTGGTAAGCGTAATTCGCCACATCCAAAATATTTTGTAGGCAGCGGTAAAGCTGAAGAAGTAGCCGATGCTGTCAATTTGTTTGAAGCCAATGTAGTGCTTTTTAATCATGCACTATCACCATCGCAAGAAAAAAATATTGAAGCCTTGTGTCAATGCCGAGTGATCGATCGAACAACACTAATTCTAGATATTTTTGCTCAACGGGCGAGAACTCATGAAGGTAAACTTCAAGTAGAGCTTGCGCAATTAAGGCATATTAGTACGCGATTGATAAGAGGTTGGACTCACTTAGAAAGGCAAAAGGGTGGTATTGGTTTACGTGGGCCAGGCGAAACACAATTAGAAACCGATAGACGACTATTACGTGAACGGATGAATAATATTCGTAAACGTTTAGACAAGGTTGAGAAACAGCGTCAGCAAGGCCGTCGATCTCGTGTTCGAGCGGAGATTCCGACCTTATCTCTAGTTGGTTATACTAATGCGGGTAAGTCAACCTTATTCAACTTGATTACTAAAGCAAATGTTTATGCGGCAGATCAGTTATTTGCCACATTAGATCCAACATTAAGAAAAATCGAAGTTGAAGATGTAGGTCGTGTAATATTAGCCGATACAGTTGGTTTTATTCGACACTTGCCACATGATTTGGTTGCAGCATTTAAAGCGACGTTGACAGAAACCAGAGAAGCAGAGTTATTGCTTCACGTTGTTGATATTGCTGATGAGCGTCGCAGCGAGAACATAGATGAAGTACAAACTGTACTTGATGAAATTGAAGCTGGTGATGTTCCACAATTACTGATTTGTAATAAAATCGATAAATTGCACGATTGCCAGCCTCGTATCGATAGAGATGAAAATGGCATACCTATTCGCGTATGGTTATCAGCTCAAGCCAATTTAGGTATAGAGTTGTTATTTGAAGCGCTAGCTGAGCGAATGGGGCGACAAGTAATTAAACATAGCTTAAGAATACCGCCTACCGCGGGTAAATTTCTTGGAGCACTTTATCAATTGAATTGCATCGCCAATGAAGGTTATGACGAGCAAGGAAATTGCTTGGTAGATATAAAACTACCTGTGCGAGAGTGGAATAGATTGATAAAACAAGATAAAGCGGATGTTGAACGCTTTATTGAAAGTTAAACGGCTGGTATATTATCGGCTTTCATTTTGAATATAAAATTGCAATGTAGCGGAGTCCGTCATGGCGTGGAATGAGCCGGGGAATAACGATAAAGATCCCTGGAAAAATAAAGGTGGCAACAACCAAGGACCACCAGATTTAGATGATTTATTTAAAGATTTAGGTAATAAATTTAACGGTATCTTTGGTGGTAAGTCAGGCGGCTCTACCGGTGGTGGTAATGCTGGCGGTAGCTTTTCAGGTGTTGCAGTTACGCTAGCGTTGTTCATCGCTCTGTTTGCGTACCTATTTACTTGTGTTTACACCATAAAAGAAGCGGAGCGTGGTATTAAACTTCGCTTTGGTGAGTATGTCGGTATCGTAGAACCAGGTTTAAGTTGGAAGTGGACTTTCATTGAAAACATTATTCCGGTAGATGTACAAACTACACGTGACTTACCTGCATCTGGATTTATGTTAACGCAAGATGAAAATGTTGTACGTGTTGAGATGCAAGTGCAATACCGTGTAGAAAATGCACGTAACTATGTGTTCAGTGTAACTAATCCAGATGATAGCTTGAGCCAGTCGCTTGATAGCGCGCTACGTTACGTAGTGGGTCATCAAAAAATGGATGATGTGTTAACAAGTGGTCGTGAAGTTGTTCGTCAACAAGTATGGTCTGAGTTAGAAAAAATCATCGAGCCGTATAATCTAGGTTTAATCATTGTAGATGTTAACTTTAAGGATGCACGTCCTCCTGAAGAAGTTAAAGATGCATTTGATGATGCAATTGCAGCACAAGAAGATGAAATACGCTTCCTTCGTGAAGCAGAAGCATACGCTAGAGGTATTGAGCCTCGCGCACGTGGTCGTGTGAAGCGCATGGAGCAAGAAGCATTAGCTTATAAAGAGCAAACTGTATTAGATGCAGAAGGTGCTGTAGCTCGATTTGACAAGATTTTACCAGAATATCAGGCCGCGCCTGAAGTGACTCGCCAGCGTTTATATATGGCGACGATGGAAAAAGTCTATAGCCGAACAAGTAAAGTGATGGTTGATGTCGATGGTGGCAACAACATTATGTATTTACCATTAGATAAAATTATGCAACAACATTCATCTGGCAGCCGTATAGCGCCACAGTCACCATCAAGTATTTCAACAAATACTTCTAAAAATTCTTCGCCGACCTCTAGTTCAAGTCGCAGCGATCGATTTAACGGTGGGAGAAACTAAACAATGAAAAACTTTATTGTCACTACAGTTTCACTACTTTTTATCTTAGTAGTATCGTCGGTATTTGTTATACCTGAAGGCCAGCGTGGTATTGTATTCCAGTTCTCAAAAATTAAACGTGACGGCGCTACTGGCGACATGCGTATTTATGAGCCAGGTTTACACTTTAAAATTCCATTAATTGAAAATGTGCGTAAATTAGATGCTCGTATCCAAACACTAGATGAAGCGCCAGATCGTTTTGTTACGTCTGAGAAAAAAGATTTGATGGTTGACTCCTATGCGAAATGGCGCATTGTAGACTTCTCAACCTACTATCTACGTACCACAGGTTCTATTGATAATGCTCGTGCACTATTAAAGCAAAAAATTAATAACGGCCTTAGAACGGAGTTTGGTGCTCGTACAATTAAAGAGATTGTTTCGGGCGATAGAGATGCGATTATGGCTAAAGCACTAGAAAGTGCACGCAGTAGTCGTGAAGATCTTGGTATTGAAGTAATCGATGTGCGTGTTAAAGCGATTAACTTACCAACAGAGGTAAGTAACTCAATTTATGATCGTATGCGTGCCGAACGTACTGCTGTTGCCAAAGAGCATCGCTCACAAGGTCAAGAGCAATCTGAAATTATTCGTGCGACTATTGATGCAAAAGTAACTGTTATGTTAGCTAATGCACAAAAAGAGGCGTTTGAAATTCGAGGTGATGGTGATGCACTGGCAGCAAAAATATATGCAGATGTGTACAACAAAGATCCTGAATTTTATAAGTTTTATCGTAGTCTTGAAGCTTACGAAAAAAGTTTTAATGACAAAAGCGATATCATGATTGTTAAACCAGACAGTGACTTCTTCAATTATTTGAAAGATGGCACTAAGTCGAAGTAATTAACGAAAAAGGCCATTTGAAAATGGCCTTTTTTTTCACCTTTTATGCTAGCTTTATGAATTTAGATACTTTAATTATCGCGATAGCAATTGCTTTTCTTATCGAAGGTTTCTTTCCCGCGTTCTTTCCTAATAAATGGCAGGCATATGTTGCAAAGCTTGCGCAAGAGTCGACCACAAATATTCGTAACATTGGCCTTTTCATTATGGCAATAGGCGCAGTAATTTTGTTTGTTGCTATTTAATCTCAAAATATTTCCAATACGCATTAACTGCTTAGCGTAACTGCTGTAAAATTCACCAATTAATACTTGGACTCGTTTTTGAATTTTGATAGAATCGCCGCCTAATTTTCTTACCAACATGTAATCATGGGCAAAAACGTTGTAGTTCTGGGCACCCAATGGGGTGACGAGGGTAAGGGTAAAGTTGTCGACTTACTCACAGACAAAGCAAAGTACGTAGTACGTTATCAAGGTGGCCATAACGCCGGACACACATTAGTTATTAACGGCGAAAAAACTGTTCTTCATCTTATTCCATCAGGTGTTTTACGTGACAACGTAAAATGTTTAATTGGTAATGGTGTAGTGCTATGTCCTAAAGCATTAATGAAAGAAATCACTATGTTAGAAGAACGCGGCGTACCAGTACGTGAGCGTTTATTAATTAGTGACGCCTGTCCTTTAATTCTTCCTTATCACAATGCATTGGACGCAGCACGTGAAAAAGCACGTGGTAGCAAAGCTATTGGTACAACTGGTCGTGGTATCGGTCCAGCGTACGAAGATAAAGTTGCTCGTCGTGGTTTACGTGTTGGCGATTTGTTCTGTAAAGAAACATTCGCTGCAAAACTAAAAGAAATTATGGAGTACCATAATTTTGCATTAGTAAACTATTACAAAGCTGAACCAGTTAGCTATGAAGAAGTATTAGCTGATGCTATGGCTGTAGCAGATATAATTAAAAACATGGTAGCTGATATCGCTGAAATGCTTGACCAAGCACGAAAAAATGGCGAATCAATCATGTTTGAAGGCGCACAAGGTACTTTGCTTGACATCGATCACGGTACATACCCTTATGTAACATCTTCAAATACTACGGTTGGTGGAGTAGCTACTGGTTGTGGTTTTGGTCCTCGCTATTTAGATTACGTTTTAGGTATTACTAAAGCTTACACTACCCGTGTAGGTTCAGGCCCATTCCCGACAGAACTTGATGATGAAATTGGTAATCACTTAGGTACAGTTGGTCATGAGTTTGGCGCAACAACTGGCCGCGAACGTCGTTGTGGCTGGTTTGATGCTGTTGCTATGCATCGAGCAGTTCAAATAAACTCTATTTCAGGTTTCTGTTTAACTAAGTTAGACGTGCTAGATGGTTTGAAAGAGTTAAAAATTTGTACAGGTTATAAAACCGAATCAGGTGACGTTATAACTGTGCCGCCTACAGCCGCTGAAGGCTATGAAAATGTGACTCCAGTATATGAGACTATGTCTGGCTGGGATGAGTCAACTGTTGGTGTAACTTCTATCGATGCGTTACCTGCGAACGCAATCGCATACATTAAGCGATTAGAAGAGGTAACAGGTGTGCCAATTGATATCGTTTCAACAGGTCCAGACCGTAACGAAACAATGATATTAGTTAACCCATTTGACGAATAGTTTTCGTTGATTGAATAAAAACCAGCTACTTAGCTGGTTTTTTTATGTCTAAAAATTAATATTTCTAACAATTTTCTCTGCATATTTACGCAATAAATAAGAATAAAAGGTAAAAGAGCAAATGGTCTAACCTCTTGAATTATATAGCTTGTAGCGATTCGTTATAAGAAAATAGCCTTGTCATTGTTATATTAGATGCAATACCATATAAACAATAACAATAATAAATATAACAAACGCGTGATTTACAAATAGTATCACTTACATAAAGCTACAAGGCAGGTTCACCTGTAGGAACAACAATGACAGATTTAAAACAGCAAGCTCTCGATTACCACGCATTACCTACGCCAGGTAAAATCAGCATCGAGTTAACTACACCTGCTGAGACCAGCAAAGATTTAGCGTTAGCATATAGTCCAGGTGTTGCTGAGCCAGTGCGTGAGATTGCTGAAAACCCCGATGATGTCTACAAATATACGGCAAAAGGAAATACCGTCGCAGTAATTACAAATGGTACAGCAATATTAGGTTTAGGGAATTTAGGGCCGATGGCTTCTAAGCCAGTTATGGAAGGTAAGGCGCTATTATTCAAACGCTTTGCAGGCATTGATTCATTTGATATTGAAGTTAAACATAAAACAGTAGAAGATTTCGTTAGTACTGTGGCGAATATTGCTGACTCTTTTGGTGGTATTAACTTAGAAGATATTAAAGCGCCTGAATGCTTTGAAATCGAACGAGCGCTCATTGAACGTTGTAAAGTCCCTGTTTTTCATGACGACCAGCACGGTACCGCTATTGTTACGGCAGCGGGTATGCTAAATGCGCTAGATATTCAGGGTAAACAATTAAAGCACGCAAATATTGTTTGTATGGGGGCAGGTGCAGCAGCAATAGCTTGTATGGAATTACTAATCAAGTGTGGTGCACAGCGTGAAAAAATTTATATGCTTGATCGCAAGGGTGTTATTCATACGCGTCGTGACGATTTAAACGAATACAAGAAGCTGTTCGCAAACAATACTGATAAGCGTACTTTAGATGACGTTATTGATGGAGCAGATGTATTTGTTGGTGTTTCTGGTCCAGATCTATTATCAGCTGAGCAATTGGCAATGATGGCACCTAACCCTGTGGTGTTTGCTTGTTCTAACCCTGATCCTGAAATTAAACCTGAACTTGCACTAGCCACTCGTGATGACGTTATCATGGCTACTGGTCGTTCAGATTACCCAAACCAGGTAAATAACGTACTTTGTTTCCCATTTATTTTCCGTGGCGCTTTAGATGTTAGATCTCGCGCTATCAATGATGAGATGAAAGTAGCAGCCGTTCATGCCATTAGAGAGTTAGCTAAAGAGCCTGTGCCAGCAGAAGTATTAAAGGCAAGTGGCGATGAAAGCTTGGAGTTTGGCCGTGATTATATTATTCCAAAACCAATGGATACTCGCCTATGTGGTCGTGTTGCAAAAGCAGTAGCACAAGCGGCAGTTGATTCAGGTGTCGCTGCCCTTGAATTGCCAGAAAATTACATGAATTAAAAAACATTCATTATGGTTTAATAAAAAAGGCGCTTTATGCGCCTTTTTTATTCGTCTTCTTCATCATCGCTTTCGTATTGAGAGAAGTCGGTAATACCTTGCTCTTCTAGCGCTCTTCTGACACTTGCAGGCAATTTATGTTCATTATCCTTTGCTAAGTCTTCGTCATCAGGAAGCGGTTGACCTGTAAAGGCGTGCAAAAATGCTTCGCATAATAACTCGCTATTCGTCGCATGGCGCAAATTATTTACCTGTCTGCGAGTACGTTCATCAGTTAGTACTTTCAGCACTCTTAGTGGAATAGAAACTGTAATTTTTTTTACTTGTTCGCTTTTTTTTCCGTGTTCAGCATAAGGGTTGATGTACTCACCATTCCAATCAGCCATTTAGTTACCTCTTGCATTTTTATTCATTAGACGAATTCACTTGTTTTTGCTTGTTATTTTTCTCGCCTATTTTCTAGTAACAAATTGTACTAGTTGACGTAATTCAGTCAACCTATATGTGTAGAAGTTTAGATGTCCAAAAGTTCTTGACCTGGGAAATCAAAACGTTTAGATTTATAGACGTCTAAACATCCATTATCTCAGGTGAACGCGATGAGTGAGAAAAAAGTAGCTACAACTGCGGTAAGAGCAGGTATAAATAGTGACAAGCATCATGGTGCGGTAGTCGCTCCTATTCACCTATCTAGTACTTATTCATTAAAAGGTTTCAATGAAAAACGAGACTTTGATTATTCAAGAACGGGTAATCCTACACGCGCGACATTCGGCCAAGCGATAGCTGATCTTGAAGGTGGTTCGACTGGTATTGTCACGAGTACCGGAATGGCAGCAGTTCATTTAATCTGCCAATTATTATCTGTTGGCGATAAAGTACTTATTCCACACGATTGTTATGGTGGTAGCTACCGACTATTCGTGCATTTAGCTAAACGTGGACAATTCGATGTTTTGGTTGTTGATCAATCAGATGAGCAAGCGTTAGCGGAGGCACTTGTTCAAAAACCTAAGCTAGTGCTAATTGAAACGCCAAGTAACCCACTTTTGCGCCTTGTCGATATCGAAAAAATTGCTAGCGCGAGTAAAGCGGTTGGCGCGATTGTCGCAGTAGATAACACCTTCTTATCGCCAATATTACAGCAACCTCTTTCTCTTGGGGCTGATATTGTTTTCCATTCAACCACTAAATATATCAATGGCCATAGCGACGTAGTTGGCGGTGTCTTAGTCACAAAAACTAATGAACTTGGTGAAGAGTTAGCTTGGTGGGCAAATTGTATTGGCATTACCGGCCCTGCTTTTGATAGCTACTTAGCGCTTCGAGGGCTAAAAACATTGCCATTACGTATGGCGGCTCATCAAGAAAACGCCAATAGCGTAGCGTCATATCTAAATAAGCATTCAGCCGTTGAAATTGTGCATTTCCCAGGACTTGAGGAACACCCTCAACATGAATTAGCTAAGCGTCAGCAAATAGACTTCGGTGCTATGTTAAGTTTCGAACTAAAGGGCGGTGTCGAAGCTGTAAAAGTATTGTTTGATAATTTATCTCTATTCACCTTAGCCCAGTCACTAGGCGGAGTTGAAAGCTTAATTAGTCACCCTTCAACAATGACACATGCGGGAATGGATATAGAAGCACAAAAGGCCGCAGGCATTAGTCAAACCCTTGTTAGGCTTTCAGTTGGTATTGAAGATATAGAAGACATTTTAGCGGATCTCGAGGTTGGTCTATCTGCTAGTCAGAGCGCTAACGTTTCTCCGTTAAGTGCACCTAGTAAACAACCTAAATTTAGAATTAGTGCCGCGCAAGCAGCCGTTTGGTAATACGATGAGTAGTTTGGTAGTAAATAATAAATTAGTTAAACATGCAGTGCAGATACACAAATTTGGTGGCAGCTCTTTAGCGTCCATTGAATGTGTCAATCGGGTTGTAGAAATTATTCAGCACAATTGTCAATTGCACGATATCGTTGTGGTTTCTGCTAATGGTGATATCACAGATGATTTGATCGAAATTTATCAATTTGCGTTACAAAATAGTGAACAATTGCATCAATCAATTGAGCAGTTAAAGCAAAAACAACGAGATTTAGTCTTTGGACTACTTAATGAAAGTAATGCAGAAGCCTTGTTTGCAGAGTTACTATGTGACTTTGAGTTGCTCGCCAAATGGTTACAAATAGATATTAGCGAACATGAAGCTGAGCTTCTAGCATTCGGTGAATGTTGGTCGGCTCGCCTGCTAGCAGCAATTTTAGCTGAACGTGTTTGTCCGAGCTTTGCTATAGATTCACGTGAATTTTTAGTGATTAATAATGATGTCGATTGCCAGGTTGATTATGACGTAAGTCAAAATCACCTTTCTCAGCTGCTGGATGTTCAAAAACTAGCGGTAATTACTGGTTATATTGCTAAAAACACGCTTGGCCTTCCCTGTACGTTAGGGCGCAATGGTAGTGATTATTCTGCGACCATAATCGCTGCACTCACTAATGCTCAAAATGTTACTTTATGGACCGATGTCGATGGCATCTATAGTGCTGACCCTCGCGTTGTGCCACTTTCGAGAAAACTACATCGAGTACCACGCTCAGTAGCTAAAGAGTTAGGTCGTCTAGGCAATCCAGTATTACATGCAAAAACATTGCAGCCGTTAGAGCGAGTAGGAAGTCACTTGCATGTTGCCAGTAGTTTTGATCCTGACATGCCTGGTACGGAAGTCGGAGATTTTGGCCAAATCGCCAAGCAAGAGCTATCGGTTACCTACGCAAATGATTTGCTACTAGTGCAATCAGAAAGCTTTGTTGGCGAAAGTGGTCAATTAGCGTTTCATAAGTTTTCGGCGATTAGTGGAGACTTAGATGATGGGCAATTAGTTATTCATTTGTCTCAGCAAAAAGCAGTAAGTGAATGGTTAGCGAGTGACGATACAGAAGTAAAGTTCACACCAGTATCCGTAATGGCTATCGTTGGTCACAATGTTGCGAGAAGAGGTAATGTTAAGGCACGTTTCAAACGAGCGCTAAAGCACCATCAGCCTATTGCATTCTTTAACCAATTGCATTCCGATAGCTTAGTGTCTGTATTACCACAGCCTTGTACGGGTGAGTTGCTCAATAATGTGCATCATGACGTTACTAAAGATGCTCGCCATATCGGTATTGTAGTTGCTGGCCTTGGTAATATAGGTCAATGTTTTATTGAATTATTACCACAGCAGCTATCACGGGTATCAGCTTTAGAAAATGTTCACTTAGTAGGCTTAGTGAGCTCTAAAAAAATCTTATTTCAATCTGACGGTATTGAAGCAGAATGTGCGACTCAAGCTTTCGAAGAACATGCGGTTGATTACAGTGAGGAAGCATTATTAGAGTGGTTGTCCAACCATCCTTACGATGAATTGATCGTTGTAGACATCACGCCGAGCGAGTCATTTAGCCAGCTTTATTCACAGTTCTTTGCCAATGGTATTCATGTTATTGGTGCAAATAAATGGGCAGCATCTGCGCCACTCAATGAATATCAACGTAATTTGACGCTCGCAGAAAAACATCAAGTATTATGGCTGGGGAATACCACTGTCGGGGCTGGACTTCCTATTAATCATGCACTTGAAGACTTGCAGCAAAGTGGTGATAACATTGTTGAAATTTCAGGTATATTCTCCGGCACCTTATCTTGGCTATTTGAAAAGTATGATGGTTCTTCGCCTTTTAGTGAGTTAATGTCGCAAGCGCTGTCCGACGGGATTACTGAGCCGGATCCGCGTGAAGATTTATCGGGTCGCGATGTTCAACGTAAACTTCTTATTTTGGCCCGGCTAGCAGGTTTTGAATTATCCTTAGAGGATATCGCTTGTGAAAACTTGGTACCTGAGTCTTTAGCCGCTTTACCACTGAATGAATTCTTAAGTAGAGCCGAAGAGCTAAACGCACCATTTAAGGAGCGATTAGCAGCTGCTAAAAAAATGTCTTCCTGTATTCGCTATGTCGCGAGGTTTAAAACAGAAGGAGGCGAAGTCCAGGCAAAAGTTAGCCTTGAAACCTTACCTCAATCTGACGCCTTTGCCGCTCTAACGCCATGTGACAACGTATTTAAAGTGGTTTCGAATTGGTATCAAGAAAATGCTTTAATCATTCGCGGACCGGGTGCCGGTAGGGAAGTTACCGCAGGTGGTCTTCATTCAGATTTAGTTAATGCCTGTAGACAGCTAGCCAACAAACAACATCAAGTAAAATTAAAGGGGATAAATTAATGTCTTATACACATGCGAGACAAGTTGAATCGCTAAACCAAAGCTTAAGTGAAATCGCAAGTGATATTAATGTCTCATTTGAATTTTTCCCGCCAAATTCAGCAGAAATGGAAACAACACTTTGGAATTCTATTGAGCGATTGGCACCGCTTAAGCCTAGTTTTGTTTCTGTGACCTATGGCGCAGGAAGTGGTACACGAGATCGTACTCATGATGTGATTAAGCGAATTCAAAAAGAAACAGCACTAGTTGCCGCGCCACACCTAACATGTATTGACGCTGGCCGTGAAGAGTTAATTCAAATTGCCAAAGACTATTGGGATAGCGGTGTCCGCCATATTGTAGCATTAAGGGGCGACCTACCCGATAGCAGTGAAAAGCCGTCGATGTATGCGTCAGATCTTGTTGAGCTATTAAAATCAGTGGCTGATTTTGATATTTCGGTGGCAGCATATCCGGAAGGACACCCAGAAGCACCAAATCCACAATTTGACTTATTGAATTTAAAACGAAAAGTTGATGCTGGTGCCAACCGAGCTATTAGCCAATTTTTCTTTGATGTCGAGTCATACTTACGTTTTCGTGATCGTTGTGTCACTGTTGGTATTGATGTGGAGATTATTCCGGGAATATTACCGGTGACTAACTACAATACGTTGAAACGTTTTGCTGGCTTAACGAATGTACATGTACCTAGTTGGATGCCGAAAATGTATGAAGGGTTAGACGACGATGAAACCACCCGTCGTTTGGTTGGAGCCAATATTGCTATGGAACAAGTAAAAGTATTAAGCAGAGAAGGTGTTAAAGATTTTCATTTTTATACGCTAAATCGTGCTGAGCTAACATACGCGATTTGCCATACTTTAGGTATTCGACCTTAACTCCATAAAGGTGTTATTAATCAAATTAATGACACCTTTAAGCTTTCACTTTGATTTGAGTTTTTGTCACTTTTCACTTATGTTTACGACAATCATATAATAATAGTTCACTTGTTGAATTGAAGTTTGCTGAATGAGTAAGTCCCACCAATCATTATTAACAACTCAAGTATCCAATTTATTAGATAGGATGTTTAAAGCTAGTCCAATTAAGGATGCCTTAATTGATGGAGCTGCTGAGTTTTTTGCCAACCAACCTTTGGTAAACAAAATTAATGAAGAATTAGATGAAAAAAATAAACATTCTAGTGGTGAACAAAAACAAGCAGCAATAGAAACAGATCGTACTAATTTTCAGCAACAACTTAGATCTGAACGAGTTGAACGTAACGAGCGATTAACCAACATTTGCTATGAGATTCTTGAATTGTCCGAGGGTGAAAACTTCGAAGAGACAAATCGTAAATCGGCACAGCTTCTAGGTACTATACAGCTTCTTAGCCACACTGAAGGCAACCCCCTTCAAATAGCTAAAATTAATGAGCAGCATAAGCCACTATATAAAGCAGTGCTGTCGTTAAGGTTATTAGATCAATTAATTCTAGATGGTGCGATAAAAGACTCTTACATCCAGCATTTTATTGGCGATATAACGCCTGAACAATATAAGGAATATAAAGAGCTTAATGAAGTTGGCTATGAAGTGTTTGTTAGTGAAGTAAAAATTGCAATAATTAAGGCCGCACTGATTCAAGATATTGGTAATTATCACCCAGACGCTCAATTAATTCTGGTAGGAGCGAATGAAGACAAAGATCCATTTCGCACTTTAGAAGTAGATGAGCGTAAAGAGCTATTACAGATTAACTATCGAGAAACGTTGAAATATCTGGTGGAAGGTATCGGTGTTGGCGATTATATGGGAAACTCTAAAAAAGATAGAGATCTATTTCAAAAGCAAGAGACCCGAAAATTAAAATTCATCAAAGAGTTATTAAAAGGGGCAATTAATCCTAAGCAAGGGTTAGCTAATGTATTAAAAGTGCCGCAAATTTATTGCTCTATCGTACTTTCGATTAAGCCAAGCTATAAATACAAATTAATCCCCAAGGTTTACCAAGCGCTGTATCAAAATGCAGAGCGCGGTGCGTGTAGTGAAAAAGTGGTTGATTGCCTATACAAGATTACCGGTATGTTCCCTCAAGGCTTTGGTGTAACTTATTTGGCGCTAGATGCTGCCGGCAACTCCTTAGAACGTTATGAATATGCCGTGGTTAACCATTTATACCCTAAAAACCCAGAAGAGCCGGTGTGCCGTATCGCGACAAGACAATTATCTTTTATTGGATATGGTGCAGATATGGTGGTGAAAAAGTCAGAAAACTTATATTTTGCTGAATCAGCAAAGCGTTTGGCATCAATGAGTAAAGCTCGACTTCAAGAAATTTTAGAAAAACTAGTGTCTAACTATCAAGAACGTGCCGAGCTAGATTTGATCCCTCGTTGCTGGCACCCAAGGGATTTCTTTTCTGAAAAAGATAACCAGAAATTGTGGAATAAGTCTTAACGCTAATCAGTGTTACTAGCAACAGTACCCTCAGCGGAAGTCACCAAAATATAAAGTGGCTTGCTTAATAGAGCGGGAGTTAAGTTTTTAACCGCATCTAATAAAAAAGCGTAGAAGCCAATCATATCTAAGGTGCTCAACCCATAAAATTTATCATCTGCTTTCTTTATCTGCATAAGATTATTTTGCCAACGGTTTTCATTGAATCATACACCATCACTGTGACGGGCCAATTATAAGCCTCCCTCGCCCACTACCAAGTGGTGCCGGCAAATTATATTTATTTCGAGTATGAGGAACTTGATGAATAACGGTGCTAAAGCCGAGTGTTTCAAGCCTAGAATACAATAACTCAATAACTCAATAACTCAATAACACCTTTATTGCCTTGAACCCAAGATTCAGAGCTGGAGCAAATAGAAGGGCGGGCAATTAGTTGCTGTATTGCCGTTTCAACATGAGGTAATAACTTTTCAATAAAATATTTATGTTAAAAAGTTGCATAAAAATGCACGCGGTGGTAAATTCCTCTTCACAGTGTAAATAACCTAGAAAAGAACGCTACGGAAAAATGAAAATGTATTCAAATACACGACGACGATAGAGTTTTGGGTTTTTTGTTGAGTTGTTGAAAGGTTCCTTTCAATAACGAGTGTGAACGGCTTTCGTTCACGTTTTGATGAGTATTTTGAATATAATTGCATTTTTGGTGTTTTGATGATGAATGTCGCGGTTATTGGCGCAAGTGGTTACGTTGGCGCTGAGTTAATAGGCTTACTTTGCCAACATGATAAAGTTTCGATTTCGCATCTAGTGGTATCGGAAAACAGTACTTCCAATGGATCTTTATTCTCTGAGTTACATGCTCGCTGGCAGGGGATCTGTGATGTACCCCTTCAGTCTTTTTCGCAAGGCTGGTTTGAAAGTGCTGTCGATACATTAGATGCGGTTTTTTTTGCAACCCCCCACGAATTTAGTGCTGATTGGGCACAAGCCTTTGTTGAAAAAGGCGTTAAAGTGTTCGATTTATCTGGCGGCTTTCGTTTAAAAGAACCTGCTGATTACCCAATATATTACGGTTTTGAACATCATTCGTTAAGAGCATTAGCGCAAGCTCAATACGGTTTAGCGGAATGGTTGCCTGATAACTTTTCTGACACACAATTAGTTGCTGTACCAGGTTGCTACCCTACAGCGAGCCTATTGTCATTAAAACCAATTACTGCAGCTGAACTTCATCAAGAAGACGGTTTAATTGTGGTTAATGGTATTAGTGGTGTGAGTGGTGCAGGAAGAAAAGCTTCGCTAGCGACTAATTTTAATGAAGTAAGTTTAAAGCCTTACAATATTTTACAGCACAGACACCAGCCTGAAATTTCTCAAGAAGCAGCTGCGCAAGTGATTTTTAATCCGCATTTAGCTCCATATAAAAGAGGTTTGCTTACCACGGTTACGCTAAGCCTGAAATCTGGTACTACAAAAGCTATGGTCGATCATGCATTTGTTAATGCGTATCAAGATAAGCCGCTAGTTCGCATTAAGTCATCATGGCCGCAAATTGATGACGTTGCTCATACACCATTTGCTGATATTCATTGGCAATTCGATGAAGACAAACAAGTCCTAGTGGTAAGCACGGCAATTGATAATTTGTTAAAAGGTGCCGCGTCTCAAGCTGTGCAGTGTTTCAATGCCAGTTTAGGTTTGCCAAGCCAGTATTCACTTTTACCCAATGTTGTTGGAATTAGCGCATGAGCAAACAAACCAAGCCATTAGTGATTAAAATTGGTGGCGCGATCTTAGAAAAAGCAGATGCCTTAACTGCATTGTTAAAAGTTATTGCCGAGCTGAAAAATCAACCAGTTGTGTTAGTTCACGGCGGCGGTTGTGTTGTTGATGACATGCTTTGCCAAGCTGGCTTTGCAACTGAAAAGAAAAACGGTTTACGGGTAACTTCAGCTGAGCAAATGCCTATTATCAGTGGCGCTCTAGCGGGCCATGTAAATAAAGTTATTGTTGCTCAAGCGAATAGTTTGCATCTTAATGCTGTAGGTTTATCACTTGCCGATGGCAACATGGTTAAATGTGTTATTAGCCCATTAGATTTAGGTGCTGTTGGCGAGCCAAAAGCAAGTCAAAGCAAGTTATTAGACAACTTACTTAAGGGTGAATTTTTGCCTGTTGTTTCTTCAATTGGTGCCTTAGAAAGTGGTGAGTTAGTTAACGTAAATGCTGATGATGCTGCAGTGGTGATTTGTCAGTTACTAAATGCTGAATTGCTGCTGTTAACTGATGTTAATGGCGTAATGGATGGCAGTGGCAATTATTTATCGGATTTAACCGAACAAGATGCCAAGTTATTAATTCAGTCAGGTATTATTCATGGCGGTATGACCGCAAAAGTTAATGCGGCTTTTCATGCTGCAAATCAATTACGACGAAGTATCGCGGTTGCCAGTTGGCAAGCGCCTGAGCAAATCCCTAGTTTGCTATCTGGCGCTAATGTAGGCACCCGCATTATTCCTGAACTAGCTGCTTAGCTCTCAACGCTAAGTACTAAGAATAACGAATTAATACTTTAAGGATTGAACATGACTCTATCTAACTTTTTAGCAGATGAACTGCAAAACAAACAACAAATACTCCAGCTAATTGAGCTGGCGAAAACCATAAAAAATCACCCTGCTGATTATGCAAATGCGCTGCAGGGCAAATCAGTGGCGATGATTTTTGAAAAACCTTCGCTTAGAACCCATGTTAGCTTTGACATAGGTATAGCTAAACTTGGCGGGCACGCTTTATATCTAGGCCAACAAAATGGCAAGTTGGGTGAAAGAGAAAGAGTCAGTGATTATGCTAAAAACCTTTCTTGTTACGCTGATGCTATTGTTGCTCGAGTTTTTTCTCACGATTCGATCACAGGCTTAGCCGAGCATGCTTCAGTACCTGTAGTTAACGCCCTGTGTGATTTATACCACCCATGCCAAGGCTTAGCAGATTTTGTCACCATATCAGAGCACTTTGATGACCTTTCAAAAGTAAAGCTTGCTTATCTGGGAGATGGCAACAATGTCTCGAATTCATTAATGATTATCGCAGCAATTTTGGGTGTCGATTTCACCTTAGTTTGCCCAGCAGGACATGGTGCTCAGCAAGCAATGATTGACAAAGCACAAGCCTTAGCGAGTGAATCTGGCAGTAAATTTATGGTGACGTCAGACATTACAGTTCTTGGTCAGCAAGATGTTATCTACACTGATACTTGGATATCTATGGGCAATGAAGGTGCGCAAAATAAAGCAGCATTACTTGAAACGTTTAAACCGTTTCAGGTTAATCATGACTTAGTAAACAAGGTTGGTGCCAGCAAAGTGATGCACTGTCAGCCAGCACATTTAGAAGAAGAGATCACTACGGCGTTGTTTGACGACGAAAACTATTCTGTAGTGTTCCAGCAAGCAGAAAACAGAATGTGGGCGCAAAACGCAGTTTTAGTTTCATTATTAGCAGGCGTATAGAGTAAAGCAGTCGAAGCGATACTAGCTTAACAACTAATTCATCCCGAGCATGTCGAGGGAAAACAAATTTTCAGTAAGGCATACGCCTCAAAAAGAATTTAAAGGTAAAAGAAAATGGCATTAGCAAAGAAAAAACAAATCAAAAAAGTAGTATTAGCATATTCTGGTGGTTTAGATACCTCAGCGATTATCCCTTGGTTGAAAGAGAACTATGATGGCTGTGAAGTGGTGGCATTTTGTGCTGATGTTGGTCAAGGTGACGAAGAGTTAGATGGCATCAAAGAAAAAGCGATAGCATCAGGAGCTTCTGAATGTCATGTGGTTGACCTAAAAGAAGAATTTGTAAAAGACTACATTTACCCTATTTTAAAAACCGGTTCAGTATACGAAGGACAATACTTGTTAGGTACGTCAATGGCACGCCCAGTTATTGCCAAAGCACATGTAGAAGTTGCATTAAAAGTAGGTGCTGATGCGGTATGTCATGGTTG
Source organism: Thalassotalea algicola (assembly GCF_012932965.1). Lineage (GTDB taxonomy): Bacteria > Pseudomonadota > Gammaproteobacteria > Enterobacterales > Alteromonadaceae > Thalassotalea_F > Thalassotalea_F algicola. The sequence goes on along the minus strand of NZ_JABBXH010000001.1, from coordinate 615,001 downwards.
TACCGGTAAAGGTAATGATCAAGTACGTTTTGAGTCGTGTTTTGCGGCACTCGCTCCACAATTAACAGTGATTGCGCCATGGCGCGAATGGGACATGGTCTCGCGTGAAGACTTGCTTGATTACTTAGCAGAGCGCGACATTCCTTGTTCAGCATCACTAACCAAAATTTATAGCCGTGACGCGAATGCTTGGCATATTTCTCATGAAGGTGGCGAGTTAGAAGATCCGTGGTGTGAGCCTTCCAAGGAAGTTTGGACTATGACGGTTGATCCAATGGATGCACCTGACACACCTGAGACCGTGCAGTTAAGTTTTAAAGAAGGTGAGTTAGTTGCCGTTGATGGTAAGGCATTATCTCCATACGAGTCGCTAGTATACTTAAATGATAAAGCCGCTGCTCATGGCGTAGGCCGTATAGATATTGTTGAAAATCGTCTAGTGGGAATGAAATCGCGTGGGTGTTACGAAACACCAGGTGGTACCGTATTAATGGCTGCTTACAAAGGCTTAGAAACGCTCATTCTAGATAAAGAATCACTAAAATTCCGTGAATCAGTAGGTCTTGAATTTTCTCATGTGATCTATGATGGTCGCTGGTTTACACCTTTAGCGGAAGCTCAATTAGCTGCGGCAGCGTCATTTGCAACACGCGTAACAGGTGATGTTGTAGTGAAAATGTATAAAGGCACTGCAACAGTAACGCAACGTCGTTCACCAAACAGCCTATACTCTGAAGAGTTTGCAACCTTTGGCGCTGACGATGTTTATGACCAAAGCCATGCCGAAGGGTTTATTCGCCTATTCAGCTTATCTAGTCGAATTACGGCAATGAATGAGCAAACGAACAAGTCATAGCGACTAACAGTAGTAGAGAATTTAGGAGAAACACCATGGCATTATGGGGTGGCCGGTTTAAAGAGCAGGCGAGTGTACAGTTTAAAAAGTTTAACGACTCATTACCGGTTGATTACCGCATGGCAGTGCAAGATATTGTCGGTTCAATAGCATGGGCCGGCGCACTTAATCAGGTAGGCGTATTATCTGATGATGAAGTGACGCGCCTAGAAGCTGCATTACTTGAGCTTAAAGCGTCGGTTGAAGAAAATCCGAAACAAATTTTATTATCAGACGCCGAAGACATTCATAGCTGGGTTGAAATTCAGTTGATTGAAAAAACTGGTGACTTAGGTAAGAAGCTACATACTGGACGCAGCCGTAACGACCAAGTAGCAACAGATTTGAAACTGTGGTGCAAACAAACCGGTGGCGATTTATTGTATGCCTTAGTGACCTTGCAAGAAGCATTAATGAATTTAGCTGAACGTGAGTCAAATACTGTATTGCCAGGTTACACCCATCTTCAACGTGCACAGCCCGTGACTTTTGGTCATTGGTGTTTAGCCTATGTTGAAATGTTTAACCGTGATATTGGTCGCTTAAAAGACTCGTTATATCGTTTAGATGTATCACCGCTTGGTTCTGGCGCATTGGCAGGTACTGCCTATCCTATAGATCGTGAACAGTTAGCGCATAACCTAGGCTTTAGAACAGCGACGTTAAATAGCTTAGACGCAGTTTCTGATAGAGATCATGTTATCGAACTACTCTCTACAGCAAGTATCAGCATGATGCATTTATCACGTTTTGCCGAAGATTTAATTTTCTATAATTCAGGTGAAGCAGGTTTTGTTGAAATGTCAGATCTTGTGTCCTCTGGCTCAAGCTTAATGCCGCAGAAGAAAAACCCAGATGCGTGTGAATTAATCCGTGGTAAAGCAGGGCGAGTTTTCGGATCTCTTACTGGCATGTTAACGACTATGAAAGCCTTAGCACTTGCTTATAACAAAGATATGCAAGAAGACAAAGAAGGTCTTTTTGATGCGCTAGACACTTGGCAAGAATGTATGGAAATGGCAACACTCGTTGTTGATGGTTTAAAAGTAAATTCAGCACGTACTTTAGCTGCCGCCCAGCAAGGTTATGCCAATGCGACAGAACTTGCTGATTACTTAGTGAGTAAAGATATACCGTTTAGAGAGGCGCATCATATTGTTGGCGAAGTTGTACTTGCTGCGATTGATAAAGGTGTTCCGCTTGAAGACTTAACATTGACCCAGTTACAAGAATATAGCGACAAAATTGGTCAGGATGTTTACCAACATTTATCGATTGAATCGACATTAGATAAACGTGAAGCGTTAGGCGGCACCTCAAGAGCTCAAGTACAAAAAGCCATTGATGACATCCAAACCGGCAAAACTGACATTCTTAATGAGCAAGTAGTTGGCGCCCCAGGTACGCAACAAGCTAAACTTGCGTTGAAGCAAGTGCAGCAACGTTTAAATGCACAAAAAGCTGCTGCTATGTCTGTACGTAGAGCGAAGATGTCAGATGTTGATAAGATCCACGAACAAGTGGCTTATTGGTCAGAGAAAGGCGAAATCTTAAATAGAACGCGTGAAAATATTATTCATGATGTGCAAAACTTTGTGGTTGCGGAAATTGATGGTCAAGTCGTTGGTTGTGCCTCGCTATACATCTATGAACCAGGACTAGCTGAAATTCGTTCAATTGTGATTGATAAAGCGTTCCATAGCCAAGGGCAAGGTAAAGCACTGACTCAATATTTATTAGAGTTTGCCCACTTAATGGAATTGGAAATCATTATTGTACTGACCTACATTCCTGATTATTTTGCACAGCTAGGCTTTAAGGTTATAGAAAAATCTACTTTGGCTGATTACATCATCGAAGATAGTGAACCAACGCCTCATAAAGCGCCGGAAGATGAAGTGGCAATGGCCTACCAAGTCAGTCGTTAAATCGTTTAAAGTAGCAAGAGTATAGGGATTTGATGTGGTCATAACCCAAGCCAAAAATAGTAGCAATAACGGTGATAAGGATTACGTTAAGTGGTTTAGAAATGCTGCGCCTTACATTAATCAGCATCGAGAAAAAACCGTGGTGTTAATGTTTGGTGGTGAAGCGGTTCAACACCCGAACTTTGCCAATATCATTCACGATATTGCACTGCTGAGAAGCTTAGGTGTAAAGCTGGTGATTGTGCATGGCGCTAGACCACAAATCGCTGAACGAGCTGGGCTACTAGGTGTACAGCAACAATTCGAACAACACTTACGAATTACCGACCCAAAAACCTTGATGGCGGTAAAAGATGCGACCGGTTCACTTCGTGTACATATTGAAGCTTTGTTAACCACTGGCCTTGCAAACTCGCCAATGCATGGTTCTCAAATTCGGGTGAGCACAGGTAATTTTGTTATTGCTCGCCCTATTGGCGTGAAAGGTGGGGTCGATTATCAGCATACTGGCTTAGTACGTCGCATTGATGTGGAAGGTATTGAACAGCAGTTAGATTTCGGCTCTATTGTGTTACTTTCACCCGTTGGTTATTCAACGACAGGTGAAGTGTTTAATTTAGCGCTTGAAGATGTTGCAACCCAAACCGCCATTTCCTTAGAGGCAGATAAGCTAATTACCTTTACAGAAGATGAAGGTTTGCTTGATAGTGATGGCTCACTTATACGTAGTTGCAGCGTTAGAAAAGTTAAAGAATTACTTGATAGTTATGGCGGTGAAGAAACTGATCATGTACGCCAGCTATTGTTGAGAGCGATTATTCAAAGTGGTGAAAATGGTGTTGAACGCTGCCATTGTGTGTCTTATCTAAGCGAAACTGCTTTGTTGCAGGAGCTATTTACTCGAGATGGTGCCGGTACCTTAATTGCAAAAGATCACAAAGAGAATATCACCACTGCATCAATTGATGACGTTGGCGGTATTTTGGAACTCATTCAGCCGCTTGAAGAAGAAGGGGTTCTGGTTCGTCGCTCTCGCAAACTACTTGAAACTGAAATAGATCGTTTTATCGTGCTTAAAAAAGAAGAAGTGATTATTGCCTGTGCAGCACTTTATCCGTATATCGATGAAAACATTGGTGAATTGGCTTGTGTGGTTATTCACCCTGATTATCGAAGTGGTAATCGAGGAGAGCGTTTAATTGCTGCCGTGGAAGCCTTTGCCAAACGCCAAAAACTTGATCAGCTTTTCGTTTTAACTACGGTGAGTGGTCACTGGTTCCGCGAACAAGGTTTTGTCGAAACTACAATCGATTCACTACCGAGAGAAAAGCAAGAGCTTTATAATTTTCAGCGTAAATCGAAAGTGTTGGTTAAGGGGATTTAATTACCCCTTAATGTCACATGTTCTTAACTTAATAGACAGTGGTCTAAAAACACCTTCACTTAAAACGGTCGCATAAAATAAACTAATCAAATTAATTGCAGTCGCTCTAAAGAAGACAAAATTCTCATAGGTATCTACGTGGGTGAACATAGCAATAAAACCAACGGCTAACATAATCAGCGCACCACCATATAGAAACTTTACTTGGCTAGCGTATATTTCCGATAGATATTGCGCTTTTGAACCACCAACCATCTCATCGGTAAATAAATACCTTAATCCAGCTAAAGATTTAAACATGCCATCTGTACCAAAGGCTAAAATAGTGGCTGAGTATAAAAATAAAGGGATGAATAGTAGCGTTGTACCATCTATAAACGTTTTAAAATTAGCCGCTAAGATAGTCAACATTACGATAGCGCCAGAAATTATTAGCAAAGCAAATAAGTTTTTCATAATCATTTTCCTCGTCCAGTCGACTTTAATTTCATCAGGTGTCGCTTCTAAAGACTTTGGAGGTAGATTAAAAACTGAAGCGATAGAAAGCGTTGACTCTACTGATGCTTTACCATCTGACTCAATTCGTTGAATAGTTCGAACGGAAAGGCCTGTCGCTTTAGCTAATACTTCTTGCGACCAGCCCTTTTCTCTTCTAAGCGTTTTTAATTTTTCAATTGAAAGTATCAACTTTAACTCCAGTAGGGTTGATAGAGTGACAGGGAAAATTATTCACTTTCTCTTATTTTAATCGATGTTTTTAACACGACAAGTTCACGACAAATTCTGACAATTTAATAATATCAATTAGTTAAGTGTCGCGGTGGTGACAGCACCTAAGGAGACGCCACCGCCGATATGGAGCATTTAAGTTTGTTAAAACTTTCCTTGAAGGAAAAATCTATCCTTCAATCCCCTCATTAATCGGCAAATTATGACTTTTATTTGAAAACAATCTCATCTTCACCCATGCTATGCCACTGTCAGCATAATAATAAGGAAACATAAGGTGAAGTTAATATTACCAATTATCGCTCTCGCAACTTTGCTAGCCCATGGAGCTGTGTCAGCAAAAGCAGAAAAGCCACGCTTTGGCCCTAATAGCGAAATTTACCTTTTCGAACTTGAACATAAAGACGGTGTCTATTCGGTTAAAAACGGCCGTAATATTACCAATAATGAAGACTACGACAGTCAGCCATATTTCACACGTTCGAGTAAATCAATCTTATTTTCTTCAGCTCGAGACGGTAAACAAACGGACATTTATGAATACAACATTCAATCGAAAAAAACGGTGCAAGTAACTAATACTGAGCATAGTGAATTTTCGCCGAAGCCAGTTGGTAACACAGGCAATGTCAGTTTTGTTAGTGAAGGCTTTAATCCTTATCAGACCGTTAGATTTTTAGACCGCAAAACCGGTGAACATCAATGGCTACTTAATTCCAAAGAGCCGGTTGGCTATTATCAATATGATGAGCCAACAGGTGATGTGCTGATTTGGTCACGTTATGGCTGGAGTATTCAATACCTTAATGCCAAAGAAAAACAAAACCGTTTTGTCAGTGGGCATGCTGTTCCCAGTACACCACAAAAAATCCCTCATTCTAATCGCTTTAGTTTTGTTCACCGACAAACAAACGGCATGATGTGGATTAAAGCATTTGATCCTAAAGCATTTTCGGTGACACATATTGCGCCTATTCTTGACGCTAACCATGATTACGCATGGGCACCTAATGGCGATATTTTACGTTTTGATGGTACAAAGCTTTCAATTTGGCCGGCAGGTAATAAAGGTTATAACTGGACGGTGGGACAAGAGTTAAGTTCGTTAGTTAAAGGCAAGTTAGGTCGATTAGCCATTAGCGATGATGGCAAGTATTTAGCTTTGGTCACAACTTTATAGATAAAATACGATGTCAGATTATTTAGCTATAAATCAACAAGCGTGGAATGAACGCACTGATATACATTTTACATCGAAGTTTTACAACGTTGACGGTTTTCTTGCCGGCAAATCAACATTGCATGACATAGAGCTCAACCAAGTCGGCAATGTACAAGGTAAGTCGTTGCTGCATCTTCAATGTCATTTTGGGTTAGATTCACTGTCTTGGGCGCGATTAGGAGCCAGAGTAACTGGTGTAGACCTTTCTTCAATAGCAATTGCAAAAGCACAGCAACTTGCGAAACAAGCCTGTATCGAAGCTGAATTTGTCTGTAGCGATGTTTATCAATTTGGTGAGCAAAATAAGCAACGATATGACGTGGTTTATACGTCATATGGCGTATTGTGCTGGCTACCTTGTATGAATAAATGGGCTGAAACCGTTGCTAAGTGTCTTAAACCAGGCGGTAAGATTCATTTGATTGAGTTTCATCCATTTCTAGATATCAAATTTGGTTATGACTATTTTCATCAAGCAGAACCAGATATTGAGCAAGAAAAGACGTATTCTGAAAATGCTGGCGATACAGAGCAAACTATTGCAGTGTGGTCTCATACACTTAGCGATGTTATTAGTGCACTAATTGATGCAGGTATTGAAATAACGCAAATGAGCGAGTACCCATATAGCCCGTATCCATGTTTTGACAATATGAAAGCAGTTGGCATAAATCAATTTGTAATGGATGAACAAGGGCCAATATTTCCGATGCTTTATTCAGTTGTAGGTACTAAAAAATAAGCTATTTTTGGTTACTCAGCCAAACCGTTTGGTATGGCTGTAACTCAATCGCTTTTGTTAAATCACTAATTTCCAATCCCGAAATTAAATCGAGCCAACTTTCTGTAATAACTAAATTAAGTTCGCTGATCGGAAGTTCAACTGGCTGATCAGTGACATTTGTTACACAAAAAACACTCTGACGCCTGTCTAAACTTTGTCGCCAAAAGCCAAATAAACTAAGCCCTAAATGTAAGGTGAACTGCGTAGCGTTCGGGTGAAAGGCTTTTTGATTTGTGCGAATATCAATTAACGTTAACATTTGATTGAGCACTTTAGCGTGCGGGTTGTCTTGATCGGCCAGTTTTTCTTCTAGGGTTGGGTAATCCCAACGGTGGCGATTAATTGCCCGATTATGGTGGGTATTTTTAAGTTTCTCATAATCATTTCGAGTACCAAGCAAACTATGTATATAAATACCAGGGATCCCTTCTAACGCTAACATAATAGCATGGGCGCAAATAAAGCGCTGCATTCCCCATTTATCTGGACCGTTTGTTGTGCCTTGCAGCGCATCAAACAGGGAGATATTCATTTCATAGGCTTTTTGCTCACCACTTTCGCTAGTTCGCCAAGAAATTGCGCCGCCGAATGACTTCATCGTGTTAATGAGTTCACCGATTTCAGGATCACTTAATAAACCTTCGGCAGGTCGCAATCCAACGCCGTCGTGCGAGGCAATAAAATTAAAATAAGTAGTGCCATCTTGAGCCGGTGGCATACTCATAAGCCAGCGTTTTAGGTATAAACAATTACCGGTAATTAGCGTATTTATTAGCAAAGGCGGTAACGAAAAATTGTAAATACAATGTGCTTCGTTAGCATTACCAAAATAAGTTAGGTTTTGAGTGTTCGGAATGTTGGTTTCAGTAATGATCACCGCGTCGCTTTTCGCATGTTCAATCAGCGTTCTGAGCAGGCGGACAACTTCGTGGGTTTGCGGTAAGTTAATGGATTTTGTTCCCGCTACTTTCCATAAAAAGGCCACAGCATCTAAACGAAATATTCGCACACCATTATCTAAATACTGGCGTATGATTTTAATAAACTGGCTGAGTACCTCAGGGTTTCGAAAATCAAGATCAACTTGGTCGTGACTAAAGGTGCACCAGACATATTGCTCACCATTGGCAGTTTCTGTTCTTCTCAATAGTGGCGAAGTGCGGGGGCGCACAACTTGTGATAAGTCGTCATGTGGGTTTGCGGTAAAGAAATAATCATGCCCTTGCCCTTCACCTTTTACAAAATTTTCAAACCATAAGCTGCGACTTGAACAGTGGTTAATAACTAAGTCAGACATTAGTTTTTTGTCTTGAGCAATTGCTTGAATATCTTGCCAGTCACCTAATGACTCGTTCACCGAAGAGTAGTCTATTACTGAGAAACCATCGTCTGAACTATAAGGAAAGAAAGGAAGGATATGAATGCAATTAACGTGATCTTGCAGATAATTATCGGCAAAATCTCGCAATGTATTTAATGGCTTTTCACCTGCTTTAATTAACGAGTCGCCATAAGTGATCATAATCACATCTTGCTCAGACCAATGGTTGCTATATGGTGCTGGCGGTGTATCAGTTTCACCGATGCGCATTTCATTTACTAAACGCTCTGCTAGCGCTTGATGTGTCATATCAAGCGCTACATCATGATAGATCACAGCGAGTTGCTGTGTCACTTTCTGGATAAGTGCATTTAAACTATCAGACATTACTATATCCTATTGTTTGTTCTTACTCAGTGATGAAAAGCTTTAGCCGCCAAATTCAAGATTGTCTTGTTCTACAGCTTCTTTTAATTCTTCCAAGATATCTGGCTCTGCGCTGATGACGCGGTTCCACGTTGGAATGAATGGTGTTTCCATGGGGTTTTCTAAAAAAGTTTGGCCGGCGTTCATTATGTTCTTGGCAAACATTTCTACTGCAGCTTCTTCATTATGGATATCGAGCGTTAAGCCGTTCATCAATGCGTCATGACGATAAGTTTCAACATAATCTAAGGCAATTCGAAAGTAAGTTGCTTTAATTGAACGGAAAGTCTCTGTGCTGAATGTATGACCTTGGGTGGCTAATTTACGGAAAAATGCTTTTGTGATATCAATCGACATTTTAGACAGGCCTGCTTGCGCATTATCTAGAGATAAGTCTTGATGTTTATGATCGTAAACGTCTGCAATATCGACCTGACAAATTTTATTAACCGCGTAATTTCGGTGCATTTCACTAAGCACGCCTATCTCTAGCCCCCAGTCACTTGGAATACGTAAATCGTTTAAAACGTCACGACGAAAAGAGAATTCACCAGCTAACGGGTAACGGAAGCAGTCCATGTAATCTAGGTATTCATTGGTGCCAACCACTCGCTTTAACGCACGAATCAGTGGTGTCACTAATAAACGAGATACTCGACCGTTGATTTTTCCGTCGGCAACACGTGCATAAAAGCCTTTTGAAAATTCATAGTTAAACTGAGGGTGAGCGACTGGATAGAGCAAACGTGCCAATAAGTCTTTTTCGTAAGTCAAAATATCACAGTCGTGTAGTGCCACCGACTCTGTTTTATTTGACGCTAAAATATACCCCATGCAATACCAAACGTTACGACCTTTACCTAGTTCGGTAGGTGCAAGTCCGAGCTTTTGCAATCTAGCATCAAGCGCTTTTAATCTAGGACCGTCATTCCAAAGAACACGATGATGTTGAGGTAGTTTATTGAAAAACTTTAAGGCATAGCGATATTGCGCTTCGTCTGCTCTATCTAGCCCAATCACAATTTCAGTTAAGTACGGTACTTCGGCAATATTGTCGATAATTTTGCCTAGTGCAGGCCCCTCCAGCTCCGAAAAAAGCGAAGGAAGCAATAAGCCAAGTGGTCGTTTCTTATTAAATGCAACTAGCTCCTGTTCCATGTCTTGGTATGAGCGCTGGCCTAAATTGTGAAGTGTTGTCACACTGCCATTTTGATAAAAATCAGCCATAAAAATGCCCTCCTAAGGGGTAATGTTAGCGAAGTTGCTGTTTAAATTTGAAAAGTCGATAAGGTGCTCTATGGCTTCCTGCCAACCTGTGGGGCCGAATCCTTGAGTTTGATAAATTCTTGGTACCTTTGTCGTATCGATTGAAGGGTAGTCGTGACTAGGTGATTTGATTTGCACCGCAATATCTGCAGCTTCTAACATAGCAATATCATTGCCACTATCGCCTAATGCGATGGCTGTCATATCGTCTAGTTTTAATTGGTGTTGGTATTCACCTGCAAGCCAATTGAGTGCTTTCCCTTTATCGCAATCGTCACATATGTGGATAAACCGGCCACCTTCTAATACATTTGCGCCTAGCGATTTAGCTGCAGAGATAAAGTGTTGCTTTTGTAAGTTGTTACTAAGCCATAAAACGGGTTCACCAAATTGACGTTGATTGGCTAGTGTTGCCCCTGGAATCGATAAACCAGTGGCGTTAGCAATATCGTCACTGCTCATCTGAGCAAAATGAGTAAAATCATGTTCAAAGCGTGCTTTTAGTTTATTGACAATAGCTATGTACTTCTCTCTGGGCTGGCTAAAATGTTTTACCCAAAAATGCTGTTGCTCTATTGTTTCTTTTGGCTGCTCTTTAAAGGTGGCTTTTGGAATATAAACAGCAGCACCATTTTCTACGATAAAAGGGCCGCTAATATTAAGGGCTTCATAGAGGTTAATGACTTCTTGAATTGTTTTACTGGTCGTGGCGATAACAGGAATTTTATGCTGTTTAAGCTTTTTCAATGCCGGTAGCGCTGCTTCGAAGCTGTAATTGTCATGGTCGAGCAGTGTTCCATCTAAATCACTGAATATTATTGGATTGTGCATATTAAATTCGTCCTACCGCTGATTCAATTTTGCGATCTTGATTCAGTGTGTAAACCAAGTCACATTTATCAGGTAGTGTTGCTAAAGCATGTTCGGTAAGTCTTTGGAAGTAGCAGATAAAAGTCTCTACTTCTAGTTTTGACATTACCTTAGTGTCTTTGGTGTTAGTTATCGTTTGTGCCAAGTGTTGTTCCTGCTGCCAGCGCCATGTAGCGACACAATCAAAGCTAGGTGCTTTTAGCATCAACCATTTATCAATCAGTTGGTATAATGGTTGATAAAAGTTGGCCAATTGCTGGTTAACATAATGTCGCCATTGGCCATCACAATCTTGGGTTTGTTCTAATTGGTTTATTGGCGCTTTTAATTTGATGCTGTTTTGAGGTTCAACCCCCCAACACCAGCCTTCGATAATGACAATATCTACTTTTGTCGGTGATAGTTGCCATAAAGTGCTAGCGATAGGGTTGTCTTGTGCTTTATCAAAACGAGGGAGCGCAACAGGTTGTCTTTTTTTAAGCCTAGACAAGGTATCGGCGAGTAGCTCTGTATCGTGTGTGCCTGGTACGCCGCGCGTTGCTAGTAAAGGATGTATAGTCTTTGCTAGCTCAGCTCTTTTTTCTTGTGATAAATAGAAGTCGTCTAATGATAAATTAACGACAGCCAGGTCTTTTTCTTGGCTTAAGTGATGATTAAGGAAGTTTGCTAGCGTCGACTTTCCAGACCCCTGGCAACCATTAATACCTAAAAAAAATGGTGTCTGTGTTTCTGATGTTTTGTTTGATAATTGATTAGCCGTATTTACAAACCACTGCCTTGCTGTACTAGCAAAGGTAGACGGTAAATTGTGTTCGACAATAAAATCGCTAAGCATCAGGCACCAAAGTTAAAATGTTTATAGTATTGAATATAAACAAACTTTATGCCAACGACTTGATTTTAATTAAATTGTAATTAATACAAGTGTTTATGGTTGTTTTGCGTTTCGAGAAATACGGAGGGTAACTTGAATGTTGCACTGTTATAGTGCAGCACCAAGACGGTGCTGCATCTAATTTAAGCTAAAATATTTCTTCTTCTGCTTCAGGTTCACCGTCTAAAATCACGCTACTTTCGTCATTTTCAATATAATCAATTGGCGCCGTGCCCAGTTTAAAATATTCGAAAATACTGGTTTTATCTGTTTTGGTTGTTAATTTTCCTGTCGCTTTGTCGATTCGCACCGAAACGATGTCTTCTGGCGGCTCAAATGGTTCAACAGGTAAATCGGCTAATGCGGTTTTCATAAAGGAAATCCAAGCAGGTTGCGCAGATTTTGCGCCAAATTCTTTACCGGTAATTTGATTTTTACCCAAATTGTTATTGTATCTAGTTTGACCTAAATTGCGGGTATGATCATCAAAACCAATCCACGATGTTGCTACTATCCTACGGCTATAACCTGAGAACCAAGCATCTTTTGCTTCATTTGTTGTACCTGTCTTACCTGCAATATCGCGACGTTTTAAAGAACGAGCTCTAAAACCTGTGCCTTGCCAACCTGGGGTAACGGACCAATCTGCTCCCCAAATCGCACTATTAAGCGCTTGAGTTGTTAAGAAGGCATTTTGAGGGCTGATCACGCGTTCAGCTGCTTTAATTGGTGGAAGTTCCGTAACATCGTCGCTTTCAAGCGCTAATGCTGCTGGAACCTCCTGAAGTAGCTCACTTTGCTCAGCCTCTAAATTTGTCGTTGTTTGCGTTAAATGGTCTTCTAACAGTTTTGGCTGTAATGAACTAACAAATTCATCACATGGCAGATCACAGGCGTATTCAGGCTGAGCTTCAAAGATAATTTGGCCAAATGAATCTTCAATACGCTCGATGAAATAAGGGTTAACTAAATAACCGCCATTTGCAAATGTTGCAAAACCGGTTGCCACTTCGAGAGGTGTTAACGAAGCCGAACCTAATGCAAGTGATTCATTCTCTGGTAATTCATCCGGTACGAAGCCGAAATTAGACAGGTGATCGATAATGTTGCCTAAACCCACTGCTCGTAATAGACGCACGGCAATAACATTTTTAGATTGAGCTAATGCTAACCTGACACGAATAGGACCATCATAATTAGGTGGAGAGTTTTTCGGACGCCAGACAAAGCCTGAACTTCTATCCCACTGATTGATTGGTGCGTCGTTTACTAAAGTGGCCAATGTATAATCTTTATCTAAAGCAGCGGAATAAATAAATGGCTTAATATTTGAGCCAACTTGACGTTTAGCCTGAGTCACACGGTTAAATTGACTTTGCTTAAAACTAAAACCGCCGACAACGGCTTGAATTGCACCAGTGTCGGGCGCTAAAGCGACAAGTGCGCTACTTGCCTTAGGGAGTTGGCTTAGTCGAAAAACATCTTCTTTTTCGGTGATATAGATAACATCACCAAGTTTCAATATTTCACTAGCAGTTTTAGGCTCTTTACCTTGCTTTTGGTCACTAATATATTCGCGTGCCCATGACAGGCCTTGCCATGGAATATCTACAGATTGTCCTGACTTTAGTACAACAGTCACGGCTTTCTCATACATACCGATTACTATTGCGGGCTGTAGTTGCTGATAACTCGCTGTACTATTTAATGCGTGCTGAATTTCTGTTTCTGTTAGTGGCTCAATTACCGGCAGAGTATCACTTTCTGCATCGATAGGGTTTATTGGTCTTAATTCGTCGACAGGGCCGCGATACCCGTGACGTTGATCGTAATTTAATAAATTAGTAATTACGGCCTGTTGCGCAGCGATTTGAAGATGAGAAGGGACAGTTAAGAATACCTTGTAACCACCAGTGTAAGCCTCTTCCTTACCGTATCTTCCTATCATTTCCTGATGAGCCATTTCAGCAATATAAGGGGCGTCTACTTCGATTTCGGCTCCATGTTTCTTTGCAGTAATAGGGGCAGAATTCGCATCGCGATATTGGCCTTCGGTAATATAACCACTTACTAACATGCGTTGAAGCACAACGGCGCGGCGATTTTTAGCTCGTTCGGGGCGGCTAATTGGGTTTAGCGTTGAAGGTGCTTTAGGTAAGCCGGCAAGCACAGCAATTTGCGCTAAAGATAAGTCGTTTACATTTTTACCATAATAGACTTGAGCTGCTGCACCAAAACCAAATGCTCGATGTCCTAATTCAATTTTATTGAGATATAAGGCCAATATTTCATCTTTTGTAAGCAGGTTCTCAATATGAAAAGAAAGGAATACTTCGCGAATTTTTCGTGTATAGGTGACTTCTCTTGTTAAGAAAAAATTCCGGGCAACCTGCATGGTAATTGTGCTGGCACCACCTTTATTTTGTCCCATCAATTTAGCCACTACTGCTCGACCAACGCCAATAGGGTCCACACCAAAATGCGAGTAAAACCTGTCGTCTTCCGTTGCCAAAATCGCATCAATCAATTGTTGAGGAAATTCATTGAGCTTTAACGGAATACGCTTTTTCTCGCCAAATTGAGAAATTAATTTGCCATCTTGACTAAAAACCTGCATTGGTGTTTGCCATTTTAAATCTTTCAATGATGCAACACTAGGTAGGTCGCTTTTCATTGACATGTATAAGGCAAACAGGGCGATCACGCCCAAAAAGCTTAGCGCTACAGCTAATTTCGCTAAATTTTTGAAAGAAAACACAGAAAATGCTCTATTTTTGGAAAAATTTTGTATGATAAGACTAGTATATCGTGTAAAACCATGTAATAAATGTATTTATGCGTATATTATACCTAAAATAATTAGAACTATAAGATTTAGTAGGAAGTTATGCTAAGCAAGTTATGGAAAAAGAAAGCATCAATGATGGTAGGGATCGATATTGGTTCCCACGCCGTCAAAGCTGTATTGTTAAGTCAGGGAGATGATGGCTACATCTTAGAAGACTTTGCTATAGAGCCAATGCCTCGCGGAGCAATTATTGACCGTGAAATTCAAGACATAGAGGCCGTCGGTAAAGTTATAGCAAAAGTTCGTAAGAAAGTTACTTCCTCAATCAAACAAGCAGCTGTTGCCGTATCTGGACAAACAGTGATTACTAAAGTCATTTACATGGATGTCGCCTTAAATGATGAAGAGCTTGCCGGCCAAATTGAAGTAGAAGCTGATAGTTTAATTCCCTACCCACTTGATGAAGTAAGCTTAGATTTTGAAAAGCTTGCAGTTAATGAATCCGATCCTAGTAAAATAAACGTATTATTAAGTGCTGCTCGTACTGAGTCAGTAGAAGCTAGAGTTGCAGCGTTAGAAGCCGGCGGCTTTAGTACTAAAGTTGTCGATGTTGAATCATATGCAATTAGCCGAACCTATGATTTATGCTTGGCGCAGCTACCGGATGATGCGAAAAATAAAATGGTCGCTATGGTTGATCTCGGCGCTACTATGACATTGTTTTCTGCAGCCAATGAAAGCGAACATGTTTATAGCCGTGACCAATTATTCGGCGGTGAGCAATACACACGCTCAATTGTTTCTTATTATAACCAGTCTTTTGAAGAAGCTGAAACGGCAAAAGTAAATGATAAACTTCCTCCTAACTATCGGTTTGAAGTACTAGCGCCATTCCATACAATATTAGTTCAGCAAATCCGAAGAGCTATTCAAATGTTTTTAACATCAAGTGGTTACGAAAAAGTAGATTACTTGATAATATCAGGCGGCACCGCTTTGGTTGAAGGTGTGCAAGAGCTATTAACTGAAGAACTTGGTATTTATACTGTAGTAGCCAACCCATTTGAAGCAATGGAAATTGCTGATGGGTTAGATGAAGCTGAGCTGAAAAAAGTTGCACCTCAGCTAATGGTCGCAGCAGGATTAGCGTTAAGGAGTTTTACGCCGTGGCATATATAAACCTCCTGCCTTGGCGCGAAGAAGCGCAAAAAGCAAGGCAGAAAGAATTTATTAGTATTTTGACCTTTGTTGGTCTTTTTACGTTTTTAGTGGTATTTGCCGTTAGTAGCTATTATCAAGCACAAGTCGATGGGCAAGTTTCACGTAACCAATTCCTTAAAAATGAAATTCAAATCTTAGATGTTCGTATTGCGGAAATAAAAACACTGAATGAAAAGAAAGAGGCGTTGCAAAAACGTATCAGTGTAATCGAGCAATTACAACGTAGCCGAAATGTTGGTACGCAAGTGCTTGATGAAATTGCTAAAATCATTCCAAACGGCATATATTTAACTAAGCTTGAAAAGCAAGGTAATATTATTCACTTAATAGGTAAGAGTGAATCAAATAACCATTTGGCCAATATGATCCGAGAAATCGAATTATCAGATCTATTTACAGATGCTACGCCTGAATCAATTGTTACAGACGAAGAAGCGACTAAATTATTAAGTGACTTCAAAATGCGTGTAACAATTAAAGGTCTTGTTGATGACCTTGATGCGGCGCTGCAGGGAGAGGGCTAATGGAATTTGATGTAAATAAGTTTACCGAACAGTTTGATAATCTAGAGTTAGATAATCTAGGTGAATGGCCTATAGCAGCTAAAGTTGTTCTTACAATATTTGCTGCAATTGTAATTGCGGGACTTTCGTATGTCGGTTTAGTAAGTGACAAATTAACTAGATTAGATCGCGTAAAAGCGGAAGAAATAACACTCAAGCAAGAGTTTGAATCTAAATATCATGTCGCAGCAAACTTAGAACTTTTCCAACAACAAATGGCTGAAGCAGAGAATATCTTTGCTAACCAGTTAAGAAGTCTACCGGAAAGCCATGAAACTCCAGGTTTATTGGATGATATAACGTTTGTCGGAACAACTAGCGGCCTTGATTTTGTTAAGTTGAACTGGCAACCCGAAATTACGAAAGAAATTTATATAGAATTACCAATCGATATTGAAGTTATTGGTGCGTATCATGAATTTGGTGGTTTTGTGAGTAAAATTGCTGGCTTACCACGAATAGTAACCTTGCATGATTTTACTATCGATATTGCTCAATTAAGTAGTGAAACACTTAACTTAAAACTACAAGCGAAAACCTATCGTTATCAGGAGGCCGGTCAATAATGAAAAGATTAGCCTTATTGTCGTTAGTATTCTTAGCTGGTTGTTTTGACGACACCAGTGATTTGAAAATTCACATTGCTAAAGTTAAAGCGAACACAAAAAGTTATATTGAACCTATGCCAGAGGTACCGACGTTCAATCATTTTGAATATGCTGCTATAGATTTGCGTAGTCCGTTTGTAGCCCCTAGGCCTGAAGCAATACAGGAAAAATTACAACAAATGTCTGGTTGTTTAAGCCCAGACCCACGTCGACGTAAACAACCTTTAGAAAAGTTCGCGCTGGGAGATCTAGTGATGCGTGGTACTTTAGGTGAAGGTGGAGTGACTTGGGCCTTAGTTGAAGCGTCAGATGAAACATTACATAGAGTTTCAATAGGCAACTATGTTGGCCTATATAACGGTCGAATTACAGAAGTAGGTAATGACAGCGTGAAAGTAATAGAATTAACCCCAGATGGTGCGGGTTGTTGGGTTGAACGAGAAACCGATATTGATATGGTTGAATTGGATAGTCAAAGGTAAAGGAAGTAGTGATGCTATTTAACAAAATAATGAACAATAAAATTTTTACCTTGAAACAACAGGTAAAAGTTATCATTGCTATGTGCTTCTATTTGACCTATTCAACGGTTGCACATGCGTCGGATCTTATCGGTATTGCTTACAACACAATCCATAATGACCAAATTGAAGTGGTTTTCTCTTTTTCAGAAGAAATTATAGGTCAACCGTCGGTTAAGACGTCAGTTGATCCGGCAGTGATTAACGTAAATTTTGGTAATGTCGCTTTTGAAGAAGATTATGCTGAAACATTTGTTGATCATGCAGGTGTAGAAAACATCCTTGTAAATGCCGTAGATGGCAACATGGTTGCGACGATTAATTTAGAAAAATTAACCGTATTTGACGTGGCTATTGAAGGTGACCAATATGCTATTACGCTTTCCTATGGTAAGGCCGCAGAGATAGTTGAGACTGTAGCACCAGCAGGTGAAGAATTCTTAAACAATGTGCAATCTATCGATTTTCGTCGAGGCGAACTAGAAGGTGAAGGCCAAGTTATTATTAACTTAGGCGACAGTGTCGTTGCTGCTGATGTTAAGGACGAATTAGGCCGAGTGGTTGTAGAGTTCTACAATACACAAATCCTTGAAGATATGCTTTACAAGCTAGATGTAACTGACTTTGCAACAATCGTTACTGGCATCGAGACGTTCCGTGAAGGGCGTAACGCAAAATTAGTTATTGATGTTGATGGTAATTTCACCTTTGAGCATGACCAACAAGAAAATGTATTTCTCGTTAATATTCGTAAGCAAGAGAAGAAAGTTGGTTACTTAGGTGCTGAAGAAGATTTCAGTGGCCGTACGATTTCATTAAACTTCCAAGATATCTCTGTACGTACAGTACTACAGATTATTGCTGACTATAACGAATTTAACCTAATTACTAGTGATACAGTAAACGGTAATATTACATTACGTTTAGATGGCGTTCCTTGGGACCAAGCTTTAGATATTATCCTGAAGGTTAAAGGTTTAGATAAACGTATGCAGGGTAACATTTTAATGGTTGCTCCAAGTGATGAGTTAGCTGCACGTGAAGCGAAGAACTTGCAAGCTCAGCAGCAAGTTGAAGAGCTAGCTCCGTTATATTCTGAATATATTCAAATAAACTACGCTAAGGCTACTGAACTAGCCGCGTTAATTAAGAATGAAGATACCAGTATTTTATCATCACGAGGTTCTGTGACGGTTGATGAACGTACTAATACATTATTAGTGCGTGATACAGCGAAGAGCATTGAAGATATCAAACGTATGATTGGTATTTTGGATATTCCAGTACGTCAGGTGGTTATAGAAGCGCGAATGGTTACTGTAAAAGATACCGTTGGTGAAGAGCTAGGTATTCGTTGGGGTGTTACAGATACAGATGGTGAATATTCAACAGCCGGCTCATTAGAAGGTGCAGATAATGCATCAGCAGGAGTGTTACCTTCGTTGACGGATCGCCTAAATGTGAACCTTCCAGTTGCTAATCCTGCAGGGAGTATTGCATTCCAAATTGCACGATTGGCCGATGGAACTATTCTTGATTTAGAGCTAAGTGCTTTAGAGCAAGAGAATAAAGGTGAAATTATTGCAAGTCCGCGAATTACTACTGCTAACCAAAAAGAAGCGTTTATTGAGCAAGGTGTTGAAATTCCTTATCAGGAAGCGGCATCTAGTGGTGCTACTTCAACGCAGTTTAAGAAGGCTGTGTTAAGTTTAACGGTAACTCCACACATCACGCCTGATAACAAGATTATATTGGACTTAAGTGTTACTCAAGATACGGTTTCTGATATTACGAGTGGTCAAGCGCCAGCGATTGATACTCAACGTATAGGTACTCAAGTGTTGGTTAGTAATGGTGAAACTATCGTTTTAGGTGGTATTTACCAACAATCAATTATTAGTGCAGTTTCAAAAGTTCCGGTATTAGGTGATATTCCATACTTTGGTTGGATGTTCAGAAATACTAATAACTACAATGAAAAGAAAGAGTTACTAATATTCGTAACACCTAGAATCGTTACGGAACATTTCTAATCAATTGAAAAATTAGCAAGTAAGTGATGTAATTTATAATCACTTACTTGCATTCTACTCCAAACAATTGCGATAATTACGCCCTTGAAATTTTTGAGGGGAGTTTCCTCTTACCTATTCACACATTTTTTACGAGAATTAAGTAAGTCTAATGGCAGAAAAACGTAATATTTTCCTAGTTGGTCCAATGGGCGCGGGTAAAAGCACTATTGGTCGAGAATTAGCAGATAAACTTCACTTAGAGTTCTTCGATTCAGACCAAGAAATTGAACGTCGCACGGGTGCAGACATCTCTTGGGTTTTTGACTTAGAAGGTGAAGAAGGTTTCCGCAAAAGAGAAGAAGATGTCATCGATGACTTAACTGAGATGCAAGGCATTGTTCTAGCAACCGGTGGTGGTTCTGTAATTAGCCCACAAGTACGTAATCGCTTATCTGCACGTGGTATTGTTGTTTACTTAGAAACAACAATTGATAAGCAAGTAGCGCGTACGCAACGTGATCGTCGTCGTCCATTGCTTCAAACCTCTGAAGAACCAAGATCAGTTCTTGAAAAGCTAGCGGTTGAACGTAACCCGCTTTATGAAGAAATCGCTGATGTAATTGTTCAAACAGACGACCAAAGTGCAAAGGTTGTTGCACACAAAATCGTAGAACGTTTAGATTTCTAATGAATTCGTTGCTCGTTGATCTGGGCGATCGCAGTTACCCCATTTATATCGAAGCAGGACTACTAAATACTAGCAGTCCTGTTACTTCTCATATTAAGTCGAAACGTGTAACCATTGTTTCTAATGATGTAGTTTTCCCCATTTACGGAGAGAAGCTAATTAGTGCATTGGGCGATTTTGATGTCGATTATTTATTGCTGCCAGACGGCGAGCAAGAGAAAAACCTAGCTAATTTTGACCTAATCATGACTCATCTACTTGAAGGTGGTCACGGTCGAGATTCTACTCTTATTGCATTAGGCGGTGGAGTGATAGGTGATATAACGGGCTTTGCTGCGGCGTGCTATCAACGAGGCGTAGATTTTATCCAAATTCCTACCACTTTGCTTTCACAAGTTGACTCCTCAGTTGGAGGTAAAACAGCCATAAACCACCCATTAGGTAAAAATATGGTTGGTGCTTTTTACCAACCTAATGCCGTTATTATCGATATAGAAACGTTAAGTACTTTGCCAGCACGTGAATTTTCAGCTGGTATGGCAGAAGTCATCAAGTACGGAATTTTGGGTGATAAAGCATTTTTTGATTGGCTTGAAGAAAACAAGCTTGCGATAAAAGCTAAAGATTCAGAACTACTTAAACAAGTCATTGCACGTTGTTGTCAGTGTAAAGCTGATATCGTTGCTGAAGACGAAAAAGAAGCTGGTAAAAGAGCTTTGCTTAATTTAGGCCATACGTTTGGTCATGCAATTGAAGCTGAACAAGGCTATGGTGTATGGCTTCACGGAGAAGCAGTTGCTACTGGTATGGTCCTTGCTTCCACACTATCTGAACATCGAGGTTTGCTTTCAGCGTCAGAACTTCGTCGTATTATCGAATTGTTAGCTTACTTTGAGCTACCAATCTATTCACCAGAAGATATGGATTTAGAGTCTTATCTAAAACATATGAAACGTGATAAGAAGAATATTGCCGGCCAATTAAGGTTTGTATTACCAAAAGGTCTAGGCGATAGCGATGTCTACGGCGATGTAACAATAGAGGAGCTGAAGCAACTTCTGGATTAATAAACGGAAGGTCTTATGGCGGCTTTAGCGACTAACTTAAACAATACCACTGAAAAAAAAGTAATGTCGATCAGCACAAATGCGCGTATTGATTACATCTTAAAATTCTCTCGACATACGGTTGTTGTTCTAGACGAGAAAAAGCAAGGCTTTGGCTCTATTGCAGGTACATTTCTTTCTTCTTTAACCGACCAAACGAACGCTGCACTTATCGGTGTATCAAGTAAATTAAATGATATTCAGGTGAGAGCACGCATTAATGAGCAGCTTTTTCCAAACCAAACTTTTGATCCAGAAATTTCACTTACGCAAAGCGTCATAGAGCATTATGTTAATAGCAAAGAACCTATCGCTATAGTAATAGAACAAGCTCATCACTTATCGCTACAAATAGTTCATGAATTAACGTTATTGTCGGAAATTGCGAAAAAATCGGGTCGTGACATTAGTGTAGTTTTATTAGCTGAAATGTCTCTTGGGAAACTGATTGCAGATAATCACAGCCTTTTTCATAAAAAGTTATCGATGATCTCTGTAGAAAATGGTCAATTACTTTCAAGTCATTCTGATGCATTTAAAGCGTCTTCGCCTTTTTTGGCGCTAACGCCCTTTAACAAGATGGTGTTGTCGTTACTAACGTTATTGGTTATTACATTCATTGGGCTTTACATTCTATATCAACAGGATAGTTTTCAGTTTAGTCAATTAGATGAAAAAGCAAACAAACTTAACGGTGTTACTCAAACGCAGTCAATAATTAAGCCAAAACCAACGGAACTAATAAGTACATCGGTAAACGATGGTGACGTAGCATCAGTAAGCGATGTTCTAGCAGCGCTAACTGGTAAACCTATTGAAAATGCTGTTGTTGAACTAGCATTGCCTCAAGACATTTTAAACGCTATTAACCTGGATAAAGAACCAAAAGATGCTGATTTATCAACGTCTTTAGCCATTTCATCTAGTGAAACTGTTGATTTAAGAAATGATGGCGAGACAAAGAGCCAAAAGGCTGATGAAAACATACCGACGACAGCGCAATATGCTAATGTTAATCATTACGTTATTCAGTTTTCAGCACTAGCACTGAGTGAAATTGATGATGCTGATGCAATAGTAACCAATTTTGCACGTCAGTTTTTGTTATCAAGTCACCAACACTATATTCGTACGATAAATGGTAAATTATTTGTGGTGATTACTTCTCAAGAGTTTGTTGATAAGCCGTCAGCTGTTGCAGCAATGAGCGACTTAGATCCGGAATTACAAAGTAATGGTATTTGGATTAAGTCAGTTCAAACAATTAAAAAAGAAATTGCCCTAATGGGCAAAGACAATTAAAAAAACTAGCTATTGCCATTGGTCTGCGAGATGAATCAAGCTACAATCCTCAGTCGTTAACTTAGTAGTATTGGAATTGTTGGCTTAATGACCAATAAAAATAGAGCATTTCTAAAATGGGCAGGTGGTAAATATGCCCTATGCGATGTTATTAACAAAATACTTCCGAAAGGCGAATGCCTAATAGAGCCTTTTGTTGGTGCAGGCTCTGTTTTTCTCAATAGCGATTATAAGCGTTATATTCTCAATGACATTAATAAAGATCTAATTAACCTCTACAAAATACTTCAGTTAAAACCTGAGCTGTTTATTGCCGAATCTGCAGAGCTGTTTTCTGCACAATATAACCAGTCAGAAGCATATTACGAACTGCGTAAAACCTTCAATGAAACACAGGATGCTTACCAGCGATCTTTGCTGTTTCTCTATCTTAATAGACATGGTTATAACGGCCTATGCCGTTACAATAAGTCGGGCGGATATAACGTACCTTTTGGCAAATATAAAAAGCCTTATTTTCCTGAAAAAGAGCTTTGGTATTTCGCAGAAAAATCTCAAAATGCAATCTTTGTTTGTGAAAACTATCGAGATACGTTTGCAAGAGCAAAAAGTGGCGATGTAATTTACTGTGATCCACCTTACGTACCATTAAGTAAAACGGCAAGCTTCACTAGCTATGCAGGTAATGGCTTTGGACTAGATGAACAAGCTGACCTTGCCAATGCAGCAGAAGAAACCGTAGAAAGCGTGCCAAAAACTTCCGTGTTGATAAGTAATCACGATACAATTTGGACACGAAAAATTTACGAGCATGCCTTTAAAATTCGCAAATTAAATGTTGCTCGTACTATTAGCCAAAAAGCTAACGGTCGAAAAAAGGTAGGTGAGTTAATGGCGCTGTATAAATAAGCCCAATTACTCTTTAGTCATTGTGTGCTCAATAGTATTAAAAGTTTGCAGCTAGTTTTACTTTAGCAACACCAAATTCACGGCAAATATTAACGCTCCGACAAAAATTATAGCGCCAATTAAACCAATAATAATAAACTGAATTGGCTTACCTTTAGCGAAGTCCTGCTTATGGTTTGTAGAGCTTTGTACACCGAAAAATGCCGCACCTACACTTTTACAAATTTGCCACCAACTTAAGTTATCTTTAGACATAATTTTATTACCGAAGAATTAATGTGATCAGTATGGAAAATATCTAATGACTTAGCAATAGCACATAAAAAAGCTCGGTATTAACCGAGCCTTTAAATATTAAAATGTATTAATTAAAGATCGATATCAATAGCATACGAAATGGTAAATTTAACATCATCGTTATCCATATCCGTATCAGATAATGCGAATGTGAATCCATTTTTGCTTAAACTTACGCCGTAGTCAGTGTAATCACCGTCGTCATAATCATCATCGAAAGTATAATTACCTACGTGAAACGCTAACTCTAGCCCTTCAGCTATTTCAAAAGCTGCATCTGCACTTATATATAGCGCACTGTCAGCCCACTCTGCTCCATCGTCATTATTTACACCGTAATTCGCGGTAACACTAAATACGTCATATGAAAGGCTACCGTATATTTCGCCGAAGTCGTACTCATTGCTACCATCAGTTTCAGCAGAGTCTGGGTAAGCGTAGTATATGTAACCCACATCATACCCGAAACCACTGTCACCCAGGTCACCACCAAAGCCAAAGTAAAAGTCTAATTCGTAGCTGGCATCATCTCCAAAGTCTACATTCGATGCCCATGTACCAGCATAGAACCCAGATTCATTCGCGTAGTCTATACCACCAGAAATCGCTGCACCGTCATCTGTTTGTGTAACACCACGCCATAAGTAGTTGCTAGTTAAGCCTACGTTTGCTGATAACCCTTCTACAGCGTGTGCTTTATTAGCTGCAATTGATAATGTCGCCAAGCTCGAACTGATAACTAATCCTAATAGTGCGTTTTTCATGTCATATCTCTCTATTTTTTATTGTTATCTTATTGGCTGCAAAGTCGATGCCCAAGATATGATTAACAATCAAAAAACATTAAAAAGCCAATAAAAACAAAGGGTAAATGGTTTGTTGTTTTTGCTTTTTGTCAACGGGAGAATTTTCGATGATCTTTTTTAGTGCAACTAAAATCTAAAAAGATCCAACTTTGTGCATAAAAAACAGCCATAAATTGCGGCTTTTACTTCATAATTGGCTGCGCTTTAGGTAAAGTAGCGCAGATTTTTTAAAGGGTGATCTTATGTCTTCATTTTTAATAGCTCCATCGATTTTGTCTGCTGATTTTGCACGCCTAGGTGATGACGTTGCCAAAGTGCTAGATGCTGGTGCTGATGTCGTTCACTTTGACGTGATGGATAATCATTATGTGCCCAACTTAACTTTCGGGCCAATGTTTTGTAAAGCATTGAGAGATTACGGAGTTACAGCGCCAATTGATGTACATTTAATGGTTAAACCCGTAGATAGTTTGATTCCTGCATTTGCCGATGCAGGAGCTGATATCATTACATTTCACCCTGAAGCTAGCGAACACGTCGATCGTACGTTGCAATTAATCAAACAACATGGCTGTAAAGCTGGTTTAGTATTGAACCCAGCAACGCCATTGTCGGTTTTAGATTTTGTGATGGATAAGCTTGATGTCATTATGCTGATGTCGGTAAACCCTGGCTTTGGTGGTCAATCGTTTATCCCTACTACGTTAGAAAAACTTCGTTTAGTTAAACAACGAATTATAGAAAGTGGTCGAGAAATTCGCCTTGAAATCGATGGTGGTGTTAAAGTCGACAACATTAAAGAAATAGCGGAAGCTGGTGCTGATATGTTTGTCGCCGGTTCGGCAATATTTTCACAGCCTGATTATCAGGTTGTTATTGAACAAATGCGTGCTGAATTAGCGTCAGTAAGTACGAAGTAGTAGCAAATAAACGAGAAGATAATGAGTAAACCAATTGTATTAAGTGGCTGTCAGCCATCAGGTGAATTAACCATAGGAAATTATCTAGGCGCACTTAGACAGTGGGTCAATATGCAAGACGATCATGATTGCTACTACATGCTAGTTGATCAGCATGCGATAACTGTTCGTCCTGAGCCAGAGGCATTACGTAAAGCGACATTAGATGGCCTAGCGCTATACCTTGCTTGTGGTGTTGACCCGCAAAAAAGCACTATCTTTATTCAATCTCATGTGCCAGAGCATGCACAACTTAGCTGGGTCCTTAATTGTTACACCCAAATGGGCGAACTTAACCGCATGACACAATATAAAGATAAGTCACAAAAGTCTGAAGCGAATATGAACTCAGGTTTATTTACTTATCCGGTATTAATGGCAGCAGATATCCTACTTTACGATGCAGCACGAGTGCCTGTAGGTGATGATCAAAAGCAGCATTTAGAGTTAGCACGAGATATTGCGACACGAATGAATAATTTATATGGCGATATTTTTACAGTGCCAGACCCATATATTCCTGAATTTGGTGCTCGTGTAATGAGCTTGCAAGACCCATTAAAGAAAATGTCGAAATCGGACGATAACCCAAATAACTTTATTGGCTTATTAGAAGATACTAAAAAGATCACTAAGAAAATTAAACGTGCAGTGACTGACTCTGATGAACAAGCGCGTATTTATTTTGATATGGAAGAAAAACCAGGTGTCTCTAATTTGTTGTCCTTACTTTCATGTTGTACTGGTAAGACTGTTGAGTCATTAATACCAGATTACGAAGACAAAATGTATGGTCACCTAAAAGGTGATGTGGCAGACGCGGTGGTTGGCTTATTAGCGCCAATTCAAGAGCGTTACCATCAATACCGTGAAGACCAAGCATTTCTTGATAAAGTCATGCGAGAAGGTGCAGAGAAGGCTTCTGCTCATGCTAGTCAAGTTCTCACAAAGGTTTATGACGCAATAGGCTTTGTTGCTAAACCTTAAGTTCTGATCAGTTAATAAACATTTAAGAAAAAAGCGAGCTATGCTCGCTTTTTTTATTTTTCATCGTTAGCTTTTTTCTGAGCTTTTTCAAATAGCTTGTCTGCATCTTTTATAAAGTCATCAACACTACTACTTGAAGAAATGAGATAAGCCGGTGGCAGGATCGTGGCATTATATTGCGGCCTAGGATTGAATTCTGGACGTTTACTCATTTGAAGCAATGCACTACCCCCAAAGAAGAGTATGGTTAAGCTAGCAGCCGCAGTAATGCGTCTTGCCTTGCTCATGTGGAAGCCAACATAGCAATTTAACCAAAACATACAAAACGCTAATACTATTGGCAGCAAGTTAACAAACCAAGCGACTGGCCAATTACTTGAAGTATTGAAGTAGGTTAATGCTTGTATCGCATCGGTAACCATCAGTAATAAAAAGAAGATAAAACAAATGCCAATTTGATGTAGCACTCGAGCATCATTTTTAGTGAGATGGGAAATTAAGGCGATTATCGATGGCCAAATACAAAACGCTAGTGTTAGCTTTATTGCTGGTACTAGCAATTGTGTAAAGTTAACTTCTTTGGCATTTTCTAAAAAGGTTAGCCAACCGGTAGCTAATGCGAAAAGCACTATACTAGCTATTACGACAAGCGGATGCCTAGCAAGGTTGATAAGTGATTCAAACGCACTAAATGGAATACTAGTGTCAACAGGGTGATTCGGGAATATTAAACGTATCTGGCTATTACCAATAGAAATGACATCACCAGAGTTAACAATATGACCGTTCGCAGCTTGCTTCCCTTGACCAATGAATGAGCCATTTACGCTATTAAGGTCGTTAATTTTCCAGTGCTCACCGTCATAATCAATGGTTAAGTGCTCTGCACAAACATGAGGATCGGAAACGATAATGTCATTGTGATAACCACGCCCGATATGCACAGAACTTTGCGCGTATTTATGGCGACCAATGAGCTTATGTCCTTTACTAATTTCTTCGATGATTATTTCCATGAAACTGACTCCATAAAGCGCTTGGTAAATGCCAGAGCCATTTCTTTTTCTACCCCTGAAACTGTAAAGTGACTAATGAGTGCCTGTCTTTCCCTATCGACAGACAGCCCTAGGTACAAGACGTCAAATAACGCAGGGAACTTTTTATAATTTCGAGTGCATAAAATGCTTTTGTTATTAATTGATTGGTTCAGCGGCATGACAATATCATGGTGGCACTCAAACTCGGTTACATCGTCTTTGGTTGCTTTATTACCTGCGGCAGCACGAGTTACTTGTCGTTGATATAGCTGATAAAACTTTAACGGGCTTATTTTGTCAGTTTCCATATACTGAAACTGCATTTCAACCGTACCAGTAAAGAAGTTGTGGTCAATAAAGGTATCCTCATCAAGCGCACAATTGGCCATGGCGGATAAAATTAACGCATCAGTTTTATCTGAGTTGGACTCTCCCCAACAGCGTATAAAAGGCACGTCAATTGTTGGAATAAGGCTTTTTCCTAAGACTTTTCCCTGCCATTTACTTTCGAGTAGCTTATCGATAAGGGCTTTTTGATAGGCGCTAAGTTGCTCCGCCATTTGCTCTTCAATAGATGCTGGTGGTGAATCTTGGTAGTGATTGAACAGGGTCGCCAATTTATCATGTGGCACTAAAAAGCCGATTTGATTGCCTGAGGTCGCAACATTAATACCAACTACTTGTGTATCCTTGTTGACTACAGGCCCACCACTCATTCCAGAGTTTACAGAGCCAGTAAAATGAATCTTATCGATAAAAGATTCTTTTTTTAAGCCATTGTATGTACCAGGTACCACAATCATGCCTAAGTCATGAGGGTTTCCAAGTGAAAACAGCTCTTCACCTTTTGTTGGCGAATTATCTGCAATGGTAAAAAATGGCATGTCTTGATCAATATTGCGTTTAACCAATGCTAAGTCATTGATAACATCGACACTTGCTAAGGTAAGGTCACCTTTGTTGCCTTGATGATCTAAATATTGAATTTGATATTTATTAGGGTATTGCGCGAAGCCAGAGATAACATGGTAATTGGTCGCGATTAAGCCATCTGCAGTTATTTGAAATCCAGAGCCGATAGAAGATTTCTCACCACTAGCCTTATCAATTAATCGAATTTGATAAAGCGAGGGGGCAAGTTGTTTAAATATAGTACCAGCCTGTTCAGTAGCGTATAGCGCTGGCGCAGCGAGCCAAAGCAATAAGGCAAAGAAACCTTTCATTGAATATCCTGTTCTTTTTCTTTGACCTTATTGTGCCAAGTAATTGTTTGAACAAACAGCCTAGTTGCTGAAAAAAACGTAATAATTCATTATATCTTGCGATAGCACGTCAAAATTACTTCCAGCCCAGCTTTTCCTCAAAGTCTTTATCAAGCTTTTTAGCAAAATCTTTAGCTTGCTCGGCGACTTGTTCTAGTTGTTTATCTTCTTCTGTTTCGGGCACATAAACAGGAACTTTTATTGGGTAACCAGCTTGATCTACTGCCATAAAGGTAATGAAACATCTGTTAGTTATGACGGGTTTACTGCCTTTAGGATCGCCAGCACGTACAACAACATAAATGTGCATACTAGATTTTCCCGTATGGACAATTCTAGCTTCGACACTAATCATCTGCCCGACTAGTATCGGGCGAATAAAGCGAATAGCATTAGCTGAAACTGTTACACAGTAATGTTTACTCCATTGAGCAGCACAAGCATAGGACGCTTGATCAATCCATTTCATGACCATGCCGCCGTGAACTTTGCCACCAAAATTGACGTCTGTAGGTTCAGCCAAAAAACGGAATTCAACAATGTTGCTTACTGACATATAGATTACTTAGTAGTAGTTAATATTAACTAAACTATAGCTCAATCAGCAGCTTAAATAAAAAAGGTGGCTAAGCCACCTTTTATTAATCACCTAGAAATTATTTTTGTGTTCGTCTGATGATTGCTAGCAACGCGATTAATGGTAACCAAAATAAGCTTCCGCCACCGCTACTGTCACTATCATTGTCATCATCTTCATCTGGTATTTGAATCAAAGTGTTTGGCACTTTGACCAAGTCAGCGTCAGTTACTGTTGTGCTGTCAATGATGTCGATGCGATAAACGATAACAAAGTTGTCATAACCTGCATCTTCTCCGGTAGCGCATTGCTCCGCTGAATAGTCAACCATAGGTGTACTTCCACACCGACTAAGCTCTTCAATCGCTTCAAGCACTGCCATATCTTCTTCAAATACTTGACCGAAAACCGTGAAACCACCATTTTGCACGTCTAAATTGGCACTATTATCAGCTAAATTAAAAAACCATTGGCTAGTCGCACTATTTGGATTGCCAGCTACTTTGGCCATTGCAATAGTACCTTTGGCATTCGACCAAACCGGCTCATTTTCTACAGCGCCATTACTTTCAATTGATTCATGATCAAATCCGTCGCTGTATGTAGCACCACCACCTTGAACAACAAAGTTAGATTCTACGCGGTGAATTACACTGTCTTGGTAATCACCATCATTAACATATTCTAGAAAGTTATCTACAGTTTTCGGCGTAGATTGATCATGTAAATTAACGCGGATATTGCCTTGCGAGGTAACAAATTCAACGATAGTTGCATTCGCTGATGCACTAACCAATGCACTTACGGCTAAAAGTGCAGTACTTATTTTAGAAATTAACTTCATACTCTTTACTAACAAGATAAAACAATAAAGCCATGCATAATAGTGTGAAATGCCGTAATGCACTAGTAACTTTTTGTAATCAACGCGTATGAGTAATTAATTGGTCATGAAGCATGATGAATAATTAGTAGTCTTTGAGCTTTTTTACAGAGATAAATATTCTCTCTGATTTAGATTACCTTATTAAGAATTCTGAAATACTTTAGAGGTTTGCTGTAAATCTCACAAATTAAATGCTTAAGTTCTTGCGACTTTTATGAGAAGTGAATTGAAGAGAGAATGCTGTTTGGCAGGAACGAATCGACTTTCTTCTAGCTGAATTCAAGTCGGAAGCTATTATTAACTTAACTCGTTGCATATTCAGGAAGGTGACACATTGCTTCCTGTTAAAATGGAGATTTATTCTTAATTGCTTGATAAATAAGCGACAGATATCGGAAGGCTACATTCATACCAATCGCTTAAATATTGAAAAATAGAACTTATTAACCTGCGTAATAAAAGCCTGGTTTTAATTCTGATTTTTTACAGGTGTGTTTCGGTTTTTTAGAGCCTAACGTTTTCATTGGGCGGCACTTTAGTTTTTGCGCCTTTACGCCATATCTATCGATATAGGTCTTCGCCTCTTCATTAACTACGGCCAGATAATCTTTAGGTAGTTTTTCTTCAAGCATATTGAGTGGTTTCTTCCAAGATTTAGTCTTTTGCTCGTTTGCTACTGATAGCCAAGCATAGCTTTTCTTTAAATCTTGAGGAGTACCTTGACCATTTAGATACATAGTACCGACGATGTACTGTGCTTTTTTCTCGCCAAGTTGAGCGACTTTTTCAAGTGCAGGAAGGGCACTTTCATAATTATTACTTTGATATAGAGAAAGTGCTTCTTTAATATTTTTTTCATAGGCATCAATGTCGATAAATTTGCTATTACCTTCATTGGCAAATCCCACTGAACTTGTCGCTATTAGTAGACTTGCCATTATCATTTTAATTGTTTTCATTTCTTTACTCTCTGATTAACTCCATGTCAGCCTTTATTTTAAGAGAGCATTGTTGAGGCAGGCGTGTCTAAATGTAACAGTGTATTTTTTTGCTGTAATATTTGACACAATTCTTGATACTATTTGTGGATTATCCTGTCTGTAGTGGTCTTCTTTTGTTTAGTCGTCTATTAATCGCTTTAATATTTGTAGTTGTTACACAATCGTACGTCTTTGCCGACGCTCAATTTTTAAAAGAACAAAGCCCTAACTTCGGCCAGCTGTCGATATTTAAAGGTAGTGAGCTTTGTGCAGTGTCAAAAGCAACTAATCAATACCTTCGTCAGCATAAGGATGACGTAAAGGCGGTGCATGCTGGGAAAGCTATTGGTAATGGCATTTCATTAGGCAGGGTAGAGCAAACGCTGGATTTTCTGTGCCAGATTTATCAAGAAGATGTGCGCGCTAATCGAAACAGTCGCTTACATGATGGTGCATTTTTAAAAGCCAATTTTGAATTTATTCGCTGGATACCTGATAAAGAAAAAGCAGATGAGATTGCACGAAAGAGCACTAATAGCGTTAAAAGCCGTATGTTAAATCAAATCCCGAATAAACAACTATTCCTTACGAAATATTACGCAAAACTCTTAGATGGTAGTGCGGTTAAAACTGATCACTATTCACAAGCACTTTACCAGTTACCTAGCGATGAACAGCATTTCTCGCTTGAGCAAGCGGAGCTGAAAAAAGATCAGTTAACTCGATTTCGCTATACACGGCAGGAGGTTATGGAAGGTGCTTTACTTAATAAAAAGTTAGCAAAACCTTTAGTTTGGGTAACCGAAGAGGCTTTACATGACGTGTTACTACAGGGAACTGGTGTATTAACGGTTGACGGTAAAATACGTTATTTTAACGTCCATAGAAACAATGGTATCGACTATGACTATGCGATAGGTAAGCGGGAACAAAAGCGATATTGGTATTTCGCTGAAGTCCCCAGCATTTTAGGCTATGGCAAAGAACTAAAAAACAAAATAGCAATAAAGCCGCAAGTTAGCTTAGCGGGCAATGTGAAACAGTTAGGCTTAGGTAAATTGATTCTAGTTAATTATCAGCTTGAGAAGCGATCACAAGCTCAATTGGCAATATTAGCAGATGAAGGTGGAGCGTTTGATGACAATCTATTTCAGCTGGATTTGCTTGCTGGTAGCTATCGTGGCTGGGGCGATTACCATCAAGCGAATAAACATATACCAGACTATGCGGATATTTGGATTCTGCTTAAAAAAGAAGAGTAAACAGTAACCTTAATGGCACGACTTAAACAAACTTATTCAGAAAATGGTTTTTTTGGTATCGGCATTTTAAACAATGTGGATGAAATTAATATTGGAACATTATGGCGCTCGGCTTATATATTAGGTGCGTCGTTTATTTTTACTGTAGATAAAAAATATAAAAAACAGACTACTGATGTTACCAATGCTTGGCAAAAAATTCCCTTATATCATTACGACTCAATTGACGATTTGATTAAAAACTTGCCTTATGACACACCACTTATTGGTGTGGAGTTGTCAGAACAAGCTAGCGAATTAAGCAAATATAAACATCCGCATCGTTGTGTTTATCTGTTAGGCAACGAACAATCAGGTTTACCGCAGCAAGTGTTGGCCAAATGTCATCAATTGGTAAAGCTGCCGGGTGATTACAGCTTAAATGTCTCCGTTGCTGGTAGTATTGTGATGTATGACAGAGTATCGAAAAAAGCAGACTAACTAGCTGTTTGGTCTGCTTTATTCTCTGTATTCTCTAATTCATCGCTGGAGTGTGACTCAGGCACATAGCCGAGCGGTGCATCCATTAACAACTGTCGAATTTCTGCGACATTTTCGTCGTTCATCGCTTCAGTAATACGTATTAATAGATTATGTACTTCTACCCAGCTAATCGAACGCTCATTCGCTGTAAGGATACGTTTATGTGTTGTGGTTTGTGCATGATCATCAATAAGTAGCTCTTCATAAAGCTTCTCACCAGGGCGAAGGCCACTAAATTTAATTTCAATAT
Organism: Thalassotalea algicola; assembly: GCF_012932965.1. GTDB lineage: Bacteria > Pseudomonadota > Gammaproteobacteria > Enterobacterales > Alteromonadaceae > Thalassotalea_F > Thalassotalea_F algicola. The sequence continues at coordinate 581,756 of NZ_JABBXH010000001.1, read as the reverse complement.
CACCATTTGGATTTTGTTCATCTTTAACGGTGTAACCCATTAAGTGAGTCATTTTTATTGCTAAATCGACAATTTTAACTGGGCTACCCATATCTAGTACAAATACATCACCGCCTTTGCCCATTGCTCCAGCTTGAATCACCAGTTGGGCCGCTTCTGGGATAGTCATGAAGTAGCGAATAATGTCTGGGTGTGTAACTGTGATAGGGCCGCCATTTCTAATTTGCTTTTTAAATAACGGTACAACCGAGCCAGATGAGCCGAGCACATTGCCAAAGCGCACCATAACAAAGCGAGTTTGGTGATCACGCTTGGCTAAACCTTGTAACACTAATTCGGCCATACGTTTAGTTGCGCCCATGACATTGGTCGGGCGAACCGCTTTATCAGTAGAAATTAAAACAAAAGTTTCTACTTCGCAAAAAACTGCTGCCTGCGCAATTTCATAGGTACCTAAAACGTTATTCGTGATGCCAGCAATAACATTTTTCTCTACCATAGGAACATGTTTATACGCAGCTGCATGATAGATGGTTTGCACACGTTGCACGTCAAAAATACGTGTCATTAGCATACCATTCTGTACATTACCTATCATTGGAACTACAGGAATTTCGGTATTATTTTCTACTTGAAATTCGGTCAATTCCTGATTGATTTCATAAAGAAATGCTTCGCTAACTTCCAGTAAAATTAATTTGCTAGGTTGCTGCTGAATAATTTGTCGACATAATTCTTTACCAATTGATCCGCCAGCACCAGAGACTAAGACGACTTTATCTTTAATATTGGCACTTAGTAACTCAGGAATTGGCTCGACAGGCTCACGGCCAAGTAGTTCATCAACGGATACTTCTCGTAACTCGTCTATTGTGTGTTTACCTGAGACGATATCGTACATAGAAGGTACGGTAAGTAATTCTAGTGCGTAGGGTTCAAATTGATTGACAATTTGTTTCATACGTTCGGGATTTACTTCTGAAACGGCAATTAATACTTTGAAATTTTTATATTTTTTGGTGAGAACTTTAATGTATTCTAAGTTGTGAATCTTAATGCCGAATAGACTACGACCTTGGTATTGAGTCTTTTGATCAAGAATAGCTAAAACTTGGTATTTATTACCCTGAGTAAGCGTACTTACTAACTGTCTACCAGTAGTACCTGCACCGAAAATAACAACTTCTTCGCGTTCATCAAACCAGTGTTCACTGACAAAAAAACCGACTAGTGCTCGAGCGCCAGCTATCAGCATTGATGACAACACTAAAAATGAAAAAGGAATTGAGCGCGGTACAAAAGCATCAAAAACTTGTGAAGACAAATAGCACACACAAGCAGAACCAATGAGAATGCCAATAATTTTTAGTGATGCTTTGGCATTAAAATAACGAATGATTGATGAATATACATCTAACAAGTAAAAGCAGCTTAATGTGAAGCCTACTGTTAGTGCAAATACAATAAATTCTGAATAGCCTACAACACTAATTTCGCCGCCTAAACGGAGAAAGTATGATAAGAAAAACGCAATGCTTAACGCTGCTGAGTCATAGCTTAGCGCGATAAGTAATTTTATTGAGCTAGGAATCAGATCAATACGTCTGATCATAATCTATACACCTTATTATTATTTTAACATCCATTTTGGGTGTATCCTTTGAAGCTATTCTGACAATTTTTGTCATATTTGTCACTTAATTGCTTACATTTATGCAACATCTTTGGCTATTTGTTGGGCAACATCGTCAATTGCTTTGCATGTTAATGTAATTTCTTGTGTGCTTAATGTTGGATGCACTAAAAACATTAAGCTATTTTCACCGAGCAATTTAGCGTTGGCTAAAGGTTGTGAAGGCCTGAATCCTGTATTATCAAACGCTTTTTCTTTATACACTTCAGAGCAGCTTCCTGAGAAACAAGGGACTTGGTTTTCAGCGATTGCGTTGATAATGCGTTCTCTATTCCAATTGCTTGGCAGTTTTTCAGACTTCACTTGAACATAACATTTATAATAGGCATGTAAATTTTGGTGAGTTGGCCTTAGTACAGATAAAAATGGGTGTTTTTCACAAGTTGATAGTATTTGCTCTGCAAAATTGTTCCGTTTTTCAGTCCAATCAGGCATATGACGTAACTGAATACGCCCAATCGCTGATTGCATTTCTGTCAACCGCCAATTTGTGCCAAAACTTTCATGCAACCAGCGGTAACCAGGTGGATGTTCACGCTCATATACCGCTTCGTATGACTTACCGTGATCTTTAAATGCCCAAGCTTTTCGCCACAATTGTTCATCATTGGTGGTTAACATCCCGCCTTCGCCACCCGTGGTCATTATTTTATCTTGGCAAAATGACCAACAACCAATATGTCCAATGGAGCCTACTGAGCGCCCTTTATATTTGGCGCCATGAGCTTGAGCGCAATCTTCAATAACTTTTAAGTTGTTTTCTGCAGCCAACTTCATAATACCGTCCATATCACACGGCCAACCAGCTAAATGTACACAAATGATAGCTTTTGTTTTTCCCGTTAATACTGGAGTAATAGTTTCAGGGGTAATATTTTGCGAGACAAGGTCAACGTCAGCAAATACGGGGATAGCGCCAGCATTAACGATACAGCTAATTGATGCAATAAAAGTTCGTGGCGTAACGATAACTTCATCACCGACACCTATATCTAGTGCATGTAAAGCTAAGTCTAGCGCCAATGTGCCATTGGCAACAGCAACGGCATATTGAGATTGCGTGTATGCAGCGAATTCTTGCTCAAATAATCTACCTTCTTGACCAGTCCAGTAATTCACCTTATTAGATAACAAAACCTTGCTGACCGCATCAGCTTCTTCTTGTGTAAAACTTGGCCATGGGGCGAACGGAGAATTTAACACGTTTAACCTACTTTCTTAATTGTGTAGCTGGTGTACCGACATATGTTGCATGCCCAGCTAGATCTGATACTACGGTAGCGCCAGCGCCTATATAGCTACTGTCACCTATTTTGATTAATTCGATTACTTGACTACCTATACCGAGCCACGATTTCTCACCAATAATAGCTCCACCAGAGATATTTGCACCTGGTGCAATATGGCAGCCATCAGCTATTTCACAGTCATGATCGACGCTAGCACCAGTATTCACGATAGTTGCAATACCTAATTTACAACCAATATTAACAACTGAACTAGCAAAAAAAACACTGCCAGCACCAATGTCGGTGTGCTCGCTAACAACAGCTGATGGATGAATAATTGTCGCCAGTTTACCGCCTCGAGCAATTATGTCACGTGTAATACGCAATCGAATGTCGTTATTACCAATACCAACGACAATTTCAAAATCCTTGATGTGCTTTTGCCAAAAGGTATCATCCCCGATAACCGGCCAATGTAAGTTACTGGTTTTTTCTGGATAAATAGCATCGACAAAGGCTATCTGTTCGTAACATGCCATCTTCTCAGCACAGTCAGCAATAACGCGTCCATGCCCGCTAGCACCAATGATTAGTAACTTCTTCATTCTTCATTTCCAGTGAATTTGGTCATGGTTACTTCACCGTCAGCGGCGATATCACTTCTTTTTATGACTTTATATACGGTTAAAAATAAGATTTTGATATCAAGCCAAAACGATTGGTTTTCTACATACCAGACATCGAGCTTGAATTTTTCTTGCCATGATAAGTTGTTGCGGCCATTTACCTGCGCCCAGCCAGTAATGCCTGGGCGCACATTATGTCGCTTTGCTTGTTCATGAGAATACAAAGGTAGATATTCAATCAAAAGAGGCCTTGGGCCGACTAAACTCATCTTGCCTATTAATACATTCCAAAGCCCAGGTAATTCATCCATGCTGGTTGAACGCAATAGCTTTCCAAAGCCTGTTAGTCGCATACTATCTGGTAATAGTTCGCCATTTTCGTCTTTTTCATCAGTCATGCTTCTAAACTTATACATAGAAAACACCTCACCTTTAAGTCCTGGACGAGGTTGATGAAAAATAATCGGTGAACCTAACTTAAAGCGTACAAGCAAAGCGACTATAAACAATACTGGCGATAGCATGAATAGTAAGGTAAACGCTGTTAAAAAATCGAATAGTCGCTTCATCATTTTGGTGAATGTTCCTTAAGGTGTGCTTTGTAAAAGGTTAAGAATGCATTCACGAGGATTGGCTCAGCAAATACTTCTTCAACTCTTTGCCGAGCTTGTTTTTTATAAGTCGCGAGTAATTCTGGTGAATCTAAAAGCCGCTGCATGCAGCTTGCTAGGGCATTTTCATTTTTAACTTGATGTAAAAGCCCACTATATTCATGGGACACTGCATCTGAAAGTCCGTATATATTAGAAGCAATTGCCGGTAAATTACATGCTGCAGCTTCTATTATTACGTTACCAAAGCCTTCCCTGTGACTTGGTAAAACCAAAACATCAGCAAAACTATAAAAATCAGGAACATTGGTTTTAAAACCCGCAAAAATCACATCACTTTTATTACTCACTAAAGGCAGTAAGTTATCCTCATCCTTACCGATAATAAATAATTTGGCTGGCTGTGAGAAATTGAGTTTTTCAAATGCCGCAATTAATTCCGGAATGCCTTTGTCGTACTTTAAGCGACCGACAAATAAGAATATAAAGTTATCTTCAGAAATTCCATACTCTGTTCTTAATTGTTCTCTAGCGTTAGCGGAATATTTAAACTTATCAATATTCACACCAGAAATTGAACCTGAAGCTAATACATGGCATTTAGTTGGGTTAACCACCTTTTCTGCCACAATAAAGTCTTTTTGAGAGTGACTGTCGGCAAGGCATATTGTCGTGAGCGTTGCCGTTAATTTGTCTAGCCACTTCAATCCTAGCCTAGCGATACCTTTTTTAGTTGCCCAGACTTGGCCTGTAAATGTATGGAGTCTATTTGGACACCGAGCTAGCCATGCAGCAGCTTGACTTAATAATCCCGCTTTTGGTGTAAATGAATGAATGGAATCAAAATTTTGGTGCTTAAAAAATCGATATAACTGAAATAAAGACTTCAAGTCTTCAAATATACTCGGCTGCCGAGCGATATTAATATTATGAGTTACTACATTGCCGCTTAGACTTTTAAGGGCGTGTTGATCATTTAACGTACATGCTACATGCACTTCATAATGTTTGCTTAGCTCGGAAATATAAGCAGTTAGAAAAGCATTAACGGTCTCCGGTACAGCCGTTACGATTAAAACCTTTTTCAAACTTGACTCCGAATATCATCTAACTGTTGTTGAAGGGCCATTAATTCTGGCTCATGTTGTTCTGTACTTTTGTTGCGTAAAGACATTAACAAGTTAGTTGTATTAAAAGAGTTTAACATTAAAACAACTAACATTTTAAAACGCATTGTTAGGGTAAATTTAAACTTCTCTGGCCAGCTTAAATAATTAAGATAGTTTTCTTTGACTAAAGAAAGCTGATTTTTATAGGCATTAATTGCTTTTCGAGATGATACCGAGCTTTCTTCACGATAAAAATATAATGGTGTAACGATATAGCCAACATTGAGATCATCCTTGATTGCAGCGTCAATCCAGAGTTGATAATCCTCCATCAACTTTGCTGTTTCATTGTATTGATTACGCTGATACCAACTCTTTCTCGCCATTATCGTCGCATGTGCGATGTTGACTCTACCGTATATGGCATCAGAAATACTTGCATTGGAAAGGGGGCTCTCTTGCGGCTTTCGATAGCCAAGTACTTTTGCATCATCTGTTATTGAGCATATTCCTGTTGAAACTAGGTCAATCGTTTGCCGTGTATTTAAGAAATTAACTTGTAGCTGAAGCCTGTCAGGACTAATTAAGTCATCAGCGTCCATTCTTGCAATATAATCACCACTAGATAATTCAATCAGTTCATTTAACCGCGCTGGAAGACCTTTATTTTTGCCATCACTGATAACTTTGATCCTAGGGTCTGCAAACGACTGAGCAATACTAAGCGCATTATCGCTTGAGCCATCATCAAGGAGAATTAATTCGAAATCTTCAAACGTTTGATTTAATACGGAAGCAATTGCCTCTCTAAACACTGGACCAGGATTAAAAAATGGAATACCAATACTTACTTTCATCTAAAGGCCTAAAATTGGATTAAAGCGATAAGGAGTCAAATTACTAAACGTGCTTGTTGTCATGTAGAAATAAGCCATCATCAATAAGATAGCCGCAAAAACAATGACATGTCGAGTTTGATTATCTTTAAAACTCATAACCGACAGTGGCAACAAAAACATATTAAGCTGAATAAAGTACACGCTTAAACGTAAGAAACCAGAAGGATCAACACTTAGCACCATAGAAATAATACTGACAAGTGCGCCAAGCAAGTACAATGACAACAAAACATCATATGTTCTATTAGCAAGATATTGTCTATTGATGATCCTTACGATAAAAAACCAAGCTAACAAGATGATATTGAACAGTGACACTACAACACCACCGCTCTCTGAACGTGCATCTCCGTAACTTGAATATCGACTATCAACCCCTGATGCGACATTTATGAAGGACTGGAAGAAAACGATAAAGATAAAGAAACCTAAGAGAATCAGCGCAATTTTTCTTGGTTTAATTTGTCCCCTGAAAATGAAATAAATGGGCAAACATATGATCATCGATTTGTGAAATAAAAAGCCGACCAAAATAGAAATAATATATTTTATCGGTTGCTCTTTTATAATAAAAATTGTTGAAATTGCGAATATTGCGATTGATATTGCTTGTCGATTTCCATTGAGCTGAAAGTAGTATGGGCCTATAAAAAGTAAAGTAAAAAGAGATAAGGTTTTTAAATTAAATTGCTTCAATGCATACATATAGCAAGCCGTAATAATAATGGCGGTAAGCGTGAACAGGGCAAAGTAATTATCCGATATTTGATGACCAAGAGAGTTTAATAACCAATAACCTATTTCACCGTGTTCACTTGCCATATCAAAGGCATCAGTAAATGATATTATATGATTGTAGAAGAAAACATAAGAACCAGTGTCGGTGCCCACTTTTCTAAATTTTAGCCCTGCAATTACTATAAGAGGAATGCTGCTGAAAAAAATTAGTAGATAACATGCTGCTGTGCTTAACTTTTGGCGAAAAGCAATATGAAAAAATGCGAGGGCGGTAAAGTTGGCAATAAAGTAAGGAAGCATATCTACTGTGATAACGCACTATAAGCAGTATAATATTTAACTGCCATTTGATTGTCTGAAAAATGTTGTTCAAACTGTTTTCGCATTTTAGCCTTGTCTACTATAACTTCCCCTTTACTTGAAATTAGCTTCTTAATAGCAGTTAAAAGTGATGAATATTCGTTAGTAAAATTACTGACGCCTTCTTTTATATGCTCTTTTATTTCTTGGTGAGGCTCTATATCTGATAAAACCACAGGTAGGTTTGCGGCTAAAGCTTCAATGACTGCCATCGGCATACCTTCAAATAGTGAAGGGTTAATAAATATTGAATTTTCAGGAACCAAGCTTTGATAATCATTAACAAAGCCATAGGTAATAATATCAGTATTATTATTTTGGCTAACAGAATCATAAAGATCTCCGTCACCAAACAAATGTAACTTGAAATTAAATGGAGAGTTACTATTTAACCATCTTACGCTATCAACAAGCCAAGCAATGTTTTTACTAGAGATTAGTCGACCAGCATAAATTAAATTGATTGTATTCGCTGCTGATGACTTAAACGAAATATTACGTGCTTGAACGCCATTATATATAATATTTGCGTTAGATTTGTTACTTATGCTTGTCGACACATAAGTGACGGAATTGAATAGAGCTAAAGAAAATTGATGTAAACAATAGTAAATAGGCCCCTTTGGAAAACTATATTCGTTTTTGTAGTTGTCTTTTAAACTGCAATGCACTGTGGAAATTGTTTTGGTACGATAAAATAGTGTCAACCAAGGCGCAACAATATCTGCGAGCAAGCAATGGCTATGTAATACATCTATATTATGTTTTCTAATGTAATGGTGTAATTTGATAAGCGACTTAGGCTTAAAGCCATTTAGCTCCTCCACGCATACATTTGGGGCGCTAATTTTTTCTTTATAACTGTTTTCTGCAGAGAATAGACAGACAACATGTAATTTAACATTTTTGGCTTTTAGCTGATTTACTAAAGATACGACCACATTTGCAGGGCCAGTATTTTTTAAAAATGGTAACAAAATTAATATGTTCATCATTGGTTAAAAATTCTCAATAAACTTAATAAATTCACCTTGTTTATCACTCGGCACTTTACGCGCAAATGCACAGCCAAGTGTTTTTGCTTTTTCTATAATCTTAGGGGAAAATTCTTGAAGTTGATACGACTTATCTGCAAAGCCCCAGTCTATATAATGTAACCCTTGCTTGAGCGAGTCTTGCCCTTTGTCAAATTCTATCTTGTCTAGAAAAGGACTATTAAATGCTATTGTTTGTATGGCTTTTTCATCGGGAGCATGCATCGATTTAAATTGATTTGAAATGGTTTCATTAGTGAACTCTTTGGAAATATATGACGCAAGTTCATTGGTCATTACCCACCATTGTGAACCTTTTATATAGTGTTCAAAACTAAATGGAGTCGTTTGTGGTAACGTAGCAATGAATTTATTTAGCAATAACATGATATAAATTTTTAGTTTGCTTTTCGTTAAATAAGCTTCACCTGGGTTGGTTAAAGATGATAAATAGTAGTGTCTACGGAAGAACTCTCGGTTATCTTGGCTATCGCTTGTAGAAGCTGTTTTCCAATGAGAAAAGTAACTAATATCAGCTTTTAATTTTGCTTTAAGTGTTTGCTTGGGTAATAAAGGCGTATCGGCACCACTGATTAGGATAAAACGGTCATATTGATTAGTCGCTAAGGCAGCCTTAAGTAACTCCAGAGTTGCTTTTACTATGTTGTAACTACCCCATCGGGTTCGGTGGCGACTTTCTTTAGGTAAAACGTAGATATCTTGATTGGTAAGCTTAATATCAGCGTCGTTTACTTGTGAATCAACATGCAAAAACAGCCGATCGTCATCACTGCAATAGTAATGAGACAATTTATCGATAAAATCAAAGTTATTATGCGCTAAGCAAAGAAAGGCTATTTTCAACTGCATTTTGAGAGTATGAAGCTTATATCATTGTCCTCTACCTAATCGCAGACTAGCATTATTTACTTTTAATTGTCATATATTTTATTAGCCTTATAAATAGGTTAGTGTAACGGTTGGTTCACTAGATAACTGTCAATAATCTTAAACACATAATTAACAGTTAATAAATTTCGGGTGTATGAAACAAGCAGTTGTAAATATTTTTTGGCTACTTTTCGATAAGCTGCTGCGATTAAGCGTAGGGTTGTTTATTACTATGTGGCTTGCACGACACCTAGGTCCTAGTCAGTTTGGCGAATTGAATTTTGTCACTGCTTTTGTCGCCATTTTTGGTGTATTTGCAACGCTAGGATTAAAAGGCATAGTAGTGAGAGACTTAGTTAACAGGCCAAGTGACCGCGACTACATTATGGGAAGCGCATTTAGTTTGAAGATTATAGGAGCGATTCTTACCTACCTTTGTTTAATCATTTTTATATTTTTATTCTTACCCAATGAAAATGAGACCAAGCTATTTGTCGCAATCGTTGGCATTAGCATATTGTTTAAAACCAGCGAAATAGTAAACTTTTACTTCGAAGCGAAAGTTTTATCTAAGCATGTTGTATGGGTTGAAAACGGCGCATTTGCCATTTCAAGTAGCGTCAAGTTAATACTACTTTGGCTACAAGCGCCTCTTATCGCATTTTTAATCGCTATCTCAATAGAAGCCTTGTTAATTGGTATTGCGCTTTTATTGCTTTATCAACGTAAAGTGTCCACGATTTTTAGTTGGAAGATTTCGAAGAAGCACATGTCTTCTTTACTTGCCCAAAGTTGGCCTTTGATAATATCTTCTGCAGCCTGGATAATTTACACTAGAATTGATCAGATTATGCTTGGAAAAATGCTTGATCAACAAGCCGTTGGTTTTTATTCTGCAGCGGTAAAACTTACAGAACTCGCTAATATATTGCCGATGATTATCACTTTTTCGTTAGTGCCGTTAATTACGCCATTAAGAGAGAAAAATAGAGCGCTTTACCATAGGAAATTCCAACTTACTTATGATTGTGCAGTTGGGTTAATGATTGCTGGTGCCATTTTAACGATGTTTATTGGCTCGTTTGTCGTCAATACTCTTTATGGTTCAGCTTATGCAGCAACTACTCCAGTATTAGTTATTCATGTATGGACTTGTGTCTTTATTGCCATGGCAACTGTCAGCGGTAAATACCTAATTAATGAAGGGCTGCAAAAAATTACCATGCAACGGCATGTATTTGGCGTGTGTCTTAATATTCCATTAAATTATCTTGTTATCCCTCTATATGGAATTGAAGGTGCGGCCTGTGCCAGCTTAATTTCATTAGCAGTATCGAATTACTTTTTTGATGCATTATCTAAAAATACTCGAATTTGTTTTATACAAAAATCAAAGGCTCTTGTTCTAATGGGATTTATTGAAACGGTTTGGAAGCGCAAAATATGATAAATAAAGCGTTGACTGAATATACCCGAGGTGATTTGGTTTATTCTAAAGAAAGTGGCTTGTATCGCCATAACTATCAGCAAGACGTGCAATTAGTTCTTTGTGAATCCGAGAATTTATCATCAATTACAAACGCTATTGAAAAAAACTATGCCGTGCTGGCTGTTGTTAATGTTAACTGGCAATCACAGTTTGTTGAGCAAAATCTACAGCGCTTAAAAATTAGTGCTAACGAAACTCAAAAGAAAGCGTTGAAGGTGGTTGTTTATCAAATTGAATCGCCTATTTATCTGCGGACAATAGACAACCGCTATAACGTATCCTTACCCGAAAATTTAACGTCATTACTGTCTAAACAATGTGTTTTATATACAACATCATTGGAGCAGTTTTTTTATAGTGCTGGTTTAATTGCAGGGCCGAAAGTGTTGCAAGAAATAATAAGCTTAAAAATCACTTCACCCGTTGAGTATGATGTTGGTGATATGGCTGGAAGTAAAGGTTGGGTTGATTTTAACGAAATGTTTCAGGTCGCTAATTGGTGTTCAGATTGGGCTGTTATGCGAAATGCAGAGTATTTGCCTGATGATTTTTGGGGGAATGATAAAGATGTTGATATCTTATGCGCTAATTTGTCTGATTTCATCAATGCAACAAACGCTGAGGCGAAAAATTTAAGTGACGCAAATTTCCGAGTGAAAATTGATAATCAAATGGTGGATGTTGATGCCAGGGTTGTTGGTGATGATTACTATGATCAGGCTTGGCAACGCCAGATGTTGAAGGCAAAACGAATAGAAAATACTGTGCCCTGGCTGAGCAAAGAAGACTATTTTTACAGTTTATTTTATCATGCTCGAGTGCATAAACAGTCCGTTAAAGCGGTTTATATTGAGCGTTTACAAGCGTTGGCGAACGAGCTTTCAATTAATTTTTCTCATGATGTTCTGTATAGCAACACACTAAGTGCAAAGCTATTAGATGAGTTTTTTAAGCAAAATAATTATTTCATCACTTATCCTAATGATTATGCGTGTTATGAAAATATTAACCGCTCTGTCGTCAACCGTAGTGATTGTGTAACCAACCAAGGAGTACCTTGGCAGTTTGTTGTCAGGCGTTTACGGCATGATATTTTTATCTTTGCCTGTAAACTCGCGCCTAGAGATTTAAAAGATACCATTAAGCGACTATTAAAATGACTGATTTATCGCAATTGATTGAGCCAGAAATCCTAAGTCAAATAAGTGATGAACGTTCAAATATTAGAGTTGAAGAAAAGCAATTGGAATTAACTCATAATCGGTTTGACTTAGCGTTCAAACTTTATTTTTTGGAAGGACTTGAGCAAGGAAAGTTTTCTGAATTTCGCCGAGAATGTTATCGACAACATATTAAAGCTTTTTCAGATGGCACATTTTCAGAGCCTAATAACCCTGAGAAAAATAGTTACGAGCACTTTGAGCGAACCTTAATTGAACTACTCAATGAAATACGCGAACATGGATTTGATAGCAATAAAAGTATCATTCCTTTAGCTGAAAATGCCAGTATTTTAAATGGTGCACACCGAACAGCAGTATCGATATTGTTTAAAAAAAAGGTCGGTGCAGCGCGTACCAAACTACCAGCTCGAGACTTTGACTATCAGTATTTTCAACATCGTGGTGTTACAACTGAAATGCTTGATATGGCAGCTCAAACATTCATTGCCTATGACAAGCGTAGCTTTCTCGCCTTCATTTGGCCTGCAGCACAAGGCGGGGAAAGCGAAATTGAAAAAATATTGTCTCCCCTGGTCTATAAAAAATCTATATCCCTTAACTACAATGGCGCGCATAATTTGCTTGCACAAGCCTATAGTGAAGAGCCTTGGTTAGGCGCTGAGTCTGATAACTTTCCAGGCATTAAAAATAAACTAGTCGAATGCTTTCCTACATTTGACGATGTTCGTGTCTATTTATTTCAAGCAAATAGTTTGGAAGATGTCTTAGAATTAAAAGATAAAGTTAGGGATGTTTTCAAAATAGGGAAACACGCCATTCATATCACCGACACTCAAGAAGAGACTCTAAGGCTCGGGCGGTTAGTTTTTAATACTAATGGACTGCATTTCTTAAACTTTGCGAAACCAAGATTGTTGCCTTGCATAACGGAAAACCAGTGCAAGGAGTATGCAAAAAATAATGAATTATTAACTGAAGCATTGACTATGCATCTATATGGATTAAAAGCACTACAAGAAACTAGTATTAAAGAGTCTCGTGCAACTGTTGATCGTATATCAACGTTAACCAGTTCCCCAGAGAATGAACTTGAAGATAATCCAGAACATTTTTTTTATTACAACAATATGAAAATCATGAGTTTGTCGCTTGTACAGAGAATACAAAAAGCTAGAAGAACATCTAGTGATAAACAGACATTAAAATTGATTACGCCATTAATGAAACATAAACGATTGAGTAAACAATTTGATCAATTAAAAAGTCGCTCGTATTTTTTCAAATTACGGCTAGCAACTAATATTAAAGTTGTTGTCGCTTCACTGCTAAAAAAGCTCGGTTTGTTCGAACTTATTAAGCGCATACTAAATCGAAACTAAAAATAGCTTGATCTCAAACAATAAAACCTAATTCTAGATGATATTTATTCGCATTTGCATTTAGTTTTGTGCTAACATCTGCCGCATAAAAATATTTAGTATTAATTTTGTATAGGTCAGTTCATGCAGTTCAACAAAAAAGCGTTAGCTTTAGCCATTATCGCGTTTTCTCAGCCAGCATTTGCCGAAAAAGCAGATGACATGGAACATTTAACTATTTTTGGTACTGAACAGGTTATCAATGATATCCCGGGTAGTGCGCATCGCATTAGTCAGGAAGAAATTGAAAAATTCGATTTTAGTGACATCATGCGAACTTTAACTTCAGTGCCTGGTGTATACATATTAGAGGAAGATGGTTATGGTTTGCGTCCTAATATTGGCATGCGAGGCACTGGCCAAAATCGCAGTGAAAAAGTCACTATTATGGAAGATAACGTTTTAGCTGCTCCTGCACCGTATGCTGCCCCTTCAGCTTATTACTTCCCTACTTCTGGTCGTATGCAACAAATAGAGGTGTTAAAAGGCACTTCAAGCGCTATGTATGGCCCGCGTACAACTGGTGGTGTTGTAAATCTATTGTCTCGACAAATTCCAGAGCAGGCCTTTGCTGGTGAGTTAAAACTTGCTGCGGGACAAGATGGTTTTGCTAAATTACATGGTTATGTAGGTGGCGAAGGTAAAAATGTAGCAAGTGTCTTTGAAGTATATAGATACCAAGCTGATGGTTTTAAAGATGTTAACCATAGCGATACAGACACAGGATTTGTTAAAAACGATGTAATGGCTAAGGTTCGTATTAACAGTGATTCGTCTGCAAAATACTACCAAGAGTTAGAGATGAAATTGAAATACTCTGATGAAGATTCTGATGAAACTTATATGGGTATTACAGCGGCAGATTTCGATAGTGATCCATATAGCCGTTACTCAGCTTCACAGCTAGATAATATGAATACCGAGCACAAGCAATTACAGCTAAATCACTTCATTCAATTATCTCCTCGCTTAACACTAGGCTCATCTGCTTATTACAATGATTTTGCGCGTAATTGGTATAAAGTGAGTAAAATCGGTGGGAAAAGCTTAGGTAGTGGCGGTATTGAATTGGCTGCTCAGTTTGATGAAAACCCAACTGTTGAGCCACTATCTGTAGATATTAAAGCGAACAACCGTGAATACTTATCGAAAGGTATTCAAACTGTTTTAGAAGCAGATTTGAACGAACACCAAGTGAAATTTGGCGCACGTTACCATGAAGATGAAATGGATCGCTTCCAATGGGTCGATAAGTACCAACTAGATAGTGCTTATAATATGACGTTATCGTCAGCTGGCGCTCCAGGCACTGACTCTAATCGTATAGATAGTGCAGAAGCTTTTGCTTTATTTGTTCATGACGAATATACCGTGGGTGACTTTATTGTTAATGCGGGTCTTCGTTACGAAGATATGACAATTGAACGTCATGATTGGGGTAAAAATGATGTTGGTCGAGATGGCATACCAAGCCATAAGAAAAACGATGTTGATGTTTTACTTCCTTCGCTAGCTGTTACCTATAAGTTATCAGAAGAGCTTGTTTTACTTGGTGGTGTTCAAAAAGGTTTTGCTCCACCAGCACCAGGTAATGAGGATTCTGATAATGAAGAAAGCATTAATTATGAATTAGGTGCTCGCTATACCTTAGGTGCTTTTAATGGCGAAGCAATTGCATTTTATTCTGACTATGAAAATATGCACGGAAACTGTACAGCTAGCCAAGGTTGTGAAGATGATAATATTGGCAACCAATATAATGCTGGTGAAGTTGAAGTTTCTGGTCTTGAAATTAAAGCAGGTTATCAATTTACCCTTGAACAATTTACATTGCCCGTAGATTTAACTTATACCTTTACTGAAACTGAATTCTTAAATGACTTTTCGTCTAAGCTTGATACATGGGGTGATGTAGTTAAGGGAGACGAGTTGCCATATGTACCAGAAAATCAAATTCAATTAACAGTTGGTATTGAAGGTGAAAAATGGCGCAGCGATATACTTGTTCGTTATATGGGTGAAATGCGTACTGAAGCTGGTCAAGGCAATATAGCTACAGATGACTTGATTGACAGTCGTACGGTTGTCGATCTGGCTGCTCGATATAGTATTGATCAGCAGCAGGAAGTTTCATTAACTGTAGATAACTTGCTAGATGAAGAATATGTTTCGAGTAAGACCCACGGTTCAATAATGGTCGGCAAACCTCAGTCGATTACTTTAGGCTATAGTTTTTCATTTTAACGCTAATTAAATTGGAAAAGGTGAGCGATTAGCTCGCCTTTTTTCTTTCTATTTTTTAATATCCATCTACAATTAACCTTAAATTAACAAGTGTGTTTAACTGATAATTCAGTAAGTTAAATCAATTTATTTTATTTTATTTAAGGTGAATAATATGGCAGCGGAAGAGTCTAGTGTTGAAGCAGCAATAGATACGACAGCAGAGGTAATGAATACAAGCGTCGATAAACTTGAACATTATATGCAAATCATTGGTGAAATGGGGCTAGCCTTTGGTACTAAACTGATCTTAGCTATCATTGTTTGGATCATAGGTGCTTGGGTTATACGTCGTATTGTGAAATTGATAGACGTAGCAATGACTAAAAAGAAAGTTGAAGTGACGTTACATCAATTTTTAGTCAGCATTTTTAACATAACCTTTAAGGCGGTGTTAATTATTATCTTTGCCTCGATGATAGGGGTAGAAACTGCTTCTCTTATTGCAATGTTAGGTGCTGCAGGCTTAGCCGTTGGTCTTGCATTACAAGGGAGCTTAGCAAACTTTGCCGGTGGCATACTCATTCTATTCTTCCGTCCATTTAAAGCTGGCGATGTTATCGAAGCACAAGGCTATGTTGGTACGGTTGTTGAAATTCAAATCTTTAATACCATTATGCGAACGTTAGATAATCAGCGGGTAATAATTCCTAATGGCTTGCTTTCTAATGGCTGTGTTAAAAACCTATTTATCGAAGATACACGCCGTGTCGATATGACATTTGGTATTAGTTATGGCGATGATATAAAGCAAGCTAAAGCCGTATTGCAACAAGTCATGGACAATGACAGTCGCGTGTTGAAGGACCCTACGGTAGATATTTTCGTATCTGCGCATGCTGATAGCTCAATTAACTTCGTAGTTCGCCCCTGGGTTAATTCTGAAGACTACTGGCCAGTATTTTTTGCTACACATGAAGCTGTAAAAATTGCGTTTGATGAAGCAGGAATTTCTATTCCTTTCCCTCAACGCGATGTTCATTTAATTCAAAGCAGTGATTAGTGAATATATTTGTAGAAAAGCGAAGCTAAAAGCTTCGCTTTTTTTTATGATAAAACATTGTTAAAAACTTGGTGAAGCTAACAATTTTGAAATCTATGAAAGAGCAATGGCATAACTTTGCACCGAGTTGTGAGCGGAATAAAGAAGCAATATTTGAACATGTAAAACTTCATTGTGCTGAGGTAACCGAGGTGCTTGAATTGGGTAATTATTCTGGTCAGCATGCAAGTTTTTTTGCCAATAAACTGCCACATTTGATATGGCAATGTAGTGATCAACAGGAATATTTAGCTTCGCTTTCTCAAAACTTAGATGAGCATGGAACAAGTAACCTTTTAACGCCCATTTCATTAGATGTTGCTAACCATAATCAATGGCCGCGTAAGCAGTATCAATTAATTTATAGCGCAAATACATTACATATAATGAGTTGGCAGCACGTAGTATGCCTTTTTAAGCATGTCGCCGGGGTCTGTAAGCCAAATACAAAACTGATTATTTATGGACCGTTTAAATTTGATGGTGAATATACAAGTGCAAGTAATGCCGATTTTGATTTATGGCTTAAAGCGCGAGATAGCCAAAGTGCAATTCGCGACTTTGAAGAAGTAAACTTTTTAGCTGAACAGGCCGGTTTCGAATTAGAAGCAAATATTGATATGCCGGCAAATAATCAATTAGTCATTTGGCGTTTTAATAGATGTAACAAATTGAAATCTTTAACTGAAAAGGCCAACACACCTTAATACAATAAGTTATAATCTTAACAGGGAATGTTAATTAGCCATTATTTTTTGGAGTAGTGTCAATGGCAGACAAAAAACTTTCGAGTGTTGCATTGTTGCTAGGGGTTAGTCTATTAACTGCGAGTTTTACTTTGATAGCTAAAGCAGAGCAAAGTGCCGCAATGTCAGAACAACACAAGCAATGGCTGAGAAATGAGTTTGTACCTAAACATCAGGCAATTATTCCAAAAGTAGCGGTTGCCGATATGTTCTACGGCTGCAATCTTGATCGAAAAGTAGATCCAATTCCTTATCAGCTAGCTCAAATCATAGAAAAAATGGATAAAGGGCAACTTGCTGAAAAGCTTGATTTATGTCTTAAAGGTGATACTCCGCAATCAGATAGTGCGCTAAATTACGGTCTTGTTGGCTGCTTTACTGATCAACTTTCTGCTCTACCTAAAGAGGAGCGAGATGAGAAGATGGAGTTAGTGACGGGTGCCATAGAACGCCTTTCTCGCGAACAGCGCCAAAAAAGCTTTACCAAATGTGTCTCCGAGCAGGCAATTAAATATATTAAGTAACTTTGCAATCGTATTCATTGGTTTCGCTTTTTAACTTTACTGATCTTTTGTCATAGTTATCTAACTATTCTTTAGCGGTAAAGACATTATGCGATTATTACTCTTTGTACTTTTCTTTGTATTGGCAAATGACGGGCATGCTATTTCGGTTCAATCGGGAACACTAGCGACGATTGAGCAATTTCCTTCAAAGTTTGTCAGCAAGCGCAACATTCACATCTGGCTCCCAGAAGACTATAACGAATCGAACAATTATGCAGTGCTTTATATGCATGATGGTCAAATGCTTTTTGACGCAAGCACCACCTGGAATAAGCAAGAATGGGGTGTAGACGAAACGGCAGCTCGATTAAATAACACAAGCAATATAAGGCCGTTTATTGTTGTCGGAATAGACAATGGCGGACCTGATCGTCATAGAGATTACTACCCTCAAAAACCATTTAACTTGTTATCAATAGCCGACCAAAAGCGCTTTTATCAGATACCACGTGACGAGTCGCAGTTATTATTCAACGGCGCCGTGAATTCAGATAACTACCTAAAGTTTCTCGTACAAGAATTAAAACCTTATATCGATGAAAACTATGCGGTTGATACCAGTAAAAATTCGACTTTTATTATGGGCTCAAGCATGGGCGGTTTAATTTCGCTTTATGCGATAAATGAATATCCGGATGTCTTTGGAGGTGCTGCCTGTATATCGACTCACTGGCTAGGCGTTATGCCTCATGAAGGTAACCCTGCCCCTAATACTTTTTATCAATATCTAACGAATAGCTTAACTAAATTAAGTGACCACAAAATCTATTTTGATTACGGTAATAAAACACTTGATGAACACTATCCGCCATTGCAAAAGCATGTGGATTTGATCATGAAGAGTAAAGGCTTTACCAAAGAAAACTGGCAAACACTCTTTTTCGATGGTCATGCGCATACTGAAGAAGCATGGCAATCACGATTAGAAAAACCTATTTCCTTTCTAATGAAAAAGAAATAGGAAAAACAGCTTAAATGTTTCCTATTGATAACTAAAAGTTATATATGATCCGGTTGAATATATCCAAATCTTAACACTTTGTAACATTCTTGATTTTTCATGGTGAATATTATCGCTTATAGTGAAATCATTGAATAAGACCAAGAGGATGGGATTATGGGACAGGAAACGCAAAAAATATTAGTTGTTGACGATGATATGCGCTTAAGAGCTTTACTCGAGCGCTATTTAGTGGAACAGGGCTTTGTTGTACGTTCAGCCGCAAATTCTGAGCAAATGGATCGATTATTAGAGCGAGAAAATTTTCATCTATTAGTCTTAGATCTTATGCTGCCTGGTGAAGATGGCTTATCTATCTGTCGCCGATTACGTCAAAACGGCAATAACATTCCAATTGTCATGCTAACAGCTAAAGGTGACGAAGTTGATCGCATCATTGGTCTTGAGCTGGGCGCAGATGATTATATGCCAAAACCGTTTAATCCTCGTGAGTTATTGGCGCGCGTTAAAGCGGTATTACGTCGTAAAACCCAAGAAGCTCCAGGTGCACCTTCAATGGAAGAAAATGTCATTGAATTTGGTGAATATGCCTTAAACCTAGCGACTCGTGAAATGGTGAGAGGTGATGTGAATATGCCACTAACCAGTGGTGAATTTGCGGTATTAAAAGCCTTAGTTACTCACCCAAGAGAGCCTCTTTCTCGTGATAAGTTAATGAACTTAGCGCGTGGCAGGGATTATTCTGCGTTAGAGCGTAGTATTGATGTACAAGTAAGTCGATTACGTCGTATGCTAGAAGAAGATCCTGCTAAACCTCGCTATATTCAAACCGTGTGGGGCTTAGGTTATGTATTTGTGCCAGACGGCCAAGAAGCAGCTTAATTACATACTTTTATGAAGATATTGCCACGTAGTGCTTTTGGGCAAACGGTATTATTAATTGGTTTTTTGTTGTTGATAAATCAGGTGGTTTCGTATGTTTCCATCGCGTTATATATCTTACAGCCTAATTTCCAACAAATTAATGAACTACTTGCAAAGCAAGTACGCGTGGTATTTATTGATGTAAAAGATGCAGAGCTTAGCCCAGCAATGGCAGAAGCGTTTCAGCGAGAAACCGGTATCGGTGTCTATCGTGAAAAAGATGCGATGCGTTTGGGGTTGGCTAATGCGGTTTACGTAGAGTTTCGCTCAGCACAAATGTCTGAGCTATTAGATGGCCCGGCGGAAGTTAGAATTTCTCGAGGCGATGAATATCTGTTTTGGATAAGGCCACCACAAGCGCCTAGTCTTTGGGTCAAAATTCCATTAAGTGGTATTGAAGAATCAAACTTTTCGCCACTGATTTTCTTTTTAGTCATTCTTGGCGTGTTATCTGTTGCTGGTGGCTGGCTATTTGTTCGTAATTTGAACCGGCCTTTAAAAGCCTTGCAGCATGCGGCAGAAGATGTCGGTAAAGGTGAGTTTCCAGAGCCACTTGAAGAGCAAGGAACAACAGAAATAATGGCGGTAACCCAAGCGTTTAATCATATGTCAAAAGGCATTAAACAGCTTGAAGATGACCGTAATTTATTAATGGCGGGGATCTCACATGATCTACGTACACCACTAACACGAATACGCTTAAGTGCAGAGATGATGTCCGAACAAGATGAATTTCTTAAAGATGGCATTGAAGGCGATATCGATGATATGAATGCCATTATCGATCAGTTTATCGATTATATTCGTCATGACAGTAAAGATAAGCCTGAAATAAGTGATTTAAATGTGTTGGTTGATGATGTCGTCCATGCTGAAACGCCAACGGATCGCGAAGTAAACTATAGTGCTGGAGAAGTAAAACCTTTACCACTTCGTTATGTGGCGATGAAACGGGTTATCGCTAATTTAATACAAAACGCTATTCGTTATACGGAAGGTAAAATTCATGTTGCGACGGGTATAGAGAATAAGCGTTATGCATATATCACAGTGAGTGATGAAGGTGCAGGTATTCCGGAGTCAGAAATAGACCGACTATTCCAACCATTTACCCAAGGCGATAAAGCTCGAGGCACTGAAGGCAGTGGCCTAGGTTTAGCCATTATTAAGCGTATCGTTGATACTCATGGTGGCAAAGTGATCCTAGCCAACCGCAAACAAGGTGGTTTAGAAGCTAAAGTGTTATTGCCGCTTCAATAAGCTAATGGCTGACAATTTCTTCAATTTCTTTTTCAAGTAATGACTTAGCAAACAAATTACCTTCGTATGAGGCTCGTTTGCTTTTATCTTCCAAACTTTTAATTAATGCCTGTCTGTGCTCGTAATTTAACGTTGCTGTTTTTACGCGGTCATAACTAAAACGTGCAGCAGTTTCGCTTTTTATTAGATTGATACGAGCTTCAATGTCGACAAAGCGGCTAACATCGAATCGTTGACTGGATTGATTTTTCATATGCTGATAACGAGGTAGGCTTTTTATCAGTTGCTCATCGCTCCATAATTTCACTGCCAGATTATTTCGTCTTGTTAACCATACACATAACATAAGAAACAGGGTGAACTTAAATAGCAATAGATAAAGCATATTTACTCCCTTAAATGATGCGAACTCAGTTTAAGTTTAGTTCAAAATTTAACCAGTACAAATAAAGTGAACAATTCGAAAGGATGAAAGATAGTTTTTTATATGTTATTCAATGGGTTGTTTCGGAAAATGGATTTGTAACAAACCATTTTTCGAGAATTAAGTTTCTATGATTTAGATAAAAAAAAGCCGCATTCAATGCGGCTTTTAAACGATGTATATCTATTTTAAAGCTGAGGACCTGCAGCTACTAATGATTCACCGTGTGAGTTGTCTGTAAATTTATCAAAGTTATCGACAAATAAACCGGCTAAGTCACGTGCTTTAGTTTCCCAATCCGCTGCATTTTCATAAGTATTGCGAGGATCAAGAATGTTGGTATCACAATCGTGCAATGCTTTAGGTACGCTTAAGTTGAACATTGGCAGAGTAATAGTTTCAGCTTCTTCAATTGAGCCATCTAAAATAGCATCAATGATTGCTCGAGTATCTTTAATTGAGATGCGCTTGCCACTGCCATTCCAGCCAGTGTTAACTAAGTACGCTTCTGCACCAGCTGCTTTCATACGCTTCGTTAAAACATCGGAATATTGCGTTGGGTGTAAGCTTAGGAAAGCGGCACCAAAACAACTTGAGAATGTTGGTGTTGGCTCAGTAATACCACGCTCAGTTCCTGCTAATTTCGCTGTAAAACCAGATAAGAAGTAGTACTCTGTTTGCTCTGGCGTTAATTTAGCTACTGGTGGCAGAACACCAAACGCATCTGCTGTTAAGAAGATAACTTTAGTTGCATGCCCTGCACGAGAAATAGGCTTAACGATGTTATCAATGTGATGAATTGGGTAAGAAACACGTGTGTTTTCAGTTTTTGAATTATCATCAAAGTCTATCTTGCCATTTTCATCTACTGTTACGTTTTCTAACAGTGCATCGCGACGGATGGCATTGTAAATATCTGGTTCGTTTTCTTTTGAAAGGTTAATGGTTTTTGCGTAACAACCACCTTCAAAATTGAAAATACCGTTGTCGTCCCAACCGTGCTCGTCGTCACCGATTAATTCACGTTTAGGGTCTGTAGAAAGTGTTGTTTTCCCCGTTCCTGAAAGACCGAAGAATACCGCAACGTCACCTTTTTCACATACGTTCGCACTACAGTGCATTGACGCTATGCCTTTTAACGGAAGTAAGTAGTTCATCATTGAGAACATACCTTTTTTCATCTCACCGCCGTACCACGTACCGCCGATAAGTTGCATTTTTTCCGTCAAGTTAAAGGCTACAAAGTTTTCAGAATTTAAACCTTGTTCTTGCCAGTTTGGATTAGTTGTCTTCGCACCATTCATTACGACGAAATCTGGTTCGTAATCTTTTAATTGCTCTTCAGTTGGGCGAATAAACATGTTTTTAACGAAATGAGCTTGCCATGCTACTTCAGTGATGAATCGCACTTTTAAACGAGTGTCTTCGTTAGCACCACAATAAGTATCTACGACAAATAAACGCTTACCAGAAAGTTGTGTGGTTACTAAGCTTTTTAGTTCACCCCAGGTTTCTGTGCTCATAGGCTTGTTGTCGTTTTTACCTTGATCAGCCCACCAAACCGTGTCACGCGTAGTGTCGTCACGAACAATGTATTTGTCTTTAGGTGAACGACCCGTAAAAATTCCTGTATCAACTGAAACTGCACCGAGCTCAGTTACATAACCTCTGTCATACCCTTCAAGACCGGCTTTTGTTTCTTCCTCGAATAATAATTCGTAAGAAGGGTTATAAACAATCTCTTCAACGTTATTGATGCCGTAAAGAGATAAGTCGATAGTGTTTGCCATTGCAGACATAGTTTGCACTCTCCAAAAAAGGGTATAACAAAAAAATTAAAGTTTTTACTCAGTTCGCGCTGAGGCCACTAATTCTAGGGCAATGTTGCTCAAAACAAAAGCAATAATTTTTTCTGACTGAAAGTTTTCATCTTTTATTACACTAAAGCGGTTATTTGACAGTTTTTTTATGTAATAAAACGACATTTTTTGTTTTTGACTGAAAAACTGACCAACTGGAAAGTGAGAAAGAATAGGGCTTAATAATAAAAAAGGGCGCTTAATAGCGCCCTTATCTTAAATATCTTCTTAACTAGTGTTTTGTTTCAGTTAAATATGCTGAAAGCTGCTGTTCGTTGAATGCATAAGTAGTTAAGCAGTAATCGCAAGTCATACTAACGTTGCCTTGTTCTTCAAATATGCTTTTTAGCTCGCTTGCGCCAATTTGAGCGATAGCGCCTAAACACTTTTCTTCTGAGCAAGAACATTGATAAGTAACTGCTTGGGGTTCGAACAACCTTACTTGTTCTTCATGATACAAACGGTGCAATAATTCTTCTGCGGGTAATTCAAAGATTTCTTTCGCTGAAATGGTCTTTGTAAGTGCACAAAGGTGATCGTAATCAGCCATTTGTTGTTCTTTATCTTCGCTGTCAGGTAACAACTGAATTAAACTACCGGCAACTTTATTCGCCGCGATATCCGTGAATAACCAGATAGTTGTTGGAATTTGGTCTGATGTTTCAAAGTAGTTTGCCAAGCATTCAGCTAAAGTTGGCTTTTCCAGCGGAACAACACCTTGATATGGTTCACCTTTAAAAGGACGGATGGTTATTACCATGATGCCTTTACCGATAAGATCATGTAGTGTTGTTGCGTCAGACTCTTGCTGCAGTTTTGCCACACCACGCATGTTTTGTTGATGATCGCCGTTTATTGCCATGTAATTAATTGGCGCATCGCTGGCACCTTGTAGTTGAACTGCGATTTCACCTTCAAATTTTAACGTCGCGGTTAGTAGACATGTAGCCGCGAGCAATTCACCAAGTAACGCTTTTACGCCATCAGGATAATTATGGTTTTTAACAATATCTTGGTAAGCCTGATGAATTTGAACTAATTCTCCACGGGCGTGTTTATCATCAAATAGATAGCGATTTAACATATCTTGCGTAGACATGAGTTTTTATATCCTTTCTTTCAATTGACGAATTTGTCGTCGTTGTTTCTTATCTGGCTTAGTGTCAGTGGCTGGGCTAAAGAAAGCGCCTTGCTTGCGAGCCAAGGTATTACGATCTCTAGTTTCAACACTAACTTCAGTTTCTTGATAAAGCGTTTGCGCAAAAGTGGCGTCGCGGCGTTTATCCGCTAATGCGATAACGATGACTTCTTTTTCATCAAAGCCTTGTCTTACACGTATTTTATCGCCTATTGATACGGCTTTACCTGATTTGGTTCGTTGGCCGTTATAAAACACTTTTCCACCATCGATCATTGTTTTGGCAATGGCTCTTGTTTTATAAAACCTTGCGGCCCACAACCACTTATCTAATCTTGTGGTGCTAGACTCAGATGTTTGCTGTTTGTTACCCATGAACGAACACTAAATGCCACCTTAAAAAATGTGCGCGAAAGGTACCATAATTCGGCTAATTTCGCTAGCTATGGCCCCCTTTATGTAAATATTAGTTAAATTTCTTGTCGACTGCTTGTTGCATTGCTTATCGTCAAGTATCATCGGCTGATATTAACGCACATATAATTATAAATATTAAAATGCAGTTGCCTGATAATCTGGCGTCTTTTGGCGAATATCTTAATAAGCTTCCACAAGTCCAGATAGCAAAAGTAATTATTGTATTGATACTTGGCTATCTCGTTTACTTGCTGGCACAAATGACTTGGCAATTCGTGCCTAGCCAACATATACCTGATACATCGGTAGAGCAAAGTGTGTCGAAGTCCTCTAAAACGGTGAGCAACAAATTTGATGTAGAAGGCTTCATTGCGTTGAATTTGTTTGGTAATTATCAACAAGTCACAAGCACTGAAACTTTGCCCGAAGTTCAAGATGCCCCAGAAACTAAATTGAACTTAATATTGGCAGGCGTGGTCGCATCTAGCGACCCGGAGAATGCTGCAGCGATTATTGAAAATAATGGTAGTCAAGAAACCTATGGTATAGGTGACAAAATAAAAGGCACTCGTGCTCAGTTGAGTCAGGTTCATTCAGACCGTGTGTTGATTAAGCAGTCTGGTCGGATGGAAACCCTGATGTTAGATGGCTTTGATTACAGTAAAAAAGGTAGTGTCACGAAGTCGTTATCTAGTCGTGATAATATCAGGGAAAAGCGTAATCAGTTAAAGAAAAATTTGCCAAGTCCAAGTCGCAGAGACACGGTTGATTTACGGAATAATAAAGCGCTGACCAAAGCAGTTCGCGATTTAAAAAATGATTTGACGGATAACCCCGGAAAAATTAGTGATTATTTGAAAATATCTCCCAAGAGGGCACAAGGCAAGGTCGTCGGTTACCGTCTTATGCCAGGGAAAAATTCTGAGTTTTTTAGAAATTCGGGTTTAAAGTCAGGTGATGTAGCGGTTCAGATGAATGGTTTAGATTTATCGATACCGAGTGAGTCTGCACAAGCATTAAAATTATTAAGAGAAGCTAGTGACATGGCTTTACTAGTTGATCGAAACGGAGAGTTAACAGAAATTCTGTTTAGCATTGCACAATGAGAATGAATAAAAAATTTAATCGTAAAACTCTAGCGCGCATTATTACACCAATGGCTTTAGCTATTGCATTAAGTCATGCGCCTATGATTGAAAGTGCCTATGCTGCACAGTTTTCACCTAACTTTAAAAATACTGACATTAATGAGTTTGTTAATATTGTCGGTCGTAACTTGCAAAAAACCATGATTGTTGACCCGAATGTTAGGGGCAAGATTAATGTGCGTAGTTATGACTTGTTAAGTGAAGAGCAATACTATCAATTCTTCCTAAACGTGTTAGAGGTTTATGGCTTTTCGGCCGTAAAAATGGATAACAACATAGTTAAAGTTATTCGAAATAAAGACGCAAAAACTTCGTCAATCCCAGTGGTTGGTGGTGAAAACTCGTTGAAAGGTGACGAAATGGTCACCCGAGTTGTTGAAGTTAAGAACGTTACGGTTCGTGAGTTAGTACCTTTGTTACGCCAACTATCAGATCAAGCAGGTTCGGGGAATGTAGTAAATTACGACCCAGCTAATGTCATTATGATTACTGGTACTGCCGCAGTTGTAAATCGTCTCGTTAATATTATTGAACGTGTCGATAAAGCAGGTGACCAAGATGTACAAATCATTAAATTAAAATATGCGTCTGCTGGTGAAATGGTGCGTATTATTGATGCAATGAATAAGCCTAAGGCTGGCACTAAGGCTGGCACTCCTTCTTTCCTTATTCCTAAAATTGTCGCCGACGATCGTACCAATAGTGTTATCGTTAGTGGTGAGTCACAAGCTCGAGAACGTATCGCGAAATTAGTAGAACGATTAGACAGCGAATTAGAAAGCAGCGGGAATACTCGCGTTTATTATTTAAAGTACTCAAAAGCAGAAGATTTAGTCAAAGTTCTTGAAGGTGTCAGTAAGTCGATTGAAGCCGAAGATAGCGCTGGTAAATCAACTAAAGCAAGTAGCAAAAAGCGCAATGTAAGTATTGACGCTCACGAAGATACCAATACATTAGTGATTACCGCACAACCAGATATGTTGCGCTCACTTGAGGCGGTCATTCGTCAATTAGATGTGCGTCGCGCGCAAGTACTCATTGAAGCGATTATTGTTGAAGTATTTGAAAGTGACGGTGTTAATTTAGGCGTTCAGTGGTATCACGAAGATGCCGGTTTTACGCAATTTAATAATGGTCCAGCACCGATAAGCGCCGTTGCAGCTGCTGCAGAATCAGCACAAGGCGAGAAAGGTACAACTGTTACCACGATTGATGGTAATGGTAATCCTGTGACCACGACTAACCCTGATACCGACGGTGATTATACATTGCTGGCGCAAGTATTAGGCTCAGTAAACGGCATGATGTTTGGATTAATTGATAACGATTGGGGCGCAATTGTTCAAGCGGTGAGTTCTGATACCAATTCAAACCTGTTAGCTACGCCGAGTATAACTACCCTAGACAATGAGGAAGCTTACTTTATTGTCGGTCAAGAAATTCCAATTATCACCGGCTCTACAACAGGCAATAATAACTCAAATCCATTCCAGACCGTTGATCGCCAAGAAGTGGGTATTAAGTTAAAAGTTACACCACAGGTTAATGAAGGTTCAGGTGTTCAACTAACAATTGAACAAGAGGTTTCTTCTGTTAGTGGTGCTACAGGCGTCGATGTTTCTATTAATAAACGAGAAATTAAAACTACTGTTATGGCTGACAATGGTAAAACAGTCATTTTAGGTGGTTTAATTGATGAAGATGTCCAAGAAAGTGAACAAAAAGTACCGTTATTAGGTGATATTCCAATTTTAGGGCATCTGTTTAAGTCTACCGGCAATAGCGTTCGTAAACGTAACTTAATGGTGTTCCTGCGCCCAACCATTATTCGTGATGGCGAAGTAATGAATGAAGTGACTAAAAACAAATATAACTATATGCGTGCTGAAGAAATCTTAAAGCAAGAGCAAGGCTTAAGCTTAATGGATGATGCTAAGTTACCTATCTTGCCTGAATGGAATGATGAATTATCGTTACCGCCTTCCTACGAAGAATATATGGAAGGCCGTGAAAAGGCGAAAAAAGACCAACAGGAAGATGAGCAGTAGTCATGTCTGAGGTTTCGCCATTAATTAGTGACACAGAGCAGGCTTCATCACTGCAAGCCGATAATACAGTCAAACAATTACCGTTTGGGTTTGCTAAGCGTCATAGTGTTTTGCTTGAAGCTAATGAGCAAGGCTATGTACTGCACTGCCATGAGACGAGTTCTCCCGACGCTTTGTTAGAAGTAAGGCGATTTCTTGGTGAACCTTATCAAGTTGATATTCAAACACCTGAGCAGTTTGAACAAATGTTGACTGAGGCATTTCAACGCGATTCGTCAGAAGCAAAACAAATGATGGAAGATATTGGTAATGAAGTAGACCTTTATTCCCTTGCTGATGAAATGACTGAAACGGAAGATTTGCTTGAAAATGAAGATGACGCGCCAATTATCAAGTTAATTAACGCTATGCTCAGCGAAGCAATAAAAGAAAATGCGTCGGATATTCACATTGAAACTTTTGAGCAAGTTTTACAAATTCGCTTCCGTATCGACGGCGTATTACGTGAAGTATTAAAGCCTAATCGCAAACTTGCCTCATTATTAGTTTCACGTATTAAGGTTATGGCCAAGCTTGATATTGCAGAAAAGCGTATTCCACAAGATGGCCGCATTTCTCTTCGTATTGCAGGTCGTGCAGTAGATGTGCGTGTCTCGACAATGCCAACTGGGCATGGTGAACGTGTTGTGCTGCGTTTATTAGATAAAAATGCCGCTCGTCTTGATTTACAAGATTTAGGTATGACAAATGCCAACAGAGAGAAATTTTCGAATTTAATCGACAAACCTCATGGCATTATTTTGGTTACAGGGCCAACAGGGTCAGGTAAATCTACAACATTGTATGCGGGATTGAGCCAAATAGATCACCGTGAACGCAATGTCCTAACTGTTGAAGACCCTATTGAATACGCTATTGAAGGTATTGGCCAAACGCAGGTCAATACTAAAGTTGATATGACTTTTGCTCGCGGTTTACGAGCCATACTACGTCAAGATCCTGATGTAGTGATGGTTGGTGAAATTCGTGATTTAGAAACGGCACAAATTGGTGTTCAAGCAAGTTTAACGGGTCATTTGGTATTATCGACACTACATACCAATACGGCTGCTGGCGCTATCACGAGAATGGAAGACATGGGTGTTGAACCTTTTTTACTTTCTTCGAGTTTGTTAGGGGTACTGGCTCAACGGTTAGTGAGAACCCTTTGCCCGCATTGTAAAGAATCTCACCTTGCTGATGAAGAAGAACTCAATATTCTTGGTTTATCGGAAGGTCATCAACAAACGATTTATCGAGCGACTGGCTGCCCAGAATGTAACTTTAAAGGCTATAAAGGCCGAACAGGCATACATGAGCTACTGTCCGTTGACGATAAAGTACGAGAATTAATTCATAACGGTAAAGGCGAACAGGCGATTGAAAAATTTATCCGAAAATCAACGCCAAGTATTCGCCGGGATGGCTTTGACAAAGTACTTGCTGGCATCACAACACTAGAAGAAGTGTTGCGTGTGACAAGAGAAGACTAACGGAAGAGTAATGGCAGCATTCGATTATTTAGCCGTTAATGAAAAAGGCAAAAACGTGAAGGGTGTAATTGAGGGTGATACACCTCGTCATGCGCGAAGTCTATTGCGTGAGCAAGGACTAATGCCAATTGAAATTACCGCCAGTCTACAAAAAAATGCCAGTACATCGACAGGGAAAGCGAGTCGCAAAGATAAAATTTCAGCGAGCGATTTAGCATTAATTACTCGCCAGCTAGCTACCCTAGTAGAATCGGGCTTGCCGTTAGAAGAAGCGCTAATGGCAGTCGCCGAACAAAGTGAGAAGAATCGCCAGAAAAGTATGGTGATGGCGGTTCGAACCAAAGTAACTGAAGGTTATGGTCTTGCCGAAAGTATGGCGGAATTTCCTCATGTATTTTCTCATTTATTTCGAGCAATGGTTGCCGCAGGTGAAAAATCAGGACATTTAGACAATGTTCTTAATCGATTGGCTGACTACACTGAGCAACGACAGCAATTACGCTCACAAATGATCCAAGCATTGGTTTACCCTATTATTATGACAGTCGTAGCCATAGGTGTTATTGCCGTATTACTGACCGTTGTTGTGCCAAAAATTGTTAGCCAGTTTGAACATATGGGGCAAAACTTACCGGGGACTACTCAGTTTTTGATCAGTAGCAGTGAATTTTTAAGTAATTATGGTTTGGCAATTGTCCTCTTGTTAGCGGTAGCTATGTTGGGCTTTAGTCAGCTAATGAAAAAACCTAGTTTTAGGTTTTCTTTTCATCAGCGACTCATTGCATTGCCAATACTCGGTAAGGTGTCTCGTGGATTAAACACCGCTCGATTTGCTCGAACCTTGAGTATATTAACCGCTAGTGCGGTGCCGCTATTAGAAAGTATGCGGATAGCGGGTGAGGTATTAGATAACCTCTATATTAAACAGAAAATTAAAGAGTCAGCGGATAAAGTCAGAGAAGGAACAAGTTTGCGAGTTTCTTTAGAGCAAACGAAATTATTTCCGCCGATGATGCTTCATATGATTGCAAGTGGTGAAAAAAGTGGTGAGCTAGAACAAATGTTAGGGCGAGCTGCAGATAACCAAGATCGGGAATTTGAAGCGTTAATGAATATTTCAATCAAAGCATTTGAACCAGCGCTAATGGTCACCATGGCCGGGGTTGTGCTTTTTATCGTGATGGCTATTTTACAGCCAATTTTACAGTTAAATACGTTAGTAGGAAGTTAATTATGCAGCAGCGTCAATCAGGTTTTACCCTGTTAGAAGTTATGGTTGTTATCGTTATTTTGGGGATTTTAGCCAGTATGGTAGTGCCTAATTTAATGGGAAGTCAGGAAAGGGCAAATGTACAAAAAGCAGTGTCTGATGTTACTGCGTTAGAAACGTCACTAAGCATGTACAAAATGGATAATTATAATTACCCATCAACTGAACAGGGCTTAGAAGCCTTGGTTAGCGAAACAGATATTGAACCATTGCCGCGTCGCTTTCCTGAAGAAGGTTATATCAAGCGTTTACCTAATGACCCATGGGGCAATGAATATCAATTATTAAATCCGGGCGAAAATGGCAAAGTAGATATCTTTTCAATGGGGCCAGACGGTGAAGCTGGCACGGAAGATGATATCGGCAATTGGAATTTAACCGACTATCAATAACGAGTTCTATTATTTACTGAGCCAGCATGCTGGCTCTTATTTTTTATGCAGCGTTTAATATCGTCAGTTCAGCAAAAAGGTTTTACCTTAATTGAGGTCATGTTAGTGATCTTGGTTATTGGCGTATTAATGTCTGCAGTGCAATTTACATTTCAGAGTAGTCAAAGTCATCAGCAGTTAGAAAAGGCTGCTGCTCGGTTTGCAGGTGTATTTGAGCTTGCCAGTGAGTATGGCATGTTAAATAACATAGAACTGGGGTTATTGGTGACCGATGAGGGTTATCAATTCGTCGGCTATGACGGCACTAAATGGACAGAATTACCAGAAGTAGATGCGTTGGCTGGTTATCAACTGCCTGCATCTATCGCGCTAGAATTAACCTTAGATGATTTACCAATTGAAAACGATATGCTTGTTTCTCATGAGCTATTTCAAGATGAGCAGGACGACTTTAAGCCAGAAGAAAAACCTATCCAGCCGCAAGTAGTGATTTTATCTGGTGGCGATATTAGTCCATTTAGCTTAGCGTTTTTCTACCGTGATGAATTCGCTCAAGATGAATTAGCAAGTTACAAAGTGACAGGCTTATACTATACGCCATTGACCATTGAAGGACCTATCTTCGATGAGTAAGCGATTAAGACTAGGATTCACCCTTATTGAAGTCATGTTGGCAGTTGCTGTTTTTGCAATAGCAGGTGTTGCCTTATTGGGCGCTGCGCAAAATAATTTTGAAAACTTAAGCCGTTTAGAACAGAAAACTGTGGCGAACTGGGTGGCGTCTAATCAATTAACGGCAGCTAGCTTAGATAAAACCTGGCCTCCTAAAAATAATCGTAAAGGCCAGACTGAGATGGCGGGGTCTATATGGTACTGGCAACAAAAGGTGGAACGCACGCAGGACAGCAGCTTACGTTCAATCACCATTGAAATTCGTAAAAACTCGGATGATGAAAAAGCGTTAACGGAACTCACTACTTTTGTTGCGAGGCCAGTTAAATAATGTCGCAACATGCAACGCGTGGTTTCACTTTACTAGAAGTGCTCATTGCTATGGCAATTTTTGCGTTAATTAGCTTATCGAGCTTTACCATATTCGATACAGTTTTCAAAAGTGATGAACAATCAGCATTGAAAAATAATCGTCTTAATGAACTTAACCGAGCTTTTTTAGTTATTGAGCGAGATATGCTGCAACTTTCTCGTAGAACTATCAGGATAAACGGCGAAGCACCGGCAGCAAACTATTTACACCTAGATGACCAAGGTTTTTTTTCGGAAACTAATGCGCTAGCCTTCGTTCGTTCTGGCTGGACCAACCCAGGATTATTGTTACCTCGTAGCGACATGCAGTCGGTAGCGTATCAACTAGCTGACGGCGTGCTAAATCGCCTGCATTTTAATTTTGTGGACCCTGTTGTTGGCCAAGAGCCGAAAATAAGACCTCTAATTCATGATGTAGACGACGTAAAGTTTGAATTTTACCAAGAGAGCAAATGGCAAAAAGAATTACAAGGTAGCAAGCTACCATTGGCGATAGCGATTATTCTTCAAACCCAAGATTTTGGTGAAATTAGGCGTCAGTTTTTAGTAGCTGGTGATGACGATGCTAAGGTAAATGATGAAAGCTAGTAATCGTGGTGTTGCACTTATCACTGTTTTGCTGATTGTTGCCCTTGCGGCAATTTTAGCGACCGAAATGACTGCACGTCTGCAAATGCAATTGCAGCGCACCAGTAATATTCAATTTAATCAGCAAGCATATTGGTATGCGATGGGGGCCGAGGCTTTTGCGAAAAGGGTACTAATTCTTGATAACGAAGATAGCAGTGATAAAACGCATTTAGGTCAAAAATGGGCTCAAGGCTATAACAGCTTTCCTGTTCCTCAAGGGGAAATATCGGGTGGGATTTTTGATTTGCATGCATGTTTAAACCTCAACGCATTGAAAGCAGGAAGTGAACAGCAAAATAACGGCCCGACAAAAGTACCGGCAAGAGAATCATTTGAGCGCTTAATTGTTAAACTGAATATAGAAGGTATTAGTGAATTTGAAGCTGAATATATGGCTGATGCGCTCACAGATTGGCTTGATAGCGACGATACCATTGTCAGTAGCGGTGGCGCTGAAGACAATGACTATGCAGGAAGGGAGTTTCCATACTTTACTGCCAATAGCTTTATTGCGAGCACCAATGAACTTAGAGTGATTGAGCACTTCACTCCGGCAGTCATTAATAGCTTGAGTCCTTATGTGTGCATTTTGCCGCAAACGAATAAGCATCAGATTAACATAAATACACTTACCGACGAACAGTCAGTATTATTGCAGGCATTGCTTGATATTAATGCTGATGAAGCTCAATCAATTCTAGATGCTAAAGATGACGATGGCTTTGATAATATTGATGATTTTTACAATATGCCAGAGCTAACTCAACTCAATTTAACCGATGATCAAAAACAACAGTTTGTTGTTGATAGCGAATATTTTACACTAAAGGCCAGCGCACATTTTAATGAGAGTTACTTCAATTTGGTTTCTACATTGCAAGTAATTGAAAATAAAAAAGTAAACGTGATTAGCCGCACCATAGGACGTTTTTAATGAGCGAGATTTTATATATTCGTTTAACCAGTAAACCACAACTACCAATTTCTTGGTTAGTCTGGTCGAATAGCCAAAAAGAGATTATCGCGAGCGGAGAGTTAGCCGATGCTCATGCGTTGGTTAATATTAAAGACAAGGCAGAAAACCGACAAGTTATTGCTATTGCGCCAAGTAGCGATGTTTCATTAAAAGCATTAAAAGTGCCAGGCAAATCTCAGAAGTCGATACGACAAGCAGTGCCTTATATGTTGGAAGATGAGTTGGCACAAGAAGTAGATGACTTATTTTTTGCTTTTGCCAATATTAAACACGACAGTAATGATCATAACTGTTTCACTGCTATTGTTGAGCGGAGTAAAATGCAGCAATGGCTAAGCTGGTTAAGTGATGCCGGCATTAGTTGTCAGCAGCTAATCCCTGAGGCGCTATTGTTACCGTTGCATGAACAGCATTGGACTGTGATTGCCATTAATGAGCAATTTGTCATTCGCCAAGGTCGTTGGCAAGGCGTTAGTTTAGATAACGAGCAATGGTCATTTATGGCAAATCAGTGGCAACAACTAGATCCTGTGCCAACATTGCATCACTACTCACCTATTGCTGACTTACCTGTTGTGGTTGAAACTGTTGCAGAGCCTGAAGAACTACCTTTAGCTCTATATGCTCAGTACCCTAGTAATGACATTAATTTACTACAAGGACAGTTTGCAGTTAAACGCGAGCGCTCACCAGCTAGAAAATACTGGCTTATTGCCGCCTCATTATTTGCCGTAACTTTATTGCTAAATATTGGTAGTAAGGCGAGTCAGTTGTACCAACTGAATCAGCAAAATGCATTACTAGAACAACAAATTATTGCTAACTATAAACAAGCCTTTCCGCAAACCAAACGTGTGCGAATTTCTACTATTAAATCGCAACTGAAGCGAAAAATAGCAGAAGCGGGTGGTAGTAGTAATAGTGAAGGTTTCTTGCCTATGTTGGCAAAGCTTCAAGTAGCTTTTAAACAAGTACCTGAATTGCAAACAAACTCGTTGAAGTTTGACAGCAAAAGGCAGGAGTTACGTATTCAAGCTGAAGCGAACAACTATCAAAGCTTCGAAAAATTTAAATCCTTGCTAGAACAATCTAGATTGCAAGTTAGTCAAGGAGCACAAAACAACCAAGGCGACCGCGTAACCGGTTCATTTAGTATTAAGGGGTAACAAATGAAACAGTGGTGGCAACAATTACAACAACGAGAGCAATACCTAGTGATAGCAATGTCACTATTAGTTGGTATTTTTGTTTTGCATCAAGCTGTTTGGCAGCCAGTGATTTCTGGCTTAGACAGGGCTGAAAAAAAGCAAAAACGAACGAAAGAACTACTCAGCTATGTAAAAGAGAGTACTGCAGCAATTGCAGCTTCAGGGAAAAAAACGAGCCGAAAAATTAATGGTGGTAGCTTATCGAGTATTGTAAATCGCACGGCAGGTCAGTATCAAATTGCTATCGCTCGAATTCAGCCGCAAGGTGATGCAGTACAAGTGTGGATAGATGACGTACCATTTGAACAGTTACTGCGTTTACTTGATAATTTGACCGTTCAGCAAGGGCTAAGTGTGAACAACATTGATATCAGTATTGGAAATGACCCTGGTGTTGTTAAAGTTCGTCGTTTAAATATCGCACGTGGTTAATTAAAAAATGAAATCAAAATTAGCCTTAGCTGGTGTTTTAGTCTTTTTATACTTATTTTTCGTTGTTGCACTAATTCCCGCTAATGTTGCTGTGGGTTGGTTTTCGCTACCTAAAGCACTTAAGTTGGGTGAAGTTAAGGGAAGCGTATGGCAAAGCGAAGTTAGCAGTTTAAGCTTCAATCAATTCGATGTTCAAAATATAACAGCTAGTGTAAATCCTTGGTCGTTATTACTGCTTTCGCCGAGTGCTGATATTACGTTTGGTGAAAGGTTAATGTCAGGCCCTCAGGGTAAGGCATACGTTACTTTAACTGCGAATGAACTAATGCTTAGCGATACAACGATTAATATTGCTGCCGGAGAAATAGTGCCTTTTATACCACTTCCTATTCCTGTTGAGGCATTTGGTGGTGTTGTGTTAGATATTAAGCAATTATCAATCACTTCCAATGAGTGTATACATGCATCAGGGACTATTCATTGGCGGCGCTCTGCAGTAATGGCATTAGAACAAAACATAGAGTTTGGTGACCTAAAAGCAAGCATTCGCTGTCAAAACAAAATGCTAGCATTAGAAATTGATCCGAAAAACAGATTAGGTCTTACTTATACTGCGCTATTAAGCTTAGGTGGTAAGGTTAGCGGGCAGGGGTATTTAAAGCCAGGCAGTGACTTCCCTACGGCATTAAAGCAAGCATTACCTTTTCTTGGCAATGCCGATGCTCAGGGGCGATACCCGCTTAAATTTTAGAATGATTTAGTATTTCTTTGGTCATTACTCGGTAATCGGTAATTGCTGGGTAATGATTAATTTCTTTGACTTCTTGTTTGCTGTCTGGGTTAGCGACAGCCAATAAATGTTTTATGCCGAACGTTTTGGCTGAGTCGAGTATAGTTAAGCTATCGTCAACAAATAGCGTTTGTTCATTGTCAAAATTTTCTGCTTGTTGCAATTGTTGCCACAGTGATTGCGACTCTTTAGTTACTCCAAATTCGTGGGTAGAATAAAGTTTATCAAAATACTTATCGAGCTGGGTTCGTTCAATCTTTAACGACAAGCTATCAGGGTGCGCATTAGTCACCAACACTATTTTTCTGCCGCTTTGGCGCAATGCCTGAAGAAATTCATCAGCATCTTCACGCAATTGTATTAAATGTTGAATTTCACGCTTTAATTCGGTGATTGGCAGCTGCGTTTGTTCAGCCCAGTAATCAAGGCAATACCAAGCTATTGTACCTTCTACTCTTTGGTAATGTGATAGCAGCTCATGTTGCGCATCTATCAGCGAAATCGCTTTAGTTTCTGCATATCTTTGCGGTAAATGGTGAAGCCAAAATTGATTGTCAAAATGCAGATCGAGAATTGTCCCATCCATATCGAGTAAAACGGTCGAAATTTCTGCCCAATTCAGCATAGATTTTTTCCATGAAAACACATTATTATGTCATTATAACGTTTGATTTAACTTCGCTACACCAATAGTTTTTATTTTTGCTCGCTGAAACTTTATGACCGATAAAAATCGTTTACCTGAAATTACTGATCGTCGCACTGTCGCTAAAAGTCGATTATTTGCTATTGAGCAAATCGATTTGGTTTTTAGTAATGGCCAAAAACGCGAATATGAGCGCATGCAAGGGGCTGGTCGTGGTGCGGTTATGATTGTGCCAATGCTTGATGATGACACTATGCTTTTGGTTAAAGAGTATTGTGCGGGTAGTCACAGTTATGAACTTGGTTTTCCTAAAGGGTTAATCGATCCTGGAGAAACAGGTGAAGAGGCAGCTAACCGAGAATTGCAAGAGGAAATTGGTTACGGAGCTCAAGAGCTTATTCATGTGCATGATGTTGCTATGGCACCTGCATTTTTTAATGCTCAGATGAAAATTTATTTAGCGAAAGGCTTGTATTCTTCTCAATTAGAAGGCGATGAACCAGAGCCTCTACAAGTTGTTCCTTGGGCTATTTCCGATTATCAATCTTTATTAACTCAGCCAGATTTTAATGAAGCACGCTCGATTGCTGCATTGATGTTAGTGCGAGATAAGGAGCTTAGTAATGACCGATGACAAGCTATTATCCATTGCCTTAGATGCTGCAAAACTTGCGGGAAAAGAAGTATTAGGTTTCTATCGAAAGCGCAATTTTACTTCTGAAATTAAAGAAGACGACAGTCCGGTAACGAGCGCCGATCTCGCTGCCAATGCCACAATAATGGAACAACTAAAAACACTAACTCCAGATATTCCTATTATTTCTGAGGAAGTGGGGCCGCTTCCGTTAAATGAGCGAGGTAAGTGGCAGCGCTATTGGTTGCTTGACCCTATAGATGGTACAGGTGAATTCATTATTGGCAGCGGCGACTTTGCGGTTAATATTGCCTTGGTGGAGAATGGTTGGCCGACTATTGGTGTTATTCATGCGCCAGAACACCACCTAACGTATTTTGGACAAACCGGTTCTGGCGCTTTTAAAGACAACGGTATCAGTAGTAAGCAAATACATGTTGAACCTTACACTCCAGATAGAAGGGTTAAGGTGGCGATTAGCCGTCGCCAAGAGCTAAGTTTAATGGGGCGATACCTTAATACTGATTATGATTTTGATTATGTGGCACTAGGTAGTTGCTCGTTGAAAAACTGCTTAATTGCCGAAGGTGGAGCAGATTGCTACTTAAGAATCGGTCCGACTGGTGAGTGGGACACTGGTGCAAGCCAATGTATTTTAGAGCAAGCGGGCGGTACCATATTGGATAGTGAATTTAACCCATTAAGCTATAATAAACGCGGCACCTTAATGAACCCTGACTTTGTTAGCTTAGGCGCTAAGGAATTTCCTTGGCAGAAAATTATTAAACCGCACCGAGCAAAACGGGATTTTTAATCCCTAAATTATTTATGAATAACAAGGATGATATGATGAAATTTAAAGCATTAGTTCTCTCTAGTTTAATCGCCTTTCCTGCCTTTAGTGCTTGGCAATTAGATAATACCAATTCAACCGTTAATTTCATTAGTACTAAAAAAAGTGAGGTGTCAGAAGTTCACCATTTTGAAAAGCTTATGGGTGAGATCGGAGATAATGGTACCGTAACGCTAGCAATTGACTTAGCTAGTGTGAATACCAACATTGAAATTCGCGATCAGCGCATGCGAGACTTTCTATTTAACACTGCAGAATTTACAAAAGCTACATTTTCTGCTGATGTGGATTTAGCCTTTATTAAGGCAATGGCAGTTGGTGAGCAAAAAGTAATTCCATTATCAGGCGTAATTGATTTACATGGTAAGCAACAGAAAGTCGATGTGAAAGTACAGGTAGTTAAATTGGCTGCTAATAGAATTTTAGTAAATTCGTTTAAGCCGTTACTGCTCAATGCTAAACAATTTGATTTAGCCGCTGGAGTCGCGAAATTGCAAGAAATTGCCCAGTTACCAAGTATTAGTAATGCCGTGCCAGTGACGTTTAGTTTGACCTATGTTGATAAATAACTAAATGGTGCATTTTGTAAGAAGAAGCCAGCTAATCGCTGGTTTTTTTAATTAACGACAAATGATAATGCAACTGTTTTGTCTTCAGGAATACGTTGCGAGAAATAATCGTTTATTAAGGCGCTATTGATTAGAGCAGGAAAAGTGAATTTCAAGACTGTATTACGCTTAATGTCTTGTATTAAAAATGGTGAACCTAAAAACATTTAGTTTCGACTAGCGAGGTAGAATGAAAACAGTTGTGCAACAACCAATGAATAATTGGCAATTAATTCGTGCGTTAGTTGCGCGTAAAACAGTGCCATTTGAGCAGTTTAAGCCAAGTACCATTCGTATTAATTATTTATCGACAAATGCAGAACAACGAGCGGCATTTAGATTGTTTTTTGATTGCCAACAAATTCCACCAAGCTATTTATTCAATATAAGCTACCGGTATATAGGACAGCTTTTAGCTCAAGCACATTTCTCAAGTAAGCTTATGGGGTTAATTCATTTATCAAGCCAATTTCAGTTACTAGAGAGTGTGAATTGGCGAGATACGTTTGATTTGATTCTGTCGTTTACAGCATGCAATCGTACTGACAAAGGGCTTATATATCGTATTGAAATAAATCTTATACAGCGTGATAAAGCATGTTTGGTTTGTGTGAACGAAATATTAGATAAAGATCTATCGTTTAGAAGCAGTCAGAAAAGAGAGCATAATCCAGCTTGCGGTGAGTTAATTGACTCAATTGACCTGGATGTAAAAAAAGCCAGAGCTTATGCCAAACTATCAGGAGACTTTAATCCGATCCATTTGTCGTCTGCTTCAGCTAAATTATTAGGTATGAAAAATTGTGTTATGCACGGTATGTTCAACTTGCACTGGAGCCTAACAAAAATCCCATTAAGTAGCGGTGTAAAACAGATTAATGCTAAATTTAATCAGCCTTGCTTTCTTCCAAGGGAGGTAAAACTTGTAGGAATGGACACTGGCACATATGGATTGTTCTCGAATAACTTAGAAAACCGCCACTTGCACCTGACATTAATGTAACCCTTTGTCTGGTAATTAAAATTTTAGCTACCAGTTTGGTTCATTTTCGCTGGTTTGCTCAAACTGCTCTTTAGGTAAAATATTAACGGTTTCATGCAGTTCTGAAAAAACAATGATCACAATACCTAATTTAAGTTGTACTTTTACATCATTAATTTTCTGGTCAATATCGACATCTTCTAAGCCATAGTCGGTTCCTTCTCGTAAGACAAATTCTTTTATTAAGTTATCCAGTGTATCTGGACTAATATCTTGATAGGGAATAATCATAAAAATTGTTTCAAGTACTGTGGCACACGTTGTTCAAGCCAAAATACCGGCTTCAATGGGTTGTTGCCAGTAACAAACCCGACATGCCCACCTTTTTCACTAATTTCAAAGGTTAGGTGTTCAGGAAGGTCACTATTGGGGACTATATCTTGATGGGAAAGAAATGGATCGTCGGCTGCGTGAATAAACAGGCAAGGTCGATTGATTTTGTGCATTACTGGTTTGCCACTTGCCTGTTGATAATAATGCTCAGCGCCAGTGAAGCCGTTAATAGGTGCAGTGACCATCTGATCAAAATCCCATAGTTTATCGACAGCAGCTAGTTTATCTGGACAGATATCGGGCAATAATTGCTGTTCCATTTTTTCGAAGGTAGAAGTTTTTAACATATCCACAAGGTATTTTTGATATATCTTAGAGCTGCCTTGACTAATTCGTTGACTACAACTGGATAAGTCTAAAGGCGCGCAGATAATACAGGCTGTTTGAAAAGGATTGTTTGGCGTTTGTGCAAGGTATCGTGTTAACGCATTCCCACCTAGCGAAAAGCCAACCGCAGCTTTGGATGCATCAGGATAAAGTCCAGCTAACCATTCTGAGATAAATGTTATATCTCTGGTATCACCTGAATGATAAGATTGTGCCTTGCGATTTGGTCTACCACTGCAGCCACGAAAG
Organism: Thalassotalea algicola; assembly: GCF_012932965.1. GTDB lineage: Bacteria > Pseudomonadota > Gammaproteobacteria > Enterobacterales > Alteromonadaceae > Thalassotalea_F > Thalassotalea_F algicola. The sequence goes on along the minus strand of NZ_JABBXH010000001.1, from coordinate 540,693 downwards.
TGCATGAGCAGGCCAATCCATCCTTGTTGTTTGATAGCTGCAAGCATTCCCTTGGCATAATGACTTTCTGCAGAACCTTCTAGTCCGTGCAGTATCACTATAATGGGCTTCGTGTTGCTCGATTCTGGGAGCTCTGTCCAAACTAAATCTAAAAAATCATCATCAGGTGTTTCAAGCGTTGTTTGATGCAAAGAAAGCTGTTGGTTTTTCTTAAAGCTCTTAGCCAAAATTGTTTGCAAGTGGGCGTTACGCAGCCACCAAGCAGGTTTGAAAGTACTATCGATAATCATTGAATTTCTGACACAAAAAACGCCCACATAGGTGAGCGTCTGATTATACCTAAGATGAGTGATTAAACTAGCTGATTAATCAAAAGACCTTTGCGTGCTTCTTCATCTTTTTTATTAATTATGGCAGTTTGTAATAAGGTATTTACTTGTTCTTGTTCAGCGGTTGTCTTTGCAAAGTCGGTGTCTTGTATACGTGAACGAGCTGCACTGACATTGACTACCGATGTTTCATAAGTTGATACTTGGCTTGTTAAACCATTGCTTTGTGCACCTAAAGCTGAAGTCTGTTGGCTTATTGCGTCATAAGCAGTTTCTAAAGCTGCTTGCGTTGCAGCAGGGTCTGTAGCATCTAGACCTGAAAGAAAGTTAGGATCACCCAATACTTCACCGGCAATGGTATTGACTTGCTCAGCAATTTGGTCCAATTCGCCTTGAATAGCCGTTGGATCATTTAATGGGCTGCCTGATTGCACGGACAGTTCACCGGCTCTTTGTAAGCTATCATTAATCGCGGAAAAGCTAGCTTCTTGAATATTATTTAGATTGATCTGATCTTGAGCATTTATACTCAGCTGAGTATCGCCATTAATTTGTGACGAAAGGCGATTGGCAATTTGTAAGCCAGCAGGATCATCTGCTGCGCTATTAATACGTTTAGCGCTAGCAAGCTGTTCTTGCTTCTCTTCTTGCTCTTTGCGCAAGCGTTCAATCACGCTGAGCGTCGGTGATTGTTGATTTATAGATAACGCCATGATGACTAACTCCAATTTCCGCATCAATTTTGAGTATAGCAAATTTGACGCAGGAATTGTCTATAAAATAATCAATAGCTCATAGTTAACACTGCACTATTACCTATTACATTGTATAAACTAGTTATTTTCAGCAATATTCTTCATAAAGAAGTAAATATAAAAACCACAAATACCTAAAACAATTGCTAGCCCGCCGAATGAAAACCAAAACACAGGGTCGTTGAAAAATGATTGTAGAATGTCCATGACACGCTCCTTATTTTGTAACTTGTTAGTATTGTAAATAAGGAGCGAAATTGAATTGTGATTTAGATCAAGCCAGCAAACTTTTCTCGTTAATTATTTGCGCTTTTTGCTCTTAATTCAGCTTGTGCTAATAGGTTTTGATAAAGCCTTTCTGCTTGTTCTCTGCCGTCCTGAATATCTTTAACAGATAGCTTTCGCTCATCCAAAATACGGCTTTTTTCAGCGGGCTCATAGCCATTAAAAGAAGCAATGGTATTCCAAATATATGATTGTTTTGTACTTTTATCTACACCTTTGCCTTCAAAGTGCAATAAGGCTAGGTTAAATTGCGCTAATGCATAATTCTGCCTTGCGGCTTTTTCATAGCTCTTCGCAGCTTTTGCATAGTCTCTATAAGTACCTGTGCCTTGGGCGTACATCACACCTAAATTAAACTGTGCGCTAGCTAGGCCTTTATCAGCGGCTTTTTGGGTTAACTCAAAAGCGGTTTTACTATTTTTTTCAACTGGGTCGCCTTCTGTGTACATTAGTGCTAATTCAAATTGCGCGTCTGGGTAGTTTTGTTCAGCTGCTTTTGAAAATAATTCAAATGCCTTTTGCTTATTTTTTCGCATTCCCCAACCATTTTTATGCATTAAAGCTACTTGGTATTGCGCAGGAGCGTAACCTTCTTCTAACAGTGGAGTAAATTCTGCTAAGGCAGTTTTAAATTGGCCGCGATTAAGTTCGAAAATACCGGCTTTTAAGTCGGCAGCTGCGCCAATAAATGTCATTGAAGATAGTGCAATTGCCACAGCGGCGATGGTAGTTCTTTTCATCATTAACCCTCTTGGTTTGCCATGAAGCTATTATCGTTAGTGTAGCAAAGCATATGAATAATTCCCGTTTAAGATCATCTGTTTATCGAAAGCTACTTTAAGAAGGATTGAGTATCTCGTCAATTTTTTCTTCCAAATCAAGCCATTCCATTTCGGCTTCAGCAATATCATCCGCTAGTTTGGCTTGTTGTTTGAGTAGTGATTGCAGTTTTTCTTTGTCATCAGATTGGTATATACCTCCGTCGGCAAGAATAGCTTCAATTTCTTCGAGTTCTTCTTGCCACTTTTCCATTTTCTGGTTGATTTTATCCACCAGTTTTTTTAGTGGTGCGGCTTTTTTTCTAAGCTCTGCTTGCTGCTGGCGTTGCTGTTTTTTATCAATATTGGTGGTCGGCGACTTTTGCTCATTAGCTTTGGCTGTACTTGCTTTTTTATCGTCATTTAGCCATTGCTGGTAGTCGTCAATATCGCCACTAAATTCACTCGCTTTACCTTGGCCTACTAACCAAAATTCATCGACACAAGATTCAAGTAAGTAGCGATCATGCGCAATCAAGATAATAGCACCTTCAAAGTCTTGAAGTGCCATTACTAACGCTTGCCGCATTTCGAGGTCTAAATGGTTGGTGGGCTCATCAAGTAGCAGTAACTGTGGTTTTTCAAGCACAATAAGCGCTAACACTAAGCGAGCCTTTTCGCCACCCGACATGGTACTTGCTAATGCCAGTGCTTGGTCTCCGCTAAAACCGAAACTACCTAAGTGGCTACGCGCATCTAATTCACCAAAGTCTGGTTTGGCGCGCAAAATATGCTCTACCGCTGTAGAGTTTGCATGTAATTGTTCCAATTGATGTTGAGAGAAGTAACCAATATTAAGCTCTTGAGCACAAAAACGTTGGCCTTTAAGCAATTCGATTTCGCCAGCCAGTGATTTGATTAAGGTCGATTTACCTGCGCCATTTCTGCCGAGTAAGCCAATTCGAGAACCTGGGACTAAGGTAATATTTATGTCATTTAAAATGATGACATCACCATAACCACAGTTGCTATCGGTTAGCGATAGAAGAGGGTAGGGTAGATGATCTGGTTTTGCGAAGTTAAAGGTAAATTGACTATCAACATGTGCTGGTGCCAAATCGGGCAGTTTTTGTAGTCGCTTTAATCGACTTTGTGCTTGTTTTGCCTTACTTGCTTTGGCTCTAAAACGATCGACGAACTTTGTTAAGTGTGAGATTTCTCTTTGTTGTTTTTGGTAGGCCGCATCCTGCTGCGCTAAATGCTCGGCGCGTTGACGCTCAAATGCAGAGTAGTTTCCTGAATAGAGCTTTGCTTTTTGGTGCTCAATATGAAGAATTTGTCCAACAACATCGTCTAAAAAGTCGCGATCATGCGAAATAAGCACTAAGGTGCCGTCGTATCGTTTAAGCCAGCGTTGCAACCAAATTACTGCATCTAAATCTAAATGGTTGGTGGGTTCATCGAGTAGCATTAAATCGGCACGGCTTATCAATGCTTGCGCTAAGTTCAATCGCATGCGCCAACCACCAGAAAAGCTTTTGACTGGGTTGCTTAGTTCTTGCTGACTAAACCCTAAACCGTGCAGAAGTTCACCAGCTCTAGCAGGTAAACTATAACCATTGATAGTGTCTAATTGGTTGAGTAATGTCGCTTCCAGGTTGCCATTGCCATTTTCTCGTGCTTCATCTAATTGTTTTTCAATAGCACGGTATTCTGTATCGCCATCGATAACATAATCTAATGCACTACAGTCTAATGCGGGTGTCTCTTGTTTAACAGTGGCAATTGTCCAGCCACTAGGCAACTTGAGCTCGCCTTTGTCAGGCTGTAATTGCGTTAGAAATACTGAGAATAGTGATGACTTCCCACATCCATTGGCTCCAACAAGTCCAACTTTATGGCTTGCGTGAATGGTAAATGTAGCATCAGTAATAAGCGCTTTTGCACCTCGAAAAACGTGCAAACCTTGGGCGGTAATCAAGAATATATCCTCAGGAGTATCATTAACGTTATTGTCGCTTTTACCGCATCGATGTTTCAAGTTAAAATAACGGAGAAATCAACGATTGAGATAAAATGTGAAGAAACGATTTATTGCCGGCGCTGTTTGTCCTAAATGTAAAGCAATGGACACGATGGCGTTAACTAAAGAAAACGGTGTAGAAAAGGTCACTTGTGTTAGCTGTGGTGAACAAATGACCCAACCTGAAACGCATGTTGAAAAAGAAGTTCGTCCCACTGAGCAGGTTATTGGTATCTTCAAACAAGAGTAAGCGGTTCTGCTTCGCCGCTTTAGTTAATAATGCGGCGGAGGCGGCTCATCTTCCGCTTTTACTAAATTTGTCGGCGCCATGTCTTTTACGCGTTTGGCAATAAACTGCATGTTTTCTTTTAGCTCGGCAATACTTGCCTGATGAATGGCAATTTCTTTATTGAGTTGCTCGATAACATCTTCTTGAAAAGCATTTTTTGCTTCTAATGTTTCGATACGCTGTTCTAATTGCGCAATTTCTATTGGGGTAGTGGCCATAATTCGGCAAATCCAGATGAGCTTTCAGTGATAAAGTGCTTATTATCGCGAAAAGCTGCGCTGTAAACAACGGCTCCGGCCGGACGAATGTCTTCTCTTGGCGTAACTCGCCAGCTTTTAAGGCGTTGCCCTGTGCCAATATTCCATAAACTTACCTTACGAGTAGGAGCTCCAGTTAGCAGTTGACTACCATCAGGCGAAAAGCGCACTGAGCTGAATACTTCTTGACGATTGGTATATTTAAGGCTGTTAACCAACTTGCCAGTACGTAAATTCCATATATGCGCATCTTTTTTGCTGTCAGCGGTAAATGCGTACCTGCCTTGAGGATCTAGTGCGACTTTGGTCACACGACTAGGGTGGTTGAATTGATAGATAACTTGCCCTGATTGGGTGTCCCAAACATAGGCGACAAAATCATTACCCCCCGAGATAGCAACTCGGCCATTAGGTAACATATCGACAGTATTGATTTTTTCGCTATGACCTAAGAATTCTAATCGACGGCCAGAAGCCATAGTGACATGTACCACGGTGCCGTTAGTTTTGCCAATAAGGAGGTGATCGCCATTATTAGAAGTCGCTATGTCGCGAATGGTAGACTCTCTAACTTTCCAATACCCTTCAGATTCGCCTGTATTGACGTTCCAAAGTGAAAAGCTTTCTTTGTTTGCGGTCAGTACATGAGAGTTATTGTTAGCGATATCGACAGCAAGTACTAAGTTGTCCGCGCTATCTTGCTGCTGTGACCAAGTGTATTTAAGGGCGTTTTTTTCTAAATCCCAAACACTAATACCGTGATGAATAGACGATACCGCGCTGACGGTACCGTCATTAGAGATGTCGGCGGCATATGCACCTTCGGCAGCATGGCGCCAACGCTCTATTGGTTGGGTATCTGCTGGCTGACAACCTGTAACTAGAGCGATTAAAATCATTAATTTACAAAAGGAAAACAAGCGATTACTAAACATCAACATTTAATACTTTTTTCTCATGACAATAGTGGTTAGTATAAGTGTTTTTTTACGCTATTGAACAACAATAATAAAAATCGCGGTTCCTCTCGATATTCACTTATTCGTTCAACTTATGGAGAACTTAATGAAATTGTTTAAACCAACCTTGGTTGCAATTGCACTTGTTTCTGTTTTTGGCTGCCAACAAGAAGCCAAACAAGAAGAAACAGCAGCGGTAAAAACTGCAGTATTAGAAACTGAAATAGAAAAGCAAGCTTACGGTCTAGGTGCATCAATTGGTATGTATATGGAGCGTAATTTAGAAGAACACACTAAATTAGGCCTTAATTTAGATAAAGCACTTATTATTAAGGGCTTTACTGAAAGTTTAGATGGTCAGTCTCAAATTCCTCAAGAAGAAGTTAAAACCTTGTTGATGGCGTTAGATCAGCAAATGAAGACTAAGCAGCAAGAACTAGCGGCTAAGCAATCTGAAGCTGCATTAGCTGAAGGTCAAAAGTATTTAGATGAAAACGCTAAGAAAGAAGGCGTGATGACGACTGAATCAGGTATTCAGTATCAAGTACTTACTGCAGCTGAAGGTGAAAAGCCGGCAGCAACAGATACGGTTAAAGTTCACTACACTGGTACATTTATCAATGGCGAGACGTTTGACAGCTCTGTAGAACGCGGTCAGCCTGCGGTATTCCCATTAAACCGTGTTATCCGTGGTTGGACTGAAGGCGTTCAATTAATGTCAGTAGGGTCAAAGTTCAAGTTTACTATTCCTTCAGACTTAGCATACGGCCCAATGGGTAATCCTCCTCGTATTCCTGGTAACTCAGTGCTTAACTTCGAAATTGAATTATTAGAAATTCAAAAGCCGGAGCCAGCACCTGAAGTAGGTGCACAAGCTGCAGATTCAGCACAGTAAATAAAAATGTTATTTTAGAAAGCCAGCACATTTGCTGGCTTTTTTATTGGTAAATTTTTGTCTTTCTACCTTTTCGCATACAATAGCGCTACTTAAAGTTCTCTAGTCGTGTATATGAAATCTTTGCTAATTATTGGTTGGGTTTGGCCAGAGCCAAACTCATCTGCAGCTGGCAGTCGAATGTTGCAACTCATTCAGCTTTTTCAGTCATTAAATTATGACGTTACTTTTGCAAGCCCTGCACAAGAGACGGAGCATATGGTGGATTTGGCTGAATTGGGAGTCGTAAGTGCGGACATTAAATTAAACTGTGATAGCTTTGATGATTTCATAAGTTCGCTGCAACCGGATGCGGTTATGTACGATCGCTATATGATGGAAGAGCAATTTGGTTGGCGCGTCGCAAAATATTGTCCTAACGCGCTTCGTATATTAGATACTGAAGACTTACAAAGTTTGAGGAATGCACGACATCAAGCGTTTAAACGTGAAAAATGTCTAGACAATACAGATCTAAATACCGAACTGGCCATACGAGAAGTCGCCGCAATTTTTAGGTGTGATTTAACTATTATGATTTCGCCTGCGGAAGTGGATTTATTAGTTTCTCACTATCAAGTTCCGACCAATTTATTGTGTTACCTACCTTTTATCTATGATCAAGAAATGCTTGTTCGTCGTTCAAAAGGTTTTGAAGAACGGCATCATTTTATTTCGATAGGTAATTTCAGGCATGCGCCCAATTGGGACTCCGTGCTGTGGTTAAGGCAGCAAATTTGGCCGGAAATTCGTAAACAGCTACCTGCAGCTGAGCTACATATTTATGGTGCATACCCACCGAAAAAAGCAACGGATTTGCATTGCCAAAAATCAGGATTTTTAGTTAAGGGTTGGGCAGAAGATGCCTTAGCAGTGATGGAAAGTGCTCGGGTGTGTCTAGCGCCATTACGTTTCGGTGCCGGTATAAAAGGCAAGCTCAGTGACGCCATGTTATGTGCGACGCCGTCAATCACAACAGATATTGGTGCTGAAGGTATGACAACCGAGCACGGCTGGCCAGGAGCAATTGCCAACTCTGTCGATACTTTTTCGGCGCAAGCTATAGCGCATTACCAAGATCAAAACTTGTGGGAACAAGCAAGTAAGCAAGCGGTGACTAACCGTCAGCAGTTATTTAATAAAGTCGCGTTTGAATCGAGCTTTGCCGAGCAGTTACAAGAAATCGAAGTAAACTCAACGCAACATAGATTGCAGAATTTTGTTGGCTTAATGTTGAATCATCATTCCCATAAAAGCACGCAATACATGTCGCAATGGATTGCCGCCAAAAATAAGTTGCCTGCAGAAAGTTAAAGTAATGTCTCTAAACGATGCGCTAAACGAATAGCCGCCTGCTGTACACGTTGATTAATCAACTCTCCATGCTTGGCCAAATATGCCTGATCAATGACAATTGGTTGTTGCTTAATAATTTGGCATTCGTTTTTATGTTGGTGACAATACTTTGTAGTCGCTTTTCGGGCAATTTCGAGAGACTCGTTGGCCCAATCAAATACGCTGGTGTTCTGCCATCGTGATTTGTTTTCTTCGCTAATTTGAGAAAGTTTCCCAATGAGTACTTGTTTTTGTCCATCCAGCTTTTTCTTTGAGGTCTGATTAGAGAGTAAACATTCATCCCACAGCCAATGCATTGACTTACATCTAATGTCTTTGCCAATGACTTGTGTTTTATTACCGCCAAAATCACTAGCAAAGCTGACATGCATGGGTTGATGAATATCACCTAGCCAATGACCTAGAAACATTAAAGCTTTTACTTTTTCATTGGGCTGTTGGCTAGTTGCCAATATGTTTTCATGGAAAGGGATTGCTTGAGTAATACAGTCCTTTTGACAACTTGATGCAGTGACTTTTTTTTGAGTTCGATTAACATTAACGTAGTGCCAAGGTTTTAGAGATTTAAATTGTGGCTCATTTTTTACTGCATCAGGCCAAGTACAGGCTTTACCCAATGTGATTTTAGAGCTTGTATCTGCATAATTATATTGATTGATGCGTATTCGCGTTTCTTTTGTTAAGCCGCCGAGCAGGACATCAACTTTATGTTGTGTAGGTAAAGTTAATTGCTGGAAAGCAATATCACAAACTATCTGGTGACCTAGTTTGCCTAGGGCAAATGAATTAAAGCTTACGATAAAGAAACAGCCATAAATAAGGGTACTGACTATGCGCATTTTAAAAATTTCCAATATTGATTCTTAACTTAGTTCTCATAATACTGCTCAGACCATTTTATAACTAATTGAAATTTAAATAATTAGTGATTTGATCTTTATCAATGTAAATAAAATGTAAATATTGTATTAGAAAATGATTAATAAATACTCTATGCTGATTTAAGCAGCTATCCCAAAGTTGTCTAAAATTATAATTATAAATTCTTAATAAGCGAGCAAACATAAGCTTACTTAAGATTGAAATCAGAGAGTAGTACCTATGAAAAAATTATCTATTGTAGCGTTTTCAGTATTGAGCGCACTTTCAACACAAGCACTAGCGGAAAGAGTTATCGTTCAAGTTGATAATGACAAAAAGGGCATTATCAAAGCATTAGTTAATAAAACCGGTGGCCAAGTAAATATTGATTCAAATGGTTTTGTTGCCGCGACATTCGACAGTAAAGATCTTTCATCAATTAAAGGCTTATTAAACAACCCACATATAAAGTTAATTGAAGTAGATCAGCCTCGTAAGTTATTAGCTCAATTCAACGATGATGTTGGTAACCCTGCAACTGAACAATTAACGCCTTATGCAGTATATCAATCACAAGCAGACCAAGTCTCTTTTGATGCTAGCGCTGGCATGAAAGTATGTGTTATCGATTCAGGCTTAGATCACACCAACCAAGATTTCATCTGGAACCGTATTACAGGTGATAATGATTCTGGTACTGGTAACTGGAATGATCACGGTGGCCCTCACGGAACACACGTAGCAGGTACGATAGGTGCAGCTGATAACAACATGGGTGTTGTTGGTATGGCACCAGGTGTCGATATGCATATCATCAAGGTGTTCAATGCGGAAGGCTGGGGCTATTCTTCTGATTTAGCACATGCAGCTAATTTATGTGCTGACGCTGGCTCTAACATTATTAGCATGAGCTTAGGTGGCGGTGGTGCAAACTCTACTGAAGAAAATGCATTTAATGATTTCGTTGCTAATGGCGGCCTAGTAGTAGCAGCAGCAGGTAATGATGGCAACAACGTTCGCTCATATCCTGCCGGTTACTCTTCAGTGGTTATGGTCGGTGCAAATGACGCTGATAATAATATTGCAGACTTTTCTCAATACCCAAGTTGTACAACGGGTCGTGGCAAAAAACAGCGTACTGACGAAACTATTTGTGTAGAAGTTACTGCTGGTGGTGTTGATACCTTATCTACTTACCCAGCAGATATGGCTACATCTTCTTCATTATCTGCAGACAGCGTAGCATATGCGTCTTCTGCTATGGAAAACAGTGGTAGCGAAAGTGGTAGCACTTATTTCATGGGAACTGCTGAAGCGATTGATGCAAATGCGGCCGGCAAAGTATGTATTATCGACCGCGGTAATATTTCATTCCACGATAAAGTGAAAAACTGTGAAGACTCAAATGGTATTGCAGCGGTTATCATTAACAATGAAGCGGGCATGTTATACGGCACGTTAGGTGATACTAATGCCACAACAATTCCTGCTGTTGGTGCAGCATTTGAAGATCGCGCGGCAATCACTTCAGCGTCAACAGCTTCAGTTGATATTTCAACAAGCGACTATGGCTATATGAGTGGTACTTCAATGGCAACTCCTGCTGTTTCGGGTGTTGCGGCATTAGTATGGTCAAATTTCCCTTCATGTACTGGTGAAGAAATTCGCTCAGCATTAAAAGCAACAGCACAAGATAGTGGTGCTGCAGGTCATGATGTTAACTTTGGACACGGTATTGTTAAGGCCAAAGCTGCATCAGATTACCTAACTGCTAATGGTTGTGCTGGTGGTGATAATGGTGGTGGTGAACCAGGTGGCGATTTCACCTTATCTGCTAATGGCTACAAAGTGAAAGGTTCACAACGTGTAGATTTAACGTGGGCTGGTTCAAGTGCAGCTAATGTAGATGTTTATCGTGATGGTAGCGTTATTGCTACCACATCAAATAATGGTAGCTATACAGATAACTTAAACCGTAAAGGTGGTGGAAGTTATGATTATCAAATCTGTGATGCAGGGACAAGTACTTGTACAACGACAGTAACTGTTAACTTTTAATACATATTAGAATGAAAAAATCCGGCCTAGCGCCGGATTTTTTATTTTCATGCTATTAGCATTCTAGTTTTTATTTATATAGCTCTGATGCCGGCTTATAGCTAATCCAAGAAGCTAATACATATTTATCATTTGATATTGGCGTAGTGCCACGATGAGTGTGTGTAAAGCCACAAGGTGATAGCACTATACTGCCTGTGGTTGGTTGAATACTTGCTTGTTGATATAGAAATTCTGTCTGCCCACCCTCTTCGACATCGTTTAGGTAAATTAGCCATAAAAGCACGCGGTGCAGGCTTTTTTGTTCTGGATCGCTAGGATGCGGGTAATGTTCAGAATGCCAATGACCGAAGTTACCTTCACCTTGTTGATATTTTTGAAGGTTAATCGCATCAAAGCTAAATATTGACTGAATTATATTGGCTAATTGTGGCTCTAAAAGTGTTGTAACGTCTTGGGCTGTTAAACTACGAAGCTCACCAGAGCTTTTATCGGCAAATTGTGGAGCAAGTGCGCCCACTAATAAGTGAGGATAAGCCTTAATGTATTGTGTGAGCGCTTGTAACAGTATTTGGTTAACTTTTTCGACATCTTCTTGCCACTCACTCAATTGGGAAATATGTAAATCAAGGCTGTTTTTTTTAGTTGTGTCTACGCCTGAACCTATTCGACCTTGTGTTGCGCGTTTATCTTGTTCAAATTTATCAATTAGGTATTGGCAAAAGTCTTTATTTATTGCTTGTTTAAATTCGACAATAAAGTGCTGCATGGATAGAGTCCGTCGTTTTCTTTTATATTAACAAATATTTTACAAATATACGGGGAGATAAGGACATTTTTTCGTTCAATATTATGGACAGATGTTGTTCGCGAATTCCATATTATTCGTTCGCCGACATTGAAGTGCTTGAAGGCCTTTTGTTATTTGCCATAGATTATTACTACTTTTAGCGAGATGAAATTGGTAATAGATTGCTGCCATGGCGTCATCTAATAAATCATTGTTGATAATTTCTACCACGAGCGTTTGGTCACTGGTGCGGCTTTGCATTATTGATATATTCCTAGCCTCCAATAAACGTAATTGGGCCAGAAGTGATTCATTGATATGCGCATTGGCCATGTTATTTGGGTAATTATCGATATTTATTGCTTTGAAGCTTTTAAGTGCAATTGTCGAGGCAATTGGCAAATGTTGTTGATTTGGCGATAGGACGCAAGAAAGCAAACCGCATAACAGTAGAATGGACAGCAATGAGCGCATAGCAAAAATCTAAACAAAGGTTGATAGATAAAGCATAACGTCATCTATAACAATTAGCGAAAAAGAAAGGAGCCTGTGCTCCTTTCTTAGCGATGAAACTAGTTTGCTAATATTTGGGTGTCGTTAGTTAATTCGCAGTAGAAACATAGATCACTTTTGGTTTAGCAGTTTTATTTGCAACATCTTTTATCGTTACTGATGGGTTTACTTTATTAACGCCGTAACTTAACCGGTTTAAGTACTCAAACGTGTTTGTTGCTTGATATTTAAAGGCAAATTTAGCTGCTGACATATCATTGCAGGCAATATTATTGATATGTTGTCGGCGTTCTTTTACACCAAGTTGTCGTATTACACGTTTTACACCCTTTGCATCGTCATTACCTGCTTTAACGCAGAGCTTGGTTTCCAGTGAATTATCCATCGCAACAAATTGATATTGTTGAGCCATACTTGTTGAAGCAAATATGAGCCCTGCAGAAAAACTTACCAGCTTTATTAAGTTCATTTTCATCTCCTTAAATAAAAATTTCCTAACATACGGTAGTGGCCATCTCTGCAAATCATGTCTCGGTGAAGGCAAGGAGCTGGAGAAAACGTCTGGCTCGACTAAAGCAATTCCAATTTGCTTGCCTTAGTTGTAACAGGTTAATGTGTACGATTGATGTCGTAGAGTTGTCGAAATGTAACTGTGTGTAGTAAAGCTTGTTCGATGAAATATCTACGTAACTTTTATAAGATGAATTAATCAATGGGCAATGGTTAATGTTTTATTAAATCATTCTGCGGTAAATCAGTGGTGCAAATGTATCAACTTCTTAGAAGTCAGCACTACACCAGCTATTAGAAAAGCTAAGCATACCAATAGTTATTTATGTTCAATGAACAAGAACAATATTAAAGAGCTAGCGTAATACACGTAACTAGTGGAATGTAAGGAAATAGAGTGACTTTATAATTGCTTATTATTGTGTGATGATGACCCTTATAGACAAAATTTGGTGAGTAGTTTAAGCCATTTTTAATCGCTAAGATAAAGATAAAAAAGGGATATTTGTGACTACTCGCTCATTTCAGAAAATTATAGCGTTTGCTCTTGCGATATTAATGTATAGCTGTGGCTCTGGAGGCGATGGCAATACTGTATGCGCTTGTTCTCCTGCTCCTGAATTGTACAGCTATCAAATGCCAGAAACACGGAATGATGGTTGGGATGTTGCTCACTTGTCAGATGTTAGTTTACCTGTTACGCCATTTGAAAACATAGTTAATGAAATTCGTTTGGGGCGTTACGTAAACATTAATAGCGTAGTTGTAGCTAAAGGCGGCAAGTTAGTTTTTGAAGAGTATTTTAATGGATTTTCGGTATCGACAAGACACCAATTACAGTCGGCTTCAAAAAGCATAGGATCAATTTTAGCTGGGCTTGCTATAGAACATGGCTATATATCGGACTTAGCACAACCTATTGAACAATACTTTCCAAATTATACTCGGGTTGATTGGTCTGGAGAAAAGTCACAAATTACCATTGAACATTTGTTAACAATGAGTGCTGGCTTTGATTGTTATGAAGGTACGCATGAAGCGGCAAGTTGTGATGGTGGCGAACTTAACACAGCAGATAATTGGGCATTATACACACTTCAAGCTGAGCTAGCATTTACGCCTGGTTCTCAGTTCCGTTATTTCACTGGAATTCCAATTATTCTGCACCAAATAATAGCGCGAGAAACCGATATGCCTATTGATGAGTTTGGTGAGCAGTTCTTATTTTCCCCATTAGGGATTAATAATTACACTTGGTCTCACTCGCCAGCAGGAGAAGCACTAGCTTTAGATATGCCACCACGAGCTATGGCTAAAATTGGCCAATTATTTTTAAATGAAGGACAGTGGCAAGGACAACAAGTATTAAGTGCAGAATGGATAAGAAAATCAATAGCACCGCGCTTTCAAATAGAAAACAACTTTCACTATGGTTATTTGTGGTATCAAAAGATATTTTTAGTGAATAATCAGGAGTATTTGGGCTATATGGCGTTAGGTGACGGAGAACAAAAAATCATTTTTCTTCCTGAACTTGATGCGGTCGTGACATTTACTACCAGCAATTACAGTTTTAAATCTGGTAGTGTCTTCCATCAAACAGATGAAATTTTCGAGCAATATATTTTGTCTGCATTGACGAGTAATTAGGAATTAGTGATGAGTGAAGTTGTCGCGGAAAGTTATTTATTATCAAAACCGGAAAGCTGGCTTGATTATCCTTTTGGACCTGAAGTTAAGGTATTCAAAGTAAAGAAAAAAATGTTTGCAACGCTGTCATTGGGTAAAGGAAACGAAAAAGGCACTGATGGTAAAATGGCAGGCTTTTACTGCATGAATTTAAAATGTGATCCTGAAGAGGCTGTTATGCTGCGAGATATATTTTCATCAGTAATTCCTGGATACCATATGAATCGTGCACAATGGAACACGATAATACTCGATGGTTCAATTCCTCAAGGTGAAATAGAACGAATGATCGATAACTCTTTTCTGCTTGTGGTAAAAACCATGACCAAAAAAGATCAGCAATCTATTTTAGTGCATTTGTGATTTTCACACGGGCAAAGAAAACATTTAGGATGTTTTTATATCGTTAATTTATAGGCTAAACAGGCACTAGTGCAGCGGAAGGCCATCAATGATAAGTACGATTATAATTTAGCTTAATTGAAATCTTTTCGATGGCGATGACTGAATATAGATGTTGATAACTGATCTCTCTCATTAATTTTTTCGTATTAAATCAGTAATATCACTTAGCTCACGATAATCAACATTTGCAACATTTTAACCAAGTTCAAATAATCAATATGCCTTCTAGATACCGAGCACAACTTGTTAACAGTTTGTCGGGTTTTAAGAGTGCAAATCTTATTGCAACCTGTAACGCAGACGGACAGACCAATGTTGCTATTTTTAGTTCAGTTGTTCACTTAGGCGCGTCACCAGCATTAGTTGGATTTGTTATGCGTCCTAATAACGTAGCAAGACATACGCTAGAAAACATAAAGCAAACTAAGCAATATACTATCAATCAGGTTAGTGAAAGTTTTTGGCTGAAAGCACATCAAACATCTGCACGTTATGTAGCTCAAGAAAGTGAGTTTGACTTATGTGGTTTGTCATCAAGATATTACGAAGGTATTGACGCACCATTTGTTAATGAAAGTCAGCTTCAATACGCGTTGACGTTAAAAGAAATCATCCCGATAGAATTAAATAATACGTTGTTAGTCATTGGAGAAGTAACAGATGTTTTTTGTCAAAATATGGCGATAAAACCAGATGGTTACATTGACATAGAGTCATTAAACACCGTCTCAATCTCAGGTCTTGACAGTTACCATGTCAGTCGACGACTGTCGCGCCTCAGCTACGCTAAACCCGAACGTTCCGTTCAGCGAATTCCTGTTAACGGACAAAATGAATTGAGCGATTTATAGTTATGCAAGTGACGAAAGAAAGAACTATTCTTACCATCTTTTTTGACGGTAGTTGCCCATTATGTACATTAGAAATGGATAAGTTAAAACAATATGACCATAACAATGCCATTGAACTTGTAAATATACATCAAGCTGATTTTCAATTTCATTACCCAGGCATTGATGTCGATAAAGCAATGCGGATTTTACATGGCTATTACAACGGCGAAGTATTACTCGGTTTAAATGTTACTCATCGCGCGTGGACATTAGTTGGAAAAGGGGTTTACGTAGCCCCTTTAGCGATGCCCATTTTCAAACAAATAGCACATATATGCTACTTAGTCGTAGCGAAATATAGAAAGCCAATTTCACAATTCTTGTACCGCAATTTCCAATTGGGCAAAAACACCTGTGATAAAAGGTCATGTTATGAAAAATATAACAACGCTAATCATCGGCGCTAATAGCGAGATAGCAAAAGCAATAGCACAGCAAATTGTTAACGAAGAAGCATCTCACCTCATCGTCATTAGTCGAGATACCTCTTTCTATAATCAACCGATGTTTGCCAACATTACCACTATTGAGGTTGATAGTTACCTAGAAGCAGAAATAAGTGAAGCAATAAAAAGCATCGATAGTGTATCTACTAACAAACAGATCACTAGAGTGTTTATTTGCCATGGTGTTTTACATAATCAAACATGCCAACCTGAAAAGCGACTTGAAGACTTCAATGCGAATACTTTTAATGAAATAGTTGCTGCAAACACTATTACCCCTATGTTGTGGTTAAAATATTTAGTATTGATACTTGGTGGAAAAGCGACATGTAAAATTATATTTTTTACCGCGCGTGTCGCTAGCATTACCGATAATAAGTTGGGCGGTTGGTATAGCTATAGGGCATCAAAAGCAGCGTTAAATATGTTATTAAAATCTGCGACCGTTGAGCTTAACAGACGTGCAAAAAATATTAAGTTAGTTTCCTTTCATCCAGGAACAACAGATAGCCCATTATCGAAACCTTTCCAGCGGAATGTTCCCGAAGGAAAATTATTTACTAGTGAGTTTGTTGCGAGTCAGCTAATTAATTTTACAGAAAAAATGTCAATAAATGGTGAGCTCAGTTATATAGATTGGCAAGGAAAACCGATACCTTGGTAGTGATCTGTCAGTCGTCATTGCTTTGTTATTTCCAGCCTAACTTCCACTGCTGACTGTCTTTTAATTCACGCCAATTTATAGGGTAAGTTTTTTTTGTCATTACTGCTTGAACTTCACACTCAATAACTCGATTATCTTCATCAAACTCAATGTGGGTGACAACGAAGTGTTTTTCTTTATTTAACACTGCAAGCTTGGTCCACTTACTATGTAATAAGGTTTTGGGGCTGATTTTATTCATTTAAAGAGCTACTTAAATAAAAGGTAATTCCCTTAACCGTTAAAGCAAAGGAAGTAGGTTGTTTACTAGTGACTAAAAATCCAACATGAGTGATGTTTTCTGGTTTTAACTCAGGTGCTCCAGGTATAAGCCGTCCTCTAAAAGAAGCTTGAAAATCTGACAACTTAAAAGTCAAATATTGCTCAATATTTTTACTGGCATAAAAATCTACTTTGTACGTTAGACTATAACCCTCAATTTGAGAACGAATACGCACTTGATAAAGGTTTCCGTCACCTAGCACTTGTAAACCAATCGAATCAAACTGTGTCGACAAACCCAATACGGGACGATAAACACTGCTAAATCCGCCGTTATTTTCTATCGATATATCACCAGAAAATACAATGGTGGAATCGAGAAACTTTGTGCTTCCTAATGATAGCCCGCCCATAACACCGTCGTTTATTACTTGCCAGTCAACTCCGTTAAGCTCTATACGCTCTTGAATTACGGTGTTGTCATTTTTATTCAAGTCGTCGGCAATACCACTGTTTGAAATCAGTATCAAAAACACTCCAAAATGGCCATTGTTAAACCGCATTTAAGGTAGATTGAAAGCTAAAGCGCTCTACTAATAACTCGAAAGAGGTCAAAGTATTTGGGTCTTCATAGTCGTAAGCGTACTTATTGTGGAAGTATATAGTCATAACCAAGTCTTTGTAGCCGAGATAACAGGTATAACCATCATGATCATGCCAAGCCTCAACTTCATTGAGTTTATATTTACCATCACTTTGTTTCTGACCTAGAGAAATGGCTTGGTTGAACAAGGTCAGGTACTTATGTATTTTCATAAACTTTCAATTAAAAGTAGATAGTCTGATTAGTAATCGCAGACGCAGGTAACCCACACATTTCATCGTAAGCTGACTGAAGTGTTAACTGTGCCGTATCGATTTTTTGACGTTTAAGTAATATTTTCGCTTCCGATAATGACGTGCAAATGGCAACGTCTTGTAGTGAAGGTAATGCTGTAAAGTTGTCTTTAGCGTCAGTCATCCCAACTAAATAGTGAGTTGAATCGGCAATACCGATAATTGTGGGCTTGCACTCCATAATTATATCCTCTTTGTGTCATTGTATTATTTACTACGAATAGCACGAAGAAATAGATTACTTAGTAAGCAGGAAAGCATAACCGTTAAATCGGCTTTTTAAAGTTTAAGTGATAGCGATTGTGACTAATTTGCGCTTTGAAGTATGAATAACGTTACTAAAATGTACGCTCAATCTTATTGAGACATAAGGGCCATAGCATCAAACTCATAGTTTGAATTCTTTCCTGATAAGCATTTACTTAGCAAAGATAAGTCTTTATTTATCTGACCTATATTGCTAAGTAAACCCACGTTGCTTTTATCTGCTGCCCGAAGACGATAGTTAACTATGCCTTTATTTTCGTCGAAAAAATCTAAACCTAGATAGTGATCTTTGATTAGAGCTAACAGCCATACCCCTTCAAAAACATGCCCACCAAAACTTGCCAATACTTGGTTATTTTTAATATGTGTAGCGATTTCTTTTGTCCAGTCAATGCCAACAATTGTGGGTGGAGGTGTATCCGGAAATAAGTTATGCCATTGTTGTAAGCTAGCTATTGCTAAACTGTCACTTGCACTCCAGATTCCGTGTATATCTTGATAGCGTTGAAATAACTGACTGGCCTTGTCTTCACCTTGAGCAAATGACCAGTCAGTATTTACGCCTTGCAATAGTGTTAATTGGTTATCTTCTGCCAACTTTCGACGCAAACCCTTAAAACGCATTTTAGCAACTGCACTGTGTCGGCCACCATTAATCGCGATCAATCTAGTTGGTTTGTTTTGTCGTTGTTCTGCTAAAAGTTGGGCCGCATCATAGCCTACTTGTTCATCATCTGGCGATATATGCCCCAGCCAATGCAAGTGAATAGCTCTGGGTAGTCCAATGGCTTCTTTTACCGCTGTATTTAGTGGTGAGTTGTATGACAAGAAATTAACACCATACTTTTCGGTTAATGCCATTATTCTTTTTTCAGAGCCCGTTAAAAATGGTGCAACCAAATAATCAGTCCCTTTATTTTTAATGAGTATCTTTTCAATTTTATCGGCGTAATTAAAGCGGCTTCTATTTTCATTGGGTATCAAGTGAAATCGCAAATCAATATTTAAATCTTCACTGGCTTTAATCGCTAAATTACCGAGTGTTGACCAGAAGGGACTGTTTTCGTAATCAGGCACAATAAAGGTGACAACAGGAATTGAGCTTAGTTTTAGACAAACTTGTGATGGCTCTTTAGCAAAAGAGGCTTGAGAAAATAAGCAGAGTATTAGGACAATACTCAAGTGTTTAGCGCATAATTCCACTAAATAAACCGACAGCGTTATCTTATATTTGAGTATAGCGCCAAACTCGATTATGCGTTAAGTCGCTGATATATTAAGTTAATGAAAGTTTGAAATGCTCTTTGTAACGACGAGATAGGTTGAGCACTTTGCCTGATTTCAATTTTATTTCGCTATCGCCGCTGCTTAGTGGCGTGATTGATTCGATAGCATCAAGCTTGACAGCGTGAGAGCGATGAATTCGGCAAAATCCTTTATCGATCAATTGCTCCGATAATTTCCCCAACGTTGAGCGCAGTGGATATATTCGGTCATTTATATATAAATTCACATAGTTGCCAGAAGACTCCATCCACTCAACGTCAGTGACATTGATAATAAACTCTTTACCGAGTTTTTTAACAAGTAAACGTTCAATGCTTACTGGGGCGTCGGTGGTTTTCTCTTCCTCACCTTCCTGTATAGGATTTGCTTCACCATAAAGCCTGCTTAATATAAATCGATATGCGTGTATGGCGGCGACAAAAAAGATAAAAGCCCATAAATCTTTTCGATATTCGTAAAGCATTTCATAAGCGATATTACCAAAGTCATAGCTGCCTGCTTGGCTCAAGTATATGAGTTTTCTAAGTGCAACCATAATGGCTACATGGCTCACAGAAAATAGGCTCGAAGCAGCAAAATAGATAGCTAGACTTTGCTTTATTTTTTGCCAGTTTAAAGGTGCCTTGTTCAGAAAAAATATAATACATGGAAAGAGCATTAAGGTACTTAACGCACTGGTATATTCCCAAATAAAAGGTTCCCATAATTCAAAAGGCAAATTGTCACTTTTACGTTGTGCTTCCATGACGACAGATGTAGCCAAAATGGTGGCGTTAATAATGAAATAGCAGACTAGAAACAGAATTTCATAGCGCAGTTTATTTTGCTGGAAGTGCTGTAGTTTGCTCACGATACCTTTTAAGCCCTTATTGTGAAAACGGTTCATCCCGCTATTCCACCGTTCATCCCTAACCGTTGTTTATTGAAACTATTTCGCTTTAAAGCAAGTTTAGTTAATTCATGATAACAGCATTTCATTTCAAAGGAACTGTACGGTTATGCTTTACAATGTTATCTCTAAACTTCAGCGCTATTTTGTCTTTTATCCACCGGATTCGCATTTAGCTACCACTAGACGTGTTGATTTAGATTGGCTACGCATTGGACTATTCGCGTTGTTAATTATTCATCATATCGGGATGTTCTATGTGAGTAATTGGGGCTGGCATGCGAAAAGCCAGTATCAATTTGAGTGGCTAGAAAGCGTCTTGCTGATAGTCGAGCCGTGGCGTATGCCGGCGATATGGTTGATTTCCGGTATCGCAATTCGCTTCATTTTGGCAAAGGTAAGTGTGTATCGATTGATCGCGTTACGTTCTTTGCGGTTACTTTTACCTCTTCTATTTGGTGTGCTGATAGTTATACCGCCACAGCTGTATGTGGAAATGAGCGCTAAAGGTGAAATTACGATGAGTTATTGGACGTTTATGCAAGCGTTTTATAGTAATAATTCAGGCATATTTGAAAATTATCAATACGGTATTTGGCCTCATATAGATGTTAACCATTTGTGGTATTTAAGGTCACTTTGGTTTTATTCACTTGCCTTGGTTGCGTTATTACCTTTGTTAAATAGTCAATGGCTGAATCGTGTAATTGATTGGGTCGTGGCACAACATGGCATAGTATTGATATCACTTGTTGTATTTATCGTTTTGTCGATTCAACTAAGTTGGCCAACCGATCAAACCCGGTATCCGCTTGGCTTTGCCTTTTTAGTATTAGGTTATCTTTTGGGGTGGCGGCAAGATGTTTGGCAAAAATTATCAACGCACTTGCCTATGTTGTCTATTTACTTTGTCATTGGCACGTGCACTTTTATCGCTTTTTATAATGTTGTTTGGTTAGACGTTATCAAAGGGTATAAAGTAGACGAAAGGTTGCAGCTTATTGGAATGGTTGTTTATAGCACAATGCGCGTAATTGGCGTTGCTTTTGTACTCGCTATTGCTGGTCGGTTTTTTAATAAACCATCTAAACATTTAGCTTATTTTAGTGATGCGGTTTATCCGTTTTATATATTGCATCAAACCTTAATTTTAGTCTTTGGCTTTTATTTAACGCAATTTAAGCTGCCGGCTTTGATCGAGGCAGCGGGCGTGTCTTTATTAACTATCTTAGGCTGCTTTGCACTTTTTGAAGTCATTAAAAGAGTTGAATTACTGCGTCCATGTTTTGGCTTGAAGTTGCAAAAAAAGTACTCACCTATGACAAACAAATTTGGCTATGCAGTAGGGTTATTAATGATAAGCCCATTGGCGTGGCAACTGTTAATGTAAATATATGTTTAAGATAGAAAAAGAGCATCAACTATATTGATGCTTTTTACTTTAATAACCCGTTAATGATTATCTAACCATTCAATGGCATATTGCCATAACGGTTTAGATTGGCGGCTAAAAAACTTCATATGACCAATTTCATTAAGGCCATAATTTTCAGCTTTTAGCGTTTTGGTTTGTGCTGGTAATTGTTTAAACACTGAAACCATATCGGCGACATTCTCATTGATGGCAATTTGATCATCTTCTGCGTTTATCCACATAGAGGGCATACTTAAATCATCATAATGATGACGATGAACAGTACTACCGAACGCAGTTTTCACATAACCTTGTCCGTTGCACCATAATTGCCACTGTTTGGCCACTTCTTTAGGTAACGGTTCGCCCATGCCAAGCCAATGAGATTTAGTATGGCCGAACAGCAAGTTGCTTAGAGGAATGAAAACGTTCATAAAAAAATGAGCAGAGAACTTGTAAGAGAGCTTCATATTACTTAGCTGCCCAGACGAACAGGCAAAATTGAATACCGAACTAATGTCGTGTGCATTGGGCATTAAACCTATTAATTGCCCGCCTGCACTGTGGCCAACCAAGTGATACCGGGTATCAGGAAAAGACTGTTTTAACTGTTCTAATACAGCTGGCATATCTTTTTCGCCCCAGCATTGAAGTGTTACCTCGCAATCTTTGATATGACCATCTAACGATTCGCCAATTCCACGATTATCAAAAGTGATTACACCATAGCCGTGCTCAGCTAAATGGATGGCGAAATTAGCATAAAATTGACGTTTGATACCTGTCGCTGGCCCTATTAATACAGCGCCTTTAACTTTATTATCAGGTGTATATTGGGTAGCCGCCAGCAAATATTTATCTGAGCAAGTAATCTGGATGTCAGTCTGTTTAACTTGGTTCATTTCGAATTTCATTTAGATAAGCTTATCTACACTCTAATTCTGGTCATACCAGTTTGCAAGTTTATTGCTGTCTAAAGGCCAGAAGATTTATTCCGCTATTTGCGTATTTGGTTTAGCGGAAATCCTTCATCTAACCATCCGGTGACGCCGCCTGTCATTAATTTTACAGGTCGCTCTAGTTTAGCCAAACGAATCGCTGCTTTGGCAGCACCATTGCAATGAGGTCCAGCACAATAGACCACAAATAGCGTATTTTGTGGCCATTGAGCCATTTTAGATTTAACAATCTTACCGTGTGGTAGATGTATTGCTCCTGGCACATGCCCGTTGGCAAAAAGTTCAGCATTGCGAACATCGAGTAATACAAATCCAGGTGATTCAGATTGCAGGGCTTCATGGGTATCCCAGCAATCAGTTTCAAAACTAAATTGTTTAGAAAAGTGGATGAAAGCATCGGTTGATGGTGCCGCTGGACTTGCTGTTACAGCGTTTTTCATAATGATTCCTTTTTCAATATATGTTTCGTTAAGTATTGTATGACTAAATTTTGTTCGCTAACATTGGCGGTAAAGACAGTGTTCGATTAAAAACTGACAATCAAATGAAGAGAAAACAAGTCGCCGTACTTATCTATGATGGATTGTGTTTATTTGAATTTTCGTGCGTGGCGGAAATTTTCGGTTTAGAGCGCCCAGAATTTGGTGAAAATTGGTATCAGTTTCATACAATGTCTCTAGACGGAAAACCAATAAAAACGCAATACAAAGGCAATATGGAGGCCGACTTACCAATATTGGATTGGCATGACATAGACACTATCATCGTACCTGGCTGGACTCATATCGATCAGCCTGTACCTAAGGCACTTGCTAGCACTTTAGCTAAAGCAAATACTGCAGGCGTAAGGGTTATGTCAATTTGTTCCGGTGTTTTTGTATTGGCGGCAGCGGGGTTATTAGATGGAGTCGCTGCTACAACACATTGGAAATATGCTGAAACTTTGCAGACTCGCTATCCAAAAATTGACGTGAAAAACGACGTGTTATTTATTGATAATGAACATATATTAACCTCAGCTGGCAGTGCGGCAGGTTTAGATTTGTGTTTGCATGTGGTTCGAAAAGATTACGGTAATGAGATTGTTAATAAAGTAGCCAAGCGTTTAGTTATACCGCCAGTAAGAGTAGGTAATCAAGCGCAATTTATCGAACAAGCGGTGCCCAAAAGTAAAAGCCACGCTATTGCCCCATTGCTGGATAAGCTTCGAGAAAACCTTTCTTTAAATTATAATAATGAGCAACTTGCTAAAGAAATTCATGTCACTGAACGTACTTTTTTACGTCGTTTCAAAGAAGCGACTGGTACAACACCAGGGGAGTGGCTTACTCAAGAACGTATTTACTATGCAAAAGCGTTACTTGAACAATCGGACTTATCTATTGATCAAGTAGCGGTGAAGTCAGGCTTTGGTACTGCAATGACGCTAAGGCATCATTTTCGACTAAAAATGCAGATATCTCCTCAGGCTTATCGAAAACAATTTTCGAAATCAGTTGGACTTTGAAACAATAGTTAAAAGAATTGTTGTGCAGGAGTTGATTATTTGGATCACAGCCCAACCTCTTACTAATATGTTAGTTTTTAAGAGTCGCTATGATTCAGTTACTTCGCGTTTGCATCGTTAGTTGTTATGTACTTTTTTCATTTGCGTTTGCCAATGATTTAGCGCTGAACCATGCATTAAAACAACAATCGGTTACACAAATAATTTCAGCTATTGAACTGCATTATTTGGACAGGGCGATAGCAGATAAAGTCGTTGCAGATCTTTCAAGTGACTATTTAAACTCAGCAAGTTCACCTAAAGAAACCATCCCACAATTTATTCGTCAGTTAAATAAAGATTTACTAAAAAGCAGTGGTGATGGGTACCTCACCGTCAATTTCAAGGAAAGTATTTTCATTGGCAAAGGCTTCGATAATCATGTGCTTGATAAGAAAAATGAAGGCGTCAGTGAAGCAAAATATTTATCAAACCATATAGGTTATTTGAAATTAGGCTCGTTAAAACCTAGTGATAATGTGCGTCAAGCACTAGATAGTGCGCTTACTTCGTTATCGCAATCAAAGGCATTAATTTTGGACCTTCGCCACTTAGAAGAGGCAGATATTGAGCAAGTGCAGTATTTATTAAGTTACTTTCTTCCGCGTGATACAACCCTTGCTACATTTAGTAATCCTAAGGACAATATGATGTTTACCGCTAAAACATCTGATGATATTTCCGGTGAACGATTTGATAGTTCGGTAGCGATTTATATCCTTAGCTCACCATTTTTAGAACAAGGCGCTGAGCTCCTCGCATACTCACTGCAACGTCAGGGCAGAGCTGTGGTTGTAGGTAAGCCGACCATGGGTGTAGCAATATGGCGAAAGAAAATCACAATTAGCGATAGTTTTATACTGGAAGTACCATTTGCCAAAGCGATGCTCCCTGAAAGCAATGATAACTGGGAAGGAAATGGTATTGATCCTGATGTTGATGCTGATGTCGAGCAAAGCCTTGAATTGGCTCATCAGCTAGCGAGAAGTTATCTAAACAAATAGCGATTCAAAAATTGGGCTCTGCTTCAAATGTGATGCGTTGTTGGGATACCGGATGTAGAAAACTCAATTGCTGGGCATGAAGGTGCAGGCGATTAGCAGAGGTACCATATAAGCCATCGCCCAATATAGATATATTTAAACCTTCAGGATGAGCACAGTGCACCCGTAATTGATGTGTTCTACCTGTAATTGGATAAAGCCATAAGCGAGATCTCCCTGCTTTATGTTCAATTAATTGCCATTTTGTTTTAGCTGTTTTTCCATGATCAAAACATACCATTTGGCGTGGACGATCATTTATATCTAAGGTCAGCGGTAAGTTAATTTCACCTTCAGACGTGCTCACAACTCCATCAACAATGGCGATATATCTTTTTTGTACAATTTTGCTAATAAATTGTTTTTGCAAATGTTTATGAGCACGTTCGTTAAGCGCTAGTACTAATAAGCCTGATGTTGCCATGTCTAAGCGATGCAATACTAAATTGCCTGTTGCCATAGGGAACATTTGTTTTACGCGTGAAGCGACAGAGTCTACAATGTTTTTCCCTGGCACAGATAGCATGCCTTCGGGTTTATTTACCACCACTAAGTGTTCGTCTTGGTAAATTATATCAAGCGACTTGTTTGTGGCAGGGTTCACTAATAACGGGTTGTCCTCTAATGCTATACCTTCAAGCATATGGCTTAAAATTGGCAGACATTTTCCCTGACAAGCTGGGTAATACTGCTGGTGTTTTCTAATTTCAGATTCTGGTTGTCTCCCCCACCAAAATTCTGCCATACATACTGGGGTAAGTTCATGTTGATAGGCGTATTGCAGTAGCTTGGGAGCAGCACAATCGCCAGAGCCTGCTGGTGGTGTAGGAGTGATGGTTTCGGCAAATAGCTCGACCAAATTTTTTGTGTTCCCAAGACCGTTAAGCAACTGATACTGCTTAAATAGCCTTTTTTGCAATGATGATGACAGTTTGCGCCGTGTTTTTTGCAGTTGTGCTAGTTTCTGTTGCCAGACAATCAGTTTTTGTTCGGCTTGCGCTATTCTCGCTTGCCAATACGATTTTAAATCAGTAATTGCACGCTTATCTTCAACGCTCTCGCGTGACAGTCCAATGCTTATTTGTTTGGCTTCTTGCTCATTAATGTTGGTTTCAGTTAACTTGTGATCTAATGCTTGTGATAGCCATTGGCGTTTTGCTTTACGTTGCTTTCGATTAACAACATGTTTCGCTTGTAAACGAGCGATTTGAAAAGCCGCTGCTGCTTGCTCAGACTCGTTAATAACCTGCAACATGTTAAAAACAGGCGCTTGTTGTAAGTCGTTAATTTCTTTATTAATTCGGTTTACGGTGGCTTGCTGTTCGACAAAGTAGGGATCTTCTTCATTAACATCAAAGACTGGTGGTACAAATTGAATTTGCCCCCGAGTGTCCAACTCTTCACTGTGCTTACCAGAAAGGGCAGTTAAATAGCCTAATTCACCGTTTGCTTTTTGTACGACTAACACGCCATACATTCTTCCTTTCTGGTTGCTTGATAATGGATGAAATGTTGAAAGTTGTTGTTTTAGTTGATCTGCGGCAAGCCTTGAAAGTGGGTGTGGCTGATAACAAAACGGGTAGGTAAATTTTGTCGGCAGCGAAAAGTTACTACTATCCGAAGTAAAAGGGGTAAAGCAAGTTGCAGAGTTTGATGACAACATTTAAATAAATTAAAAAGCGAGCTTAATGAGCGTTATTTTATCGTGTTTTCACTATGACTAGTATCACTGTCTGTAATTTTTAATTGTATGTCGAACTTGCTACAGTATCGGCAAAATTTTCATTGGGTCTGTTATATGACATTGGAATGGTTATTAATTTTCGCCTTGCTAGGTACTGTCGTTGGTTTTTTTGCTGGGCTTTTAGGTGTAGGTGGTGGGGGCATTATGGTGCCAGCATTAACATCGATATTTTTAGTACAAGGCATACCAGTAGATAAAGTGGTTCATTTAGCATTAGGTACGTCAATGGCGTGTATTGTTTTTACCTCAATTGCTAGCATGCGTGCCCATCAAAAAAACAAAGCGGTGCTTTGGCATTTAGTCCATAAAATGGCGCTTGGTGTCGTGGTGGGAACGTTTGCCGCTACTTTTTTGGCCGCTTATTTAAACTCTTCTTATTTAGCCATTTTTTTTGCGGCATTCATGAGTTACGTCGCGGTAAATATGTTTATGAAGAAGAGCGCTGAAATACAGCAGCAAACGCTTTCTACAAGCAATTTAGTTGGCTCTGGTTTTGGTATTGGTGCAATATCTGCGCTGGTGTCTATTGGCGGTGGTTCGCTTACCGTTCCTTATTTATCAGGCCGTGGTATTAATATTAAAAAAGCGATTGGTACGTCAGCAGCAGTTGGCCTACCTATTTCTGTGGCTGGTACATTAGGTTATTTGGCCAATGGATGGGCAGTAAGCTATCAGCAAGAATGGGTTTTTGGTTTTATCTATTTGCCTGCAGTCGTAATTATTGCTGCGACGAGTTATTTTACTGCGCCTATAGGGGCAAAATTGGCACACTCATTACCTGTTGCCACACTTAAAAAAGTATTTGCAGTAGTTTTAGTGTTGCTAGCAATAAAAATGTTGCTTTCTGTACTTTAAAACATAAAAAATTAAGGCATTACTGCAAAAGCAATAATGCCTTTAAAGCGGGGAAAACTATTTGACGAATACACGGTAGCCATATGGCTCAATCGTTAATGAAGAATCTTTACTTATGGTGACTTCATCTTTTCTGAACCACTCTGTATAACTACCCCACTGCACGTTCTCGTTGAATGTGGCACTTTGCTCTTGGTCGGAAAAATTAATGACTACAAATATTTTGTCGTCGTTTTTCTGACGAGCGAATGAAAATAATGCGTTAGGTGCGGTGTTTGGCACTGGGATCATTTTCCCTCCCCAATTGCCATTCCAAAGTGCTTGGTTTTGATGTTTGAGGTTAAACAATGTTTTGTATAAATCAGCAATTGGGTGCTCGCGCCATTCAATTTTGTCTTTATCGAAAAAGGCTAATACTTTGTCTAAACCCGCTTCTTGACCGCTGTAAATTAATGGCATACCTTCGGCGGTTGCAGTTAGTACAATGCTAGCGTTAAGGTAAGGGCCAAATCGGTCAAACATGGTTTTTTCCCAAGAATTTTTATCATGGTTGTCGACAAAATTCATGGTCATTGCATTTTCCGGCCATGCAGACAGCGAGTGGGCAAAGTGATGATAAATAGCACCGCCTTCTTTTTTGCCTATCGCAACTTCATGCATGGTGTCGTGAAGTTTCCAGTTGTAGGTCATGTCGAAAGCTTTTTTATGTAAATCACGAGCATCCCATTCAGCCAACATAAATACAGGTTTAATAGCGTCTAATTCTTCGCGAGCATTATCCCAAAAGCTTGTTGGAATAAAACCAGCAACGTCAGCTCGATAGCCGTCGATATCGGCTTCTTCTACCCAGTATTTTAGTGCGTCTGTCATGTATTGGCGCATTTCAGGGTTGTTATAATCAAAGTCGATAATATCTGACCAATCCCACCAAGGTGTTGGTTGGAAGTTACCATTGTGATCTTTGGTGTACCATTCTGGGTTTGTTTCCGTTAGTGGGTTATCCCAAGCTGAATGGTTGGCTACCCAATCTAGAATGACATACATATTCATGTCATGTGCTTGTTTTACCAGGGTTTTTAAGTCATCTAAGGTGCCGAATTCTGGATTCACTGCACGATAATCTTTAACTGCATAATAAGAGCCTTTGCCACCTTTACGGTTTTTCTCTCCGATAGGGTGGATTGGCATTAGCCATAAAATATCGACACCTAGTGCTTTTAAACGAGGCAGGTGCTCAGCAAATGCGTTAAAGGTACCTTCTTCCGTGTACTGACGAATGTTTACTTCATAAATGGTGGCATTTTTTGACCACTCAGGGTGAGTTAATTCAACATAAGGTGCTGGTTGATACTGTGCTAAATTTGATTCATTTTTCATAATTGTTTCTGTGCTTTGGCAGCCAACAAGACTTAATGCCAGCATTGTTGATGCGCCTATGGTTTTTAGTACAGAGTGTGCTTTAGTAATAGAGTACATGTGGGTTCCTGCCCGTTTATCGGTATAGCTTATTCTCGTTAATTTGCAGATGTGAACAACTGGCTAACTGGAAATTCATTGTTTACAATAGGAAACAATGAATTTATTGGTTTTCATTTGTGGGTCTTATTTTGAGTCTTGAACATATGCGCTTATTTGCCGAGGTGGTTAGAAATGGTAGTTATACCAAAGCTGCTGATAGCCTTGGTGTATCTAAAGGTTATTTGTCTAAGCAAATTCGATTTTTAGAACAAGAATTAGGCAAGTCTTTGCTGGTGCGTAATACGCGAATGATGCGTTTAACATCTGCTGGTGAAACCTTGTATCAAGAAGCGATAAAACTGACGAACTTTTGGCAACAAACCAAATCCTTGCTTGACGCCTCAGAAGAAGAACTCGCAGGTAAAGTTAAATGTACCGCGCCAATGGGGATAGCTCGCTATGTATTATGGCCGTTATTTAACGCGCTAATGACTAAGCAGCCTGAGTTAAATGTCACCATAGATTCGGGTAACACTACCCATAATTTGATTGCGGACGACTTTGATTTTGCTGTTCGGTTAACAAATACACCACCTGAAGATATGATTGCGCGCAAGCTAGTTAAGGTGAATTACATTTGTTGTGCCACGCCTGACTTTATCGCCAAATTTGGCGCACCTTCATCACCTTTAGCGCTCCCTGATAAACAATGTGTTGTTCTACCACATTGGAATGAGTGGCATTTTACTGTTAGCGGCAAACTTGAACGTGTGAAGCCCAATGGTCGTTTTATTGCGTCAGATAACGACTTGCTCAAAGAAGCTTGTTTGGCGAGTTTAGGTATCGCGAGACTGCCTGATTATATGGTAAGTAAAGAGATAGTCTGTGGCGAGTTAGTTAACCTATTTCAATCTGTGCAAGGTGATAGTCGAGATCTTTATTTAATTTACCCGCAGCTAAGTGCACGCCCTAAACGAGTGGCAATGTGCTTATCTGCAATTGAGCAAGCGTTTAAAGCTCAGCATTAATTAGCTTGGTTTTTTTTAGTATCAGCTTTTAACAGCATCTTTTGCCAGGCGTTTTTGCTATGGGTGACTAGGCCTCCGAGTAATATCATGACTAACGCGACAAACATTTCTACTGACCAGTGCGCAAGACCAAATAGCGCAAGCAGCATTGAAGAAAATACTGGCGTGAAAAAACTTAAGCTAGCAAGTAGTCGATTATTGCCTTTGGCTAAACCGTGTTCCCATAAATAAAACGAACCTCCTAACGGCCCCAATCCGATCAATAAAATATATCCCCACTCGATTAAACTTATGCTAGTAACCCTTGGTTCAAATAAGAAATGGCAGCTCATCGACAATGCTGCTACCGCCAGTGATATCCAACCTATGTCCCCTAAATCACTCTTTTGTTTTGTTAATAGTGCAGAGTAACTTGACCAGATAAATGCAGCGCCAAGCGCTAGTATATAGCCAACAATATGTTGACTTGAAAAGCTGGCCTGTTCGGTAGAAAGTAAAACGGCAATGCCAGAGAACGCTATAACGCCACCAAGTAAAGCAAAGACTCTTTCGCCTTTGTGAGCCAAAAATAATGTCAGTAATAGTGGCCACAAATAATTAATTAAATTGGCCTCTAAGACAGGAGCAAACCGGAGTGCGAAGAAATAACAAAAATGGTAGCCAAATAAGCCATAAATACCTAAGAGCCACTGAGAACGCCTCAATTTAGGTCGGCTAAACCAACGACCGTAATGCTTGTAGCGCCAGACAACGGAGATGATAAAGCTGACGCTAAAACAAAGCGCCAAAATTAAGAATGGCGGCAAGCTTCCTGTTTTAGCTGCTAATAGCGCTAAAGAAGACCAAAACAGTAATGCGATTATGCCAAATAAAGTTGCCATGAGCGGTCTTGTCGCCAGTTGAATAATAGTAGTGGCTATTCTAGCGGGTTAAATGATAGTAAGTGTGCTAAAAAGCCGAAATTGTTTGGTGTAAAGCTGATTATGCTAATGATTTCGAATCGCGGTAGGTGGTTGATTAAAGTGGGCATGGAAACGACGTGAAAATGCTGAATTATTTAAGTACCCCACTTGCTCTGCAATTAAACTGATGGGTAAATCGGTATAACTGAGTAGTGATTTGGCCTTTTCCATACGGAGTTTAGTAAGATATTGTTTTGGTGTTAACGTTAATTGTTTTTTAAAAAGGGCTTTAAACTGGCTTAAACTTAAACAAGCAATATTTGCTAACGCCGGAAGTTCAATGGCTTGTGCTAAGTTGTCCTCTAAATATTCTAATACCCGACTGATACGAAGATCGATGTTTTGATAAAAAGTTTGTGAAGATAGTAGTTGCCAAAACAGTTGGTTCACCTGTTGTTCTATAGAAAGAAATTGGCTGGCGGCTAACTGTTTTTCTATAAACAAGATATAGGCGTAAAAACTTTCTGAGATCGACACATAATGCTTTGATTCTTCTATCAGGTTAATGGGGAGTTTGTTGAGGTCGGCGACTAAAAATCTTGCGTGTTCATGTGCTGAAAAACTGTGAGTTTGATTTGCAAATATCGCTGCACATCGCTTTGGACCAATGGTTTCTTTTTCTCCTTCAATGTCGATATCTATATTCCCTTGAATTGGCAATACCAACTGACAATAACCATGAGCATGGCTTTGTTGACGTTTTGTATAACTACGAATTGATAAGCTTAAATTTATCGACATAGGTTATTGTGCAATAAAGACGATTTCTTCAAGGTAAATGTGTCAGCATCACAAATCAAGTAGCAATAAAAAGCAGGCAGCATTCAGCTGCCATTTCTTTTATGAAGCGAGCACTTCGTTTTAAAGTAGGATGTATTTTTAGGTCAATGCCGAAACCACGGCTCTTAACTGGGTATTTAGCGCTGGGTTTGTCAGTTTTTGAGATTCCATATCAAAATTGTCGAAAAAGCTTGGCACAGATAACGAACCGCGCACATCTGCAGCAAAAAACTGCGCTGAATTCACTGCTGCAGATAGTACACTTTGCGCACCGCCCGGGCCTGGTGATGTCGCTAGGTAAACAACAGGTTTCCCTTGGAATACTTTCATATCGATACGTGAAGTCCAATCAAACAAGTTTTTATATGCGGCTGTATAGCTACCATTATGCTCGGCAAATGAAATAATAACGGCATCAGCTTCGCCTATTTTGGCAAAAAAGTCCTTTGCTTGTTGTGGTTGGCCTAATTCTTCTTCACGGTCTTGGCTGTAAATTGGCATTTCATAATCGTTGATATCCAACATTTCAAATTCAGCACCCGGCACTTGAGATGCTGCATAATTAGCTAACGACTTGTTAATTGATTTTGAACTATTACTTGCTGCAAAGGCTAAAACTTTCATTATTAACTCCTTAGAGAATTTAGTGTTTATCGCAAACACGAATCTAATTTGGTTCAGCACTATTGCTGAAAAACTTGATTGCCAGTTTATATTGTTTATATTTAATCTTTAATATAGTGAAAGTGGATATACTTTTTCCAAATGGCAGCTAATACAAAATTGTTTGACGGAGTTGTGGTGTTTACACACCTAGTAAATGCGGGCAGTTTTACTGCAGCAGCTGAGGCAACGGGCCATTCGACTTCATACATAAGTAAAGAAATAAACAAACTCGAAGCGAGGTTGGGGGTTCGGTTGTTGAACAGAACTACGCGCTCGCTTGGTTTAACACCAGAAGGAAAAATGTATTACCAACAGTGTCTTCAGCTCGTCCAAGATGCAGAGCAAGTGCTTGGATTGTTATCGATGGAACAAGCACAACCGAAAGGAACTTTGAGAGTAAGTTGCCCAGTTGCATTGAGCCTTAACTATCTACAGCCTGTATTATCGGAATATATGAAGCTTTATCCTGAAGTTGATTTAGAGCTTGATTTAAATGATCGCAAAGTTGATGTGATTCAAGATGGGTTTGACGTGGTGATCCGTGCGACTCACCAATTAGAAGAATCTAGTTTAATCTGTCGGAAAGTCTTTAGCGCGAAAGCGTTAACTGTGGCTTCTCATGATTATGTCGAAAAATACGGGCGACCACTCCACCCAGAACAACTCAAACACCATAAATGTTTATGTTATAGCAACCTTAAACAGCCTACACGTTGGCAATATCGTGATCCACAAGGTATTCCATTATCGATTGATGTTAACTCAACTCTATTGTGTAATAGCTCAGAAATGGAACTCGCCATGGTTTTAGATGGCCACGGTATTTGTCGCCTTCCTACTTTTACTATGCAAAGCGCTTTAGATAGTAATCAACTAACGGTGTTGTTTGAAGACTTTATCGATAACGATATTGATGTGTTTGTTGTATATCCTTCGCGAAAACATTTATCGCCAAAAGTTAGAAAATTTATTGATTTAATGGTTGAGCGTCTTTGATAATTTATTTTATTAATACAGAGGCTTAGTTCTGTATTATTCAAACGAATAATAAGATATGTAAAAAATTCATTTGCTAACTTACCTTGGGGTAAGTTATCGTACCAGTATGCAAACACGTTTAAAAAATCGTAAAGAGCAAATTGTTGAAGTGGCCATGGATTTATTGCAAACCCACGGCTTTGAAAACTTTAGTTATTTAGATATTGCGAATCAGCTGTCGATAACGAAGGCGAGTATTCATCATCATTTTGCCAAGAAAGAAGACTTAGGCGTAGCCTTGTGTCGGGCCATTCATGATTGGCATCGACAAGAATTCGGCAAAATATTAACTAGTAATAAAAGCGCGCCTGAAAAGTTAGATATCTATATCAATGGCATGCTGCGCTTTGCGTGTGGTAAAAATAAAATTTGCCCATTAAGTAGCTTACAGGTCGATGTTGCATCATTACCGGAAGCTATGCGTATAGAATTAAAGGCACTTGATGAGCATGAGCTTGAGTTTATCGCTCAAGTGTTAGCGCAAGGCAAGCAAGAAAGTGATTTCAACTTTGTTGGAGAGGCAAATCATCAAGCGATTTTAGTGGTGATAGCACTTAAAGGCGCTTTGCAGTATTCACGTGTACATGGCGATTATATTTTTGAGCAAACCATGGCGCAGATAAATCAATTGTTAGTCAACAAGTAAAAAATTTTACCTTACTAACTTACCTTTAGGTCAGTTAGAGGTCGTAACTTAAAAAAGATAAGAGGACATTATGGCAAGCGGACAATTATTTGAACAAGTTTCATTAGGTAATTTAACGTTACCTAACCGTACGGTCATGGCACCAATGACACGTACATTTTCACCAAACAATGTGCCGAACGACTTAGTGACAGAATACTACCGTCGCCGTGCACAAGGTGGTGTAGGGCTAATTATCACAGAGGGTACTTGTGTCGGTCATAAAGCAGCTTCGGGTTACCCTAATGTACCTATGATCGCTGGCGAAGAAGCATTAGCTGGCTGGAAAAAAGTGGTAGATGCTGTACATGAAGCGGGCGGTAAAATCGCTCCTCAATTGTGGCATGTTGGTGCTATCCGTAAACCAGGTGTTGAACCTGGCGGCGATACTCCAGGTTATGGTCCTTCAGGAATGGCAATGCCAGGTAAAGTTACCGGCCATGAAATGACTAAAGAAGACATTCAAGAAGTTATCCAAGCTTTTGTTCAAGCAGCAGTTGATTCAAAAAATATTGGCTTCGACGCCATTGAAATTCATGGTGCACATGGTTACTTAGTTGATCAGTTTTTTTGGGAAGGCACGAACCAACGTACCGATGAATACGGTGGTGATTTAGCGGGTCGATCTCGCTTTGCCATTGAATTAGTGAGTGCGGTACGTGAAGCCGTAGGCCCTGATTTTCCAATTATTTTCCGCTGGTCACAATGGAAACAGCAAGATTACAGTGCACGTTTAGTTGAAACACCAGAAGCACTAGAAGCATTCCTAGCACCTTTAGTTGAAGCTGGTGTCGATATTTTCCATTGTTCTCAGCGTCGCTTCTGGGAGCCAGAATTTGAAGGTAGTGAATTAAACCTTGCTGGTTGGGTGAAAAAATTAACAGGCAAAGCAACAATCACCGTTGGCAGTGTTGGCCTTAATCAGGACTTCTTACCTGAAGATGGCACAAGCAACTTTAAAGATGCTGAAACGGTAAACTTAGATGAGCTGATGACCCGTGTTGAAAATCAAGAGTTTGACTTAGTTGCAATTGGCCGTGCTTTAATTGCTAACCCTGATTGGGTAAATAAAGTCAAAGAAGGTGCGATTGATAGCCTTAAAGCGTTTGATAAAAAACAGTTAGCCCAATTAGTGTAATACGAATTTAATATTGAAAAGCCCGCTGCTAAAAGGTGGGCTTTTTACATTAAGCGCTATTAATTCCTTCAAAGGAACAATGCTATAATCGCCAGATTGCTGTTAAAAAAAATGTATTCGTTTAATGTTAGATAAAGATGCCCACAAACTATCCGTCGCACCTATGCTCGATTGGACCGATCGCCACTGTCGTTATTTTTACCGATTAATGTCTAAGCGCACTGTGCTTTATACCGAAATGGTCACTACAGGTGCGATTATTTTTGGTAAAGGTGACTACCTTGGCTATAACGAAGAAGAACATCCATTGGTATTGCAATTAGGCGGTAGCGACCCTAAAGCAATGGCAGAATGTGCTAAACGTGCTGCTGAGCTAGGTTATGACGAAATAAATATCAATGTAGGTTGTCCTTCAGATCGCGTACAAAATGGTCGTTTTGGTGCCTGCTTAATGGCAGAGCCTGCGCTCGTTGCTGCTTGTGTTGAACAAATGAAGCAAGTGGTTGATATTCCAATTACGGTGAAATCTCGAATTGGCATTGATGACCAAGACAGCTATGAATTTTTAACTGAGTTTATCTCAACGGTTGAAAAATCGGGTTGTGAACACTTTATTATTCATGCTCGAAAAGCTTGGTTATCAGGTCTTAGCCCAAAGCAAAACCGTGATATTCCTCCGCTAGATTACGCTCGCGTATATCAAATTAAACAAGATTTTTCTCATCTCACTATTTCAATCAATGGTGGCATTAAATCATTTGAAGAAACCCAAGAACACCTAAACCATATTGATGGTGTCATGATTGGTCGTGAAATCTATCAAAACCCTTATATGTTGGCGCAAGCTGATCAGCTTATTTACGGACAAGAAACGCCGATGATTTCTCGCGCTGAAATTATTGAGCATATGGCAGGCTATATAGACCACCATGTTGCAGGAGGCAATAAGGCAAAAGCATCACATGTTACCCGACATATGTTAGGTATGTGCAATGGTTTACCTGGAGCTAAACAATTTAGACGCTATTTAAGTGAAAATGCGATTAGTGGCGAAGCAACCGGTGACGTGCTAATCAAGGCATTTGAGTTAGTGACTGAATAGAACTTATAAATTGACTAACTATTGGCCAATTTAACTAATTTATATCTAACTAAACTTGCACGCATTTACATTTGTAATAATATAAATAAATTAAATTTCCTTTAAATACAATGAGATGAGATTTTTTTCATCTCGTGGCACAACCTTTGTAACAGTTAATGCAACTTAACTAATATCGATTAACAACATTTATGTTAATTGGATTGACTTTCAAAGGAGTAAACAATGAAAACTTTAACAGGAATACTAGCAATGGTTGGTGTATTGGTTTCTACCAACGTATTTGCACAAAACAACGGTAACGTTGAAGCAGTAGCCGCGGCGTTAATTAAGCAACAGAACTCAGTAGTAAGCCAAGCAGTTGATCATCAAGTAAACCAAGATATCCATTTTGCGTTACGAGCGATGAAAATGCCAAAAATTACGCTTGACCAAACTATGATTGCAAAAGCGCAAGAAGAAAAAGTAAAAAAACAAGATAGTGAATAACGGGAGTTGCTTATGTTGAGTTTACCTGCGTTATTCGGCTTTTTGGTGGCACCAGGCTTAGTGTTAATGATGACATCAGTTGTTGTCGCTATGTTCGAACAAGATGATAGCGACAAGCCTTCTATTTTTACTTCTAATTTTTCTGACGATGCTAATATAGTGAAGTAAGCAGTTTCTATTTACTTCACTATTTACTTTTGCCTTCTATTTCACTTCCATACTATTGCTATTACGTCTTCACTATACAAATACATTTTTATTCGATAGCGTTACACGATAAATCATTTAATTTATCTGCTTATGAGTTTACCTACATCTGCGTTAATTTCTGCTCAACAATTACAAGATTACTTTGTTCACAAAAGCGCTAACCAAGAAAGTATCCTGATTATAGATGCAAGTATGCCTCCAGTTGGTGGCGGTACTTTACCAGATCAACGTTGGCCTGATGTGACTTTACCCAATGCTCGTCGAATGGATATCAATAATGTTTTCTCTGATGCTAATGCAGAATTTCCACATACCTTACTTTCACCGCAAGATTTTCAAGAGCAATGTCGACAACTGGGCATGAATAATGAGCACCACGTTGTTGTTTATGATGATTTAGGCTTATTTTCAGCTGCTCGTGCTTGGTGGATGTTAAAAGCAATGGGTCAAGAAAAGGTCAGTGTTTTAGATGGCGGATTACCAGCATGGCTTGCAAATAACGGCGAAGTTTCTGTGGCTATTGATGCTCCTTACAAGTTAGGCAATTTTACCAGTCAACATCAACCAAACTATTTTTGTGATCATGATTATGTAGCTAAAGCGCTTCAAAGTCATAGTCACCTAGTGCTTGATGCAAGAGCAGCAAATCGCTTTTACGGTAAGGCACCTGAGCCACGAGCAGGAGTAAGAGCAGGGCATATGCCTAACGCTTTGAATTTACCTTACGCTAATTTACTTGATAATGGTGCATTCAAATCATTAACTGAGTTAATAAAATTTTTTAGTACGATTAACCCTGAACAAAAACCGATGATCATGAGTTGTGGTTCTGGTATTACGGCGTGTATTTTAGCACTTGCAGCTACACTTGCTGGCAATACTGACATTACTGTCTATGACGGCTCGTGGACTGAATGGGGCAGTTTAGAACAATTACCTGTTGTTACTGATTAGAAAACGCTTTCTATTTTTTGCAAGCGCAAACTGCATAAGTATTGCGCAATTCCCTTCTTATATTCTAATTTGGTTAAATTAACTAACCATGTGGTTAATTTAACCAAAGTCTAGCGTGACATATTATGTCTTCAATCGTTGTGATTTTTTAAAAATAAAAATAAACCAATAAAAACAAAAAGATAAAAAATATTTAATTGTTGGCACATCACTTGTAATAACTAAGGAAACTAATTCAATTATGGTTAGTTTAACTAGCTAAGAAAAGGAAAGTGAAATGAACACGTTACAACATAAGGTTATTGGTACAGCAATTTCTTTGTCGTTAATGGTGATGGCTACTGGCAGCGTTAAAGCAGCTGAAGTTTCAACCGAGCAAGCCATTTCTCAATTCGTATTGGTGCAAGGAAAGCAGGTAATGACCAAGTTAAGCGATCAGCTTCAACAGTCTATTAACAGTAGCATCGAGCAGTTTTCAATTGACCAATTAATGAGTTGGGAAGATGAAAAAGTCCAGCTAACAAATAATACCGAATCAAATAAAGAAACAGTTAAATCAGAAGAAGAGTAGGAGATTACAAAATGGGAATGTTTACACGATTTGCAGACATCATTAATGCCAATATCAACAGCATGTTAGATAAGGCTGAGCATCCTGAAAAAATGATCCGTTTGATTATTCAGGAAATGGAAGAAACCTTAGTCGAAGTACGAGCAACAGCGGCAAAACATATTGCCGAAAAGAAAACGCTTGCTCGCCAAGTCACTGACTTAGAGAAAAGTGCTAACTACTGGCAAGAAAAAGCAGAACTTGCGATCAGTAAGGGGCGAGATGACTTAGCTAAAAGTGCACTAACTGAAAAGCATAAAGCGAAACAACAGCTAGACGGTTTAACAGAAGAGTCAGCAAAACTAGATGAGTTTTTAAATGCGGTACAGGAAGACAGCCAACGTTTGCAGAATAAGCTTACAGAAGCTAAGCGCCGTCAAGAAGCACTTATGCTAAGACAAGAATCTGCGGTCGTTCGATTAAAAGTGCGCGAGAAGTCTGCTCAATACAACATTGATGAAGCAATTAGCCGCTTTGAACGTTATCAAGAAAAAGTCGAGCGTGTTGAAGCTGAAATCGAAGCATACGATATGACTCAAAACCAGGATTTAGAAAGCCAATTCCGCGAACTGGAAACTGATGAAAATATTGATAGCGAGTTAGCTGAGTTAAAGAAAAAAGTCGTTAATGGTTAAATATTTGGCAAGGAGATCGGAACATGGAAGTTGAATTGATATTTCTATTAATTTGTTTAGTACCGGTCATTGTATTTGCTGTCGTTGCTATGGCAGTAGGCATAGCGAGAAAAAAACAGCAAAAACGAAGTCATTAAAAGAGAGAGAAAGACAATGAGTTATGAACGTAGTTATTTAATGAAAAAACAATTAACCAAAGATGTATTAAATAAAAAGCTATCAGGTGTATGTGCTGGCATTGCTAAGTATTATAAGTTACCGCGCATTGCTGTGCGTATCGCAGCAATCCTTGCCTTAATAACTTTCCCTGTAGCAGCAGGTGTAGCCTATATAGTTGCAGCGATGTTGCTTCCAACGCGAGCTTAAGCGCTCGCGTTAATCACCCCAAATTTACATCAGGAGGATATATGTCATTTTTCAAATCTTTAGTTTTAGCCATATTAGCCACTTTATTTTTAACCTATGTGTTAGGCGTTAGCATTCTAGATATATTTGATATTGATGTTTATATGGGGGATGAATTACTTGAACCATTGAAAGCAATTAGTGTAGCGGCGGTTGTTGCAGTGTTATTAGTATTGGTGGCATTAGCCATAGCATTAACGGTATTTGGCTCGATTATCTTTGTTGGTTTAATGATTGTGTGTTCTATCGGGTTAGTGGCTATAGGGGTGTTTTGGCCAGTGCTTTTAGTCGCCTTAATACTTTGGTTAGTTTTAAGGGACTCTCCGAGCAAATCGGCGCACGTGTAAACGATGCGCCAAGTTGTAAGCATCGTTATTTTTTAAGGAATTTTGACAAAATAGCTTTGCAGTCGGGAGTTTGCATTAGTCGAGCAAAAGCATCTCCTTCAAGCGCCATTGCTTCTTTAACTAAAGTCGAATTCGCTTGTTTTAACAACGCACGTGATGTCATCACAGAGTCATTAGGTAGCGCAGCAATTTTAGTGGCATATTCACTAGCACAAATGAGCAAGGATTCGGCGTTTACAACTTTATTAACCAAGTTTAAAGAAAGGGCGGTATTAGCATCAAATGATTCGCCTAAAACCAGCAACTCAAACGCTTTTACATGACCAACAAGGTTAGGAATTAACATACTTGATGCTGCTTCTGGGCATAAACCAAGTTGAGTAAATGGTAAAGCAAACTTGCTGTTTTCGGCAGCAATAACAATATCAGAATGTAGTAGCAAGGTGGTACCAATGCCGACTGCTGCGCCTGCTACAGCAGCAACAATTGGTTTGTTAAAATTGGCTAACGTTTGAATAAATTTGAATGCTGCCATTTCCTCATCGGGTTTGGCATTTAAAAAGTCAGCTAAGTCGTTGCCGGCACAAAAACAATTAGCATCACCTTGAATGACTAAACAACGTATATCATCACTGGTACGTGCACGTTCAAATAATGTGCAGAGGGCTAAATACATGTCTGAAGTTAAAGCGTTTTTCTTGGAGAGTCGGTTTAGGGTAATTGTTAATACGCCATTTTCTTCATTTGAAAGAATTAAGTTATCCATTTTGCGTTGGCTTAGTTACAATAAGAGTGAAATAACAATAATAGTTCTCCAAAAGGATGTATAGCGCAGATGAGTACTTTTTCTCGTGTAGTTACAGTTTTTACGTTAATTCTTAGCACATTTAGTGCATTTGGCAGCAATGTTGACGTTAACGATGGGTATATCAGGGAAGTTATACCAGGAAATGAAATTACGTCTTCGTATATGACAATTAATAATAATAGTGAGCAGCAAGTTACATTAATTGGTGCTAAAAGCCGAGAGATCCCTCGCATAGAAATTCATGAGCATTTGATGGCTGATGGCATGATGAAAATGCGACAAAAAGAATTTATTATCATTGCAGCGGGCGACAGCGCAGTTCTTCAGCCGATGGGGTTACATTTAATGATGTTTGATATCAAGACGCCGCTAAAAGCGGGACAAGATGTCAACGTTACTTTGCTTTTCAAAGAAGGCCAAGAGATCGACGTTTTGCTGCCAGTAAAATCAATTAAGCAAACTAAGCCTAAAACAAAGCATCATCATAACCACTAGGAGTTAGTAATGAACGTAACTTTTTCAACAAAATCTGTCGTTAGTATCTTAGTCGGTATTTTGCTCGTCTTTTATTTTTTAGGCGTTTATATGAGCTTCGAGCCCGATGAAATTGATCTTCGTGAAGCGGTAACTAGTGCGGCTACGAAAGATAATGTAGCACCAGTCATTGGTTACACAACAACTACTTCAATTATTTTAGTGGCTGAAACATTATTAGATAAACCAGGTGGTTATTTAAGTAATGATGTACTTCCACCGTCTGTTTTTCTAGACAATATTCCATCTTGGGAGTTTGGCGTTCTTGAAATGGTGCGAGATATGACGCTTGTCATGCGTCAAGAATTAAGTCGTTCGCAATCACAATCACTAGAGAATCAATTCCTGAAAAACGCACAGCCACGTTTCAATATTGATCATACTAGCTGGGCAGTACCTTCCGCAGAAAGTGAATATTCAAAAGCTATCAAAGAGCTTTATAACTTCCGTAATGCATTAACTGATGTGAATACTCAAGGTGCTCAGTTTTATGCGCGTGCAGATAACTTGCGTGCATGGTTGAGTGAAGTAGAAAAGCGATTGGGGAGTTATTCTCAACGATTAAGTGCAAGTGTTGGTCGTGAAATTGTAAACACAGATTTAGCCGGTGACAGTGTTGCACAGCAATCAACTTATGCGGCTTCTAATTTAGCTGTTAAAACTAGCTGGTGGAAAATTGATAATGAATTTTATGAGGCTAGAGGCGCATGTTGGGCGTTATTACATTTCTTAAAAGCGATAGAAATTGATTTTAATGACGTGCTAGAAAATAAAAATGCGAAAGTAAGTGTTCAACAAATTATTCGTGAATTGGAAGCAAGTCAGCAAAGTATTTGGAGCCCAATGATTTTAAATGGTGATGGCTTTGGTGTTTTAGCTAACCACTCATTGGTTATGGCTAACTATATTTCTCGCGCAAATGCTGCGCTTATCGATTTGAATGAGTTATTAAGTCAAGGATAAATAATGAAAAAAACTCTTATCGCAGCAAGTTTAATCAGCTTGATGTCTGCTACGGCGCAAGCTGATGTTGTTGGTCTCTATATTGGCGGTCAAATTTGGGATAATGAAGCTACGGGTGCATTTGGTGAAACTGCCAATATGCAAGAATTTAGGCTTGATGATGAACAGCAAACGAGCTTTCATATTGCTGTCGAACATCCATTTCCATTTATTCCTAATATAAAACTTGCTCAAACGACATTGGACACTACTGGTTCTGCAACGTTAACTGAAGAATTTAAGTTTGGTGATGAAACTTTTACAGTTGGCTCTAGTGTAGATGCTGATTTTGATGTCAGTTATACCGACTACACGCTTTACTATGAGCTATTTGACAACGGAGCCTTTAGTTTTGATTTTGGTTTAACTGGTCGTGATTTTGACAGTGAAATTGTTGCAACATCTACAGTGACTACAACGGACTCCAGTGGCGGTTCGGTAACGGAAACACTCACAGGTAAACAGTCAGCGTCAGAAATTGTCCCTATGCTATACGCAGCAACAGAAATTGGTCTAATGTTTACTGGGTTGAACCTTTATGCTGAAGGTAACTTTTTATCAATAGATGATCATACTTTATATGATTATCAAGTCGGTATTAGCTATGACTTAATTGACAATATTGCCGTAGACGTTAATGTCACAGCTGGTTATCGTTCAGTTAAATTAGAATTGGAAGACTTAAGTGACTTATACACCGACATCGAATTTGATGGCGTGTTTGCTGGATTAGTTATACATTTTTAATCAAATGATTACTGCCCCTTTTGGAAAGATGCTAAAGGGGCTTAACTAACAATTCCTTAAATTGCACTACCGATTGATTATCCATTGTTGATAGTGTTTCATCAAATAATGCACTTCGATGCTTTTTCTGCTCAAGCAGCAGATTTATCGCTTCAATCATTGCTA
Organism: Thalassotalea algicola; assembly: GCF_012932965.1. Classification (GTDB taxonomy): domain Bacteria; phylum Pseudomonadota; class Gammaproteobacteria; order Enterobacterales; family Alteromonadaceae; genus Thalassotalea_F; species Thalassotalea_F algicola. Next base: position 496,994 of record NZ_JABBXH010000001.1, on the reverse strand, counting down.
AGCCTTTTTCTGATTTGCTACAGGCAATATAGCTATATTGATAGTTACTAACTAGTTTATTTAAGCCAAATGTTGTTAATTGATTTGAAACTTTACTATCAGCAATAATATTTGGTATTAAGCTTGGCCAAACTATCACAGCATCAACCCGCTTATTAAGCAGCAATGGCAATATCTTATTTTGTGGGACATCGGATATTTGGACTAAGTTGTCTAATAAGTCTTGTGAGTAAGATTTTAATAATACTTTTTCTGTATTTCCCCCGTCGATAATAGCAATTCGGTATTGTGGGGCGGGTATTAATAAATGCTCTAGCGAAATAGTATTTACAGATTGATTAGACAATTCTTGTTCAATTTTACTACCTGAGATCGTTAATAGTCTAGGTGCTAAAAATACGTAACTTGGTAAAGAAAAATAAGCAATAAGTTGTCTTTCTTCAGTTTTACTTATATTTAGTGCACATTGGTTATCTTGCGTTTTAAAGTGTTCAAAAATAATACGAGAGCTGTTTACTTGAATATCTAAATCTATATTGGATAATTGCCTATCGATATAACTTGAAAAGTGTATTTCTTGTTCTAACGCTTCAAGTTTTTTTGAATCTTGAGAGTATTTTTTGGGAACCAAGTGCCAATCAATTTGATTATTTTGAGAGGTGTTGAAGAAGTTCGCGTGCAGGTAATCAGCTTCTTTTTCAAAGTATTGTTCAATTTCTTTATCAGCCAGCAACTTTGCCATTGCCGCATCAAACTCATCTGCTAAACGTTGGCCATTTGTACTTGGAAATTGTAAGTACACCTTTTGAGCCGGCGCAATCTCTACACTAGTTAGCGATTGCTCAGGATCTGACAGATGTACGTTATAACTGTATGTGACAAGCGCATCTATGCGTTTGTTGTGAACAAGCTTATTGATATTGGCAATAGAGTCTACCTGATACATTTGCGTGTTATAGGGCAATATATCTAGCGTGGTAAATTCTCTGGTGGTTGCAACTACTTTATGCTCGAGAGAACTTGGCGTCGTATATTCAAATTGCGCCGGATTGTAGAGCAAATGAATTGAGTAACGTGTATCTATATGCTGTTTGGAAAAAACGTCATTTACGCTATTTGTATTTTTTCCAAATGAAATAAATGCATCGGCAAACTCTTCTTGTTTTAGCCGAGCAATTTCACTTGGCAGTGCTGTGGAAAGTTGCAATTTATAGTGTGGCTGATAAATCGCCTTGATAATATTCCAATAAGTCCCAGTGCCATCTGTGTTTATTAGTTGGGGTATTTCAGGTGCAACAATGCGAAGCAATGGCTTATTTGTAGCCCAAGCTATGCTAGGCAATATTATTAAAACTAAAAACCAATTTCGCACTGTTACAACTCACTTATTAACTGTGCATCCATGCATTAAAAGACAATGTTATTTGCTAGTTTCTTTTTGTTTTGCTTTTTCTACCATGCTTCTGACATCCTCTAATAATTCTTTAGCGTTGTAAACTATGCCGTCTTTAATGGTGTAATTAACACCACCTGCGCGAATAGGTTTATTACTGTCGTTTAGCCTAAAGTGACCTGTACCATACAACACTTTAAAATTGCGAAGTGGATTTTCTGCGACTACCACTAAGTCTGCTTTTTTACCAACACGGATAGATCCTATTTCATCTTCTAAGCCTAATGCTTCAGCACCATTGATGGTTGCAGACTGGACCACTTCTAGCGCGTTAAAGCCTGCTTCTCGAAGTAACTCAAGCTCGCGAATATAACCAAAACCATATATTTTGAAGATATAACCAGAGTCTGAACCTGTAGTGACACGTCCACCATGGTTTTTATAATCATTTAAAAAAGCCATCCATTGCTGAAAATTCTTTTTCCATGCAATTTCATCATCAGTTGTCCAATCAAACCAATATGAGCCATGGGCATATCGGCTTGGTTGAAAGAAGTCCCATAGCGTAGGTAAGGTGTATTCTTTATGCCAATCTGCATTCATCTCACGCATTAAATCGCGACTTGCTTCGTAAATTGTCATGGTCGGGTTTAAGGTGAAATCCAATGCTAACAATTCATCTCGAACTTCTAGCCATTTTTTCGTCTCTGGCTTTGCAGCTTGTTGCCATAGGCGGCCAGCTTCGCCAAAGCGATCTTGTTCGTTATTATAATTGTAATCAGGTGAGTAATTTTGAATATGTTGGTGTTCAAATAGTGCTTCAGGTAAACCATACCAATGCTCCATTGTTGTTAAGCCAAGTTTAGCCGAATCAACAACGTTCATATTGGTAACTTCAAGCTGGGCGTGATGCATCATACTTCCTAAGCCCTGTTTTTTGGCTTCGTCTAACGCAGCTTTCATTATCGCTGGTGGGGCACCAAAAAATTTGATGCCCTTAGCGCCTTGCTTTGCAATACTCTTAACCCATTTACGTGCTTGTTTTGGTGTTGTAATTGGTTCTTTTAATCCCATACCAAAGCCTACGTAGGGAATAATCCGCGGTGCAACAATCGTGTTATTATTACTGCGCTCTACATGGTCCATCACCCAATCAACACCATTAAAGCTCCCTGGCTCTCTCACGGTAGTTATGCCATGGCCTAGCCATAGTTTAAACACGTATTCCGCCGGAATATTATCGGCACTCCCGCCTATATGGCCGTGCATATCGATAAAGCCAGGTAAGATGTATTGGCCTTCAACGTTTATTTCTTTATCGCCTTCTTTTGCTTGCGGGCGTTTATGAGCCTTAATTGGAACGCCAGGGTTGCCGACACTTACTATGCGAGTAATGCGATCATTTTCTACAACGATATCAACTGGTCCTTGAGCTGGAGCTCCTTCACCATTAACCATAATACCCCCACGCAAAATTAAACGCTTATATGGGCCTTCGCCACGATCTTTATCTGGCGCTTTGTCTCCCGGTCCTGCAATGCTAGTAGCGGAAAATATTAAGCAAATTAGCAAAAATAGTTGTTTCATTGATGGCTTCTCAAATTATTGTTCTTTCGACACTGTACCTAACTGTAAGTTAAAACAATAGTGAATCGCGACTAATCGCCTAGTAAAAACGATAAACATTGCCATTAATTCAGGTTAGTATTTGTTTTTTATTTGGAATAGCTCGGTTATGTTTTCAGAATCATTTCTTCCTCGCTTTAGTGACACTGATGCACTAGGGCATATCAATAACACTATGGTGCCTATATGGTTTGAAGGTGCCAGGACACCAGTATTTAAAATTTTCACACCAGAGTTGAATTTATCGAGCTGGCCATTGATTTTAGCTAAGATAGATGTCGCGTTTGAAGCCCAGATGTTTTACGGTCATGCGATGGAAGTAAGGACTTACATAGGTCGAGTTGGTGGCTCATCATTTGATGTATTTCAAGAGCTATGGCAGCAAGGTCAGCGTGTTGCATCAGGTACAGCAGTAATGGTTTGCTTTGACTACAACGCACAAAAGTCTGTACCAATCTCTGAATCATTGAGGGAAGAATTAGCTGGGCATTTGTATCCTGGCGATAGCTAAAATTTATCTATTTTCTACTATCGATTCACGTACTAGAGTGATAGAATCGATCAGCTCAAAAGAACAATTTCTCATTTAATTTTCTTCTCTTAATTAAATGATTTGTTAGTCAGTAGCTTAGTGCTACTGCCAACTAAAAATAGGAAACGTAAATGGCCAGTCGTGGTATTAATAAAGTAATTATTGTTGGTAATTTGGGACAAGATCCTGAAGTTCGTTTTATGCCAAACGGCGGCGCTGTAGCTAACTTTACTGTAGCAACTAGTGAAACATGGAAAGATAAGCAATCAGGTGAACAGAAAGAAAAAACTGAATGGCACCGTATTGTAATGTATCAACGCCTTGCAGAAATTGCTGGTGAATACCTAAAGAAAGGTTCAAAAGTTTATTTAGAAGGTCGCCTTCAAACGCGTAAGTGGCAGAACCAACAAGGTGCTGACCAGTACACGACTGAAATTATCGTAAATGATATGCAGATGTTAGACTCACGCGGTCAAGGCCAAGGTGGTTTCCAGCAACAAGGCCAAGGTGGATTTAATCAGTCTTCAGGTCAGCAAGGCGGCTTTAATAAGCCAGCGGCTCAACCAGCACAGCAAGGTGGCTTTAACCAATCGGCGGCTCAGCAAGGTGGCTTTAACCAACAAGCACCAGCGCAGCAAGGTGGCGGATTTAATCAGCCTGCGGCTCAACCAGCACAGCAAGGTGGCTTTAACCAACGAGCTAGTCAGCCTGCTCAATCAGGCGGTTTTAATCAACAAGCTCCAGCTCAACAAGGTGGTGGTTTTAATCAACAAGCACCAGCACAACAAAATGCACCAAAGGTTAATCCACAAGAGCCTACAATTGATTTTGACGATGATATTCCGTTCTAGGAAACGTATAATCTAAAGTAATCAATAGAATTTATTGTATTTAATGATAAGGCGCTTAAAGCGCCTTTTTACATTTGAGATTGTAGGTAATTACTGAGGCCTATCTTATCGATAAGTCCTAACTGTTGCTCTAACCAAAATGCATGGTCAGACTCAGTGTCATTAATTAAAGTTTGTAGCATATCTCTGCTGACATAATCTTGCTCTTTTTCGCATAGCGCCATAACCTCTTTGAGTTTTTGATCAACTGCTAGTTCTACGCGAAGGTCGCTAGCTAGCATTTCAGGAACATCTTTACCGATCATTAAGCCATCCCGTTTGGTCATATCAGGTGTACCTTCTAAAAACAAGATGCGCTCAATAAGTAATGAAGCATGACCTTTTTCATCATCAAACTCATGGTTAATACGTTCGAATAGTTTACTAAACCCCCAATCGTCATACATTCTTGAGTGGATAAAATACTGATCCATAGCAGCTAACTCAAAAGCGAGTAAATTATTTAGTTGTGCAATTATTTCGCTATTACCTTTCATGTTCGCCTCCTAAAGTTGAGCTTGTAAATATTTTTCGAGACCTAGTTGCTCAAGTTGGTATTGTTGAGTTTCAATCCAGTCGATATGCTCTTCTTCACCTTCCAGAATGTCAGATAGCATGTCACGACTTACATAGTCTTGTTGTGATTCACAGAGCGCAATTGCTTGCTGTATGGTTGTACGTTGGGTTAATTGGAAGTGATAATCGCAATTGAGCATCTCTGGTGTTTCTTCACCAATTGATAGTTGCCCAAGCTGTTGCAGGTTAGGTAAACCCTCAAGAAACAAAATACGTTCAATTAACTTATCCGCTTGTTTCATATCTAAAATAGACTTTTTATAACACTTATCGTTTAGTTGTGAAAATCCCCAATTTTTGTAAATTCTAGCGTGCAAAAAATACTGATTAATGGAGGTGAGTTCTGAGGTGAGTACCTTGTTTAGCATAGCTACAATCTCAGTGTTGCTCTTCATGGTAGTGTCCTGTTTAATGAGTTAACAATACCAGTATAGTGAGAATTATTTGAGTTGCAAAAATGTTAACTAACTCAGAGGGTTGTTTAAAATAGGAATGATTTTGAATACGATTTTTATTAACGAAAAATCTTTAGCCAACGTCTTTGAACAGGCTTTCATCAATAATTGTATTGTCGATAACTTGCTGTGTAAGCTTAGCGCATGTACCGCACTGTGAAGCGATATCAAGTTGCTGTTTAAGCTCGCGAATACTGCCTACACCTTGCTCTAATACCATTTGTTTTATTTGCTTGTCTGTAATGCCTTTGCAGATGCAAACGTACATATGAAAACCCCGTTAACGTGAACGCAAGTGATAATAGTTATTATTTAGCTTGTGATCAAGCTAAAAAATGTACGGAAAAGATAAGTCATTGCAAAGTAAAGCAAATTAAATTTTGGAAATAAAAAAGCCTCTACATATAGAGGCTTTTTTATTTAAATATTTTCCTATCAGTAATAGGTGTCCTGTCTATTGTGTGCTTGAGGATCTTCGATAAGTTCCTCAAAGTTTACTTCAAAGCTATTGTTGTTTTCAGTATCCGCCATATATACGGTGCGCGTAGAGCCATCTATCCATGTCACTGTGCCACTTCCTTTTTTACTTCCGCACTTCATTCCAATATGAATATCACTAAACTCCATTGCTCCTCCTATAAATATGTGTTGAGACAAAGGCACAAAACATTAGATTGCTTATTTTATTTTTAGTTCAATAAATCGTCAGTTTCATACCAAATTAGTACAGTAATGTGTCGCTTGTTTTTCTACAGGCGAACTTTCAGTATAGAAGCAAAATTATGAGTTGCGAGTTTTTTTTCAAAGAATGTTAAGGGGTGAAAAGTACACCGAGTGTCGTACTTTTTGCAGCCCCTGTCACTGCTGGTATGTTGCTATGAATATTATTTTTGTAGGCATATGCAAGCCAAGCAAACGCTATTGCCTCTAACGCGTCGCCATCGATTCCCAGTACTTTTGTGCTTGCCACGTTCATATTTGGTAACTCACTACTAAGCACTTTTACTAACGTTTGATTATGTCTTCCACCACCACATAACCATACACTTGCCTTAGGTGTTAACTGCTTAATCTGATGAGCAATAGTGATGGCGGTTAAGGTAGTAAGAGTGGCTTGTATATCAACTGCTTGGTAACTGTGTTGGTTAATAAGCTGTCTTAACCAGTTTAGATTGAATACTTCACGACCCGTGCTTTTGGGAGCTGGCCTTTTAAAATAGGGTTCTTTTAGCATATTAGCTAATAAATCAGGAATTACATTGCCTTTAGCTGCCCATTCACCACTTTCATCATAATTGCCTTGATTATGGAGCGAATACCACTCATCCATTAAGCAATTACCAGGGCCCGTATCAAATCCTTGAATACCGCTTTTTTCTTTTGGTAAATAGCTGATGTTGGCAATACCACCAATATTAACTACGATATTGTCGATTGCATCTTGAGGCACAATAAATTGATGAAATGCAGGGACAAGTGGTGCACCTTGGCCACCTAAGGCCATGTCCTTAATACGAAACTGTCCTATTACTTGAATACCCGTTAAACAGGCGAGCGTTTGGCTACAACCTATTTGCAAAGTAAAAGCTTCAGTTATCTCACTTTCGTTTGAGGCAGGTCGGTGGCGAATAGTTTGGCCATGATTACCAATAGCGATAATGTCATTAGAGTTGAGGCTGTTATTGCTAAGGAGCTGCTCTATAGCATTAGCAAACTTAAAAGCGAGTTTTTTATCAAGAGCGTGTGCTCTATCAATTTCATTATTGCTAGGGCAATAAAGCGAAGTAATTTCGTCAGTTAGTGCTTGCTCATAAGGCACATAGTGGCTGGCAATTAGAGTTGCTTGTTGAGAATGACTAAACTCAACCAATGCTAGGTCAATACCGTCAGCACTGGTACCCGACATTAAACCAATATAATACTTAGCCATTACTAGCGTTTGATTGCATAGCTAATAATGCTTGTTTAGAACCGTTTAATTCTTGTGTACGCTTTTCTGCAATAACTAAGAAGTCTTTTTTATACTTTTTAGCGATAGGTTTCGCGTCTGGTAGCTTCACTGTTCTTGGATTACGATGAGTTCCGTTTACTAAAAATTCGTAATGAAGGTGTGGCGCTTGAGACATACCCGTAGAGCCAACGTAGCCGATAACTTGACCTTGTTTAACTCGTTGGCCTTTTTTCACTGCGCGTTTAGAAAAATGTAGGTACTTAGTGATAATACCATCACCGTGTTGAATAAATACGTAGTTACCATTGTATTTATTATAGGTTGAGTGTGTAACTTTACCGTTGCCTGCCGCCACTACTGGTGTACCTTTAGCTGCGCGATAGTCTGTGCCATTATGGGCTTTCCAGCGTTTTTGAATCGGATGGAAGCGTCTAGGTTTGAAATTAGAGCTGATATATTTGAAGTTTACAGGAGCGCGTAAAAAGGCTTTACGCATACTCTTGCCATCTGGCGTGTAATAGTCGCCGTCGGTAAAACGAATTGCTTTAAACTCTTCATCTTGGTTAACGAATTCGGCAGCGAGAATTTTACCAGAACCGATATATTCGCCATCTACATATCGGTTTTCATATACCACATGAAAACTATCGCCTTTACGAATATCTAATGCAAAATCGATGTCCCAACCGAAAATATTAGCTAATGAAATAATTTGGTTGTCGTCTAATCCTGCACTAATGCCTGCATTCCAAAAGCTTGAGTTAATTACACCGTGAGCAAATGTTTCACGAGTCTCTACGGTTTTTTCGTCAATATGGGAATAATAGCCTTCATCTGTTAGTTCGACATGTAAGGTTTTTATACGACTCAATGGGTATTCAAGAGCAGCCAATTTACCTTCGTTATTTTTAGCAACACGAATTATGTCACCTACTTTGATTTTCTTTAATTGCTTCGCTGCTTTATCAACTTCATAAGTTGTTCGTGCGTTAAAGCCTAAGCGTTTAAATATTTTTGCGAGCGAATCGCCTTTTCTTATTTTTGCATTTTGCCAATTATATGCTGGCTTTTCGGGTAATTGAGCTTCAATCTCTTGTGCGATTTCAATTGCAGGTTGAATGGTTAATTCATTTATTTGATCTTGAGGGCCACTTTCAATAACCGTTAGATCTTTATCGGTGACTTGATATCTTTTGCCAATTTCCAAAGGCTGATTTTGCTTGCTTGCGGTAGCTTTTTCAGAGGGCAGCAACAAGGCTAACAGCAATAAACCAGATAATGCGCTAATAACGATCTGGTGCTGCTTAGGTAAAGCTAAATATAAATGTTTAATATTTTTTATATTTTTCAAAGGGATACTGCTCGAACTACAAATCTACGACAACTTTAATAATTTCACTATAACAAAAAAATTGCTCAGAAACAGTAAGAGGGTTTTATCCAACCCTTAAATTACAGTAGAATCGGCGTCTTATTTGAAGAATGTTGACCGATTTGGAGCTCGTTACATGACTGATGTCAGCCATGCGTTTGCAGAAATAAAACGTGGTGCAGAAGAAATCTTGCTGGAAGATGAATTACTTGAAAAGCTAAAGCAAGGCAAGCCGTTAAAAATTAAAGCTGGTTTTGATCCTACGGCTCCAGATTTACATTTAGGTCACACCGTTCTTATTAACAAGTTGCGCCAATTTCAACAATTAGGTCATGAAGTTATTTTCTTAATTGGTGACTTCACTGGCCTCATTGGTGATCCAACTGGTAAAAATGTTACTCGCAAGCCCTTATCGAAAGAAGATGTACTTGCTAATGCTGAAACTTATAAAGAGCAAGTGTTTAAGATTCTTGATCCAGAAAAAACACGAGTTGAGTTTAATTCAACTTGGATGGATAAATTAGGCGCTGCGGGCATGTTAAAGCTAGCCGCTCGTCAAACAGTTGCACGTATGATGGAGCGTGATGATTTTAAAAAGCGTTATGCTAACGGTCAGGCAATTGCAATTCATGAATTTATGTACCCTTTAGTGCAAGGTTGGGACTCGGTTGCATTGGAGTCAGATGTTGAGTTAGGTGGTACTGATCAGAAGTTTAACTTACTAATGGGGCGAGAGCTTCAAAAGTCCGAAGGACAAAGACCACAAACTGTATTAATGATGCCATTACTGGAAGGTTTAGACGGGGTTCAGAAAATGTCTAAATCGTTAGGAAACTACATTGGCATTACAGACGCTCCATCAGAAATGTTTGGCAAAATCATGTCGATTTCTGATGATTTAATGTGGCGCTATTATGATTTATTAAGTTTCCGCCCGTTAGATGAAATTGAGCAATTTAAGCAACAAATAGCTGATGGTGCTAACCCTCGTGACATCAAAATTGAATTAGCCAAAGAGATCATTGCAAGGTTTCATGATAACGCTGCGGCAGATGCCGCTCATCAAGAATTTATCAACCGCTTCCAAAAAGGGGCGATGCCAGATGAAATGCCAGAGCATACTATTGCCACAACTGATGGCGTAATTGCTATTGCTAATTTGTTAAAAGAAGCTGGCTTAGTCGCTAGTACGTCGGAAGCTATGCGCATGATTAAGCAAGGTGCCGCGAAAATTGAAGGTGAAAAAATTACCGATAACAAGCTACAGGTGTCTGCGGGCACCACAGCAGTTTATCAGGTTGGTAAACGTAAGTTCGCCCGAGTAATTACTGCTTAAGCAAAACGTTTTTAGAATGAATAAAGCCAGCACTTGTGTTGGCTTTTTGCTTTTCGGCCTTGTAATTTTTAGTATGCTCGGTAGGCTAGTAGCAGTTTTTTTACCGAATTATAATTAACACATGCGAAATAGCTTGGTAGTGCTACTTTTAACTATACTGCTTTGTAGTTGTAGCTCAACTAAAACAGCGGCGATTAAATATCAGCCTATATTTGATTTTTCAGCGCTGAAAAGTTATGGGCTTTATCAACGAGAACATAAGTTCTCTGATTGGCAACCGCTTAGCGACGGCATGCGCAACAGTATCGAATTAGCGATAGAAAAGTCTATGGATAGCCAAGGTTATTTGCTGAAAGATTCATCCCAAGCCGATGTCGTGGTTACCTATTATTTAGTAAAACAAAATAACCATACCTTTATTCAATACAATAATGGCGTGAATTATTGTTCGTATTGTTTAGTGCATTCTGAGAAGGGTAGTAGGAAAGAGCGGCTTATGATTTATCCCGGTAGCCTGATCATCGATATTGTAAAACCTAAAAGTCGTCGTAGTATTTGGCGAGCAACCTACCCACTCAAAATTAAAGATAAAGACAATAGTTTAGATATTAATACTAAGATTTCGTCGGCAGTGGATTCGATGTTACAACAGTTAACTATAATGAAACAAGCTCAGGGTAAGCGTGCTTAAAGCATTGGTTAAATGGTTATTAATTTCGCTGCTTGTCATCGTTGCACTGGCAGCAATATTACTAGGCTTAGGCTATTTGCTGAATGAAAACGAAAAAAATACCAAAGCATTGGTTGCGCAAATAGAGCAAGAAAAACAAGCTAATAAACAAACACTACCGAAACCAGTCGTTTCACCGTCACCTACTCACCTAAAAACGGAAGCCCATAATAAACAACTTGAGACAGCTCTTGCTCAATTGAACAAGATAGAGCGAGTGAAATCCTTGATTGTTGATAATTTAGTTTGTAAAGATGTCAGCCAATGTAAGTTCGTTGATACTGGTCAAGTTGATTTGGGTTGTGTTATCGCGGTTAATTCAATCGGAAAAAGCCTGCTTTTAAAGGAGCAGTTTGGTCAGCGTATGATCGAGTGCGAAGAGCGGATAAGTGACTTGTCATTAACCTGTCATCATAATATTTGCTCGATCGAATAGCAGCTATATAGATGCGCTATCAGGCATATTTCATTTACAATTAAATCGATATCTTGGCTTTTCTCATTCAATTCGAAGGTTAAGTAATGCATCTTGTTGCGCTCGGCTTTATAATGCACTTCATTAAATTGCTTCAAATATTTAAAAACTATGACTTTTCCAAACGACGATACGGGTAACGTGCTTGCTGAAATGCAGGAAGCTGGCATTGATTTGAATGATATGCACGATGTAGTATTTTTTCAATTATTTGAGCAAGAAGCACAGGCTCAGCAACTTGTCGATCATTTAAAGACTGCAGCACCCGAAATGAAAGTAGTAATTCATCCTGACGAGACACCAAATGTCTGGGATGTTGATTGCACCGTAAAAATGGTACCTAGTTATGATGGTATTGTTGCTCAAGAAGCAGAATTTGAACAGCTTGCCACAACGTTTAAAGGATACAATGACGGCTGGGGTATAGAAGCTTAAGGTTTACTTTCTTTTTCAACAATTTGAAATGCTGGAAGGGAGACTTGCCAATAAATTGCAGCTAGTCTAAGTATTAGCGCGCCTGCTACGGCAAATATAATTGCCAACGTATCGCTAACTTGCCAGGCGATTAATATTGCGTACAAACCGCTGCCTAACATAGCTGCTGTCGCGTATATTTCTTGCCTTAAGATCATAGGTATTACGTTGCAAAGCACGTCGCGTATCATGCCTCCAGCAACCGCTGTGATTGTACCTAATACTATTGCCGCTGAAATCGGCGCACCAAGGCCTAAAGCTTTTTCCGTACCAACCACCGCAAATAATGCTAAACCAAACGCATCGGCAATCAGTAAAAAACGCTTAGGAATTCTTTTAGGGCGACGAATAAAAGCGATAGTTAATACCGCAGTTACACAGATTACCCAAAGGTAATAGGTTTTTTCGACCCAAAATACAGGGGTATTGAGAATAATATCGCGAATGGTGCCACCACCAACGGCAGTAACAGCGGCAAGCACTACGACACCAAAAGGATCTAATTGATACCGTCCAGCCATTAACGCCCCTGAAAGCGCAAAAACGATAATGCCAAAAATATCGAGCCAGAATAAAAGATCGGTCATTTGTTATCTTCTCAATACCTTAAATCTATTTAACTAACGGTAACTCACTTGCTTGCCAGCCTTTCATGTCGCCATCTAAATGCCAAACATTAGTAAAACCTTTATCTCGTAGTATTTGCTCAGCAATACCGGCGCGACGACCTGAACGGCAATAGACAATTACTAACTGATCTTTATCGTTTGGTAGCATTGAAAGTTTATCTGTTAAAGCGTCATGACTAACATTGATAGCTGACTTTACATGGCCCTCAGAAAACTCTTTGTCGCTGCGAACATCAAGTAAGGTATATGTTTCAGCTTTGGGTGCATTAATAAGGCTCAGAACTTGCTCTTGAGAAACAGTAGGGCGATCTGCATATGCTGAAAGGCTTAATATGGTCAAGATAACGATAAATATTGTTTTAAATAAAGAGGTCATTGTTATTTACCTATAGTGTTGTTTGATTAGAAATTGCCCACCACAATGCGCAGCAGGCAGTGAGAATTATTACGGCAAAAAAATTGATCCGGTCAATGAATTGATAACCTCGCACTATATCTTGCAATTCAGGAGGTCGACCGGTTGGATTATATTCAGTTCTTCTTAATTTATTACCGTCATAAATGGCGACACCACATAGCTTGATATTAAGTGCGATGGCAAAGAATTGGAGCAATACGCCATTATTTAAGCTAAAAAAGTGGGGCATTGAAAGTCGCCACAGTAAGGTGGATTGCTGGCCAAAGGATAATACTAACCCCGAAAGTAAAAAAAGTCTTGCAGGCAACCATGCCGTCAGCTGAACAAGTAAGTTAGCAAACTGACCAAAGAAACGCATAGCGCTGCGTTTTTGATTCCAAGCATAATGCATTTCTAACAGCATTCTAAAACTAATGGCCACAAGAGCGTCAAAACAAATGAATAGAAGAATTGTTGTTATGGTTTGCTGTAAGTGCTTCAATACCAGCATTTCAATGCTCGCTTTTGCAATACCCATAGGAGAAAGTTGTTTTGTGTCTCTTAACACTAAAGGTTGAAGTAATTGTTTTGCGCGATAATTATTGCTGGCTGAAATGGCTTTAATGATTTGGGTTAAGTCACGTTTTATCGACAGTGTTCCCAGTGCCATATAGAGTAAAAACCCTTGCCAAAGCCAAGCAACTTCAACAAAGTCGCCAAAAAGCCAGAGGATTATCCAAAGCGGTGAAAACGTAACAATAACCGCGACAAATCCTGAAATCTGTTGTTGTTGTTCGCCATTCTCAGCCTTATTTACTTTTAAGGCGAGTTGTTGACAAAAAAACGAAAAAAAACGCCATGGATTGTGTGGAGCAACTGATTGTAGAAGGTATTTACTCAGCAATACCAAGACCAGCAAAATAATGCTGTGCAACTGCTCTGGTATTGCTGAGATAAAATTCATTAGCTGAGTGTTTTACCTGCTAATGTATCAATCATGTGAGTCACTAATTTTGAAGAATTTATTGAGGCTGTTTCCAAATATGCTTCAAAAGATGTCGGGGATTCTTTGCCTGCAATATCAGACATAGAACGAATAACAACAAACGGTACATTAAACTGATGGCAAGTTTGAGCGATTGCAGCCCCTTCCATTTCAACAGCGGCCATTGTTGGGAAATTAGCACGAGCTTTTGCGATGTCATCGTCTGCTGTCATAAATGTATCACCCGTTGTGATCAGACCTACTAGGGTATTAATATTTTCGAGTTTATTTATGCCTTCCTTAGCTGCATCAACCAATACAGGGTGTGGAACATAAGCTGCAGGGTTAGCCGGAAGTTGGCCAATTTCATAACCAAAAGCGGTTACATTGACATCGTGATAGCGTACTTCAGAGCTAATAACAATATCGCCAACTTTTAGTGATTGTTCAAAACCACCAGCTGAGCCAGTATTTACAATGTAATCAGGTGAAAATTTATCAATTAACAATACAGTAGCTAAAGCGGCTGCCACTTTACCTATACCAGACTGAACAATAACAACGTCACTGCCATTTAATTGGCCTTGATGGAATTCAAAACCACCAAAAGTTGAAGAAGAAGAGTTTTCAAGCGCTGCTTTTAAAATAGCAACTTCTGGTTCCATTGCACCAATAATGCCTGCTTTCATTTTTTTTCCTAACTAAAACAATTAGCAAGATTATAAAGCGATATTGGAATAAAGTCTGCTAAAGGTAAATACAATTTACCTTTAGCGATAAAAATAGTATTTAGTGAGGAAGAGCTGCCATTGAAGGAGCTGATAACTGTGGTTGTTGCTCTGCCACCTCTTTTGCTGCAGTGGCGGTAATAGCCCCAGTATTTTTTGGACGAGCTTTGACAAGTGGTGCAGGAATAACGCGACCTTTTACTTTAGGGAGTGACTTCTGATTTACCCCTAAAATTTTACTGCCTAAACAGGCGCGAATTTCTTCAACACTATAATTTGGTTTCACTTTTACCCTTACATGTGGAATAGAAGCCGCTTCTAAGGCGCCACTTACAAACCAATCTTTCTTAACCTTGTAGCCACGACCTTTAGTATCAACTAAGTCAACTGCGCCAAGCAATTTCATGTTGTCGCGCTGACAAATAACAAAGTCGAGATATTTGTTGTTAGCGTTATTTAATGCTGACTGCATTGCTTTTTTAGATACGCCTTTACGAATATCAACAATGTCCGCTAATGAAACGCGGTTTAATACTCGAAATTCAGGGCCTAAGGCTTTTTCAACTAGGCTGATGAAGTTCTTTTCTGCAGGCGTATAAATAGCTTGTTTGCTATCAAACGGGAAGGGAAAACTATTGTCGGTTAGACGACTTGCTAACATAGCAACAATAGCAATTAAGCTGATTAAAGCAAATAAGATAAGCTCCATAAACATCTCCAGCAATTCAATTTCTTGACGGTTAACTTGTTATAACCAGTTAAAGCAGAAAGTGTGCCAGAGATATCTACAGTAATTAATTTAGCCTGGGTAGCTATTTTTTAAGGCTTGATAAACTTGTTGTTGGAAGTCTTGTGCGCTGCTATCAAGTTGGGTAACGGCTTCAGCCAGCACTTCATTGTCTTCTTTTCCATTCCACACTTTAACGTAACTACCGTCTTTATAGCCATGATCTTGGCGGAAGAAGTTAAGCGTGTTTTTTCCTACGTACTGGCGAAATAGTTCGTCTAAATCCATATTCATTAGACGCATACAATCAGCAAACGCCGGACCGTTAAATGCTTTTTCGGTAACCGCTGAAGATGCAAGACTCTCAAGAGCGATTTTAAAGTCAGATTCATTACTTGTTTCGGTTATCTCTTTGGCCAAATCAGCAGTAATTGCTTCGACACTCGCCCCTGTCATAAGGCGTAAACTTAAGCCAAAATGAAAGATATCTACTAATTCTAGTTGTACTTGTGGCACATCAATTTCTTGATGTTTCCACCATTTCCAGCCGTGGTGATCTAGCATTTCAGCACACTCGACCCAAATCGCGCGATACCATTCGTAACCATTATCTCGCCAAGTTTCACTGACACGTGAATTCATCGCGTCTTGCATTGATAGCATTTGGTTAATTTGTTGTTGGGCAATTGATAATGTGCTCATTTAGCTCTCTAATATTATCGTTAAAACTAAAAGCCTATAGTGTGCCTAAGCGCAGCGGGCAAGGCAATATTTATAGCAGACTAATAGCTAAAAATAACGGCGTTAATAAACTACAGGCGACATTGGCAGCTAAGTACTTAGGTTGTTGGCCAATACCAAATTTTTCTTTTAATGCACCTATACAAGCAAATACCGCAAATGGTAGCCCCACCATCGCGAGGTACGACAATAGAGGAAGTATTTGCATCGATATCAACAGCGATAGCAAAATAAATGGAATGATGGCAAATAGCAGGTAAATAACATTACTAAAATTAGGACCATACCTAATGGGCAGCGTATTTCTGCCGTTTGCGTTATCAGCTTCAACGTCGGGGTATTGATTTAACAGTAATAAGTTGTTGATTTGCAGAAATGGAATTAGCCCAATTAACCAAATATCGATTGATAACTCTCGGGTTAACGTTAGATAACTGCCGATAATCATGATGGTTGAAAAACCGATGCCTGGAGCGACAAGGCACAGTAGTGGCACTTTATTTAACCACTGGGTGTAGCTTATTACGATGAGTAAACCTATTAAGCCAAAGGGGATTATTGCTAAGGTAGTGGCAAACGCTAGGTATAGCCCAAGAATGGCGATAATCACCACGCTGCTTACGCCAATTGCTAAAGTCGCACTGGCTAAGTCAGGTCTAGCGGGTAAAGTGCCGCTACCACCACTAAAAGGTGTTTTATCGGTAGTTAAATCTAAGCCGCTTTTAAAATCATAATATTCATTTAGCGTATTTACCGCTATATGGGCTAAAAGTGCAGTAACAAGCATGATTAAAAGAGGTATTAGGCTAACGTGAAAGCCCTTAAAGTTCGCTAACGCAGCAGCTAGAAATAAACAGATAGGCGTTAGTACTAAAAAGGAAGGCCTAAATGTTTGAATTAATGAAAATGTCATATTTATTACCGATGTTTGTGCTCTATTGTGCGCTAATTTAGAATTCAAACTCTTAAAGTAGAATAATTTTATTAAATGAACAATGCAGAGAAAAAGAAAAGGCCGGAGTAAAACCGGCCTTTAAGTAAACGATTGAAAAGTAATTATGTACTTTCGATATATTGCTCAACTAAGCGCTCTAGAATATCGAGTGGTACGGCACCGTTTTTCAGTACAACATCATGGAAGTCTCGTAAATCAAAACGATCACCTAAGACGGATTTAGCACGTTCTCTAAGTTCCAAAATTTTCATCATACCAACTTTATATGCTGTCGCTTGCCCTGGCATAACGATATAACGCTCTATCTCTGAAACTACATCACTTTGCGCCATGCCTGTGTTTGCCTTCATATAATCAATCGCTTGTTCACGTGTCCAGCGTTTAGCGTGAATACCGGTATCAACGACAAGGCGAACAGCTCTAAATAGCTCGGCTTGCAATCGACCTATGTTATCAAATGGATCTTCTTGAAAACCTAACTCCCAAGCTAACCTTTCGGTATAGAGTGCCCAACCTTCGGTGTATGCCGTAAATGGTGAAATACGACGAATGAACGGCATGCCTTCCAGCTCCATTGAAATGGCAATCTGGAAGTGGTGCCCTGGAATACCCTCGTGATACGCTAATGTGCGCATGCTATAAGTAGGTGTTGCTTTGATATCGTATAAATTAGCAAAGAAACGACCTGGTCGACTGCCATCAATGGCCGGCTGTTGATAGTAGGCACCTGGTGATGTTTTTTCTTTAAATTCAGGAATACGCACTACTTCCATGCCAGCTTTTGGGCGGATACGGAATGCATTATCTAAATTAGCATCAATTTCATCTAAGATTTTTTGATAATCTTTTAAAATCTGAGCTCGACCTTCGTCACTGTCCTCATAGTAAAAGCGCTCATCTGCTGCTAATGCCTCAATGGCAACACTAAAGCCCTGGGCTGTGTCGTAACCTTGTTCAGTTAGAATGGTAAGAATTTCAGTTTGAATACGATCTACTTCGCTAAGGCCGATATTATGAATCTCATCAGCTGTGTAATCGGTAGTGGTGAAAAACCTTAAGGCTGACTCATAGGCTTTATCACCATTAGGTAAGTGCCAGAAGCCATCGTCGGTGTCTGCTTTTTCTTTGACACGATCAAAATATTCAATCAGTAATTCATATGCCGGGTAAACATAACCTGTAATATTGCTCTCGGCACTGGCAAGTAAACGTGCCTTATCGTTTGAAGTAACTTCTTTGGCATCGTTTAATTTCGTTTGTAATGAAGTATATAGAATATTTTCTTTCGCTGGCGTATTGATGAATCCATTCATTTCATCTAAAACACGGTCTATCACGAAGCGAGGGGGGAGAATGCCATTTTCGGCTCTCAGCTGAATACCTGCTAAGTTTTGAGCAAACTTAACACGAACCGCTTCAAGGCGAGCTAAGTAATTCTCAGCATCTTCAACTGTATGAACTTGGTGTTGAGCTTCCATAAAACTAGGGTAACCATTTTGTACACCAAACAGTTGGTTAACCGGATAATTGTGATATCTGAACTCTTCTGCTTGCTCGCCAAACTCTAATAAATACAGGGTAATTTCTTTAGATAAACGCTCTTTTTCTGAAAGGCTAGCATCGTCATAGCTCAGTAATACTTCTTTAATTTCAGGGATTTTTTCAAATAACTCGTCGGCCTTTTCTGGGCTGTCGTCATCAAGTTTTGCGTTGTGACCTTTAATACCTACAGACTCTAGAAAACCAAGCGAAGTTAAAGTTTCAGGGCTTTCAAAAGCGAACTGAATTAATGTGCGATCGAGAAATACCCGGAACAGGAAAGGTTTCTGTGCTTTCCATTCATGAGCTGCAAATGCGCCACCAAGTAGCACAATGATCAGCAAGCCTAAAAAAAGTCGCTTAAAGAAGGTTTTAATCATAATAAACTCTTATTGTTGTTTGTGATTTTATAATAAGCACATCCTATTTAGCCTAGCATTTTTCAATTTAATAAAACAGTTAGCTACTAGTTAATAAGAGGGAGACTCTAGTATGCATTATATTTATGAGTGCCCATTAATACGTATCATTGGTAATTGCACACCTGCTCACTACTATCGAGTAATAAGATCAGCAAATGAAATTTGAGGACGGCAAATGACCGAATTAACCAAACCTGATGATGTGAGTATTGAAAGTATGACACGTGGCAGCGATAAGTTCGCTGTGCCACAAGCGCCAAGCTTTGAAGATAAACACCAACAACGCCAATATGACAAACAACGATTAGCATCGGCTTTCCGAGTCTTTGCGATGAAAGGCTTTGACGAAGGCCTTGCAGGGCACATTACCGTGCGTGATGCGGTTGAACCGGAGACATTTTGGGTAAACCCGGTTGGTGTTCATTTTTCACAGATCAATGCCTCTATGCTAGTGCGAGTGGCTCATAGCGGTGAAATCATTGAAGGTAACCATGCAATTAACAATGCCGCTTTTGCTATTCATTCACGTATTCATCAAGCAAGACCTGACGTCAACGCTGTGGCACATGCTCATACCACTTATGGAAGAGCGTTTTCTGCATTAGGCCAGGCGTTAGCACCGATTTCTCAAGATGCTTGTATGTTCTATCAAAACCATAGCGTGTTTAGTGAATTTACCGGAGTGGTTTCCGTGGCAGAAGAAGGGGATTTAATTGCTCAATCATTGGCTGATAATTGTGGGGTGATTTTGCAAAACCATGGCTTACTTACGGTTGGCAAAACCGTTGATGCAGCAACAGCAAATTTCGTGATCATGGATAGCTGTTGTCACAGCCAATTATTGGCGCAAAGTGCAGGCGAACTAAAATTAATTCCTGAACCCATAGCCAAGCAAACTCAAAAGTTTAATGGTTCAGATATTGTGACATGGGGAAACTATCAACCTATGTATGCGCAGGTACTGTCGAGTGATAATAGCTTCTTAGATTAACAAATAGGCGAACAATGCAGGCATCTTTATCTACTCAACTGTTATTACCCGCAGTATTAGGGCTAATCATGTTTGGTATGGGATTAAGCCTAACTAGGGCTGATTTTATTCGCCTGCTGAGTGAGCCTAAAGTGGTTATGGCTGGCGTGATTGGGCAGGTGATTTTACTGCCTGTATTAGCGCTAGCTGTGGCCAAATTAACTAATTTATCACCTGCAATGTCTGTAGGACTAATGATATTAGCTGCATGTCCTGGCGGCACAACATCGAATATATTCAGTCAGCTTAGTGGTGCAAATTTAGCCTTGTCTGTCAGCCTTACTGCAGCAACAACGATAATCTGTGTATTCACCACCCCATGGTTAATCGAATTTTCGTTAACGTATTTTCAACTTAGCCAATCAGTAGATTTTTCATTATTCACCACTAGCTTATCCTTGTTGGTAATAATGTTAGTTCCTATGACGTTAGGCTTGTATTTCAGACGGCGATGGGAAAATGCAGCGCTAAGATTAATCAAACCGTTTCAAAGGTTATCCTTAATTTTTCTTGTTGTGATGATTATTAGTATTTCAGTGCAGGAATTTGAGACATTGAAGCAAGCCTTAGGCAGTATGTTTTGGTCAACAGTTGGTCTAAATGTTATCGCAATTATTGCAGGGTTACTTCTGGCTGTTGCAGTTAAGGCGGATAGGGCTAATAGCTTAACGCTTGGTATAGAAATAGGCATTCAAAATGCCTCATTGGCGATACTGATAGCATTAACATTTTTAAAAGAAAGTGAGCTGGCTATTCCGGCAGGTGTCTATGGCGTTACCATGTATTTAGGTACTGGCGTATTACTATTTTTTTTGGGTAAAGATAAAAACGTGTCCAACAACTAGTATAAGTTAAGTTAGTACAAGTTTAATTTGCTGTCTTAGCCAACTCATTGCTTCATCTTGCTCGGTATGTTCATGCCAATATAAATGGGTTTCACTGCAAGGAATAGCAAAAGGCAAAGTGTATAAGCTCACCCCTGGAACCAAGTACCTACGCGCAATTAACTTGGGTAGTGTCAGCAGTAGTGGCATGTGTTGGATAATGCTTATCGCTGTTTGATAGCTTTGGCACCTCAATCGAATATTGCGATTAATGCCTTGTTGTAATAATGAAAAATCCTCAACCACTTTACCTTTAGCACGACTAGAAACAGTAAGGTGCTCTGCGCTTAAATACTCAGCTTGAGTAAGTTTGTCCTTAAACAGGTTACTTGCTCCTAACACACAAAACTCGTCTGACGAAAGTTTAGTATGAGTGATCGGTTTGGTCATTGCTCTCACAACATCAATTGCTAAATCAATTTCACCGCTTGCGAGTTGTCGGCTCAATTGGTCACGAATCAGTGTCCCACTGATCAGTTTGGCATTTGGTACTAAAGGCGCAATTTGGTGTACTAGTTTTGGAATAATTAACGGCTCTAGTGCTTCATGAATTGCAATTTTAAAGGTTTGCTCGGTAGTCGCAGCGTCAAACTGGCCGCATTGTTGTAAAATTTGTCTTAATCGGGCAATGGTTTCTAGCAACTGTGGTGCGATTTGTTGGCAAGCTGGTGTAGGTTGCATTGTTTGCCCTTGCCGAACAAATAACGGGTCGTTCAATGCATCGCGAAGTCGCTTTATTGCATGGCTAACGGCTGAAGGGGTTAAGAATAAAGCTCGGGCAGTCGCAGACATATTTCGCTCTACATAGAGCGATTCAAATACTTTCAGTAAATTAAAATCAAGTTGTTGAATAGCTTTAGACTCAAGCATAGTGCCGCTGACTTTTAGTTGTGAATAATATTCATAACAGGTTAGCAAATATTTTCATTACATTCATCATCACCAATGACGTTATGCTTAGGAAATAGAAATTAGTTCTCTAACTAGAACGTTTGCAAAAAGGACAACATCATGAATTTTGCTCATAGTGAAAAATGCCAAGACTATTTAACTCGAGTTCGTCAATTTATGAACGAACATGTCATTCCAAATGAAGCAGAAATCCTAGCGGAAGTTAGACGTTTAAATCCAACAGGTGACTGGACGACTTGGCAAGTACCAGAGCAAATGAAGTCATTGAAAGCAAAAGCAAAAGCCCAGGGATTATGGAATTTATTTTTACCTGATGAAGAGTTTGGGCAGGGCCTTACGTGTGTAGATTACGCGCCGTTAGCTGAAGAAATGGGGCGCTCTTTGATCGCACCTGACTTATTTAATTGTAATGCTCCTGATACTGGCAATATGGAAGTGCTATATCATTTTGGTAGCAATGAGCAAAAAGCAAAATGGTTACAACCATTACTTGACGGTGAGATTCGCTCGGTATTTGGAATGACAGAGCCTGAAGTTGCTTCAAGTGATGCCACTAATATGCAGGCAACTATTTCGCTTGATGGTGATGAAGTCATCGTCAATGGCCGTAAATGGTGGTCTACCGGCTTAGGACATCCGGACGCCAAAATGACGGTGTTTATGGGGCTGTCAAACCCTGATGCGGATAAGCATCAGCGTCATGCTATGGTTATAGTGCCGCTTGATGCTCAAGGGGTAAAGATTGATCGTATGCTTACTGCTTTTGGTGATTACGACGCCCCTTATGGCCACGGCGAGATGACTTTAACTAATGTGCGTGTACCCAAAGAAAATGTTATCTGGGATTTAGGTAAAGGGTTTGCAATTGCACAAGGGCGTCTGGGACCGGGTCGTATTCATCATTGTATGCGTGCAATTGGTGCCGCCGAACGCGCCCTGCAACTTGCTATTGAACGAGGTCATCATCGTGTCGCTTTTGGTAAATCTATTATTAAATTAGGTGGTAATTTAGAACGCGTAGCTAAAGCGAGAATGCAGATTGATCAAGCGCGATTGTTAACGTTAAATGCGGCATGGAAGATTGATAACCTAGGTGTCAAACAAGCAATGACGGAAATTTCGGCGATTAAAGTTGTCGTGCCAAATATGCTGCAAGAAGTAGTGGATATGGCAATTCAACTACATGGTGGAGCTGGTATGTGTCATGATTTTCCATTGGCAGGTTTTGCAGCCATGGCACGTAGTTTAAGGCTTGCAGATGGCCCAGATGAAGTGCATATGGCAATGGTTTCACGTTTGGAGCTGAAAAAATATCAATAAGGGGCATGGGAATATGCAGAAATATATCATAGTTACCGGAGGTGCTTCAGGCTTAGGTCTGGCACTGGCAAAGCGCTGGGCTAAAGCCGGCGCTTTTGTGTGTATAGCAGATATAAATGATGAAGCTGCCAATATTGCTTTGTCAGAATTACAAACAATAAATAATGAATGCTTTTATCAACATTGTGATGTCACTAAACTGAAAGATATTCAGCAACTTAAACAGACGGCATTAGACAAGTGGCCACAAGTAGACATGATCGTAAACAATGCAGGCGTGGCGACAGCAGATCGTATCGAAGACGAGAGTATTAGCCAGTGGCAATGGGTGTTAGAAATTAACCTGCTTGCTGCGGTAAAAGTAAGTCAGGTATTTACGCCTTTATTTAAGTTGCAACAGCAAGGATATTTTTTAAATGTAGCCTCTCAAGCAGGTATAACACCAATTCCTTATATGGCGAGTTACAACGCGTCGAAAGCGGCAATGGTGAGCTTATCTGAAACACTTCGATTAGAACTCGCAGATGACAACATCTGCGTTAGCGTACTGTGTCCTGGTTTTTTTAAAACCAATTTGGGCGATAGTTTAAAAACTAAACTTACCAACATGAAGTCTATGCTAGGCCGAGTATTTGAAAGTGCTGAGATTACGAGTGAGCAAGTCGCTGAGCAAGCTTATCAAGCCGTGACAAAACGAAAGTTCATGATATTGACTCATAGCGAAGGAAAAAAAGTCTTTAGATTCAAACAGTGGCTGCCAATACATTGGTATTTAGCTATGGTATTAAAACAAACAGCAAAGTTAAGAGCACGAGTTGGAAAAGAGTAATTGAATGACAAATGTAAAACAGCAGGATTTACTAGATAAAGCTCAGGCAGTTAGAAAAGGTGAAGAACTACCTGTTGGCTCAGTTAATGAATGGCTAAGCTCACAAATACAAGGTATTAGTGGTGAGCCGTTAGTGACTCAATATTCAGGTGGTGCGTCGAATTGGACATATTGCCTAACTTATCCTGAAAAATCACTTATTCTAAGAAGAGCACCGCGCGGTACGAAAGCAAAAGGTGCTCACGATATGAATCGAGAGTTTACGCTACAGCAAGCGTTAAAGCCGGTTTATTCATATGTTCCAGAAATGCTAGGCTTTTGCGATGATAGGCAAGTGTTGGATAGTGACTTTTACGTCATGGAGAAGGTTAATGGCATTATTCCACGAAAAAACTTACCGTCTGGCTTATCGCTATCGCCAAGCGATACCCGTCAGCTTTGTCAGAATGTATTAGACTGTCTAATTGAGCTACACCAAGTCGATATTGAGCAGGCAAACTTAACTCATATTGGTAAAGGGCAAGGCTATATTCAACGGCAAATAGATGGCTGGAGTGAGCGATATAGCCGAGCTAAAACGTGGAATGTTCCCTCTGGTCAAAAAATAATGCAATGGTTACAAGCCAATATTCCGACTAATGAACGGATTTGTTTAACCCATAATGATTTTAGATTTGATAACGTTATTTTAGCAGAAAATGAACCGACTAAAGTCATTGGTGTGCTCGACTGGGAGCTTGCGACCCTAGGTGATCCTTTGATGGATCTTGGCAATAGTTTAGCTTACTGGGTTGAACAGGGTGATGATTTTATGGCGCAATCCAGTCGTCGTCAGCCAACCCATTTAAAAGGTATGTTTACTCGTAAGGAAGTTATTGATTATTACTGTAAAAAAATGTCGATAGACGTTGAACAGTTTACCTTTTATGAAGTTTATGGCTTATTCAGGCTCGCTGGCATTGTCCAACAAATTTACTATCGCTATCACCATAAGCAAACCAACAACCCTGCTTTTAAACAATTTTGGCTGTTTTCTCATTATTTACTGTGGCGTTGTAGTAAAGCGATAAAGCAACAGAGGAAAGGCTAATGTCGATGATTTATTTAATTCGTCATGGGCAGGCGAGTTTTGGCAAACAAAACTACGATGATTTGTCTACGCTTGGTCAAATGCAAGGTCAGGTACTAGGTGAAAATTTTAATTCAAAAAATATCGTCCCTAGCAAATTTTTTGCTGGTGAAATGGTAAGGCATAAGCAAACCTTCGAGCAAACCTGTAATGCCCTGTTAGAAAAACAACCTCAAGCTGAATTCTCGTCTCTTTGGAATGAGTTTGATCATCAACAAGTATTAGCTGCATTTGACGAACGGTTTAGCTGTCCTGAGCAAATGCTTTTAGTCTTTAAGGAACAAGGCTATGGCGATCAAATGTTTATCCAGGTGTTTCATCAAGCGTTAATGCGTTGGATGTCAGCAGACTACCCTGATGACTACGATGAGTCTTGGCAGTCATTTAAGCAACGAGTTGCTAGTGCATTAGATAAAGTTATTGGCGCTACACAGAAGGGACAAAACAACCTAGTGTTTACCTCTGGTGGCGTTATTAGTGTTGTCATTATGGCTTTGCTCAATATTCCAGATAGTGAATTTCTAAAAATAAACATGAACATAGCGAACTGTAGTGTGACCAAAATTAAAGTTACTAAGATAGGGGCTATGGTACATACCATTAATGATACGAGTGCTTTTGAAATGCCAGAATATCATCACCTTTTAACTTACAAATAATAAGAGCATTAAATCATGGTAAGACAAAATATTTTAATCACAGGGGCAAGTTCTGGTTTAGGTAAAGGTATGGCGATTGAATTCGCAAAAATGGGCAGAAATCTCGCTCTTTGTGCCCGTAGGATCGAACGTCTTGAAGAATTAAAAAGCGAATTGTTGGCGCTTAATCCGAATATTCAAGTTCTGATTAAGCCACTTGATGTAAATAATCATGAGCAAGTTTTTAGCGTATTTAATGAGTTTAAAGAAGAGTTAGGCACATTAGATCGCGTGATAGTTAATGCCGGTATGGGTAAAGGCGCTTCTATAGGTACAGGTTATTTTCATGCTAATAAACAAACGGCAGAAACAAATTTTATTGCTGCAATTGCTCAGTGTGAAGCTGCTATGGAAATTTTTAGAGCTCAAAATTCAGGGCACTTAGTGAATATTTCTTCAATTAGTGCGGTACGAGGATTTAGGCGTGCAATGACAGTATACGCAGCGACAAAAGCGGCACTAACTAGTTTGTCTGAAGGTATTCGTATAGATGTAATGAATACACCAATCCAAATCACCTGTATACACCCTGGATTTATTCGCAGCGAGATAAACGACAAAGTTGAAAAGGTCCCTTTTATTGTTGATACAGAAACAGGCTGCAAAGCTATGGTAAGCGCTATCGAAAAAGAAAAAGCGAATGCCTTTGTACCGAGTTACCCTTGGGCTATTTTACATTGGTTCTTACGGGTAGCGCCATTAAGCTTAATTCGAAAAATGAGTTAATTGCTTATTTCCGTTCAGAAGGGCGATCATGAATATTTGAGATATTTGCATGATCGCTTTCAAAGAATTCAACGACAGTATTTCGTCCTCGACTTTTGGCTTGATATAACGCTTTATCTGCACGGGCAACGAGTTGGTTTGGCCGTAAGCCTTTTAGTTGGTTCGAGACGATATAACCAACACTTACTGTAACGACGTTTTGATTATTGCTTTCTGAACGCTCATGCGGCACACCTAGTTCTCGTATATTGTCGCAAATAGCTTGTGCTGCTTGCTGGCAATACTCGTGATTAGTATTACTCAACATAACAATAAATTCTTCACCGCCATATCGTGCAATAATGTCGCTTGGTCGTTTGGTGATATTAGCTTCCATCAATAGCGTACCAATATTTTTCAGGCAAATATCACCCATTAAGTGGCCGTAGAAGTCGTTATATTGTTTAAAGTAATCAATATCAAATAAGATAATGGCAATGGACTTTCCATCACGTAAACATCGTTGCCATTCTAGATTAAACTGATTATCAAAGTGTCGTCTGTTGTGTAGACCTGTTAAACCATCTGTAATGGCTAAAACGGCTAACTCTTGGTTTACCTGAGATAAAGCTTCTTTTGCATCTTCCAAATCCGAAGTTCTTTTAAGTACCCTGACTTCGAGATCAGCATTTGTTTGAAGAATTTTAGCCTGAAATTGGCGTTGCACTCGGAACAAAAATTTTAGCATTAACAGGCATAAAATCATGGTGATCGTGATTACCATGATAAAAGTATTCCGAGTTTTAAAATAAGGCTGTAAGGCCTCCTGGGTATTGATCTCTGTCGCTACACCGAATTGGAAGTTCTCATCCCAAATCCATGCGCCAATAACATTAACACCACGATAATCTCGATAGCCTTGAGTATTAACCCCACTTTTTCCAGAAGTGGCTTGTTGAGCCATATAGGTTAGCGGTAATTGTTCATAACTAAGTGTCGGTTTAAATCCTTTTAATAGGTTACCACCCGGATCTTTAAGTTGAATATTAAAGATGCTGTTCTCACCATAATCGAGCATGCTAAGCTTACGTAACTGCTCAACAAACCGGCTCTCGGTTAGCAAGGTACCAGATTTATCAAATGCGTATGTCTCTCCAGTTTCTCCTACTCGCCCTAGCGTCGTAACACTAGAAAAATAAGTCATCGGGTTAATACGAATTGCGATTGCAGCGATTACTGAAAGGCTCTCATCGAATATAGGTGAAACGATAAACATAGTGGCATCGATGCTAATTCGCTGCAATTTTTGATTATTGATCGGGACGTCTGATCGAATAGGGGGAATAAAAACAGCTTCGCCTTTATCAAATACCCTAGCTAGTAATTCTGGGTTTTGCTGTGCAATTAAGTTGACCGTACCTAGATTACTATTACGCATAGAAGCAATGCTGATGTTATCAGGTGCGATAATGAAGAATCCCTGATCGCCAAAATTTTCTAAAATAGGCGCTAAAAGCTGTCGAAATTCAGTCAGGTACTTACTTTGTACAAGTGGCTTGTCACCTTGATAATCGTGAATCAAATCTTGAGTAAGTTTAATGACACTTTCATTTTCAGAAATGCTTTCTAATGCAAAACGTCTTTGCTCAACTAGGATGTGATGGGCTTCTTGAATGGTTAGCAGCAGGGTTTGTAAGTTTTCTCTGACTTGCTCAGTAGTGCTTGATTTTATTTGATAAAGGGCAATAACGGAAAGAAAAACAACAGCACTCATAAATACTGAAATAAGTAAAATAGCTCTAATGTTTTGTTTTTTTATCTGCTGCACGCATGACTTCTCTGTAACTATACGCTTAGTAATTATAGCAGTGTTACAAAGTGTTTACATTCTACTATGGTCTTATTGGTTTAGAAAACGAAAAAGGCTATGCAATGCATAGCCTTTTTTTATAGCGTAAGGATGATTACACTGCGACAACTTGCTCGCTATAAAGGTAATCTAATATGCCAATAGCAGCTTTTCTGCCTTGATCGACAGCAGTAACAACAAGGTCTGAGCCTAGTACCATATCACCGCCAGCAAAAATATTTTGAGCAGTGGTTTGTAGGGCGAATTCGCTATTATCTTTGGCCACGACTCGGCCTCTGCTATCAACTTCTACACCAGCATCTTTCATCCATTGAGGAGGGCTTGGCAAAAAACCAAAGGCGATAACTACTGCATCTGCAGCCATTATAAATTCACTACCATCAACAGGCTCCGGACTTCTGCGACCATTGGCGTCGGGCTCACCTAATTGAGTTTTAACAAATTTAACACCAACAGCGTTGCCATTATCATCAACGGCAATATCGAGTGGCTGAATATTAAATTCGAAGTTAACACCTTCTTCTTTGGCATTTTGAACTTCTCGTGGTGAACCAGGCATGTTGGCTTCGTCACGACGATATGCACAGGTAACATCGGTAGCACCTTGACGAATAGAGGTTCGCACACAGTCCATGGCGGTATCACCACCACCAAGTACGATGACTTTCTTTCCGCTAAAGTTAACATAAGGTTTAGCTTCTTGCGTCACACCCATAATGTGTTGTGTGTTTCCAATAAGGAAATCAAGAGCATTGTATACGCCGGAAGCTTGTTCGTTTTCAAAGCCGCCTTCCATGTCGGTATAGGTACCAAGCCCTAAGAATACCGCATCATATTCTTGGCAAAGCGAATCAAATGAAACATCAACACCGACATTGGTGTTAAGTTTAAATTCGATGCCCATGCCTTCAAATATTTTACGGCGACGAACGATAACTTCTTTTTCTAATTTAAATGAAGGAATGCCGAACGTTAGTAAACCACCAATTTCTGCGTGTTTATCAAACACTACGCAATCAACACCTTGTCGTGTCAGTACATCTGCACAAGCTAAGCCAGCAGGACCTGCACCTACAATGGCGACACGCTTACCTGTTTTAACTACATGCGATAAATCAGGTGTCCAACCTTGCTCAAAAGCCGTATCGGTGATGTACTTTTCAATGTTCCCGATAGTAACCGCGCCAAACTCGTCATTTAATGTGCACGCTGACTCACAAAGTCTATCTTGCGGACAAACGCGACCACACATCTCAGGCAAGCTATTAGTCTCATGGCAAAGTTCTGCAGCTTCAAAAATTTTGCCTTCAGTCACTAGCTCAAGCCATTGTGGAATATAGTTATGTACAGGACATTTCCACTCACAATATGGGTTACCACAATCTAAACAACGATCTGCTTGGCCTTTACTTTGATCATTACTGAGAGGGTGATATATCTCTACAAAATCTATCTTGCGTTCTTCAATCGCTTTTTTAGGTGGATCGATACGCTTAACGTCAATAAATTGATAAACATTTTTGCTCATTTTCTTTATTCCACCTTACTTATTGCGCTTGAACACGTAATTCTGCTGAAGAACGGCTTTTGTGGCCAAGTAACGATTTAACATCGGTAGCTTTTGGCTTAATGAGTTTGAACTTACTCGAGAAGGTATCAAACTCTTTCAAAATAGCTTGTGCTCGTAAGCTACCTGTTTCTTCAAAGTGTTGATTGATAATGCCGCGTAAGTGCTCTTGATGAATCACTAAATCTTCAATAGCCAACATTTCAATTGACTCGTTATTTAAACGAATAGCTAAATCGTCTGCTTCGTCTAATACGTAGGCAAAACCACCTGTCATACCTGCGCCGAAGTTTAAGCCAACATCACCTAATACTGTAACAATACCGCCAGTCATATATTCACAAGTGTGATCGCCGGTGCCTTCAACAACCGCATGGGCGCCTGAATTACGAACACCAAAGCGTTCGCCAGCGCGACCACAAGCATATAGCTTTCCACCGGTAGCACCATATAAACAGGTATTACCCATGATCATGGTTTGATGGGTTTCATATTCAACGCCTTTTGGCGGCTTAATTGTCAACTTACCACCAGACATACCTTTACCCACATAATCGTTAGCATCGCCAGTTAAGGTCATTTCTAGACCGCCAGTATTCCATACACCGAAGCTTTGGCCAGCAGTACCTGATAGGTGAATTTTCACGGGGTTCGTAGCCATCCCTTGATCGCCATGTTGTTTGGCAATTTCACCTGAAAGCGCCGCACCAACTGAGCGATCGGTGTTATTTATATTGAATCTAAATTCACCGCCAGTTTTATGAGATACCGCATCACTTGCTGCACCTAGCATTTGTTTATTTAGCAATGCTTCATCAAAAGGAGCGTTCTCTTCAGTTTGGTGCAACGCCGTATGCTCACCTGCTACAACAGGCGCAATAATTGGTGATAAATCGAGTTTTTGCTGTTTTGCGCTAATACCTTTCAGTGGTACCAACAAATCGGTACGGCCTATAATGTCTGTTAGGCTTTCAACGCCTAATTGGGCTAAGATTTCACGTACATCTTGTGCAACAAACTTAAAGTAATTCATTACTTGTTCAGGTAAGCCTTTAAAGTACTCTTCACGTAGCACTTCATCTTGCGTAGCAACGCCTGTGGCACAGTTGTTTAAATGGCAAATACGTAGGAATTTACAACCTAAAGTGATCATTGGTACGGTACCAAATCCAAAGCTTTCAGCACCTAAAATCGCGGCTTTAACAATATCTAAACCGGTTTTTAAACCGCCATCTACTTGTAGACGTACTTTGTGGCGAAGACCGTTATCGACTAGAGATTGGTGAGCTTCAGCTAAGCCTAATTCCCAAGGACAACCAGCGTATTTTACTGAAGTTAATGGGCTTGCGCCGGTACCACCGTCGTAACCTGAAATCGTAATAAAATCTGCATATGCTTTGGCTACACCTGAAGCAATTGTGCCAACACCTGGCCCAGAAACTAATTTTACAGAAATTACCGCTCTTGGATTTACTTGCTTTAAATCGAAAATTAGCTGGGCTAAATCTTCGATTGAATATATGTCGTGGTGTGGTGGTGGAGAAATTAGTGTAACACCAGGCACCGAGAATCTTAACTTCGCAATTAATGGAGTTACTTTATCACCGGGTAATTGACCACCTTCTCCAGGTTTTGCACCTTGAGCCACTTTAATTTGTAACACGTCAGCATTGACTAAGTAATGTGCTGTCACACCAAAGCGACCTGAAGCGATTTGCTTAATGCGCGAATTCTTCACAGTTCCAAATCGGCGCTCGTCTTCACCACCTTCACCTGAATTTGAGAAACCACCTAAACGGTTCATTGCAATTGCGAGCGCTTCGTGAGCTTCAGGGCTTAATGCACCAATTGACATTGCGGCACTGTCAAAGCGTTTGAACATTTCAGTATCAGATTCAACCTTTGAAATATCAATGGCTTGCGTATCATCTTTTAGTGCGAGTAAATCACGTAGCGTTGCTATCGGGCGATTATTTACTTCGTCAGCAAACTTACGGTAATCGTCATAATTACCTGAGCGCACAGCGTCTTGTATATTTTTAACCACATCTGGATTAAAGGCATGGTATTCACCACCGTGAACATACTTTAGTAAACCGCCATGATTAACTTTTTGATGTGGTAAAAATGCGCGACGAGCAAGGTTGAGATTGTCTTGTTCAATATCAACAAAATCAGCACCTTGAAGTCGACTTGGAATATCAGGGAAGCAATATTTCATGATATTGTCATTAAGGCCTATTACTTCAAATAAGCCTGCACAGCGGTAACTGGCAATGGTTGAAATGCCCATTTTAGATAAGATTTTTAATAAACCTTTATTAATACCGTTGCGATAATTTTGTATTGCTTCGCGAGCAGTGAGTTCAATTTGACCTTTCTCTACCATTTGTTCAATGGTTTCAAATGCAAGGAATGGGTAAACAGCTGTAGCACCTAAACCGAGTAATACCGCAAATTGATGTGAGTCTCTTGCCGATGCAGTTTCAACAATGATGTTAGAGTCACAGCGTAATTGTTGATCAACTAAACGTTTTTGAACTGCGCCGACTGCCATAGCCGCCGGAATAGGCACTAAACCTGGATAAATTTGACGATCTGATAATACTAAAATAACGGTATTGTGGTTTCGGACTAAATCTTCGGCTTCATCACATAAGCGTTTAACTGCTGCTTCTAGACCTTCTTCAGGATCATAATGCAAAGTTAATGTATCACTGCGGTAGTGCTCTTGATCAAGCTCGCGTAGCTGTTTTAAGCCGGTATACATTAATACTGGTGTTTCAAAAATAATACGATCGGCATGGCCTGTCGTTTCGTTAAATACGTTATGTTCGCGACCAATACAGGTAGACAAAGACATGACATAGCGTTCACGTAACGGATCGATCGGTGGATTGGTTACTTGTGCAAACTGCTGACGGAAATAATCGTAAAGTGTTCGTGGTTTGCTTGAAAGCACAGCCATCGGTGTATCATCACCCATAGAGCCAGTAGCTTCTTGACCATTTTCAGCTAATACTTTAACCACTTGATTAATTTCTTCATAGCTATAGTTAAATAGCTTGTGGTATTGCATCATTTCTTCATCGTTAAATACTCGTGTTCCAATTAGATTTGCTTCCAATTGATCAAACGGTACTAAACGGCGAATATTCTTATTGAGCCATTCGCGATATGGGTGACGTACTTTTAATTCTTTATCTATATCAGCACTGTTAAAAATAGTGCCAGTGTAGGTATCGATCGCTAG
The DNA here is from genome assembly GCF_012932965.1 of Thalassotalea algicola. GTDB lineage: Bacteria > Pseudomonadota > Gammaproteobacteria > Enterobacterales > Alteromonadaceae > Thalassotalea_F > Thalassotalea_F algicola. The sequence goes on along the minus strand of NZ_JABBXH010000001.1, from coordinate 463,864 downwards.
CATTTCACCAGGGCCAACTCGGCCTTTTTCAAGTACCTCGTCTTCACCATAATCCCAAATGCCAACTTCAGATGCTAAGGTAATAAAGCCATTTCGAGTAATAACATAGCGTGCGGGGCGTAAACCGTTGCGATCTAAATTGCAGGCGACATGGCGACCATTAGTCATCACAATACCTGCAGGACCGTCCCAAGGCTCCATATGCATAGAGTTAAACTCGTAAAAAGCTCTTAAGTCATCATCCATAGTTGGGTTATTTTGCCATGCTGGCGGCACAAGCAAGCGCATCGCGCGGTATAGGTCCATGCCTCCTGCTAGGAATAATTCAAGCATGTTATCTAACGATGATGAATCAGAGCCACTTTCATTTACAAATGGTGCCGCATCTTTTAGGTCAGGTAACAGTGGGGAATTAAAACGGTATGTACGAGCGCGAGCCCATTGGCGATTCCCCTTAATCGTATTAATTTCACCATTATGTGCCAAATAGCGGAAAGGCTGTGCCAAATGCCATTGTGGTGATGTATTAGTCGAAAATCGCTGATGGAATACACAAATAGCACTTTGTAAACGGATATCTGCTAAGTCTAAATAGAAGTTTGGTAAATCTACCGGCATCATTAAGCCTTTGTAGATAGTCACTAAACAAGAAAGACTAGCAATATAGAATTTTTCATCAGTGATGCGTTTTTCTGCACGACGACGTGCCATATACAAGCGGCGTTCTAGATCACGATTACGCCAACCTGGAGGCGCATCAACAAATATTTGCTCTATTGCCGGTAAGTTGCCTGCTGCAATAGGACCTAGTATTGATTTATCAGTTGGAACTATACGCCATCCGACAATAGTTAATGTTTCTCTTGATAATTCTTCTTCGAATATTTTTTTAGATTCAGCGGCGATTACAGGATCAGGGTTTAAAAACACCATACCAATGCCGTATTTACGACCAAGTTGCCAGCCATTTTCTTCAGCAACTGCGCGGAAAAAACTATCCGGCTTTTGCATTAATAAGCCACAACCATCACCTGTTTTTCCATCTGCAGCAATACCACCACGGTGCTGCATACGATCGAGTGCGCTAATTGCTGTCTTAATCAATTTGTGACTTGCTTCACCCTTTTGGTGAGCAATTAAACCAAAACCACAATTGTCTTTTTGCGAATTAGGATCATATAGCTGCATCTTTTTCTCCAAGCATTTATTATTCCGCAGTTATCAGGCTAGGGTACGAATAAAACGATAAGAATTGTGAATAAATATACCCATTTTCGCCAAAAGCGAACCACAAACACTAACCACAAATGATAAGTTCGTCAACATTTATAGAGTATTTGCTCGTAATTAATTTACATAATAAGAATGGTTATCATATGTAATTGCGCCAAACGGAGGCATTTGGCAATTAAAATGTAGGTTTTTTGAGCCAAAAAAGGGCATCGTTCTTATACTTTAGTCTTAAAATGAAATAAAACTACATTTAAGGTGTGTGAGGTTACAGATGTTCAACATTAATTGAATGAATACTGAATTAGATTTTATTGAATAAAACTACAATGGAGTAAATACAAAAAAGCCCGCTTAAAGCGGGCTATTATTCGGAAGTCAATTTAAGGCTGGTAGCCGCCTTGGATCCCTTTCGTCGTGATACTGACTGCATCATGTGCATGTAATGATTCAAGGTGATTCACTTTAAGCCAAAAATCGTCAAAATCGCTAGATTGATTCATTGCATGTTGTAGTTTGCGTGCTGCATCTTCACAAAACATTAAGTTTTGACCATTCAGTCTCGCGAATTCTTGTTCGTCTTCTCTTTTTACGGCTGCTTGGACCGGTGTTTGGAGTGTATTTTCTAAAATGTTCACAAGCTCAGTAATAGGGAACTCAGTAACATTACTGTTTAGCTTTACTTTTACTTCGGCAATTGAACGTTGGCTATGTGGCGTTGCCACTATCCCATCTGAACTACCTAGCCATTCGTGGATGGCTTCTTTGTCTACAGAGGTTTGTTCTTCAAACTTGCTTAGAAATGCTTGTTGAATCAATTGGCGAGCCAAGGCAGCAGAACATGGACAAGTCGATGAATAACGAACTTCAATACCTAGTTCAATTTCTAGTTTGCCTTGATTTAGATTACCAGTAAGTGTTACTGGGTATGCTTTCCAGCCTTGTTTTCCGCTAATTAAAGACTTACGTCTTAAATGGTATTCGAACCGAAATTGTACCTTAGCGTTATCACTCAGTTCTTGATGAGAAGTGATAAACCCGTCTAGTAAAGAGACTAAACTTTGATAATTAAGTACATTATTATTTGATAGATCATCAAGTAGTAAATAAAGGCGAGACATATGAATGCCTTTAGCTTCAGGTTCTTTTAAGTTTACGTATGCGTCTATATGAGCTGAAACCATTTTTTCAGGTTGCCCTTTAGCTGCTACCATCATTGGCATTTCAATATTGTTCATACCGACCCAGTCCAACTTACCTTCAGTTTGAGCCGTAGTATGGTTGGCGATATCAGGCATAGATGTTGGCATTGGTTCTCCGCAAAACTTAATACAATATATAGCTAGTTTACTTACTAACTTGTTCTGCTTGATAACTCTTATTATCAAGCAGAGTAAAATGGGCGGCTATTCTGAATGAAAATCAGGCTAAAATCAATATATGTCATGCTTTGCAGCTAATTTTGCTTTTGACATTTTATTCGATGCTGTGATTTGTAATTTACATTGATACATTAAGTGTTTACGCTGGTATTAAACCGGAAGTAGTAAAGAGAGAATCAAGTGTCACAAGCAGAATATATCGATAAAGTGCTAATTCAAGGCTATTTAGATAACTTAGGTGGTGCAGTCGTTTCGCAAATGCTTGATTTATACGAGCAACAATCACAAGTCTATTTAGAAGATATTCAAGGCGCACATCGAGCAAAATCTCAGCAAGAATGGCAAGAACGCTGCCATAAAATGAAAGGCGCAGCAGGTAGTGTTGGTTTACTGCAGGTGCATAGTCAATTAGTTGCTATTGAAAAATCGACCGATGACTGGACAAAAAAAAGCGAGTATATCACTCGCTTAATCTCTTTAAATAATGATGCATTAACAGAATTTAGGAACTGGCTAAACTCGTTGTAAATTAGAACGGGTTATTCAACAGTCCCAACAAACCGATAACCTTCACCATGGATGGTGTTGATTAACTCTGACGTACTTTCATCAGACTCAAAGTGCTTGCGTAAACGGCGAATGGTTACATCAACAGTTCTGTCATTGGAACGCAATTCCCGACCCGTCATTTCTTTAATTAGTTGGTGGCGTGAAACAATTTGCCCAGTATTTTCAATAAGTAATTTCAGTGCTCTATATTCACCACGTGGAATTGGAATAATATTGCCAGTTGGTGACGTCATTTTTCTAGAGTTACCGTCTAGCGACCAACCATTAAAATTGATAATTGAGCTTTCAGGTTCTGGTTTACCTTGAGTTATACGGTTTAAAATATTGCGAGCGCGTATGGTTAATTCTCGTGGATTAAATGGCTTAGTTAAATAGTCATCTGCACCAATTTCTAGTCCAAGAATTTTGTCAATATCACTATCTCGACCAGTAAGGAAAATAAGGCCAAGTTCGCGGTTGTGAGTTAATTCGCGTGCTAAAAGCAAACCATTCTTGCCGGGCAAATTAATATCCATTATAACTAAGTTGATATTATTGTTTTTTAATTGTTCGTCCATGCTGTCGCCATCGACAGCTTCTGAAACTATGTAACCTTCTGCTTCAAAAAGATTACGTAAATTGAAGCGCGTTACGTCTTCGTCTTCAACTATTAGAATTTGGGCTTTTTGCATCATTAGTCCATAACTTTACTGAGCACTTTTATTTTAAGTAATTTTCAGTGCTTTAGATAACTTTTATACTAGCTTTTAACAATTTAATTAACAATGTTAACAGTTATATTTCTTATTATTACGTTAGCTTAATACCTGCTAGTTACTAGCAATTAATTTCAAGTATTATTCCACGATTACTGGGAAATTAATTTCAAAGTGAACTCCATTACCCACTTCACTATCAAATTGAATGTTTCCGCCCAGCGCCTGTGTGACTAAGTTATACACTAAGTGCAAACCTAAACCACTACCTCCTTCACCACGTTTAGTCGTAATAAAGGGATCGAAAATCTTATTCCTAAGTGCTTGTTCAACCCCTTTACCATTGTCTCTATAGCTAATATGTAATTGACCACTTAATTGCATTATATTGAGATTGATAACGCCTTCATCAGAACCTTCAAAACCATGAATAATAGAATTCACAATTAAGTTAATTAAAATTTGGTTAATGGGGCCGGGCTTACTAATTACAGATAGGCTCTTAGGACATTCGATTTGTAGGTCGACGGTTTTATGCTTGAGTTGCGGAGCTAATGTTAAAATGACTTCGTCAATAAGTTCGTGCACCTTGAAGGCTCGGTCTTCTTCACTTGATTGATCAACTGCCACCTTTTTAAAACTGGAAATTAAATCTGCTGCTCGATTTAAATTACGATAAATAATACCAACATTTTCTTGACCCTCATTCAAAAAGCGCTTTAGCTGACTTGATTTGAGCGTTTTATCTTCAAAGGCAGTTTTTATTTCATTTAATCTGTCTGAAAGAAGCGTCGATGCTGTAACACCTAAGCCGATCGGAGTATTAACTTCATGAGCAACACCTGCGACCATGTCACCAAGTGATGCCATTTTTTCACTTTCAACCAATTGGCCTTGGAATTGATGAAGTTTTTCTAAGGTTGATAAAAGTTCTTGATTTGATTCTTTCAGCGCTTCTGTTCGTTGACTAACCTTGTCTTCTAATTCGTGGTTTAGTTTGAGAATTTCTTGTTCTGCATCCCCTTGTTTCTTAATGAATTTTTCGGTTCTGCTTAATAAAATATTTAGGTTGTTGGCTAGCACTTCAAACTCTAGAGTGTTCATTTGAACAAAGCGCTTTTGATAATTTCGTTTTTGAGAAATTTCACGAATGTCGGTGACTAGGTAGCTCACGGCGTTTGCTACTGAACGCTGCATTCTTATCGCGATATAGATACCAGCCAACAGGAATATTATGTAACCAATCGCTAAGGTAAAAAAAGAGGTTTTCCTTAAATGATATAAATGCTCTGCACTCAATTGGATATATGCATAGCCAATCAAGCTTTCGTTATGTATTACTGGGTAAATAAGTTCAACTATGTTTTCTGTGATTACCGGCGTTTTATATTGTTCAATAAACGCTTCTTTACTTGGAATAGCAGGAAAGCCTTTCTTGTTATAACTACTAAAAAACTCAAGTGCATCGTTCTTCATTTGATAAATATGTACGTAGTTAAAACGAGGAAGTGCCTCCAAACCATTTAATACCAACTTATATTCATTGAATTTGTCTTCAATGATGAAGTTGGCTGAACGGTTAGCGATCATATTGCCACGTTCTATGGTGTCTTTCGCGATATCCTCTTCAAGGTGCTCAAAAACAAAATAGGAGACCGCGAAATGGCCGCCAACAAAAGCAAAAGTAACAAATAATGCCATGATGGAGATATATTTGCTACGGAGTGATTTTACTTTACGGTTAGCGCTCATACTGTCCTTTTTAAATTTTTTTGTTTCGCTTATTAGATAATATGTAATACGTTTGATTTTTCAATAAAAAACGACATTTAAAGCTAGTTTTTACTCGCGTGATAGATATTAAAGCTTGATTTACTTGTTGGCGTATTGGTTATTTTAAAATTAGTTTGAATAATTGGTAGATATTTTAAAAAGCTATTGGCGACGATAGTCAGTTGACCTTTAGGGTTCAAGTACTCTTTGCTTTGCTTAAGAAAAGTTTCAGTTGCTGCGTAGTGAGTTTTCAATCCTTGATGAAAGGGGGGGTTAGATACAATGTGATCATATCTTTCGTTAACCATTGTTAAGCCATCTGAGGCAATTGCTTGACCAGTTAATTCGTTAATTTGCAGAGTCTTCTCAGTTGATGCAATAGCAAGTGCACTAATATCAATACCAAGGATACTAATATTGGTAAATTTTTTGGCCAATACTGCACCTATTACCCCCGCTCCACAACCAAAGTCTAGAATTTTGCCGCTATAGCTAGTTGGTAAGTTTTCTAAAAGTACTTTAGTTCCTTTGTCGAGCCCTTGCTGGCTAAATACCCCTGGTAGTGCTGCAATGTTTAATTCTATGCCGGCAATGTTTAGTGGATAAATATGAAACCAATCATCAATTGAAAAGCTGTATTGACCCGTTTGTAATTCAGCTAGGAAGAGGCTGCAATGTCGAGCTGAATCGACTTTATTGCAGTAAGTTAAATAGTCTTTTCCTAACTTTGCAACAGATTTTATACCCCCCTTGTTTTCACCAACAAAGAGGATTCTTGCATTGGTGGTAAGGTTTGGGGCTAACATTGCTAATGAATAGGCCAGCTCAGCTTTGCTTTTAGGAAACGCGATCAACGCTAAATCAAATTTGTCATTGCCTTGGTAATGACTACCAAAGCTAGAAGTAACAGCACGGTTGTCTATTTTGCTAAGCAAATTGGCTGATAATTTATTATTCGTAAAGTAATGCAGCTTTGTATCGTGAAAATCTGCCAACCATTCACGGTACAAATCATCTACCGGAAAGTTCACCAAAATTGCCTTCTGACATTCAAGTAAATCAATATTACGAACTAGCACTTGAGATAAATTACTGAGCGACATTGGTACCTGCAAACTGAGGGAGCGTTAAGCGAAATGATTATGTTTGTGCATTTTACGCGAAAGCCGATTCAAGGTATAGCCATCTATTGACATTAGAGTAATTGTTCGGTGTAATACCTACCGTCCTTATTCCAAGGTGGTGATATTGCGTTTTGCATATGTCATCACTCAGAAAAGGGCCAGAAGAGGAGCGTTAACCAGGTAGTTAATGTCAGGAGATCAAACTCCAATGACCATTGATGAGGGGGATTAGCGCCGAGATGAGTGTATTTTTGATTGATGCATTTGTCGGTTGTTCAGGCTGAATCCTGACAACTGTCACCCATTAGGTGGAGAGCTTCTGGCCTTTGTTCGCATGCCAGAATGTTTCGCATTACTGGTGTCGGCAAATGCCTTTAAGTTCTCCGAACGAAGTGAGTTCGAGAGAAATGAATCCTGAATCTTCATACAATTTAGCAGAATATCCATTGTGGACTGCATTAGTTACGCCGTTTACCGATAGCGGCGAAATAGACTTTGCTAGCCTTTCAAGAATTGCGCGTCAGCAATCTGCGGCGGGCAATGGCTTACTTATTCTAGGCAGTACAGGGGAAGCGCTTTCGCTTAGCGCTGAACAGCAGTTTGGCATAATACAATATATTACTGAGCTTAGCTTAAATGTCCCGATCATGTTGGGTGTTGGTGGTTATCAACTTATTCAACAACTTGAATGGATTGAGCGTTGTAATGAGCTGGCTATAGATGCTTATTTGCTTGGTGCGCCGTTATACGCAAAGCCAGGGCCTGTAGGCCAAGAGCAGTGGTTTACTGCATTGCTTAATGCCAGTAATAAACCTTGTATGCTCTACAATGTTCCCTCCCGCAGTGGCGTCAGTTTGTCTGTTTCAACTTTGGCCAACCTACAACATCATGAGAAATGCTGGGCATTAAAGGAAGCAAGTGCCGATATTGAGCAATTCTTGCAATACCGAAATGCTTGTCCTGAGCTTCATTTGTTTAGTGGTGAAGATGCGCTAATGCCTTATTTGGCGACGGCTGGTGCATCGGGTTTGGTTTCTGTTTCAGCTAATGCATGGCCAGAAGCTACTCACTTGTATGTTAGACAATGCTTAGATAGTGCTACTGACAATGTATTTCCCGTTTGGCATCAATCAATTGCAGCGCTTTTCACTGTGGCAAATCCAATCCCGGTTAAAGTGTTGATGCATGAAAATGGCGATATAGACACGCCTTTTTTGCAGCCACCACTGACTCATCACGAAATAATAGACAAGCAAGCCTTGTTTGATGCAAATGATGCAATACACAGCTGGTACTGGGCTCAAATCGAGTCGAGTAAACAGCGTGCTTAGTTTTAAATTTAATTAGATTTTTAGGTGTTAACAGAATGAATTGGCAAGAAACTTTACAAAAATTAGAGCGTGGTGAAGTACGCGCAGCAAATCAAGATGAACAAGGCAATTGGCATGCGAATGTAGATGCTAAACAAGCAATTTTAGCGGCGTTTAAAGCTGGAGAGAATGAAGAGTTTGGAGGCATTTACCAAGGGTTTGTTGATAAACATAATTTACCTGCTCGCGAGTTTACTCGTGATGATGCCGTACGATTGGTGCCAGGCGGCTCTTCTGTTCGCGCAGGCGCCTATGTTGCTCCGGGTGTAGTTATTATGCCGCCAGCATATATCAATGTAGGTGCCTATGTTGGAAAGGGCACTATGGTTGATAGTCATGCTTTAGTAGGTTCATGTGCGCAAATTGGTGAAAATGTCCACCTTTCTGCAGCGGTGCAAATCGGTGGTGTATTAGAGCCGGTAGGCGCTAGTCCAGTCATCATTGAAGATGATGCATTTTTAGGTGCAGGCGTGGTTGTTGTTGAGGGTATAGTTATTAAAAAAGGTGCAGTATTAGCACCAGGTGTTTCATTATCAGCTTCGGTGCCAATTTTTGATTTGGTTAATAACCGTCGACTGGAAAAAGGAGAGCCAATTCCCGAGAGAGCCGTTGTCATTCCTGGTACTCGACCAATAGAAAGTGACTGGGCACGTATACAAGGCCTTAATATGGCCTGTGCTTTGATTGTTAAATATCGAGACGAACAAAGCGATGCTTCATTGGAATTGGAATCGGTATTACGCTAATGACATTTCGTCCGCCAAGTAATAATTTGAAGCAAAGGCTGATGAGTCATCAAGGTGGTGAGTCGGAGCAAGGCTATTTTGTTTATGATCTTGAACACTTAGCTGAACATTTAACAAAGCTTCAGCAGCAAGATGTCGTTAAGCTTTGGTACGCAGTAAAGGCTAATCCGTTATCAAAAATCATTCAAACGATTGCTCAACAAGGGATTAATTTTGATGTAGCCAGTCGCGGTGAACTAGCGCAAGTTATATCTCAAGGAATTGATTCAAAAAGAGTTCTCAATACTGGGCCTGCTAAATCAAAAACGCAAATTAGTGATTTTTTAAGGCAAGGTGTTAATACTTTTGTACTGGAAAGCATTAACCAATTAACTTGGTTGGAAGAGGCGGCGAAAGAACAAGGGAAGAGGCCTGATGCACTGCTGCGTGTGCAACTGAGTTGGCCTGATGGAGAAAAAAACCCGTTAGGTGGCAACTCACTTACACCATTTGGCTTAGGCACTCAGGAGTGGTCATCTATTACAGCTAATCAGTTTCCATCTGTTAATTTTTGTGGGCTACATATTTTTCAATGGGGAAATATGCTCTGTAATAACAAAATGTTTGAGCTCTGGTCGCAAATGGTGCCTCCTTTGGCAGCTCTAGCTAAGCAAGTTGGCTTCGATTTACACGTACTGGACTTAGGTGGCGGCTTGGGTGTTGATTATGAAGGAACTGGCAATCAAATAGACTGGCAAACAGCAATGGCAGATTTGGCAAAAATTAAAGCAGAAGCCGGAGTACAAGAATTGTGGCTAGAATTGGGTCGCTATGCTGTGGCTGAATGCGGTTATTACGTCACTAAAGTCGTTGATAGAAAAACAAACTTTGGTGAACAACAGTTGATACTTTCAGCGGGTATTAATCATTTGCTACGACCTGCTATTACAGACCAACCTTTTCCAGCGGCGTTACTGCGAAATTCAAGTGCAGATACATGTGACTTCTATTTACATGGGCCGCTTTGTACCAGTATGGATAGCCTAGGCAATTTACCGTTGCCAAATGATGTCGATGTTGGTGATCAGGTTATTTTCAGTTTTGCCGGTGCTTATGGGTTTACCGAAAGCATGCCACTGTTTTTGTGTCATGAAATAGCGGCTGAATATGTGTATCGGAATAATGAGTTAATTGAAGTTCGAGCGGCACAACCTGCCTCGTGGTATCTTCAATAGTATAGGGTAGTGACAGATAGAATGAATATGGCAGATTATCAACTAACTAAAGATGTAATGCATGTTGGTGAAATGGCTAGTGGTGCCAAACTTACCGTCCCTGTGTATCGTTTTAAAGGCAAGTCAAATGCACAAAGTGTTTATATTCAAGCCAATATGCATGGTGCAGAAGTACAAGGTAATGCGGTAATTTATCAATTGTTGGAACAATTGCGTGACTTGAAAATACTTGGTGATATTACCTTAGTGCCTTATGCAAACCCGGTTGGTTGTAATCACAAAAACGGTGAATATACCTTGGGGCGTTTTGATCCTATTACTGGGGTGAACTGGAATCGCATGTATCACAATAACCCTGAACTTATATCGCCAATTGTTGAGCAATACCTTGACGCACCTGCAAGTGATATTGAAGCTGTTTTCAAACAAGCGCTTCTCGATGATATTACAGAGCAGCTTGATCATAATATTTTTGGTTTAACGACAGGTCAGCGTATTGCTTATCAACTACAAAAGTTAGCTCATCAAGCTGATATTGTACTGGATTTACACACCGGCCCTATTTCGAGTAAACATTTGTATTGTCCAGAGTATGCGAAAGAGAGTGCTAGCTTCTTTAACATTGAACATACTTTACTTATTCCAAATGAGTTTGACGGAGCGCTCGATGAAGCTACGTTTTGCCCATGGTGGTCGTTAACTGAGGCTTTTGCAGATAAAGGCAGGAAGTTACTCTTAGATAAAGAAAGTTTTACTGTTGAGTTAGGGTCACAAGAGCAAATTGATTTGGATGTAGCCTTAGTCGATGCAAAAAGTATTCTAACTTACCTTCAGCATAAAGGGGTGATTGCAGGTGGCGATTTTGTTCCGGACGTAATGACTCGGTATGCATGTTACCTAGCAGACTATAAAGCATTTTATTCGCCAATGGGGGGGATGGTGGATTACTTGGCTGCATTTGGTAAACCTTTACCTGCAGGTGAGCCGTTGGCACGCATCTTAAGAATGGATAACTATGGTGATGGTGATGCATTACATTACATTTCGCTTGATAAAGAAGTGATCCCAATCCTTCATTTTGCTTCTGCTAGCGTTAATCAAGGTACTGAACTTTATAAAGTGTTCAGTGACTTTTTTGAGTTGTAATACCCTATGATATTCAACGGTTTGTTTAACGAGTGAGCAAACCGTTTCAAATTATTTCCCAACTATTGACCAATTTATCGACAAAGCGCATGCTAAGCTTTGTTAAAAAGTATACTGATAAATAATAATAGAAAGGGAAAATCATGAAAAAAACGTCACTTTTGGCGGCGAGTATTATCTCAGTTTTATTGGTCGGCTGTGGTCAACCAGGTTCACCGGCAAGTGAACAAGCAAGCGATGAGGTAACCCCTATTGCCGAACAATTAGCTGCGAAGGCAGACAATGTTTCCCCTGTTGTCAATTATAACGTTCCAATTGAATATTTTACTTTGGATAACGGCCTGAAAGTTGTGTTATCTAAAGATGCTACGGCACCAACTGTGGTTATTGCGGTTTATTACAATATTGGTTTTCGTAATGAACCTAAAAACCGAACTGGTTTTGCTCATTTATTTGAGCACATGATGTTCCAAGGTTCAGCGAACTTGCCTAAAGGCGAATTTGATAAATTAACTACGGGTAGTGGTGGCTTTAATAACGGCTCAACACGTTTTGACTTTACTAATTATTTTGAGATTGTTCCCGCCCATAAGCTTGAAACATTTTTATGGGCAGAAGCTGACCGAATGAAAGGCTTAGCGATCACCCAAGAAAGTTTAACGAATCAACAAGGTGTGGTGAAAAACGAAGTTAAAGTTAATGTATTAAATCAGCCGTATGGCGGGTTTCCATGGTTGGATATGCCTCAATACGCTTATAGCAACTGGTATAACGCTCACAATTTTTATGGTGATTTAAAAGACTTAGATGCAGCAAATTTAGATGATGTTGATGCATTTTTTAATATGTATTACGCACCTAACAATGCCGCTTTAGTTGTTGTTGGTGATATAGACACTATTGAGGCCAAGGCTATGGTGGAAACGTATTTTTCCAAAATACCTTCGGCAGAGATAGCACCTCAACCTGATTTAACTGAGCTTAGACAAGAGAAAGAGCAGGTTTTTAACAAGTTCGATAAGTTGGCGCCGAAACCAGCCTACGCTTTTGCTTATAAAATGCCTGAGCGCGATACCCCTGAATATTACGCAATGGGCATAATCGACCAAATTTTGGTACAAGGTGAAGACAGCTTACTGTATCAAGAGTTGGTGAAAAACAAACAGATAACTGGTGATATAGGTGGTGGCATTAATTATTTGTTAGGCAATATGTTTAATTATAACGGCCCGATGTTATGGATGAGTTCATTTACCCATGATGACAATGTCAGTCGTGATGAGATTAAAGCTGCACTAGACTCTGTGATAAGTAAGTTCACTGAAAAACCTCTTACCCAAGAGGAAATGCAAAGAGCAATAGTCAAAATACGTTCGAGCATGTTTGATGCGATTGATGGTTTTTATGGCTTTGGCCGAGCAGATTTATTAGCAAGCTTTGCATTATTTGATGATAAGCCATCGAAAATAAATGAGCTCGAAGCTAACTTTAAACAAGTGACACCTGAACTTATTGTCAAAACCGCCAAGGAGTATTTAAGAGCGACAAATCGTACTATTTTAACGGTAACACCTGGCGACGATCCGGCAACAAAAGCTGGTGCAGCTGATAAAGGAGAAGAATAATGAAGTTAGTTAAATCACTATTGCTCTCTTTAGCTGTTATTAGCGCTAGTCAAACAATTGCTAAAGAACAGCCGCCAATTGGTAAGCAGCCGGGTAACTTTACAGTACCTGAAACTCATCATATGAGTCTTCCTAATGGAATGAAGGTCACCTTTATCCCTTATGGAGCGACGCCTAAAGCGACCGTGCGTTTAATTACCAACACTGGAAATGTTGATGATGGTAATAAAATCTGGCTATCAGATTTAAGTTTTGAGATGTTACGTCAGGGTACTGAAGCTCAGTCCGCGAAAGAGTTAGCAGAAGCTGTTGCCAGTATGGGCGGGCAGATTCAAACCTCTGTCGGTATGGATGCGAGCTGGTTAGGTATGGATGTACTGAGTGAGTTTTCTGGTGATGCCGTCGATGTTATTGCTGATATGGTGTTAAATTCCAGAATGGCAGAGCAAGATTTGGAGCGCATTAAAACTGATCGCCAACGGCAGTTGAAAGTATCGATGTCACGACCAGGACCTATTGCCAATGAAGCTTTCTATAAAGAAATTTTTGGTAACCACCCATATGGTCAGCTATATCCAAGTGAGTCTTCACTAGCAGGTATAGAGTCAAAAGACGTTGAACAGTTTATTCAAACAAATCTAGTGCCAAATAGAAGTCACCTATACATTTCTGGTGTTTTTGATCAAAAGAAAGTTTCTGCAGCCATTGAGCAAGCATTTGCTCAATGGAAAATGGGTGAAGCACGCAAGCAACATACTGTTCTGACCCAGTCTGGCCCTAAAGTTAAGTTAATAGATCGCCCTGATGCGCCACAGTCTACTATACGTCTAGGGCTTGCTACTTTTGGACCGGAGCATGAAGACTATTTAGAAATGGCCATGATGAACACCTTGCTTGGCGGTGCCTTTTCGAGTCGAATTACGAGCAATATTCGAGAAGATAAAGGTTATACATACTCTCCGCGCTCAAGAGTGGTTAATCGGGTAGGAACAGGATTATGGTATCAAGGGGCTGATGTTACAGCGGAATCTACAGGAGCCTCCCTTTATGAGATATTTGAAGAGATTCGTTTATTAGCTAAAGAGCCTCCAGGAAAAGAAGAATTAGATGGCATTAAAAATTATATGTCGGGCATCTTTGTGTTAAGTAATTCATCTCGTAGTGCCATTATCAATCAGTTATCCTTTCTAGCGCTTCACGGTTTATCAGATCAATACCTAAAGCAATACGTTGCTAAGGTCTTCGATGCGACACCAGAGCAAATATCAGCAATGGTGACAAAGTACTTAACCGCTGAAAAAATGACGTTAGTAGTAGTAGGTGATATTGCGACAGTCGAACCACAGCTTAAGGCGCTAGAAGCGTTAAAGCAATATTGGTAAATTTTTATAAGTAACAATGAATTAGCCGGACAATTAATGTTCGGCTTTTTTATGTTAAATGTTTGGTGGTTTTTTGATACTTGCTTATAGTTAAAGTGAGTAAAAGAGGGTAGTTATTACGTGAAGTTCAAACGGTTGCTGTATCTATTGTTATGTTTTGCCGGCTTAGCCTATGGTAATACTGGTGGCACCGATAAAGAGACCATCATTATTAATGACATTAACTGGCCGCCATATTTTATGCCTAAAACTAATGGGGGAGCTATTGGCTTAGGCAAAGAATTAATTACAGAATGCCTTACTCAATTAAATTACCCAAGCCAATTTAAATCACTACCTATACAGCGAACTCATGGTTACATGAAATCAGGTGATATAGATCTAACGGTTTATTCTCATAAAGCCGATCGAGAATCATTTGTTTATTACGGCAAAGAGCCCATTTTTAGCAGTGAGTATGGTTTTGCTGTTAAACAAGGCAGCGGTATTCAGATTAATAAAATAGCGGATATTCAATCGTTAATTATTGGTCATCTGTCAGGTTTGTCACATACTCCTGAAATTTTGTCCATTATTGAACAGAGCAGGAAAGTTAACAAAGTACGAGAAGGTTATTCTGTAGAAACAATGCTTGCTCAACTAACTGCACAACCCCGCCAATTTGATATTTTACCTAACTCTAAATCCACTTTATATTGGTATTCAAAAGTAATGGGCTTAAGTGAACAAGTTACGGTACTAGACTATACGGTAACTACAAAAAACTACTTTCTTACCGTATCTAAAAAAAGCAAACATATTAAATCACCCACCAAATTTCTAGGTGATATGGACCTGTGCTTAATAAAATTAAAGCAATCAGGCAAGTATCATCAAATATTGGCGAGTTATGGCTTTGACTTAACTGCTAAAGAGCTGAAAAAAGACATTACCCATTAAGGCAAACAGCGCTATACAAGACAAAACGTAGCAAATAAACCTTGGCATCACTCGTCCATTAATACAATGAACCACAGAATGAATAACACGGAAGAAGACAAAACTCCATGCGGCAATATTGCTAACAATACTGTAATCAGGCACTTGTGCCGCTATTAAGACTGTGATGTAAAACAACACAGGCATTTCAAAAAGATTTTTTAAATTATTAGAGGCTGCATTAACTGACTCTGGCAATAGCTCGGTTACTTTTTCTGGTGCATGTAATTTATCTGCATGAATTTGATGCTTCATTACATAGGATAAACGCTTTGTGTACATATAAAGCCAAACTAATACGGTTAATAGCATGATAATTGCCATAGGAAGGTAAAGCGGATAGAAGTTCATTATATGTTCCTTTATGGTGAACAAGCGTTTGATAAAAGATATTTATATTCACTAGCCTACAAGAAAATGTGCAATTAAGTAACCTTGTGTCATTGAATCGTTATTGTGAGTGTTATATTATCACGCCGTTATGAATTTAAGTTTACACTCAAACAGCACAAAGTTTAATCAATATGGCCTAATACTATTAGCTATATGGCTGTTTGCGCTTGTTTCTCATACCGCGCACAGTGAAATAATATCTCAGCCTGAGATAGAACTTGAATGTCATCTTTGTTATAACGTGCTCGACAACCTAGACGATGTAGAAGTTGTTGCACCATATTGTCAGCACGTTTCTCGTGTAAAAGTGCTCGCTGAAACACTTGTTGCAAACCAGTTTGTTAGTTTTATTCGCCCATTATTAAGGGCGCCACCTTTCTAAATTTTTCTCTCGTTTTCTATCGCCTTTAAGACAAGGCAACAAATTGAAATTTTTAGGATTTATTCATGCAATATAATAAAGCAATGATCGCTGTAGCGATCGCTTCTACTTTTACTACTAACGTATTGGCGCAAAATATTAGCGGCAAAATAACAGATGCTTCAGGCAAGCCTATTGTCAATGCAGAAGTACATATCGATAAAGAAAAAACACATGTTTTTACTGATAAAAATGGTCAGTTTGAAATCATCAATGTCAATAAAGGTGATGCAGAATTACACGTTAGTGCCAGTAACTTCGCACATTACAATCAAAAAATTACAATTACCGAAAAAGATGTGAGTGGATTAAACATTACTCTTGCACCAACGGTAATGGAAATTATTGATGTGCATGCAACGCCTCTGCATACTTCAACTATTGAGTCCGCACTGCCAGTAAATGTATTAACGGCTGACGAACTAAGAATGAAGCAAGCTTCAACTCTTGGTGAAACGCTAAAAAATGAAGTCGGTGTGCATTCAAGTTACTACGGCCCTGTTTCAAGTAGCCCTATTATTCGTGGCATGGATGGTCCTCGTGTATTAGTTAGCCAAAATGGATTAGATGTTGGTGATGTATCACGTGTTGGTGGTGATCATGTGGTGGCAACCGAAACAGCTACGGCAACTCAAATAGAAGTACTTCGTGGGCCTGCAACATTATTCTATGGTAGCGGTGCTATTGGCGGTGTAGTGAATATCGTTGATGACCGTGTACCTACTTCTAGTGATACGACATTTGATTATCTAGCACAGCACAACAGTGTTGCTGATGAAAATGAAGCATCATTTGCTTTAAATACGGGTTCAGAGCAATTTGCATTGCATTTAGATGGCTTCTGGCGTGAGTCAAATGATTACGATATTCCAGGTTATGCAACATTGGAAGATGAGCATCATGATGAACACGAAGAAGAACATGACGATCATGACGAAGTACACGAAGAGCATGAAGGTGAAAAAGGCACGTTAGCAAATAGTGCCTCTAAATCTTCAGGTTTTACGATAGGCGCAAGCTACTTATTAGATAATGGCTTTATTGGTTTTTCATACGGTCGTTTAGATCGTGAATACGGTATTCCAGGTCATGGTCATCATGGTGAAGAAGAACATGATGAACATGAAGAGCATGAAGAAGAAGATCATGAGGAAAATGTTTATGCGGATCTAGAGCAAGATCGCTTCCAAATGATCAGTGACTTAAATTTTGAAGATGAGTTTTTAAGCCGCCTAGCAACAAAATTTGCTTATACCGACTACAAGCACCAAGAAATTGAAGGCGGTGAAGTAGGTACAACATTTAAAAACGAAAGTTTAGAAGCTCGTGCAGATTTATATCATCAAGAGTGGAATGGTTGGAATGGTGCTTGGACATTACATTACAAAAATAGTGATTTTGAAGCGCTAGGTGAAGAAGCATTTACACCACCTTCTGATACGTCATCGTTTGCATTTGCTTGGTTAGAAGAGAAGCATCTTAGTGATGACTTGTTACTTCAACTGGGGGCTCGCATTGAATATGTAGAGTTAGATCCTAATGGTGTGGCTGAAGAGCATCATGACGATGAACATGATGAACATGATGAACATGATGAACACGACGAGCATGAAGAAGAGCATGACGAAGAACATCATGAACTTGTAAAACAAGACTTCACTCCTGTTAGTGTATCAGCTGGGTTAGTCTGGGATTATCAACCTGGTTACAACCTAGGCTTTTCTGCTTCATTCTCACAGCGTGCACCATCTGCGGCAGAGCTTTTCGCTAATGGTCCACACATTGGTACAAATACGTTTGAAGTAGGTGCATTATACGAATTGCATGAACACGACGATCACGCTGATATTGATGTTGGTGATCAAGATGTCGAATTAGAAACATCTTATAACCTAGACATTACATGGCGTAAGTTTGAAGGTGACTTCGGTTTTATCGTTAGTGCTTTCTACAACCATGTTGAAGACTACTATTACCAGCAAGAAACAGACTTCTTTATGGCAGATGGTCATGATCATGGCGAAGAAGAACACGATGAACATGAAGAAGAGCATGATGAGCATGAGGAAGAAGGTTTACCGGTGTTTATTTATCGTCAAGCTGACGTTGATATGTACGGTGTTGAAGCTGAGTTTGTTTATCAAGTATCAAACGCACTAAAAACAACGGTATTTACCGATTATATTCGTGCTGAACTATCTGACGGTGGAAACCTACCGCGTATCCCGCCAATGCGCGTTGGTACACAAGTTAATTACCAAGCAGAAAATTATGCAGCGGAGCTTTCAGTTAGCCATTACTTTGATCAGGATGATATTGCCGATTACGAAACGGAAACAGATGGTTATACAATGGTAGATGCTCACTTTAATTATTACTTGTCGGGCTTTGGCGCTGATACCACAATATTTGTTAAAGGTAGTAACCTAACTGACGAAGATGCACGCGTACATTCATCTTTCTTGAAAAATGATGCTCCACTGCCTGGTAGAAATATCACGGTAGGTATTCGTGGTAGCTTCTAACGAGCAGTTACTATTAATAAACTTTAAAAGTTTATAGAAAACGCCAGCTAAAATTGCTGGCGTTTTTTATGGATTACCCCAAATTACCTCCCATTTCGGAGGTAATTTAGTCTTCGACTCAGATGCTTTTAATGTACTTATATTGAATTCTGGCTTCGTTAATAAATCAAAGCTTAACCAAAAGCATAGCCATGAAATAGTAATTGGTAAGTTAGGCAAATAAGCTTATAGAAGCACTTATCGCTAAAAACTGTCAAATTATAGCGGTAAATGTCTGGGTCGGTCTTGTGTATATATCTGTCAGAACCTAACCTAGTTCAAGTGCTTAGTAATTAAAAGAAGGTATGAAGAGGCGATTAGCTATAAGTAAGAAACATGAAAACGATACGTTAGCTAACAGGTAGAGTCACAAATAAAGACAGCCAATTTTTGCTTAATTTTGATAAAAAAAAGCCCCCTAAAAGGGAGCTTTTCAAAGTCAACGGTTATTAACAAGTTACATTTTAAATTCTTGAACAGATTGTTGTAGTTCTTCTGATAATCGTGCAACTTCGCTACTTGACGTAGCAGTTTGTTGAGAGCCGGCAGTAGTTTGCTCGGCAATTGTTACTATAGATTCTAAGTTTTCACTAATCTCATGAGCAACAACACTTTGTTCTTCGGCAGCAGTCGCAATTTGCGAGCTGCGGTCAAAGGCTTCATGTACCGCGTGAGTAATAGTTTCTAATGCTTTATCTGCATTTTCACTTTGCTCAACACAGTTTGCTGCTTGTGACTTACCAGTATCCATAACCGATACTGCTTTTTCTGCACCAGTTTGTAATACTTCAATCATGTTTTGAATTTCTTGAGTAGACTCTTGTGTTCTACTTGCAAGGGTACGAACTTCGTCAGCAACAACCGCGAATCCACGACCTTGTTCGCCGGCACGTGCGGCTTCGATTGCAGCATTAAGTGCTAGTAAGTTGGTTTGTTCCGCGATGCCTCGGATAACATCTAAGATGCCGCCAATAGACGCACTATCTTGTTGCAGTTTATTTATTACTTGAGACGCCGACTCTACTTCGTGAGCTAATAGTTGAATTGTTTCACGGTTTTTGCTCGAAATCGCTTTCACACGTTCTGCTTCGTCATCAGCTTGCTTAATTTCGCCAAGCGCATCATTTGCACTTGAAAGTACACTTTGTGATGTGCTGCTCATTTCTGTTGTTGCAGATGCTGCTTGTTCAACCTGACTACGCTGCTCTTCAATTGCTGTTGTACTTTGTGCTGTTACTGCTGAGGTTTCTTCAGCGGCGGCTGCCAGTTGTGTAGAACGGCTAACAATACCTTGGATTAGGTTACGTAAACTATCTATTAATGAATTACAGTTGCGAGATAATTGTGCAAATTCATCTTTGCCACTGTCATCTAACTTACGAGATAAGTCACCTGAAGCAACGATGTTCAACATGTCGTTAACGCGTGCTAATGGACGTGTGATACTGATTAAAGTAATTCGTGTAATAGCTACTGCTGCAACGATAGAAATAATCAAGATGATGATGGTTTGCGTGTTACCGCCACTAACAGAGTCTTGAACTTCTTGGTTTTTCGCGTCAGTAGTATCGTTTGCTAGTTTGATTTGCTTAGCTAATATTTCGCTAGCAGTGTTAATATCTTTTTCTGCTGCAGCTAATGAAGTCGTTGCCTGGGCTAATGCGTTAAGCTGTGATGCTTTTGCTGCGAATATGCTGCCACTTTCACCAACTAGTGCTTTAATTTGTTCGAAAGAGCTACCTAACTCGGAAGACTCGTCTTCTGCTTCTGCATTGTTCAGTTCGATTAATACTTCACTCATATTTCTGTCAAGTTCAGTATAAGCATTGGTGATTTCTCTTGAAATTAAATCAACCGTCGCTGGTGCTAATGCGTCTCTGTATTCAAATGCAGAGCTTACAATGCCGTTTAGTGACGTTTCAATAAGTTCGCCCATGTCGACCGCACGCTGTAATTTAGTGTCAGCTAAGTCGTGATCAGCTAAATCAAGCAGTAAAGTTGCTGCGTCATCGGCAATCTCTTCTAATGAATCGACACCATCGCTTAAGGCAGTGCGTTGTTCAATACTGATTTGACGATTATTAAATACATCCATCACGTCTTTGTTAAACGTTTCATAAACGCCGTCGATTTGACGTAAGTTGCCAATTAGTGCGCTTTCGTTCTGTACAACGCTTTTTAACTTTTTAAGTGCATCACTAAATTGAACGTTATCTTGTTCAAACGCTTGCTTAGTATTGGCTAAAGGTTCTAGTTCTTCTTGATAGTAGCCACGTAGCGCTAAGTTACCCATTTGAGTTAACTCAACGGTTAACTGATTACTACCCGCTAGCGTAGGTATCGCCAATTCACTTACTTCAGTTGTTGAGTTGTGAACTGTATTTAGATTTAACAATGAAGAAATACTGGTAATAACAAGCAATATTGCAATGATTGTAAAGCCACCAATAATCTTTACCGCTACGGTTAAATTCATAGACACCACCATTTTGGAGTTGACGAAATATGTTGAAATTCTATTAAGACATTCGACTTAAATTATTTTTATCTAGCTATTCTATCGACTGAATTTAATATAAATTTAGTTACAATTCATCATTATAACAAGGGAAAAATCTTTTTCATTAGAAAGATACGAAACAGTGCCACCTTTATTTTGAAGACTGTCAATTAACTGTCAATTTCATGTGAAATTTCAGTAAATATTTTTTTGTCTTCCCAACGTAGCATTGTTAAGTGTCCTCCCCATACGCAACCGGTATCGAGTGCGTACACATTTTTGCGAGAGCATTCACCCATTAATGCAGCCCAATGACCAAAAACCCATTTAGCCTTTTGCAATTTTGCTAATTCAAACCAAGGTTTCAGTGCGCTTGGCGCATTTTTGGGCTGGTCTTTGCAGCTAAAGTCCAACGTTCCGTCTGGGTAGCAATAGCGCATACGGGTAAAAGCATTGACCGTATAGCGAAATCGTTGTTCTTTTGTTTCGACTAATTGCCAGTCATTAGGTTGCTCGCCATACATGATGGAAAGCCATTTTTCACGCTTTCTACCAGCAATTTTCTTATGAGCAAACTCTGCTTGTTTAACTGCATGTTTAATTGACCATTGAGGGGATAGCCCGGCGTGAGACATATAAGCATTGTCATTGGGCACTTTGAGCAGCAAAGGATGCAAAGCTAGCCAATCTACAAGTTGGCTAAAATTAGGTGAATTTAATAAGCTGGTTAGTTTATCTGAATTTTTAGCTTTTTTTATACCTGCTTCTATAGCTAATAAATGCAGGTCGTGGTTACCCAATACGAAATTGGCACTATGACCTAAAGATTTTACAAATTCTAACGTTGATAATGAATCTGGTCCTCGAGCTACCAAATCTCCTGCTATCCACAGCAGATCTTCTTTGGGTGAAAACTTTACTTTGCACAGCAATGCATCTAGTTCGTTATAACATCCTTGGATATCGCCAACTAAATACAGAGCCATGATTAATTTAAAATATTGGGTAGGGCAAGTCTAAAAACAGGAATATCCACCCAAAAAGTATTTTGGTTGTTGTCTATCATTTGATAGTGGCCATGCATTGTACCAACTGGCGTATTAAACACTGAGCCGCTGGTATAAGTGTATTTATTTCCTGGCTTAATCACAGGTTGCTGACCAATCACGCCTTCACCTTCAACAATCGACTCGTCGCCATTAGAGTCTGTAATTACCCAGCGCCGCCTTAAAAGTTTAGCACTTACCTCACTATTATTGGTGATGGTAATGGTATAGCTGAAGACAAATTGATTATCTGCTTGATTTGATTGTTCAGGCAAATATTGAGTTTTAACATTAACGCTTAATGCTGATTGTTCACTATTAGTCATAAAATTTAACTTAATGGATTTTCATCGACATAGTTTGCTACAGCGATGTAATTATCTATGGTTAAATTTTCTGGTCTTAAGGTCGGTGTTAGACCTAGAGATTCCAATGCTTCAGCTGATATCATTTTCTTAAAACTATTGCGAATAGTTTTGCGTCGCTGGTTAAACGCCGTTAAACAAACCTTATTCAATGTTTCTAAATTATTTACTGGATTGTCGATTTGTTTATGTGGAATAAGTCTAACAATTGCTGAGTCAACTTTTGGTGGAGGCTGAAATGCTTCAGGACCTATCGTCATAACCGGAACTACTTGGCATTGGTATTGGGTCATGATTGATAAACGACCATAAGTTTTTGAATCTGGGCCTGCAGCCATACGATCAACGACTTCTTTTTGCAGCATAAAGTGCATGTCTTGAACGTGCGCTTTAAACGACAGCAAATGGAAAATTAACGGTGTTGATATGTTATATGGCAGATTACCAAAAATTCTAAGCGGTTTATCTGGCATTGCTAGGCTGCCAAAATCAAACTTTAACGCATCTATTTCATGGATCGTTAAATGCTTAGCCAAAAAAGGATGATGCCTTAAACGTTCGGCTAAATCGCGATCTAGCTCAACGACTGAAATATCTCCAGCACGGTCGACAACGGGTTCAGTCAATGCGCCTAAACCAGGGCCAATTTCGATAAGATTTTCGCCAGGCTCTGGGTTAATTGCATCGACAATGCGACTAATGATTGCGTCATTATGTAAGAAATTTTGGCCAAATCGCTTTTTCGCTTGATGGCCTAAATGGGTGTTTTTACTCATGATTGATTTTGTGCCAAATCTATTGCGGTATTTAATGCTTCAATAAAGCTACCTGTGTCAGCCTTGTTTTTTCCTGCTAGTTCAAGTGCAGTGCCGTGATCTACTGATGTTCTAATAAATGGTAGGCCAAGGGTAATATTGACTGAAGAACCAAAACCTTTATATTTTAATACTGGAAGACCTTGGTCATGGTACATAGCAAGAATTGCATCGGCGTCTTGTAAGTATTTTTCTTGGAAAATAGTATCTGCAGGTAACGGCCCAATCAGGTTAATACCTTCATTGCGCAGCTCTTCAAAAGCGGGATTCATTACCTCAATTTCTTCTCGACCTAAGTGACCATCTTCACCGGCATGAGGATTTATGCCGCAGGCATAAATCTTCGGCGATTCGATACCAAACTTTTCTTTAAGATCTTGGTTTAGTATACGAGTGACTCTTTGTAGCCGTTCGTGCGTAATCGCTTTGGATACGTAGGCTAATGGTATGTGAGTAGTGACTAACGCTACACGTAACCCTGGTGTTGCTAACATCATAACTACGTCAGAGCAGTTTGCTTGATGAGCGAAGTATTCAGTATGACCACTAAAAGCAATGCCTGCCTTGTTAATCAATCCTTTATGAACCGGACCAGTGACAATCGCATCAAACTCGCCCGACATGTTCATCTCACTGGCGACTCTTAGCGTTTCAACGACATAGGCACCATTGTTAGCATCTAATAAGCCAGGTGTGACGTCAGTATCGGTTGGCATTGACTTAATTGTTAAAGTGCCAGATTTTTGAGCGATTGGCTCTTCATTACTATCGAATTCGGACAATATTAATGGCATGCCGAGCTGTTTAGCGCGATCTGCCATTAATTTAGGGCAACCGACAATGACCAGTTGCACAGGCCAGTCTTGCTGCGCAAGTGCGATAACTAAGTCTGGACCAATGCCAGCAGGTTCGCCTGGTGTGATAGCAATGCGTTTAACCATTACTTAATGTCCTGCTCGAATATTTCAATATAAGCTTCATCACGAGTTTCTTTGATCCAGCGGGCACTTTCCATACCAAACTTACGATTGAATAACAGTTGGTAAGCTCGGTTTTCGTTCATCTGCTTTGTCGCATCTAGCATTCTGCGCTCAGTTAGTTGAGTTAAATGCCAACCGAATGAAGAGCGGAAAGGTTTATGGTATTCACCTTCTTTTAACGTTGCCAATGCATCTCTAAATGCTGGGTCGTAAGAATTTGGGTCAGCCCAACCTAAGTCACCTCCACGTACAGAAGTAGGACCTTCAGAGTGCTCTTTTGCTAACTCAGCGAAATCTGCTTCACCGGCGTTAATTTGGTCTAAAAACCCTTGTAAAGTCGCCTCTGCTTTCGCTTCACTTAGAATGATTGAAGGTTTAATCAAGATATGGCGTGCTTTAACCTCTTCAACTTCAACGACTTCTCGGCCTCGAATATCAAGAATTTTAACAATGCTAAAACCTAAACCAGTACGAATTGGTCCTAATATTGTGCCTTTTTCTTTTCCGTCGATAATTTCAGAGAACAATGTTGGTAGTTCATTAATATTGCGCCAGCCTAGTTCGCCACCTTCTAATGCATTTGCATCACCAGAAGAGGCAATCGCAATCTTTGCAAAGTCAGAACCGTTATTCAGTAATTCGATAACTTTTTCTGCGCGTGTTTTCGCGGCATTCATGTCGTCTTGTGTTGGCTCAGCTGGAAACTCAATTAGAATATGACCTAAATTGTATTCTACGTCTTCGCTTGTTTGCTCTTTCATTTCGGTCAGCAAGTTGGCCACTTCCTGAGGTGAAATATAAATACGTCTTCTAACATTTGCTCGACGAACTTCACCAGAAATTAGTTCTGTACGGACATTTTCGCGATATTTTTCGTAATCTAGGCCATCACTGACTAATGCATCACGAAATTGCTCTAATGTGAGGTTATTCTCTTTAGCCATATTGGTAATGGTGCTATCAAGTTGGGCATCACTAATTTGTACGCCCATCCTTTCTCCCAATTGAACGATAAGGCTATCGTTAATAAGCTTATCGATAACTTGAGTACGCAATGCGCGATCAGAGGGTAAGCTTTGATCGTTTTTTTGGGCATTTGATTTTATATTTTTAAGTAAGTCCTGCACTTCAGATTCAAGTACCACACCAGAGTTAACTATGGCTGCTACTTTATCTAATGGGACTTCTTCTGCTTGCGTTGTTGTAAACATGCCAACTAAAATTGATGACATTAATGTAAATGCAGTAAACGTTTTCTTCATGAATTTAATTTCTTAATTATTGAGAAAGTACGGGCGTTTATAGCCAAATATACTTGAGTTAAACATATCTTGAGTGCCAACTGTTGATTTTTGGCTACCGAACCCTTTAATAACAAACTGTACCACGAATCCACTATCAAATTCATCGCGGTTTTCATTGCTATAATTAAACTCGTCTAAATCAGAATTGATATGACGATGGTACGCAACACGAACTGCCCAACAGCAACTTTCGTATTGCAGGCCAGCATAGCTTTCTAAGCTGCGCTTTTGCTTTAAGTCCTGAGTATAACGACCAACGAATTGCCACTCTTTGGTTAGTCTGACACTCGAAAGCAAAGAAAGTTGCTCTAAAGTTGAACCTGACACATTACGAGAGTATCTATGATTAAGCTGGAAGATATTGTCACGATTCTGTCGATAGTCAACATTTAGCTGACTTTTGTTCGTGGTATTGCTTTCCGTGCTGTACTGAATGTTGCCATTAAATTGCCATTGATTGTTTGCACGTAAATACATGTCGGCCGCTAATGCTGATTTATCTGCGGCAATGCCTTGTTCCTCGTTCACAGCAATATTACTGTCATTTAAGTAGACAATACGGCCAACACTTAACCTAAGTTTTTCAGTATTTGATTGATCTAGTAACCTACTTGTTACCCCCCAAGAATATTGGTTAGCTTCGGCAATTCTATCTAATCCGCTGAAACGTTTGTCTCTAAATAAGCCTTGATAATCATCTTGTAGCGTCGCGGTGTCATATACGCCAATATCACTTTGATCTTTGTCTGGAATGTATAAATATTGCAGCTGAGGCTCTAGTGTTTGAGTATATTTGCTACCGAAATAGTTGGCATCGCGATCAAAGTTTATGCCGCCGTGAAACCTTGCTTTGGGTAATGTTCTTTCAACTGTTTTCTCTAATTTTGAACCTGATGATATGCGTTCTTGCTCGTAGTAGGTTTGCATCAACTTAAATTCTGAATTAAAGAAATAAGCAGGGCGATTAATCGGGAAAGTAAAGCCAGCTTCTACATGATAACGACTAGCTTCCGGCAAGTCTGTATTTGGTGTTTCAAAGCGTGACAGTTCTGAATAAATATCAAATTGACCATTTAGAAATCCTAGCTCTGTGGCGCTGGATATTTCTATTTGAGGTACTGTTTTGTAACTTTGGACATGATTTCCAAGTACTTCAAAATCTTGGACTTTCATAATGCCTTGCCAATTTTCACCAAAATAAGCGAGTTCGCCAATTTGGTACAGATAAGCGTCATTTGAGTTGTAATGTTTACTACCAATGTCGACAAGGTAATTGTCGTCACTTATGGAGGCATAATCGACGTGGGCACGGAAATTATCTGAAAAGTTGCCTATGTGCTGGTATCGCCACAAGTATCGCGCATCATCACTTTGTACTTCGTTGTCTTTATGCAGATACTCTATGTCTAGTTGACCTTGTTGATCATTAACTAAATACCTAAATTCTGTAAGCAATTGCAGTCCGCGTTTCGACATATATCTAGGGGCTACAGTTGCATCGTAATTCTCAGCAATATTGATGTAATAAGGGAGTTCTACTTCAAAACCTGACTTATTAGACGATTTGATGGTTGGTTCCAATAGTCCAGATTTTCGCTCATCTGTGACGGGAAAAGATAAATATGGGACATAAAGTACAGGTACGTCTAATATTTCAAATCGAGCGTTGAATGCTTCACCTTTGTTTTCTTCAACAGATATCGAGATCTCGCTGGCTTTTAATTGCCAATCAGGGACTTCTCCGTGGCAAGTGGTGAAGCTTGAATCGATTAACGTGAGATCACCATTAGCGGTTACTACTATTTTTCCAGCACGACCATGACCGGGATTGCCAGCTAAAAAATAAGACGCTCCAGATAATGAAGTAGCGTTGCTTGATTCAGAGGCTGATAATTCATTGGCGAAAACATTAACACCTTCACGTTGAAAGTGAATTTCTCCTGACGCTCTTAATTCAGCATTTAGGCGATTAAAGGCGACTTCATCAGCGGTAATTTGCTGATTATCTTTTATTAATGTTACACCACCTTTGAAGATGGCTTGCTGGTCTTTCTCTATGCTAGTAAAGTTCGATAGAATTTGAATGGTGCCTTTGTCCAGCAGAGATGAATTTGTACTAATTGTTTTAAATTCAGGCAGCGGACAAATAAGTTGCTCGGTTTGAGTGTCTTGCTGTTGTGCTATTAAAGAATAGCTAGGGATAAGCAAAAAACTTGCTAACAACAGTTTATAATATGGAAAAGGCATTAAGTGTCCGGGATAAATTTACCGCAATAAAACCGATGATTGCATGCACCAGTTTCTCTTGATTGTTTTTGTTTCGCTAAACTTGGTTATAATATCGTAATTTTTGATAACTCGCTAATTGATCACATTGGCTTTTTACACTTTTTAGGAAATATTTTTGTCTTTAGAACAAGCTAACACCAGATTAGTTCAATGGCTTCATCAATCAGGTTATCCAGAAGTTAATCAATTAGTCCCAATGACGGGGGATGCAGGCTTTCGTCAGTATTATCGATTTAACTTTCAATCACAGTCATATCTTGCAGTCGACTCACCGCCAACATACTGTAATAACGAAGCTTTTTTTAATATTGCTAGTTACTTAAAGTCTGTTGATATGCAAGTGCCGGCAATTTATGCAAAAAATCTTGAACAAGGGTTCTTTTGCATAGAAGATTTTGGACAATGCTTGTTAGCAGAAAAACTATCTACTGAAAACATGAAAAGCTGGTACTCAAAGGCAATTGCAGAATTACCTAAATTAGCTTTACTAGAGCCGTTACAGGGGATGCCCAAGTTTGACGCCGCATTTGTTGCACTTGAACTTAAGATATTTACCGAGTGGTTGATTGGGCAATATTTATCTCTGAGCTTATCAAGCCAAGAACAGCAAGAATTAAAAGACGCATTTAAGGTATTAACCGATAACATTTTGGCTCAACCACAAGTGTTTATGCACCGAGACTTTCATAGTCGAAATATAATGGTACTGGCGGATGAGTCACTTGGAATTATTGATTTTCAAGATGCGGTTGTTGGCCCTATAACATATGACGTCGTATCGTTATTACGCGATTGCTACGTTAAGTGGCCTCAAAAAGATGTTTTAACTTTATTTAAGACATTTACCGAAGTAATGAACGAACGTATGGCAATTGACATTGATTTTACAACATGGAAAAGGTGGTTTGATTTGACGGGCTTACAGCGACATATCAAAGCAAGTGGCATATTTGCTAGGTTGCTGTTACGAGATAATAAGTCGAGCTATATCAAAGATATTCCACTAACACTAAGTTATATTGTTGATATTGCTTCACAATATCCAGAATTATCTGCATTAGCGAAGTTAGTGGAAAACAAAGTACTACCTGCTGTAAAGAGTAAGTTAGCGTGAAGGCGATGATCTTAGCGGCAGGCCGAGGTGAGCGAATGCGTCCACTTACCGATGTCACGCCTAAACCATTACTGCAAGTCGCAGGCAAAGCGCTTATTGAATATCATTTAGAACTTTTGGCTAAGCTAGGAATAGAAAATGTAATCATTAATCATGCATGGTTAGGTGAAAAAATACCGGCCAAACTGGGTAATGGTGCTAGTTATGGTGTGAGTATTGAATATAGTGACGAGTCGACAGGGGCGCTTGAAACCGCTGGTGGAATTATCAAAGCTTTGCCTTTGCTAGGAGATGAACCTTTTTTGGTGATCAATGGTGATATCTTTTTAGTTGCACCAAACATAAAGTTACCAAAGCTTGATGAAGGAAAGCTGGCGCATTTGTGGCTGGTAGAAAATCCTTCACACAACCTCAAAGGTGATTTTTATCTAGACAATGGCCTAATAGAAAATCAATCATCATCTGATGCACAATCATATACTTTTAGTGGTGTAGCGATTTATCGCCCGGCATTTTTTGAACAATCACCAGCTGAACAGAAATTGGCATTGGCACCACTGTTGAGATTAGCGGCAGACAAGCAACTGTTGTCAGGTGAAGTATTAACTTCTGAGTGGACAGATGTTGGCACACCACAAAGATTAGATAGCTTAAATAGACAAATAAAAGGTTAATGGCAGGACTGTAAATGCGATTTTGGGGAAAATTACTGGGTTTAATCTTTGGCTTTATGCTTACCCGAAATATTTTTGGTGCGCTACTTGGTATGTGGATAGGCCATCGATTTGACAAAGGCGTCGGCTTTGATTTTGAAGGTTTAAATCGAGAAAGCGAAATGAATCGCCAAGCGGCATTTTTTTACACGACGTTTTCCGTAATGGGGCATATTGCTAAAGCTAAAGGTCGTGTCACTGAGCATGAAATCGCTTTTGCGACAGCTTATATGAATAAGTTGGGCCTAAAAGGAGATTTAAGACAACAGGCGCAAGATGCATTTAGGGAAGGTAAGCTCGCTGGATTTCCATTAAAAGAGCGAATGCAAAAATTTAAACGTAGTTGTCGATCTCGAAACGATTTAATGCTGATGTTTTTAGAAATCCAAATTCAGGTCGCGTTTGCCGATGGCACGTTAGATCCCTCTGAACGCGATGTACTACACCAAATTGCTCGCTATCTTGGTTTTTCTGCGAGTGATTTAGACCGGTTGCTGGAAATGATTATTGCTGGTGAGTCTTTTCATCAACAAAGTGGCCGTACAGGAGCTACAAACGGAAAAAACCATGCAAGTTTAGTAGAAAATGCATACAAAGTGCTGGGTGTTGAAAAAAGTTCGTCTAAACAAGAAATTAAGAAAGCATATAAAAAACTAATGGCCCAACATCACCCAGATAAACTCGTTGCTAAAGGTCTGCCAGCAGAAATGATGGAATTGGCCAAACAAAAAACACAAGACATTCAAGCGGCTTACGATTTAATTAATAAGCAGAAATAAGCTAATTAGTGGGTTGTACTACACGGATGTCTGCTAAAGTTTGTAATAGATTTATTAATAAGGAAATGCATTATGATGAAGACGTTGATTACGCTTTTTACCTTGCTAATGTTACCGCTGACGGCAAGTGCTGGAGTTGATGAAGAACGCCAAGAAGTAAAGGAAATGCGGAAAAAAATACTAACGCGCTTATACAAAGAAGAGCCGTCAACAAAAGCTAAAATTGCCAAAGCAGCCGGTTATGCGACTTTTTCTAATATTGGTGTAAACGTTATTTTCTTCTCTGCCGGTGGCGGTAGTGGTGTTGTACATAACAATAGCTCAGGTGCAGACACATATATGTCTATGGCGACAGCAGGTATAGGTATTGGTTTAGGCGTAAAAGATTTTAATGCAGTTTTTATTTTTAAAACCAAAGATGCAATGAATACATTTATCGAACATGGCTGGGATTTTTCAGGCCAAGCCGATGTAGCAGCTAAATCAGGAAAAAAAGGTGCGGAAGGTAGTACAGCAGCTACAGTTGTTAAAGGTGTAGAAATATATCAAATGACTGAGAATGGTTTAGCATTGCAGGCGACATTGCAAGGCACTAAATATTGGAAAGATGACGATTTAAACTAAAACAAATTTTTGACCACAAGAGGTAAATTACCAACCGATTGTGGTCAGCCAGCCTTTAATTTCTTTAGCAAGGTGCTGTTCTGGATAATAACCGGTTCTAAAATTAGTCAGCGTGCGTTGACGGTAATAAGGCTTTAATTCTTTTTGAGCGAGTTTTTTTCTTAATGGTGCAAAGTGCGTTATCCAAGTGAGATCTTTTTTCAGCACGACATCTAATACCGGTATTTCTGATTCTGCCATTACATTGGCAAGCTGTTGATTATCTGCTGAGGTTAACATATGTGCACTAAGTGTAATAAAAGCGTTGGGTTTCTCTACTTTTTCTTGTTGGTATAAATTCATTAATACTGCGGCATTGTTGCCTTGGGCTATCACTAAAAATATTCCAGGGTAATCTGCCGCTTTTTCCATAACTGCGGTCATTAAGGGTGCCAGCTTATTTTGGTATTCGTCGAGAGTTTTTTGGTTTTCTTCAATTGCTTCGCTATGTTTTTGGGCAAGGCTTGGATAGTTCTCTGGCTTGGCTATTGGTTGTAGTGTAATCGTTGTCCAACCTTGTGATGGTAAATTTTGTCTTAAGAAGTTTATCGCTTTGACGTCAGTGGCGGGTTGGCTCCACTCTGGCAATAAAATCGCTACGCCTTTGTCTGAACTATGGGTATCAGGCTGAGTGATCGTCAGAAAGTCTTCAGTACCGGCTAACATAGGTTTAACCAAGGTTTCATCGACGCTATTTTTGATGTCTTGTTCAAACTGGTCGATTAGTGCCACAGGAGGATTGATTGTTATTTTGTCGGCTGTCTTAGCTGGTGTTTCGCTTGAGTCTATGTCTGATGTCGGAGCGGTTTCTTGGCTCTGGGTTGTTGAGTTTTCGGACTCTTCAGTTGACGTTTGTTGAGCTACAGTAGTACCTAAAAAGCTTCCTAACGTTAGGGAGATACTAAATAAAATATAGATAAACTTTTTAAACATAGGCTCAATTTATAAATGCATTCAGTTATTTATCGGTGATTGACTACAAACCTTTAGTTCTCAGGTTCATTTGCTTCGAACGTACAAGGAGCACTAAAGCTCAATGTTTGATTTGTGACTGGGTGGCTTAAGCTTAAATTCATCGCATGTAATTGCAATCGATTGCTCAGTGCCAACGCTTTATCATGTGCATATAATCTGTCGCCAATAATCGGGTGCCCCAGGGCAAGCATATGAACCCTTAATTGATGCGATCGACCGGTTATAGGTGTTAGCTCAACTAAACTTGTTTGTGGTTCTTCTTTTAAAACACGATATAAGGTTTGGGCTTTTTTACCGTGTTCATGATCAATTTTTTGCTTTGGCCTATTTGGCCAATCACAAATAAGAGGCAAATCAACTTCTCCTGATTTTTCAGTCAGGTGACCATAAACTCTCGCCAGATAGCTTTTCTTTGTTTGGCGTTTTTCAAATTGCCGGCTGATACTGACATGTGCGGACTTGTTGAGCGCCATAATTAAAATGCCGGAAGTCGCCATATCTAAGCGGTGAACTATAGTCGCGGTTGGCAGCACAGACATAACCCTGTGCTGCAAACAATCTTGATGCTCAGCTAAACGCCCTGGTACAGATAATATGCCGCTTTGTTTATTTAATACCACTAAGTCATCATCTTGATAAATAATTTCAAGGTAAGGTGATTTAGGCGGTTTATAAATAAAATCAGGGTTAGCGACCATTTAACACCCTAATGTGTAACTACAATTAATCGAACAGCTTCGAACGTTAATTGTGCTTTTTCGATATAGTGTGTTAATTCGCTTTGTTGGCGCTTGATAAAGTCTAATTCCTCTTGTCTAACACTTGGGTTTATCGCGGCTAGTGCTTCTAGTCGTTCAAACTCTTGGTCAAGGGTGCTGTGCATGTTGACTAATGCTTTGTCGGCAATAGCAGGGATCTGCGTTTTCGCATGTTCTTCTGCTTTAGTTACCAATGGCTGTACTTCACTTTTAAGTGCTTTAACTAACTGAAGTGCTACCTGTTTTTTCACTGGCGTCAATTGCTGCTCAAGTACCTGTGATGACACTTTACTTGCCAGGTTATTGCCTGACTTATCCACTAAAATACGAATTGGCGTCGTTGGTAAATAGCGACCTAACTGCAGGTGAGTTGGGGCTGTAGCTTCAACCGTAAATATACACTCAAGGAAGAAAGTGCCGACAGGCAGTGCAGGGTTCTTCAATAGACCAATGCTTGCATTACCGGTTTCGTCACTTAATACCAAGTCCATTGCCCCAGTCACCATGGGATGATCCCAAGATAGCAAATGATAATCTTCACACGCTAATGCGGTATCACGATCAAAAGTTACAGTAAGACCATCTTCAGGTAGGTATGGGAAATTTGCCGAAAGCATATGTTCTGTCGGGTTCAAGGCAATAGCATTATCAGCTTTGTCATCCTGTTGAATGCCATAAACGTCAAATACTTGGAACATAAATTGTGGTAAATCAATTTGCTGGTCTTGATTTGCTACTTGTTCAACAATATCGTGTGCCTTACCTTGACCGCTAGAGTTCAGTTCTAATAGCTTATCGCGACCGTTTTCTAGCTCGCTCTTAATAGCTAAGTGTTGCTGGTGGCTTGCTGAAATTAAAGTTTCTACGTTGTCGCCTTGCCATTGTTGACTAACAATAATTTCTTCAAGATTTTTACCTTGCGCTTCAAATACTGCTCTACCTGTAATACAAGTATGTTCGAAAGCATTCAGTGACTCATGGTACCAACGATACAGCAACGACTGCGGAGAATTTTCGAAATAAGGAATATGCAATTTAATCGTTTGTGTTTGACCTATACGATCTAATCGGCCAATACGCTGTTCCAGTAAATCTGGATTCGTTGGCAAATCAAAAAGAACAAGGTGATGAGCGAATTGGAAGTTTCTGCCTTCACTACCAATTTCTGAACATAAAAGAACTTGTGCGCTATCTTCCTCTTGGGCGAAATATGCTGCGGCTCTATCACGTTCGAAAATACTAAGGCCTTCATGGAAAACCGCAGCTCTAATGCCTTCTTTAACACGTAGCGCTGTTTCTAATTCAATCGCGGTCGCGGAATGTGCACATATCACTAAGACTTTTTCATTCTGTAATGACTTCAATAAGTCGATAAGGAAATTAACACGCGGATCGATATCGTGCCATGGTGTGCTTGATTGCCCTAAACTATATAGTTGTTCTGGCGTAGGTAAATACTTACTTTGTTTTAATGAATTAACTTCTTCTAACGATTTGTCATCAAGTAAATCGAAATAGGCCGCTTCATATTCATCAGGCAACTGCATGGCTGTTGCCAACGCTTTTCGCTCAGGGAATCCTTTGATTGTGTTGCGGCTATTTCGAAATAAAATGCGGCCAGTGCCATGGCGGTCGAGTAATTGATTAATCAGTTGTGAACGCGCATCTTCTTGTGTTGGTTCATCACCAGTGCTTAACGCTACTAATAAACTGTTGATGTCCGATTCTTTAAGTAATTGCTGTAACGTTTCACTTTGACTTTCGGTGAGTGGCTGTTTAGCAACTAAAGCATTTGCGGCGTCAGCAACCTCTGTATAGTGGCTTTCTTCTTCAATAAACGCTTGGTAATCGAAGAAGCGATCTGGGTCTAGCAACCTTAAACGAGCAAAGTGACTTTCGTGACCAAGTTGATCAGGTGTCGCGGTTAACAGCAATACACCAGGAATAACTTGAGACAGTTGCTCAATGCATTGATATTCGATGCTTGGTGCTTCTTTTGACCAATTTAAATGATGTGCCTCATCAACAACCATAAGATCCCAATCTTCGGCGATTAACGATTCATACCACTGCGGGCTCTCTGTTAGAAAATCCAAATTAACTAGTACTAATTGCTCTTCACTAAATGGATTTTCATCACCACTTTGTTGGCAGCGCTCATCATCATATATCGCAAACTTTAAATTAAATCGGCGTAGCATCTCGACTAGCCATTGGTGCATCAGTGATTCTGGTACAACGATTAATACACGTTTTGCTCGGCCACTAACGAGCTGTTGATGGATAATTAAGCCAGCTTCGATGGTTTTACCTAAACCTACTTCATCGGCAAGTAAGACACGTGGGGCAAAACGGCTTCCCACTTCCTCTGCTATATATAACTGATGTGGTATTAAACTTACGCGACCACCACTTAAGCCAACCAATGGTGATTGTTGTTGTTCGTATTGGTGCTTTAAACACGCCTTGCGCATGCGAAACCAATCTAGTCTATCTACTTGGCCGTTGATTAACCTGTCATGTGGCTTATTAAACTTGATAAAGTGATCAATCATCACTTCCTTTAGTTGAACGTTTTCTTCGGTATCGCTGCGTTGTCCGGTATAGGTGATAATGCCATTTTGTTCTTCAACAGATTCAACGGTTAACATCCAGCCTTCATGGCTAGGAATAATATCCCCTTCATTGAAAACAACTCGTGTTAGCGGAGCGTTGTCTATTGCGTATTTCCTAGATTCACCTGTTGCTGTGAATACAACGGTAACAAAACGACTTTCTACACTTGTTACTGTACCTAGGCCTTGATCAGATTCGCTGTCACTGATCCATCGTTGACCCGGAAAAAATTGCATATTGAAACTCCACAAAGAAATTAGTCAGCCAAAACATCAAAATAAGGCTAACACCAACTTTATTAATTAATCGTTCACACAATGTTGATGAGCAAGCGCACTATCAACACATTTAGCGATAAGCATTGAATAACGAGTTTTAGGGATATCATCTTGTTATTTAAGTTTTTCTAGTGTTAAAAGTGATTGATTATTTAATATGTAATTCGTGTAAAAGCCTGACTATGGCGAAAAAGGGCGACATATTACCGTTAATATTAGTTGTAATCATTAAAAAATTCGCCTTTCTGGATAGGAATTTTATACAGGCAAATTTAGCAGGAATAAACGAGTAGTTAATTTCCTACTATGACAGGTTTTTAGGTGCGGTCAATAGCGTAAATTTATTCACGAATTTCTTAAAAAAATTCGCTTGATAGATCAAAGATAAGCTGTCAAAGTGAAGTTGACTTATATGTTAATGGATTTTAATCAACCGCATGAAAAATCATCTCAGGTTGATATAGTTAAATGGCTTTATCGTCTGAGACTGATGGCTCTATGCTAAGTGAGCGTGCCTATATGACTAGCGATACCATCATTTATGTCTTGGATACCAATATCCTTCTCCATGAACCTTTCGCCTTCCTTTCCTTTAAAGAACACGATGTCGTTGTACCTATGACGGTACTAGAAGAACTTGATTCAATAAAAGATAGAAAAAGAGATGTTAGCCGAGATGCTCGCGTCGCTATTCGAGCGTTGGAAGATGTATTGGCTAACGCAACACCAGAAGAAATTATTGAAGGCGTGCCGCTTGCTACCACGCTTGGTAGTAATGAACAGGCACCAAGCGGTTGCTTATCAATTATTAATGATTATGCTTTAGAGCAAAAAGCATCAACTCTGTCATTTAATGAAAATGACAATCGCATTATTAATGCGGCAATTCAGATCCAAAACAACAACACCGAACGAAAAGTGGTGTTGGTGACAAAAGACATCAATATGCGCCTCAAAGCTAAAGGCGCCGGCATGGGACATGTTGAAGACTACCGCACCGATCAACTTATTGATGACGTAAGGTTTTTAACCAAGGGATATCATAAATTCGATGGTGATTTTTGGCAGCAAGTTAAAGAGTGTGAAAGTGAAACGGAAGGTCGCACTACTACGCATTACATTAAGAAATCCGTGTTGCCAGCTACTTATATGAATGAGTATTTGCTCGATGAAGGTGAACACTTTGCTGGTAGAGTAGTCGGTTGGGACGATGAAAAACTGGCCATACAAGATTTGTCTCGTGAACGACTAATGGCTAAAAATGCATGGGGTATTCATCCGAAGAATATTTATCAGGGCATGGCAATGGATGCTTTGCTAGACCCAACGATAGACTTAGTTATTCTTACAGGCCCTGCAGGGTGTGGTAAAACATTGCTAGCATTAGCAAGTGCATTGGAAACCGTTATTGAACGTGGACTTTACGATAAGGTTATTGTTACGCGTAGTACTCCTGAAATTGCCGAGTCTATTGGCTTTCTTCCGGGTACAGAAGAAGAAAAAATGGCACCTTGGCTTGCTGCTATTACCGACTCTCTTGAAGTGTTGCATAAACAAGATGAAAGCATGAGCGGTAGTATGAACTACATTATGGAAAAAGCTAATATTCAGTTTAAGTCAGTGAATTTTATGCGTGGTCGCAGTATTCAAAATGCTTTTGTATTGTTAGATGAATGTCAAAATCTGACGGCATCACAATTAAAAACGATTATTACTCGCTGTGGTGAAGGTACTAAACTGGTGTGCTCGGGTAACTTAGCGCAAATTGATAGTAATTACCTAACGGCAGTAACATCAGGCTTAACCTATATCGTTGAACGGTTTAAGGATTTTCCCGGTAGTTCTACGATTAATTTAAATGGAGTCGTACGTAGTCGATTAGCTTCGTTTGCCGAAGAAAACCTGTAGTTGATTAAGTGCTTAAATACGATTTAAGTTAACGATATAACTATCCAACTAAGAAAGCGGCTAAGTAGATTTAGTTGCTTTCTTTTTTTATGTTAATCTTCTTAGCAATTAAATTTCACGTTTTGATAAAAGTAACAACGCTGCAGTGAATCGAGGAATATCTAAGGTCAATTTATTTAGCCGCTATAACATCGCGGTTTTTGTGTTGTTTGTTGCTTTACTTTTGATTGCATCCGCAATTGCTTTTTATCGCTATCACTTTGAATTAGAACAGCAACTGACTAATGAGATTGTTGAACTAGGTGAGCAAGCAAATATCATTAGCAACAGCTTGGAGCGAAGCCAGCAAACCTTACAGGGATTGCAGCAATTTGCAGAATACTCTTTAACTCATCCAGATGACTTATTTGCGTCAGCTCCTTTGTTAGTGCAAGAAGATGACAGTTTTTATTTGAAAGTGAGCCAGCGTGGGGGCGTTAGACAAAAAAAGCTTAGGGGCAATATAACTGGCCGAGGAAAGGTTAGTGAATTTAGCACAGACATGTGGCGTGAAATTACTATGGCTAATGCACTTACACCGGCATTTGTTACAGGTGCGAATAACAACCCTGATGCTACTTGGTTTTATTACATATCACTGAGTCGATTCATTAATATTTATCCTTGGATTAGCCGCAATGCATGGCGATATTCTGACAGCATGCTAAATGAATCTTATTTATGGCAAGTACGACAAGACAATTTAGACGGTAAACGATTTGTTTGGTCGCAGCCATATCACGATACAGCGGGGAAGGGCGTTAAAGCATCAATTGGAACAGGAGTGTTTTTTAATCAAACTTTTAAAGGTGCATTGGTTATTGATGTTGATTTAGCAAGTTTGCAACGTAAGCTGCCAGACGTGAATAGTGAGTTGCATGGTTACGTATTATTAAATGAACAAGGCAGTGCTCTGGTTCATAAATCATTAGGTGAAGCTGAGTTAAAGATTAATGATAAATGGCAAGACATAGTTCCCGAGGCGTTAAAAAGTTTATCGCAAATACAGTTAAGAAATTTTGCTGATAATCTAATTTATCGCGATTGGTTGATACAAAAATATCAATTGGATATTAATGGTTGGAGCTTAATTAAATACCAGCCATACAATGACTTTAATGCTAACTTGAAAAATAGGTTTATTTTTTCAATTTTGATGTTTGTCGTTGGCCTAGCTGCATTTCTTGCCTTGGTTTATGTTATGACCCGTAAAACCTTTATTAAGCCGGCATCAGAGTTTATTAGTCATATAGAACATTGCGCGGAAGGTGATCCAGGAAAAATCAAACCTACTATTGAATGGCTACCTTGGTTCCAATTGGTCGAAAACATTTTTGGGCAAAACCGAAGCTTAATGCAGCAGTTAAAAGAGCAAAATGCAGCGTTAGATAGCAGGGTAGCTGAAAAAACACAGGCCTTGATTGAGCGAAGTGAACAACATCACAGAGCATATGTATTATTGCGCTCGGTAATAAACGGTATTCCCGAATTTATTATATTTAATGACAGCCAAAACAAACTCACTGGTTGTAATAAATCATTTGAGCAATACATAGGGGAAACTGAAGCGAACATGCAAGGCAAAGAAGTCACCAAACTGTTGCCTGTTCCCATTCAACAAATGTTATTAAAATTTAATGATCTGCCAGAAGAGCAAACATCATTAGGCTACCAACAAACCATTGAAACTAGCGGCGATACGTTTGAAGTGTTCTGTACCAGGTTTTACAACGAATCGGGCAGCTCTTTGGGCTCAATAGTTATATTGCGTGACGTGTCGGTTCAGTTCGCTGTGCAGTCGGCTCTTCAAAATGCAAAAGAACAAGCTGAACAAGCAAATAAAGCTAAAAGCCAATTTTTGGCTAATATGAGCCACGAAATTCGAACACCAATTAATGCCATTCAAGGCATGATGGCGCTTATGGCTAAAACGTCATTGAGTGCATTTCAACAACAGTATTTAGCGAATGCGCAAGGCGCGTCTGCAGCGTTATTGCATTTAATAGATGAATTGCTCGATTTATCTAAAATTGAAGCAGGTAAATTAAGGTTGAACTTTGGTAGCGCGAAACTCGATGGCATAGTCGATAGAGTATTACAGCTAAATACGCTAAATGCGTATAAAAAAGGTTTGTCGTTAGAAGTTGATATTGATGCACAAGTACCTGAACTGGTTAATATTGATGAGATGCGGTTAACGCAAGTACTTACTAACTTAGTTAATAATGCAATTAAATTTACCCATCAAGGCAGTGTTCGCTTAACCATTAACTCGACCGCACAAGATGATAACAATGCGATTTTAAAGTTTGCTGTTGCAGATTCAGGTATTGGTATTGCGAAAGAAAAGCAAGCACTGCTATTTGATGCCTTTAATCAAGCTGATGAGTCAATGACACGAGAATATGGTGGTTCTGGTCTTGGCTTGTCAATTAGCCAACAAATTGTGCAGTTATTTGGTGGTGAAATTAAGGTGAACTCATCGCCTGACACAGGTAGTGAATTCAGCTTTGTTATTCCTGTTAGACAAGTAGAAAAGCAGATACAAAATCGAGTAGAGAATATAACCATTGTCACCTTAGGTTGTGAGTTTTCGAAGTCGCTTGAAGCGTCTGTTAGTGCTTATCATTGGCATTATCAAGCAGCCGAGAGTATCGCTGCGCTAGAGCAACTGAACATTTCTGGTGACGTAGTTTTACTTGTAGATGGCGACTACTTAACCAATAACGACTTATCGATATCGAGTGTTGAAAAGGTCTTAAATGACATTGTGTTAATTGGTATATGCCAGCCCATTATGACGACAATTTCAGAGAAAATTGTTAATCAATTGCCACAGTTGGTAGCGCCATATTTACTGTTTGATATTCCGTTGTATCGTTTTACGCTAAGTAAAATTAATCAACATTTATTGCTAGCTGCCACGAAGGAAACGGTTAGTGACACACCGCAAATCGCCAACAGTAAAAGCGAAGAGAAAACAGAAAAACCATCGCCACTTGCAGGAAGTCTTAAAGATGTCTCTGTACTTTTGGTTGAAGATAATTTAGTTAACCAAATGGTTGCGCAAGAGTTGCTATTTTCGATGGGAGCCCAGGTTATTATTGCTGAAAATGGCGCAGTTGCGATTGAGCAATTAACCAAAAACGATGTTGATGTTGTATTGATGGATATTCAGATGCCAGTAATGGATGGATTAACAGCAAGCAAAAAGATAAGAGAGCAACAGCTATATGCAGATTTGCCAATTATTGCGATGACGGCACATGCTAGAGCAGAAGATAAGAAAGCGAGTTTTGACGCAGGAATGAATCTACACGTTGCAAAACCGGTAAGTGCAGAAGTGCTTTCCGCGAGCATTTTAAAGATGTTGAAACAAGCGACAGTGAATTAATGTTTAGCTATTCAAATAGCTCAGCCACGTAATGGTTAGATAAAATCGCTTGTTCAGAATCAAAAGTTAAATCACCAAGATTCAGCTGTACAGGACCTGTCGGATCGGCTAACACAAAGGTTCTTCCTTGGAATTGAATATTAATGTCATCACCTTCGGGTAACACATCAATTCCGATAAAGGCATGGTTATCGATATACACCATTACCATTTTTATTCTCGGCATTAACGCCCTTAGCAAAGCGACAGTTAGCGTCATTTTGCTATCGCAGTCACCTTGGTTTTCCCACAATACTTTAGTTGGCACGTTAAAACCTGCGCCCGATGAGGTTAAACGTGACTCTAACGCTGAGTAGGGGATACTTTGCACAAAGCCTAAGACATAGTTTGTTACTCTTCGAATATTTTTGAAGTTAACTATTTTCAAAATAATATCTTTTGTAGGTGCGAGTACTGCAACAGAGTCTTGGGCGATTCGGATATGATCAGGCTTTATGCCTTGTGCATTGCTATGATCGGTAAATTGATGGTAATACTGTTGTTCGAGATATGCGTTAAAATGACTTTGTTCTTCTTCTGCAATTCGCTTTTTTGCGTTGGCAATTACCTCAGGATCACGGCTTTTTATACTGAGTTGCTTAAACGCTGTATCAAATTCGATATTTGCATTTCTAATTGGATCCGCCTTTAGTGATTGTTTGATTCTCTTTTGAACATAACGAGTAGCGAATTCAGGTTTATATTCCCTAAAATGCCTAAATGGTGAGAACAAGCCTTTTTTAGGTAAGGTAAAGGTTAGGCTTTGGTTAGCTTTATTGATATCTAACCACTGGTAAACAAATTGATAGCTGTCGCCTAAATCAACCTTTTTAAAATCAAGTTGCTGCGCATTAACCCAAGTAGGTAAGAGTAGTACGTAAGCTACTAATACTTGGAGAATCTTTTTCACGAATCAATCCTAAATACATAAAGCGTTAGTCACTTTCACTATACCCTGATTTACCTTTAACTACCAAAAAGGCTTAGTTTTGTTGTTTCCGGTTAAGAATGAAATTGGGATATTAAGCTAAGGCTAATAAAAGCGAGTAGTTGAATAATTTTGTCCATTTAAGGCATTTCTTGTCTTCCACTTAAGGGGTATTCTACACCTTAAAAATCCAGCTAATTTTGAAATTGACCTAAATGTAAACCGAGCAAATGAATATCGATGGCAAGCCTGTACAACATAAGCAAATGTGTCAGTGATGGTTGAGCTTAAATCGGGATACGGCGATTAATTGGATTTTTACTTGCGTCTCTAGTGCGTGGCGTTAGTAAATGAGCAAGGTAACGATTTTGTTTATGAAATCTCTTAACGGGTTAAGAAAATTTAAGGAAGTGAAGTAATGGTTATAGGGATAATAATCTATCTAGTTGTTTTTTTTCTGTTTTGGATTGCAGGTACTTTTTTGACTCGATTTTGTTTACGTAAATGGGTCAATAAAAACAGTGGCACAGGTAAAGCTTTTGCCATATTTACCGTAATTTATTACTTAATTTTTATGGGAGACCGTCACCTTTCTTCGATGGTATTTAATTATTACTGCTCTGATAAAGAGCTTGTCGGCTTACATGTATATGAGCGTATTGAACTGCCACGAGATATGCTGTTACCGCCCCCTAAAACTTCAAAAGAACGCAGTAAAATAAGATCTTCTTTGCTAATTGATGAGGAAAGTAAACTGATTGATGAGCAAAAATTTAACAGACTATATGACTATCGCTATTTAATTAAGACGACAATTTTTCCTATTGGTCCAATTTTTAAATATGAAGCAAGTGTCCGACGTAAAGTCGATGGTACGTTACTGGGCAAAGCCGTAGAAATAAGGAATAGACATGGTTGGCTTGACAGGTTTGCAAATGAGGGTGCCAATTCAGGAACTAGCTGTCCTCGATATTACGATAATAGCGGGAGTTTTTATAATTATGATCGTGCTGCATTAATTGACGCAATATTTGATCAAGAATAAAACAAAATATATATAAAGGAACATCGCAAGGAGCACCTATGGATAATATTACTGAACTTTATTTAAACGCACTTCTGTCACAAGCTGCATATGCAAATGGCTTAGAGCCGGGCATGACTGACCAAGACCTAATTAACAAGCTAAAGATAGAGCTTAAAGACGATGGGCTAACACAAGCACAGGCTGAGTATAGGCAGCGATGTTATCAATGATAGAGAAGGAAATAACACGTTACGTTTAGGCGAAGGTATCACGGCAGACAACATTACGCTGACGGCAAACGAAACAGACATGTTAATCACCATGCCAGATGGTGAAGTGATCACTTTTAAGAATTGGTATATCAATTACGATCACACTAGGCTTGAAAATATTGAATTTGCTGATGGTACGGTATGGGGAAGTAGTCAAATGCTAACGAGTATAGAAGTTGAAGGTCAAAGCAACGACGTAGATACTGATGCAGCACTTGGTTTATTAATCCAATCATTTTCTAGTTTTGATGATTCATCGGATGAACTTGACTTTACGCTTGATAAGCGAGCGTTAATTGTTACTCCAATAGACAATGAGGCATTAATCTAAATAAATTAGTACCTTTACTTTAATCTAAAAGGGCACTCTTAAATGGTGGGCCCTTTTTTATTGGAAATAATATAACCTACGAGACCACATTAATTGACTAAATGTTTGACCAAGAATAAAACCAGATACACAAAACGGAATAATAAAAAGGAAACGAAAATGGATAGTATCACTGAGCTTTATTTAAATGCATTGCTTTCACAAGCTACCTCATAACTAAAAGCCGCTTTAGTTCATTGCAAATTAGAGATTTGCACCAAGTTGTAAACTTTCCTGTGAAACTGGAAATAACAGTTTTTGACTTTTAGCACTTTACTTTCTTGGCTAATCCACTATATTTAAACGCATGTTTAAATTGCCTGTTTAATTTTTTGAGGTGTAGTGTGGCTGAGTATCAAGTTCCGTTAAAAGACATGAGCTTTATTTTGTATGATGTACTTAAGGCTGATGAGTTATGGCAATCATTGCCTGCGTTGGCAGATCATGTTGACCGTGATACTGCTGATGCGATTTTGCAAGAGTGTGCGAAAATCGCAGAGCAAGAAATAGCCCCTTTGCTTCGTGTTGGAGATGAAG
The DNA here is from genome assembly GCF_012932965.1 of Thalassotalea algicola. GTDB lineage: Bacteria > Pseudomonadota > Gammaproteobacteria > Enterobacterales > Alteromonadaceae > Thalassotalea_F > Thalassotalea_F algicola. The sequence continues at coordinate 419,542 of NZ_JABBXH010000001.1, read as the reverse complement.
AAGGTGTGAGCTTTGAGAACGGTAAAGTGACAACAGCACCGGGCTATAAAGAAGCTTTTCAAACTTACGTAGAAGGTGGCTGGACAGGCCTTGGTGGTTTGCCTGAATATGGCGGCATGGGCATGCCAAAAGTAATTACCGCTTTACACGAAGAAATGCTTTGCTCTGCTGATATTTCATTTTCGCTCTATCCAGGCCTGTCGGCTGGCGCTGGCTTATCGTTAGGTAAGCACGGTAGTGAAGAATTAAAACAAACCTATTTAACTAAAATGATTGCCGGTGAGTGGACGGGTAGCATGTGTCTTACTGAGTCTCATGCTGGCTCTGATTTAGGTATTATTCGCACCAAAGCTATTCCTCAAGAAGACGGTAGCTACCGCATTACTGGCAATAAAATTTTTATTACCGCAGGTGAGCACGATTTAGCAGAAAATATTGTTCATTTAGTGTTAGCTAAGTTGCCAGATGCTCCTGCTGGTCCTCGCGGCATTTCATTATTTTTAGTACCTAAAATTAATGTCAATGATGATGGTAGCTTGGGCGATGAAAATGGTGTGAGCTGTGGCTCAATCGAACACAAGATGGGTATTCATGGTTCTGCTACTTGTGTAATGAATTTTGATGACGCCAAAGGTTACTTAGTTGGCGAAGTAAATAAAGGCCTAGCTTGCATGTTCACTATGATGAACTTTGAACGTGTTGGTGTTGGTATTCAAGGTATTGGTAGTGCAGAGCGTTCTTATCAGAATGCCTTGGAATATGCTAAAGATCGTCTGCAAGGCCGTGCGCTTACTGGTGCTAAGTCGCCAGATCAAGCGGCAGACTCAATAATGGTGCATGGTGATGTTCGTCGTATGCTTTTAAATATGAAAGCACTCACAGAAGGTTCACGAGCATTATCTACTTATATCTCTCTTCAACTTGATTTATCTACTTATGCTGAAGGTGATGCTCAGAAAAAAGGTGAAAACCTAGCAGCATTATTAACACCAATAGCCAAAGCATTCTTTACCGATATGGGCTTCGAGTCGACAGTTGCTGGTCAGCAGGTGTTTGGTGGTCATGGTTTTATTCGTGAGTGGGGTCAAGAGCAGTTGGTACGTGATACGCGTATTACGCAAATCTATGAGGGCACCAACGGTATTCAAGCTATGGATTTATTGGCGCGTAAAGTTGTTGCATCAAAAGGCGCACTATTTACTTTATTCGCTGACGAAGTAAAAGCGTTTATCGCAGAAAATAGTGAAGCTGAAATGAGTGAGTTTATTCAGCCTTTAGAGATTGCTTTAGACGACTTGCAATCGTTAACTGATAGTCTAATTGCCAGTAGCTCTGATGATATTAATATATTAGGCACTGCAGCTAACGATTATTTACATGTCTTTGGTTACACCGCAATGGCCTTTATTTGGGCGAGCATGGCAAAAGCTGCGCAAGGTAAACTTGCACAAGGCGATGCTTTCTACCAAGGAAAAATTAAAACAGCGCGTTATTACTTTGCACGAATTTTACCTCGTCGATTGTCATTGATAAATACGGCGAAACAGTCAAGTGACGTACTATTTGATATAGAAGATGACTTGTTTTAGATATTATAAAAGCTGAAAAGAGCCGCTTTAAAGTGGCTCTTTTTGTTTTTACTTTACGAAAAACTGAGATAGGCTATTTTTATTTGGTTTATTTCAGGAAACACAATGCAATTACTTGGCTCTACAACCTCACCTTATGTACGCAGAATTCGATTACTCTTTGAATTGATAGGTCAAGAATATCAATTTGATAATTTAGATATATTTTCTGAAAGCGGTCGCGAAATACTTAAGAAAAATAACCCTACCTTAAAAGTGCCTGCACTTATTGACGGGAGCGAGTGTGTTTATGATTCTCGAGTCATATTCCGTTATTTGAGCCATAAATTTGAGTTAGCGCCAATTTCATGGGCAGAAGAAAACAATTTAACGTTGATTGACGCAGCCAACGATTCGCTAGTGGCTTTGCTTATATCAACGCGTTCAGGGCTTAATGTTAACGATGACGTTATGTTTTTCAATATCCAACACGAACGTATAGAAAATATTTACCAATTGCTTGATAAACAGGTGGCGCAGGGGGATTTTGACCAGTGGAATTATCCAGCTATTTGTCTTTATTGTTTATTAGATTGGGCAAGTTTTAGAGAACTAAAAATGTTTGAAGAATTTTCTTCATTAAGTAAATTTGTTGCTGAAAACCGAAATAAAGTCGGGGTGTTGGAATCTGCTCCTGACATTACAATTTAAGTGTCAAGAATTACACTTATTAACAGAGACTTGTAACAGCTTTTCCTATACTGGTGAAACTTTTGTAATAGCAGGCCCTAGGAAATGTTTTCATCCAGTCAAACGCAGTCTTTAATAGAAGGCAACAGTATCGCTCTGATCATTGAAGATGATCGCATGGTATCCACCTTGTTAAAGTCATTCTTAGAAAAGTCTGGCTTCATTGTTTATCAAGTTCATCAAGGAGAAAGCGCTGAGGAGGCTGTTAAAAGTCATCAACCTGACGTAGTGATCCTTGATATCGGTCTTCCTGATGTAGATGGTTATGAAGTATGTCAGCGATTGCGACGTAGTTTTAATGGCCCAATCATGATGTTGACAGCCAAAGATGAAGAGCAAGATGAAATTCAAGCTTTCTATTCTGGGGCTGATGACTATTTAATTAAACCTGTTTCTCCCGCTATATTAAAAGTACGAGCAGAATCTTTAATTCGACGCAGCAAAGAGAGAATAGAATGCCGCTATAACAAGGCAAAGCAAGTAGGAAATTTGAAACTGGATACCGGGGCGCACAAATGTTTTGTTGACCAGCAGTCGCTGAAGTTAAGCTCATTTGAGTTTAAATTACTGCGCTTATTAGTAGAAAATGTTGGAAATGTTTTAAGTCGAGATCGTATCTACAAAGTGCTGCTAAAACGTGACTATAACGGCACTGAGCGCACGGTTGATGTTCGTATGGCGAAGCTTAGAGAGAAGCTTGGGTATTGTGGGTTGAAGCAAGCCCAAATTGAAACGGTTTGGGGGCAAGGTTACGTACTCAATGAAGTAAATCAACTAAAAGAATCTAATTATGCAAATTAAGAGAAGTAAGGCATTTAGAAAGAATAGGTAGCACCAATGAGTGCAGTATGAGCTAATTCATTGTGTAACGAAGCTTTTTCCACTAGAGATTCTGACAGAGCGGTTGTCGATAATGAACCAACGATTGCCCAATTATTCGACAGTTGATATTTACCTATAATGCCCAAAGTCGTATTGTTGAATTGTTCTTGCGACAGTCGATAACTGGATGGTTTAAGAAATTCAGCATAATTTAATGAACCTAAAGGTATTGCTTCTACACTAGCAAGCTTCGCAGTAATCGCAATATCGAGAGTATTGTATGACAATAAAGTATAAGTGCCTTGAATATAGCGTTGAACGCCCAAGTTATCTTGCTCACTACCTGTATGTAAGCCTGTATCAGTTATATTAGGTGTTAGCTTGTGGTTGTATGAAGCTAACTGAGTAAAATCAAAAATATTACGTTGATTTAATGAGATATCATCGCGGGTGATTTCTATTTGTTCTACGTTTCTTTTTATATGTTTCTCTATAGAGCTATTATCGGTAAGCTCTCGATCTTCGGCGACACATAAGGAAGAGATAATTAGACATAGCGTGGCGCAGACAAGCTTCATTTTCCCTCCCACTTTTTAATTTTATTAGCTTTATTTTAACTATAGCTGTTTATAAGTGTTTTGATGTAGGAAATTGAATAATTAAAGTTATTTATTTGAAATGATTATAGATTTATTTTCAATTCTCGTATTTACTTAAGGTCAATATGCTAAATAAACCTACTTTATTATTAATTTGCGCTACTTTAGATATAACGCAGGCGTGAAAACGAGTTTTCAGAGGAAGCAATTTTTTAATCGTTAAACTCGAAAAGCATAAATAATAATTACAATCTAATGAATATAAGGGGATACCTTGTGCGTTTATTTCTAGGCCTTGTGGTGCTTACTTTTCTTTTGGGTTGTAGTTCGACCAAAGAAAGTGATGTCGTCACAGTTGAAAAAGCTGTGTGTGATATTCCTTACAGCACCTACCAAGCAACTGTTACAGGTTACTGCCAAGAAGTTAGAGCTGACCTTACTGAAGAATTGCCGACAACAATTAAAAATATAGAGCTAAAGCCAGTAGAGCAAATTCCTGAAGTATTTTGGTTTTCTAAAAAAATGGAATATACCTTGAATAAACAAGACGGGCCTGCACCTTTAGTTTTTGCTATTGCCGGTACCGGAGCATCTCATGAAGCAAGTAAAATGTTGTCGCTACAAAAAACGTTGTATGCCCAAGGCTACCACGTGATTTCGATATCTTCGCCAACATTTTCAAATTACATTATCAACGCAACCACCCATGAAGACATGACAGGTGATTTAGCCAAAGATGCCAAAACTTTATATAAAACGATGCAAAAAGTTTATGCGCAGGTTCAAGAAGAAGATAACGTAGAAGCAACAAGCTTTAGTTTAACCGGTTATAGCTTAGGTGGCGCACACTCTGCTTTTATTTCTTTCCTTGATGAAACTGAAAAGAAATTTAATTTTGAAAAAGTAGTTTTAGTAAACCCCCCTGTAAGCCTTTATAACTCGGTGCAAGTACTTGATGGTTATTTAGATCTTGTTGGCGATAGAGAAGCTGCACTAGATATGGTTGAGTCTATTTTTGATCGTTTTGCTGAGCAATATGCCGTTCAAGAGTCCTCAAAATTTACGCAAGATTCTATTTACAGCATGTTCCAAGGCGTAGATTTAAGAGAAGAGGAATTAAAACTCCTAATCGGCGCGTCATTTAGGATGTCTTCAACCGATATGATGTTTGCCATCGATGCTTCCTATAACATTGGTGGTTTTATTTATAAAAATCATGAGATTAGCAAGTTTGAATCGTTGACTCATTCTATGCACCGAGCAGACGAGATTACTTTTACAGATTACTTTGATCGCCATTTATTACCATGGACAATAAAACTGGAACCTGAACTGACTCGTGATGAAATGATTGCTCGTCTTAGTTTAAAAAACTTAGAAGATTATTTATCTAAATCGGACAAGATTAGTGTGGTTACTAATGCAGATGACCTTATTTTAATCGATGGTGAAATAGATTACTTGCGAGAAGTTTTTGGCGATAGAGCTAAAATTTTTGAACGTGGCGGGCATTGCGGCAACATGGACCGTAAAAGCTTTGTTGAGTATATGAATACTCAATTTACGGGGGAGAAGTCGTAATGAAAATAGCAAACCAACCTGTTAAAATTTTTACCTCTGTAGCAATGGCCCTAATGCTTTCTGCATGTTCTTCAGCGCCTGATATTGAAGCAAATGCTGAGCCTCCAACAGTAGCCATGCCAGATGTTAAAAAAGAAGACACCTTAATAGGACGATATAGCGATCCTTTTGAAGGCTTTAATCGCAGAATGTATTATTTTAATGCCAAAGCCGATGAATACGTTATTTTGCCTGTAGTCTCTGGTTATAAAGCAATAACACCTGATTTTGTTGAGACGGGCGTAAGTAACTTTTTTAGCAACTTAGGCGAAATCCCGACCTTTGTTAACTCATTGTTACAGTTTAAGTTTGGTGTGGCTGCAGAAACGTTAGGCCGTTTTGCAGTAAACTCTACCGTAGGTGTAGCAGGCTTGTTTGATATCGCAACTCCAATTGGTCTAGATGAGCAAGATGAAGATTTTGGTCAAACTTTAGGATATTGGGGGGTAGGTCCTGGCCCTTATTTGGTATTGCCACTACTTGGCCCGTCTTCGTTACGTGATACATCGGGGTTAATTATAGATAGTGCCGTTCATCAAGCGACAGTTAATGAACTGGGGTTGAAGGATGAAGAAGCATTGCTACTGGACACGTTAAGAGCCATTGATACGCGTGCCAATGTGCCATTTAGGTATTTTGAATCAGAGTCGGCATTTGAATATGAAAAGATAAAATTGCTTTATATGAAGTTTAGAGAAATTCAAATAGAGCGATAATGCGCAATGATATCTGGGCTCAATAAAGAGTTTGTTGGGTAAATGTTACTGGTGTTGGTTGTGCACCGAAGCAAAACAAAATTTGGAAATAACTAAGAGATTTAAAAATGATTAAATATATTACTTTAGCATTAGGCTTAGCCAGCGCTTCAGCTTTTGCCGCTTCAACTGTAGGCGAAATGTCTGAAATTCCATCAACAGCAGCAGAATCAAAAAAGGGCTTTCATGGCCAAATAGGTTTAGGTGTCGCTAACTTACCTGAATATGTAGGCGGTGATGAGACTGAAAGTATAGCGCTACCGTTAATTAACGTGAGCTATAACGATCGCTTTTACTTTAAATTTAATAAGCTTGGCGGCTGGTTTTATAAGTCGGATAAGGGTTTCCGTGTCGGTGGATTGATTACCACACATCGTGGTTATGATGCTAAAGATATTCCTGATACTTATAATTGGGTAGGTGATCGTGATGACTCTATAATGGCAGGTGTTAATGTAGTTTATCGTCGTGGTAAATTCGCTAGTGAAGTGGGCTATTTGAGTGATGTTTCCGATGAATCTGATGGCGCCAAATTTTATGTTCAGGCTAGTTATACCTTTTTAGCCAACAGAACCTATACTCTGACAGCTATGGGTAAAATTGAATCTCAAGATGAAGATTTAGTCGGGTATTACTATGGTAATAATGAGTCTGCAACAAACGCAACAATAGGTTTAATTGGTACGTATAAACTTTCTGACCGTTGGTCACTATTAGGCGCAGTAACTGCTACGTCATTAGGTGATGAAATTGCTGATAGCCCAATTGTTGAGGATGACTCCTACAATATGGCACTAGTGGGTGCAACTTACTCATTCTAGTAAAGTCTTGTTTGAAGAAAGCTGGCGATTGCCAGCTTTTTTTTCGCCTATTATTTTTACTGATCAAAAAATACTAAAAGAGCTCATTAAATATTGGTTTAATTCCATGTATACTTGCGCCCTTGCTTAATTTTAGGACAAGTTTTTGTTAGCCGTTATTCGAATTATTCTTCTTGCGATCTTTTTAGTATTGATCTCAATTTATGCATGTATTTTCAGTTTATTGCGTCCTTTTCATCGCAATAATGTTTACCATGCTGCGCACATTTTAGGTAAATTATCTAAATTACTTGGTATTACGTTGGAAATTCGATTGCCTTATGAAATGGAAAAACATGAGCCAGTTGTTTACGTGTGCAATCATCAAAATTCATATGACTTGTTTACCGTAGCAAACGCAGTTCAACCACACACGGTAAGTATCGGTAAAAAAAGCTTAAAATGGATTCCGTTTTTTGGCCAAATGTATTGGCTAACTGGTAATATTTTAATTGACCGAAAAAATACCAATAAAGCAATGAATACAATTGCGACCGCAGCAGACAAAATGAAAGAAAAAAAACTGTCGGTTTGGTTATTTCCTGAAGGTACACGAAGCTATGGAAGAGGGCTTTTAAAGTTTAAAACTGGCGCGTTTCGTACGGCGGTTCAAGCGGATGCCCCCATTGTTCCTGTGTGTGCTAGCAATACCCATGGCGAAGTAAACTTAAATCGTTGGAATAATGGCAAAATGATAATTGAGTTTTTGCCGCCAGTTTATTTAACAGATACGGATAAAGAGAATATTAGAGCGCTGGCAGATCGAGTCAGAGCGTCTATGCTTGAAAAGATAAATGAAATTAGTACCGAAGTAGGTACTAAATTGCCAAATCACGACGCGGAAAAATAAATTGATGACTAACGAAGAATTAGAGCATTGGGGCGAATATACAGAGTCTTTAGTAACTGAATTGCTAGAAGATGGAAGCAATGAAGAAGCGCATCATACAATAGAACACCATTTCTCTTCTCCAGATTTTAATTTATTAGAAAAAGCCGCAGTAGCGGCGTTCAAAATGGGTTTGGAAGTTGAAGAGCCTGAAGAAGCAGAATTAGAAACTGGTGAAAAAGTATTTGCTTTCGACATAATTACTGAGCAGTATTTAGATACTGAGCTAATATTAGATGAGACCCAGAAAATGGTCGAACTAGCACAACAGTGCAAAGTCGATTATGATGGTTGGGGTACTTATTTTGAAGAATAATTGAACAAAAGTTAACAAGGAGTATTTCCCATGGAGTGGTTGAATCAGATTTTAAAGCCTGAAATCTTATCGTTACTTATCCCAATAGTTGCTATCGTTGGAGCGTTTGCTGTCGCGGCACTCAATGCTCACCATAAACATCAAGAACGGATAGAGCGAATTAAACAAGGTTTTAATCCGGAAAAGTAAAAGGCTAAGCCCTTTTACTTTGTTATTTTTTCAGTTAGCTTTCGGCTAACTATTTACGCTTCTTTTTATGCTTCTGCTAGCTGCTCTGATGGCTCAAAAGCATGTCTACAACTAAATAGTGAAAATGCTGCTGGTACAAAATAAAATGATAGTAGTGTTGTAAGCACCGTACCGCCGGCTATTGCGATAGCAAAAGGGGGCCAGAAGCCACCTCCGGATAGAATAAGCGGTAAGAAACCACCCACAGTTGTTATTGTTGTTGATGAAATATGCCGCGTACAACTTTGAACGCAGTTAATAATTGCTTGTTTGTCACCTTTTATCGCCAGCGGATCTGCTTTTAACTCAGCAATAATGACAATGGCCGCATTAATGGCTAATCCCATCAAACCAAGCAAGCCAATAATCACTGTAAAGCCAAATGGGTAATCAAAAATAAAGACGCTAAATAATCCAAGTCCAATAGACTGAAAAGCTGTTAAGAAAATAATGGTGCTAAGCCTAAAGGAATTAAATGAAAGTACTACTATGGTGATAAGCAAGGTAAAAATAATACCCACACTCGCCAATAATTTGCCAACAGCGGTGTCACGCTCGGCTGATTCGCCTCCTATTTCAATACGATAACCAACAGGGAGGGTAAAGTTAGCCTCATCAAGATTTTGTTGGACCTTCGCTAAAACTATCGATGGTAATACACCAGCACGAATGTACCCTTCAATAACATTTACTCTAGTGCCATCACGGTGCGGTATTGCCCCGCGAGATGGTTTCACTGTGACTTCTGACAGTGACATTACAGGTATGTTGGCTTGGCTTGTTGCGCTTAGTAAATCGAGGTTGGCAACATCGATGATTTCATCGCGAGCACTGTTGTCCATTCGTACCCTTACCGGGATGGATTCAGTCGCTTCAATTATCGAACCGTTAACCTGCCCTGTAAGCGACTGATTGAGTTGCTGAGCAATGCTTACTAACGAAAGGCCAGTTAGTGCAGCCGCAGATTCATCTGTATCAATCCAGAGTTTAGGTGTGCCAGGTTGGAGTGTCGCTCTGCTGTGCATTATATTTTCAGTCGTGCTCATGACGCGACGTACTTCATCACCTAGGGTTTTTAGCGTATCTAAATTAGGTCCGAATAACCTTAGCTCAACAGGGGCATTAAATGGTGGGCCTTGCTCGAGCTTACGGACCAAAATTTGCGACTCTGGAAACATATCATCCAATGCAAATTGAATCTCTGGAATTAAACGGTTTGCTGCGCGAAAATTGGTAGCTGTTATCATACCTTGTGCATAATTTTGCAAACCATCGTTGTTTGGCACCATGTTGTAGTAAAACGATGGGGCATTTTTACCTATAAACCAACGTACTTTTTCTATACCTGATTGCTGGCTAATATATTGCGTTATTTCGTCAGTAACCCGTTTGGTGTTTATGATGCTACTTTGCGCAGGCATGTATACTTCAATTTGAAACATGTCCCGATCAGATGGCGGAAAAAATTGTTCGGTTAAGTGCTTGGCACCGATAAAACCAGCAAGCGGGAGTGAAAAAACGACAATAATTGCTATTTTTCGGTAGCTTAGTGCTAAAGACAAACTTTGCTCAAAGAGCTTGGCAAGCTTTGGCAGCTGAATACCCGAGTCATACCACTTGTAGTTATCATTTTCGCGTTTGGCAATAAATCGGCCAGCTAGTCCTGCGACAATTGTGTGTGAAATTAAATATGAGCCTACTAGTGAGAAAATTACACTTAGTGCAATACCGCCAACAAACTCACCTGCTGGCCCAGGCATAAGAACAATTGGCATGAACGCCAAAACAGTTGTTAACGTGGATCCTAATAATGGAATCCATAAGTGCTTTATTGCATAGCCGACACTGTCTAAACGTCGCATTCCTTGTTGGCGTTTGGTTTGTATGGTGTCGGTCATAACAATAGCGTTATCAACCATAATACCCAATGCGACTACCAGTCCTGTAACTGACATTTGATGGATAGGTAAGCCATAGGCATTCATCACTGACAAGGTAAATAGAACTGTTAACGGTAAAGACACCGCCACGATAAATGCACAACGCCAACCTAGTGTGATAAATAAAACAATTGATATAAGTACAAAGCCTATGGTGATGTTATCGAGCAACTCGCCTAAGCGTGCATCGGTATAGCTGTTTTGATCAAATAGCACTTCGAGTTTTACCGAGTTAGGTAGAGTCGTTTCAAATTCACTGAGGGCTTTACTTACTTTTTCGCTCCATTGGTCAATACGCAAATCAGGAAGCATGCGCGTACCAACTACCAAAGCAGGTTTGTTATTTACAATGGCTATTTCTTTTGCAGGCCAAGTTAGTGACTTACTGACCTGAGCAATATCTCCTAGTGTGGTAATAGTACCTTGGTTATTCGTTTTAATTGGAATGCGTTTGATTCGTTGAACATTATCTAATGCGCCGGTTAACTCGACTTGCATTTGATTATGTTCATTAATCAATATGCCAGCAGATACTTTGGCATCTGCTAGCAATATTTGTTGGGAGATTTGCTCGGAGGTAAGCTTGAGTCTTGAAACTTCAGCCTCATCAAATGCGACTAAAATCTCTTCTTCACCTTGGCCAAAAATAGAAACGATATCTGTGCCGATAATTAGTCTCAGTTTGTTTTGCAAATCATTTGCATAACGGCCTAAACTGGCAATGTCTGGTTCGTTACTTGCTGTCCAATTTAAGGCGATAAGTTGCGTGTAGGCATAACCTCTATCATCTTCTAATGTTGGCTTTAATACGCCTTGCGGTAACTGAGGTGTAACATCATCAACTAAATCTCGTACCCTAGACCATATGGGACGGGTATTCGTTATTTCGTCTTTTAATTTGACTTGTACAACGGATAAGTTCGGACGGGATACCGAAGTGATTAAATCAATTTCCGGGATTTTTCTTAATTTTTGCTCGATTTTTTCGGTTACCAGTACTTCAACGCGTTCAGCACTGGCACCAGGGAATTTAGTTAATACGCTAGCATTACGGTTTGTAATTCTCGGGTCTTCAGTTCGAGGTAAGGTAGATAACGCAGCCAACCCTGAGACGATAAGTAGCGCAATAACTAATGACATTAACCTGCCATTGCGGACGAAGGAGCGGATCACTCGTTGGCTCCTTTTGCCTTAACAATCTGGCCTGGTACATAACGATGTAGCCCAGCGGTAATTATACTAATTTGATTGCTAGTAAGACCGGTTATGTAGGCACTGTCTTTAGTGGTATGAAGTACCTTAACTGTTTCAGGTAAAATCTTAAATTGATTACCTTGTGCGACTGCTGTGTATATATTCCATTGTCCGCGCACGCCATCTGTAATTGCCGTTAATGGTAACCAAAAACCTGAGTCCGGAATGTGTTCTTTAATACTTACCCGAGCAATTAGCCCGCTTACGGCATTAATTGGCTGTGTTAATTTAAGCCTTAAGCCTAAAGTACGTGTTGCAGGGTCAATTTGTTGGCCAATTGCTATAATTTTTGCAGCGTAGGTTTTCTTATTAATTTCAACATCCAACTCCTCGTCAATCGCTAATTCTTTAGCTACTTTAGCTGGAATGCCAAGCGATACTTCTTGTTGGTTTTGATTATTGATGGTAAATGCGGGAGTAGCTGCTGATAATAAATCACCTTGTGCAATCAGTCGCTGGTTAATTACCCCGTCATACGGTGCTCGCAATGTTGCTTTGGAGATTTGATAATGAAGTGCGTCATAGGAGGCTTTCAAGCCATTCTTATTTGCGGTTAAAATACTTTTTTCTGCCGTTAATTCATCTATAACCTGTTCTGAAGCATAATTACTTAAATGTAACTCTTTAGCTCTTTTATAGTTTGCCTTATTCAACTCGATTTGCGCGTCTACTTGATTAATTTGAGCGCGGATCTCGTTGGCTTTGATATTTAGCAGCTCAACATCTTGAACAGCAAGAATATTCCCTTTTTTTACCTTATCGCCGCTGTCTTTTAGCGTTTCTAGTACGCGACCAGCAAACTCAAAACTTAAGTTAGATTGTTGTTTCGCGGAAATCTTTCCAACATATTGGCGATCGATTTGATAACTAGGCTGACGGTTAACTTGTTCAATTTGAGCGGTTTGCACATAGTTATTTGCCGTTTCATTTGAGTGGCTTTCGGAACAGGCTGAAATCAGCAGCAAAAAGCTGTTAACAACTAATAACTTTGCCATTAGTGCTAAGGTGTTTTCTGAGTTCATGTCGATCCTTTTCTATTTATGCAACTTAACTGTTTGAACTAACACAAGCCTAAAATGGACTAGGTAGTCTAATTAGTTTAATTTATACGTTCTGGACTGTCTAGTCTATTTTAGTTAGAGTACTTTGTTTTCATTAGCTAAGTTTTTCATATTAGTTTGAGTATATGACAAAAAATCGCAGTAAGAACGAAACTAAACGCAAGCAGATATTAGCATCAGCCACTCATTTATTTACTGAGCAAGGCTACGCGTCTACCAGCATGGCACTTATTGCTAAGCATGCCGATGTTTCGAAACAAACGGTATATAGTCACTTTGGCAGCAAAGAAGAACTTTTTTCTGCTGCAATAGAGCAAAAGTGTGATTCATCTATTTTGCTCGATTTCGCGCAAGTGACGTTAACAGACCCGCATGCAACGTTATTAGCAATCGCTAAGCGATTTTTTGCCATGATCACTTCAAAGGAAGCGCTAGCGGTTCATAAAATATGTGCTTTTGAAGCAAAATCATATCCCCAGCTGTCAGAGCTTTTTTATCAAGCAGGTCCAGAAAGGTTAACGGCAGAAATGGCAAAACTATTAGTAGAATTTAATGATAAGGGCTTGCTTAGCATAGAAAACCCCCATTTTGCCGCGACACAGTTTCTGCATTTGGTTAAAGGTGAGGCTTGGATGCGTATTGAGTTTAATACACAGTATCAACTTTCAGAGCAACAAATCGATCAGTACATATCGTCTAGTGTCGATTTGTTTTTAAGGGGCTATGCGCCGATTAACTAACGTTTGCTGTTGAGTCTCTGACAACCAGCTCAGGCGTGTATTGTTTATCTTCTATTGCCTTCGTTTGTTTGCGCGTATGAGCAATTAATAAGTTTGCGGCATTTTCAGCAATTGCTTGGTTAGGCTGATGTGCAGTGGTTAACTTAGGCCAAGTTTGACGAGAGAATGGACTATTCTCAAAGCCGGCAATAGAAAGCTGCTCTGGAATGGCAATGCCCATTAATCGTGAAGCAAATAGGGCTCCAGCGGCAATTTCGTCATTACATGAAAATATAGCAGTAGGCTTACTAGCTTGTGAAAGTAACGCTTTAGCGCCATCTACGCCAGACTCAAAAGAATACTCTCCTGACTTTATTAACGCTTCGTTTATGTCAATTCCGTTACTGGTTAACGCATCCTTATAACCATTTAAGCGTTCTATCGTCGATTTATGCTCCATGCCACCAGCAATAAAGCCGATATCTTTATGGCCAAGGTTAATCAAATGTTCAGTAATACTATAAGCAGCGTCGTGGTCGTTCACCATGACACATGGTGTTATATTATCAGGCGCTTTATCTCCAGACATAATACGAACAATGCTTACATCTAATGCTTTAATTTGTTCAACAAATTCTGGTGACTCTGAAAAAGGCGGTGTAAGTACTAAACCTGCAATGCGAGACTTTTTTACCATATTGGTAATCTCTTCAATAATGTCAGGTTTTGTTGAATCACACGGATGAATAACTAGCTCAAACCCCTGTTTTTTGCATGCCGATAAAATACCGTTCTGCATATCAATGACATAATAAGCATTTGGATTGTCATACACAAAAGCCACACTATAAGCTTTTGTACCTGCCAAATTTCTTGCTGCGAGGTTGGGTTGATAATTAAGCGCTTCAACTGCGGCCATCACTTTATCTCGGGTAGGTTGTCTAACTGATGGTTCGTTATTCATCACCCGAGAAACTGTTTTTATCGATACACCTGCCTGCTTGGCAACATCGTTAATGGTGGCTTTCATGCGCAATTAATGCCTTATATCCTGTTTTATATGCTTGAAACGGCTTTAGAGTATTGTTTATTACTTATGCCCGCAATCTTTAATTCACTAATTACTTAAAAAAGCAAATTGACAGCGCTGTCATTGTTGTCTAATGTGCTTGTCAAATAAGCGAAATAATCAGAGGTATTTATGCACAATAGAGAATCTTTAGCAAGCTGGCAGCAATTAGTTGAATTGGCAGAACAGAAAAAACATCAACATATGAATGAGTTATTTGCAAAGGATGGTGATAGGTTCAGTAAGTTTTCAATTCAGTTGCCTCAAATACTACTCGATTATTCTAAAAACCTTATCGATGACGAAACTTTAGCAGCCTTACTGAGATTAGTTGATGAAGTTAACGTCAGCCAATGGCGAGACAAAATGTTTGCTGGTGAACAAATCAATAAAACCGAACAGCGAGCCGTTTTGCACACCGCACTGCGTGGTTCTGTTACTAGCGATTTACAAGTCGATGGTGAAAATGTTCGCGACAGTGTTAATGCACAGCTTGCCAAAATAAAAACATTCAGTGAAAAAGTTAGGCAAGGGCATTGGCTTGGCTATTCGGGCAAACGAATTACCGATATCGTTAATATTGGTGTAGGCGGTTCAAATTTAGGCCCTCAAATGGTGACCGAAGCGCTAAAACACTACAGTGATAATAGTGTAAACGTGCATTACGTATCAAATGTCGATGGTGCACAAATAGTCGAAACTCTAAGACCTTTAGATCCTCAAAAGGTCTTATTCATTGTATCTAGTAAAACATTTACAACCACCGAAACGATGACCAATGCTCGAACGGCGATGCAATGGTTAACTGCAGCATCTTTTGACGAGTCCGCTATAGCGAAACATTTTGTCGCGGTTACTTCTAATAAAGAAAATGCGATGTCGATGGGTATTGAGCAAGAAAACATTTTTGACATGTGGGACTGGGTTGGTGGTCGTTTCTCTTTGTGGTCCGCGATTGGCTTACCTATCGCACTTGATTTAGGCTTTGAACAATTTGAAGCACTACTAGCCGGCGCCCATGAGATGGATGAACATTTCATGTCAGCACCGTTTAAAGAAAATATGCCGGTTATTTTAGCTTTGCTAAGTTTATGGAACACCACGTTTCTAGAGGCAAAGTCACAGGCAATACTTCCCTATGATCAAACATTGCACATGTTGGCGGCCTATCTACAGCAAGCTGAAATGGAAAGTAACGGCAAGTCTGTCTCTTGGGATGGGGAAGCAATCGATTATGCCACAGTACCCTCTATATGGGGCGAATTGGGCATAAACGGACAGCATGCGTTTTACCAGTATTTGCATCAAAGTAATAACGTTGTACCGGCGGATTTTATTGGCTCTGTCGAGAGCGTTACACCAGTAAAAGGGCATCATGAAACGCTTATGGCAAATTTCTTTGCTCAGACTCAAGCGTTAATGACTGGCGTTGATGAAAGTCAGGTACGTGCTGATCTAAAAGCGAAAGGAAGAACTGATAGCTATATTGATATGGTCGCGCCACATAAAGTACATCAGGGTAACCGACCAACGAATACGCTATTACTTAACCGTTTGGATCCTCGATCTTTAGGTGGCCTGATAGCGCTATATGAACATAAGATATTTGTACATGGCATCTTATTAAAAATTTGTTCGTTCGATCAATGGGGTGTAGAACTCGGTAAAGGCTTAGCAGCTAAAATTCAAACTCAATTAGAGGATGAGGAGCTGCAGCAAGCTCATGATTGTTCTACAGAAAACTTAATTCGCTATTACCATCAAGCAAGAGCAAATAAATCGTAATTACTACTATTATTATCATACAAATAACTTGGTTAAAATTGACGGTCATCTAAATATATTAAGACAATAAGTTCATATAAAACAAGTGTTTAGTATAATTTGTTGTATTTTTATTGAACAAACTATAGCCAAAGTTAATTTTTATGTGTATGGTTTAAGACAGATGAATGACAGCGTTGTCATAACCAAAAAAGACAACGCTGTCATTCGCAAGCAAGCTAACATAATGAAAATATTAAATAAAACGTGTGTAAGGGAAAAGTCGATGTCAACTTTAACATTTAAAAAAGGCGCATTAGCAACTAGCATTGCTGTAGCCTTGGCTGGTGTGCCAGCCTCTGTTGCATTTGCTGCTGAAGAAGCAGCTGCAAACCAAGACGATAAAATAGAAGTTATTGAGGTTCGTGGTATTCGCGGTAGCTTAAAAGCTAACCTCAATGCTAAACGTTTTTCTGATGCTGTTGTTGATGTAATCAACGCAGAAGACATCGGCAAATTCCCTGACAAAAACGTTGCAGAGTCATTGCAGCGTGTACCAGGTATTACCATTCAGCGCCAATTTGGCGAAGGTTCTTCAGTATCAATTCGTGGTGCAGGTCAAAACTTAACTAAAACGACATTGAATGGTCAAAATGTTGCTTCTACAGGTTGGTTCGTTTTAGAACCTGCTAAGCGTTCATTTAACTATGAGTTATTACCTTCAGAATTAGTAGGTGGTTTAGAAGTTTACAAATCATCTCAAGCAGATATTTCTGAAGGTGGCATTGGTGGTACAGTTGTTGTAAATACCCGCACGCCTCTAAAACTCGATTCAAACACTGCATATGCTTCAATTGAAGCACAATACTCTGATGATTCTGAAGAAACAGATCCACAATTCTCTGGTATGTACAGCTGGAAAAATGATGAAGAAACGTTTGGTTTCCTAGTTTCAGCAGTTGCACAAGAACGTCACCTGCAACGTCAAGGTAACGAAGCGTTCTGGCAATGGGGTGCAGGACCTGTTGGTTTTGAACAAAACCGTAAACGTAATGCCTTTACTGTTGCATTAGAGTGGGCGCCAACAGAAAACTTATCTTTCGTATTAAATGCGATGGATATGGAAATGGAAGCAGATAACACTAACTTCGCATTATGGTTAACACAAGCTGATACTACATGGGGTGGCGGTCAAACTGATGAGTTTATTGCACCAGGCAGCGAGCCAGGTCAAGTTGGTACTCCAGTTAAAGGTCCATTAAATGTTGCGTACTATCAGGCACGTCCTCGTGAAGCGACAATGAATTCAGATTTAATTGACTTAAAAACTACTTATGAAGGTGAAGCATTCACGTTAGAAGTTCAAGTAGGTACTACTGAATCTGACGGTGGTACTGACTTCGAAATGGTTGTTGATGACGGTACCGGCGGTACACCGATTCCAGGTGGTACTTATGACTTTACTGGCGGTACTCAGAAGTGGGATACCAATGGTTTTGACATTGCGACTTATGACCCAGGTTCATTAGCAATGGGTACAGGTGCAAACTTTAATGCGACACCTAAAACAGATGAAGAAACTTACTTCCAGGCTGATGTGGAGTTCCAAGTTGAAGATTGGGGCATTATTACCGCAGTTAAAACAGGCTTCCGTTACGCAGATCATAATACAACTAGCCGCAAATTTGAGTTCAATCAAGCTGATGGCTTTAATAACGTGATTTCGACTTCTGGTTTAGCGCAAGGTTCATATGATGTGGGTCTTGATAACCTAGAAATTATGAAGTTTGATGTTGCTGAACTTAAGAAGTGGGCGAAAAACAGCATCACTGGTAAAACAGAAGATTTAGGTGCTTATTCTGAAATTCAAGAAGACAACACTGCTGCTTATGTAATGGCTAAGTATGAAGGCGAAAACTACCGAGGTAACTTTGGTGTTCGCTACATTCAAACTGATGCAGAGTCTATTTATTATGTCGATGGCGTAAAATCATCTACAAAAGCGGACTACAGTGAAGTATTACCAAGTGTTAACTTTGCATATAACTTAGAAGAAGACCTAATTTTACGCTTAAGTGCAGCGCGTACAATTGCACGTCCTCAATATAACGATATGTATGTTAACCCAAGCCCATTAGGCGTTAACGATGATACACCAAATAACCAAATTTGGGTGGCAGGTAATGTAGCATTAGAACCCTACAAAGCGGATCAATTTGATATTGGCTTAGAGTGGTACTTCAATGAGAACTCACTAATTTCAGGTGCAGTATTTGCTAAGAAAGTAGATAACTTCGTTAAAGTTATCGAAACGCAAAACGTACCTGCATCAGAAATCCCGCTACAATTACCACCGGAAGAAGCGGCATTTGGTTGGACTACTCAAACTAAAGAAAATGCAGAAGATGCGGATATCTTAGGTTTTGAATTCCAATACCAACAAGATTTCGGCAATGGCTTCGGTACTATGGTGAACTACACCTATACAGATACTGAAACAGATGATTTAGCATTTAGCGATCAAAATCCGTTTTTAACAGATGCATCGGATCACACGTATAACCTAACTGGTTACTACGAAACTGACGACTTCTATGTGCGTTTATCATACAACTGGCGAAGTGAGTACATGCTTCGTGAATCAGGGGCCTATGGTAATCGTTTACATGATGACTTTGGTTCACTTGACCTAAGTGCTGTGTATAACTTTAACGAAAACATTACGTTTAAAGTTGACGTTGTAAATATGACGGGTGAAGAGTCTAAACAGTACGGTAATAACCAACAGTACACTCACTACTCAGGTTTTGCTGATGGCTTCCCTGTATACCAATATGCTGTGGCAACGCGCATCAATGCAGGTGTTAGCTTTAAGTTCTAATAACTTTAGCTAAAAAAGAAAAGGGGAGTTTAGCTCCCCTTTTTGTTCAACGTTTTGTAAATCTAGAAAAAATTACTTAGTTGTTAATTGTTGTTTGCGGTATAACCACATTAAATACTTGGCTTGTGGGTTACTTTCTATAAACATTTTGATATAACCCCAACAGTATAATTCTCTCGTAAAAAATAATTATTAAGGATTCCTTTATGTCTGCACCAGCTAGACCGTTAAACTTTGTAGACCATGGCAAAGTCAAAATTAAACCTTCTCGTCACTTTCCTCATGTTGAAAATGAACAAATCGTTCCGCTAATTGTTCACGAATTTGCTAGTGCTGCGGCTGAAATGCCGGTAGTTTTTGTTAAAAACGCCGAAACAGGTGAATTTACACCAGTGGCAATTATGGGTTTTGAAACAGGCGAAAACGTCTTCCATGGTGAAACATGGCGTGGTAGCTATGTTCCTGCTGTTGTAATGCATCACCCATTTGCACTAATGCCAAGTAAAGAAGATCCAGAGCAACTACAACTTATTCTTATCGAAACTGATGAAGTACTTAATGGTACAGAGGGTGAAGCGTTATTCACCGAAAGTGGCGAAGAGTCTAAGTATTTGGCATCACGTAAAGAAGCGTTAGGAAAATATTTTGAACATACTCATGTCACTAAGTCATTCGTAAACTTCTTAACAGAAAAAGACCTGTTGGTAGAACAAACGCTTAACTTAGAAATTAATGGCCAAAAGCGTCAGTTAAGTGGTGTTTACTTGATTAACGAAAGTAAGCTAAATGCACTTTCAGATGAAGACTTTTTAACGTTAAGAAAGCGTGGCTTTTTATCGCCTATTTATGCGCATTTCTTCTCGATTCAACAGCTTAGTAATCTAGCGCGTTTAAAAAGCACTAAGGCTTAATAAAATATAGGTAACAAGCGTATGAACAGTGGCCCAGTTTCTTCGATTATCGTTGTCGGTGGCGGCTCATCTGGCTGGATGAGTGCTTTGTACTTGAATCGTTTATATAACCAAGAAAAGCATACGGTTGATATTACGGTAATTGAAAGTAAAGACATTGGCATAATCGGTGTTGGAGAGGCCACAGTTCATAGTATTCGCTTCTTTTTTGCTGCGATGGGCTTAGATGAGGCGGAGCTGCTAAAAGAAACTAATGCTACGCTTAAAGCCGGAATTATGTTTAACAATTGGATGAAGCCTGTCGATGGCAAAATGCATCAATATTTTCATCCTTTTGAACACGTACAAATAGGCCCTGGACTTGATATCGCCTCTCGATGGCTATTGAGTGGTAGAGGTGAAATTGAGCGTTTTGATCAAGGAGCCTCGCTTTCAGCACACCTAATTGAAAAAGGGCATAGCCCAAAAATGGCCAATGCTCGTCCTTACGAAGGTGCTGTTCCCTATGGTTACCACCTTGATGCAACGCTAATGTCACGTTACTTAAGAAAAAAAGCAACGGAAGCAGGGGTTAAGCATATTGAAGGAACAGTTAGCCAAGTGAATGTCAACGGCGAGAATATCGAGTCGATAGTCACTGAGCATGGTGTTCACCAAGCCGATATCTATCTTGATAGTACTGGCTTTAGGGGCTTGTTAATTAATCAAGTGAAATCTGATAATTGGCAGTCATTTGAAGACGCTTTACCGTGCAATAAAGCGGTGGCAATGCAAATTGCCTACGACGATGATCAAGTACCAAATCCGTATACAACAGCGACTGCGCTCGATAATGGTTGGGCATGGCAAATAGATTTGGTTAATCGCCGTGGTACAGGTTATGTCTATGATGGTAACCGAATCTCAAAAGAGCAGGCAGAAGCTGCGCTAATTGCCCATAATGGTGAAAATGCCACTATTTTAAAAACTGTTCATTTAGATATGAATGTTGGGTGTCGCAAAGAGTTTTGGGTGGGCAATTGTGTTGCTATAGGGCTTTCAGGCGGTTTTATTGAACCATTGGAATCAACAGGGCTGCACATTATTAATATTGGTGTACGTTTGTTGGCTACTCACCTTTCAAGCAATCAAATTCCGCAAGAAGTACGCGATTCATACAATCGCTTAATGAATGGTGCTTACCAAGACTTAAAACAATTTATCGTATTACATTATTGCTTAACAAATCGAGATGATACGGAATTTTGGCAACAAGCCCAGCGTTCGGTTGATTTCTGTCCAGAGCTAAAACGAAACTTAACTGTTTGGCAGCATAAAGTCTGTGAATATTTTGACTTGGCCGGCGGCTATTCGACTACGTTTACTGATGAAAACTACCGTTTTATCTTATACGGTATGCAGCACTATCCAAATTTGAATATGCAGGTCGATGAAGAACACAGCAAAGACTTGTTTGAAAAGTTAGGGCGAAAAGCGACACAAACAGTACAAAATACCTTAAGTCATGAAGCGTTTATACAAAGTTTGCATGATATGTCGTTAAGTGAGATTGCCGATATGTGGAGAAACCACTAACAAATGGCAACGCACACCCCAATTAAGCAGGTGATTATTGTCGGTGGCGGTACAGCTGGCTGGCTGGCGGCTAATCATCTAGGTAAAAATCTAGCGCCCAGTTCGCCTGATGGCGTCAAAGTCACTTTAATTGAATCGCCAGATATTCCTACTATTGGTGTTGGTGAAGGCACTGTACCGCTAATGCGCCAATCGTTAAAAGCGCTTGGGATTTCAGAAACAGAATTTATTCGCGAGTGTGACGTTACCTTTAAGCAAGGTATAAAGTTTGTTGATTGGTTGCATAATCCGATAGCGAATAACCCTCATTACTATCATCATATTTTTGATTATCCACAAATTGAACCGGTAGATTTAACACCATTTTGGTTAGACAACAATCAAGGTCGTAGTTACGTAGACACCATTGCATGGCAAGGAAAAGTCTGTGACGCAGGCTTAGCACCAAAACTTATTACTTCGCCAGAATATCAAGGTCAAAGTGCATATGCTTATCATCTTGATGCAGGTAAGTTTTCTGCCTTATTAACTAAAAATGCCGTGGAGCGCTTTGGTGTTAATCACATATTGGCAAATGTTGTTGAGGTTAAGCAACATGAGAATGGTGATATAGCCTCGGTAGTCACTGATCGCAATGGAGAGTTATCGGCTGATTTGTTTATCGATTGCACAGGCTTTTCTGCAAAATTAATCGGTGACGTACTTAACGTACCTTTTATTGATAAGTCTGATGTGCTATTTGCTGATCATGCGGTTGTTATGCAAGTGCCGTATCAATCTGAAGATCAAGCAATTGCCAGTCATACTATTTCAACAGCGCAGCAGTCGGGTTGGATTTGGGATATCGGCTTACAGACTCGTAAAGGCGTAGGGCATGTCTATTCATCAAATCATACGAGTCATGAACAAGCAGAGCATGCGCTAAGAACTTATATTGGTAAACAGGCTGAGTCGATTGGTAGCCGCGTGATCAAAATGAATATTGGCTATCGCGAAAAGTTTTGGCATAACAACTGTGTCGCGCTTGGTTTATCACAAGGCTTTGTTGAGCCATTAGAGGCTACTGGTTTATTAGTGTTTGATGCGACGGCTAAAATGTTGGCAGAGCAGTTTCCAACCACCACTACAGAAATTCCATTGATAGCGAAGCTATTTAACCAACGTATGTCTGAAAGTTGGGAGAAAGTAATTGATTTTATTAAGTTACATTACTGTATTTCAAAACGTGATGATAGTCAGTTTTGGCTAGATAATCGTGAGTTGAGCTCAATTCCAGACTCCTTGCAGGAACGATTAGCACGGTGGAAGTTTCAGCCGCCAAGTAAGTATGACTTCTTCAGTGGCTTTGAAATATTTAACTTAGAAAATTACCTTTACGTGCTCTATGGTATGGAATACCCGACAGCGAGCTCTTTAGTGAGGGGTAAAGTTGTCCAGGCTGCGCAAATTGAAGAGTTGCACCGTTGGATTGCTAATAATACAGAACAGGCCTTAACTCGACTACCTAAGCATCGCGAGTTGATAGAAAAGATTAAGCAATTTGGACTACAACGCGTTTAAAAGTTTAAAAAGCTTTTGTAGTGTTGCCAATCGTTTAAGTGTTTTTGTGTTATAGGTTTTCTAACTTGAGTGCTACTAACTGTATGCACTGGCTCTTGCTTCTTATAAAATTCCAACATGCTTTGTTGATAATCTAACGATAAAAATTCACATATAGATTGCGTGACTACTTCGGGTGTCGAAACCAGATTCTCATAGTCAACAACAAGCACTTTGTCTTTTAAATGTTTAAGCCAATGATCCATTAATTGGCTATGGGCGCTATAGAATTGTTCAAGATCAGAAAGACTGTTAGCGAAGCTATTTCCTTGACCAAGAATTTGCTTATAACACCCCCAGATGACATCTTCTTTGTTTCGTCTAACGTAGATGATTTTTGCTTTAGGTAATGCTTGGTGAATAATACCAATGGCTTTGTAATTAAGTGGCATTTTATCGGTTAAATAGTTGCCATTAGCAAGTGGCTGGCATGCTTGTAAATAGTGCTCACCAATCTCATGCCAATGCTTATTGTTTAGCTGTTTTACCCAGTTAGGAAACGGTGATTGAAGGTTGTGATTTTGAAGTATTGCTTGACTAGCTTGAGCTAAATATAGCAATTCATCACCAGCGTTAACTTGCGGATGACTGGCAATAATCTGCTCTACTAATGTTGTGCCTGAGCGAGGTAAGCCACAGATAAAAATGGCTTTTTCACCTAGCGTCGAAGACCCTGATTGCATGCTTGTTTTTGCGAGATATTCAGAAGAAAAAAGATCCTTTATGGTGCCATGTTCTTTTATATCAGCGCTTATATTGCACTGGGTGATAGTTGATAGTGCTTGGTTGCCTTTAGTTAGGTAGTCAAACGCTAACTTATAGTTTTGGTGACTATTATAATGACGAAATAATGTGAATGCTGCATAAGTCAAAAGCTGTAAATTAGATTTTTCTGGTCGGTTTATTTGGGTAGTGTGGTTTGTTACCGCTTCAAAAAATTGAGTTAATAGGGCTGTTTCTGGTTCGTTTAAGCTCGGCTGATAATCACTTCTTAACCAATAGCTTTCAAAGTCTTGTTGATTTTGCGCTATACAATAATTAAATGCAGCTAAGGCGTCTTCTTTTCGGCCAAATTCTTTATATAAGGTACCAAGAGTTCTTCTCCATGCAAGCTGAGCGGGCATTAATTTAACTGCTTTTTCGAGCGCAGGTAAGGCTTTGTCTGCCATTCTCATAAAACGGTATGCAATCGCCATCGCATAAAAGGCTACAGGCCATTGCGGAAATACCACTAATGCCTGTTCAGCGATAGCGCTTAATTTTAAGTAATCAGTTTGTTTTAAAAGATAGTTAAACGTTAGTTGATACGCTGTTTCGCGCTGCTGACGAGTGATTTCTTTGTGTGTTATTAATTGCTGCAGTACATCGAATGTATGAGTTGAACGTGAACTGATTAACTGATGGCATAGCGCGATGGCGTGATCAAATGTCATCTGTTTATCGATGCTATTTAGCCGTAAATTTATATTTTTATCTGTTGCCATGTCAGCCAGTTATCTCAAATTATGCCAATTGATAGTAATTTATTTTTGACAGCGCTGTCAAAATGAGTATCTTATAGACAAACCATAAGTAATATTGAGTATACAATGAAAAGACTGATAGTAACGACTGCTGTGATTAGCGCGCTAATATTAAGCGGTTGTGAGCAAGCTCAACAAGCTGGCGAGTCAAATGAAACGCAAGCTCAACACCAGACGAGCCAAGCATTGCCTATGATTACACAATCAAGCTTGGACCAAATTGCTCAATCGCTAAAGGTAAACTATCAGTTAGTGACGAATATACCTACCGACAAATGTGATAAAGAAAAAGCCGACGGAGCTTGTTTTGAAGTTTTATTGTCGCTAACGGCAAATACTGAAATAAAAAGTAAAGATTGGTCAATCTATTTTAGCCAGATATCACCCATTCAATCTTATGAAAGTGATTCCTTTAGTGTTAAGCATATTAATGGCGATTTACACCGAATTTCACTTAAAGATGATTTCGCAGGTTTTGAAAAAGGTGAAACTAAAACCTTATTGTTTAGAGCGAATTTTTGGTCGCTTTCAGAAACGGATGCATTGCCAAACTATATCGTCGCTGCTGATAATCTAACCGCGAAAGTTATTGAGTCGACCAAAACGGTTATCAACCCAGATACAGGTCTTGAAGTTTTGCCATATGTATCGCCATATACCGACGAAGTGAAACAGTTTAAGCGAACCCATTCAGACAAAACACAGTGGCTAACTACAGAGCGTTTATTTGAACGAAACCAAGCGGTTACTAAACACCGAGCTGATATTGAAAATGTCATTATTCCAACACCAATGCAACTTACGTCACAAGCAGGCACTTTGGATATCACACAAGGCTTAGCGCTTAATTGGCACAACGTTGCTCTTACTGACGTAGATGCAGCAATTCAACGTTTAGCTAGCCTAGGTGTAGTGCTAAATCCTAAAGGGGTGCCGCTTAATTTACGTATAACACCCGATGAAGATGCAAAAATTGGTAGCTATCAATTACAGGTGGCGAGCGAAGGAATTAGTGTTGTTGGTGTCGATGCTAATGGTGTATTTAATGGCTTACAATCACTTGCGGGCTTAAAAACAATAGGTAGTAATCATTTACCGTTAGTGGAGGTTAATGATGAACCGCACTATGCGTTTAGAGGGATCTTAGTTGATGTCTCACGTAACTTTCATAATAAAGCGTTTATTCTGAAGCTTCTCGATCAAATGGCCGCATATAAAATGAATAAACTTCATTTGCACCTTGGTGATGATGAAGGGTGGCGATTAGAGATCCCAAGCTTACCTGAACTTACTGACATTGGCAGTAAGCGCTGTTTTGACCCTAGTGAGCAAACTTGTTTGCTTCCGCAACTAGGTGCCGGTACCGATTCAAATAGTGGTGTTAACGGTTTTTATTCTGTAGCCGATTACCAAGAAATATTGGTTGAAGCCAAGCGTCGATACATCCAGGTGATTCCATCATTAGATATGCCAGGCCATTCTCGTGCTGCGGTTAAGTCAATGGCGGCGCGTTATAATAAATTTATGGCGAAAGAACAGCCAGAAAAAGCAGAAAAATTTTTGTTACACGACCCGGAAGATAAAACTGTTTACTCTTCTGTTCAATATTATAACGACAATACAATTAATGTGTGTTTAGAGTCGTCTTATCACTTTATCGAAACAGTGATGAAGGATGTAAAAGCTATTCATTCAGAAGTTAATCACCCACTCACTCGATATCATATTGGCGCCGATGAAACGGCAGGTGCTTGGGTTGAATCTCCTGCATGTAAGGCATTTTTAGCAAAACACAATGCTCAAATAGCAGGACCTAAAGAGTTAGGTGCTTATTTTGTTGAGCGTGTGTCGAATATGCTTGCTGACTTAGGGATTGAAGCTGCAGCATGGATTGATGGGTTAGAGCATACCAACCCAAATAATATGCCAGCGGTTATTCAAGCAAATGCTTGGCACCCATTAGCTTGGGGTGGCCATCAATCAGCTCATAAGTTAGCTAACTACAATTGGCAAATGGTGGTTTCTAGCCCAGATGTAACCTATTTTGATTTTCCTTATGAAGCAGATCCAAAAGAGCACGGTTATTACTGGGCTTCAAGACAAATAAATACTCGGAAAATGTTTAACTTTATGCCGGATAACTTGCCAGTCCATGCTGAATTTTGGCTAGATAGAGCTGATAACGCATACATAGCAGACGATACAGTGAAAACAGATGAAAGTGGCAAAATTATATCTGCTCCGATGAATAAGGGAGTTAAGTTTTTAGGTTTACAAGGTCAGCTGTGGAGTGAAAATACTCGCACAGAGGCAACAGCAGAATACAAAATATTTCCACGTTTAATTGCGCTGGCTGAACGAGCTTGGCATAGCGCCAATTGGGCTGTTCCGTATAATTATGAAGGTTTTAAATACAGCCAAGATACTAATACGTTTACTGATGAAAAGCGTAAGTTACGGGATACTGCTTGGTTCGATTTTGCTCATACGATAGGTAAAAAAGAACTACCTAAGCTAGAGCTGGGTAACATTAACTATCGATTACCTACCGTTGGTGCAAAGATAATTAATGGGCTATTGCATGCCAATATTGCATTCCCTGGAATTACTATTGAGTATCGATTGCTCGAAGGAGAGTGGCAAAAATATACAGGACCAGTAAAGGTTGATTCGCAAGTAAGTGTGCGTAGTGTAAGTCACCAATTAGATCGCTATGGTCGCGAATTAGTGATTGAAAATATAGAACAGACGAAATTAAATAATTAGCATTAACAAGTGGTTATCAAGTAAATTGATGTTTTTTTGATAATCACTAAAAAAACAAATGACAACGCTGTCATTTGTGTTAAGATAAATTTCATTAATAAGAGAAATAATACGTTGCCAGCGCGATTAGCGACAGAGATTAACAATAGGCAACGAGAGTATAACGAGGTTGATATGCTTAAAGGCGAATTAGACAGCCAAGGGCTTTTTCTAGGGATTGATGGCGGCGGTAGCAAATGCAAAGCTATTTTAGTCGATAAGCATAATAATGTGCTTGGCACTGGTATTTCAGGTCCAGGTAACCCTCTTCATGGCTTTGAGCAAGCGACAAACTCAATTGAAGAATCTGCAAAACTTGCGTTAACAGACGCTGGCATAGATGTGAGCTTACTCGAAAAAATTTCGGCAGGTGTTGGTCTAGCGGGGGTTAATTTACCTGTGTTATTCGAACAAATGAACAATTGGCAACATCCATTTAAAGATATGTACCTAGCAACTGATTTATTGATCGCGTGTTTAGGTGCTCATGGTGGCGAAGACGGTGCAGTAATGATAACCGGCACTGGTTCATGTGGCTTTGTTTATGTTGATGGTCAATCTCATATTGTTGGAGCCCACGGTTTTCCGCATGGCGATAAAGGTAGCGGTGCTTGGATTGGCCTGCAAGCAGCTAAACAGGTTCTACTGTCTCTGGATGGTCTTGTTGAATCAACAATATTAACTCAGTCTTTGCTTAGTCATCTCGATGCTAAAGATGCTATCGAAATGGTTGAGGCAATTGCGGCTAAGCCTGCGGCATTCTATGCAAAAATGGCCGGTCTAGTGTTTGAGGCTGCCAATAAGCACGATGCTATTGCTCAAGCAATTATCGAAGAGGGCGCTGATTACATCAGTCGTGTTGCGCGTAAATTACTTGCTAAAAACCCTCCGCGTATTTCGTTGATTGGTGGATTAACGCCACTATTAACACCATGGTTAGATCAAGATATTCAAGACAAATTAACGACTCCAGAATTTCCGCCTGAAATGGGCTCAGTAATTTTTGGTCGCCAACAAGCAGTATAGATAAGTTAAACAGGTTATATGATGACACAAACGATAATGGAAAAAGAGGCAGCACAAGCACCTCAAGTAATTGCTGAACAGTTAACGGCTAACCAAGCATTAATGGAGCGTATTGGAGAAAAGCTTCGCTTATTAAGTCCGAAAATGGTGATGATTATCGGTCGTGGTTCTTCTGATCATGCGGGTGTGTTTGGTAAATATCTTATTGAAATTGAAGCGGGAGTACCTGTTAGTTCGGCTGCACCTTCTGTTGCTAGTGTCTATGGGAAACAGCTTAATTTGTCTGGCGCGATGGTGATTGTAATTTCTCAATCTGGTCGTAGTCCTGACATCATTGCTCAAGCTGAAATGGCTAAAAAAGCAGGCGCTTATTGTGTGGCATTAGTTAATGATGAAACTTCGCCTTTAGCTCAGGTTGTTGATGACTTCGTACCGCTTAAAGCGGGAGCAGAAATTTCAGTCGCTGCGACTAAAAGCTACCTTTCAACATTGTCGGCTTTACTTCAATTAACAGCGTATTGGACACAGAATCAATCGCTTATCTCTTCACTTAAGCGCTTACCTAACGTATTACAAAATATGGTCGACAGTGGTACTCAATTTACCGCCGATTCACTAGATAAAGTGAAAAATATGGTCGTACTAGGGCGTGGTTTAGGTTACGCGGTTTCAAAAGAGATGGCATTAAAACTTAAAGAAGTTAGCAGTATTCATGCTGAGGCATTTAGTAGTGCTGAGTTTTTACATGGGCCAGTTACGTTGGTCGAGCAAGGGCTGGCAATTTTAAACTGTGCTGTAAACGATGAAAGTGCTGCATCACATAATGAACAAATTGAAGAAGTGTCGAGCAGGGGAGCAGATTTAGTTCACCTTAATCAAATAGATAACGATATTCACCCGCGCTTAGCGCCACTTGTTGTGTTGCAACGCTTTTATTTAGATGTGGCGAAAGTAGCGGTAGCTCGAGGCTTTAATCCTGATGAGCCGAAAGGCTTAAAGAAAGTAACTAAAACCGTTTAGTTAGGCGAGATAATAGTAATGGCAAACACAGTCAGTATTTTTGCAGAACGCATTTTCGATGGTCAGAATTTTTTAGACCAAGCGAGATTGACTATTAATGACGGCATAGTTTCGTCAATTGATAGCCATGTAGAGCGTCAAGCGGCTGATCTTTATTGCCGAGGGTTACTTGCACCAGGTTTTATCGATTTGCAGGTCAATGGTGGTGGTGGAATATTACTTAATTCAACTCCCTCGTTAAGTGGTATTCAAACCATCATGGCCGCGCATATCAAATTTGGTACCACAGCAATGTTTCCAACGTTAATTACCGATACGGTTGAAGTGATGGAATCTGCGGCAGATGCTATAGCTCAAGCAATAAGTGAAAGCGTACCAGGTATTGTCGGTGTTCATTTTGAAGGGCCACATTTGTCCGTCGAGAAAAAAGGTGCTCATAGTGCCGAATATATCCGACCTATTTCAGTGCGTGAATGGAACATTCTAGAACGAAAAGATCTCGGTCAAATTATTGTGACTTTAGCACCTGAAAATGTTTTACCTCAAGATATCGCCAAAATGGTCGAACTGGGTATTAAAGTTTGTTTAGGGCATACCAATGCAAAGTTTGAAACGGCACAAAAAGCGGTTATCGCCGGTGCCGACGGTTTTACTCATTTGTATAACGCAATGTCACCATTAGCAGGAAGAGAACCAGGTGTTGTTGGCTGTGCATTTTTTAATGAACATACCGCATGTGGACTTATTGCTGATGGTCATCATGTCGACTACAGCAGTTGTCAAATTGCCTTGAAAGCAAAAGGGAAAGGTAAGCTATTTTTGGTCACAGACGCTATGCCTCCTGTCGGGACAAATGAGCAAGCATTTGAATTTTTCGATAGAGAAGTCACTTTGTCTGATGGCAAACTTACCTCAACAACAGGCGAACTAGCTGGCTCTGTTTTGGACATGGCTACTGCAGTAAAAAATTGTCATCAATATATGCATGTTTCTCTTGACGAGTCCATACGAATGGCAAGCTTATATCCTGCGCAATATGCAAATTTAGTTAACGAAATGGGCACACTTTCTATTGGCTCAAAAGCCAATTTTGTCGTGCTTAATCACGAGCTATCTGTCGAGCAAACTTGGATAGATGGTAAAAAAGAATTCCAACAATAATAACAAATATTAATAAGCTAACAGGTAATGGGGAAAAGTTATGACAACCAGTGTAGTAGAGGCACCAGCTAAAAGTACTTTATTGCCAATGGCATTAGCAGGCTCAATGTTTTTTATATTGGGTTGTATCACTTGGCTTAATGGTGCGATAACGCCATTTTTACAACAAATGCTTGAACTTACGCCTCTGCAAGCATCATTTATTATTTCGTCATTTTATATTGCGGTTACCATTGCGGGTATTCCGTCAGCAATGCTCATCAAACGTGTTGGCTATAAAAACGGTATGGCTATTGGTTGTGCGGTTATGGCAGCATCGGCACTTCTTTATATACCTGCGGCGAAGCTTCAGGCTATTGAAGTATTTTTATTTGCTCAATTGCTAATAGGTGTTGGTCAAACAATATTACAAACAGCTGTTAACCCTTATGTTGTAAAAATGGGCTCAGAAGAGTCTGCAGCCGTTCGGGTGTGTATCATGGGGTTGTTAAACAAATTTGCCGGTGTTGTTGTACCAATTATCTTTGCTATGGTTACCGTCGCTGCAGTCGCTGGTGAAGGTGCTACCCTTAGCCAAGAACAAAAAGATGCGATGGCTAGTAGTCTAGTTGCACCTTATATTGCCATTGCAGCACTTATTTTTGTTTTTGCTGCGTTTGCTAAG
Organism: Thalassotalea algicola; assembly: GCF_012932965.1. GTDB lineage: Bacteria > Pseudomonadota > Gammaproteobacteria > Enterobacterales > Alteromonadaceae > Thalassotalea_F > Thalassotalea_F algicola. The sequence goes on along the minus strand of NZ_JABBXH010000001.1, from coordinate 388,163 downwards.
TTTTCTCCATTACCAGATTTAGTTTTTGAAGACGAAAACCCTAATGCTAAAGGAGAAGTTAGAGAGGCGCTGAAACATCCTCATTTGGTGTTAGGCGTTGTAGGGATTGCGTTATATGTTGCGGTGGAAGTTATTGCAGCTGACACAATTGGCTCATATGCCTTAGCCATTGGCATTGCAGATTATTCTATGATGACCTCTTACACTATGGGCTGCATGCTTATCGGTTATGCAATAGGTATTGCGCTTATTCCGAAATATATGTCTCAACAGAACGCCTTAGTTATGTCAGGTGTTGCCGGCATTATTACTGTTGCTGCTGTCGTATTTGGCAGTAATGACTCGCATGTCATCTCAGAATTATTATTAGTGCCATTCGGTGGCCCGCAGCTACCGGACCCTTTACTTTGCATAGCATTACTTGGCTTTGCAAATGCAATGGTTTGGCCGGCAATTTGGCCGCTTGCTTTAAAAGGTTTAGGACGTTTAACAGGTACAGCGTCAGGTTTACTTATTATGGGGATTGCCGGTGGTGCATTAGGGCCATTGTTAATTGGTGTAGGAAACGCTGCAGGTCTAGGCGCTCAAGGTGCTTACGCATTAATGATCCCAAGTTATATATTCATTCTTTACTATGCAATAAGTGGTCATAAAAAAACTCATTGGTAATTAAATTATCCCCCTCCCAGTTTCGGGTGCGTTAAATGATCGAAATGATCGCCCTAGGTTTTGCCTAGGGTTTTTTTTGTCCGTTTGAAAAGTGAATTATGTGACTCGACTTTTATGAATGTTAGCTCTTATTCTGCTGTCGACGACAGCGCAAATTAAGTACCGGCTCATTGCGCTTTTTGACAGGCTTCAATAACGTTGAAAGGCTAAATGTAATTACCTATAGTTCATGTGATAGTAGCTGAAAATTGACTACTTAATTTTGAATGAATAAAAAAGCCAGCGTTATGCTGGCTTCTAATTTAAGGATAACTGTGAGCTAGTTTTTACTTTCTAGCTGCTCTTTTGTGTATTCAGGCTTAGCGTGTTTCTCACCAGCATCATCTGCTAACTCTTTAGGCATATAGTTTTCGTCATGCTTAGCCAGTACTTCACTTGCTTCGATAATAAAACCTTCAGCTAACTTACCATTAGCAACAATACCTTGTCCTTCACGAAATAAGTCAGGCAAAATACCGTCATACTTAATGGTGATCATCGGCTCATTTGGGTCAAAACTGATAGGCATTTTCATATCAGCTAACCTAAAGGAAACTTTTAAACTTTTTTCGTCACGCTTAACACTTTCTGGCACCACTAAGCCACCAACTCGTAATCGCTGGCCGATTTGCGCTTTTAAGCCTGTATCTTCTTTACCATGATGAATTTCTGAAGGTTTATAAAATAAATCAATATTTTGGCTTAATGCATAAAGTACTAAGCCTGCTACAACAGCTAAACCAGTTAAAATTGAGACAACTATAGTTAAGCGTTTTTTCCTTCTAGGATTCATTGGTAACCTCTTGCTGAGCTTGCTGTTTTGCAGCAAGTTTTAGTTTTTGTTCACGTTTAATTTGGCGAGCGATTTGCTCGCGAGTGTTACGATTACTTATTTTACTGCCGACAAGAAGCGTGATTAGAAGTGCTAACGAAACACCGTAGCTCAACCATACATAAAAACCATAACCGCCCATATCTAAAAAGGCTGAAAAACTTTCAAATTGCATTATTTTGCCTCTTCAGGTTGGTTATTATCACATACCAATGCGCGAACCCAAGGGCGCATTTTGTTACGAGATATAACTTCGGTTTGAAAACGAATACAGGTGACATAACCGACTAAACCAATAAAGCCTAAAAAGCAGAAAAGAAATGGCCAGTACATTTCTGCTGCCATTGCTGGAGCTCCTAATTTAGATACCGTTGCGCCTTGATGTAAAGTGTTCCACCACTCTACAGAGTACTTAATTATTGGCAAATTGATTACACCAACTAACGCTAATATACCTGCAGCTTTTCCTGCCATTTGTTTGTCATCAAAGGCATTGTTTAAAGCAATTACCCCAAGGTATAAGAATAATAATATTAATTCAGATGTAAGACGAGCGTCCCACACCCACCAAGTCCCCCACATAGGTTTACCCCATGCTGCACCGGTAACAAGTGCTATTGCTGTAAAAATGGCACCAATTGGTGCTAGCGCCGAAACAGATGCGTCTGCCAATTTAAACTGCCAAACTAAACTACACAGTGCGGCTGTCGCCATGCCTGCGTATATGCCTGCAGACAAAATGGCACTGGGCACATGAATATAGAAGATACGAAAGCTTTCACCTTGCTGATAATCAGCAGGAGCAAATAAAAGGGCCCAAACAAAACCTATGGATAGCAATAAAAAAGTTGCCCAACCAAACCAAGGTTTAATTTTATCGGTGAAGTGATAAGACACTTCAGGATTTGCATAAGGGTGTAACCATTTCCACATTTTAGTTAGTACTCACTTTTAAAGCAGCACCCACAGCAAATGGTGCTAGTGTCAGGGTGCCAAAAAACAGCGCAGCAATTATAGCAAGTTGTCCACCGTAGGGTAAGCTCATGCTTGCAGTGTCAATTGCGCTTGTTGCAAATATTAATACTGGTATATACAAAGGTAGCACGATCAAACTTAACAGAACGCCACCTTTCTTAATCCCTACAGTTAACGCAGCGCCAATAGCACCGATAAAACTTAATACCGGTGTGCCAAATAATAGTGTTAAAAATAGTGCCTGATAACTTTGTTCCGGTAAATGTAGAAGCACGGCTAATAAAGGAGCTACTAAAATAAGTGGTAAGCCAGTAAGCAGCCAATGGGCACATATTTTAGCTAAGGTAAAAATAAACAATGGCTGAGGACTGATTAACATTTGTTCTAATGAACCGTCGTTATGATCGGCTTTGAAAAGGCGATCTAATGATAATAACGTTGCAAGCAGTGATGATACCCAAATTATTCCTGGTGCAATTTTAGCTAATGTGTTGGTTTCAGGTCCTATACCCAACGGAAATAAGGTAACAACAATAATGAAAAATAATAGAGGGTTTAACATTTCATCTTTATGACGAAAAGCGATAGTTAAATCTCTTTTTAAGATTAAAGAAAATGTTTTACGGTAAGACAATGCAGTGGCAGACATAACTAGTAAAACCTATAACTTAAGGTGATTTTTTTCACCAGATCTGCAGGTAAAGATAAATCTTGATGTGTAGTCAAAATAACGCAACCACCAGCTTGTGCATGTTGAACAAAAAGTTGTTCAAGTGAAGCTACGCCTTGTTTGTCTATCGCAGTAAACGGTTCGTCCAAAATCCATACTTTTGCTTGGCTTTGCCATAAACGTGCTAACGCTATTCGTCGGTGTTGTCCTGCACTTAGATGTGAAGCCGTAGCGTCTTCAAAACCTAATAGATTCACATTGGCTAAGGTGTCTTCAGCTAGTTCGGGATCAGCACCAACCATTGCTAAGTTAAAGGCAAGGTTTTCTTGTGCAGTTAATTCGGCTTTAACACCAGGCATATGACCTAAATAAAGTAAATCTTGATAATAGTGTTCAGCTTGTTCGTGAATAGATTGTTCTTGATAAAAAATATTGCCTTCAAATGGCATTGAAAGGCCTGCCAGCAAACGAAGTAGGCTAGTTTTTCCTGCGCCATTTGGCCCCTCAACTTGAACGATGTCGCCGGGGGATATGGCAAAAGAAAGGTGTTCAAAAAGAATACGATCTTCTCGAATACAAGTTAAATTTTTCGCTTGAATTAACGGTGATTGCTCAGCCAAGAGTTTACTTCAATTTTCTATTGTTGACTGTTTACTAGACACCCAACGTTTATTTATGACCGATATCATACTACAAATTATCGATTACAAAATAGTTTCACCCGAGTGAATTGCATTTTCTTGTGTTAAATCATAAAACGTCATAATTTGTCACCAATTTGTACTGTGAAAAGGCTGAAACACTGATGTTTTTAATGCTAGAATCGGCCTAGTTTTACCGACTGCGAATACTCACTGAGGCTCAAAGCCTCAATGTGCAGCGGCTTTATTACACAGCATTGGAGATATTCATGATCCCTGAGTTAGGGCATTTTTCTTTGATAATAGCAATGGCGTTTGCCATTTGTTTATCTATTGTGCCACTTGTCGGCGTATATGCTAACCAACCTAGGTTGGCGTCATATGCTAAGCCACTTACTTTTGGTATGTTTATTTTTACCACGATTAGTATTGTGATATTAGGCTACAGCTTTGTTGTTGATGACTTTTCAGTACGTTATATAGCAAGTCATTCAAATAGCCATTTGCCTTATTATTATAAAATTAGTGCGGTTTGGGGCGGACATGAAGGTTCTTTATTATTATGGGTGTTTTCATTAACCGCCTGGACAATGGCCGTTGCTGCATTTAGTAAAGATGTTGAACAAGCTTTTATTGCGCGTGTATTAGCTGTTATGGGGATGATTTCAGTCGGATTTATCGCCTTTACTCTACTTACTTCAAATCCTTTCGATCGTTTATGGCCGAATGTGCCAATGGAAGGTCGAGATCTCAACCCACTTTTACAAGATTTTGGCTTAATCGTTCATCCCCCTATGCTTTATATGGGCTATGTTGGCTTTTCTGTAGCATTTGCCTTTGCGGTTGCTGCGCTGATGTGTGGAAAAATGGATGCGGCTTGGGCACGTTGGTCAAGGCCTTGGACAGTGGCAGCTTGGATTTTCTTAACGTTAGGTATCGCGCTAGGTAGTTGGTGGGCGTATTACGAATTAGGTTGGGGCGGTTGGTGGTTCTGGGATCCAGTAGAAAATGCTTCATTTATGCCATGGCTTGTTGGTACGGCGCTAATACACTCTCTTGCGGTAACAGAAAAGCGTGGTACGTTTAGAAACTGGACGGTATTGTTAGCAATATTCGCCTTTAGTTTAAGTTTACTTGGTACCTTCTTAGTACGTTCTGGTGTGATTACTTCGGTACATTCATTTGCTGCTGACCCAACTCGCGGTGCGTTCATTCTATTATTATTAGCTATAGCCGTGGGTGGTTCGTTAACGCTCTATGCATTAAGGGCTAGCAATGTTCAATCGTTTTCAAGATTTTCATTTTATTCGCGTGAAACTGCACTGTTAGTTGCAAATGTAATTTTAGTTACCGCTGCAGTTACCGTTATGTTAGGAACTTTATATCCACTACTTATTGATGCGTTAGGTTATGGAAAAATATCAGTAGGGCCTCCTTATTTTAATGCGGTATTCGTGCCTATGATGTGCTTACTATTTGTTGCTATGGGTATTGGGCCACTTATTCGCTGGAAGAAAGCCAAGCAAGGAGAGTTGAGAAAACAACTTAATCCTATAACAGTTATTAGTGTCGTTGTCGGCGTAGCATTTCCTTTCGTATATGGCGGGTCGTTTGAATGGTTAGTCGCTTTAGGTGTTGGCCTTGCTACTTGGGTAGCATGTGTCGTTATTAAAGAAGCGATTAATCAATTACGTAAAGCAAATAAATTGACGATGAGTCAATGGGGAATGACGGTTGCTCATTTTGGTATTGCGGTCACGATTGTTGGTGTAACATTAGTGTCTGTATATGAAACAGAAACAAATATTCGGATGGTGGCAGGAGAACGTGCTACTGTTGATGGTTACACCATCGCATTTAATGGTATTAAACAAGTTAAAGGACCAAATTATTCAGCTGAGCAAGGTCAGTTGGAGGTTTATCAAGGTGATGAGTTTATTGTTTTACTCCAACCAGAGCGTCGTACTTATTTAGTTCAAACGATGGGAATGACAGAAGCGGGAATAGATCCTGGCTTTACTCGTGATGTTTATTTGGCGCTAGGTGACCCTCTTGGTGGCGGTGCATGGGCAATTCGCGTACATATTAAACCTTTCGTTCGTTGGATTTGGTTAGGGGCTATCTTTATGTCACTTGGTGGGTTGATTTCCGTACTTGATAAACGCTATCGACTGCGTCGTAAAGTTAAGAATCCTGCTAAGCAAAATGATTCAACTGCTAGCTCATTAGTCGAAAATACACAAACGGTATAGTTGTAAAAATATGGGAAAAATAATTCGATTTCTACCACTGATTGTTTTTATTGCATTAGGAGTAGTCTTGTATCGAGGTTTATTTTTAAAACCTCAAGAGTTGCCATCTGCACTAGTTGGAAAACCTGTACCAGAATTTACACTAACTGGCCTTAAAGATGGTGATAGAACGTTAACGTCTGTCGGTCAAAAGGGTGATATTAAGTTGCTAAATGTATGGGCCACTTGGTGCCCTTCATGTCGTTACGAGCATCCGTATTTGCTTGATTTGGCGAAAAGTGACCAATTTAAATTGTATGGGCTGAATTACAAAGATGAGCGTGATTTAGCAATTAAGTGGTTGGAAGACTTAGCAGACCCCTATCAATATTCTATTTTTGATCCTAACGGTCGATTAGGCTTAGATTTAGGAGTATATGCAGCACCGGAAACGTTCGTTATTGATCATAATGGCATTATTCGTAAACGTTTTGCTGGCCCTATTGACGGCAAAGTGTGGCAGAAAGAGTTTGCCCCATTGATTAAGACTATTTCGCAAGAAAGAGCCAGAGGAGAGTAGGATGTTAGCAAAACTAGCAAGTTTATTTTTAGTGCTGGCATTTGGGGTTGTATCACAAGTATCCGCTATGCCAAGTCAAACAGTGAGCTTTGACGATCCTGTTACGGAAAAGCGTTATCAGTCGCTTATTAAGGAGCTGCGTTGCCCTAAATGTCAGAACCAAAACTTAGCAGATTCAAATTCTCAAATTGCTGTCGATCTCCGTAATGAAGTCTATGCAATGCTTAAGCAGGGCAAAGCTGATATGGAAATTACGCAATATATGGTCGAGCGTTACGGAGAGTTTGTGCTTTATCGCCCGAAGATCAGTGGTTTAACCTACGTGCTTTGGTTTGGGCCGGCGGTTATATTGCTCATCGGTGTAATTATTGTTGTGGTTGTTGCTCGTAAAAAATCAGCGACTAAAAAAGAGTTGGCGTTGTCAGATGAACAGCAACAACGTTTAAGCAAAATTTTAGAAGAAAAAGAATAAGCCATGATAGATGTATTGGTCATAATAATTGTATTTGTTTTACTGTTATTGGCAGTAATTTGGTGGCATTACTTATCTAGTGCCAAAGGCGATGCTGAGTCACTTTCTGGTGAATCTAGAGAGCACACTAATATTTCTCTATATAAAGAGCATAAAGCAGAAATTGAAAAAGATTATGCTGAAGGAAATATAGATCAAGAAAACTACGAATACTTGTTAGCAGAGCTTGATAAAAGCTTATTGCAAGATATTGAACAAAGTAAGCAAGAACAAGAAACTCAAGAAAAAAGCTCTCATCGTATGTCCGTGCTTTGGCCTGTTGGTTTAAGTATTTTTGTAATTGCTTTTAGTGTCTTGCTATATAGCAAACAGGGTGCTTATAAGCAATTGGCTGAACCGCAAGCGGCCATGTCTGATCACAGCCATCAAGATGATCAAACAGCAATGCACTCACAACTTGATAGAATAAAAAAAGCGTTGGAAGAAAACCCAAATGACCCCGATGCATTGTATAGTTTGGCTCAGTTGTACATTAGTGCAGGTGAGTTTGAACAAGCAATTTCTGCGTTTGATAAAGTTATTGCTATTGAAGGTGAACATGCCGATTTAATTGGCGCTAAGGCACAAGCAACTTATTATGCTGCGAATCAAAAAATAACACCTGAAGTGCAGGCGCTAATCGACAAAGCTTTAGCAATTAACCCTAATGACCCTTCTACCAATATTTTGTTGGGCATGCATCACTTTATTGAGCAGTCCTATCAACAAGCGATTGACTACTGGCAGAAGGTAGCTGATACGGGAAGCGAAGCTGTTAATGTTGACGCCCTTAAAGAGGCGATAACTGAAGCGAAAAGTCGCATGGCATTGACGAACGGTAATCAAGGTGAAGAAGCAGTAACAGGTCCGCAGATAAATGTTGCTGTTGAATTAGGTGAAGAAGTACTAGAGAAACTGATCCAAGGTGAAGACAAGGTCGTATTTATTTATGCGGTACCAGCAGAAGGTGGCAGAATGCCGCTGGCTGCAGTGAAACTAATGGCCTCTGATTTACCTACGCAGGTTGTACTTAATGATTCGCGGGCAATGACACCCGAAATGAAGTTAAGTGGCTTTGAGCAAGTTAATATTTATGCGGTTGTCTCTAAGCTAGGTGGTGCAGGTATTAAATCAGGTGATTATAAGGCTGAAATAAACAATGTCAGCGTAAATACGACAGACATTATACAGCTAAAAATAGATACCATCGTTCCTTAAACGTGCGTATTGTAAGTAGATGACCTTAATTAATAGTTAAAAAGGATTACTATTTGTGAAATTAATTTATGCACTCGTGACAGTTGTGATTCTTTTCGGCCTAGGGCTTTCGAATGAAAGTAAAGCCGAAAAGATGGCAGAAAATAAGCAAAATGACGCTTCTTGTTCGCAGTTTTTAAATCATAGTTTTCGACAATTACATGCGAAGGAGCGCGTTGATCTTTGCCAATTGACGGCAGGCAAGCCAGTGTTGATTGTAAATACTGCCTCAAATTGTGGTTTTACACCTCAATTTAAAGCATTAGAAACACTGCATAAGCGGTATAAAGAACAAGGCTTAGTGGTAATCGGATTTCCTTCGGATGATTTTTTTCAAGAAGAAGATGACGAAAAAGATACAGCGAAAGTGTGCTTCGTTAATTACGGCGTGACTTTTACTATGCTTCAAACTACCGCAGTACGAGGCTCTGATGTTAATCCAGTATTTGAACATTTAGGTGAAGCAACCACATCGCCCAAATGGAACTTTTACAAGTATTTAGTCAGTAAAGATGGGCAAACGATTAAACATTTTAATAGTCGTATGTCGCCAGATGAATCTGAATTTATCCAAGCTGTTGAAGCTATTTTATAATTAGAGTGCATTAAGGTAGTAGCATGTCTCGATTTGTCGGTGTCGATAAAAATATTCACGACCAACAGTTAAAAACAGGTGTGTTATTGGTGAACCTTGGAACACCTGATGCACCTACAGCACCGGCTTTACGCCGCTATTTAAGTGAGTTCTTATCTGATCCTCGCGTTGTTGAAATCCCACGTTTAGTATGGATGATAATTTTGCACGGCATCATTTTACGCGTTCGTCCGGCAAAATCGGCGGCTTTGTATCAGAGTATCTGGACTGAGGATGGTTCGCCGCTTCTAGCAATCACTAAAAGACAATTGGCTAAACTGAAAGAAAGTTTAAAAGGTGAATATGGTGATAATGTTGTTGTCGATATAGCGATGCGATATGGCAATCCGTCGATGAGTAAGGCGCTTAAATCATTTCAACAGCAAGGGGTCAATAACATAGTTGTGTTGCCCTTGTATCCACAGTATGCAGGCCCTACTACTGCGTCAGCCTTTGACGCTGTTGTTAAAGAGTTACAACAATGGCGCTGGATACCAAGCCTGCACTTTATCGGTACTTATCATGATCACCCGCTGTACATTGCAAGCTTAGCTGCATCGGTAAGAGAGCATATTCAGGCACACGGTAAGCCTGATAAGTTAGTGCTGTCTTATCATGGTATGCCAAAACTATTTCACGACAATGGCGACCCATATTATTGTTTTTGCGCTAAAACAACACGTTTGCTTGCTGAAGAACTGCAGCTTTCGGAAGATGATTTTGTAATGACCTTTCAGTCGCGTTTTGGTAAAGCTGAATGGTTAAAGCCATATACTGATGAAACACTTGAACAAATCGCCACACAAGGTATTAAAAATATCGCAATTATTAGCCCCGCATTTAGTGCCGACTGCTTAGAGACACTTGAAGAGTTAGAATCGGAAAATCGAGAAGTATTTGTAAAAGCGGGTGGTGAGCAATACCATTATATTCCAGCGTTAAATGACCGTGATGATCATATTAAGTTAATGTTGGCTTTGATCAACAAACATATTTAATATGTGCCTAGTTGAGCTAGGTAAAGTTTGTTTTTATGCAGAATTTATAGTTTATTACAAAGGTTTAACAACGAAATAGCGGACATTTAACAATCACTACTGCTACTATGGAATTAGTAGAAAGCAATGAGGGTATCAAATGCATAGGTTAAGTCGTTTTGTCACGTTACTATTTGCTTTATTGCTAACATCAAATTCCTTTGCTGAAAATCGAAATTTAGAACAAGAGTTAGGTGATATTGAATCACAAATTAACTCGCAACCAAGTAAATTCTTTTACCGTCTTAACCAGCTAAAAGAAGATCTTCCTCAGTTCGACATATACTCACAGCAATACTTCTGGACACTGTATTGTGATACTGCTGTCCGGATGGAGCTCTACCAAGATGTTATAGATCTAGTTAACAATCAACTTAGCCAAGCTACAACTGAACTTACTAACGATAATAAAATAGAACTTCTGATTTGCCGTGCGGAATCTAAACAAGCACTGGGTAAAACCCAGCAAAGTTTACTTGATTATAATATGGCACTCGAACAGGCCATTAATTCAAAGCATCAAGAATTAGAAATATCTGTGCTGGTGAAATTAGGGCAAATGCATGGCTCACTATCAAATTTTGCAAAAGGGCAAAAGTACTTGTTGCGGGCATTTAAGCTTGCACAAAGTCTAGAAAACGATGAGCTACTAAACAATGTAAACTCTTCTTTAGGCGGCTTTTATGCCTATAAAAAAGAATACGCTAAGTCTATTCCCTATTACCATAAAACCAAAGATTACCATTTAGCAAAGGGCCATTTGCAGCAAGCATCTATTAGTGTTTATAACTTAGGGGTAATAGCTAATAAGCTCCAAGACTACAAGCGCGCAGTAGCCTACTTCAACGAAGCTAAGAGCCTATCCGAAAAGGTCGGAGACATTCCTGGTATCGCTTATGCTGAATTAAAAATGGTTCCTGCATTGCTCGCAGAGCAGCGATTTAAGGAAGCAGAAGAAGGACTTAACGTTGCCTACAATTTCTTTTTTCAACAAAAAAATAGTACCAAACTTGCAGAAGTTCAAAAGTTTCGTGCTCAGATAGATATCCATGAAGGGCAGTATCAGCTGGCAATAGATTTACTACACAAGGTGTTGCCTATATATCAAAAGAGCCAATTTTTAGATGAACAATCCGCCGTACTCCTAATGATTTCTGAGGCTTATCTTCTTAACGACGACCCTGACAACTCACTGAGGTTTTATAAACAATACCACCAAATCGAGAATGAATTGGCTAGTCGACAAAGTGAAGAAATTACCCAACGCATGGCGGCAGAGTTTCAATTTGAGTTGAAAGAAAACGAAAATTCACAACTTAAAAAATTACTCGATGCAGAGCAACAAAAAGTCAAAGCTCAGAAGGCAACGCAAAATTTACAAATTGGTCTTATTGTTGCGGGTATCTTGCTGATCGTTTTTGTTGTTTATCACCTTTATAAGCAATATTCATATGGTAAGAAAATGCGTGCATTAGCAATGCGCGATGATTTAACGCAAATTGCGAATCGCAGAGCGATAATGGCCAGTCTTAAGAAGTCGGTATCCTGGTCGCTGCGTTACCAAGACTCTTTGTCCATTGCGATATTTGATATCGACAACTTTAAGAATTTTAATGATAGCTATGGTCATGATGTTGGTGATCAAGTACTGGCTGCATTTGCCCAAGAAATGGCAAATGCCATTAGGTCGACTGACGATATCGGGCGATTAGGCGGTGAAGAATTTATGTTAATAATGCCTAATACTACGGTGGAGCAAGCGAAAATATTAATGTCTCGTATAATGCCAGCAATTAGAGCGCTAACTATCAAGGTTAAGGGTAAAGACTATCATGTCACGGCAAGTGCAGGAGTAACGGAGTTTGATATTAAAAACGAAACGTTAATGGATTTGTATGGTAGAGCAGACACAGCGTTATACTTGGCGAAAGAGTCAGGTAGAGATCAATATAAAGTAAGTTAATCACTCATCTTCAGACACAAAAAAAGCAGCTAATTAGCTGCTTTTTTTTAACGTATCGTCAGATTAAACTGCGTTTACGTTCTCAGCTTCTGGGCCTTTTTGACCTTGCTTAACAGTAAAAGATACTGCTTGGCCGTCAGTTAAAGTGCGGAAACCAGAACCTTGGATAGCGCTGAAGTGAACAAACACGTCAGGACCATTTTCTTGTTCGATGAAACCGAAACCTTTAGTTTCGTTAAAAAATTTTACTTTACCAGTTACTGTATCAGACATACCAACATTTCCCGTAGTCATATATTTAAATTAAGTGGCCATAATTGACCGTTTCACGGAGTAAATGCCCTCTACCCAAAAGTACAGACAGAGGAAGGTATCCAATAACACTAGCGCGTCAGGTGAATCAACTAAACTTCTTAATATAGTTAATTTGAACCTTCATCCGAAACGCAAAAACTCAACGCGAACATAGTCTAACACAAAGAATTTGAATTAGCTTGAAAAAATTTACTTTAGTTGTATTGCAAATTTATGAATTCTAGAAGAAAAAAGCCATTACAAAATGTAATGGCTTTTTGTTTGTCGCTTGCGGTTTGACTAGAGTGCAGCAATCTGTGCTTTCTGTTCAACCAGTTTAGCTAACGCTGACTCTGCTTCGGCCAGTTTGGCTTTTTCTTTTTCGATAACAGCAGCAGGTGCTTTGCCAACAAAGTTTTCGTTGCCTAGCTTGCCTTTAACTTTTTGAACATCTTTTTCAAGCTTTTCAATTGCCTTAGTTAAGCGAGCAATTTCAGCGTCTTTATCTATTAGTCCTGCCATTGGAATAAGCACTGATAAATCACCAATTACTGCAGTAGCAGATGCTGGGCCTTCTTCATCATCAGCAAGTAAAGTGATGCTTTCAAGTTTTGCCAATGCACTTAAGAACTGCTCATTATCAGCTAAACGGCGTTTGTCTTCGTCGTTCACGTTTTTAAGGAGCACAGGTAGTGGCTTGCTAGGCGCAATATCCATTTCACCGCGAATGTTACGAATAGCGATAATAAATTGCTTAACCCACTCAAGATCATCAATAGCAGCTTGATCACACTGACGTTCATCAAATTGAGGGAAAGCTTGAGTCATGATACTGTCGCCATTTTTTTCAAACTGGCTAAGCGGTTGCACACGTTGCCAAATGGTTTCGGTGATAAATGGCATAATTGGGTGCATTAAACGTAACAATCCTTCCAGCACATTAACTAGCGTGTGGCGGGTACCACGTTGCTGAGCTTCATTACCTTTGAATAATACAGGTTTAGTCAGCTCTAAGTACCAGTCACAGAATTGGTTCCAAGTGAATTCATATAACGCCTGTGAAGCGATATCAAAACGGAAGGTATCAAACGCTTCATGTACTTTTTGCACTGTTTGTTGGAACTGGCCTAATATCCAACGATCGGCCAATGAAAGTTCCATTTCCCCACTGCGACCACAATCTTGGTCTTCAGTATTCATTAATACGTAGCGACTTGCATTCCAAAGCTTGTTACAGAAATTGCGGTAACCGTCTAAACGTTTCATGTCCCAACTGATATCACGCCCTGTAGATGCAACAGAAGTAAGTGTGAAACGAAGCGCATCAGTGCCGTGTGCTTCTATACCGTCAGGGTATTCTTTCTTGGTTAGCTTAGTAATTTTCTTAGCTAACTGTGGTTGCATCATATTGCCAGTACGTTTTTCTAATAAATTATCCAGCGAGATGCCGTCAATCATATCTAGCGGATCAACAACGTTACCTTTTGATTTACTCATCTTATCGCCATTTTCATCGCGAATAAGACCTGTTACATAGACTTTCTTAAATGGCACCTGTGGCTTGCCGTTTTCATCTTTAATGAAGTGCATGGTCATCATGATCATGCGGGCAACCCAGAAGAAAATGATATCGAAACCGGTGACTAGCACGTCTGTTGAATGGAATTTCTTTAAGTCTTCCATGCTGTTTGGCCAGCCTAACGTAGAGAATGTCCAAAGTGCTGAAGAAAACCACGTATCTAAAACGTCGTCATCTTGCTTTAAAACAAGTTCGTCAGCTAAACCATTGTTAGCACGAACTTCAGATTCACTGCGTCCAACATATACTTTGCCGTTTTCGTCATACCATGCAGGAATGCGATGTCCCCACCAAAGCTGACGCGAAATACACCAGTCTTGAATGTCACGCATCCAAGCGTTGTACATGTTTTCGTATTGTTTTGGAACGAACTCAATATCGCCGTTTTCAACCGCTGCAACGGCAGGCTCAGCTAAAGGCGCAGCACGCACGTACCATTGGTCGGTTAAAAGTGGCTCAATAATTACGCCAGAGCGATCGCCGTATGGCGCAACTAAATCGTGGTCTTTAACTTCAACCAATAATCCGAGTTCATCGAACTGAGCAACAATGGCTTTACGTGCATCGAAGCGATCCATACCAGCGAATTCTGCTGGTAAATCAGTGCTGTAATCGTCCGATGGTTCGCCATTGGTATTGTATACTTCTGATTGCGCAAGAATAGCGGCGTCTTTGTCAAAAATATTGATCATAGGTAGCGAGTGACGCTTACCTACTTCATTATCGTTAAAGTCATGTGCTGGCGTGATTTTTACACAACCAGTACCTTTTTCCATGTCAGCATGTTCATCGGCAACAATTGGAATTAAACGGTTTACCAGCGGCAATAAGACGTGTTTGCCAATTAAGTCTTTATAGCGCGAATCTTCAGGGTTAACAGCTACACCAGTATCACCTAACATTGTTTCTGGGCGAGTAGTTGCGACTACTAAGTAATCTTTACCTTCCGCCGTAGTAGCACCATCAGCTAATGGGTAACGTAAGTGCCACATGTGGCCTTTTTTGTCTTTGTTTTCAACTTCAAGATCCGAAATAGCAGTATGGAATTTCGGATCCCAGTTTACTAAGCGCTTGCCGCGGTAAATTAGGTCATCTTCAAATAAACGAACGAAAACTTCTTGAACCGCTTCAGACATACCGTCGTCCATGGTAAAGCGTTCGCGAGACCAATCAATAGAGTTACCTAAACGACGCATTTGTTGACCGATAGTGCCGCCTGACTCTTCTTTCCACTGCCATACTTTGTCGATAAATGCTTCACGGCCGTAATCGTGACGAGTTTTTTCTTCTTCTGCTGCTATTTTGCGTTCAACAACCATTTGTGTTGCTATGCCCGCATGGTCGGTACCCGTTTGCCATAAGGTGTTTTTACCTTGCATACGTTGGTAACGAATTAGCGTATCCATAATAGTTTGTTGGAACGCGTGCCCCATGTGCAAGCTACCCGTAACATTGGGTGGCGGAATTGCAATGCTATAGCCGTCGCCTTCACCTGTCGGGCTAAAATAGCCATTTTCTTCCCAGCTTTTATAAAGCTTTTGTTCAATTTCAGAAGGATTAAATGTTTTTTCCATCTCTACTTTCTATTCTTTATTCATTAATAAGAGGTTTGATTCTGTTAACTGTTAATCGCTTGCGTATTAACGTTGAACCCCATTTGCCGGCATGCTTTAAAACGCTCTCTAGCGAGCTGTTTATCATTTTCGGCTACGGGAACAAAATCCATGATTTGTGAAAACTGACCGGCAAATGCAGGCATTGTTTGCGTCAAGTTAATTAATACTGGTCGTCGCCCTCTAGGTGCTTGCCATCCTATTTCGACAGGGGAACCTTGCCTTGGTCCTTCGCCAACAAGGTTATGTGGAACAAAGCTATCTGGCTCAAACGACCAAAGCAACTCATCAACTGCATGTGCTTGCTGCTCATTTTCAGCAAAGATAAATACCTTTTGCTGCTGACGAAAATGCTGGGCGGCTAGCACACAGGCATATTGCACTAACGCATTGTCATGCGCATTATCAGGCATCAGATGAAAAGTTGCTTGAGTTTGCATTATTCGCCTTGCTCTGCACCGCTTCGGTTAAGCAAGAACTGCGTTAGCATGCTAACAGGACGCCCTGTAGAGCCTTTGTCTTTTCCACCACTACGCCAAGCTGTACCAGCAATATCTAAGTGTGCCCAATTATACTTTTTGGTAAATTTCGCTAAAAAGCATGCTGCTGTGATTGTGCCTGCTGCACGACCACCTAGATTGGTGAAATCAGCAAATGGACTTTCTAATTGCTCATGGTAGTCGTCCCACAATGGCAAACGCCACGCTCGATCGCCACTTTGATCTGAGGCATTTAATAATTCGTGAGCTAATGGATTATGACTACTCAATAGACCTGTAGCATGTTTACCTAGTGCAATGACACAAGCCCCTGTTAACGTTGCGACGTCTATTACTGCTTCTGGTTCGAAACGCTCAACATAAGTTAACGCATCACATAGCACTAAACGGCCTTCGGCATCAGTATTTAATACTTCTACCGTTTGACCAGACATAGTCGTTAAAATATCACCAGGACGATATGCGTTAGCGTCAGGCATATTTTCACAGCCGGCTAATACGCCAATAACATTAATTGGTAGATCTAATTCCGCTAAAGAGTGCATTGCACCTAATACACCTGCGGCACCACCCATATCGTATTTCATTTCATCCATAGCTTCGCCGGGTTTGATTGAAATACCACCGGAGTCGAAGGTTAATCCTTTGCCGACGAGAACGATTGGTGCTTGATCTGCTTCGCCGCCTTGGTACTTGATAATACTCATCATTGATTCGTTAACAGAACCACGACCAACGGCTAGGTATGAACCCATGCCAAGCTCTTCCATTTCACGCTCACCAACAATTTCGGTAGTGACCTTGCTGTAGTCGTTTTCAAGAATTTTTGCTTGCTCTGCTAAGTAAGCAGGATTACAAATATTTGGTGGCATGTTTGCCACATTCTTACAGGTACTAATACCTTCAGAAACCCCTAAACCATGCGCAATAGCGCGTTCACCAATCGGTAATTCACGACGTGTTGGAACGTTAAATACGATTTTGCGTAGTGGACGACGAGGTTCTTCTTTACGCGTCTTTAAGCTATTAAAGCTGTATAAACAATCTTGAGTTGCTTCTACAGCTTGTCTCACTTTCCAATAAGTGTCGCGGCCTTTAACATGTAATTCTGATAAGAAACAAACAGCTTCCATTGAGCCGGTTTCATTGAGCGTGTTAATTGTTTTACTGATAATTTGACGGTATTGACGTTCGTCTAGCTCACGTTCTTTACCACAACCAACAAGTAATACACGTTCACTTAAAATATTGGGCACATGGTGCAATAACAACATTTGCCCTGATTTACCTTCAAGATCACCACGACGAAGTAAGTTACTAATATAACCTTCACTGATTTCGTCCAGTTGTTCGGCAATAGCGGATAAACGACGAGGCTCAAAAACACCAACGACAATACAGGCGCTACGTTGTTTTTCCGGGCTGCCACTTTTTACACTAAATTCCATGAATTCTCCTGCTGGCTTTCTTGCGTGTAATTGTAATCAAAATTAGGTGAAAACTGATTTCACTTATTATTAAACTTGCTAAAATCAACAATTAATAGATAAGGTTACTATTAATTAGATAGCGCTAAGGGCTATAATTATAGCCGCATTCGTCGCGTTTACTATGAGCAAGTTTGTTCTATTATGTATAAAAATAGCAATTTTACTTAAAAATTGCTCAATTGTCAGAAAAAAACTATGTTTTTAATAATGGTTTACCATTCGAGGTTTAAGTGATTGTATTTCGTTATCTATTAAAGGAAGTAGCTAAGACACAATTGGCTGTTTTCTTTGTTCTGATGACCATATTTATCAGTAATAAATTTGTTAGGGTACTTGATGACGCCTCAGAAGGTGGCATCCCTGGTCACTTAGTGATGATATTTATCGGCCTAAAAATGCCTGATTTAGCAGGTATGTTGCTGCCACTAAGCTTATTTCTTGGGGTACTTTTAGCGTATGGGCGAATATATGCTGACAGCGAAATGACGGTGCTACATGCTTGTGGTGTCAGCGAATGGTATGTGGTTCGAGTAACGTTAGTATTAAGTTTTATTACCGCAATTTTTACCGGTTTGTTTACCTTGTATTTAGCGCCAATGGCCTCCGAGTATGAATATCAAGTTAAAGAGCAACTGGCAGCCGACTCGGGTATTACCGCTATGGTCGCTGGTAGATTTCAAAAAACAGGTAATAAAAAAGCAGTAGTGTTTATTCATGATAAAGATCGAAATGACAACTCACTCAATAAGGTGTTTGTAGCACAACTCCCCAATGAAACGGCTGATACCGAAAGCGTTATTAATTCAAGCTTAGTATATGCCGATAAAGGTCGTGTAGAAGAAGAAGATTCTGGTTTACAACGCCTAATTTTAGAAGATGGTACTCGCTATCAAAGTGATAATGGCTCAGGTGAATTTAGAGCAGTATCGTTCGATAAGTACTATATCCAAATTCAAGACCAAAAAGTTGAGCATAAGCGCCGTAAAATTAGTGCTATAGCAACAGGTGACTTATTGGTTGATGATTCTCAAGATGCTCAAGCTGCCATTCAGTGGCGTTTAGCTTTTCCATTAGCTTGTCTTATTTTAACTTTGGTGGCAGTTCCTTTAAGTGTAGTTAATCCTAGACAAGGGAAATTTGCCAAGCTATTACCTGCACTAATGCTGTTTTTAGCCTATTTCTTGTTACTAACGGCAATGCGTTCAGGGGTAGAAGGCAATGCATTACCTTATTATGTTGGGTTATGGCCCGTACATTTAATGGCGTTAGTATTGGGTGTAAGTTTACTGTTGAAAAGCAGAAGTAGTGGTATGAAGTTAAAAGCTAAATTACCTAAGCGAAAGCAAACAAAGAGGGCTAAATAATGCGTATTTTAGATGCATACATTGGCCGAGTGATTACTTCTACAACATTTATCACTTTAATGGTGTTTGTTAGTGTTAGCGGTATTATTAAGTTTGTTGAACAAATGGGCGATGTCGGCCGAGGTGACTATGAGCTAGCTCATGCTGCACTTTATGTTTTATATGCTGTGCCTAGGGATGTTGAAATATTTTTTCCAATGGCGGCCTTAATTGGTGGCTTAATCGGGATTGGAATGCTGGCAAGTAACAGTGAGTTAGTTGTCATGCAAGCTGCTGGCCTATCCAAATTAAATATTGTTAAGTCTGCAATGAAAACTGCCACCTTATTAATTGTAATTTCAATGGCGGTAGGCGAATGGTTAGCGCCAGCAGGTGAAGCGTCAGCAAGGGAGCTGCGTGCCCAAGCAATTTCTGGAGGTAGTCTCATTTCGTCTAAGAACGGTGTTTGGGCGAAAGATGGTGATTATTTTGTTCATATTGCAGAAGTAGAAGATCAAGGTACTTTAAACAAAGTACAGGTCTATCGTTTTGATGCAAATTTAAAATTAGATAGCTGGTTGTCGGCAGATTCAGCGGTCTATAGTGATGGTGCATGGCAACTTAAAAATGTTAGAGATACAGCAATCGAAGAAAGCCAGATAAGGGAAGTTCAACATCAAACTATGGCGTGGAAATCAAGCTTAACGCCAGAAAAGCTCGGCGTGGTTACGGTTAAGCCAGAGTCACTGTCAGTGCAAGGGTTGATTAGCTATTTAGAATACCTTTCACAAAACCAGCAAGATCAAAGTCGTTATTTGCTGGCATTCTGGCGTAAGATTATGCAACCAATTACAGTGGCAGTGATGCTACTAGTAGCTTTGTCGTTTATTTTTGGCCCGTTACGTTCAGTATCGATGGGCGCGAGAATTATGATGGGGGTATTAACCGGGTTGTTATTTCATATTACCAACCAAGTTTTCGGTAGCTTAAGTTTGGTGTACCAATTGCCACCTGCATTAGGTGCGATAATGCCAAGTGTACTCTTTGTTTCAGTGGCGCTTTTTTTGATGAAACGAAAGGCGTCCTAGCTATTCGGCTAAGTTTTGTGGTTAAGATTTACGCCTTAGTTAAGTTGATTAACTAAGGCGCTTATTTATTAGATTTTAGATTTATTGGCATCAAGTGAAAGCACAATAACTTCCGTTTTTGTCATCCTATCTTGCAAACTTAAATGGTTCTTACGATCAAATAACACCAATATATTCCCAAAACCAAATAAAGTAGGGAAAATACGCTTAAAACCGGTTTTCTTTGTGATCAAACTGCCATCTAAGTTTTGTACTCGTAATCGCCACGCTTTCATTCCGATAGTCTGGCCGCTTCGTGCCCAAAAATAGACGAAGAAAAACGCAACCCAAGCTAGCGACCAGCCATCTACCAGTATTTGATAAACGTAGGAGCTTTCTTTTACATCAATTAGGTGCTCATGACCGCTAGTATCTACGAGTCCAATATTGGCAGCTAACGCGAATAAACCAAATCCAATCGCACCTGCTACCATGTATACAGCAAGCGCTATTAATACATCATAAACCCATGAACCGAATCGGCGAAAAAAGCCTGCTCGCGGAAATTCGGTATATTTAACAAAAGTCGTATTATCTTGTTCGGACATAAAGGCATTCATTGGATTAAAATCGGCGTTAGTATAACGTGGCAGAGCTGTTAAATTCAAAGTCACTGCAATAATGACTAAAATGCTGACTCGATTGGTTGATTTATCGTCAATCAAAGAGCTATCTATATAAAAAGGATTGATAACCCTTAATCTTTTCGTATAATGCCAGTCACTTTCGTAATAAACGAAAGGCATGTGTTGCCGGAGTGGTGGAATTGGTAGACACAGGGGATTCAAAATCCCCCGCCGTTAAAAGCGTGCCGGTTCAAGTCCGGCCTCCGGTACCATTAATCTTTCATTAGATTAATCACAATAAGCCAGCTATTTAGCTGGTTTTTTTGTGTCTAGATTTTGATGCGATAAGAATCTTAAACTTCATCAAATCAAGTTAGGTAGAAACAGCACAATGTCTGGTAAGTAAGTAACAACTAATAAAGCGATTAGTAATGCCAATATAAACGGCCAAACCTCTTGAATAAAGTCAGTAACAGGCACTTTAGTAATAGAACAAGTGGTGAACATCATTGAGCCAAAAGGTGGAGTAATTCCTCCTATCATAATGTTAACAATAATGATCATGCCAAAATGAATAGGATCGATACCTAATTGCATGGCGATAGGCACAACTAAAGGAGCGATGATTAGCATTGCCGCTCCTCCTTCTAATAACATTCCTAACGCTAGAAGTAGAATGTTTAGTGTTGCTAACATTAGGTATTTGTTATTAGTAAAATCAAGCAATAGTTGAGTTAAGGTTTGCGGTATTTGCTCCCAAGTTAAGTAGTAGCCAAATACCGAAGCGGCAACGATGATAAGCACCACGGAGCCTGTGCCATATATAGTGTCGAGGAGTATTGGCTTTATATGGCTAAGGGTAAGTTCTTTGTAGACAAACGCACCAATTAATACACAGAATAATACGGCTATAGCACCCGCTTCTGTTGGCGTGAACAGCCCAAAACGTAATCCTAATATAATGCCAAATGGTAATGCGAGCGCCCACAATGAATCAAAAAATTGTCCACTTACTTCGCGCAGCGAAGCCCTCTTTTTTCTCGTAGCAGCATAGCCTCGTTTCTTTGCGATTATCGCAACCGTTAGCATTAAACAGCCAGCCATCAATAAACCAGGAATATAGCCAGCAACAAACATTTTTGCCACAGACACTTGTGCAATTAATGCGTAAATGATTAGTACGATTCCAGGCGGGATGACCGGGGATATCGCTGAAGAAGCAGCAGTAATCGCTGCAGAAAATGCAGCAGGGTAACCGTGCCTGCGCATTTGTGGAACCAGCATTTTGCTTTGCATCGCTGCATCAGCATTTGCAGAGCCAGATATACCGCCCATCATGGTACTTAGCACTACATTGACCTGTGCTAGTCCTCCAGGTAAATGGCCTGTCAACATTTGTGCAAGTTCCATTAGCTTTTTGCTTATACCTGCATAGTTCATTGTTGAGCCCGCCATAATAAAGAATGGAATAGCTAACAAAGGGAACGATGCCGTAGCGGTTATGAATCGCTGTAATACAAGATCTGCTGGCATACCAGAGTCAAAAAATACGAAGTAACTTAAAGCCGCACCGAGCAAAGCATAGGCAATAGGAATACCAGTAAAATATAATAAAAAGACAAGAAGTATTGGTATATATTCCATTATTCGTTTGCCTCGCTATTATCGCTAAATTGGCGCAAATTGGCGGCTAAAAAACGCAGACTATGCCAACTAATAAAGGCGAAACTGACAATTAGAGAAGCGTTTACAATAAAAGAACTGATACCCAATACTGCGGTTGGTTTTTCAAAGGCGATTATTGAAAAAACAATGCTAATATAAAAAATATACACGTTTAGTATTAATAAGATACAAGATACGATTAGCTTCACACTTTGTTGAGTACGCTGAGATAATTGATTAACAATAAGATCAATGCCGATATCTAGCTTTCTTTTGTATGTGGCACTCGCTCCTAAAAAAACGGCCCACACGAAACAAATTGTCGCGACTTCTTCAGCCCAAAATAATGAATAATTAGTTAAGTAACGTAAGAAAACGTTAATGATAACTAAACCAACCATGACAACTAAAAAAGTGCCACAAAGTACTTCTTCAATATTGGCAACTAGCTTGCTATGGGATTTCATTGACTGGTGCCTTGCCTTTAATTTTTGCTAACTCAGTTTGTATTTGCTCATACATTTTCAGCGAAACCCCTGGCAATGATTCAAATAATGGACGTGTTTTGGTTTTAAAGGCATTTCTGTCAATCGTGTTGAATGTTACGCCATGCTCTTCTAATTCATTCACAACTTTAGCGTGATTGGCCTTAAGCATATCGACCATTTCATCTGCCCCAATCGCAAACTCCTGTTCGATTATCTCTTGATATTGTTTAGGAATGGTATGCCAAACTTCAGTAGATATATAGACGCCACAAACGCCTAAAAAGTGATTTGTCAGAGCAACGTTTTTCTTGCCAGTTTCATAGACTTTTGTGCCTAAATTAGTGAACTCTGAACCTTCAAGCCCGTCAACGACACCTTGCTGGACAGCGCTAAATGTTTCTCCCCAAGGTAATGGTGTTGCTGTGGCGCCCATTGCGTTAAGCGTTTCAATGAATAACTTACTACCTGGCGTTCTTAGTTTGATACCTTTTAAGTCATCAGGGTGTCTAATTACTTGATCAGAAATGATATTTCGAAAACCAAAGATATACTGAAGAGAAAGTACTTTTATGCCTTTTTCTTCTAGCTTTTTTTCCCAGCTCTTAACCAAAGGCGTATTGATTAGTGCAATGTATTCATCATAGTTCTCATAAAGCATTGGGCCAACTAAGGCGGTAAATTCAGGTACGTAATCGCCGATATATGAAGGGTCTTCAACAGAGATGAAATTTGCGCCACGTACGACCATCTCTACACTGTCTTTATATGCTGCAATTTGCCCTTGAGGAAATGTAAGGACTTCGACAGCGCCATTTGTTTTTTGCTTGATACGCGCAGAAACTAAATCCATAAAGTGGGTTAATTCTTCATTTGGCGCGAATACATGGCTAAGTCTTAATACGATATTAAAATCATTATCTGATTTAGGTTGGCAGCTTGTTATGCAACACACAGTAATAAATGTGATGAACCAGCTAAACGTTCTGGCATGTTTTTGTAAAAGGGCCAATGCACTTCTCTCTTGGAAATAGGTAACAGAAGTATCAATAAAGAGAACTTCTCGTTGTATTTATTATATGAAGGGAAAATTTGATGCTATGCAAGCGTTTTGTTTTTATAGGCTCATATTTGTAACTCAAAGAATATGAGTATTTGGAATCTGATTTAATATACTTAATTTACTAGTCAGATACTTGAGCCTTCGATTGGCAACTGAAGACTATGCTATTCATCAGTTCCATAGTAAAACTTTCAGCGCGTTTTCTCATATTTATTCTATAATTTTATTAAATAATTATTTTAAATTAGTTTGTAAATGCTCTATAAATGGACTGCTTTAGCAGCATTACTGATGTTATTGTTCGCTGTTGCTTCTTGTAACCCCCTTCCAAAAAAAGCTGAACAGCCAAAACAACTTGTTATTGGGCTTTTGCCAGATCGTGAGCCTGAGCAATTAATGGAAGTTCATCAACCGCTGTTAGCGTTTATATCGGCCAAATTAGCGGTTGATTATAAAGTTGTTATTCCAGCAAATTATGATGATTTCATCGATAAATTTGAAAAAAACAAAATAGATTTGGCATTGTTTGGTGGGGTTACTTTTATTAAAGCCTCAAACAAAAATAATGCAATTCCATTGGCTATGCGCAATATAGATTTAAACTTTGTAAGTTATTTAATTGTAAGAAGAGATAGTGAACTAACAAACTTAAGAATGTTAAAAGGAAAAAGCTTCGCTTTTGGTTCAAGTTTATCTACCTCTGGTCACATCATGCCGCGCTTTTATATGAAGCGACAAGGAATAACTCCTGAAGAATTTTTTTCAAGTGTTATATTTAGCGGTTCTCATACTGAAACCATTAATATGGTGGTAAATAGGGAAGTTGCAGCAGGCGTGCTCAATAGCCAAGTGTACGAGACAATGCTAACAAGCAAGCCCGCAATTGGTAAGCAACTGATGGTGATTCGACAATCACCTCCATACCCTGATTATGTTTGGGCTATTCAACCTAATTTTGACGAAGAGTTTAATCAAAAAATTATTGACGCTTTTTTATCTATCACATCAGAGACTGAAACTGGAAAAGCAATCTTAAGCAAGCAATCTGCAGAAGCTTTCTATCCTGCGTCAATAGAAGATTTTGATGAGCTTAAACAGGCTCTCATGTTAATAGAAATGAAAGAAGATTAGAAATATGTCGGATGTAAAAGAGGCAGGGATTGCCAAAGATCCAACGCTAAAATTGTTATATGCCTTATCTATAGGGGTGGTCATATTCATTGCTATAGTGTTGTTCGTGCTTGATGGTTTTAATCAACAACTAAGACAACAGCAGGATGTTATTTTAAATTATTATGATAAAAGCATCGCTGAAACTTTCAATTTAACAGAAGCTTTACAAGCCCTAAAATTTGAATTGTCCGCTAATTACGGTCGGCCTATTCATATTGATAGTCCGCAAAAAAAAGCAGAGCAACTAAAGCGGATCCTTCATAAAATTAACCTCCTACAACAACGTTATCAGCAATTGAAATTTCAACAATCTGTCAAACGCTTGAATAAACAAATCAATCAAGTTATTGAAAATTTGTCTCGAGGGGAATTACAGGAAATAAGACGTTATTTGGATAGCGCAATGCACAGTGCAAGACAAATAAACCTGCTTCATCAACATGAAAGAGGTAATAGTACGGAACAACATTATATTGAGTTTTCTCGTGTTGATTCTGTTATTGAAGCAGCCACATTAATAACGGTACTGATAGGATTACCCTTGATAGCCTACATCTTATTTAGAGTGAAGGCAGGCGTTCAACAACTACAATATGTTCACGCTAAATTATTGGATACACATAAAGAAGTAGAGCGTCATGCGTATTACGATGCGCTGACTCAACTTCCTAATCGACGTCTATTCAAGGAATATTTGGAATCAGCGATTGAAAATAGCGCTAGAAATGGTGAAACCTATGGTGTTTTTTACATAGATATTGATAACTTCAAGCGAATAAATGATTCGTTAGGTCATGATATAGGTGACGAGCTACTGATTGAAATTAGTCAACGAATACTTAGCTGTATCCGCTCAACCGACATGCTATCTCGTATCGGTGGTGATGAGTTTAATTTACTGCTGGTGAATGTTGAAAATGATCTCAAAGCACGACAAATTGCTGAAAAAATTATCGAGAAAATAACTAAACCTGCAATAATTCAAGGTCATGAAGTTAATGTAAGTGTAAGTATAGGCATTACGTTGCTTCCAGATGACTCAAGAGATTTTTCAACGTTATTAAAATATGCTGATCTAGCGATGTATCACGTAAAAGCGGTTGGAAAGAATTCATTTAAGTTTTTTGATAAGACACTTAATGATAACGCTATTGCCAACTTAAAGCTTGAGCAAAAATTGAAAAGTGCAATAGAGCGAGGTGCTTTTGAATTGCATTATCAGCCACAGTTTGACATTAAAACTAAACGCTTGATTGGCTTTGAAGCGTTAATCCGTTGGTACGATGATGAACAAGGAAATATTTCCCCCGTTGTATTTATACCTCTGGCTGAGGCGACGGGCCTTATTGATAAAATAGGGAAGTGGGTTATCACGCAGGTCTGTAAAGATATAAACACCCTCATAGCACATACACACGCTAATATTAGGGTGGCGATCAACATATCCACCAGACAATTATGTAATACTGAACTAGTTAAAACTTTGAAAGAAAGTTGCGAGGTACACCAGGTAAGCCCGACTAATATCGAAGTAGAAATTACGGAAAGTATGCTTATGGATGACATTGATGAGAAAAAACAGTTGCTACAATCGTTACAAAACATGGGAATAACAGTAGCAATTGATGACTTTGGCACTGGTTATTCTAGTTTTAGTTACTTAAAAGACTTACCGGTTAATACCTTGAAAATTGATAGAACATTCATTCAACACGTTTGTGAGCAGGTAAAAGACGAAGAAATTGCGTCTGGAATTATTGCACTGGCCCATAGCTTACAATTGAAAACAGTCGCTGAAGGAGTGGAAACACAAGAGCAGTTATCTTTGTTGGCGCAGCAAAGTTGCGATTGTTGTCAAGGGTACTTATTTAGCAAGCCCTTACCGCTAATTGATATTGTCAATATTAATTATGACGGTATTAGACAATCGACTAACTGATTATTGCCAAAGTATCTATATCTTTGGATTTTCTATGGCTAGGTTAACTAAATAATTTAGAGGGTTCTTAAATGAAAAAAGCATTGCACTTTTTGCTATTCTTTACGCTAATTTTCCCATTGATATCGTTTGCAAATACATCACAACAAGAAACTGAACATCAGCTAAATGGTGAGGCAAAACAAAAGATTCAACTATTTGCTAAACAATTAAAATCTACTTTACAAGCTGGTGTTAAACAAGGAGGTTTAGTGCACGGCATGAGGATCTGTCAAGAAGTGGCAAATGATATTGCCCATTCATACTCGACAGATGGTTGGACTATTGGCCGTACTAGCTTAAAACTTCGAAATACAGATAATGCAGCGGATAATTGGCAGAGAAAGCAACTCATCAAATTTGAAAAGCAACTAGCTGAAGGTGTGAAACCTAAAAAGTTGATGAGCAGTGAAATTATTCAGCAAAGCGATGGCAAACAGGTCTATAAATTTGCCAAGGCAATTCCAACTGGAAAACTTTGTTTAAATTGTCACGGCAGCAATATAAAACCTGAAGTCAAAAGCGCTCTAAATTTACAGTATCCAAATGATGTCGCAGTTGGCTTCAAATTAGGTGAACTAAGAGGAGCCTTTATTGCAACTAAGCAGCTTACTAATTAAAAGAGCCATAGAGAGCTACTTGGTTTTTCGGTATAGTCATTTTACTAAATAAGAATCTAATTTTCATATGCTTACCAATTTAAAACGTTTGTCAGTGCTTGAGTTAATCCTAGCGCTTCGTGCAATTTCTATCGTTACCCAATTAGGTTTAGTGTTATTTGTAAATCTAGCATTAGGTTATGAGTTACCTTGGGTGCCTTTATTTACCATTATTACTATTGAAGTTGTTTTTAATGGTCTCTGTTTTTGGTTTTATAAGTTAAGGGCGACAAAAGGCGCTAAGCATATTGTTATACAATTACTTGCTGACGTCGTATTTTTAGGTTGCCTTTTATATTTTAGTGGCGGCGCTACCAATGCTTTTGTTTCATTGCTACTAATTCCAATAGCTATTGCGGCCGTTTCGTTATCATATTTGCGAATGCTATTAGTAGCAGTTGCCGCTGTAGGTACTTATAGTTTGCTTTTATGGGCGATGCCGATGCATGTAATGCATGGCAATATGGAAGGACACTTTATTGGCATGTGGATAAACTTCCTGTTTTCTGCACTTGTTGTCTCGGTAGTTGTTGGGCAGTTAGCACAGATGATAACTCAAAGAGAGGCTACTATAGCTCGCTATCGTGAAGAGCAATTAAAACAAGAACGCATAATGGCACTAGGTGTCGCTTCAGCACAAGTGACTCATGATTTAGCAACGCCACTTGCAACGATAAACCTACTTGTCGAAGAATTACAAGAAAGCGATGAACATCAGCCAGAAGTAATTGAAGATCTAGTTAAACAAGTAGCAAGGTGTAGTGAAAATTTACACGCATTTCGACAAACTACTGAGCAAATTAAAACCAATCAAAAACAACGGGTAAGTAGCGAAAAGTTATTTAAACAGATTAAACACCATTGCCAATTGAACTATCCACAATGTAAATTTCAGTTCCTTTCAGAATGCGCTGAAACCGTAATTGAAGCTGATGGTGCTTTGATCCCTGCCATCGTTAACATTATTGATAATGCTGTAGAGGCAAATAAACATACTGATAAAAACCAAATTAATGTTTCAACTAGCATAGTTGATGAAACTTGGCGTTTGGCAATTAAAGATTTTGGCAAAGGATTTTTAGCAGAGCAGACGTCACAGTTAGGCGCGTATCCGCAAGCAAGTGAACAAGGGTTAGGAATTTCAGTATTATTAAGTAATGCGAGCCTAGAACGAATTAATGGCAAGCTGGAACTTGCTAACCATTCTGATGGCGCTCAAGTCAATATCTCAATACCAATTGTAGAGGGGGCTGTATGACAAAGTTGCTGATTGTTGAAGATGATGAAGCGTTTGCTACAACCCTTTGTAGACGCCTAGCTAAACATGGGCTTCAAGTTGAACATGCGAGCAATTCGACAGATGCTTTATTGATGACTCGAAAACACTTACCTGATGCAGTTTTACTTGATATGCATTTAGACGGTGACAGTGGCTTAAATTTAATTACGCCAATTAGAAATGTTTTGCCAGATGCTCGAATTGTTTTACTTACTGGTTATGCGAGTATTGCTACGGCGGTTGATGCAATTAAACTAGGCGCGGATGATTATCTCGCGAAGCCTGCGGATGTTGCGACTATTTTAACTGCTATTGGCATGACTAAAAGTACTAAAGTTGGTAGTGATAATACTAGCGAGCCATTATCAGCGGAACAAGCAGAGTGGGAACATCTGCAACAAGTATTAAAAATCAATGAAGGTAATATTTCGGCTGCGGCGAGACAGCTTTCAATGCACCGGAGAACTTTGCAGCGAAAATTAAAAAAACGCCCTAGTAATCACTAAGGCGTTATAGGGTAGGCAAAGGCCTAAATTTTGCGAAATTTTGCCAAGTAAGTGTCCAGCTACTTGGCCAGCAACAGTTAAGCTGCCGATGAATACAGTTTGCGGTACCGGACATTGATTAGCAACGATAAACCCGAAAAGTGCGACAAAATGTCACACTTGATTGCATAATAAATAGGTTACTGGATTAATCATCAAGGACATCAAGTTGATATTGGCGGGCAATTTGATTTAGCCAATGCCTTAACAATATCTGTAATTGAAGTTGAATGTCGTTTGATAGCCAACGGCTTTTATCTGCAATGTCGCCGTAGTGTTGATTTTCCATATCTAAAATAATGTGTTGTTTCTCTTCAATGCCACCGAATTTCAGCGCTGCATTGTTTTCGTTATCAATTTTCCATTCAGGCATATCAAGCGATGCAAATTTTTGCTGGAATGTATCAGCGCTAACTAGCGTAAATTGACATTTCAGTTCTATATCTTCATCACCATACCAATTAGCTTTTAATGTTTCGAAATTTGCCCAAGCTTCTAGCTTTTCGAGCATGCCAGTGGATAGATCAAAAAGCTCTGACACTTTTTGCTCTGCTGAGATAACGATAGGTAATTTTATCGACATAAACTTATTTCATATTCGCTTTAGCAATACCATAGGCGACTTTACAAACGTTTGGCAAATTAAAGCATGGTTTTTAATTGATATAACATATCCATAGCTTGTTTTGGTGTCATGTCATCAATATCCGCCTGCTTTAATGTTTCAATTGCTGGATGTTCAACATCGACCAACTGAAGTTGTTCGAAGGTATTTGGTTCTGTAGCAACTGTTGGCGTTTGTTGACTTTCTAATTCAGACAAGCGTTGTTTAGCTCGTTGAATAACGGGTTTCGGAATGCCTGCAAGTTGTGCAACTTGTAAACCAAAACTCTTGCTAGCAGCTCCTTCTTGAACGGCATGCATAAAGATTATTGTGTCATCATGCTCTACGGCATCTAAATGAACGTTAGCCAAGGTTTCAATTTGCTCCGCCAATAACGTTAATTCAAAATAATGGCTGGCGAAAAGCACAAAGGCCTTAGTATTTAAGGCGAGCATTTCGGCAACCGACCAAGCGAGAGATAAGCCATCATAGGTACTGGTACCGCGACCTATTTCATCTAACAGTACTAAGCTGCGATCTGTGGCGTTGTGCAGAATATTTGCGGTTTCGGTCATTTCTACCATAAAGGTTGAGCGACCGCTGGCTAAATCATCTGATGCACCGATACGAGTAAATATCCGATCTACAAGTCCAATTTGAGCAGACTCAGCTGGCACAAAACAACCAATATGAGCAAGTAACACGATTAGTGCGGTTTGACGCATATAGGTAGATTTACCACCCATATTTGGGCCTGTAATAATAAGCATTTCACGGTTAGTATCTAATACCACTGGGTTAGCAATAAAGGCATCACAGGTCACTTGTTCAACGACTGGATGACGGCCTTGTTCTATTGCAATTCCTTTATTTTGTGATAATACCGGCTTAGCGTAATTTAATGTGTCTGCACGCTCTGCGAATGTACTTAACACATCTAGTTCAGCAACCGCTTCGGCCAGCGTTTGTAATTGTTCGATATGTGGCAATATTTGGTCAAATAATTCGTCGTACAAGCGTTTTTCTAATGCTAAGAAACGGCTTTGTGCTGTAAGCACCGTCTCTTCATGTGCTTTTAGTTCTTCGGTGATATAGCGTTCATTATTTTTTAGTGTTTGACGTCGAATGTAGTTATCAGGCACTTGGCCCGCTGATGCTTTACTCACCTCTATAAAAAAGCCGTGTACTTTGTTATAGCCTACTTTTAATGTTGGTATGCCTGTGTGTTCTTTTTCTCGGGATTCAATTTCTTCCAAAAAGTTAGTTGCGCCTTGGCTTAAATCGCGTAATTTGTCTAATTCTGCGTGATAACCTGGGGCAATGACTCCGCCATCTCGAATAAGTACTGGCGGGTTTTCAATAATGGCATGACTCAATAATTGATGCATGTCTGCCATAGGCATCATGTTGTTCGCTAATGGTTTAAGCTTGTTATTACTAGCTGTGGCCATAACTTCTTGAAGTGAAGGTAACTGGTCAAGTGCTTGTCTCAATCTAGCGAAATCACGCGGCCTTGCAGTCCTTAATGCAATACGAGCGACGATTCGTTCAACGTCACCAACTTGTTTTAGGATGGGTTGTAGCTCATGGGTTAAATCATCATTTAAAATACTGGCAACAGCATCTTGTCTGCCGTTTAACGTATCTAAATCTCGTAGCGGGAAATGCAGCCATCGTTTAAGTAATCGAGAGCCCATTGGGGTAGATGATTTGTCTAAAATAGCGGCCAGCGTATTGTCAGTGCCGCCTTGTAAATTATGCGTTAACTCTAAATTTCGGCGAGTAGCGGCATCCAAAATCACGCCTTTTTGTGAAGACTCCGCAACAATAGAACGAATATGCGGCAGGGCAGTTCGTTGGCTATCTTGTACATAATTTAATAAACACCCTGCGGCAGTAATGCCTTTTGTATAATCTTGTACTCCGAAACCAACGAGTTCTTTGGTATTAAATTGTTTATTTAATAAAGTGGTGGCGGTTTCAAAGTCATAATCCCACTCAGGGCGACGTCGTAACCCTTTGTAGTTGTCTAATAATTCTGGTTGTGAAAAATTTTCTGGATAAAGTAATTCGGCAGGTGATAAACGTTGTAGCTCTGCTTGAAGTTGTTCAACCGTGCGTGGCTCATTTAATACAAAGCGACCACTTGTCATGTCCAAGTAAGCTAAGCCAAATCCTGATTTACTTTCTGAAATAGCAACAATTAAATTGTCTTGGCGATCGGTTAATAGCGCTTCATCACTTACTGTGCCGGGTGTAACTATTTTTACAACTTTGCGCTCTACAGGTCCTTTGCTTGTGGCTGGATCACCGATTTGTTCACAAATAGCAACCGATTCACCAAGTTGTACTAGCTTTGCCAAATAATTATCGACGGCATGATACGGCACGCCAGCCATTGGAATGGCATTGCCACCTGACTTACCACGAGCGGTTAATGAAATATCTAATAAATCTGCAGCACGTTTTGCGTCATCATAAAATAGTTCATAAAAGTCACCCATTCGGTAAAACACTAAAATATGCGGAAATTCTGCTTTTATTTTTAGATATTGACGCATCATAGGCGTATGAGAAGAATGGTCAGCAGTGGTGTTGGTCATGGCAGAAAATTATTATTATTAAAGGAAAAAACAAAGCCGCATTATGCCATATTTTTTATAAATACCAGTAAAAATTTGCCAAATTAAATAACAAAAAAGTACTGTATAAATACTGTTTTATATGTCTGTTTAAAATAAATGAAAAATATAAACTATAAAAATACCCTTTTAAAACAACAATTTGAAAGTGCAATTATATTTTAATAAGTAATAATGAAAAAAAATACTTGATACTGTATGCATTGACAGTATACTTACTCCCAACTTAACAAGATTCGTCAAATATTTTCCGGAGCGATAAATGGACGCAAATAAAGAAAAAGCACTATCGGCAGCACTAGGTCAAATTGAGCGCCAATTTGGTAAAGGTTCTATCATGAAGCTTGGTGAAAACCGTAGTATGGATGTTGAAACCATTTCTACTGGCTCGTTAGGCTTAGATATTGCGTTAGGTGCTGGCGGTTTGCCAATGGGTCGTGTGGTTGAAATTTTTGGCCCTGAATCAAGTGGTAAAACAACGCTTACACTAGAAGTAATCGCAGAAGCCCAGCGTAACGGTAAAGTTTGTGCCTTCGTAGATGCAGAGCACGCTTTAGACCCAATTTACGCAGAAAAGCTAGGTGTTAATATTAATGAATTACTTGTTTCACAACCCGACACTGGTGAGCAAGCATTAGAGATTTGTGACATGTTAACTCGCTCTGGTGCCGTTGATGTTATCGTCGTTGACTCAGTTGCAGCCTTGACACCGAAAGCGGAAATTGAAGGTGATATGGGTGACTCGCACATGGGCTTGCAAGCACGTATGTTGTCTCAAGCAATGCGTAAGTTAACTGCCAATCTAAAGCAGTCTAATACGATGCTTATTTTCATCAACCAAATCCGTATGAAGATAGGTGTAATGTTCGGTAACCCTGAAACAACAACGGGTGGTAATGCACTTAAATTCTACGCCTCAGTACGTTTAGATATTCGCCGAATTGGCGCTGTAAAGCAGGGTGATGAAATTGTAGGAAACGAAACCCGCGTTAAAGTAGTTAAAAATAAGATTGCACCTCCATTTAAACAAGTTGAATTCCAAATACTTTATGGCGAAGGCATCAATAGCTTAGGTGAGTTAATTGATCTTGGCGTACAAAATAAAATGGTTGAAAAGGCTGGTGCTTGGTATAGCTATAATGGTGATAAGATTGGTCAAGGTAAGGCTAATGCAGTTAAGTTCTTAAGTGAAAATGCTGAAATTGCTAATGAGCTTGATACTCGCTTACGTGAAGTTTTCTTAAATCGCAATGTCGAAAGTGAAGAAGAAGCTGTTACTGAATAGTAGGTGTTTGAAATTAAATAGATAAAAAAAGCCTTGCAGATGCAAGGCTTTTTTTATCTAACGGGTTTATATTTTGCAACATTATTTTTATTAAAAAGCTCAACATTTGCTTTTTTTTTCTATATGATGCCGCGAACTTTATAGTGTGATTAATATAAATAAAAAAATAATGAAATGATCGTAAGCACTATAATCATTATTATGACAGTCAGAATTAGCAGAGCTTTGTGCCACCCTTAAACTTGTACGTAGGCAAGGCTAACTTAAAATTCAAAAAGGGATACATGAAAAAACTACTTGCTGTAATGCTAAGTCTTATCGTGCTTAGCGGTTGCGATACTATTAACTTGTCGATGACTGAAGATAGTTATCAACAAGCGATAGAATCAGGAGAGCTGCAACAACAAATTCACTTAATTGATGAGTTATATCAGTATGCGCCAGAGAAGTATCAATTAGCACTGGATGAAAAGGAATATTTACTTCCACTACTTGAACAACTCATTGCCAATCCTCGTAACTTTAGTGGCTTAAGTGAAAGCGACTTAGAAAGAGCATTTGCCTTTGCTCCTAACTATGAACCTTTCTCGTTAGCAAAAAAATATTTATCTAAGCAGCAAGCAATTAAAGCTAAGATCCGCGAAAGCGAAGCTGCTGCGCTGACTGCAAAAAAACACTTACAAGAAAAGCTCATTCAAACCCCTAAGCATATTGAAACGTATAATACTGGTATGTCATTTAGAGGCTTTGAGCGATATTTCTTAGCGTCAATCTATACGCGTAAGTTTATTGATACATTCGAAGATAAGCAGCTAAATGGTTATCAACTTGCTGCAATCACCAAAGGTTTAGCTGACATATTTGTAGCAAATCAGGTTAAAGAGAAGTCGCTGTTAGAACTAGATTTAAAAGCCTTGGATAAATTAAACGAAAATGATCGTGAATTTATTAAAGAGAATGGCGATATTCAACGTGTATTGATGTGGCTTTATAAAAAACAATTGGTATTAAGTTATAAAAGCGCGGAAAAGTCTAACGACTATTTACAATCGTTATTAAATAGTAAGTATGGCCGTGAACGACTAGATGATGTTTGGTTACGATTAGTTGAGCCCGCGGCTAAAAAGTCGGTTATGCAAGCAAAAGAAACGTATTTGAGTGCGTTAGATTTAATTGCTGCTAAGATTGATAAAACAGCTGGTGACAAACCGAAATTAAAGAAAATTTATAGTGAAACATTAGCATTAGATAAAAAGCTATTATCGTTAATGTGGCCTCCTAATGGTTTAGACAACTTTAAGGAGTCTTCTAAACAAGCGATGAGAGAGCTTAAAGTAGCAATCAACGAAATTCAGCAGAGATAAAAAAACGCCACGTTAAGTGGCGTTTTTTTGTACATCATGAATTGTTACTGGTATTCAAATGCTTTAACAACACGGTTCACACCGCTAACATTACGCGCTATTTCAACCGCTTCGTTAGCCTCTAGCTGACTAACGAGACCCATTAAGAAAACTTCACCATTCTCGGTGACAACTTTAATATTTGTTGCTTCTAATTGATCGCTTTTAAATAATGCAGTTTTCACCTTTGAGGTTAACCATACATCATTACTTTTGGTGCCAATAGATACAGTGTTGCCAATTCTAATTTGGTTATGAATTTGCACTATGCCATCAATCGACTTTAAGATTTTCATCGCTTCGTCACGCAAAAAGCTATTAGGTGCTTGGCCTACAACCAAAATAGATCCATTCATGCTAGTAACTTGTAAGTTCGTATTTTCATTTACGCCTTGGTGTTTAGCTAACTTGGCATAGGCGTCAAATTCGATTTTCTGATCATCAATTTGGGCACCAACACTTCGCTTGTCTGCAGCCATCGTTGCGCCGCCAACCACACCAACGACGGCAGCAGCAACACAGCCTTGAAGTAATGCCACGGCAGTTAAAGTTGTTGCAAGTTTAGAAAGCTTCACTGCTAATCCTCTGTTTGTGGAAATAGTGTCGTGTCGATAATTTCACAAAGGCAATGGATAACCAATAAGTGAACCTCTTGAATGCGTGCTGTACGTGGCGAAGGCACACGAATTTCTACATCGTTTTCACCAAGTAAACCCGCTATATCGCCACCATCACGGCCAGTTAATGCAATAATTGGCATATCACGCGCTACTGCAGCTTCAATGGCTTTAATGACATTCTTTGAGTTACCACTGGTTGAAATCGCTAATAACACGTCGCCTTCATTGCCAAGTGCTCTAACTTGCTTAGAAAATACTTCATCGTAATGATAGTCATTGGCGATAGAGGTTATTGTAGAACTGTCAGTAGTTAACGCTATTGCTGGTAAACTTGGACGTTCAGTCTCATAGCGGTTAAGTAATTCTGATGAAAAGTGCTGCGCATCGCCAGCTGAACCACCGTTACCGCAACTTAATATTTTTTTGCCATTAAGTAGGGCTTGCACCATAACCATTCCCGCTTGCTCAATCGGTACGGCTAATGCTTCACTCGCCGCAATTTTGGTTTGAATACTTTCAGTGAAGTTACTTTTTATACGCTCTAACATGAGAGTGTTGGCTCCTTAAAAGGCATTTTTCAGCCAGGTTATTTGTGGTTTATCTAAACTGCCTTGCAATGCGACCACATCAAATCGACAAGGGGTATTATATTCATTTAGCCCCAATTGTTGGAAATAAAAAGAGGCACAAAGTTTCAGTTTTTGTTGCTTTTTTTTTGAAATCGTTGAAATTGCACCACCAAATTGACTTGACTGGCGATATTTTACTTCAACAAAAACGTAAACCTCTTGGTCTTGACAGACTAAGTCGAGTTCGCCAAATTTACTGGAAAAATTTTTGCCGATAACAATCAAGTTATTTTCTTGTAAAAATTTGGCAGCTTGTGCTTCGCCCTTGTCACCAATTAACTTAGTGGTTATTCCTTTAATCCATTGCAATTTCTGTTACGCGCTCTGTAAAGTAGCGGCCCCAAATTAAACTCCGAGTTAAAATTTGTTGCTCATTGAGGGTGAGAGTACCTATTTGGCCAAAGTGTCTGGCATAAGGCCTTTTAGCCATTACTTGTACTTTATCAACTAATGCTAATGCGTCATAACCCATAGCGAAAATTCGCTGTAAGCTATCACTGCGGTTAGGGAATAAATGTTTACTTGCATTCACCAACTGCTTATTTTGTTGCTTACTGTTTAACAACCAAGGCATTTCACTAAAGCTTAATCCTGCTAAATCACGCGTATCCCCTTCGTCAATTCGTGCACTGTGACTGCGGCTACTAGCGTACATGGGTATAGCGTCGGCAAATGGGCTAATACTGACATCTATATATGGCTTTAACAGTCTTGTTTGTGTTGGTGAGCCGACGATATAAATCATGTCGATATCACGCCTATTACGCGTGTCAGCTTTGATAGTTTGTTTAATCCGGCGATTAATATCATTAATGCGCTCTTGGCTTTGTTCGACACCTAATGCTGATTTAAGCATTACCTGCATTTTTTTACCTTTAGTAAATGCCATTTTATTAGGTAAGTAACCGGTAACTCGTTGCCATTCTTCAATAAATGCATCAGCTATTCGTTGGCTTACGGCATCTTGATAGGCGAGTACTATTGGCATTTTATATTGCTTGTTCGACAATGTCGCCGCCGCTTGCGTAGCTTCATCTTCAGGACGCATCGAAATGGCATATTGATGCTGCGCTAATAATTGATCTGCTGGGATGTTTAAAAATAATGTCGGAACTGAAAGTTCTGGCAACGCTTTATATTGCTTTACTCGCTCTCTTAGCAATGGGCCAATAACAAAGTCAATATTATTGCTATTAAGTTGTTCAGTTAAGGTTGCCCAGTCGAGCTTTTCTGAGTCGATAAAATGCAAGTTACCAGTGGCATTATTCGCGTAGGCCGCCAATATCCCCTGTTGTGCAGCGTTTCCAGCCGCTTGTTGTTTGCCGGTAAGTGGAAGGATGACCGCAATATTTGAAGCACGACTTAATGTGCTGACTGTTTCCTCTTGGCTTAATTCCAGTGAGCTTTGCAATTGCATTGCTATAGTATTAGCTGGATGAGTTGGAAACTGATGTTGCCATTGTTTTAAATATCGAGAAAGTTGCTCGTTATTTGCACCAAATTGATTCGCAAATTGAATTAGTCTTAGCCAGCCTTGAATAAAAGGTGCGTCAAGTTGACCAAATGCCGATAGCTGTTGCGGCGATAATTGAACAAATGATTGCCATATATCGTCAATATCTTCCTCTGCTGCATCAAGGTTTATGGCAAAGGCGTTAAGTTTTGCCTGTAAACTGAGTACAGGAAAACCATTGTTTTTATGAGCATTACTCAGCAACTGGTAGTAATGTTTACTGTGTTTGATATTCAATTCATTAACCAACGCTAGCTGCTCAATAGCTAGTTTTGGATGGTTAAGCTTATTTAAGGCTTCTGCTTTAAGTAAGCGGGCGTTATAAATATCAGTTGGGTTGACCAATAAAGGTTGTAAATGGTTGGCTAACCAAAGAGCCTTTAGCGCGTCATCTTCAGCAATATATAACTCGCACGCTTTAAGAAGCGCTGCTTTCGCTTCCTTAGGTTCAAGTGTTTTACTTAGCTCTGTGTAATCTTGTGCCGTTAATAACTGTTGTTGGGCAACAGGTTTAGGTGCTTCTATTTGCTTGCTAACTTTAGGTGTTGGGCTAGAACAACCGTATAGTAAACTCGCAGAAAGTACTGCAAATAAGCTGGTGCGAACAAGTTTTTTAAAATTTTCTGATGCCACTAATGAGAAATCCGTGCGCTAAGGTATGACTTTATAATAAACTCCATCCAGAACACACTCAACCACTGCTCAATTTAAATGACTGATTTTCAAGTAACGCCAGGTAGTTTATATGTAGTATCAACTCCAATTGGCAATTTAGGTGATATAAGCCAACGAGCGATAGAGGTATTATCTCAAGTTGATTTAATTGCCTGTGAAGATACCCGCCATACTCAAAAATTATTAAGTGCCTTTAGTATCAAAGCACAAACGTTTTCGTTACATGATCATAATGAGCGTCAGCGACAAGAACAAATTGGTAACTGGCTAAACGAAGGGAAATCGATAGCGTTGGTTTCTGATGCTGGAACGCCGCTTATCAGCGATCCTGGCTATCATATTGTCAATTATTTACGACAAAATGAACATAAAGTGGTGCCTATCCCTGGTGCTTGTGCAGCCATTGCAGCTTTGTCTGTTGCTGGATTGCCAACGGATAGATTTACATTCGAAGGGTTTTTACCTTCTAAATCTGGGCAACGTCAAACCGTGTTAACGAGTTTAAAAGATGAATCACGTACTATGGTGTTTTATGACGCACCGCGCAGGGCTATTGATACAATTAAAGACATCGTTGAAGTATTAAGTGGAGATCGTTTAGTCGTTATTGCACGTGAACTTACTAAAACGTTTGAGACCATACATCATGATACCGCACAAAATTTGTTGGAATGGTTAAAGGAAGACCCGAATCAATTAAAGGGCGAAATGGTACTAATTATTGCTGGTAAAACAGCAGTAAAAGACGAGCTGCCACCAGAGATAAAAAATACATTAGCGATTTTATTGGAAGAACTACCACCTAAAAAAGCTTGCGCTGTAGCGGCTAAAATTTATAGTGTTAAGAAAAATGCGTTGTACAACTTAGCGCTGAGTATGAAAAGTGAGTAGATGAAAGAACAAGCGCACGGCATATTTCAAGTAACACTAGACAATCATATAATTGAGTGCGTACTAAAAGGCAGCTTCAATGAAGTCGGGTGTTTAGCCTACACAACTAGAGTTAAAGAAGAAGTTACCGCTCTTAACGGACAGCCATTTGCTATGTTAATTGATGACTTAGACTTGGAAGGCGGAACACCAGAAGCTTATGAAGTACTTAATCAATATAACCATTGGTTAAGTAATCATCCGTTAGCAGCCAAAGCGTTAATAATTAACTCAATCATTCAAAAGGAAATTATGCTCCAGCAAGCGCCTTCGCTTAAGTCGCAGAATATCGAGTTTTTTACCGATAAAGAAGACGCTAAAAAGTGGTTAAATAAACAATTGCTGAACTATAATAATACGTAGCGTACAATTAAGTATATTGTTTATATATCATAACTTTGACTAGAAAAGTGAGTTAATGGAAGCACACGGTGAGTTTAATGTTGTTTTAAACGGTAATGCTATCGAGAGTAAGCTGAAAGGTAGCTTTAACGATGTAGGTTTTAGTGATTATGTTGAAACGGTTAAACGCAATGTTGCCAAGCTAGCTGACTTACCGTTTGTGATGATGATAGACAATAGTGAATTTGAAGGTGGTACACCTGAAGCATACGTTGTATTTGAAGAATATAGTAAGTGGATTAGTACGCAACATGTAATTGCTAAAGTCTATTTAGTAAGCTCTTTCGTTCAAAAAGAAATCATGCTGCAACAAACACCAGAATTACAAAATCAAAACATTGAATTTTTTAAAGAAAAGTCAGAAGCTCGAGATTGGCTCGCAAAACAGTTAGCTGCTTACGAACGCCAATAATCTTGACATTAATTGTTACATTAATACTTCCTATATACGCGCACGATTTATTTTCATTTATTTCAGAACTTTCTAAGCTGTTGTATGTAAATTAAACAAAGGCTTGAATATTATGCTCCCCTTAAAGAACGTTTGCCGACCTGTCTATTTTAGCTTTTTTCTATTACTTGCTTTGCTGGCAGGTTGTGGTGGCGGTGGTGGTGGAGATAAAAGTTCAACAGAAAAAGTTCCTACCTCGTATACCTACCAACAACCTGATTTATTGAATGATGGTTGGCAAGTCGCGCACATTGATGAATTCAGTATTTCGCCTGCCGGTTTAGAGCGAGCAGTTCGAAATGTTGCTAGTGAAGCAAGTGGTTATCGCTATATTGATTCCATCACCATAATTAAAGGCAACAAAATCATTCTGGATGAAAATTTTGGTCGAACCCTAGACATGGCTGACGGCTGGGCAAACAATACCGACCCTTCTATTCATATTTTAAACTCGGTGACTAAGAGTTTTGCTTCTGCGCTTATTGGTATCGCAATTGACCAAGATTATATCCAAGATGTTAACGTAAAAGTGCATGATTATTTTCAACATAAATTACCTGTATCTAATTGGGGAGAAGATAAAGCAAATATCACCTTAAAAAATTGGTTAACTATGCGCCACGGTTACGAGTGGGATGAATGGGATGTTTCTTATTTAGATAACAGCAATTTAAATAGTCAAATGAACAATAGTATTGACCCTATCTATTTTTTACTTAGCCGTCCGATGACAACAACACCGGGAGAAACTTTTGCTTACTCAACGGGGGTTTCTTTCGGGTTAGGTAGGTTGTTAGAGCATGCAACTGGACAAAGTGTGACAAGTTTTATGGAGCAAAATTTGTTTTCTCCATTAGGTATTAATAACTACACTTATTGGGCCTTAGATGGTCAACTGCATACTGGCTCAGCGCTTTATTTATCGCCTCGCGATATGGCGAAATTTGGCCAACTTTTCCTAAATGAAGGGCAATGGGATGGGCAACAAGTCATTTCAAGTGAATGGGTAACGGAGTCGACTCAGCGCTATCATGATGCGGGAGACTGGGGTTATGGTTACCAATGGTGGAATACCGACTTTAATGTTAATGGCGAGCAAGTAAACAGCTTTTATGCTGATGGTTTTGGCGGGCAATATATATTTGTTTTGCCATCACTTGATGCGGTTGTAGTGTTTACTGGTCATGCCTATCAAAGTAGCGAGCAAGCTGAGTATCGTGTACGTAGCATATTAGAAAATGATATTTTGCCAGCGCTTTAAGAGCAAAGGCTGGCAAAACTTGTTTAAAATTAAAGAGCAGTTAAGGCAATTTGATAAAGATTACCAACGCCATTTTCAATGCGGGTAAAGAATAAGTAGTTGCCATCAGGTGACACAATAGGTGTGAACTCGTGGTCTTTGGTATTCACTTTCTCACCTAATGATTTGGCTAACGTCCATTTACCATTTATTTTTTTAGAGATATATAAATCACCCTTTCCTAAACTGTCTGCTCGGCGCATACTAAAAATAATGGTATTGCCGTCAGGTAATACAACGCTATCACCAATTTTGGCGTTATCGCCGAACATATCTGTAGGTAAAGCTACTGGTGCGTCAAAACTGTCACCATTTTTCTTGGCTAGGTACATTTTGCGCTCATTGTTTCGAAACGAAGGGTAATATAAATCCCCATTGCTGGTAATTGACGGATACAGATCGTTCTCTTTTGAGCTTAAATGGGCTAGGTATTCAGGACTTTGCCATTTACCATTAGTTAATTCTGCTCGCCATAAATTTACATTTTTAGTTTCCTTACCACCTTCATCTATTGGCCTTTTTGAAACAAAGTAAATAGCGGAGTAGTCTTCGTTGTAATATGGATCAGCCTCTAAGTAGCCACCTGAAAAGGGTAATGCTTTTGGTATTTGCCACTGATCATTTTCAAACTTGGATTCCATCATAGTGCAACGTTTAAAGTCATTCGTACAACGAGCGAACAATACCTTGTCCCCGGTTTTGTTAAATACTGTATTTATTTCAAAAGCATCAGTCGAAACTACACCGGGTGCAAATATGACTGCTTTTGTTTGAGCTGCTTCTGAATGGTATGGGACTTTAGCAGCGGATGATAGCGGTGCAATAGCCATTAGTATCAATGCACTAATATAAAGCTTGTTAATAGACATGATTGGGCAAATCCTAATTTTTAAGTTTAGATTAATATATGAGCAATGAAGTCATTATACATAAAGTGAACTCAAATTCACATATTTGAGTTTTAAGTCTATTCGCTGCGTATATTGTTTGCCTTAAATCTTGCATCAGGTAGAATACGCGCCGAGTTAGCCAGACAATCGCTGCTTGATTCACTTCGGTGTTTTCAAGGGGAGGAAAGTCCGGGCTCCAAAGAGCAGGGTGCCAGATAACGTCTGGGCGGTGTAATGCCGACGACAAGTGCAGCAGAGAGAAGACCGCCGATGACTTCTTCGGAAGAACAGGTAAGGCTGAAAGGGTGCGGTAAGAGCGCACCGGGCGACTAGTAATAGTTCGTTGCAGGGTAAACTCCACCCGGAGCAAGACCAAATAGGGTTTCATATGGCGTGGCTCGCGTTGAAACCGGGTAGGTTGCTTGAGCCTTAGAGTGATTTAAGGCCTAGACGAATGATTGTCACTTTTCCTAGGAAGAGTACAGAACCCGGCTTATCGGCTAACTCACATACTCCATAAACCCTCGCAGGAATGCGGGGGTTTTCTTTATATAACATTTCAACCTCTTGTACGCGAACGCCGAACAGGCGAAACTTGGGCTTAACTGCTGGCACATACTTTTAAGGTTATAGCATTACATGAATTGTTATTTTGATATTAATTACTTTAAGTAGGTATAACCACTTAAACAGTCTTCATAGAAATCAATAAGATTTACACCTTCCCTTGGTTTTATTTGCCCTTGTTGAATTTTCTTATCAATCGCTTTTTTTACTGACTGGGCAAGAATCGCTGGCGTGTATTGCATGGTAGATAGCACGCTTTCCATTGACGACCCTTTCACTACTTCTTCAATATAAAAGTCTTTTGGATCATCGTCATAACTAAAAATATGCACTTCATTTAGTCGGCCAAATAAGTTGTGCATATCCCCCATAACATCTTGATAGGCACCAGTTAAAAACATGCCTATAAAATAATCCTCATCAGCTGAGAGCTTGTGCAGAGGTACACCATTAGCGACAGAGTCTTCCCCAATGAACTTATCGATTTTACCGTCACTATCGCAGGTTATATCCACTAAACTACAAAGCTTGGTCGGCTTTTCGTTAAGTTTAGAAATCGGGACGATTGGTAGCACTTGGTCAATGGCCCATGAATCAGCTGCAGATTGAAATACTGAGAAATTTGCCAAGTATTGTGAAGATAACAGTTCAGGAATTTCTTTTAATTCTTCTGGAATAAAGTCAAGGTTAGTAATAATTTGCTCAATGTTATCCAAAGTTTGCCAGTAAAGTGTTTCTGTTTTAGCTATTTCATCCAAAGATAAAACACCAAGTTTAAAGGCTTGTATTGCCTGTTCTTTTAATGCTTGAACATCATTGAATGCTTCTTGATAACTGGTTTGGTCGAGGCCTTGGGCAATGTCACGCATGTTGCTGACAATAATATGCTCACCAGTAGCTTTCTTAGTGGAAAACTCAGTCCCTCGCGGATGAATTTCACCAATAACCTTTGTCACAACGCATGAGTGATGAGCCGTAATAGCGCGACCACTTTCACTCACAATATTTGGGTGTGCGACTGACTCCAAGTCACAATGTTGTTTAAAGCCAGTGACAATATCTGAAACGTATTGGCTTAAATCATAATTACACGATGAATCATTGGTAGACTGTGAACCGTCATAATCGATCGCTAAACCACCACCGACATCAATATATTGAAGTGGTACGTCACGTTTCGCTAATTGCGTATATATGGTTGCAGCTTCTTGAATTGCCTCTTTTATGGCACGAATGTCGGTGAGTTGGCTGCCTATATGAAAGTGCAGCAGTTGAATGCAGTCGAGCAAGTTTTTTTGTTCACATACGTTGATAGCATTAAGAATTTCAGCAATGGTTAAACCGAACTTAGCTCTTTCACCACTAGAGCTTTCCCATTTACCACGGCCTTTGACCATCATTTTGATACGTAGACCAATAATCGGGCGAACATTAAGTTCCTTAGATAGTTTGATTAACATATTAAGTTCACTGAACTTTTCGATGACGATAACGACTTTTCGACCTATTTTTCTGCCAAGTAAGGCTAATCGTAAGTAATCTTCGTCTTTATAGCCGTTAAGAAT
This sequence comes from Thalassotalea algicola, assembly GCF_012932965.1. Taxonomy (GTDB): domain Bacteria; phylum Pseudomonadota; class Gammaproteobacteria; order Enterobacterales; family Alteromonadaceae; genus Thalassotalea_F; species Thalassotalea_F algicola. The sequence goes on along the minus strand of NZ_JABBXH010000001.1, from coordinate 343,289 downwards.
GGTTAACGCTTCGCTATTGGTGTTATAAGCAAGCGCTGCGACAAGCTCGGGTTTTGAGCCAGCTTCAAGTCCATAGTTGTAACGTTTGCCGACATCGACAATTTCTTCTATGACCTCGCGCATTTGATTGACTTTTACAGGGAAAACACCGAGATATTTCCCTTCGTAATCCGTTTCTTCAATTACATTTCTAAAGGTTTTGTTAATTAACTCAACTTGCGAACGCAATATATCGTGAAATCTTATTACAGCAGGAAACTCTATGCCTGTTGATTGCATTTCATCAATAATTTCTCGTAGGTTAATTTTGAGGTTGGGTTCGTTATAGCGTGGAATGACCATTAAATCGCCTGACTCACCAATGTCAAAATACCCATTCCCCCAACGTTTTACACGGTAGGTACTTTCTGCGTCTTCAATCGTCCAAGCGCCATTTTTATTGCTAACACTATTCATTTTCTATTCTTACCTAATACTATTTGGTCGTGCTTAATCACATTGGTCTAAGCACAAAATAAGTTCACGAACGACTTTAGCGGCAAAGACGTCGCTGTTTCCGGTGCTGTCAATTTCTGGGGATAACTCTACGACATCACAACCGACAAAGTGCTTGTTACGTAAAATTTTACAAAGGCTAATAAACGAGTGGAAGTCTTCTCCTCCGGGCTCTGGCGTGCCAGTACCAGGAAAAAAACTTGGGTCGAAATAGTCGAGATCAAAGGTTAGATAAATTGGCCGCTTAGCGTCAATGGCCTCGATCGCAGAAAGGAATTCGCTACGACTTTGCTTAAGCGTCTGATGCGCGTTCATCCATTGGTATTCTTCTTTCGTACCAGAGCGAATACCATATTGTATTAGTTGATGCTGCGGTCCAAAGTGATCTAACGCCCTGCGAATAATGGACGCATGAGAATAGTGAAAGCCTAAATAGCCGTCACGTAAGTCCGCATGTGCGTCGAGGTGAACTACCACTAAATCTGGATATTGCTCAAGATAAGTTTTTAGTGGCGCATATGAGATAGAGTGCTCACCACCTAAAGTGATAACTTTGAGTTTATGCGCCTTAATACCTGCGTTGGCAAACAGTTCAGTAAAGTTGTCGGTGGCTTTTTGCCATTGTGCTTCAATGGTTTTATGTTCGCGGCCGCTACTTGGAACGTCAGTAGATAAATTACCTAAGTCATAGAATTCGACGTTTTCTAAATCTAGATCGAGGTAAGGAGAGTATGACTCGATGCCATCAGACACTGCGCGTAATGCATTTGGCCCTGCTTTAGTGCCTTTACGAAAGCAGGCGGTGCCATCGAAACCAAAACCAATTAAATGCACTGCATTAGCATGGAGAGCATCGGTTACTTTACTACATTCAAATAATGGTTGTGCGGGTTGAAGTTCAATATCAATTTCTTTTACTTTGCTCATTAGTGTGCTCAAAACCATGTAGCCTTATCCAGTTTTAAACTAGTGTAATTTTATCAATATTATATTTAAACAGGATAGTAATTTTTATTTCCTAACGGCAAAAACGTTTGTAAAATTGGCTACTTTTGTTTTTTATGGTGGGCTTAAGGTGTATTTTGAAGGCTCTGAAAAAAAGGCTGAAATTGTTATTGATGGCAGTCAGTTATCCTTATTGCACGATATTACCGATGACTTTTGGGCATCGTTAGTAGAATGTTGCAACGCGCAAATTTTATCGAATATTAGTAATGATTCGTGCAAAGCATTTTTGTTATCAGAATCGAGTTTGTTTGTCTGGCAAGACAGGTTATTAATTCTAACCTGTGGTGTTACTCAACTTGTGAAATCGGTGGAATATTTTATTCAGCAATTAGGAACGGATAAAATTTTACAGGTCACGTACCAACGAAAGAACGAATATTTTGCTCATGAACAGGCAAGTTGTTTTGGTGATGATATTAAATGCTTAAGCCAATATGTTCAGGGGAAAGCCTTGCGCTTTGGGGAATTAGATAGCCATCATAATTATGTTTTTCATCAAGATAACGACTTTGTTGCTAGTGTAGAAGATAAAACTTATGAACTGCTGGCGTATCAAATCAGTAGCGAGGCGTCAAAGGTGTTAACCACGCCGAATTTATCGGCAGCGCAAATTCGTGAATTTTTAGCCATAGATGCATTGTTGCCAGATTTCATTATTGATGACTATGTATTTAAACCTTTTGGTTATTCATTAAATGCGATTAAAGGCGAGCAATACTTAACGATTCATGTTACTCCACAAGAAGACAGCAGCTATGTCAGCTTTGAGTCGAATCTTAATTTGGTAAAATTAGCCCCGCAAATACTAGCGGTATTATCACCCGCTTCTTTTGATTTAATCACCTTTAATGCCCTTGATTTGGCAGAACTGCTGCAAGCGCACATACCTGAACAATATGTCAGCCAGTCGTTAGTGAGTCAGCAATTAAGTAATGGCTACTATGTTGGTTTTGCTAACTTTATTAAGCCTCAGCGTATTTTTTACGACGCAAAAGAAATAGATATAAGTGGAGATAACCATGCACTCTGATCTTTGGATTGAAGAAAAATTTTCAGACTTTTTGGGTTTACGTATTAAGGTTGAAAAAGTCCTATTTTCTGGCAAAAGCGAATTTCAAACTGTTGATGTTGTAGAAACGAAAGGTCATGGCAAAATGTTGCTAAACGATGGCTTGATTATGGTCACGGAGCGGGATGAATTTGCCTATCATGACATGATCAGTCACGTACCGTTATTTGTGCATCCAAATCCGAAAAACGTATTAGTGATTGGCGGTGGGGACGGTGGCACAGCTCGTGAAGTATTGCGCCATGCAAGCGTTGAAAAATGCACTATGGTTGAAATTGATGGCATGGTGGTCGATGCCTGCAAGCAACACATTCCGCAAACGTCAAAAGACTTAGAGCACCCGAAAATGAACCTGATTATTGGTGACGGTGTTCAATTTGTGAAAGAAACTAATGAGAAGTTTGATGTTATTATAGTTGATAGCACTGATCCGATTGGCCCTGCGCAGCCACTATTTGGCGAAGAGTTTTATCAAGACGTTTATAACTGTCTAAGTGAAGACGGCATTGTGGTGTCACAAGGCGAATCGTCTTGGTATGCCATGGATATTCAACAGTCGTTACTTAAAGTGTTAAATGCAGTTTTTCCTAACAGTTATTTATATAGCTTTAGTAACTTAACCTACCCAGGCGGCCTTTGGAGCTTCACTTTTGCATCGAAAAAATATCACCCTTGCCATGACTTTAACCCAGAACGAGTTAAAAACAGTGGTTTAGCCTTTGATTACTACAACGCAAACTTACACCGTGCCGCGTTTGCATTGCCAAGTTTTGCATTAAAGGGCTTAGACGGGTTAATTGATAATGATTAAAGCGGAGTTTTAAGGTATTTCAGATAGCTTATTAGCCTAATGTTGATTAGTTATTGATAAGTTAACTTATCGGTTAGTTCACTCAAATTTAGAGACCGCTTGTTTTACTATTATAAATCAAGTGGTTATCTAAAGCCTCTAAGGTTAATTGACAGTTATACTTTTTCTAATGCAAAAATGTTAGTTGTTAGTAGCAGTAGCCATGCTTTGTCTGTTTAAGTTATGTTGGGAAGCTAGTCGATCGTGACAATTCTCTTTTTACCTAGCGACATAGCCAAATTATTGTCGTAATAAGCGGCCTCATTAATAAAGTGAGGGTAGGCTTCATAGTCGCCTTGATAGGTGATTTCGCCGCCGTCGAATAAGGTAAATATAGGATCGCCAGCTTTTAATGGTTTGAAATCATTGTCTTGTACATTTTTATGTACCATACCAATGCGCTCACCCTTGTTATCTTGTGGCAGTTCAATACTTTCAACATATTCGTAAGCTTCGTATTGTTTAGGTAAGTCGGGCAGTTCATCTTTATTGTAAAGTTCTACAAAATCTAGAATGGCATTAGTCATGTTTTCCATCCAGTCTAATACGTCTTGCCTAATCACTGATTGGGGTTGTGGACCAATTTCAACTATCACGCCTTGATCTGCGATAGAAGCTAAAAAGTAGTGCTCGTGCATCGATATTTGATCTTCAAAGACGACAACAGCTTCGGGCATTACTGACAAGACGTAGGCGCCCATTTTTTTATTAAAATCATCAGACTTTAATAAGATCAGGGACGGTCCCATATTGCTGGTAGTATTGTGTAAATCAATAATGAAATCGGTTTTAGCATTACCCTTTGGGCCAAGCTGATGATTGATAACCTTGGCTCTGCTTTGTTCGTAGTTGGCCAGTTTGTTGTTTGCTAGGTCTGATAAGGTGAACTGACGATTTAAGTCACAATCAATATATCGCTTGTTTGCTTCAAATGCTTTAGGGTTTGCAAATACGGTTTCAACGTTAATGCTATTTCGTTTCAGTAATTGCGTGTTTTTTTGCCACTTTTTCAATAAATAAATCCCACTGAATTCATTACCATGTGTACCACCAACAACAGCGATTTGTTCAATTTTACTCATTAAAAAATGCACCCTTCCTAAAGATTTTGTCAACGTCTATCATACTGAACCATTAGAAAAATAGCATGGTTCAACTTGCTATTTTTTATATCAATTTATTGTTAATTGTAATGATATGCTAGAAAAGTGACGTGTTTGTTTGGAAAAATAAAAACGGCACCAAATATAGGTGCCGTTTACGCTTAACTAGGCTGGCGTATAGTTATTTGATAATAACTGAAGCTCCTTCAGTCCATGGACCGTCTGAAGCTAATATTGCTTTTTGCAGCGTAGGTACACTTGTTTCTTGCAATGCTTTTATGCGCAAGCTTACGGCATTTAACCCTTCTAATGCATAACCAAATTGCTCTTTATGCTGTTTGGTTGGGCCATAAGAGGAACCGGCACCAGACATAGCGTAGCCTAGTCGGCTAGTGATGTTAGCAGGTTTAGCACCTTTTCGGTCGCGAGATTTTAGGCCGTACAATTCGATATTAATAGCATTAATTTCTGTTTGAATGTCAGCATACTGAGCTTCAAGCGCTGTAACTTCACCTGGCGTACGATCAATTGCTGTGCGAAGCAATTTAACAGTGTTGCTTAACGTCTTAATCGCAGACGTTGCTGAAGATGAGCGTCTTTGTGCTGCAGCGACTTCTTTACCATAGTTAAGTACATCTGATAATGAAGCAGTTTGTAGTGCGCCTTCATAAATGGCTTTTAATTCAAGCTCAACAGGGTCTGCAAGTTGAGTAATCGTACTGCCAACACGTTTGTATAATGTTGCCTTATATTTACCAGGCATCGCCATTAGCCCACCACGTGAACGGCTTTCCTTGTGGGTAATTGCATTGCCTTTTGCATACATCATATCCCATGTAATACGGTGTAAACCTTTTTTCGTTTTACCGGCAATACGGTTAACAAAGTTGCCATTGGCATCGGAAATTTCGATATAAATAGCAGGTTTTGTTTCTTGGTTTTCTTTCTCAATCGCTTCCCAAGTAGGATATTTAGGGTACTTTTTATCTTTTACCATTTTCTTTTCAGCAGCTTGGCGTTTTTCTTTTGCCGTTAATAGACTGTCTTTTAAGAAATACGTAAGTGTTGCACCATGCGCAGGGTTTTTTGCAACAAAGCGGTCATCACCGTCTGTTCTCGCATGGCTACGGTCTAAGCGGAACCATTTTACTGCTCGGCTAGGCGCAAATAATAAAGCATCTTGCTGCATTGTTTGTTTGTTTAAACTGCGAAGAGGTGCATAGTCGTCAAGAATGTATATACCACGGCCGAATGTACCTGCAACTAAGTCATTCTCACGACGCTGTATTTTTACATCGCGTGTTGAAATAGTCGGAATACCACCATCAAGTTCAAGCCATGATTTACCACCATCAACGGTGAAAAATAAACCAAATTCGGTACCGATAAATAGTAGATCTTTATTTACATGATCTTGAACAATTCGCCAGACTAAATGTTTTTCAGGTAAGTCGTCCGCCATAGACTTCCACTTTTTACCCAAGTTAGTTGACTTAATAAGGTACGGTTTGAAATCACCATATTTGTGATTATCCAGGGCTACATACACGGTTTCACGATCGAATAAATCGGCACGGATATCGTTTACGTACGCTGTAGCTGGTACACCTTTTACTTTCTTAAGATCGATCTTCTTCCAGTTTTTACCGCCGTCAGTAGTCACTTGAATTAAACCATCGTCTGTACCAACCCATAAAACATCTGGATCAACAGGGCTTTCTGAGAAGTTAGCAATAGTATGATAGTTCGACATGGCATAAATATCCCAGCCAGCTTCAACGGACCAAGTACGTCCCATCATTGGCATGTGCATACGGTTGCCATCTTTGGTTAAATCACCTGAAATGGCTGTCCAACTGTCGCCTCGATCATCCGAACGCCATACGCGCTGTGAGGCATGGTAAATGCGTTTAGGATCATGTGCAGAAACATTAATTGGCGCATCCCAGTTATAGCGCTCGGCAGGTTCACCTGGGCGAGGTTGTGGCTTAATATAGACATTTTCACGGGTTTTTAGGTCGTGGCGCATTAAGTTACCTTGTTGCCACTGTGAGTACATAATTTCTGGATTGCCAGGCTCTACCGCAGGTTGATGACCGTCACCTCCTAGGGTTAAGAACCAATCTTTGTTTTTAATACCTTCTGCACGACGCGTTCTCGAAGGGCCACCTTGTGTCGAGTTGTCTTGTGCGCCAGCATAAACATTATAAAAAGGTTCTGCGTCATCAGGAGCGACTTTGTAGAATTGCGTTAAGGGTAGGTTGGCTATGTAACGCCAGTTTTCCATACGATCATGTGACATGTATATGCCACCATCAGAGCCAATTAATACAAAATCAGGATCGGTAGGGTGGAAAGCAAATGCATGATCATCAACATGCTTGCGCTTAGTGCTAATTGGAGTCCATGTTTTACCGCCGTCGTCAGATACCTTACTGTAGTTACTTGCGATGTAGACTCTATCGAATTGATGCTGATCAGTGAAAATTTCTTGATAGTAGTGAGGGCCTGTACCACCACCTACTTCATCGGACATTTTCTTCCAGCTCGCCCCTTGATTTTCTGAACGGTAGAAGCCGCCTTTTCGATTATCAATTTCAATGGTGGCATAAACAACATCAGGGTTTATTGGTGAAATAGCCATACCAATTTTACCCATATTTCCCTTTGGTAAACCCGTTTTAAGTTCAGTCCATGTGTCACCGCCATCGTCAGATGTATGAATGCCTGAACCAGGACCAGTACCAACATACGATGCTACTGTTCTTTGACGAGACCACGTAGCAGCATACAGCTTATTCGGATTACGTGGGTCGATAAGTAGTGAAGTTACTCCTGTCCATTCATCAGCGGTTTTTAGCACTTGCTTCCAAGTCTCACCGCCATCTGTGGTTTTATAAAGACCACGTTCACCACCGCTGGTCCATAATGGACCTTGTGCAGATACCCAAACTGTATTTGAGTTTGTAGGATGAATAATAATATCTGAGATACGTTCAGATTTTTTCAGTCCCATATTTTTCCATGTGTTACCACCGTCTACAGATTTGTAGACGCCGTCACCAAAACTAATATGGCGACCACCGTTATTTTCTCCTGTACCTACCCAGATAATATTTGAGTTGCTAGGGTCAATAGTGACATCACCGGTTGAATAAACCTTTTGTTTATCGAAAATAGGTTTCCACGTGTTACCAGCATTGATGGTTTTCCATACACCGCCAGAGGCAACAGCTGTGTACCAAGTTGATGGGTTGTTTTGGTCTACCGCAATATCGGAAATACGTCCTGACATATAGGCCGGGCCGATATTTCTAAGCTCCATTGCGTTGAAGGTTTTAGCATTAAACAACGATTTTTCATCTTCGTCAGACTTAAATGCGAATGTTTGTACACTAGATACCAAAATAGAGGCTGCAATTGCAGCCTTTAGAAGTAGGTTCATGTTGTCACCGATTATTAATTGTTTTTTTGTAACATAGTAACATTATGTATAAATGTGTCTGTATACAAGAAAAGAAACGACCAAATAACGAAAATAAACGTTCAAATTAGTCAAGACAACAATGATGAGCCTATGTAATGGGTCTCAGTTTCATTTCGCTATTTCTGCTTTGTATGCACAGCAACATACAGACGCCTACCAATAAACACGAGATCAATAATATTTGCCACCAGTAAAGATTGAGCACTAATGTATACCTTACCAAGGCAAGTAAGCCGAAGTAGCCTATAACAGCATATTGAACCCAGCTGCCAATCCAAGCTAAATAAGGGCGGTTAGCTGTGTAATGGTTTAAAAGCTGGGACATGCGTAAACTCATGATAGCCAAAATTGATACCATCCCCCCAACTAGAATAAAAGAAACCCACACCATTAATTCGGGCCAACCAATCACTTGTGCTGACTTTGCTGGGCCTGACCATAGTGCGTCCCAACTCACCGCTAGAATTAATCCTAGGGTGATGAGTATTTGTGAGTGTTCATTTTTTTGTTCAGGATGGGCCAACTCAATGAATTCACCTTTTAAATAAAGAAAGATACAAACAAAAGCCAAAATGCCAATAACCGGTGTGATTTCTGGCATGACTTGTACGCTAAAATAGGTGAGCAAGTAACCCACCATAGGAAACAGCGTGTGGGTAAGTGATACGCCAATTACCCAAAGTGCTGCCGTTTTAAATGTAGCTAATTGCCCTGAACGGGCAACCGTGGCAATAGCAACATCTAAACCAATGCCTAGCCCCATTAAAACACTTGCTAAGGCAAAATCGAGTAACGGAAAACCCATGGCTATTTCTCTGCTTTTGCGAGCGTTGTTTTTTCACCTTTGCTCCAGTCAAGACGAATGTCCCACTGGTGAATGTGCTCTTGGTGAAGAGGCGCTTGCTCTTCATTGACTTCGGTGAGTACATTCTTGGCTTCTACTAGCGTAGCGTCTCGGCCATAGATAAAGCTTTGTTCTTCAACGATAGTTTTATAGGCTTTGTTCATATCTAATGCGCGACGTCTAGATGGTGTGATAAGGTCGTAAATGCTGTGTTGAGCCAGTACTTTTTTCGTATTGACGCTGCCGTCAGCATTAAACCAACGTTTGATCATTTCTTGATTTTGTCTGAATTCATCACCACCACCCACACGTTCAAGATAAGTTAGAATTTCACCTTTCTCCTCACCAAGGTTTGGCACGTCATTGATGCTTTTTAGGTTGATATAACCCCAACCATTAACTCCTGCCACTTTGCGAGGAAAACTAAAAGTTTCATCTATGATAGAGCCAACACTTTTATGGCAGCCCGTACAGAAGAATTGTTCTTCATCGTTTTGCTGGCGCAATTCACCTTGCTCGTTTTCGATAAAGCCAAGTAGTGTCCAGCCATGTTTGTTGCTAACACCGTCATCGCCAAAGGCGTTGTAATAAGGGAGGTTTTCAAAATGTTTTTCTTTGCGTTCAAGGTAATAGCGACCTTTTAATTCTCCTAATGAGAGAAACTTCTTTTTCACCATGTAACGCACTTCTTTCATACGTGGTGACACGCTAATCTCGCCATCGTCATTAGTATTAACATAGCGTACGGTATGTAAAAACGCTGTGCCTTCAGGGTATAACATATGAGCAAGTTCTTGTGATGAAGCGTCGGCTACATAGTGAGTACTTCGCTTGATATGGTTAACTTGGTCTTCAAGCTCACCATTACCATTCAAGTCTGAACCAATGAGTTTTTCACTGATTGAAATGGTTGTTGTTTCTAGCGTATCGGCTATAGCCATTTCAACTAACGCTAAATTGGCATAGTAAGCGTCCCTTGAATATTTACCGTTAATTTGCCTATATTCTTCAGGTAGGCGGATCATCACATCATCAGTTGAACCATTCGTTGGCCAGAACGTGCTTGGCATAGGCTTGTAATTAAATGCTACCCAGCCAGACCCATCTTTTGCAAGACCATGTTCGTCAAAGGCTTGTGCGCCTAAATGCAAGTTTTTAACTTCAGGAATAACACCTTTCCAATTAGAGTTTTTAAGCTTTGCTATGAAAGGGGAATAGTTATCTTCATTGATATAATCAATGATTTGTTCATCAGTAATTTTTGCGATTTTTCGCGTTCTATCGACAAATAAATTGCGCCAACTGTTGCTTATACCTATGTCAGAAAAAGCATAGCTACCTTGTTGAAAACCATCATTTAATTTATTCGGACGTAAACTTTGCTCATGGTAACTTTGATGGCATACGTAACAAGGGTTATTTACTTGATTTGTTTTGGTGTAGCACTGCGGTGGAATTGGTGCTTCTTTGTTGTACACCTGTCCCGCTTCAAGCCACTTTCTTGCTGGAGTATAGTCTGGTGTTAACTCAGAAATTGCGGTGTTTTCCATAGAATCTGCCGTAAAAGTGGCTAGTGGCTGCTCATCTTTGCAGCCGGATAGAAAAGGGCTTGTGACGATAAGTAATACAGCTGTCGTCACAGAAGGTTTCACCGTAAAAATAGTTGGTAAACGCATTTTTGTATTCTCTTGCTTCATGTAAACGAAAAAGGTGATCAGGAGTTGCCTGATCACCCGGTCAATCAATAACTGATAGTTAATCGTTTACCGAAGGATCGTACATCCATAAGGTATTATTGGCTTGGCCGCCATCTTCACCGATAAGAATACGACCATCTTCCATGACAACTACGTTATCTGGTTGAGACAAACCATTGGCATCACACTCTTCAATTCCTTCGACATTACGCTCAGCTGCGCCCATTAATACAGGCTCTATGCGACTAACATCGTAGTCATTTTCAAGTGCCATACGGTAAACACCACCACAATCTTTAACACGAGCGTTTAATTGAATATCGCCAGTACCGTCAATCATGCCTTTGTCCATATCGGCAATCGCAAAGTACACATAGGCTGTCGTCGCTGGGTCACCATCTTCTACTAAATTTTGAGCTCGAGTAGTGTTGATGTTGATACCTTCAAATTTACGCCATTCAGCTGTTGCACCTTTTGCGCGCGCTGCTTTACGAGACTCTAAGAATGCAATTCGGTCATCCATAGCTTGACCAGCTGTTACTGTACTTGGGTAAGTTTCAGCTCCTTCGTATCCATCAGTTACTGCTTGCGATGACTGTGTATCCGCTGCGCTGTATGAAGCATTGCCTGCTGCCCATGCGATGGCATCAGCATCAGTTAAATAATTACTGCGGCCATCAACATAGCTGTCAGTATCGATAGCGTCATATTCTGCAATCCAACTTTCTATTGTTGCTTCATCGCCAGAGGCTAATTCAATCCAAGCAATATCAAAACCAGTAACTGCTGGCTCTGTGCTACCGGCATCTTGCGTTAATTTAGCGGCGTATAGAGTACCTGCACTTAAATCGCCAGCAGTATCAGCAACGAATTTGTAGAATACGCCGTTAGTGCTGTCTTGTGATAAATAGACGGTTTTTTGATCCGGCATAACTACAGCGTTTTCATGTTCAAAACGACCTAAAGCATAGCGCTTAACGGGGGTTGCTGTTCCTGCAGGGTCGGTTATCTCGACAATGTAGTGGTAACGATAGGTGTTAGGGAATAATGTCGCTTCTGTTGCGTTGCTAACACCAGCATTGATGAATTTAGCTAATTCGTCACGTGATGCATTATCGGTATCTGCTGGATCATTCCAAGACCACGACGCATCGCCGTTGTTGCCCCATTCTTCTGACGTTAATGGCGTATTCCATGGAGTAACCGAGCCGAAACAGTTAGCTACTGTACCGTATGTACCAAAATCAAGCATAGTCACGTCCGTATTATCAACCGACCAAACACCTGAAGTCGAATCTTTTGAAATTTTCATACGGCTCATGCCTCCTGGGAAATATTCCCAGTTTGTAAATAAATAACCTTCGTTCGCACCTGTTGGGATATAGCCATTAAAATCAGGCCAACCTTCTGCTACTGAACCTGGCTCTTGTTTGCCGCTAGCGCCAATAATTGCGCCAAGACCATCGGTTAAATTACCTTCAAAAGTGTCGCCATATTGACCTAAAAGTTTGTATTCACCGTAAGCAACTTGCACGGTTTCTTTTTCTTCATCAGAAACTGGAATAGGAGTAGATATCGCATTTTTAGGTAGCTTATTGATATTCACGCCTTGAACCACACCAACACCACCGCGATTATGTGCTTTACCGTCAACGTCTACTTCGTCATTAACATCATCAGGGTGTTGGAAGTTAAAGAATAAATCTCCGTCTGGTGATACAAATGCCCCTGTCACTTCTGCACCTGTTGGCACTGTTGCTAAGCGGACTAAACCAGCCGGTTGCATTACACCGCGATCACCTGACTGCCCATCTGCGCCATCTTGACCATTAGTACCATCTGACCCATCCGTGCCATCAGTACCATCTGAGCCGTCAGAACCATCAACACCAGCAACACCTTGCGGGCCCGCTGGACCTGTCGCGCCATCGTCGCCATCATCACATGCAGTTAAGGCAAGTAACATTGATAAAGTAATCGCCGATAATTTAAAGCGGCTTGATATTTTTTTAGACATTGTATATTCCGTTTTTATTAGGTTTCCAAGCGAATTTATTGCCCTACATCTGGTGAGTCAGCAGAGTTATATGTAAGTAACTACCAAAGGGAGATGCTAGTGTGTGGACATGTGGTGACAGTTTAGTGACTTAAAAATGAAGATATTTTTACTGAAATTTGACGAGAAAATGTCAATAAAAAGACAAGATCAGTGTTTGATAGGAAATTTTTGTTCGATGAGAGCTTCATTATCATGAGAGTTTAAACACTGCGCGGTATTAAAAATTGAATTCTATTTCGCTTTTTTAAAAAGCAACTGCTAACGTTAATTAAATGTTTGTAATCAAGTATTAAGCAGATTTTACTGTGCAGATCCCTGATATACCCAATACACATGCGCTAATCATGCTGTTGCTAACAGCTGTTGCACTTTATTTCTTTAGACGGGACGATATTCCGTTAGAAACGTCATCCCTTGCTGTACTAGTTGTGCTTTGCCTAGTATTTACCGTATTTCCGTTTGAAATAGATGGTAAGCATTTAGAGCCTTCTTCTTTATTTTTTGGCTTTGGTCATGAAGCTTTAGTGACGGTTTGTGCGTTGATGATTATTGGACATGCATTGGTTCGCACAGGTGCGTTGGTTCCTGTTGGCCGAAATTTGGCGAAACTTTGGAAAATTAGTCCTACTTTATCGTTATTATTTACACTTATTGTTGCAGGAGCATTGAGTGCTTTTGTCAATAATACGCCAATTGTTGTACTGCTATTGCCAATATTAACCAGTGTAGCTATTCGTACGCAGACAGATACCTCACCGATGCTATTGCCTATGGGCTTAGCAACGATTGTCGGTGGCATGACAACCACAATTGGTACATCGACAAACCTACTTGTAGTGAGTGTAGCAAGCGATATGGGTCTACCACGAATGGGTATGTTTCATTTTAGTGTACCAGCGCTTATCGCGGCATGCGTAGCTATTGCCTATTTATGGTTAATAGCACCTAAGCTATTACCGTCTAGAAAAGCATTACTACCAGATACGTCACCTCGCTTGTTTAGTGCATATCTGAATATTGACGAAGAAAGCAACTCTAAAGGTAAAACTGTTGCTGAAATTTTGAAGTTAACTGACGACCAAATGACAATCGAGTCTATTCAGCGCAAGCCTGATTACCGCAATATCAGACCATTTCCTGATACCGTGCTGCAAGAAGGAGATCGGCTTCAAGTTAAGGACACGCCTGAGCAGCTAAAGGAGTTTGAAGCGGTTTTACAGGCAACGTTGTTTAGTGGTGCTCACAAAGTAGATGATGATCATCCATTAAAAGCTGAAAAGCAAATGTTGGCAGAGATCGTTGTTATACAGTCGTCAGAATTGGATGGCCGAACGTTAAGAGATGTGCAATTTGCCAAACGTTACGGTATTTCCGTACTTGCGCTTCATCGAGACGGTAAAGCAATGGATATCGGTCGACGAAGTATTGGCAATGTGGTGATACATACCGGTGATATATTGTTGGTGCAAGGAGAGGCGGAACAGCTATCTGAACTAAGGGAAACGCAAGGTTTTTTGATTATTGACGGTGCCTCTGACTTACCGTATTCACAAAAAGCCCCAATGGCACTATTAGTATTATTTTTTGTTATAGGTGTAGCTGCTATTGGTCTGCTACCGATAGCAATTAGTTCGATATGTGGCATTTTGATTCTGTTGGTGACCAAGTGCTTAGATTGGAAAGAAGCGTCGGCGGCATTAAGTAGTCAGGTGGTGTTAATTGTCGTCGCGTCATTAGCCCTTGGTTCGGCTATGATGCAAACAGGAGGAGCAGAATATATCGCGCAATTGTTTGTAGCACTTGCTTTTGACCTGCCACCAGCGGGAGTTCTGTCAGCATTAATGTTAATGCTAGCTGTGCTAACGAACATTGTCTCTAATAATGCTGCGGCAGTAATCGGCACACCAATCGCGGTTTCTGTTGCTCAACAGCTTAATCTACCAATTGAACCTTTTATATTGGCGGTTTTGTTTGGTGCAAACTTAAGTTACGCCACGCCAATGGCCTATAAAACGAATATATTAGTTATGAATGCTGGTGGATATCAGTTTTCTGACTTTATCCGAGTAGGCATGCCATTGATTATTTTGATGTGGATTTCATTATCATTTCTCTTGAGTTGGCTGTATTTGTGGTAGGAACAATATATTTATAACTTTAATAAAAACAATTAAGACTATATTGTTAGTTGTAACTTTAACTATTTACTCGTTAATTTAATTGCAGGATAACTAAAATGACAAATCAAACTGCACTTCATTTACCCGCGGGAAATCTAGCAGATTTCATTGAAAATACACTCGAGAAATATGCTGAAAAACCTGCATTTTCATGTTTAGGGCAAACACTATCTTTCGCAGAAATAGACGCGAAATCTCGAGCGTTAGCTGCGTACTTTCAGCAACTACCTAATCTATCTCAAGGCGACAGAGTTGTCGTGCAATTACCTAACTTAATTCAATATCCGATTGCGGTATACGGCGCATTGCGAGCAGGGCTAGTCATTGTTAACACTAATCCATTGTATACACCAAGGGAGATGGCTCATCAGTTTAAAGATTCTGGTGCCAAAGCAATTATTATTCTTGATGATTTGCTGTCTAAATTAGAAGAGATTAAAGCACAAACTGATATTGAAACGGTCATATCGACTAAAGCTACAGATCTATTAACTAATGATTTATCTGACGCTTCTAGCGGTTACGTGAGTTTTAATCAAATACTGTCAAACTTCGCGAATCAAGAATTGGCATCTCGTCAAGCGGTATCGAGTGATGACGATAGTGTGTTGCAATATACTGGTGGCACAACTGGTGTTTCAAAAGGGGCATGTTTAAGTCACAAAAACTTAATTGCCAATGCAGAACAGTCTGCTGAGCGTCTTGAAGGAAATTGTTTGGAAGGCGAAGAGATATTTGTTTGTCCGCTACCGCTTTATCATATCTACGCTTTTACCGTCAATATGGTGTTATTTTTCTCTCGCGGTAACTTGAACGTGCTTATTCCAAACCCACGTGATTTAGATGCCTTTGTAAATGCCATAAAGCCATTTAGGTTTACTGGCTTTTCTGGCATTAACACCTTATTTGTTGGTCTATGTCAACATGAGGAATTCAAACAGTTAGATTTTTCTGCATTTAAGCTAACTATTTCTGGCGGTACTGCATTAACTAGCTCTGCAGTCTCTGTTTGGAAAGAGGTGACTGGTTGCTCAATTAGCGAAGGTTATGGCTTGTCTGAAACATCGCCTGTGTTGTGCCTAAATAAGCCTGGTGAAGAAGAAATTGGCTCTGTTGGTAAACCGCTTTGTCAAACCACTATTGAGCTGTGGGATGAGAATAACCAAGCGACTGAAGAAGGTGAAATAGTGGCTAAAGGCCCACAAGTCATGCGAGGCTATTGGAATTTGCCAGAAGAAACAGACAAAGTGTTAGTTAACGGTTTTTTCAAAACGGGTGATGTTGGTATTAGGTTGCCGTCAGGTGCGATTAAAATCGTCGATCGCTTAAAGGACCTAATTATTGTCTCTGGTTTTAATGTATATCCAAACGAAATCGAAGATGTGCTAAGTACACATCCTGCAATTTTGGAGGCGGCAGTAATTGGCGAGCCTGATGAACATTCTGGAGAAAAAGTTTGCGCTTATGTCACTTTGGCGAGTGAAATTACACCGGAACAAGTGACTAGCTATTGTCGAGAGGTTTTGACTGGCTATAAAGTGCCTAAGAAGGTTGTGTTTCTAAAAGAATTACCCAAATCTACTGTTGGTAAAATACTTAGAAGGGAACTTCGCAATTAATTACCTAAAATATAGATAATAGTTGTATTTTCTGGTTAGCCCATTAGGTGGACTTTGTCTCCACCTTAATTTTCCCACAAAAGTTCTATTCACAGAATTTGTTAATTTATTATAGTGATCTGAGCTAATGCTAATTAAGTGCAACCAATATTAAAACTGCTTAAATACTCATTGAATATTATGTTTACGTGTAAAGATAAATCAATGCAACTCAATTAATTGTCCAAATACTTTACAGCAAAAATTTACATGAAATTTTACTGTTTGAAATTTAACCAATTTTTTTTTCGGTTTAAATTTCGCTTAAGTGTATAAAAATTAATCACGAAAATTATGGAGAATAAAGTGAAATTAATATCTAAATTTATACTCGTAACGTTATTACTGACAACATTTTCATCGAAAGCTGGAATTATCGACGTGTTGTGGTTATCAGGTAATACAAATTACAACGACTACATTGCAACTATGGCTGCCGGCGGCGCAAATGATGCTGCGAATTATGACCCTTTATTAGATGGTTCAAATAGTTGGAATATCGATTTTTGGGCAAATGGTGCAGCCGCTCCAGATTTGACAACATATGATGCGTTAGTCATCGGTAGCACATGCTATGGGGCTTCTTTGCATAGTTGCTCTGGCAGTAACGGATTTTTTGGGTTAGACATCTATGCCGACAATATATTAAATAACAAAGCAGCAATTGAAAGTGCTCGAGGTTCTCGTACATTTGTTAGTGGCCAAGATGCGGATTGGCATATGACTCGTTCTAATAATATGGATGCGATGGCTTTCTTGATTAATGCGGTTAACTGGGCAGCGTCAGGAACTGGGCTTGGTATAGTTGCGTTAGCAGATGGGCATCAAATTTCGCCAGGAAATGGTTGGATAAATGATAACAATTCATTTTTAAAAGATGAAATTGGTGGTGCGAGATTAACAGGCGATAGTGAGAGCGTGGTCATTCCAACAGACAGTGAAGATTTTCCAATCAATGAAGGGTTAACTTCAGCGAAGCTAAGTAACTGGGGGGTTTCATCACATACTTACTTTGATAAGAGTCTATTAGATGCGTCAAAATGGAAAGCTATCAATGATTATTCTGTACTAGATGGCCCAAACGCAGTAACAATTGTTACTGCAAGCGAAGCGAGCGGTAGTACCGACCCCAATGATATACCAGAGCCGCAAACTTTAGTTCTATTTGCGCTGTCCTTATTACTATTGAGCTATCGAAAAATAGTGAAATAATTACTTTTTTATTGAGTTATCAACATCAACTGTTATGTAATGTTGAGCCATTTTATTAGCTTTTCTAAAATTATGTCTTTGGCAAGTGGTTTTGTCATGTAATCATTCATACCAATCGCTAAGCATTTCTCTTTATCTCCAGCCATCGCATGTGCAGTCATCGCTATAATGGGTGTTGCTTTATAGGCATCTCCCCCTTTGCCTTTTCGAATATTTTCGGTGGTAACATAGCCATCCATTACTGGCATTTGACAATCCATTAATATTAATTGATACGGTCGATTGTTTTTCAATGATGCATACAGCATAGCAAGAGCTTCGGCACCGTGACTGGCGATGTCGCAAGTTAAATTAAAGTGAGCTAGTAATTGCGTAGCAACCACCTGGTTAATACGGTTATCTTCAACTAATAGTATTTGGGTATTGTTAGGCCAATCTGGAAGGTCTTTGTTTTCTCTTGTTTGTATTTTTTGCTTATTATTCGGCGCCTCACTAAACGGCTTGTTAAACCCTGTTATTGCTTTTAATAATTGTGAGGAATACATTGGCTTGGTTAATACAAAATCAACATTGTCACTTAACAATGCATGCACTTTATTGTCGTCAGTGGTAGATAATAGCTGAATGATTTTCAGAGATTGGCAGTTAGGTAGTTGTTTAACTTGTTCATTTAATGATTCAGCGTGAATACCATTTAAATGATCACCTAAAAGTATGAAGTTAAATGCTAGAGGCTGTTTACATAACGACAATGCTTGCTCCGCTGTAATTGCAGTTTCTACTGATATCCCCCACATAGTTAGTAACTTAGTAATGACCGTCAAATGAGTGTTGGAACTATCAACGATCAAAGCACGCAGGTTTGATAAGTCTGGTTGGCTAGGTTGTTTTGTGGTGTCAGAGCAGCGGTTAAGAGGCAGGGCAATAGTAAAACAGCTGCCTACACCTTTTTGGCTACTAACTGAAATTTTACCATTTAATAGTTGGCACAGGTGTTTCGAAATCGAAAGGCCTAAGCCCGTACCACCATAATTTCTAGTTGTAGAAGTATCTTCTTGTTGAAACGACTGAAAGATTTTGTCGCGTTTATCATCTTCAATACCAACACCTGAATCTATGATTGCGCAGTTGAACAAAGGTTTATCGTGTTTTTCATTAATGTTTGCTTTAATTAATATTTCGCCTTGTTCAGTAAATTTTATTGCGTTGCTGATCAAATTAAGCAGGATTTGTTTAATGCGTAAAGGATCAGAATTTACCATGACAATTGATACGTCAGCGACATCTAATATTAATTCTAGCCCCTTGCTGTGAGCGGATGCTTTTACAATATCAACCACTTCTTCTAACATTTCTATAATATTAAAATCGATATACTCAAGACTTAGCTTGCCTGCTTCGATTTTAGAAAAGTCCAAAATATCATTGATAACTTGGAGCAAGTTATTACCCGACGCCAGCGCAATAGAAACGCGATTATGTTGCTCAGAACTTAGGTTATCGTGATGCAATAGCTCCAACATGCTGATTACACCATTCATCGGTGTTCTAATTTCATGGCTCATATTTGCCAAAAAATCACTTTTAGCTTTGCTAGCTTGGTTTGCTTCTTTAACTAAACTAAGGGCAGATTGTTCTGCTTGAATCATCCTGTTTTGAAAACGATTGACGACCATGTAGGCAAAAGATAAGTAAACAATGAGGTTAAGGGCATTGCCAAATAAGTAACCGAAATTCAACCAAGTTGGGAAATTAACGGCGATTGGGAATGTTAACCAATGCACGGCATAAAGGTAGAGAATAACTATTAACAAAGATTTATACTGAATATCTTTGTTAAAAGTATTGTGTTTCAACGTGTAAGCGACGATTAATAAAAAAATGGCTTGTGTCGTTGAAAACCATGACAATGTTAACGTTTGTGCGCCTAAAAAGTAAAAAAGTATCAATAAACTAAGCAGTATCGATATTCCAAACCTTAAAAAGTTGGGGTTAATAGATTTTTTTTTGTTGCCTTCTACAAATTGCATTAACCCAATAATTAGGAAAATTTTTTCAAAAGTCAGAGAGAAAGCGTAAATAGCTTGTATATGGTCTTGCGCTATATACTGTGGCATAAAATGAAGGTTTACTCTGCCAACTAACATAAATAAAACAGCGATAAACCAAAATTTGGCACGAGTGCCAGAATTGGGTACTTGAGTTAACCAAAGAAAAAATATGGCGACTAATGAGTAGGCAGTAATCCCAATGATATTAATCGTTTCATACAGCGTCATGCTAGGTGAACCCAAATAGATATACGCATTATCGCAGTACAATATAAGGAAGTTATTGCTCTCAAAAATCACACTGCTTTGGTTAACATTGAATATAAAAAATATAGCACAATCAGGTAGTTTGTGTGTTTTGATGATAAATTAACTTGAAGCCAATTTAAGGAGCTACAGTGATTAGCGTAACTTCACAGGCTGCTTGCTAGATAAAGCATGTTGGCAGCTATATCTAAAGAGTCGCTTGATATGTCGTTTTTTTTACTAGATTGCGAATAACGTAAATGGGTATTTAAGCTAGCATTGTTCAGTTAATTTTATGGAACATAACAAATGCTAATAATAAGTAGGTTTAGGGAGTAATTTTTGAAATTAAATCGTTTAGTAGCGTTAGCTCTGTTGTTTTCTGTTGAGACCAAAGCACAAGAGCTTATTGAGCGAATGGAACAAATAACCGTTACGGCAACGGCAGGCGAACATCACTTGATTGATGTTGAAAGCAATTTATCTGTTGTTGATACCGAAGCGCTTGACTTAATTCAGCATGAACATATCAATCAAGCACTAAGCCGTGTTTCGGGTGGATGGATTAGTCGTGGCAATGGGCAAGAACACTTAACGGCAATTCGTTCTCCTGTTTTGACCGGAGCAGGCGGGTGCGGAGCGTTTTTTATCGCACAAGATGGTGTTTCGCTGAGAGCCCCAGGTTTTTGTAATACCAATCAGCTATTTGATGCCAATACCGAACAAGCCAGCAGAATTGAAGTGCTTAAAGGACCAAATAGCACACTATATGGCTCTAACGCAGTGCATGGTGTGATTAATGTTATTACGCCGGATGCCTTTAACCAGAAATTTTCTACTGTTGGATTTTCGACAGGCCCAAATGACTATTACAAGGGGAATTATAGTACCCAGTTTAGTAATGAAGAACATGCTTTCTTGCTTTATGGTAATGGTTCGCATGATGGTGGCTATAAAGACAATAGCGGCTATGCACAACAAAAAATAAATTTTATTCATCAATTTCAATCCCCCCTGTGGTCGACTAAAACGGTAATTGCTGCAACGAACCTTAACCAAGAAACTGCAGGGTTTATTCAAGGGTTTGAAAGTTATAAAGATGAAGGGCTGAAAACAGATAATCCAAACCCAGAAGCTTTTAGAGATAGTCAGGCGTTTCGTGCCTACAGTGAAATAAAGTATCAAGTTAACCCGACAACGCTTTATCAAATGACCCCATATGTTCGCTGGACGGAGATGGAATTTTTGCAGCATTATTTGCCTTGGCAACCAGTTGAAAAAAATGCCCAAAAAAGTTTAGGGGTTAAAGCAAGTATTGAAAAACAGTTTGAGCATTTTAATTGGTTTGCTGGGATAGATGCAGATCTTACTGAAGGTGAACTCGAAGAGTTCCAAGGAGAGGCTTTTTCAACAACGATACCTGCTGGTATGCATTACGACTATACCGTAGATGCGAGCGTTATTTCGCCATCAACTCAGCTTCAGTGGCTTGCTAGCGAAGCGTTAACCTTAAGTGCTGGTGTACGTTATGACAAGACGGAATATGACTACAATAATCACTTGTCTGCAGGAGATGCATGTGCTCCTACAGTAGACAATTGCCGCTTTACTCGTCCTATTGATCAAAAAGTTGATTTTGACGAGTTTTCTTATCAGCTAAGCGGCAGGCTTTTACTTGCTGATAGTATGAGTATTTATGGGCAAGTGTCTAATGGTTACCGTTCCCCCCAAGCGACGGAGTTATTCCGACTGCAAGCAGGACAACAAGTCACTGACTTACAATCGGAGAAAATGACGTCTATTGAATTAGGAACGCGAGGTCTTTTAAATTCATTATTTTATGACGTGACTTTGTACACTATGGAGAAAGAAAACTTCATTTTTCAAGATACCAATCGCCATAACATTAGCAACGGTAAAACTTCACACTTTGGCATTGAGTTTACGTTAAATTACATGCTGCCCAACGACTTTTACGTAAATGCTAATGGGACGTTTGCCAATCACCAGTATGAGTCATCGTTGCTCATCAGCCGTGAGGATATTAATGGCAACGAGATTGATACGGCGCCTCAACATATGGGAAGTGTTCAAGTGGGCTGGCAACCCCAAGCGCGTACAAGGGTTGAATTGGAATGGCTGCACCTAGGAAATTATTATTTAAACCCCGAAAATACTGCTGAATATACTGGACATAATTTATTCAACCTTAGAGCGGCATTTACGTTGAATAGACACTGGTCTGTTAATGTAAGAGTATTAAATCTGCTTGATGAAGATTATGCTGAGCGAGCTGACTTTGGCTTTGGTAACTATCGTTATTTTGTTGGTGAGCCAAGATCTGTTTTTGCTTCAATTAATTACATGTTTGATGAGTAAAAAACTACGGTACTTACCCAATAAGGCGCAATCAACCTTATAAATGTGAATGCGTATTTACATAACTTCGTAATAGTTTTATGATGAAAAGATAGACAGCAGGTTACATGCTGAATAATCTAATCGATAAGTTACGTAGATTGCATAAAGTCAGTTATGAGGGGAACACATGAAAAAAGCACTATTGTCATTTGCTATTGCCACTGCATTATTTTCAACTACGCAGGCTAGCGCTCAGGCACCAGAAAAATTATTAAAAGGCGTTGAAGGCAAAGTTATTGAATGGCGTCGTGATTTTCATCAAAATCCAGAATTGGGTAATCGTGAAACTCGTACTGCTGGTCTTGTGTCAAAGCATTTAAAATCGTTAGGCATTGCAGTTGAATCAAACATTGCTTACACCGGTGTTGTTGGTTTTTTAAAGGGTGGAAAACCTGGGCCAACCGTAATGTTGCGGGCAGATATGGATGCCTTGCCGGTTACTGAAAAAGTAGATTTGCCATTTAAATCAACAAAAACAACGAATTACCGAGGTGTTGACGTCGGTGTAATGCATGCCTGTGGACATGATACGCATGTTGCTATGTTAATGGGGGCTGCTGAAGTACTCGCTAAAATGAAGAACGAACTAGCCGGCAATGTCATGTTTGTTTTTCAGCCGGCCGAGGAAGGTGCACCTGTCGGGGAAGAAGGCGGTGCTGAGCTTATGCTGAAGCAGGGTATATTTAAAAAGTATCAACCGGAGGTCGCTTTTGGCTTGCATATCACCTCTAGCTTGCCGACAGGTGTTATTGGCTACAAAAGCGGTGCAGCAATGGCAAGTGCTGATCGTTTCGAAATTACTGTTCATGGTGAACAAACACATGGTTCAACTCCTTGGAATGGTATTGATCCAATAGCTACTGCTGCGCAAGTGGTTAGCGGTGTGAACCATATCGTTAGCCGTCAAATCAACATCACTAAAGAGCCTGCCATTGTCTCGTTTGGCAAAATTGCGGGTGGTGTACGTAATAATATTATTCCTGAAAAAGTTGAAATGGTTGGCACCATACGCAATTTTGATATGGACAACCGCCAACAAATATTTGAAAAAATCAAAACTACAGCAACACATGTTGCAAAAGCCAATGGCGCTACCGCTGATGTTGAAATATTTGAAGGTTATCCGGTAACTGTTAACAACCCTAAACTTACTGCACAAATGTTGCCTACGCTACAAAGTACAGCTGGTGAGAACAATGTCTTAGAAATGCCAAAAATTACTGGTGCAGAAGACTTTTCATTTTACGCGATGGAAGTACCTGGTTTATTTGTTTTCTTAGGAGCTACACCTAGAGATAAAGACCCTCGTAAAGTCGCGAGTAACCATTCACCTTACTTTTTTGCCGATGAGTCGTCATTTAAAACAGGTACGGCTGCATTAACCAACTTAGCACTTGATTACATGGCACAAGCGAAGTAATCAATAGTTGTATAAACGTTCGTTTTTACGTTCATCTTAATGAACATTGCGATATAAAAGTACCTATAGCATTACACCTTCTCCTTTCCTAGTGCTAATGGGCTTTTATGTCGCCTATGTTGTGATGGCTGGTAATTTAGGAAGTTCATAATGAACCTTCAAATCAACATTCAAAAAATATTTCAACTATTAGGTCCTGGAATTGTCTGGGCGGCAACCAGTATTGGTGTGTCTCATATTGTGCAATCCACCAGAGCTGGCGCTGACTATGGTTTTGCATTAATTGGCTTTATTTTGCTGGCGCATGTTATTAAATATCCCTTTTTCTTATTCGGTCCTAAATATGCAGGGCTAACTGGAAAAAGTTTGTTAGATGGCTACAAATCGGTAGGTAATTACGCATTTTATCTATTCCTATCGCTAACCTTAATCACCATGTTCTTTGTTCAAGCGGGCGTAACTATAGTGACATCCGCACTGGCAATGAATTTATTTGGTGACTTGCTTTCGCTCTCAGGTTGGGCAGGGCTTATTCTCTTGGTTGTGTGTACAGTGTTAATTATTGGGCACTACAAATTACTAAATAATTTATTAAAGTGGATGATGTTAGCGCTTGCGATTTGTAGCATTATCGCGTGGTTTGCCGCAGTAGGGCGATTAGGGCTAACCCCCTCTGGTGATGCGCCTATCATTTCTCTAACAACTGGCGCAAGTATAGCGTTTATTGTCGCATTGGTAGGTTGGATGCCAACAGCGATAGAAGTGTCAGTTTGGCATTCATTGTGGACCCTTTCTCGTGTCGATAAGCCAAGTAAAGAAGCCGCTAATAACGCCTGTATCGATTTTAATATTGGTTATGTAACAAGCTTAATTTTAGCTCTAATTTTTGTTTCTCTTGGTGCTATGCTGATGTTTGGAGAAGGAATTAGTTTTGCTAATTCTGCGGCCGCTTTTGCCGGGCAACTGATCGGTGTTTATACCAAAGCACTGGGTGACTGGAGTTGGTTGTTAATGGCGATAATTACGTTTGTTGCATTGTTCTCCACTACATTTGCTGTGGCTGACGGCTTTCCTCAAGTTTGGAGGAGAGCATTTACTTTGGTTCGCTCAGAAACTAACGAAGCAAAAGCAAATGCCGCCTATATAGTCACTTTACTTGTTTTAGCATTGGGCAGTTGGTGGATAATTACCTATTTTTCTCGCAACATTACGATTCTTTTGGATTTTGTAACGACAGTATCATTTGTCAGTGCACCAATATATGGCTGGCTTAACTATCAAGTAATGATGAAATCTGAGATTGATGAATCAGAAAAGCCCCAAGGAATATTTAAGGTATACACCTTAATTAGCTTGGCATTATTAACCTTATTTAGTGTGTTCTATTTGTGGTGGAAATTTATCGGCTAATCAGGTGTTAAGGAGGAAGTATGATTAAGTTATTTATACTGTTTAAAGCGGGTTTGATAATAAGTGTCTTATCTATGCTGGTGTTACCCATTCATGCTAAAAGTGTACTTGAAGGAAATATAGAAGTTCAGCCATTAGCGCGCTTTGCTTTAGCTAAGCAAGTGCCCGTTATGGCAGGTTTCGATATACGAGCAAGGCGTATTGTTGTTCCAGCAGGTGCCAAAATTGGTGAACATGAACATAGTAAGCGTCCCGGCATTGTTTATGTAGAATCGGGCGTAATTGTGGAGTATCGCGGTTCATCACAGCGGGAGTTGAAAGCTGGTGATTCTTTGGTGGAAGATGCAACAACGGTTCATTCTTATAAGAATATTAGTGATGAAGACTGTGTGTTAATCGCTTTTGATTTACCTGCGCAATAAGGAAAAATGATGAATATTACAGGAGGCTGTCATTGCGGTGAAATTCAATATCAAGCAGAAGTAGATTCAGACAAGGTGATGATTTGTCATTGTACTGATTGCCAGCGCTTGTCAGGCAGTGCTTTTCGAACGGTGGTTGTGTCTAAGCTAGATGGTTTAGAAATTACTCGAGGACAAGTTAAGGAGTATGTCAAAACGGCTGATAGCGGTAATCAACGTGCTCAAGGTTTTTGTGGAAATTGCGGTTCAGCAATTTATGCAACCAGTGTAGAGGCTGGCCCCAAAGTCTATGGAATTCGATTAGGCACGGTTGATCAGCAATCAAATTTACCACCTAAAGCACAGATATGGTGTCGCTCTAAGTTGAGTTGGATTCCATCAATAAAAGCGATTAAAGCATTTACAACAATTCCTTAATGGCATAGGCATCACTAATATATAAATTTGAAAAACTATTGGAAATCATAATGAAAATAATAATATCTCTGGCTAAAGTCGTCATTGTACTTCTGGCTGTCGCCACAGGCTCTTCAGTCGCTGCAGAGCAAGTAAACGTTGAATACTTAAACGACAAAAATAGCAAAAGTACCTTACCATTTTCGGAAGCCGTAAAAGTTGGCAATACTTTATATTTGTCTGGAAAAATCGGCATAAACCCAAAAACCGGTAAATTGGCTGAAGGTGGCTTTAATAGTGAAGCCCATCAAACTTTAAAGAATATTCAAACGACGCTAGAAAAATACGGCTACGACATGTCAAATGTCATTAAATGCATGGTAATGTTAACGGACATTAAGGATTTTGGGCAGTTTAATAAAATTTACAAACAATATTTTAAAGCGCCTTACCCTGCACGAAGTGCCTTTGCTGTTTCTGAGCTAGCACTCGGTTCTTTAGTTGAAGTAGAGTGTTTGGCTGTCGTTAAGTAACAAGTTCAATCTCAATTGTTAGGAAAAAGCTGCTTTGCAATAGCAAGTAGCTTTTCTCTAAGCCAATTATTAACAGGATCTTGCTCTACTTGTTTATGCCAGTACATGTGTACAGGCATATGAGGCACATCAAACGGTAGCGTAGTAATTTCAACAGGTAGTTTATCTTTTAAAATATTGGCGTAGGCATTAGGCATGGTCAGCAACATGTCGCATTGACAAACGACACTTGCTGCAGCGAAATAGTGTTCACAACGCAGCACAACATCTCTTGCACAGCCGTGTTTAGCAAGCGCCATATCAACATTATTCACCATAGAATCTTTCAGCGAGACTATCGCGTGCGGGTATTTCACATATTCAGCTAACGATAGCTTTTCTAGTATTGGGTGCCCAGGTCGGCAAATTAATGAAAAATGCTCATTACAAATCAACTGGCTATTAATTTTGCTGCTAGTTGGCGTTAATACGTCAATCACTATATCTAAACTTTGGTCATTCAAAGCAGATTCCATTTCTGCTCGTTTTATTTGCTCACTATTGATGCGAATGTTTGGTGTATTTTTGACTAAATCGGTCATTAATGGTGGAAAAAATATTGACTCTAAAATATCTCTTAAGCCCAAACGAATAAGTCGATCATGTTGGTGTATATCAAATTCAGAAACAGGGCTAAGCGTTTCATGCAGCCCTTGTAATGATAGATGAATGCTTGGCATGATGCGTTGACATAACTCGGTTGGCACCATTTTTCGCCCATGTCTGACAAACAAAGGATCATTGAACTTATCTCGTAAACGAGCAATCGCATGGCTAACGGCAGGTTGGGTTAAATGAAGCTTTTTTGCTGCTAAGGTTATTGAGCCAAGGTCGTATACCGATTGAAGTACGATAAATAAATTAAGGTCAATTTTAGTATGCAGCATATTTATGGCTTTCTAATTTTTTGATTATCACAATTTATACTATTGTATTTAGTATGCAACTTAACTTTGCTGATTTTGTTTATTATCAATGCTAGTAATATCGCTTTGGTCAATTAATAAAGTTAGAAATAAAAATATATTGGAAAGCTTTCAGCTTTTTTTTAAATGCTATTTTAAACAGCGGCTTAGCCTTAATTTTGATTTTTTAATTAGTATGCTCATGTGCTGGTAAGACCAAGCAGGTGTTGATTGTAGGTGAATCAAATGTTACTAATTTGTTAAGTTGATTTTCTGAACAATAAGAAAATACTTACTTTTTCATATACAAAAATTATAAATAAATCTAAGCGTTGATAATTGAATAAGTAGTCGAAAAGTAGACAGATGTATCTACGTTATTACTTTTTTGGGTTCGATTAGTGGTGCTGATAAAACAATAGGAAAAAGCATAACAATGAAAAAAACACTATTAATTTCCTCATTAGCGCTAGCGGTATCAGCTACGGTAAGCGCTAAGCCAACTAACTTTATTTTAGATGTTAACGGTAAATTCAATGAAGCTAAAGTTGCTTCAGAAGTGGCAAAATCAGGTGGTACCTTAGTTGATTGTATTGAAGAGATTGGCGTCTGTCAGGTGGCTTTCTCGACAGTGGCAGAAGCAGAGAACTCCGGTTTAACTCTAGTGCCTGATGCAACGGCTTTTACTCCTAAAATAGAAAACTTACCTGCAGATGCGAACCTTGTAGTAACTGCTGAAGATTTCGCTAACCCTCCTGCAAGTGGTGATGACGATTTCTTTTTTGATCTTCAATGGGGTCATAAAGCCGTTGGTGCGGTTGAAGCATGGAATGCAGGCAATCGAGGTGCAGGCGTTCGTGTGGCCGTAATAGATTCAGGTGCAGATGCTACTCATCCAGATTTAGCACCTAATATTAATTTTGGTTTAAGTGCATCGTTTGTGCCAGGTGAGGCATGGGATTATGCAGGTACTGATGTAGGAAACCATGGTTCTCATACTGCAGGAACTATTGCTGCGGCTGACAATGGGTTTGGTACTATTGGTGTTGCTCCTGAGGCTGAATTAGTTATTTTAAAGGCGTTATCTGCTGACACAGGTTCAGGTAGCTCATACGGTACTATGGCTGCTATGGTTTACGCGGCAAATATTGGTGCTGATGTAGCAAATATGAGCTTAGGTCTTGGAATTCGACGTAATGGTTTATACGATGTAAATGATACGCCTTACGATACATCTGACGATATTAAGTTTACTGTAGGTGGTAAAGATGGCATTGCGCATTTTATTAATACTTACGCAAAAGCTGCAAATTATGCGAAGAAAAATGGTGTAACGTTGATTGCTTCAGCAGGTAATGAAGCGACTGATATGGATCACACCGATAGTCTGATCAAGTTACCAGCGGGTCTTCCTGCGGTAAATTCAATTTCGGCATTAGGTCCTCGTATGTGGGCGACTGATCCAAATACCTTTACTGATCATTTAGCTATTTATTCTAACTATGGTCAATCTGAAATCGACTTTGGTGCACCAGGTGGTGACTATACTAGTGCATTTATGCCAGGTGGTACTGATGTATGTACTGTCGCTGGCGTTAGCAATGTATGTTATGCCTTTGACTTTGTTTTCAGTACAGGTAATGGTGGCTGGTACTGGTCAGTAGGTACATCTATGTCTGCCCCTCATGCTGCAGGTGTAGCTGCATTAATTATTGGTGCGAATGGTGGCGATATGAAACCATCTGCTGTAGAGCGTGAATTGCGCAGTTTAGCACTAGATATGGGTAAGTCTGGCCGTGATGATGTTTACGGTCATGGTAAAGTACAAAGCCCAAAATAAACGTTTCTGTACTTCCATTAAAAGGCGCTTAGGCGCCTTTTTTGGCAGTTAATACCCATTAAAACACATCAATTGTTCATTACGTATACCAAAATCTTCAATGACTTAAAGCATATGTTATGCTTAACATTAAGTTAAGGTCAGAACAAAATGTTCGATAAGCATTTATCTATAAGTGATGGTTGATAATGTCTAAAGTTAAGTTGTGGGCAATTTGGATAATATGCATTTTTTTTTCGCTTCCTTTGTATGCACAAAATGCTATTGAAGTAGGTGGCAATGAACAAGGTCTCAAAAGAACTGGCCAGCAAGCGGTGTATCATGATGCTACCAATGCATTATCTCTTGTTGAAGTTGCTCAATTGCTTAATGAAGGCCAATTTAAACCGTTAAGTTCAGCCGGCTCTACAGGTCTTAAAAAAGGTGCTTTTTGGTCGTCTATTGTTATCACAAACACTTTTAGTATCCCAAATGATATTTTCTTGGAGTATATTGACCATCAAATTATTCACATTGACCTGTATATCAAAGATAAACTTAGTGGAAAATATCAGCTAGTACACCAACTTTCATTAACTAAACCATTTATACATCGACCGGTGCGGAGTCATCGCTTCACATTACCGCTAAATTTTTCTGCTAACGAAACACAAGAAATACTGGTTCGCTTTGGTTCAGACGAAGCTGGCTTTACCTATCCAAGCATGCGAATTTGGACTGCTGATAACTTTTATGAAGCGCAGACTGGGGAAGCTAGTTTTATTAGCTTCTTATTTGGTTCTTTCTTTCTCATGTCGCTATTTGCTTTGGTTGCAGGTGTCGTTACTCGACAAGAAGTATTTTATTATTACAGTATTTATGCTTTTTCTAAGATTACCTGTTGGGCAACCATATTAGGTTTTACTCATCAATATATTTTGAGGGAAAACTTTCATTGGAGTTTAATGTCAACTAGCGGCGCAATTACCATTATTTGTGGCTTACTATTTTCACGTGCCTTTTTAAAATCTAAACAATTTACTCCTAAATTAGATAAAGTACTTTTGTTAATGTTAGCCAATGCCTTGTTGTTGCTTATAAGTGCATTGTTTCAAATTAAAGTTATCGCGATTATTACGATTACTGTCGCTTTACTATTATACCCAGTATTAATCGGTGTTGGCTTTGCTAGGTGGCGACAGGGGTCAAAAGAGGCGGGTATTTATTCTATTGCTTGGTCATTCCTTGTAATTGGCCTCATTATTCAAGCACTGCGTGATTTGGGAGTCGTTGAGCATAATTTTATAAATTATTATTGGCCGCCAGCCGCTTCGCTTTTAGAAATGTTAACAATAATGTTTGCGATGTCGATGATGGTGAACAGATTACGTAAAGAGAAAAATGCGGCCAAAGCATCATATCAAGCGCACTTGGAGCAATCTAAAGCCTTATTAGAAATGGAAGTAAAAGCGCGTACTATGGAGTTAGAACAAGCTAAATCTATCGCTGAGCAAGAGGCTCGAAAAGATCCGTTGACAGGTATTCATAACCGTCGAAGTTTCTTTGAGCGAGCAGAAGAACGCCTTAAGTTGGCACAACGTAGTCAACAACGTTGCTGTTTGTTTGTTATAGATCTTGACCACTTTAAACAAATCAATGACTCGATGGGGCATGGTGCTGGCGATCAGGCATTATGCACTTTCACAGAGATTGTAAACAGGCGAGTAAGAGAAACTGATGTATTTGGGCGGTTAGGTGGCGAAGAATTTGCGCTATTAGTAACAGAGGGTTTGAGCACAGCGAAATTAGTTGGAGAACGACTAGTCAGTGATATAGCATCTGAGAAAATAACAGTTAATGATACGTCTTTTAGTATTTCAGCAAGTATCGGTTTGGTGGAAGTCAATATAGAGTACGGTATTGAATTAGCGATAAAAACGGCAGATGAAGCTATGTATATGGCTAAACGAAGTGGTCGGAACAGAGTTATGATAGGTCAGTATTAATACTGAAATAAAAGATATTATTTACAAAGGAAAAAAATTGAAATTAGTGTGGTTGGTTTGTCTAATATTCGGGTTATCAACAGTTACATTCGCCGATGAAAGAAAACAAAAAGTTGCTGAACTAACGCAATTTATAACGAAGCAGCAAGGTAAGGTTGTTTACGTCGACTTTTGGGCATCTTGGTGTATTCCGTGCAGACAGTCTTTCCCTTGGTTGAACAACATGGTCGAGAAATATCAAGACCGTGGTTTACAGGTGGTTTCTGTAAACCTTGATGCTGATAAAGACAACGCTACTCAGTTTTTAGCAGAGTTTCCTGCCTCATTTCCTGTGATTTATGATGCAAAGGGCTACATTGCTCGAAAGTTCAAACTACCAGGCATGCCAAGTAGTATGTTGTTTGATCGGCAAGGGCAGCTAATTGCAACTCATGTTGGTTTCAATAGCGAAAAACAACAGAAATTTCAGCAGGAAATCACGCTGTTGTTAGAAGATTAAATCTATAGAAGTAGTACATAAGTAGTGACTTGGCGCTGGCGAGAAATTATGATTAGTGCAATAGTTAGTCTTAATTAAAATAATCGTTTACTTTGTTATGGTTACGTTAGCTACTTACGTTAACGAGCATCAAAAGTAGTACGAACAAGGTCGGCTTAATGTTTAATACTGAATCGTTAATTGCTGGTTATAGCAAACGCTATACATTGGCTTTGTTAGCAATTGGTGTTCTTGTTTTAAGTGCATATTTTGCGCTAAATCACCAATATAGCTATCAACAACTTAACGCTAACATCATTAATGTTGCTGGTGAGCAGCGAATGCTTTCTCAGAAAGTCAGCTTATTGTCTACCGCCTTACTTACTGAGAACCATCAAGGACTATCTGAAAGTGAAGTTAAAAAGCGCTTACAACTTGCTGCAAATAAAATGTCAAAGAACCAAGCGCTTCTAGTTAAACAATTAGAAAATTTCGAGCCAAGTGCTGCTGAAAAAATTAATGAAAAGTATTTTGGTCTAGGTGCGCTTAATCAACGAGTAAAATTATATACCGACACTGCTCAACTCCTTGCTCAAGACAAACGAACGAGTTTGCGTGATCAAGATATGTTTTTCTCTATCCATACCGAGCAGATACTCGCAGACTTAGATGAAGTCGTTTCCTTGTTTGAACAGGGGGCGAATCAACAAATAGTCATAATTAAAAACATCGCGCTATTTACGTTGGTTATTACCCTATTTTCGTTAGTACTGATTGCTTTTGTTGTCTTTAAGCCGATGAAAGGTTGGCTGATAACCACTTATGATAAGTTAGCTAAAGAGCGTGATCGAGTCGCTGATTTTCAATTTGCGATTAATAAACACTCGATAGTGATACAAATCGATAGCGATAGAAACTTGGTTTTTTATAATAAAAAATTCAGGCAGGTGTATGGCTATAAAAAAGGTGAAATATTAGGTCAAAAACTCGATTTGCTAAAAAGTTCGGTACATGAAAAGTCATTTTATCAAACCATTGCCAATACATTGGCTGATAAACAAGTTTGGCGAGGTGAGTCGTGTAATAAAGCTAAAAATGGCCGTTTGCATTGGTTTACTACAACCATAGTTCCGTTGAAAAACTCAGAAAGCAACAAAGATAATTTCATTATTATTCAAAATGATATAACCGAACAAAAGCTTACGGAAATCGCGCTTAAACAATTACATGATGTCAGCGCAGACCCTAATATTCCGCTTGATGAAAAGATAAATCGATTGTTGGCTTTTGGCTGTGAATTATTCCATTTACCTATTGGCTTAGTAAGTGAGATAAGAGGCGAAAATTATTCTGTATTACACGCATGTACACCTAATAACGAAGTTTCTGCAGGCGATAATTTTGAATTGGGCAATACATATTGCTGTCATACATTAGCTGCTGACGGCCCAATAGCCTACGACCATGCTGGCGAAAGTAACATTGCTAACCATCCTTGTTATCAAGGCTTTGGACTAGAAAGTTATATTGGTACCCCTCTGATTGTTGATGGTAAACGATTCGGCACATTAAATTTTTCGAGCCCAGACGCCTACCCAAGACCATTTACCGATAGCGATTTAGAACTTATCCAACTTATTGCTCAGTGGATTGGTTACGAGTTTATGCGTAAACAGCAGCGTGAAATGTTAGTGGGACAACGCCAATTAATGGAGCAAATGAGTCAATTAGCCAAAATTGGTGCTTGGGAGGTTGATTTAATAACTGGAAAGGTTACTTGGTCGTCAATGACTAAGCAAATTCATGAGGTTCCGGAAGATTATTGTCCACAACTTGATACTGCGATTAATTTTTACAAAGAAGGCTATAATCGGGAACGTATTTCAAAGCTAGTTGAAGAATCTATTGCAACTGGACTTGCCTACCATGAAGAGCTCGAATTAGTGACCGCAAAAGGCAACGCTATTTGGGTTGCTGCTAAAGGAGAGGCAGAATTTAAAGACGGTGAATGCGTGCGGTTATTTGGCTCATTTCAAGATATAACCGAACGAGTGAATTCACAGAAAAAACTCGCAGAAAGTAACGATAGATTAGCGTTTGTTATGCAATCGACCGGCGTTGGCATTTGGGACTGGGAAATCGAAACAGGTAAAACCGTATTTAATGAACGCTGGGCAAATATTGTCGGTTATAGCCTAAATGAACTGCAACCTGTAAACATCGATACTTGGATGTCTTTAGCACACCCAGATGACTTAGCTCACTCTGAGCAACAACTTAATCGTCATTGGCAAGGTGAGACTGAAAACTATACATGTGAATCCCGTATGCGACACAAGTCCGGACATTGGGTTTGGGTACTTGATACCGGTAAAGTCGTTGAGTGGCACGATGATGGTCGACCAAAACGTATGATCGGTACCCATCTTGATATTAGTGAATCGAAACAAGCTGAAACTGAAATTGAAGATAAAAATCGACGTATGGCGTTAGCCGCCGATTCAGCTGGCATAGGTGTATGGGACTTAAATGTTATCACCAATGAATTAAGCTGGGATGACTGGATGTTTAGGCTTTATGGTGTTGAGCCTGATAAATTTTCGGGGGCTTATGAAGCATGGGAAAATGGCCTACATCCAGATGATAAAGAACAATCCGTAAAGCTATTACAACAAGCAATAAATAATACCAGTAAATTTGATACGCAATTTAGAATTATTTGGCCAAATGGGGAAGTTCGGTATATCAAAGCTTCGGCAATTAATAAGCAAGACGATCAAGGTCGAGTCACTAATATGATCGGTGTAAACTACGATGTAACCGATCGTGTAGAAAATGAAATTGCACTGACAACCGCTAAGTTTGAAGCAGAAGCTGCTGCTAAAGCCAAAAATGAATTTCTTGCTAGCATGAGCCATGAAATTAGAACGCCAATGAATGGTGTTATTGGTATGTTGGAGTTACTTGATGATAGCGAATTAAATAAAGAGCAACATCATCGTGTTTCTATTGCTCAAAGTAGTGCTCACTCACTGCTTCATCTGATAAACGATATTTTAGACTTTTCTAAGATTGATGCCGATAAACTAAATTTAGAAACTATCCCGTTTGATTTACGTAAAATGATGGGTGAGTTGGCAGAATCTTTAGCTACTCAAGCTCAATCTAAAGGGCTCGAACTTATATTAGATACAGTGGGACTTTCAGATGCTTTTGTGGAGGGAGATCCTAGCCGTATAAGGCAAATATTAACCAATTTAATAAGTAATTCCATTAAATTTACACATCATGGCGAAGTGGTTATAACCGCCATGTTAATACCTGAAGATGAAAGCCATTGGCGACTTAAGTTAAAAGTAAAAGATACAGGTATTGGTATTGCAAAAGACAAGCAAAGTTTATTGTTTGAGAGCTTTAGTCAGGTGGATTCATCGACTACGCGCCATTATGGTGGTACAGGGTTAGGGCTCGCTATTGTGAAAAAGTTATGTCAGCGAATGGCGGGTGACGTAACGGTAATCAGTGATGTTGGCGAAGGAAGCCAATTCGTTTGTGATATACGAGTTGGTAAAACCGCACAATTGCCATCCCAAATGCCTAAAGTTGATATTTCAACATTGAATATTTTAGTAGCAGATGACAACGCAACCAATTGCGAAGTACTGGTAAAACAATTAACAAATTGGGGCGCCAATGTAATAAAAGCCAATAATGGTCAAGATGCACTCGAGTTATGCAAAGAATCCATTGCTAAAGGTAGGGTGATTGATATTGGCATATTGGATATGCAAATGCCTAATATGGATGGGGAGCAATTGGCAGCAAATTTAAAACAGGTCCCCCAATTAGCTAACATAAAACTTATAATGATGACGTCGATGCAAACTAAAGGGGATGCAAAACGTTATGCTAAAATGGGTTTTAGCGGTTACTTTCCTAAACCTGCAACTACCTCTGATTTATTGGCTGCGCTACATATTATTGCCGATGATGGTCAAGCATTGGAGCGCGCAAATCCATTAGTTACACACCACTATATTAACGAGATTAATGAGTCTAGCTATGCCGAAGGTTCTTCAGTTTCTCAAATAGTAAAAAATGCAGAAACAATCGATAACAGTCAGCTCAAAGTGTTATTGGTCGAGGACAACCGAATCAATCAAATGGTTGCGAAAGGGGTACTTAATAAAATTGGTTTGAATTGCGATATTGCCAGTAATGGTATTGAAGCATTGTCCCAGTTATCTAATGCTCAACAGTGTTATGACTTAGTGTTAATGGATATTCAGATGCCTGAAATGGACGGCTATGAAGCTACTAAAGGCATACGAGCTGGTGATGGTGGCAAGCAGCACAAAGATATGATTATTATTGCGATGACCGCCAATGCTATGGCTGGTGATAGAGAAAAATGTATTGCCGCAGGTATGAATGACTACTTAGCCAAACCTATCAATAAAGATAAATTAGAGTTAACGATAAAGAGTTATTTCTAACTAAGGTTTGTTTTTAAGCTAAGTCCAATTAATCCCTAAATGCCTCAGGTGTTAGATGGTGACGATTAAGCAGCTTGTAAAATTCAGTACGATTTCGTTGAGCAATTTTAGCTGCTTTGGTGACGTTGCCATTAGTCAGCTTTAGTAATTTACTCAGGTAGTCTCGTTCAAACTGATCTTTTGCATCTTGGTATGACGGCAGTTCGCTTGGTTTATTGCGAAGCGCATTATTGACTATGCTTTCTGTAATAAATGGCTCGGTGGATAAGGCAATACTTTGTTCTATCACATTCTCAAGTTGCCTAATATTGCCAGGCCAAGGTGCTGAAATAAGTAGCTCCATCGCTTCTTGAGCAAAACCATTGATATGTTGGTAGCCACCCAGCTCTTTTCGCTGCGTTAAGAAGTATTGAGCTAACAATGGGATATCTTCTCTACGTCCAGCAAGCGGCGGTAATTCTAATTCAATTACGTTTAATCGATAGTATAAATCTTCTCTAAATTTGCCCTCTAAAATCGATTTTCTTAAGTTCTTATGAGTCGCTGAAATCACTCTAACATCAATTTTTATGGACGTAGTACTGCCGACTGGGCGTACTTCTTTTTCTTGCAAGGCTCTTAATAGCTTTACTTGAAAACTCAATGGCATATCGCCAATTTCATCTAAAAATAACGTGCCTCCGTCACTTGCTTCAAATAAACCTATATGACGAGCATTAGCACCAGTAAAGGCCCCTTTAACATGACCAAAAAGTTCTGATTCAAGTAATGCTTCCGGAATTGCCGCGCAATTAATTGCGGTAAATGATTGTTGATGTCGAGGACTTGCTTGGTGTATGGCTTTGGCTAATAACTCTTTACCTGTGCCACTTTGGCTGTGGATTAATAAGCTAAAGTCGCTTTGAGCTACTTGCTTAGCTTGTTGTAATAGTTGCTCCATTTTTGAACTTCGAGTAATGATGTTCTCACGCCATTGTTCGTCTTGATTTGATTGCACTCCACTAGGCTGTAACCTTAGCGCTTGTTCAACTGTCTCGAGTAGCTGCTGACTTTCAAAAGGCTTAGTTAAAAAACTAAATACTCCCTGTTTAGTTGCATTTATTGCATCAGGAATTGTGCCATGTGCGGTCATGATAACGACTGGAAGATTTGGTTTCTGACGACGTATTTGCTCAAATAGTGCAAAGCCGTCCATGCCTTCCATTCGTAAATCACTGATCACCATATCGGGTTCAAAGCTGGTTAACATGCCAAGTGCTATTTTAGCGTTCTCTGCAGACTCTACTTGGTAACCTGCGGCGGTGAGTCGAATACTCAACAATCTTAATAAGCTAGGATCATCGTCAACAACAATAATGCGTTTGGTGGCTTTAACATCTGAAAAGTCAGTCATTATTGACCCTCTCGATTGCTTAGTTGTGTTTCTATAGCTTTTAACTGCGCTATTTTTTGATTCAATTGAGCAATGGCTTTTTGGTGCATAGCAAGTTGCAAGTTAGTTTTGGCAATTACTTGATTATTTTTATCTATCAATTGTTTGTGCTCTTGAATAAGTAAAAGCTGTTGATTGAGCTGATCTCGCAATAAAGTGATCAGTGCTAAATCTTCTGAAGAAACTGTCGAGTAAATGTATTGATTGAATGCGCCATCATTGAGCATAGATTTCGCAGTATATGGATTAAAAATATTAGCTGACGGTAGACTATGAAGCATCAATAAATAGAGCTTTGCATTTTCAATACCATCAGCTTTTCGTTGTTGTTGAAGTATGATTTCACTATTGAGCTGTTCAGCTTCTAGCGACTTTATCCATTGATAATATTGGCCTAAGTTAGGCTTTAACGTCGCGCTACTTGATCTTTGATGCTGGCTAAACATTTGGCTACAGCCAGATAGGGTCAAGCAACAGCATAATGCGACGATAAAAAAATTATTCATGAAGAAGACTCCGCTGTAAAAGCTTTAGGTAAAGTTACTGTGAATATAGTACCTTTATTGGTGTTACCTGATTTAGGTAAGTTGCTGCTAACGTCTATTGAGCCATTTAATCGCATCACCAGCTCTTTCACTATAGTTAATCCTAAACCACTACTTTTAATCGTATTATCTAGATTGCTTTGGCCTTGGTAGAACGCATCAAAAATTAAAGGTAATTCGTTGTCTGAAATGCCAAGTCCTGTATCTTGAACTGCTATAGTTAGCCGAAGGTTGTTGATAGAGGCCGAGATGGTTATTTTTCCGTTCTGTTCTTGGAATTTTATCGCATTCGATAGCAGGTTTTCGATAATTACCGTTAGCTGCTTACGATTGCATAATATATAGCCGCTACCCATGACAAGCTCGGTAATAATATTCTTACGGTTAATTTCTAGTTTGTGCTGTTCGACAATGTTTTCTATGAGTGGTGCAATATACACTTTTTCAGCATCTTGTAAGCTACTAGAGTCAAGCACCACATTAAATGACAACAAGTCTTCAATGAGCTGCTGCAAACGATTGACATTGCCAACGATAATGTCGCTAACTTCTTGTTGCCCATTATTTAGTGCGCCTAAACTATGGTCGCTTAGTAAAGAACTCCCTTCCCTGATAGCCGCGAGCGGTGTCTTTAGTTCGTGTGATATGTGTCGAATAAAACTAGACTTTTGAAGCTCTAAGGCGTGTAAACGACTGCGCATGGTATCAAGAGCCAATGCAATTTCTCTTACTTCGGATGACCCAGTAGAATTTATTTCTTGCTCAAACTTACCTTGCTCTAACCTTTTAATGTTTGTGATCAGCCTTTTAAGCGGTGCGGTAATTAAATGAATAAAAATTGCGGCAATAGCCATGGAAATAGGCACAATTAGTAATGACTTTAAAATTACCTCATCGACATTATTTGCTTGATTACGAATATCAATAGCGGCTTCCTGAATTAACAGGTTCGTCCTTTGGCGAATCTTATTATTATGTGTATTGATTGATTTAAAATGCTTTTCAACTTCAATCAGTTCATTAAACTCTTCAGGCAAGTCGGGTAACAGTTGGCTAATGAAGCTTAACTGGTTGGTTAGGTTCGTTAATTCTTGATTAAGCTCGATGTCTCCGAATGTCATTAGTTGCTTATCAATTATGCTATCTAACTTAAACTGTTCAACGCTAAAGCGCTCTAATAACTCAGGGTCCTTTAACACAATATATTGACTAGCAAACCTTTCAATTCTAGTCAGTGATTGGTTTAGCGCTCTATTGGCGTCAATAAGTTCAGATACGGATAAAATTGATTCAGAGCCTTTTGTTGAAATTGCCTTAGTTTGCTCAGCCATATAAAGCAGAGTTACAAATAACGGCGTCATCACCAAAGCAAAACCTAAAACGGTCATACGCTTTACGGATAAATTGCTTAGCATTTTTTTTAATTGATATGAACTAGCACTAAATGAGCGCATGCCGAGTTTCCTGTATTAATAACAACGCCGTTTGTATGTGATTTACTAGCAAATATCAATACTGTCTCTAAATGGAGACAGTGAGTGGTGTAAGGTTTAACTTGGTTAAGTCTATGTTATTTAATGATAAAATTAAGAGTGTCATTTGATTTGTTAATTAAATCAATGAAAAAAAATAAATAGTGTTGCTAGTAGGCAACAAAATAACCTTTAGGATTTCGGCAATAAATATAAAGTTATTAAAAAACAAGTGGTTGTGATTTTGGTATGGACTGTGCAATAGCTATAACAATCAGAAGATTACCTCAGTTTAATTTTCTGAATGGTGTAGCAATCATTTTCGATTCACAAAAATAAAAGGAATAAATATGAAAAAAGTCAGTTTATTAGAGTTGACGGCATTTGTAATCGTTGCAGCGGTAGCATCGACAACCGTAAATGCAAACGATGCAGCTTTGAAAGAAAAAGTCGTTAAGGCGGATGAAGTTGTAGAAACTAACGTGCTTTTTACACCGCTTGATACTGATAAAAATGGATTGATTAGTCAACAAGAGCTAGGAGTAAATAACAAGTTACTGAAAGAACAGTTTAAAGAAATTGATGTTAACGCTGATCAAGGGATCAGTGAGCAGGAATTGAAAAATTACTTAGCGAAAGTAGATATAAAAATAAATATATAACGGGCGCAGCCCAACTTGTATGTTTCCCATCTTGCCGATTGTCGCCCAACCAGCAATCGGCCTTTTTATAGGCCCTAACAATGAACGATGCTATTTCTCGATGTGTGCGGATAGACGACTGGATTTTTGAAGTAAAAATGGTACGTGCACTTAAAGTTGATAGCTATGGAAAGCCCTACAAAGCAATTGCTCAAATGAATATTAATGGTGATTTTGCTTTTCTTGACGGAACATTACACGCCGATGATTCACAATTTAGTGAACAGGATATAAATACATTTAAAGCAATGTGTGCAACACTTGATGTAACAGAACTGCGTTTTAGTGATGAGCAATTCCTCACGGAATACAAAGAGCAGGCTACGGGTAGGTCGTTTAAATTACCTCATCAAAATATCGCTTAAAATTG
This sequence comes from Thalassotalea algicola, assembly GCF_012932965.1. Taxonomy (GTDB): domain Bacteria; phylum Pseudomonadota; class Gammaproteobacteria; order Enterobacterales; family Alteromonadaceae; genus Thalassotalea_F; species Thalassotalea_F algicola. The sequence continues at coordinate 302,465 of NZ_JABBXH010000001.1, read as the reverse complement.
AATAAATAAAATAATTTTGAGATATAGCGCCAATTCTATTGGTGCTGCTTATCTAGAGAATTATTTTCTTTTCAATGGTTTGAAAATTTATATTTACAATTTTTTCCTCATAACTCCTTATTTTGTTCTAAAATAACTAATAATTGTTTGTTCACGTAATTAGCAGCTTAGCGCATGCTAGAGCTTTACTCGTTACCGTGAGCGTCATTATTTATATTAAATATATTTAAGTAATCTTTATATGGAAATTAGGCCAAATAACGGTAAGGAAATACTATTCCCTGAATCCGAGCAACTTGTCTCTATTACTGATACTCGCGGTGTAATTACTTATGCAAATGACGTTTTTTGCAAAGTCGCCGGTTTTACTCAAGAAGAATTGCTTGGTAAACCACATAATATTGTTCGTCATCCTGATATGCCAAAAGCAGCTTTTGGTGATTTATGGGAGAAATTAAAGCGCGGTGATTCATGGCGTGGCTTTGTTAAAAATCGCTGTAAAAATGGCGACTACTACTGGGTGGACGCATTTGTTACGCCGTTGTATGAAAATGGTGTTGTGACTGGTTATCAGTCTGTTCGTTGTAAACCCACGCAAGAGCAAAAAGAAAAGGCACAATCGCTATATGATGCGATTAATGGCGGTAATTCAGTCACTGATTTTCATGCTAATCGACAGTTAAAGCTATCGTTAGCAGCAATTGCAACAATTGTGGCTGCATTGGTAACAAGTTGGTTGTCTGGCAATATAGCGTTAGCTTTGGTGCCTATGCTGCTAATCGTCGCTATTGTTGGAATTTTTTCTGAAGAGTTTATTAATCTGCCCAAATATGTAAGCGAAAGTCAACAAGCATATGACAGCCCAACAAGACTTATTCTAAGTGGTAAAGGGCTGATAGGCATTATTGACTATCCAAGGCATATATTCGCGGCGAAAGTACGAACCATCCTCGGTAGAGGGAATGATTCTGGCCGCAACTTAAAAGGCGTAGCTGAGGAGTTGCAAGCTTCTTCAAGCAAATCTTTTGAAGGCATTATGGAAGAGAGCTCCCATTTAGATCAGCTTGCTACAGCGATCACACAAATGAGTAGCACAATAGAAGAAGTTAGCCGAAATACTACAGACGCCTATGATAAGGTGAAAGATGTACAAGAAACTTGTGATACAGCTATTAATGTCGTGAGTTCAAGTCAATCGAAAATAGAAACCTTAGCTAACGATGTAGAAAATGCCGCTGGCACAGCGAATAAGTTGGTGGCAGATGCTGATGAAATTGCCAACATTATGGCCGAAATCGAAGGCATTGCCGATCAGACTAACTTACTTGCACTGAATGCTGCGATAGAAGCTGCGAGAGCTGGAGAGCAAGGGCGTGGTTTTGCTGTTGTTGCAGATGAAGTGAGAACTCTTGCTGGGCGAACGCAATCAGCAACGGAACAAATTAGAGGTTCTGTTCAGGGTTTACAATCTACACTGAGCTCGTGGAGTCAACTAATGTTGGCAAGCAAAGAAAATGCTGAACAGTGTAATTCAGAATCAGCTCAAGCAAAAAACTCTATGGATGAAGTTATAGGCTTGATGAATGAACTAGGCGATGTGACAGCACAGATTTCTACCGCGGCCGAAGAGCAAAGTGTTGTTGCCAATGAAATAACGCAAAGTGTTCATACCATCAGTGGTATTTCCCATGACAATACCGACATTGCTCAACAAGTAGAAAACATCAGTGTTAGCGTATTTAGAAACGTTGAAGACATTGAAGGTTTGAGTAGAACATTCAAATAATTTAGACATTAATAATTAGTTGCCAATTAAAGTGATTTGGTGAAAGAGAAACTATGACAAATGATTTAGCACAGTTCTTTGCGATTCAAGGAAGTACACAACGTTACTCGCACGCTTTGCAAAGCATTTATGAAAAACTTCGCGCTAAGCATTGCTTTATTGGTAAATTTATTGATGACAATAGTGTTAAAACAATTCTTCATTTAGTGGACGGTATAGCTAGCGATAATTTTGTGTACGACTTGGCTGGTACACCATGTGCGGAAGCTAAAAACTCATTATCGACATGCTGTTATAACTCTGACGTTCAAGAGTGCTTTCCAGATGATATTGCATTAGTAGATTGGGGTATTGATAGCTATGTTGCTGTCACTATTCGTTCTTTTAATGATAAGCCTGTTGGAATTCTTGTTTGTCTTTTTGATCACCCTATCGATATTGCAGATAGCGATAAAGCATGGTTTAGAGAGGTTGGATACTTAATTGGTGCCGAATTTAAATACGAGATAAGTGAATCGGAACAACGCCAACTTATTTCTCAAATGTCGTTAGGTGAAGAGTTGGCCAAGCTTTGCACATTAGAATGGTACCCTTCGAAAGAATTATTAATTGGTAGTGATTATGCTTACGCTATGTTTGGCGTTGCATCTAGTGAGCCTGTTTCCATGGGGCAATTAAGAGGAATGGTGGATGAAAGGGATATTGAAAAAATAGAACATTACATAAAATCATTGGGCACAGGTACATCGGACTCTATAAACACGACCTTTAAAATTCATACGCCGGACAATCAAGAAAAGTACCTTAATGTTTTGGGGGTTGCTAGAAAGCATGAATTAACCGATGAAGTTGTGGTGCAATTAACGGTACAAGACATTAGCGAACACGAGCGGTTAAATCGAGATCTGGTGTTATCAGGGATTGTTTTTGAGCACTCCTCTGAAGCCGTAATGATCACCGACAGAAACAATCAAATAATTTTGGTGAATAGGGCACTTGAAGAGCTAACCGGCTATGGGAAAAGTGAACTGTACGGGAGAGAGCCATCTATTTTTTCATCAGGGAAGCATGAGAAATCGTTTTATCGCAATATGTGGCATTGCCTAGAAAACTATGGGGTTTGGCGAGGCGAGCTTTATAATAAACGTAAAAGCGGTGAAATTTTTCCTGAGGAGTTATCGCTCAGTGTAGTAAAAGACGAGCATGGAATTGTCACCAATTATGTTGCGGTATTTCGTGATATTACTCAATGGAAAGAAACCGAAAAACGACTAACATTTTATGCCAATAAAGAATCTCTTACTGGCCTTGCGAATCGTCGTGCTTTTATCGAAACGTTAGATAAACATGTTATGTTTGGTGAACGTTTCCAAGTGCCATTTACGGTGCTGTTTATTGACGTTAATCGCTTTAAAGAGATTAACGATATATATGGTCATGAATTAGGTGACAAGCTTTTAGTTGCTGTAGGTAGACGCTTGCTTAATATCATTAATAATGATGACTTTGTTTGTCGCTACGGTGGTGACGAATTTACCGTTGTGTTACCTGAGTATGATATTGAAGCGTCAAAGAAGGTGGCTGCCAAAGTGCAACAAGCACTTAATACTTCATTCAATATTGATAAAGTATCATTAGATGTTGGTGTCAGTATTGGTCTTGCACAGTATCCAGAAAGTGGTGTTAATGCCACGGAAATTTTACGAAATGCAAATCATGCAATGTTGCGAGTAAAAACTGCTGGAAGTGCAAAAATTGGTATTCATGATACTGAATTGCAGAATCTTTATCTGCGTAAGCTAGCACTAAGAGATAAATTAAAAGTCGCATTAGAAGAACAAAAATTGACGGTTTACTATCAACCAATTATTTGTGCTGAAACCCAAAAAATTGAAAAGTTTGAAGCCTTAGTTCGATGGTTTGATGACTTATTTGGCTTTATTTCACCAGCTGAGTTTATTCCTATGGCCGAAGAGTTTGGTTTAATTTCAACACTTGGGCAGTTTGTTTTAGAACAAGCTTGTGCCGACCTGAAACAAATGCATGAATTAGGTTATGATCATATTAGTGTCAGCATCAATCGTTCAATCAATGAATTTAGAACTGATAATGATCAAGTGTCGTTGGTTAAAGGCGCTATAAATAACTCCGGTATACCACCACAAAATGTCATGATTGAAATTACAGAATCAGTGGCTATGTCATCGAATAAGTATGTTAAAGAGGCACTTTCAACATTAAGAGAAGCTGGTATCAAAATCGCTTTAGACGATTTTTGTACTGGCTTTTCATCGCTGAGTAACTTAATCGAGTATCCTGCCGATACCCTTAAAATTGATAAATCGTTTGTTGATAAAATACTCACCAATAATAGCCACTGTCTATTGATACAAACCTTAGTAGATTTGGCTGGCAAGTTGCAGATGAAAGTTATTGCCGAAGGGGTCGAAGAGCAAGCTCAGCTTGAGCGGCTGCATGACTACGGTTGTAACCTGATTCAAGGGTATTACTTTAGCCCTGCAGTCGATAAAGAACACGCTATCGAACTCCTTCATAAACATAGTTAAAAATTGAAAGTATGTTACTGGGCAGCGGACAGAGTAAGTGAGAATTCACTTCCTTTCCCTAGCTCACTGTAAACGCTTAATTCACTATTTAATATCTGACTTAGGCGTTTACTAATAGCTAACCCCAACCCTGCGTGTTTATTTTTTTCACCTATGGCGTTACTCGCTCGATAGCGTGCATCAAAAATATAAGCGAGATCTTTTTGATGAATGCCCGAGCCGGTATCAACGACACTTACTTTTAATTTTTCGTTCACTTTGGTGATTTGTACCGTGATTTCACCATTTTGTGCGGTATGTCGTAAGGCATTCTCGATCAAGTTAGTTAAAATTCGTTCTAATTTTGCGATGTCAGAGAAAACCATTCGCTCACAGTATTGAGGAGACAATTGGAGCTTTACTGACTTTTGTTGTGCTGTGATAGTAAATTTTGCCACGATGTCATGCAGTAATTCACCAATGTTGAAAGTTTCGTTATTGACTGACACTTGGCCGTCTTCTAAGTGAGCTAATTCAAATATTTGATCAATTAGTAGCTTAAGCTGTTCAACGTTACGCAATGCAGTATTAATGTATTGTTGACGCTCATTGGCAGTTAATTCATCATTCTTAATAGATAACGTTTCTACATATCCTTTCATTGCGGACAACGGAGTGCGTAGATCATGTGATAGGTGTGCCAACAATTCTCGTCTAATTTTGTCGTTATGCTTGAGTTGTTGAAATTGCTTATTAATTTGTTCAATCATGGCATAGAAATTATCACCAAGTTGCACTACTTCATTGCTTTCGCTGATATTTGTTTTCTTTTTCCAATGGTTAATATCAACTTTTGATTGGTCGAAGTTTGCTGCTCGAATGGCATTAATATCCTTTACCAATAAGCGAATAGGGGAAGTGAAGTTGCGAAATAATGCTAAAAGTAAAAGTAGTAATAACACAAAACTACCACCTAACCATGCAATATTACGTAGTAATTGTTGATCCGCCTTTGCAGCGCTATAAATAGAATCATATATTTCGCCGCCAATAATAACGTACAAGTATCCTTGTAGCGTCTCGCCTTGGTATACAGGGGCTGCAGAGAATATTTTTGTTCTAGTATTATGTCTGGGATCATCGCCAAACACAGGTACTTGTTCAGGTGTTGCGATTATTTGATTTATTGGGATTAGGTCTACGCGTTTGCGCTTTATTTTTTCCGGCTTAGCAGAATAAGTAAGAATGTTCCCTTTAGGGTCAAGAAAATAAAACTCAAATGCTGGCCCAAGTAGCATTAACGTATGAAATAAGTTTTCTAGCGCAGGTTTGTCGTAAACACCGTCTTGTAATAAAGGGTTATCTTGCGCCAAATGCTCAGCTAACTCTATATGGAGCCTTTGTTCGGCTTGGAATTGTGAATGTTGAGCTAGTGAGTTACTCCACCAATAGAACACATAACCAAGTAATACAAAAGTCAGCGTAACTGTTATCGCTAACCGTAAGTAAAGTGAGTTTTTAATCAATGTCATCTATGTACTCCCGCGGAGTTTAGCTTATAACCCACCCCCCAAACCGTCTGAATAATTTGTGGTTGTGTTACGTCTTTTTCTAATTTATTGCGTAGCCGATTAATGTGAGAATTTACCGTGTGTTCGTAGCCGCTGTGATGATAGCCCCACACAGAATCCAATAGTTGGCTTCTAGAAAATACCTGGTCGGGATGTTTTCCTAAGAAGCTTAGCAACTCAAACTCGGTAGAGGTAAGCTCTATTGCTGAGTCACAATAAGTGACTTTGTGACATTGATGATCCACCATCAATTCACCCACACAAGTTACCGCATCTGGCGTTTTAGTTTTAGCTATTCCTTGCAAACTGTGTACGCGGCGTAGCTGTACTCTTATTCTTGCTTGAAGCTCTCTCACACTAAAAGGCTTCGTTAAATAATCGTCGGCTCCCAACTCAAGACCGAGTACTCGGTCTGTTTCTGAGCTACGCGATGTCAGCATAATAATTGCCTGCAAGGGGCTACTTTCTCTTAGCTGGCGACAAATATCTAAGCCGCTAAGGTCAGGTAACATGACATCTAAAATGATTAACTGAAAACCTTGTGAAAGGGCTAACTCCAAGCCCTTTTTGCCACTAAGACAAATACTTGGTGTTAACCCTAATTCTTGAACATGAACTGCGATTAACTCAGCAATGTCTTGCTCGTCTTCTATTATTAATATCTTGTCAGTCATAATCCCTGGCCTTTGTTGGCCAGGGCCAACCCGTTACTTAGTTCGTGTTATCGTCAACCTGATTGTTGGGTTATCAAAGCGATGTGCTTGGTTTAACACTGAGCTTGATAATCCATCGTCTGCGGTTACTACACCTGCATGCATTGCAACTACATCAATGTCATCTCGAACGTCGCTGTATCCAGTTCCACCATCAGCGGGGCCCGGTATCGTACCACTTGCTTCTGTATTGGCTTCAGTACCAGCATCATAAGTGCCTATGTTGCGGCTAAAACTGCTATCGACAGCCATAGATGACAAATCTAATCCAGTGAGACCGGAGAAAGCGTCATTTGTATTCACTAACATAGTGGCAATTGAAATATGGTTGGCCATTTCATCGGTAGTGGTTATCGAAATGGTAGTTGAATTCCCTGGCATCAAAATATCGTCGCCACTAGCGGCGGCTAATACTTGTTCTTGTGAAGTGAACGAGGAATTGTCACCACCTTCAGCAAGAATTTCCAAGGCATTTGTTGAGCTCATGCCAACTTGCCAGAGTTGTTCATCCCCATGAAGCACAACAGCAACAGGCGACATTGGTTGACCATTAGTTAAGTTGGTTACTTCAATTTGGTAGCTATATTCTGCAGGAGGTTCAGGCATAGGCATTTCAATGACATCGGTATCATTGTCATCATCGTCATCGAATGGACAGCCTGCTAGAAGTAGCATAGTAATGCTTGCAAAAGTAATTTTAGCAGCAGAGTTTGTTAAGGAATTTGGCTTATACATTGTGGCCTCCTTATTTAACGACGATAGTTATTTTTGCTACAGGGTTTAACCAACGGTGAACAGTATTATTTGCATCACTTAATCCGCCTGTTGCGTTATCGTCGCCTAAATTACCGCGATGAATGTGAATTGTTTGATTGCTTTCTTCAGTAGTTACACCAGTACCACCTGTGCCTGCCATACCACCAGGTGCGGCTGGAATACCAAGAACTCCAGGAGCGCCGCTGCCCTCAGTAACCAGTTCATTGTTAGCTTCGGTGCCTGCATCATATGCATTAAGGAAAGCCGTATAAGTACCCGCTTCCTCAGGGATCATCCAGCTGTTTAAACCGACAAACCCATCATTGGTTGGTAGCATCATGGCGGTTAATGACAAATAATCGTTGCCGTCACTATTGGTTAGCTCGAATGTTGTTGAATTAGCTGGTGCTAATAAGCCAGCCGCTGGGTTTTCAGCAACATCGGCATCTGCATTGGATAATAGAGAGACTAATCCTGAGATATCACCACCTTCTGCCATTGCTTGTAGTTCAGGACTTGCAGCTTGCCCTAAGGTGAACATTGATATTTCACTAGTGTGCGCACTTACTGCTAGCGGCGTAAAATAGATGCCTTGAGTTAAATTGGTGACAGTGATTTCTAAATCTTGAGCATGTGCGGTTGACGCTAGTGCACCTATCGATAAAGTGCTTAGCAATGTAAGCTTTGCAATTGAATTCATTTTTTTCATAACTATTCCCTCTACAATTGAACTTGTTTGTTTTTTAAAGTCAATTAAGTATCGAAAACAGTTATCGCGAGGGGCTCACGAATTTATCACGAATTTATAACAAATTTATATTTAACGAATAAATGATTGGTTTACAGTTATTTATGTACGTTTACCAAGTGTTTAAGTTGTTGGAAAATGTCATTTTCAACGTGATATGCCAAAATAATTTCTCGTCTTAGTTGCAATTCTTCTATTGGCCTAAAAATAATGTCTTTATGAGCTAACACCTCCTTGTAAGCCGGTAAAATTGCACAGCCGACGCCGGCACTGACTAGCCCAAGTGCATAATCTATTGTTCTTATTTGTGCACGAATATCTAGAGCTGTGCCTGCAAGAGCAAGAACCTCCTCTAATTGTTGCCAAGCCTGGCATGGCGAACGTTTTATCATTGCAAGTTGATGAAAATCAGTTAAAGACAATGAGCTTTTTAATGACAAGGGGTGATCGTATGGTAAAGCCAATAGATAATCCTCTTGCCAAAGTGGCAAGTAACTTTCATTAAGCGCTAGCTCTTCTTTAGTGATAATACGTGCGTCTGATTCAGCATTCGGTGGTACGAGAGTTAATGCCATATTCGGCACCGTACTTGTAAAGTCCTTCAATAAAGCACTCATGCGTTGAACGCCTAGACCACGAGTTACGCCAAGGCGAAATTCAGGTTTTTCAGGGGTTTCTTTAAACGACGCAGTAATAGCCCCAGCTTGGCCTATTAATTTTTTGGCCAAGGGATAGAGTTTTTCGCCGTCTGCTGTCGGTTTTACACCGCGTGCATGTCGAGTAAATAGTGTTGTCGATAGCAAAGACTCAAGCTGTGCTACCGCAGAAGAAATCGATGGTTGCGCAATATAACAATGCTTTGCAGCAGCGCTAAAGCTCATGTTTTCGTATACAGCAATGAAATATTTTAGTGACTTTAAGTCCATAAGCAAATCTTTAGTGGTATAGGTAAAAGCTATAGTTAATCTAGAAAAACTATATTTTATCTTTAGTTTAAGCTCTTTTAGCATAGTTTTTAACCTTTTATTGTAAATTATGGAAAAACTATGACTTCAGCCAAGCGTCCAGAATTTAACTGGCAAGACCCATTAAACCTCGATTCACTACTAACCGAAGAAGAACGTATTATTCGCGATAGTGCGCATAGCTATTGTCAAGAACAGCTAATGCCACGTGTGCTAAAAGCTAATCGCGATGAGGTATTTGACGTTGAGATTATGAGAGAGTTAGGTGAACTGGGGTTACTTGGTTGTACGCTTCCTGAAAAATATGGTTGTGCTAATGTCAATCATGTAGCTTACGGTTTAATTGCTCGTGAAGTGGAGCGTGTTGATAGTGGCTATCGCAGTGCGATGAGTGTTCAATCGTCGTTAGTAATGCACCCAATCTATACCTTTGGTAGTGAAGCACAAAAAGATAAGTACTTACCTAAGCTAGCAACAGGAGAGTTTATTGGTTGCTTTGGTTTGACTGAGCCAAACTCAGGCTCTGATCCCGCGAGTTTGTCTACTCACGCTAAAGCAGTAGATGGCGGGTACCGGATAACTGGTAACAAAATGTGGATTACTAATTCACCTGTTGCTGATGTGTTTATCGTATGGGCCAAGCTCGATGGTGTAATAAGGGGCTTTATTCTTGATAAAGGCATGGAAGGCTTATCTGCACCGAAAATCGAAGGTAAGTTTTCGTTACGCGCCTCTATTACCGGTGAAATCGTTATGGATAATGTCTTCGTGCCTGAAGATAACATGTTACCTCACGCCAAAGGCTTATCTGGGCCATTTAGCTGTTTGAATAAGGCGCGTTATGGCATTGCTTGGGGCGCGTTAGGTGCAGCAGAATTTTGTTGGCATTCAGCTCGTCAATATACCCTTGACCGCGAACAATTTGGTCGCCCATTAGCGGCAACTCAGTTGATACAGAAAAAGCTTGCTGATATGCAAACAGAAATTACTACCGGGTTATTTACTTGTTTACAAGCGGGTAGGTTGATGGATGAAGGTAATTTACCAACTGAATCTATTTCGCTAATTAAGCGCAACTCTTGTGGTAAAGCACTTGATATAGCACGTGTTGCACGTGATATGCATGGTGGGAACGGTATAGCTGATGAATTCCATGTTATTCGCCATGTAATGAACCTAGAAGCGGTGAATACTTATGAAGGTACTCATGATGTGCATGCGCTTATTCTAGGTCGAGCTCAGACTGGTCTACAGGCTTTTTTCTAAACGAAAACCAAATATAGGAGTAAGCTAGTGGCGGATCGAAATCAGTTAGTTAAAGAAAACTTTATCAGTTGGGTGGAAAGTGGTGATTTACCCGAACTGAGTTGTAAGAAAGCACCTAAAGAAGTCGGATTGACTAACGAAGAGGTAATTGATTTATTCGAAACACAGGTGATGAGCAGGCATTTAGACTTGCAATCACGTGTTATGCAGAAAAAAGGGCAGAGCTTTTATACAATAGGCAGTGCAGGGCATGAAGGAAATGCTGCTTATGCCAAAGCATTTAGACCCGATGATATGGCTTTTTTACACTATCGTAGCGGTGCATTTTGCGTGCAGCGTAGTAAAGAAGTTGATGGTCAAACACCGCTGTATGACATGTTGCTTTCTTTTGCCGCTTCTAGTGAAGATCCTATTTCAGGGGGACGCCATAAAGTGCTTGGTTCTAAGGCACTTAATATTCCTCCACAAACAAGTACTATTGCTTCGCACTTACCTAAAGCAATGGGGGCGGCATTTTCAATTGGCTTAGCAAAGCGACTTGGCCATGAAGGGGAGCTGAAAAATGATGGTGTCATTATTTGTAATTTTGGCGACGCATCGGCTAACCACTCAACTGCACAAGGGGCGATTAATAGTGCTGGCTGGACTGCCTATCAATCGATACCTATGCCGATCGTATTTATTTGTGAAGACAACGGTATAGGCATTTCAACGTCAACCCCTACAGGATGGATTGCTGCTAATTTTCAACATCGTGCTGGGATTGAGTATTTATATTGTGATGGTCTTAACTTAGTTGATACCTATGAAAAAGCTAAGTTAGCTGAAAAGATTGCTCGAGAGCAACATCGACCTGTATTTTTACATGTACGGACTGTGCGTTTGCTTGGTCATGCAGGCTCTGATGCTGAATTTGTTTATCGTGACATGGCGAAAATTGAACAAACCGAACGTCAAGATCCACTGCTACATTCTGCCAATATTTTGTTAAGCCATGGAATACTTTCTGCTTCACAAATTGTTGAAATGTATCAGGCAATTGAGCGAAGGGTTGCAAATGTAGCCGAACAAGCCGCAAGCAGACCAAGATTAACCAGTGCAGAACAAGTGATGGCGAGTATTGTTCCTGATGCAATTAATGAGCAACAACAGCAAGCACTTTATAAAGCCGTTAGCCCAGATCAGCGTGCGAAACTGTTTAGTCATGATAAGCATAACTTAAAGAAGCCTCAACACTTAGCTAAATTAATCAACTGGACATTATTAGACGCTTTAGCTGAACAAGATAATATTGTCATGCTGGGTGAAGATATTGCGAGAAAAGGCGGCGTATATAACGTAACAACGAAGTTGAGTGAGCGCTTTGGTAAGAATCGAGTCATGAATACCTTACTTGATGAGCAGTCGATTTTAGGTGGTGCTATCGGGCTTGCTCATAATGGTTTTCTGCCGATACCAGAGATTCAGTTTTTAGCCTATGTGCATAACGCGGAAGATCAAATTCGCGGTGAAGCAGCGACCCTTTCGTTCTTTTCTAATAAGCAATACACCAACCCTATGGTGATACGTGTTGCAGGGCTCGCTTATCAAAAAGGTTTTGGTGGGCATTTTCACAATGATAATTCTTTTGCCGTTTTCCGCGATATACCAGGCGTTGTATTAGCGTGTCCTTCTAACGGTGAAGACGCTGTTGATATGATGCGTAGCGCGATTAAATTGGCCCAAGAACAGCAACGTGTCGTGATATTTTTAGAGCCTATTGCTTTATACATGACCAAAGATTTGCATGAAGAAGGTGATGGTCTATGGACTTCGGAATATCAACATCAATCATTGGCTGAGCATGTTATAAACACAGGTGTGAAAGCGCATGGTCATGGTCAGCAGGTGTGTATTTTAACCTATGGCAATGGCTGCTATCTATCACGGCAAGCCCAGCAACTACTTGCCGAAAAAGGTGTCGAAGTAAAAGTGGTTGATTTGCGCTTCTTAGCGCCACTCGATGAAGCGGGAATAATTGCTCAGGTAGCAAGCTGTCAGCAAGTGCTAATCGTTGATGAGTGCAGAGAAACAGGCTCTATAAGTGAAGCGTTAGTTACCTTGTTACAGGAGAGTAAAGAAACACAAGCGCAAAACGTTGAGCGAATTACCGCTAAAGACAGCTTTATTCCATTAGGCAGTGCGGCCTATCACGTATTACCTTCAAGCCAAGAAATTGTCGATAAAGTACAAGTGATGGTGGAGGCTAAATAAATGAGCATTGAAGCGAAACAAAGTCCCCTAGACATGAAAAACAAAAAAATCAAACAACGTGCGGTGGTAATTTGCCCTGGTCGTGGTACATACAATAAAGATGAACTCGGTTACCTGAAGCGTCTGCACGGTGATAAAGTTGAACTAATTAACCTAATTGATGAATACCGTGCACAGCAAGAACAAATGGCTATTGCTGAATTAGATGGCATGGATAATTACACCATGCGATTGCATACCGCTGGCGAAAATGCTTCTGCCCTTATATATGCCTGTGCGATGGCTGATTTCCAGTCGATTAATCGCGATGAATATGACGTTGTCGCTGTGACTGGCAATTCTATGGGGTGGTATATTGCCTTGGCTGCGGCGGGAGTTTTATCTCCTGTGAATGCCATTGAGCTGATTAACACAATGGGTTCTATGATGACCAATGGTGTCATTGGCGGCCAGTTGATTTATCCTGTGGTTGATGACAACTGGCAGATTAGCAAAGAGCGATTGGCGAGTGTTGAGCAGGCACTCTTGGCAGCAAAACAAGTTGAAAATGCTGAAGTTTATCTATCGATTGCTTTAGGAGGTTATCGAGTCTTTGGGGGCAATCAAGAGGGGTTATCAGCGCTAGCTAAAGCATTGCCGCCGCTTGACGATCGATACCCTATGAATTTATTCAATCATGCGGCGTTTCATACACCTTTACTGCAAGATACAGCAAACAAGGCACAACAGCTGTTGTCCCCGGCGTTATTTGATTCCCCTTCAATTCCATTAATCGATGGTTTAGGGAATATTTGGCAACCGTATAGCACTGATGTTAATAAGCTCTATCACTACACATTACAGACTCAAGTAGTTGAACCGTATCAATTTAGTAAGGCTGTTGAAGTTGCGATTAAAGAATATGCCCCCGATAAGCTCATTATTTTAGGACCGGGTGCAACGCTAGGAGGCGCAGTTGCTCAATGTTTAGTGGCAGATAATTGGCAGGGTATAAAGGATAAAGGTAGCTTTATTGATTGCCAGAAAACTGAGCCGTATATTTTATCGATGGGACTTACTGAACAACGTAAACGTGTTACAAGCTAGGTTGAAAAGCGCGAAGTGAACAACGAGGGAGTGTTCACTTCGCGATTTAGAGAGATTTATACGCTTAAACGTTAAGTTTTCGCCCCTCTAAATATGTACAATTAGGTACTATTACCGTTAACCAAAAGCGATTAGTGAAAAGTCGTTACAGCTAGGCCATTACCTGCCTGGCAAACAAATATATCCGCAGTTAAATTGAATCTAGCCTGATATTCACGGGCTACAGCGGCTTTAACATCTGCAATGTCAGATGCTCGGCATAAACAAATAACTGCACCACCAAATCCACCTCCAGTCATTCTCACCGCACCTTTTCCTTGTAGTGCATTAGCAATAATGTTTACTAAACCGTCGGTAGCTGGCACGGTTACTTCAAAGTTATTTCGTAAAGAGTTATGTGAAGCGGCGAGTAAGTCGTGAAGTGCACCCATATCATTTTTCGCTAATGCATTAACCGTATCAATTACTCGCTGATTTTCACTAATCACATGATATGCCCGCTTAAATTCATTATCGCTTAATTGTGCCTTTGTTTCATTTAGTCGTGCTAATGTTGCAAGCCGCAATGATGAGACCTGCATTTTCTTCGCTGCACTTTCACAATCTATGCGGCGCTGGTTGTATTCACTTTCAACTAGCTTTCGGGGGTAGTTAGAGTTAACGATGACTAAAGACAAGTCTTCTGGAATCGTCACTGCCTGTGTTGATAAATCTTGGCAATCTATCTGTAACGCATGCCCGGCTTTTCCTTGTGCCGAAATCAACTGATCCATAATGCCACATTGGCAATGCATAAATTCATTTTCTGCTTGCTGACCAATAAGGGCAATGTCTTTACTCGATATACCTAAATTGAATGCTTGATTAAATGCGCCAGTAATCGCAACCTCTAAAGCAGCAGAGGAAGATAAGCCAGCGCCTTGAGGTACATCACTAGTTATTAACAACTCTAAACCGCCAATGTGAAAACCTCGTTGTTTTAGAACATAGGCAACGGCACGAATATAGTTTCCCCATTGTGAATCGCCTTGAATAATCGCTGTATCCACAGAAAAGGTGTCATATTCATTTGGGTAATTGAGTGAATATACACATACATGGTTGTCCTTTCGTCTGTTGAATAGCACCTGCGTTTTGAACTCAAGCGCACAAGGTAGTACATACCCCAAATTGTAATCAGTAAATTCGCCGATTAAATTAACCCGCCCAGGAGCAGAAGAAATCCCTTGTGCTTCTTGCCCGAATAGCTGGCTAAATTTAGCGTTTAATTGCGTCACTTCCATCAAGAAACTCCCTGCGCCTAAGCTGTTTTTATTTGTTTAAAGTGGACAGTGCTTGCTTTTTTAAGAATGTCGGCAGCAGTTTCTGCACTTAAATCTCGTTGGCTCTCAGCTAACATTTCGTAACCAACCATATGCTTTTTAACTGTTGCAGAGCGAAGCAATGGTGGGTAGAAGTGGGCATGCAGGCGCCAGTGGCTATCATCTTCAAGCGTTGTTGGTGCGCTATGCCATCCCATTGAATAAGGGAAACTACAATTAAAGACATTGTCATAGCGAGTGGTAAGCTCTTTTAATAGCGCAGCTAAACTTTTTGCTTGTTGGTTATCTATTTGACCAAACTGACGAATGTCATCTTTCGCTAGTATCATAGTTTCAAATGGCCAAGCAGCCCAAAATGGTACCAGTGCGACCCAATGCTCGTTTTGACAGATTATTCGAGTGTTATTGGCTAATTCTTTGCTTAAGTAATCACCTAAAAGAGAGCTTTCATTGCGTTTAAAGTAGCTCAATTGATTTGTGTCTTCGTTAGCGATTTCACTTGATGCATGCTGGTGAGCCCATATTTGGCCATGAGGGTGTGGCTGAGAGCAGCCCATAATTTCGCCTTTGTTTTCGAAAATATGAATATTGGCGTACGTTTTAGCAAGCTTAAGGTAGTTTTCACGCCAAGTAGTAACGACTTTTGTTAGTTCGTTTACGGAAAGCTCGGGCATAGTTTTGCTATGGTCAGGTGAATAACAAACTACTCTGCATTCGCCAGTCGCTGCTTGATAGTCAAATAATTCATCTGTGATTTCAGTAGCTTGTGCTAACTCATGCGTTAGTGCGCCAAAATCATTAACAAAGACAAAAGTATCTTGATAATCAGGGTTTGTTGTATCGTTCGCTCTTTCATTGCTTGGACATAAAGGGCAATCATGCTGATAGCTAGGAAGTTGCACAGAATTCGTTTGTTCTGTTGCGCCTAACCAAGGCCGATTGTTTCGATGCGGTGAAACCAGCACCCAGTCACCGCTTAATGGATTTTTTCTTCTATGCGTATATTCAAATTGAGTCATTGTTATTCCAAGCCATTAGGGTAATTGGTTTGCCAACGCCAAGTATCTTCGGTCATTGAGTCTAGTCCGCGTTTAGCCTGCCAACCTAATTTGCGTTTAGCTAAGCCAGCATCTGCATAATTACAGGCAATGTCACCACTTCTACGTGGTGCAAAATCATATGGGATCTCTTTGTTTGCTGTTTTGGCAAATGCCTTGATCATCTCCAGAACCGTGTACCCTTGACCTGTACCAAGGTTATAAGCATAGCTGCCTTCTTCGCTTTGATGGTTTAAAAATGCGTCAACATGCCCTTGCGCTAAATCGCTGATATGAATGTAATCTCTCACGCCTGTCCCATCTGGTGTATCATAGTCATGTCCAAAGACACTAATGCTATCGCGACGACCAACAGCTGTTTGCGCAATAAACGGCATTAAATTATTCGGTATACCTTTTGGTGATTCACCTATAAGGCCGCTTTTGTCTGCACCGACAGGGTTGAAATATCGTAACGCTATTGTTAGCCATTGCTTATCGCTTGCCGCAAGGTCTTTGAGCGCTTGTTCAACCATCACTTTGCTCCAACCATATGGATTGGTAGATGAAATTGGATGATTTTCGTCAATGGGTAAATATTGTGGATCGCCATAAACTGTCGCTGAAGAACTGAAAATGAGATTCTTTACGTTCATCAACGACATCACATCCAACATGGTTAAGGTGTTGGCGACATTATTTTGATAGTAACGAATAGGTTGCTGCGTTGATTCGCCGACCGCTTTTAACGCGGCAAAATGGAAAACCGCTTGTATTTTGTGTGCCTTTAAGGCGCTTGTTAGCGCTTGACGATCGCCAACATCTGCAACGATATATTCAAACGTCTTACCTGTAATTTGTGCAAGCTGCTCGATAACTTTAGTGCTTGCGTTAGACAAGTTGTCGTAGATAACTGGTGTGATCCCTGCTTTATGTAGTGCGATACAGGTATGGCTACCTATATACCCCATTCCGCCGGTAACAAGAACTTTCACTTTAATCGTCCTAGCGCTAAACGCATTGCTTTAGATAACTTAGCCCAAAAGTTGGCATTTATCATGTTTGAATTATTTATAATATAAATACTACTATTGAGTTGTGACACTCGCAAGATATTTTTTATTACTAGGTAACTTTATTAGGAGTCTATTTGTTAATTGTTAAATAAGTTTTACTCAAGTTGAGTTAATTTTAGATGAGGGTGATAAAGCTAGAACTAACATTAGGTTTGTTGGTGAATTTGAATATTGGTCACACCAATAGGCACTTTTAAAAGCGAGTGCCTATCAGTTTATACTGAAAATTATCTCATCAATACACGTTTCACAGCATCTTGCCAGCCGCTCAGCATAGTGATTCGTTGCTGTTGGTTCATTTGCGGCGTTAAGCTAGTATCGCTCTGCCAAAGTGATTGTATATGTTCAAGTGAGTCATAAATGCCAGCGTGAAGCCCTGCAAGGTATGCTGCACCTAGTGCTGAGGTCTCAACTGTTTTTGGGCGGTCAATTTGTACATCTAATATGTCTGCTAAAAATTGAATAAACCAGTTATTAGCTGCCATACCACCGTCAACACGCATTTGACTAATATTGATGCCGTCTTTAGCGATGGCTGAGGTTAAATCGTCAGTTTGATAGCATACAGACTGCAAGCCAGCAGAGACAATTTCATTAATACCTGTAGCTCTTGTTAAACCAAAGATTGCCCCCCTAGCTTCGGGGTCCCAATAGGGCGCACCTAAACCTGTAAATGCTGGGACAAAGTAAACGCCATTATCAACGGTCGTTGTTCGGGCAATGCTTTCCGTTTCCTTTGCAGAATCAACCATGCCAACACCATCGCGTAACCATTGTATGGCGGCACCGGCAACAAAAATACTGCCTTCTAATGCATAGTGCACCTTGCCATTTATCTGGTAGCCAATAGTAGTTAATAGCCTGTTGTTAGAAACCAACGCTTTATCGCCAGTATTTACCATGAGAAAACAACCTGTACCATAGGTACTTTTTGCCATGCCCGGTTGAAAACATGTTTGTCCAATAAGTGCAGCTTGTTGGTCACCTGCAATTCCTTGAATGGCTATTTCACCGCCAAAGGCTTTGGTTACACCAAAATTAAACGCGCTATCGCATACTTGAGGTAAAACAGAGGCAGGAATATCCATCAACTCTAGTAATTCAGTATCCCAAATTCCTTGGTGAATGTTGTACAGCATAGTGCGAGAAGCATTTGTTGCATCAGTATAATGTGAGCTGCCATCGGTTAAATGCCACAAAAGGTAAGTATCAACAGTGCCAAATGCTAGTTTTCCTTGGTCAGCAAGCTCTTTTGCGCCGTCGACATTATTGAGTATCCAGCGAATTTTGGTCGCAGAAAAATAAGGGTCAATCAGTAAACCTGTTTTGTCGGTAATGGTGTGACCGTAATCTTGTTCACTTAATTTAGTACAATAGTCTGCAGTACGTCGGTCTTGCCATACAATCGCATTGTAGATGGGCTTTCCGGTATCTCTGTGCCATACCAAGGTCGTTTCGCGCTGATTACATATGCCAATGGAGGCGATTTGCTCAGGTGTAATTTTAGTCTTCTTAATGACTGCTTTTGCGGTATTGATAACGGTAGATAATATATCGTCTGGATTATGCTCTACCCATCCGTTTTGAGGGTAGTGTTGCTCAAATTCCTGCTGTTCACTACCAATCATTTCACCGCGGATATTAAATAAAATTGCACGAGAACTCGTGGTACCTTGATCGATTGATAATAGGTACTGCTCCATAACGACCTCTTTATTAAACTATAAATATGATAAATATCATAAAGGCAATGGTAAGTAAGTCAACTATTTCACTTATGGACAAGAAGGTAAACCCAATGACGTTTTTTCTCGATAAAAGTGATTGAAATTTTGAGATTTTCTTTCGTGATTTATAGCTATATGCAATACTCAAGTTATATGGAGCTGTAACCATTGGTGAGAAGAATTAGTGCGAGTAAAACAATTGTCGTTAGTGAATGTTTGTATGGCACTTTTGCTAATGTTTGCTATTCCTGTTTTATCCAATGCTTACGCCATAGTTGATAACGCTGAACAGCTTCCTAAAAAGAAGTTAACCCTTAATGTTGCACTGCTTTATAGCGCTCGTGGTCATCGTGGTTTCTTTCGTCATTTCAAAAAAGAGTTTGAGGCCAAACACCCGGACATTACACTAGTTTTTACCGGTTTATTAGATGCTGAATATAAACAAGCAGTAATGCCTTGGTTAATGTCTGGCCAAATAGATGTTCTATACTGGCAAGCCGGCGAGCGATTAAATGCAGTAGCTAAAAATAACCTTATCTTACCTATAGACGAACTTTGGCAAAAAGAACAATTTGATACTATTTTCCCAAAAAATATAAAGCAGGCGGTAAGCCATAATGACAAAATATATGCATTACCCTATGCCTATTACACCTGGGGATTATTTTATAATAAAGCATTATTATCCGACTTAGGGTTAGAGCCGCCGATTGATTGGCCGGCTTTACTTAGCTTCTGCCAAGCTGTTCGACAAGAAGGACTAGTGCCAATTATGATTGGAAGCCAAGACCCTTGGTTGCCTGCGGCTTGGTTTGACTACATTGATTTAAGATTAAACGGTTTAGCTTTCCATCAAGAGCTATTGGCGGGTAAGGTTTCTTTTACTGATGAACGAGTAAAAAATGTCTTTGTTCATTGGAAAGCAATGATTGAAAATGATTGCTTTATTTCAACTCATGAGCACTTAAGTTGGCGGAATTTATTGCCACCGTTATTTAGAAAAATGGCTGCGATGACGTTGCTGGGCAATTTTCTCGACAACAATACCCCGCCAGAATTTCAGGATGATATTGGTTACCAAGCCTTTCCAATGATTAATAAAGAGATAGCACGTTATGAAGATGTTCCATTAGATGTTTTTGTTATATCTCAACGTAGCAAAAATATTCCTGCTGCAAAAAAATTCTTAAAATTCATGTCTCGAGCGGATATACAATCGACCATAGCGAATACAATTGGACAAAGTTCACCGCACCTAAAGGCAACGAACAGTAACTATTTCTCTAAGAAGAATAAAAGTATTCTTCTTGGTGCTGAAGGTCTTGCACAATATTTTGATCGAGACATTAACCAGCATATGGTTACTGAAAGTTTAGCGATATTTAAAACATTTCTAACAAATCCGAATATTGAGCGTACTACCAGCCAATTAGAGAAGTTAAGACTTCGTACCGCACATTAACGCTATACTGTTATTAGTGCTTAGCGGTTTGCACCGTTAATATTTTCTAACGATTATCCTACCGTTGACGCATTTTTTACTTGAATTGCTCGTTTAATAAGCTAGTATGTTTGTCATATTGATTATATTTATCATATAAATTATATTTAATCTGAAACAGGTGCTAAAAGTAACTAATCTCATGAGTGCAACTAATACCATATTTGATGTCTTCGTAATTGGCGGCGGTATAAACGGCGTAGGTATCGCTAATGATGCTGCGGGCCGAGGGTTGAATGTTGCACTTTGTGAAATGAATGACTTGGCGTCAGCGACATCAAGTGCTAGCAGCAAGCTTATTCATGGCGGACTACGTTATTTGGAATACTATGAGTTTGGTTTAGTCAAAAAAGCACTCGCCGAACGAGAAGTGTTATTAAAAAATGCGCCACACATCATCTCTCCATTAGTGTTTAGGTTACCCCATCAAGCCCATTTAAGACCAGCGTGGATGATTCGAGCAGGGTTATTTCTGTACGATAACTTGAGTAAGCGCCTGACTTTACCTAAGTCTAAGGGGATTAAGTTTAAAAGCACAGACCCGTTAAAAGTGGAAATTACTAAAGGGTTTGAATATGCGGATGCTTGGGTGGATGACTCGAGGTTAACTGTACTAAATGCGCTTTCAGCAAAATCAAACGGCGCGAAATTATTTACTCAAACGAAAGTGCTGGAAGCGAAATCAGTAAATGGCATATGGCATCTTAAAGTATTAGATAGGGTGACAGGTGAAACATCACAAATGCATAGTAAAACCCTAGTAAACGCCGCAGGCCCATGGGTTGAAAATATAACTGACAATATTAATAGTGCAGAAAGTCATGGAATTCGTTTAGTTAAAGGTAGCCATATTGTTGTCCCTAAAATCCATCATGATCAGCATGCCTATATTCTGCAAAATGAAGATCAGCGTATTGTTTTTGTTCTGCCGTTTGAGGACGACTTTTCTCTAATTGGTACAACTGATGTTGATTATCAAGATGATCCTCAACAGGCAGAAATTTCTCAAGATGAAATTGACTATTTAGTTTCAATTACCAACAGCTATTTTAAACATCAAATTTCGCAGCAAGATATTGTTCATACATTTGCAGGTGTTCGACCTCTTTTACATGATGAAGCAGAAGACGCTAAAGCTGTTACTCGAGACTATACCATCGAGCTCTCTACTAATGGTCATGCTCCATTACTTAATATTTACGGCGGTAAAATTACTACTTATCGAACACTTGCAGAATCAGCAGTAGATAAACTTTCAACGTTATTTCCAAATTTGAAACCTGCTTGGACAAAAAATACGACATTACCAGGTGGCGACTTTAACTCCCGTTCAATGCTGTCGGCAAAGCTTGCTGAAGAATTTCCTTGGCTTCCTATAGCTTTGCGGCAGCGTTACGTTCGCTCATATGGCTCACTATGCTATCGGTTCCTTGATGGCTGCTATACACAGGAAGATCTTGGTGAGCACTATGGCAGTGGCTTATATCAAAAAGAATTATGTTACTTAGTGCAACATGAATGGGCTAAATCGCTAGATGACGTAATTTGGCGGCGCACTAAGCTGGGACTTAGGCTTTCAAAACAAGAAAAAGAAAAAATAAACCAATATTTAGCTAGCAAGTTAACAGAGCATAGCTATGCTCAAAAGTGTTGTGCTTAATAAGATTACAACAACACTAACTTGTTTAAAAAACGTAAAACTTAAAAAAAACAACAAGTAAGTAAAGGGGAGATATATGTTTACACTTACCAAGCGCACAGCGTTAGCTGTAGCCATTGCAAGTGCTGTAGGGGGTTACTCGCAAGCGGCTTTTGCTGCTGAAGAAGCTGCGGATAAGAAAAGTGATGATACTGAGTACATCTTAGTTCGTGGTTTACGTAATAGCTTAAAAGCGGCTATGTTCGATAAAAAAGAAGGTGTCGGTGTTTATGATGGTATTGCTGCCGATGACTTAGGTAAATTTCCAGATCAAAACGTAGCTGAATCACTGCAACGTATTACAGGTGTTTCTATTGACCGTAGTGGTGGTGAAGGTCAATTTGTTACCGTACGTGGTTTTGGTCCGCAGTTTAATACTGTGCTTGTCAACGGGCGTCAAATTGCGACAGAAAACCCTGGTCGTGAATTTAGTTTTGATACATTAGCAGCTGAATTAATTACTGGTGTAGACGTATATAAAAGCCCTACTGCGAATATGCAAGAAGGTGGTATTGGTGCAACCATTAATGTTAATACTGCAAAACCTTTAAACTACGATGGCTTTAAGGCTGTTGCTAGTGCAAAAGGGGTTTACGATGATTTATCGGAAGAAACAACTCCACAGTTTTCAGGCTTGATCAGCAATACCTTTATGGAAGGCAAAGCCGGTGTATTAGTTTCATTGGCACATCAAGAGCGTACGGCTCAAGATAACATTATGGAGTCACGCTATTATCGTCCAAATGTAAGTTTTGAAACACAAAATGGTAAGCAATTTACTAATGCTTATGTACCGCAAAACTTCGATGTAATGGTTGATGAGCAAGACCGCACTCGTACCTCTGGTACTGCGGTATTCCAATATGCTCCCTCTGATGAATTAACCTTAACTTTTGATGGCTTAATCTCTCAATTTGAAGTTGAATCAGATGTTCACTCTTTAGGCCATTGGTTCTCAGAAAGTAACTTTATTGATGCTGAAGTCGATGAAAACAACTCTGTTGTTTACATTGAAAATGCCAATACAGGTGCAACTGATTTTATCCGTCGTAACTATAACCGCGAAGTTGATGTACAGGCTTTTGGCTTTAATGCTGAATGGCAGATCAATGATGATGTAATGGCAACGTTTGATGTTTCAACTTCAACTGCTGAAGAAAAAAGTGCTGGTGACGTATTTTTCAATGTTATCGGATACAACAATGCGTACACATGGGACAACCGTGACGGTAGCCCATCAATTGAAATTCTAGGCGGTGAAGACGCAGCATTGCGCGCCGACCTTGGTCGTGCTCATTACAACGAACGTAATGGTTGGGATCGCGAAGACACTATCACAGAATTTAAAACCGACTTTGAATGGGAAACTGGCTTAGATACATTTACCTCAATGCGTTGGGGAGGTTATTACCAAGACCGTGAAAAAGATGCAGTTCGTAAATATGCATCAGACTGTAATTTATACTGTGGTTATGGCACTGATGTTCCAGATGAGTTATTAACTGAATACACTGCCAATGGCTTCTTTGGCGGAGTGCCAGATCGTTGGTTAACGTATGATGTTGCGGCTTATGATGCATATCGCGAATCTGTTACTGGTGACACTGGTTATTCAGATCCGCAAGGACAAGCTGATCAATATACAGTTGAAGAAGAAATTCTTAGCGCTTACATCGACTTCACTTTTGAAGGTGATTTAGGTGACTTACCTTGGCAAGCAAACGTTGGTGTACGTTATACACAAACAGATACTACGCTTTCTGGTGTTACTCAAGAGCTAATTGATTTACAAGAAGTGCCAAACGATCCTTCAGATTTGTTTGAAGTATATGCACCAGGTGGTGTTCAGCCGGTATCGGCAAGTAATTCATATACCAACCTTTTACCATCAGTAAATGTTAAATTTGATTTAACGGATGAAATGGTAATGCGTGTTGCTTACTCTGAAACATTAACGCGCCCTACCATGGATGAATTAAACCCAGCTACAACGGTCACGGTATCTCGTCCAAATAATAATGCGGCACAAGGTGGTAATGCTGATCTTAAACCATTTGTATCATCTAACTGGGATGTTTCTTACGAATGGTATTATGCAGATACTAGTTACTTCGCAGCAGCTATATTCAGTAAAGAAGTTGATGACTTTATTACCAGTACCGTAGCAACTGAAGTGTGGAACTTAGAAAGCGGAGCATACAACTTTAACGTACGTAGACCTCGTAATGGTGAAACCGCGGAAGTTAATGGTTTAGAGTTAGCGTGGACTCATACGTGGGAAAATGGTTTTGGTTTGCAAGCCAATGCGACATTTGTAGATAGTGATGCAGAACTAGATAATAACTCAACTGAGTCATTCGGTTTAGAAGGACTAGGCGATTCACAAAACATTGTAGGCTTCTATGAAAATGGGCCGTACCAACTACGTTTAGCGTTTAATAACCGTGAAGGCTTCTTACAAGATCAAGTAAACCGTTTTGGTGGTACTGAGCCACTTAAAACTGATACTTATGGTCAGTGGGATATCAGCGGTAGTTATGAAATCAATGAGATGTTCACTGTATTCTTTGAAGGTATTAACATCACTGGTGAGGAGACGCGTCGTCATAGTCGTTACCAAAACCAGTTTGTTCGTCTAGAAGATAACGGCACGCGTTGGGCATTTGGTGTTCGAGCGAACTTCTAATTGCTAATAGAGAAACAAAAAAGGGCTTTTTAGCCCTTTTTTTGTTGGGTTTAATTACTGCATAATGAAGTCATATAAGACATGCAGCAAACTAAAACTAAAATAAGATGCAAGCAGTTAAAAACATAATAATACTAGGTGGTGGAAGTGCAGGGTGGTTGACTGCCTGTATTTTGGCTAAAAAGCATATAAATCACCCAGATTTAACCATAACATTAGTAGAGTCTACCGATGTACCTGGTGTTGGCGTCGGCGAGGGCACTTGGCCAACTATGCGCAATACCTTACAAAAAATAGGTATTGATGAGCATGAATTTATTAAGCACTGTAATGTCGGTTTTAAACAAGGTAGTCAATTCGTGGGCTGGGTTAATGGCGAGCAAGGTGATAGCTATTTTCATCCTTTTACCGCCCCTAAAGGCCATGGCCAATTCGACTTAACCCCTTATTGGCAAAAAAACCAAGCATCTCAAGACTTCTCTTCGGGCGTTTGCTATCAACAAGCAATTTGCCTAGCAGGGAAAGCGCCCAAAACCATTACCGACCCTGCATATCAGGGGTTAGCTAATTATGGCTACCATCTAGATGCGGGTAAATTTTCTGAGTTGCTTAAACAGCATGGTAAAGACAAGCTTAATGTAATCCATAAAATAGCAACGTTCGAGCAGGCTCAGCAATCGGCTAATGGCGATATTAAGGCTTTGTTATTTACAGATGGAACTGCATTAACTGGTGAATTGTTTATAGATTGTTCAGGCTTTAGTGCCTTGCTTATTGGTAAAGTGCTCAATGTTCCTTATCTCGACAAGCAAGACGTTTCCGCGATTGATACTGCACTTGCTGTTCAAATACCTTATCGTGATGAACAACAAGCAGTTGCTTGTCAAACTATTTCAACGGCACAAGATGCTGGTTGGATTTGGGATATTGGTCTACAAACAAGACGTGGCATTGGCTATGTTTATTCAAGTAAATATTGTGATGAACAAAGAGCTAAGCAAACACTTGCTAACTACGTAGGTGTTGAAGTAGAAGAGTTAACTATTAAGACGATTGCTTTTACACCTGGGCGAAGAGAGAAGTTTTGGCAAAATAATGTGGTAGCTATTGGCTTATCGGCCGGCTTTTTAGAACCGTTAGAGGCATCTGCATTGATGATGATTGAAACTTCTGCTGAATATGTTGCAGAGCATTTGCCAGTGTCGACTGAACAAATTTCGGTTGTTGCAAAGCGCTTTAACACAAGCTTTCTTTATCGCTGGCAAAAAGTTATCGACTTTCTAAAGTTGCATTATTTGTTGAGTAAGCGCACAGAACCTTTTTGGCAGCAGATGAGTGATATTGATACTGCTAGTGACAATTTACGTGATTTAATGAGTCTTTGGCAGCATCGTGCGCCTAACATGGAAGACTTTGATAGTAATTTTGAAGTATTTCCTGCTGCAAGTTATCAATATGTTCTGTATGGTATGGGTTATAACAGTAATTTTTCAGCACAGAGTTATTTATATAATGAGCATGAAAAAGCACAAAAATTGATGGCAATTAATCAACAGGCAGTTCAGCAAGCATTAGTGCGTTTACCAAAACACCGTGAATTACTGGCAGCCATTAAAGCCAATGGACACTAACCTTTTTAATAAGAATAAAAACTATGAATTTTCAACCAATAAAACCTGATAATAACCAGAAAACTAAAGTGAAAGTAGACGTCGATTGGCCTTTTATTGCGAGTCAACATCAATTGGAAGTAACGGTAAATGAACTATTACAAGCTGCTTCTAGTTATCCACTGTTTTTCATTAAGAACTCTAAAACAGGGGCAACGTCAGTTGCTGCTATTACCTCATTTGCTATGGATAGCAATGTGTTAGTTAACGAAAATGGTGAACATAATGTCGCTTATGTACCATTGGCAGCACGTACAATGCCATTTGCTTTAGGTATTGACCCTAAAAATGAAAAAAGCATTATTCCATTTATCAATACAGAAAGTGGTTTGGTAGGAGAAGAAGAAGGGGAGTTACTATTTGATGGTGAACAAGCTACTTCTTATTTTCAACAGATTAACCAACAGCTAGAACAGCTTTATCATGATCAAATCACTACAGCAGCGTTTATCAATGAATTAAATGACTTATCACTTATTCAGCCAATTGAAGTGGAATTGACCATGGCAAATAATGAGAAAAGCACGCTTAAAGGGCTATACCATTTAGATGAGGAAGCATTTAATAAGTTAACTGAAGAAAAGCAAATGTCGTTGCTATCGAAAGGTTATTACAGTGGTGTTTATGCCATGCTTTCATCATTAACCCAAATTAATCGCCTTATCCAGGGACATGTAAAACAAGGCGAAGGTATTGCAGGGGTTAATATTAAAGTAGCCAAATAGAAAGTTAGTTATTAGCAAGCCTCAATTATCGGTAAATCGTAAGGTTGAGGCTTAACTAGACTGTTATGCTGATGTTGGTTAATGAGTTAACTCAATTAAATCCCATTTGTTGCCGTATAAATCTTTAAAAATAACGACAGTACCATATTCTTCTTCACGTGGTTTTTCACAAAACTCTACACCAGCATTTAGCATTGCTTGATACTTTTCATCAAAATTATCGGTTTGCAAAATAGCTAACACACAACCGCCAGTTTGATTCCCAACCGCTGCTTTTTGTTGAGCAGTTTCAGCCTTGTTAATAATGACTTTTAAAATTCCTGATGATTCAGGGCTAACGGTGAGCCAACGGTGATCATCCATGGAAATATCGTCAATGACATAGAAACCTAACTTATCTCGGTAAAACTCTAGTGCTTGCTGGTAGTCGTCGACTAATAGGTTGATGGCTGAGACTTTTAACATAATTAATTTCCTGAATTCGTTTCTTTTATGTTATCAGTTGGTATAAGCCAAGTGGTAATGATATAACTGAACACATTGGTCGGATGTCTATGTTTCTCAATTTATTATGACAAGTTTAAGCTTAAAAACCCCCATCTTTCGTTATGTAATTTTAGTATTTGCACTGTGCTATTTAATATCTTTGCCGTATCGTCCTTATTTAGGGGATTTTCTTGTCAAAGTTTTCCCGATGTTACTAATTCTGTTCTTAGCAATAACTCAGCTATCAGGGAAGTATCGAATATTGATGGCGATTGGCGTGTTAGCCTCATGCTTTGGTGATGTCTTTTTAGCATTACCAATTACCAATAGCTTTTTGTTAGGGCTTGGTGCCTTTTTGATTGCGCAATTGGTTTATGCTGTCACCTATTTTCAAACCGCTAATTGGGCACAGGTAACTCACTGGCGAAAAATGTTAGTCGCAGTAATTTTACTTTTTTCAATATTAATGGCGACCTATCTATTGCCTGATACCGGTGAAATGCAAATCCCTGTAGCCATTTATTTGGCTGTAGTTTGTAGTATGGGCATTGCGGCATTTACTAGCGCTTTACCTAATAAAGTGGCCCTTGGTGCCTTAAGTTTTATTGTATCTGATTCAATTTTGGCCATGAGCTTTTTTAAAACGCCTTTACCAATGTCTGATGTGCTGGTAATGGCGAGTTATTATTTAGCTCAATACCTAATGGTTAAAGGCATGATCGATTATCAGGGTGAGCAAAGCGCATGATTTGCTCATTGCCACACTATAGCGTGCGAGCGCTAGTTAATTATCTGGTTAACTGTGGTTTAGATAGAAAGTTGTTGCTTACTCATATTGCAACTGATGAACAAGCGCTGAGTAATGCACAGCAGAGCTACCCACAAAGTGACTATGAAGCATTGCTTAGTTATGGTGCAAATCAATTGAATATACCCAATATTGGCTTTATGCACGGCAAAGCATTTGAGCTGAGTTTTTGGGGCATTCTGGGACATATTGTGGCTGCGGCGCCGACATTATGGGATGCGCTTGGCTATCAAAAACGATATCAATGTTTGTTGGGAAATTCAGGTCAGGCTTATCATGAAATTGAGGATGAGGTTGTCACAATTCGTTGGTTGTCAGACGCACAATGCAGTGCTAACTCTATTGAACAAGTCATTACTGCATGGGTAGCGTTTGCATTTTCTTATACATTGTCAAATGATAAACCGATAAGTGTCCACTTTACCCATTCAGCAGTGTCAGGGCTTGAACAATATCAAGAATTTTTTGGTTGTGAAGTTCTATTTAACACTGAATTCAATGGTATTAAAGTTAAGCAATCCTCGCTTACTTTACCATTAACGGCATTTAACGAAGAAGTACTAACTGTTTTGTGTAACTACGCAGAACAAAAGCTATCACAAAAGAAGTCGACTGGGTCATTAGATATTATCCGGCAATATATCATTGAAACGTTACCTGAAGGTATCGCTGAATTAAACGAAGTCGCTCAGTTCTTAGGAATTAGTTCTCGACAACTTCAACGAAAATTTCAACAACAAAACACCAGTCTAACTGCTTTTTTAGAGCATATTCGCCAAGACTTGGCTGTTTCGTACTTAACTCAAACTAATCACAAATTGTTATACATCTCATCGGTGTTAGGTTATTCCGAGCAAAGTGCTTTTCAACGAGCGTTTAAGCGTTGGTTTAATTGCACACCTCAAGAATATCGACTGAACCCTAAAGCCATCACTCGTGATTATCAATAAATACGTCGATTAGCTTGTCGAATGTACAGGCTCATTTTCTCTACGTTTTAACCGAGTAAAACTAATTATTGAGAGTATTGAGCTGGCGAGTAAAATTTCTGTTAACCAGTTAATTTGAAATGGTATTAACATCGTATTTAAGGTAAACGCAGTGATAATAACTCTTACAGGCTCAGCCCAGACGTGCCAATACTTTTGTTCTTGGATGCTGCTAATCACCACCAAGTTTAAGATAGCAACGGCACAAAGCGTCCAGTTTGTTAATAGGTTATTGCTGGCAACTGATAATATAAAGGCAAATATTAAACCCAGAAAAACAATAAAATGGATAAGTAAGTAGGCTTTATAACTTGAGCTTATCTCGACATCATATTTAACCATGGTTTTTGTTGTTGCATAGCGCCTTGGAAATTTTTGTTTTACATCAGAAGGGCGCCAACCTGGAGGCATGAAAAAGACTTTAATTTTATCCTTTATTTTACGCGTATGAAGGGCGTCGATACAAAGGTTCCAGTAAACTTGAAAATTCGCCCAAACAGGATTCCAGCTTTTAAGTTGATGGCTGACACCATAAACAATTTTCACCTCATTTTTTTCTGGCTGAAATGAGCCAAATAGTTTATCCCATAGAATAAAGACGCCAGCAAAATTTTTATCAATATAGTCTCTATTTAGCGCATGATGCACGCGGTGGTGACTAGGGGTGACAAATATTGCTTCATACCACTGTGGTAGCTTATCAACATGGCGAGTATGTACCCAAAATTGATAGATTAGGTTTAATGAACCGCAAGCAACAGCAAGTTCAGGACTCACCCCAATTACAGCCATTGGTAGGTAAATTATCCAACCAAACAAACTAGGCGTGCTTGTTTGTCTAAGTGCTGTTGTTAGGTTGTACTCTTCACTTGAGTGGTGAACGACATGAGAGCCCCACATTACAGATACTCTATGTCCTAAACGATGAACCCAGTAATAGCCTAGGTCGTATGCTATAAAAGCAAAAAACCAAACGGCGATAGACTGATCAGATAATTGCCATATAGCGTGATTATGATATAGCCAGTAGTAGGCGGATATTGGGATTGCGGCTAATAGAATGCCTGAAACTCGACTCAATACACCAAGGTTTAATGAATTTAGCGCATCATTAAACTGATAATAACCCGTGCCACGGACTTTATCTGCGATTAATTCAATCGCTATAAGTATGAGAAACACAGGGATGGCGGCAATAATAAAACTCATCGTAAAATAAGTCCGATAAATAGGTTCTTATATTCACTATAGGTTAGCAAGAGTAATAAATATTGACAGAATAACGACATTGATTGACCGTAAAAGTCATATAATGTCGAGTATTATTTTCAGTGTGAATTTAGGATAGATATTTTTATAGAGGCTGGCTAGGTTTAGCTAGCCTCTTTGGAAGGAATAAGCGTAATTATGCGGTAGCGTTATGTGCCATCGATATTTTATTGCCAAAGATAATGCGGTTAACTAGTAAGGCCATACCTACGCAGCTAAATAATGTAATACACATCATATGAATATAGTGGAAAGGCGCCCATACAAAGACAAAAAATGCGTACAGCAAGGTTCCAAAAATCACGGCAGTAATTGCTGCCCTCGCATCAACATCTTTAAACAGTAAACCGACGATAAAGGTTGACAGTATCGGCATACTGAGTAAACCAAATAACTCTTGTACCAAGTTAATGATGCTGTCTGCTGTTGCATACACAGGGACAAGTGCAAGTGCAATGATGACAAATATTCCAGTAATGATGGCATTTAACTTACCAACATTGACATCTTTATTTATGTATTTTTCGTGAATATCACAACAATAAAGTGCGGCTGAAGAGTTAAGTATACTGTTGAATGTTGTTAATACTGCTGCAGCAATTGCAGCAGCGAAAGCACCTGATAACCATACAGGTAAAATGTCACCCGCAAGAGTTCCGTATGCTGCATCGCCGATATCGCCATAAAGCTTGTAAGATACAATACCTGGAATAACAATCATTGGCGGTACAATTAACAAACGAATGGCGGCGGCGGCAAACACACCTTTTTGCGCTTCTTTTACATTGGGCGCTGCCATTGCTCGTTGGGTAATGGTTTGGTTGGTGCCCCAATAAAAGGTTTGAATAAATATCATACCGGTTAATAGTACATGCCATGGAAGTGGAGAGTCATCATCACCTATTAACGTAAGTCGTTCGACTGGAATGCCTGAAAAATCGAAGTTAATTGCAGCAACTGCTAGATACACTATGAGTAAGCCCATACCGATTAACAAAATTCCGCTGTAGGTATCAGACACGGCAACTGCTCGTAATCCACCAAAAACCGCGTAACAAGCACCAATTATTCCAAAGAATGTTGCTAAAGTAATTAGCGGTAAATCGGTATTGAACAGTGACTTCATAAATAATGAACCACCGTACAGTACACTTGGTAAGAAGATGAAAATATTGCCAAATAAAAACAATGCGGCGATCACTGCGCGAATATTTTTATCGCCATATCGCTTTTCAAGTAATTCGGTTGTTGTTGTACAATTATGTTTGTAATACACAGGCAGAAATACTTTTGCCAAAATGAACAGCCCAATTACTGCTGCAAATTCCCACCAAGCTAATAACGCCATTTGGTTACCATTCATGCCGATTAGTTGGTCAGTACTTAAATTCGTTAGCGTAATAGATCCGGCGACGAATACCCATGAAAGGCCACCGCTTGCTAGGAAGTATTCTTTATTCGAGTCGCCAGAGCGGCTGTGCCCTACACATTTTAAGTAAGTGGCAAACGCTATTAATGCAGTAATACCAAAAAATACAATTAACTGTATTGTTTGTTCAGACATAAAATTCCCTTACTACCTTAGCGCTAACGTAAGCATTGAGAGACTAGTCACTTTGCGGTCTCGATTGATTATGTGTACCTGCTTGAGCTTTAGTGCTTTGCTTTTACGATTACGATAAAGCCTGAACATTCATTTCTCCCCACTGCTTCAATTATATATTTTCATACACGTTAAAATAACGCGAATATTTTCTTTATTCATTATTTATAATATATATACTATCTTTATTTTTGTCGGTTTAAAACACCGAGTTTAAGATTTATTCACATTAACCGCTAAGCTATTAATATTGATTAGCTTTGTGCATCAACCTGAAATGTCAGTGTTTTAGGTATTGTTAAACATAGTAGAGGTAAACATGGGCGACTTTCCGGAATACATTCATTTACGAGGTAAGCGTAGTAGCTTTATTGTAGATATTAGTAAACGCCTACCGAGCGTCTTGTATTGGGGGAAGCTTTTAAAGCAACAAAACTCTGCTTTGATGTTGGCTCAATTAGCGACAAGGCAAGAAGCTAAATGTGCAGCAGTAGAGGAGCCACCTTTATCGCTAATGCCAACATACGGGCAAGGCTTTACAGGAAACGCAGGTGTTGAGCTTATTAGCGATAATCAAGCATGGTCCATTTGTGGGGATATCGTGCATATTGAGCAAGAGAACCAATACTCGGTATTGCTTAAAAGTTTAGATAACATTCGAAAAATTAGTGTCATTCATATTATCGCGTTAGATCCAAATACCGATGTTTTGCAAATTTCTACTGAGTTAGTCAATCATGGAGCTGACAGTGTAACGGTAAATTCCTGTATGGTCGCCACATTGCCTATTCCAGAGACCATGACCGAGCTCACTGGGTTTGAAGGTCGCTGGGCACAAGAATTTAATACGCACACTATTAAACGTTTTTCAGGGGGGTATGTTAGAGAGAATAGGAAAGGAAAAACCTCACATGACAGTTTCCCAGGGCTACTTGTTCATAGCAAATCTACCGCTCAAACTGACGGTATTTGCTATGGCTTTCACCTAGGTTGGAGTGGCAACCATAAAGTTTTATGTGAACAATTATCTGATGGACGCTCTTATGTGCAATTAGGCGAGTTACTTTTACCAGGTGAAGTCGTGCTCAATGAAGGGGAACGATATAGTTCACCCACATTATACGGGTGTTTTGCCGAGCAAGGTTTTAATCAACTTTCGACAAGTTTTCATCACTATGTACGTCAGCAATTATTACGTAATCATATTAACGATAAACCTCGCCCTATCCATTACAACACTTGGGAAGGGATCTATTTTGATCATGATATCGATACTTTAGTTGAACTGGCGAAACAAGCCGCTGCGTTAGGTGCAGAACGATTTGTACTTGATGATGGTTGGTTTAAAGGGCGTAGGGGAGACTTTGCGGGTTTAGGTGATTGGGAAGTCGATAAAGAAATTTACCCTAAAGGCCTACAGCCCCTGATAGAACAAGTATTAGCGCAAGGGATGGAATTTGGTATTTGGTTTGAACCAGAAATGGTTAACCCTGACAGTGATTTGTATCGTGCACATCCTGATTGGGTGCTTTCTAGCGCAGGCAATGAACAGCTTATATATCGAAACCAACTAGTTTTAGACTTAACTAACACCGAGGTAACTCAATATTTGTATCAAGCTATTGATGCTATTTTGCAAGAATACTCAGATATCAGCTACATAAAGTGGGACATGAACCGTGATATTAATCATGCGGGCAACTTAATAGGAAAACCTGCTGTTCACCGACAAACCTTAGCCCTATATCAGTTAATTGAGCGACTAAAATTGGCACATCCTAATGTAGATATTGAAAGTTGTTCCTCAGGTGGTGGTCGCGTTGACTACGGTATACTAAAACACACTGACCGTGTTTGGACATCAGATTCAAACGATGCGCTAGATCGACTGAATATTCAACGTGGCTGTTCATATTTTTTTCCGTCAAATATTATGGGTTCACATGTTGGGCCAAGAGATTGTCATATAACTGGCCGACGAATTAGCATTGAAATGAGAGCTGCGGTAGCCATGTTTGGCCATATGGGTATAGAGATGGATCCGAGAGAGCTAACAGAGCACGAAAGGGTTGTGCTTCGTGAAGCGATCAGTCTCCATAAAAAGTATCGTCAATTGATTCATCAAGGTGAGCTTGTTCGTATGGACAGCGGAGACAATGAAATTCGTTTTGCGATAGTCAATGATGAGCAAAGTCATGGTTTATTTAGCTACAA
Source organism: Thalassotalea algicola (assembly GCF_012932965.1). GTDB lineage: Bacteria > Pseudomonadota > Gammaproteobacteria > Enterobacterales > Alteromonadaceae > Thalassotalea_F > Thalassotalea_F algicola. The sequence goes on along the minus strand of NZ_JABBXH010000001.1, from coordinate 267,963 downwards.
CTTATTGGCTGAAACGTTACGTTATGCACCTGATAAATTCTATTTTGCTGGCTTAAAAGAAGAAGCAAAGTATCGATTAAACTTGGTGTGGCCTACTAAAGTGAAAGAATATTCGACGTCAGTGTTAAGTGTTGTTGATGGTCAAGTATTTTCAGGAGAGGCGCTGATGGCTTTTGGTATGCAATTACCGATTATCGATCCACAATCGTCACTTATTTTTGAGGTTAGCCAAATTAAATAGCTGAATAGCCGCTAGTATTCAAAAATACTTCGTTTACACCTAAACTCTCTTCGAGCTGGTAAATAAACACATTACCAGCTTGTGGTTGTTTGGCTAGTTCATATTTTGACAGTCCTTGTTGTGCGCTAGTGATACACAAAAGATCTAAGTTAGGTCCACCAATCGCTACGCAGGTTGGTTGGCTAACAGGAAGTTGGATAACCTGTTGAGCGCAACCATGTATATCATACTCAATGACTTGAGCGCCCCCCCATTGAGCAGACCATAAATGTCCAATGCTATCTATGCATGCGCCATCAGGCACTTGACCGCTAGCTGTTTCGGCAAACAATTGCTTATTTACCAGCCCTTTATCATTGTCAAATTGATATTTGAATATGCTATGGCTGGGTGAGTCAGCATGATAAACACCTTCGCCGTTAGTGCTCCAACAAAGGGCATTTGAGATTCCAATATTGTCGAGCGCGACACAGCATTCTCCATTACTCTTAAGGTAATATAGCTTGCCTTCTGCAGTCGATAATTGCTTGTTTTCGACCATAGTGCCCGCCCAGAAGCGGCCTAGACGATCAACGCCACCGTCATTAAAACGATTCCCTTTGTTGTATAACTCGGGACGAGCAAGCCACTTAACCTCTGAAGTATTTAGGTTGTATAACGCAATGCCGGAGGCGAATGCAGCAATAATCTGCTGACTATCCTTTGTGAAGCCAAAGCAACCTAATCGCTCTGGAAGCGCATAATGAATCAAATTATTGTGCTGCCACTCATAGCAATATAGCTTGCAAGTTAAAATATCTGTCCACCATAAAGATTGTTGGTCTGGATGCCAAACAATGCCTTCGCCGAGTAAGTTTTTGACAGCTAGGATTTTAATTAATTGCATGATTAATTCTGGGAAAGTACTGAGAGTTTGCTGGTAACATCGAAAGGAGTATCACCCTGCTGGAAAAGCTCATTGCCAATACCTACTCCGCTGGCATTGTGTTTGAGCCATAAATCGATTTCGTTCAACTTTACACCGCCAACTGCAATTAACTGACTGTGGTTAGGAAGTACAGTTTTAAGTGCTTGGATATGTTTCGGTCCGTAGCTATTGGCAGGATATACTTTTAGGGTGGTAGCGCCAGCATTAAAGGCCTTAAATGCTTCTGTTGCCGTTGCAATTCCGGGTAAGCTAACGAGTCCGAGATTTAACGACTGCTCAATTATCCCTGTATCACAATGTGGTGAAACAATTAATTGCCCACCTGCATCTGCGACTTTTTCTATATCTGTCAGCTTAACAACCGTTCCTGCACCAATTAAACAGTCGTCAGGTAATGTGTTTGCGAGTACTTCAATAGCATTAAATGCATCAGGGCGATTAAGTGGCACTTCAATGATTCGAATACCCGCTTGATATAAAAGCTTCCCGATTTCAGCTGCGTGTTGAGTTGTTAAACCTCTTAAAATTGCAATGATAGGTGAGGCTGATAGTAAGGTTGCAAGTTTCATTATTTTTTAATCTTTAAACGCTGCGTAATGTTCAAATCTTGATATATTGATGAAAAACCGGCTAAAGTAACATCCGCAACTGCATATAATTGAGTTGAAATATCTTGCATTGATAGCACTTCTGAAAATCGCTTACTCAAGGTATTGCTGCCGATAATATTTACCGAGTCTAGTTGAGTAAACTGCCACTCTGTAGCGTTTAGTGCTGCGCGGACGTCACTACCAATTAACATACCGGATAAATATGAAGGCGCTTGTTCCGTGCTAAGCTCATTAAATAATTGCTTGCTACGGACACTAAATATTCCGTGAATTAGACTCCCTAATTCACTTGCTAAAGTATACTTAGCCCCATCATTAAATGCTTGTTGATTAAATTCGTCATTAGGGTGTTGAATCAATACGCTATGATGAATAAGCAGATCGTAAAGCTCGCCGGTCATCGCTGTTTTAAACAAAACAACTTGTCCATCTTCAACTAACACCCATTTGGTGTGGGTGCCTGGTAAACACACTAAATGCCTACCCAGAGTATGTTTTGGATTTTGTGCTAACCAGCCAAGAACCTGAAGTTCTTCGCCTCTCATCACATCACGATAATTATTTTCGTGGCTGCAATGTAATCCTGGAACTATCGCTAGTTGGTGTTCTCGACAATTAAAGCGTAAACAGGAAGCTGCGACTGCTTTAGGTGAGATAGGACAGGCTAGGTAGGTTGTTTCTTTCCAGCCAATGCTTGAGCCAATTTGTCCCGACATTAAAATAGATAGATTTCCAAATTGCTCAACCCAGGGCTCAATACAGTCAAACAACTCCTGTTCAAAACCATGGCTTACTTTAGAAACCCCTCGTGCTGTTAAGCACTCTTGGTATGACAGAGTAAGGTCTTCATTTACTTTACAAAGGTAAGCTCTTAAATGGCTCGTCCCCCAATCAACTGCGATTACATATTGTGGCGTCATATTAAGTTCGACCACCATCTATTGTTATGCTTTGTCCAGTGATCATCGCACTATCATCTGAAGATAAAAACATCGCAAGTTTTGCTACTTCACAAGGCTCAATGCGCCTCTTAATGGCCATTGACGCCATCCAGCGTTTTTCTTCATTTTCACTTAAATACGAGGCTAATTGCTTTTCTGTAGCTATCCAGCCAGGCAATATTGCATTTACTCTAATATTGTAGCGACCATAATCTTTTGCTAATGATTTTGTCATTCCGATAAGACCTGCTTTGGCAGTGGTATAGCCAACCATGTTCTTAGGGCCAATTAGTGCATTGATAGAGCTGAAGTTAATAATTACGCCGTGTTTTTGTTTGCGCATATGACTAAATACCGCTTGAGCGGCAAAAAATGCTGCGTCTAAATTAATCTGCATACAATATTGCCAATCTTGTGGTGAAATATCTTGTGGTCGATGGCGCATATCATTGGCAACATTGTTTATTAGAACATCAATGCCATTAAATGCTTTGCATGCTTTCTTTATACTATTGGTTAACGCTTGATTGTCAGTAACGTCAACTGATTCAAACCAAACGTTTTCTTGATAAGCAATGAGTTCATCTTGTAGTTTCTTTGCAGCATTGTCGTCAATATCAATAAAAGCAACTTTAGCCTTTTGTTTTAAAAATGCCTTTACCATGGCTGCGCCGATTCCAGTAGCGCCACCGGTAATAAATACTGTCTTCCCTTCAAGGCTCTTGTAGTGAGTTGAATCTGGCAAAGTAATGTCCTAACTCATAATATCTAATCGCACTTTCACATGTTTAAAAGCTGAGTGCAAATGAAGTCAATCACATGAAATCTTGTTGTATTTCACGCTAGTAAACAAACCTATTTCAAAGGTATGTCATATACTATAATATGAATTAATTAGCGTAATTTTTGGTGCAATGTCAACTATTACTGAAAAATTGTTAAAAATTAGTTACTAAACGCCTATCGCGCTGAATTTAAAACTTGTAATATACAATATTCGTATCGCATTGAGAGCAAGGTTAAACAAAGAGAGTGTTATGAGAAGTAACCCCAAACATAACTTAACCCACCAATTAACACATAGCTTAGGAATGGCTATTGTTAAGGGAGATTACCCCATTGGTACTGGACTGCCTTCTGAAGCTGATTTATGTTTGGAGTATGACGTAAGCCGCAGTGCAACGCGTGAAGCGGTTAAAATGCTTTCAGCTAAAGGGCTTATTTCTTCTCGTCCAAAGCAAGGTATTTTGGTATTACCTGAAAGCAACTGGAATATGTTCGATACGGACGTATTAGGTTGGATTTTAAATAGTAAACCTTCATTAACTTTGTTAAAAGAATTTACTCAAGTGCGTGTGGCAATTGAGCCTGAAGCGGCTGCATTGGCGGCAGTGAATGGAACAGATGAACAGTTCGCTGAAATTGAAAAAGCCTTGTCACGTATGGCTGATGCTGACAAAGGTTTGGATGATCCACTAGACGCAGATATCGCTTTTCATACGGCAATATTACAAGCTAGCGGCAATCGTTTTATTGCACAATTAACTGACTTTATTGGAACTGCGCTACGCGTAAGTATTCGTTACACAAATCGAATTAAAGGTGTGCCAGGCGCAGACGTTCAAAAACATGCTGATATTCTTAACACCATTAAGTCTAGAGACTCCGAACAAGCAAAGGCGTGTGTCAAAACTATACTGAATGAAGCATTAGAGCTAATTGAGTCTCAATTAAAATAATCTTTTTTCATCCTATGATTGCCAATATCTAAGTATGTCGGCAATCTTATTCTCAACTTCTTACCAGTAGGCAAATCAAAGAAACACAATTTTTGTATAGCTACAAAATATTTGACATCGGGAATGAAGGCGGCACATTATCATGTAAACGCTTACTTGTTTTTGATGCCATGACAACTTCTGATGCATTTCCTGACTTAAACCTTGGACAAAAATCATTTTCTAAACAAAGCCATCAGTTTTGGACATTGCAAATATTTGGTTGGCTCGGTTATGTAATTGTCGTCTTTATCGCTATAGTTCGACCTCAATTTGACGATCCGAATTTTTATCTTGCTGGTCAGTTGATAAATTTGGCAATCGAAGCATCTAGTGGCTTCCTGCTTTCTTACATGCAATGGCTTATCATTCGAAAAACGGTACACTGGCCGCTAAAGAAAACGTTAATTTTAAGCTTTGGTAGTGCAGCCATACTTGGTGGGGTTTTTAATGTAATAAAGTTAGCATCCTATAAAACTATTGTTTATCAACAAATATGGTACCAGCAATGGAACATGTTGGAGTTTGGTGGCTGGTTGCTGTTTTCTGTTTCAACAATGTTTGTATGGACCGCAATTTTTTTCATTATGCTTTATAACACTAAGTTACAAAAAGAGCATGAGATGTTGTTAAGAGCTCAAAACTCTGCGAAAGAAGCTCAACTGCAAATGCTTAGGTATCAATTGAACCCTCATTTTATGTTTAATACGATGAATGCAATTTCAACGTTAATTTATAAAAAAGACAATGAAAAAGCCGGTGATATGTTAGACAAACTATGCGAGTTTTTTAGATATTCACTTGATCAAAATAGCAATCAGGAAAGCCAATTACATCGAGAAATAGAGTTACTTAATGTCTATTTAGCGATTGAGAAAGTTCGTTTTGGTGAGCGCTTAACTGTTAATTTAGATATAGATAAACAAGTAAGCCACGGCAAAGTACCATCATTATTCCTACAGCCAATTGTTGAAAACGCCATTAAATATGGCATTGAGTCGAGAAAACAGCCTGGTGTGATTTCAATCAGTGCAAAGGCGAAAAACCAACGTCTACGTATTGAAGTGTTAGATAGTGGCAAAGGTGAAGTTACAGATTCTGGTTTTGGGATAGGTTTAACAAATACCAGAGAGCGCTTAAGTTCGATGTTTAATGATGATATATCGATTGATATACAACACACTGAATCTGGTACTAGAGTATCACTAGATATGCCTTTTCAGAGAGGGTGAATATGTCAGAGCAAAAAATATCTGTAGTAATTGTTGATGATGAGCCTTTGGCAATTGAAGGCCTAAGACTGCGTTTAGAAAATATGAATGACATAATAGTGGTTGGTGAAGCAACGAATGGCGAAGATGCCGTTAAAATGTGTCAATCATTGCAGCCAGATGTACTTTTCATTGATTTAAGGTTGCCAGGGATAAATGGCTTAGAGGTTGTCCAATTATTACAATCCGATACTATGCCTATAGTGGTATTTGTTAGTGCGTATAGTGAGTATGCGGTTGATGCTTTTGAGTTAAATGCGATTGACTATATATTAAAGCCTGCAAATTTAGGTAGGTTGCAGCGAACCATGGATCGTATTCGAGAGCGCTTATCCCCTCAACAACGAGATTTGGAAAAATACCGCTTGTTAAAAGCATTAGGCGAAAGTTCTGGTATCGCTATTACGGAGCTAGAAGACTGGCTGGGCTCTCAAGACAAACCTTTGCCAACGAAGTATAGAAAAGAGCTTGTAATCAAGAACACCGACAATGAAAAAGTTTTTGTCGATGTTAACGATATTAAGTGGATAGATGCAGCAGGTGATTATATGTGTATCCATACTCAAGACGAAAATTATATTGTCCGCATTACCATGAAAAAATTAGCAGAAGAACTAGATGAATCGGTATTTCAAAGGATTCATAAATCAACATTAGTGAACATCTTCAGTGTTAGAAGTATTGAGCCACTGCGTAATAACGAAAGCTTACTCAATATGGGAAATGATATTAAATTGAAAGTAAGCAGAAATTATTGCGAAGCTGTTCAAAAAATTATTGAAAACAGAAACAGTCGATAACGTCTTATCTTAAATTTGTACCGTTTCAACTGATAGAAAACCTCCCCCTCAATTGATGCCGCATATATAACGCGGGATATCGCATTTACATTGTTCCAACAACGTAGTTGTAACACTATTTTGGTGATGATCTTTCATCAAGGCCAACAATAAAATAACCACAAAAATAGAATAAAGGTTTGCGATAAAGGCCAAGGGGAGGCCTAGCAGTTATGTAACTTTAACTGTCTAGGTATTTATTTAGTTATTTTACCTCTCAGGAAAATACTATGAACAACATTTCGAAAACGTGTCGAGCTATTCTAGCTTGTGCTTCCACGACGGCCCTAATAAGTTGCGGTGGTGGAGCTGAAACGAAAACTAATCCGACCAAAATTGAACCTACTGCACCTGTTAGTGACTGGCAATTGGTTTGGAATGACGAATTTGATGCCGCAGAAATTGATAGCAGCAAATGGACTCACGAAGTTAACTGTAATGGCGGTGGTAACAACGAAAAGCAATGCTACACCGACAACAGCGATAATTCTTACCTTGCTGATGGCGTATTGCATATTGTTGCTTTGCCTGCCGAGCAAGGAGCAGAGAAACCGTATACCTCAGCAAGACTTAATAGCAAATATAAAGGTGATTTCAAATATGGCCGCTTTGAAGTGCGTGCAAAACTTCCTTTTGGACAAGGCAGTTGGCCGGCATTCTGGATGTTACCTACAGATGAGTATTATGGTGGCTGGCCAAAATCAGGCGAGATAGATGTTTTAGAGGCGCTTAACTTAAAAACGGTAGATGAAGAGGGGAATGCTGAAAGTCGTGTTCATGGTACGTTGCATTATGGGAAAGATTGGCCGAACAATGTACACAGTGGTACGTCATATACTTTGCCTGATAACGTTAACCCGGCTGATGATTTCCATACTTATGCGATTGAATGGCAAGAAGGTGAAATTCGTTGGTATGTTGACGACTATTTGTACCAAACTCAACGTCGATCTGAAGTTAGGTATAACAGCAAAGATGAAGCTGTCGGCTTAGCCCACCAAGGTTGGTTTGCTGAATATTTTGACCAAGGAAGTGGCGAACTTACCACGCATTGGGACAATGCTCCATTTGACCAGCAATTTCATATGCTGCTTAACTTAGCGGTAGGTGGCGACTGGCCAGAGAATACCAATAATAAAGGCATTGATGCCGAAGCTTTCACAAACGGACAGCATTTTGAAATTGACTATGTGCGTGTGTATCAATGTGCTCAAAATCCTGAGACTGGAAAAGGCTGTGAAACCGTGCGTGGTGGCTACGATAGTCTTGATGACGCACTGATAGAAGGCAAGGCGCCAATTCCGTCACCGCCATCAACTGGTATTCCTCAAAATTTAACGATATTTGATGGCGTAGAAAACCCTAATTGGCCAGCTTGGGATTGTTGTGGTGGATCCACGCCTCAAGTCGTCAATGATGAAGCGCAAGGTGATGTTATAGAATTTTCTGTTGGAGCGTCCCCGACAGTTAATGGCTTTATTTCAAGAGATGAATTTATTTCTTCTGAAGATGGAACAGCTTCTCCTTTTGATGCTAGCCCGTTAATTGATAGTGGTTTTATTCGATTTAAAATGAAAGCGGTTACATTGCCAAATGATACGACTGCACCTTGGTTGTTTAAAGTTGAAAGCCAAGGTGCATCAACGGCGGTTGAATTACCTCTTTCTGACAGTGTAGAAGGCAACATGCCAACAGCTGGCGAATGGATGACTTATACTTTTCCGCTTCAAATGCTTGCTGACAACGGGTTAGATTTAAGTGCTATTGATGTGTTGATGGTGTTTCCTGCATGGGGAGCTGGTGAAGGTGCTGTATATCGTATTACAGATGTAGAAATAGCCGCAGAAACCAATTCTCCGGAATTGACCATTTTTGCCGATAGTGAAAATGCCAGTTGGCCAATGTGGGATTGTTGTGGCGGCTCATTACCGAGTGTTGAAACTGATGACAATGATCATGGCGCTGTTGCAGAGTTTGCAATCGGTGCAAGTCCTACGGTTATGGGGTTTATTTCACGTGCTGAATTTATTACTGACCCAACGGCACAGCCAAAACCGTTTGATGCTAGCGCTATTTTAGCCAATGGCGTCATTCAATTTGAAATGAAGCTTACTTCAGCACCAAACGAGGCAAATGCTGCTTGGAAATTTAAAGTAGAAAGTGACAATGCAAGTTCGGCAATAGAGCTTGATTTAAGCAGCAGTGTCGAAGGGCTTTCGCCGACGGTTAACCAATGGCAAACCTATACATTTTCCTTATCAGACTTGGCTGACGCAGGCCTAGATGTCAGTGCAATTGATGTCATTATGATTTTTCCAGCTTGGGGAAGCGGTGAAGGCGCAGTCTACCGAGTCGATAACGTCAAAATTTATGATCCAAACGCGTCGTCGGGCTTTAATGGGCATGTGCTGTTTGCCGATGGAGCGAAAGAGCAATGGTCAATTTGGGACTGTTGTGGTGGTTCTACTCCAACAGTAGAGAATGATGATGCTAGCCATGGCCTTACCGCTGAGTTTGTTATCGGCGCATCGCCAACAGTTATGGGGATACTCGCCGATGATGATGTTTATTTAGATGCCTCTAATTTTCTCGAAAATGGTGTTGTTCAATTCGAGCTTAAAGTGGTTAATGCCCCTAATGACAGTAGTGCGGTTTGGAAATTCAAAATAGAAGGTGCAGATGCAAGCTCTGCTGTTGAACTAGATCTTGCGGCTAGCCAAGAGGGTCAAGCACCGGTAACTGGACAATGGCAGACTTATACCTATTCAATTCAAAGCTTATATGAAGCTGGCCTAGATATTAGTGCTATTGATGTGTTGATGGTATTTCCTGCATGGGGTACTGGAGAAGGTGCTGTGTATCGATTAGATAACGTCATGATTTATGACCCTTCAAGCGTGCCTCAAGCACAAGGGTTAACACTATTCGCGAATAGCCAAAATACAGAGTGGCCAATTTGGGATTGTTGTGCGGGTTCAACGCCAACTGAAGAACAAGATGATGATGCTCATGGCATGGTGGCCGAATTCGTCATTGGTGAATCGCCAACAGTGATGGGATTTTTAGCGAATGATGGCGTTTACTTCGACGCTAGTGCGATGCTAGCAAATGGTGTTGTCCAATTTGAACTCAAAGTGGTTAACGCTCCAAATGATAGTAATGCGGTTTGGAAATTCAAAATAGAGTCAGGTGATGCCGCGACTGCTGTTGAATTAGACTTAACCGCTAGCCAAGAAGGCGCAGCGCCAATTGTTGGTCAATGGCAAACCTTTACTTTTTCTTTGCAAGATCTATTTGATGCTGGTTTAGATATCAGTGCTATAGATGTTGTGATGGTATTCCCTGCTTGGGGAACGGGCAATGGCGCAGTGTATCGCATTGATAATGCGATGATCACTGTTCTGTAAGTTCGAAAATTAAACGTTATAGGGTCCTCCCCAAATAACTAGCATTAATTGATATAAGTAGGGTTTAACATGATTAACAAACAATTTAATAAAACACGTATAGCGAGTGTTATTTCAGCACTATTGGCTGTAAGTACTAGTCAATTTACGTTAGCGCAAGAACAAGAGGCGCTTAACGAAACAGCAGCACAAGAAGACGTAGAGATTATTGAGATTCAAGGGATCAGAGGAAGCCTGATTCGTTCAATGAACTTAAAACGAGATATGTCAGGTGTCGTTGATGCAATATCAGCAGAAGAAATGGGTAAATTCCCAGATACTAATTTAGCCGAGTCTTTACAGAGAATTACTGGTGTTTCGGTAAGTCGAAGTAATGGTGAAGGTAGCCAGATAACGGTGCGTGGTTTTGGCCCTGATTTTAACTTAATTACCTTAAATGGTCGTCAGATGCCGGGTACGGGTAATACACGTTCATATAGTTTAGAAAACTTATCATCAGATGGCGTTTCTGCATTAGAGGTATACAAGACAGCTCGTGCTGAAAACCCTAGTGGTGGCTTAGGTGCGACTGTTAACATCGTTACACGTAAACCGTTAGCTAGTCCAGGTGAAAAATATACCTTTTCTGCAAAAGCTATCCATGACACGTCGAATGAGCTAGGTGATGACGTAACACCAGAGTTTTCTGCTCTGTATTCCAATACCTTTCTTGATGACTCATTAGGCTTCGCGCTGTCTATTACCCATCATGAAAGAGATTTTCAAAAACAACAGGCCAATATTCAAGGTTGGCAAGCTAATGTTGCGCTGCCTACTAACCTTGATGCAGATAGTGTCATAGATCCTCGCCCTCTTGATGAGGAAGGTAATAGAGTGGGTAATCATTTTTTCCCTCGAGACATGAACTACGGTATTGAACATTTAGAGCGTGATCGGACGAATGGCCATGTTGTGGTGCAATACACCCCATCTGAGGATTTAATACTATCGGTCGATTACACTAGAACTGAAGCTACTACAGGAATGAACTCTATTGGCTGGGGGATGTGGAATGATTATGGCGGCAATATTAATGGTTATGAACTGGATGAAAATGGCACCGTAATATTTGCTGACATTAGCGGAAATGATGGTTCTTACACTGCATCACGTGCAACAACTGAGGTAGAGGAAGAGTCGTTGGGTATCAATATTGATTGGCAGGTAACTGATACCTTAAATCTTGTCTTGGATTATCATGATTCATCTAGTGAAATTGATAATGGCGGGGATTCAGGGTTGGGAAGCCATGGTTCCTTAGTATTAGGCTCAGATCAATTAATCACAAAAACATATGATTATCGAGCTGGAGACGTCCCTCACGCACAAATCTATTGGAATAATGGGACAACCGAGTTAGCACCAGGTGAAATTGACTCTCACTTTAGTCAATTTATTCATTCGCCAGGGAAGTCAGAAATCGAACAAGTTCAGCTTCATGGTACTTGGGAAAATGACGGTTTCGATATTCCACTTATTGAAGTGAAATTTGGCGCTGCGTATACCGACCAAGTGATGGGAGGCTCAAATGCATGGAGCGGATTAATTGGCGGGTTCTTGTTTAACCCATCATGGCCGGAATTGTTCCCTGATGGTATGTTCGTTCGAAATGATACCAGTGATTTTTTAGATGGCATTAGTGGTGGTGGTAGTAGCCTTAACCCTGGATATTACTATACATTTGATTTTGATGAAGTCGTAGCTCGATCGGAAGCCTTTTTAACCAATGAAGTACTTGGCGGAAATGACTATTTTGCGACAACTGCATATCACGACATGGGAACGTTCGCCAAAGGGTCAGTGCAAGAAGAAACGACAAGCTTATACCTACAATCGCAATGGGAATTTGATGTTCTCGATTTTCCTGTGCAGTTGAATATTGGTGTTCGCTATGAAGAAACTGATGTAACTAGTAACGTAAAACAGTCTGTACCTACATCAGTTTGGTGGAAGGGGGGGAGTGAATGGCATACTCAATACTTGCCAGGAGATGATAACTACCTTAAGCAAACTGGAAGTCATGATGTTTTTTTACCTATGGTTGATCTCAAGGTTGAAATTACAGACGATATAGTCGGTAGAGTGTCTTGGGGCAAAACTATAACTCGAGCACCGCTAGGTAATTTAGCTGGTGTGAGAAGTTTATCTGGTAGTCCAAAAATTGGCTCAAGAAATGGTGGCGAAGGCAACACAAACCTAGAACCATTCGAATCAACTAACTTCGACTTAAGCATAGAATATTATTATGCTGAAGGAAGTTACGCAGCAGCTGGTTATTTTAGAAAGGACGTAGAGAACTTTATTGGTAGTCAAATTACTTCTACAACAATTGAAGGGTTTGAAGATATATATTTAAGTCCTCGCTGGAATCAAGCTGTCGCTGATATTGAGTCAAGAGGCGAACAAGCAACAAATGATGCAATATTCGCTCAGATTCAAGCAAATGGCTCTGCGTTAAACGATCAAGGTTACTTAGAGCCGGAGTCAGGCGATCCGCTTATCGTTTGGGACATTAGTCGACCATTTAATGCGCCAGATACAAAAACTGTCGATGGTGTAGAGCTAGCCGTTCAGCATTTGTTTGGTGAGACTGGTTTTGGCATTGGGGTTAACGCTACGTTTGTAGATGGCGATGTTGAGTTTGATGTTGATAGTTTAGATCAGCAAACGCCACTTACTGGTTTAAGTGACTCTGCTAACCTACAGTTATTCTATGAAAAACATGGTTGGTCAGTAAAAGCGACTTATGCATGGAGAGATGAGTATCTTATTGGCGTTGGTCAATCACAAGGTTCATCTGATAACCCTCCTCAATTTGCTAAAGAATATGGGCAATGGGATGTAAGCGTTAACTATGAAGTAGATGAACACTTCACGTTGTTCTTCGAAGGTATCAACTTGAATGATGAAACTGAGGAAGGTTTTGGTCGTTATCAAGAGCAATTCTTATTTGCTCGTCAATATGGCCCAAGGTACATTCTAGGTATGAGATATAGCTTTAAATAAGGCTGTTCAATCGCTATTTCCCTCGAGCTTTCGGGTTGATACTTGGCTTTCATCCCGAAGGTTCACCTTTTAATAGCCAATAAAAAACCACTTAGTTTATAAGTGGTTTTTTACTTCAAATATATAGCTTTAAGCGCCTTTAACCCTTTGTATGTCGGCTCCTAGCGCTTGAAGTTTATCTTCAATGTGCTGATATCCACGATCGATATGATATATACGGTCTACTTGTGTTTCTGTTGTTGAAACGAGTCCAGCGATCACTAAACTAGCAGACGCTCTTAAGTCTGTAGCCATTACTTGAGCACCGGTTAACGACTCAACACCTGTCATTATTGCAGTATTACCTTCTAACGCAATATCCGCACCCATACGTTGTAGCTCAGGAACATGCATAAAGCGATTTTCAAATATCGTTTCTGTGACATGTGCTGAGCCTTCAGCTAGTACGTTCAGTGTGACAAACTGCGCTTGCATATCTGTTGGAAAAGCCGGGTGCGGTGCTGTTTTAATGTTTACTGCTTTAGGGCGAGAGGTCATTGAAAGCTCAATCCAATCATCACCTGTCGTTATATCAGCCCCAGCTTCTTGTAATTTACTCAGTACAGCGTCTAGCGCTTTAGGGTCTGTATTGTTGCACTTAATATGACCTTGAGTAACTGCAGCCGCAACTAAGAATGTGCCTGTCTCGATGCGATCAGCCATTACGCTATATTTAGCGCCATGAAGTTTCTCTACACCTTCAATAGTAAGCATATCACTACCGGCACCAGAAACTTTTGCGCCCATAGCATTCAAGCATTGCGCTAAATCGACAATTTCTGGTTCACGAGCGGCATTTTCAATAATAGTAGTGCCTTCAGCCAAAGCTGCAGCCATCATTAGATTTTCCGTACCAGTTACACTCACGGTATCCATAAAAATAGTGGCGCCTTGTAACCGGCCAGCTTTTGTTGCCTTGATATAACCCTGTTCAACATCAATATCGGCGTCCATTAACTTTAAACCGTGAATATGTAAATCGACAGGGCGGGCACCTATCGCACAACCACCAGGTAATGAAACTTCGGCATGTCCGAATTTAGCTAACAACGGGCCTAATACTAAAATAGAGGCGCGCATAGTTTTAACGAGTTCGTATGACGCAATATGCTGATCAATTGAACCTGCTGTGATCGATAAGGTGTTTTCGTCTATCCAGTCGACTTTTGCGCCAAGTTGTAGCAACAATTTAATGGTCGTATTGATGTCATTAAGTCGAGGGACATTGCTGATAATGACTTCTTCGTCGGTTAATATTGCCGACATTAAAATCGGTAAAGCAGCGTTTTTTGCGCCAGATATGGTTACTTCGCCTTTTAGCGTGTTACCACCATTAATTTTAAATGAATCCAATGTATTTCGTCTTAAATTAGCAAGTTATAAAGGGAGGTTGAACATTTTGTCTTTCTTCCACTGCTCTGGCGTAAAAGTTTTAACCATCACAGCGTGTATGCGCCCATCGCTAATAGCACCAGCCAAAGGCTTAGTGATTGCTTGTTGTTTTTTTACTCGGCTTAGCTCTGCAAAAATTTCAGCGACGGCAATGACTTTGCACTGTGAGCCATCAAATGCAACATGCAGCTCGTCTAGTGCAATTGCATCATTGATTATTTGTTCAATTTCTGAAACTTCCAAGAGTATCTCCTAATGATTTTTATAAGGTAGGTGACGAAAGAAATTCGTCGACAGCACTTAATTTTGCCAATTTTAATAAATCTTCTGGCAAGTGTGCAAATGATAACTGACATCCCGACTTGTTTGCTTGCTCTAATATGAATAAAAGCCAAGCAAGACCTGCAGTGTCGATGTCAGTAATTTTTGACAAGTTTAATGTAATTTCACGGTGCTTAGTGATTTTACGTTGAATTTTATTTTTCAGCGCGGAAACTGCAGTACTGTTCAGTGAGCCGATAAGCTCGGCAACACCATCGTTAATCGATATTTCCAGCTTGTTCATATTAAGACTGACCATTGTTTTTAAAAACAACGTCACGTTCAGCTTTTTCTTTCAACATATCTGTCACGTGTGGCAAGCCTTTTTGGCGAATAATGCTGCTTAGTTCTGCTTGCTTACTATCGAGTAAGCTAACGCCTTCTGCAATCATATCAAATGCTTTCCATTCATTCTTCTTACGATTTTTACGAACTTTAAATGAAATGTCGATCGGGTCTCGACCCGGTTCAATAACGCGAGTGTTAACCGCAACAATCTTAGATTTACCTAACTTTTTAGCCGGCTCAAACTCAACTACTTGGTTATTATACAAGGTAAATACTTGAGCATATGAAGTGACTAAGTAGTCTTTGAATACAGGTACAAAAGCTTTTCGCTCAGCATCAGTTGTTTTCTTTAAATTTTTACCAATGACTTTAAATGCCGCATAGCGATAGTCAATGTAAGGTAACAGCTCTTCACGTACTATGGTTTTTAGTAAGTTGGGATTCTGTTTTATATTAGCTTGCTCATTCTTAAAGCGACTAAAGGTTATGTCAGCCACTTTCTGAATCATGTCATAAGGGTTTTTTTTATCTACAGTTTCAGCATTGGCTGAAATTGAGATTAAAATAGCTAATAAGCCGCTAAATAATGTTTTCATTTTCATCTCTAATCACCACTTCCTTGGCTAAATAAAAATTGTCCAATCAATTCTTCTAATACTAGTGCAGGCTTAGTGTCTTCAATATAGTCACCTGGCTCAAGTAAGTCGACTGACTCATCGATAAACCCTGGCTCCAAGCCAAGATATTGCTCACCTAATAGGCCAGCAGTTAAGATTGATACTGATGTTGCTTCAGAAAAATCTTGATATTCGGCAAATATTTCTAACGTTACTACTGGGGTATAGTCTTCGCTATCGAGTGTAATGTTACTTACACGTCCAACGACGACGCCGCCGACTTTTATAGGAGAGCGAACCTTCAAACCACCAATATTGTCAAATTTTGCATAAAGTTCGTAAGTATCACCGTTGCCTGAAATCCCTGAGTCAGCTACTTTTAATGCTAGCGCTAGTAACGCTGCAATTCCTAATGCCACAAAAAAACCAACAGTTAATTCAACTTTCTTAGACGTCATGTCTTTTTCACCTAAATATATAGAATATCTTTCTAAACACTATTAACGAGCAAACATTAATGCCGTTAACACAAAATCTAAACCTAAAACGAGTAAAGAGGATTGCACAACCGTCGCAGTGGTTGCTCTACTGATCCCTTCTGAAGTAGGCTCACACGCATAACCTTTATAAACCGCTATCCATGTCACAACAAAGGCAAATACTAGGCTCTTAATTATGCCATTTAGCACGTCTTTTTGAAAATCGACTTGTGCTTGCATTACTGACCAGAATGTACCGCTGTCTACACCTAGCCAATCAACACCAACCAAATGAGCGCCTAAAATGCCAACCGTTGAAAATATTGCCGCTAACAATGGCAAGCTAATAAAGCCAGCCCAAAAGCGCGGAGCTATCACTCGCTTAAGTGGATCTACGGCCATCATTTCCATGCTTGATAACTGTTCAGTCGCTTTCATTAAGCCAATTTCCGCTGTTAACGCAGAGCCCGCTCGACCCGCAAATAATAGCGCGGCAACTACCGGTCCTAACTCTCTAAGTAAAGATAAGGCTACCATAGGACCGAGGCTTGCCTCAGCACCATAACCAACAAGTATGGTATAACCTTGAAGCGCAAGCACCATGCCGATAAAAGTACCTGAAACGATAATGATGACTAATGAAAGTACACCAACGGCATACAGTTGGTTAAGCAGCAGCGGAAAACCTTTTTTCGGATTCGGCACTTGAACAATTGCAGCAGTCAACATTAATACTGCGCGACCAAGCCCAGAGATAACATTAAGGGTTTTACTACCAAGATTGATTAAAGCATTCATTGTTATTTCGATCCTCCAATAAGTTCTTCCTTATAAGAGGGGGCTTTAAAGTGAAAAGGTACAGGGCCGTCAGCTTCACCTTTTACAAACTGCTTAACTAAAGCGGAGTCTTGTTGGTGAATTTCTTCAGGTGTACCGTGACCAATTATTTTTTGCTCAGCAATGATGTAAATGTAGTCGGCTATACTCATAACCTCTGGTACATCGTGAGAAACAACGACAGACGTTAAACCTATTGCATCATTAAGTGCCTTAATTAAGCGGACAATAACACCCATTGAAATTGGATCTTGGCCGGCAAATGGCTCATCGTACATTATCAGTTCAGGGTCGAGCGCGATAGCACGAGCTAAGGCTGCTCGTCTCGCCATACCGCCAGATAGTTCACTTGGTTTTAAATGACGTGCACCGCGTAATCCTACTGCTTCCAGCTTCATTAACACCATCTTTTCAATAATGTGTTCAGGTAGCTGAGTATGTTCTCTTATTGGAAATGCAATATTATCATAAACTGACATTTCGCTAAATAGCGCACCACTTTGAAATAGCATACTCATGCGCTTTCTAACATCATAAAGCGCACTGCGATTAAGTGTTGGAATGTCATGACCGTCAAATAGAATTTGACCTGACTCTGGTTTCAATTGACCACCAATTAAGCGAAGCAATGTGGTTTTTCCAATACCACTTGGGCCCATAATTGCTGTCACTTTTCCTTTGGGGATCGACAAACTAATGTTGTCGTAAATAATCCGTTCGTCACGTTTGAAAGTGATATTTTTTATGTCAACCAAAGTCTCTGGCATTTGTATGAATCTTTACATCAAATTAACAAGCTTTATTTAGAGGCGAATATTACCTTAGCCACTAGTATTGTTCATCAGAAATTGACACTTTTTTACAGAATAAATGTGAATAAGTGTTAATGAGCAGTGTATATCAGAAAAATTATAGCTATATTCCTAGAAACCCCCTTACTTTATGATGATAAATTATACAAATAGACCTATTTTCGACAGTTAATTCATTTTCCTCTTTTTTTTTACCTAGTTAACAGCGACAATTTAATAAGTTTTCAGGAGTTTTAGATGTTATTGCAAGTTTTAATCTTAATTGTATCGCTGGTTGCTTTGGTGTGGAGTGCTGACAAATTTGTATTTGGCGCCTCTTCGGTTGCGAGAAATTTTGGTGTTTCACCAATGATAATTGGTCTTACTATTGTGGCAATGGGCTCGTCTGCTCCAGAAATGATGGTTGCAGCTACAGCGTCTTTTGGTGGGAACCCAGATACCGCTGTAGGAAATGCAATAGGCTCTAATATTACGAATATTGCGTTGGTATTAGGTTTAACTGCCTTATTTCAACCATTGAAGGTTTCATCTTCAACAGTAAAGCGTGAGCTACCGCTAATTCTAATCATTACCATTATCGCATATTTAATGTTAGCCAACCTAGAACTTAGCCTGCTAGAAGGTGTGTTGTTAATGGCTGGTTTCTTTATTTATATCGCTTCACTTTTAATTATTACACTGCGCCGAGCTAAGGCAAGTTCGGTTGATGATCCTATGATTATTGAAGCCGAAGCAGAGGTTCCCGAGGCTACCAGCAATGGTATGGCTTTTTTCTGGCTAATATTTGGCATTGTGTTACTGCCGTTGAGTGCAAGTTATTTAGTGGACTCAGCAGTATTTATCGCAAAAGCTTTCGGTATTAGTGATTTAGTTATTGGCCTAACTATTATTGCTATAGGGACGAGTTTACCTGAGTTAGCAGCGAGCATTATGAGTATCATCAAGAAAGAAGATGACTTAGCGCTCGGCAATATTATTGGCTCAAATATATTCAATATTTTAGCTGTGTTGTCGTTGCCTGGCCTTATTGCACCAGGGGTTATTGACGCAAACGCAGCTACGCGGGACGCACCTTATATGCTTGGTGTCACTATATTCCTATTCGTTTTATGTTTTAGTCGCAAGACTGGAGCGTTCAGAATTACTCGCTTAAAAGGTGCTGCATTATTTGTGACTTTTTTGGCGTACCAATATTTGTTATTTGGCCAAATGGCCTAATAGGTAGAAAATAAATGTCTATCGAAAAATTTATTACCTTAGCGAACCAGGTTGTTGACATAGAAACCAATGCGGTGAGTGCACTGAAATCTTATATTAATCATGAGTTTGCACAAGCCTGTCAAACTATGTTTGATTGCCAAGGGCGCATTGTTGTTATCGGTATGGGTAAATCTGGCCATATTGGTGGAAAAATAGCGGCAACACTCGCCAGCACAGGTTCTCCAGCTTTCTTTGTTCATCCAGGAGAAGCAAGTCATGGCGACTTAGGTATGATAACTAAAGATGATGTCGCTATAGTTATTTCCAATTCTGGTGAAACAGGAGAAGTGTTAGCCATTGTGCCAGTCATTAAACGCATTGGCGCTAAGCTTATTGCAATGACTGGAAATGAGCAGTCAACGTTGGCCAAATTAGCCGAGCACCATGTATGTGTTAAAGTAGAGCAAGAAGCTTGTCCGTTAGGTTTGGCTCCAACCTCGAGTACCACCGCGACTTTAGTCATGGGAGATGCAATTGCGGTAGCTTTGTTAAATGCCCGAGGTTTTACTGCCGATGATTTCGCTTTATCACATCCAGGTGGTAGTTTAGGCAAACGCTTGTTATTGCGTTTGTCTGATATCATGCATGATGGAGAACGCTTGCCAATAGTGTCAATTTCAGCATTAATCAAAGACGCCCTAGTAGAAATGTCAGAGAAAGGCCTCGGAATGACCGCAGTTGTTAAAGACAATGGCCAATTAGCTGGTGTCTTTACTGACGGAGATCTACGCAGAATACTCGACAGTCAAATAGATATTCATCAAGACAACATTGCAAACGTTATGACTAAGTCACCATGTGTTGCTCATCCCAATATGCTGGCGGCCGAAGCACTCAACGTGATGGAAGATAAAAAAATAAATGGCTTAATTGTTGTTGATGAAAACAATAAACCAATCGGTGCAATGAATATGCACGACTTGTTAAAATCGGGAGTGCTGTGATGGTTGAAACCTTATATGGTGAGGTCGCTGATGACGTGTTTAATAAAGCAAGTTCAATAAAGCTTTTGGTATGTGATGTCGATGGCGTTTTTTCGGACGGCCGAATTTATTTAGGTAACGATGGTGAAGAGCTAAAAGCTTTTCATACTAAAGATGGCTTTGGTATAAAGGCATTAATTGCGTCAGGTGTCGAAGTGGCAATTATTACCGGCAGAAACTCGCGAATTGTTCACGATAGAATGTCAGCACTGAATATTAAACACATTATTCAAGGCAAAGAAGATAAGTTACCCACCATGAAAGATATTATGTCTTCACTGTCGTTAACAGCCGAACAAGTTGCTTATATCGGCGATGACATGGCGGATATGCCTTGTATTGAACTGGCGTCGTTAGGAGTAGCAGTTAATGATGCGCATCCTTACGTTATTAAGCATGCAAATTATTGCACCTTCACTAAAGGTGGTTTTGGCGCGGTTAGAGAGTTGTGTGATTTAATAATGCTTAGTCAAAACACCTTGCAAGATGCAAAAGGCGCAAGTGTATGAGTCGATTGCATTGGCTAGCATTAGTAGCACTTGTTTTTAGCTTGATGGGCTATGGCATTGTGCAATGGCGTCAATCGCAAGTTACTCAAACGGAAATTGTTGATACAGAACTTACGCCAGATTTTATTGCCGAAGCACTTAAAAGTGATATTTATAATGATCGCGGTAAGCTTTCACATAAAATTGATGCGCAAAGAATGGAACATTATGCTGAGCTTTCATTTACGCATTTTGAATATCCTAATTATACGTTATACCCAAAAGATAATACGGCGCCATGGAAGTTAGCGGCTGCAGAAGGTACGCTATATAATAATAACCGCGTGGTGTTAAAAAATAGGGTAAGATTAACAGCAACGGAAGAAAATAGTTTAATTCAAGAAATTCATTGTAAATACCTTGAGTTAGACCTGAATACAAACATAATCAGCTCGGACCAAACTATTATGATTCAAGGTAAAGATTTTACCATGTATGGCTCTGGCTTGATTATTGATTTAAATACCAAACAGATGACGTTAACAGAGCATGTACAAACAATTTATAAGAAAACTACTAGCTAGCTTAGCTACTTTAACCATAGTAACTTCGCCAATATATGCTGCTAAACTCGATTTAGAGCAAGAAATCGTTATTAAAGCTAAGCGTCAAGCGGGTGATTTAAAAAATAAAATAGCTAGTTATTTAGATGATGTCGTAATAACTCAAGGCACTTTGTCAATAAGAGCAGATCTGGTTCAGGTTTATAGTAAAGAAGATCATGAAACAGAAACCTACATTGCCAAAGGAAAACCTGCAGTTTTTGAACAACAATTAGAAGACGGTTCTAAAATCCATTTAGAAGCGAATGAGATTAAATATGAACCGTTAATCTCAACCATTACAATTTCTGGAAAAGCCAAGTTGAGACAGGCTGGCAGCGAAGTTAGTGGTGATAAAATTATTTACAATACATTGACCGAACAGCTTGAAGCTGAAGGCGGCGATGACACTGTAACAACGATTTTGAAGCCAAAAGCTAAGAGTGATAAGCAATAAATGACCGATATAACCTTATCTGCAAATGGCTTAGCAAAAGCATATAAAGGCCGCCAGGTAGTTAAAAACGTAAGTTTGCAAGTGAGTGCTGGCCAAATCGTTGGCTTGTTAGGGCCTAATGGTGCGGGTAAAACGACTTCTTTTTACATGATCGTTGGTTTAGTACCAAATGATAGCGGTGAAATTAGGTTGAATAACGATGATTTAACCTTGCTTCCAATGCATGAACGAGCAAGAAGAGGGATCGGGTATTTACCGCAGGAAGCATCTATCTTTCGCAAGCTAACTGTATATGAAAATATTATGGCTATTTTGCAAACTCGCAAAGAGTTGAGTGATGCTGAACGTGAAGAAAAGCTCGAAATGTTGATTGAAGAATTCAATATTAGCCATATTAGAGATAATACCGGCATGAGTTTGTCGGGTGGTGAACGTAGACGTGTTGAGATAGCGCGTGCGTTAGCAGCAGAGCCATCATTTATATTGCTAGATGAGCCTTTTGCTGGTGTCGATCCAATTTCGGTTGGAGATATTAAAAAAATTATTTTGCACCTTAAACAACGTGGTATCGGTGTTCTTATTACCGACCATAATGTTAGGGAAACGCTTGATGTATGTGAGCATGCTTATATTGTAAGCCACGGAGAATTAATCGCTGAGGGTGATGCGGATCAAATTCTTGCAAATCAGCAAGTCAGAGATGTATACCTTGGTGAGCAATTCACGCTATAGTTAAAGTATAGAAAGTGAATTCATCAGTTAGTTAATTACAACAACGGGAAAAAGTTACACGTAGATGCGTCCATCACTTCAGTTAAAAATTGGTCAACAGCTAACAATGACGCCTCAGTTGCAGCAGGCGATTAAGTTATTGCAACTTTCAACGTTAGATTTACAACAGGAAATTCAAGAAGCGCTTGAAAGTAATCCGTTATTAGAAGTGGATGAGTCTGCACCTTCAACCGACGAAAATAGCGACAGTATTGAAGAAGCTTATTCTGCGTCTGTGCAAACAGAGCAAGTTAGTTCAGATGGTACTGAAGACGCACTTCCCACCAGTGATGAAGTCAGCACTACTGAAGCTATGGAAAAGAATGATATCCCAGAGGAGCTGAGCGTAGACTCTACTTGGGATGAGTCATTTAGCGCAGGTGTTTCAAGCTCAGGCATTGGTACTAGCGGTGGTGATGACACTGTTTATCAAGGCGAAACTACTGATTCAATTCAAGATCATCTACGTTGGCAAATGGAGCTGACACCATTTTCAGAAACCGATGAAGCGATTGCCATGGCAATCATTGATGCTGTTGATGATGCCGGTTATTTAACGGTAACCGCCGAAGATATTTTAGAAAGCTTAGGCCTAGAAGAGGTTGAACTTGATGAAGTAGAAGCGGTACTTAAACGCATTAATATGTTTGACCCAATCGGAGTCGCGGCTCGCTCAATTCCTGAATGTTTGCTCATACAGTTAAATCAATTTGAAGATGACATTCCTTATTTAGCTGAAAGTAAGCTAATTATCACTGAACACATTGATTTATTGGGTAATCGTGACTATCGTCAAATTATGCGTAAAACGAAGTTAAAGGAAGATCAACTTCGTGAAGTGATTCGTCTGATACAGTCGCTAAATCCTCGTCCAGGAGATGCGGTTATTAAAGGCGATGACCAGTACGTAATCCCTGATGTTTCTGTAGAAAAGAAAAACGGTCGTTGGGTAGTGGAATTGAATCCTAATACGGCACCAAGACTGTCGATTAACCAACAGTATGCGGCAATGACTAAAAGTATGAAGTCATCTGATGATAATCAGTTTATTCGCTCAAATTTACAAGAAGCGAAATGGTTTATAAAAAGTTTAGAAAGTCGCAACGAAACCTTATTAAAAGTGTCCAACTGTATTGTTCAACGTCAGCAGGGCTTTTTTGAGTATGGCCCAGAAGCTATGCGCCCAATGGTATTGAACGATATTGCTGAGGCGGTTGATATGCATGAATCAACCATTTCTCGTGTAACAACGCAAAAATACATGCATACACCGAGAGGTATTTTCGAGTTGAAATACTTCTTTTCAAGTCACGTTAGTACTGAAAATGGAGGAGAGTGTTCATCAACTGCTATCAGAGCATTAATTAAGAAGCTTGTATCAGCAGAAACTCCATCTAAGCCATTAAGTGATAGCAAAATGGCGGAGCTATTAGCTGACCAAGGCATTAATGTGGCGAGACGGACAATAGCGAAGTATAGAGAATCTTTATCTATTCCACCGTCTAATCAAAGAAAAAGTTTACTCTAAGTAATAAAAGCAATGAGGAAAAGAGCTTATGCAAATTAACTTATCAGGTCACCACGTAGAAGTTACTGATTCAATGAAAGAATATGTTAACGACAAGTTTGCAAAGCTAGAGCGACATTTTGATAACATTAATAATGTCTACGTCGTTCTTACTGTAGAAAAACTAAATCAGATTGCTGAAGCGACTGTACATCTAAACGGTAAAGAGATTCATGCTAAAGCAAGTAATGACGACATGTATGCTTCAATCGACAGTTTAACTGACAAGTTAGACCGTCAAATCATTAAATATAAAGAAAAAATTACCGCTCATTAATAAATGAAACTCCAAGATATACTTACTGAGGACTGCACTTCCTGTGCAGTCCAAATTTCTAGTAAAAAGAAAATTTTAGAGCAAATTTGCGCTATTGCGACTAATCATATTCCTGAACATTCAACTTTTGAGCTTCTACAAAGCTTACTCGAAAGAGAAAAGATGGGCAGTACAGGTATAGGCAACGGTATTGCGATTCCACATGGCAGGTTAACTGGTACTAAGCACGTTGTTGCTGTGTTGCTGACCTCTGAGCAACCGGTAGCATTTGACGCTATAGATAACCGGGCAGTTGACATTTTTGTTGCGTTATTTGTGCCTGAAGATTGCTGTAAAGAACACTTATCAACGCTGCAAAGCATTGCCAAATTACTTAGTAATAAGCAAATGAGCAAAAGTATTCGTAAATGCACATCAGATAAAGCACTTTTCGATTTGATTAATCAAGCGGCAGAATAGTAGTGAAGCTAATCATTGTTAGTGGCCGTTCTGGCTCAGGGAAGTCAGTTGCGCTAAGAGTGCTAGAAGATCTTGGTTATTATTGTGTCGATAACATTCCGGTTAATTTATTACCAGCACTTACCCATACGGTAATCAATGATTACGAAACCGTTGCAGTAAGCATCGATGTTCGAAATTTACCAGATGACCCGAATGATATTCATGAAATTATTGATTACCTTCCTGCGGCAGTAGAACTGACCATACTTTATCTTGATGCTAATGATAATGATCTAATTAGGCGCTTTAGTGAAACCAGACGTCTACATCCACTTATTCGCCAAAATATTGCGTTAGATCAGGCAATATCATTAGAGAAGAAGCTACTAGAGCCAGTATCGACAAGAGCCGATTTATATATTAATACTAGTCAGTTATCGCCCCATCAATTAGCAGATTTGGTACGTGAACGTATCCTTGGAAAGAAAACTGGCGCCATGGTACTAGTGTTTGAATCTTTCGGCTTCAAACATGGAATACCTGCAGATGCAGACTATGTGTTCGACGCTCGATTCTTACCTAACCCTTTTTGGGATAAAGAATTAAAAACACAAAATGGTTTAGATCAACCGGTGAGAGACTTTTTATCCAGCCAACCAATAGTTACTAAGTTTGTTTGGCAAATTAATAGTTTTCTAATGACTTGGTTACCACACCTAGAGCGTAACAATCGTAGCTATGTCACAATTGCTATTGGTTGCACTGGCGGGAAGCATCGCTCGGTTTATATCGCAGAGTTGTTAGCAAGTAACTTCAGAAAAGAGCGAGAAGATGTGCAATCACGTCATAGAGATATCGATATTAAGAGTACTTAAATGCCGCATGTAGAAAAAAAAGTCGAAATAATTAATAAATTAGGTTTACATGCGCGAGCTGCTACCAAATTAGCTCAATTGAGCCAGAAATTTTCAGCTAAAGTGACTGTCGAACTTGATAGTAACAAAGCTGATGCAAATAGCATTATGGCACTTATGCTACTTGCAGGCGCTCAAGGAAAAGTTGTCAAGGTAATCGCTGATGGCGATGATGCCGATTCAGCACTTGATAGTATTTGTGAACTGATCAACCAGCGTTTTGAAGAAGACGAATAATTCTCTAATTGTGTGGTCGTTCTTCGTATAAATTTCAAATAAAAGCTGAAAATAACCCTTAAATCATATACACTTGCCTTCAGTGCTGTCGCATTTTCTTCATAAAACTCTAATAGAATAGCGCGAGCACACTTTTCTTAAAAACAGACATCGAAATTGATCAGTGTCGACAGTGGTTTATTACGGCGCAGGGTGAGTTATGCCGGAAATATCTGAACAAGAATATAATCAACAACGACTGCAAGAGGTTAACGAAGCTCTTGGCAGTGGTATGTTCGTTTACGTTCGTAAACTACTGCAACAATTACCTGCATACGATTTAGCGTTAATACTAGAGTCATCAACGGTTAAAAGCAGACCGATACTGTGGCAGCTAATCGATCCTGATTATCAAGGTGAAGTACTTGAAGAGTTAAATGAAGAAGTACGTAAAGGTATCCTCAAAAGCATGCGACCTGAAAAAGTCGCCGCTGTTGCCGAGGGGATGGACGTTGATGATTTAGCGGAAGTATTGCGTACTTTGCCTGATAAAGTTTATCAGGAAGTTATAAAAAGCATGGACTCTCAAGACCGAGCGCGTGTTGAGACAGCTTTATCATTTGAAGAAGATACTGCCGGCGGTATCATGAATACTGATACCATTACCATTCGACCTGACGTGTCGGTTGATGTGGTATTGCGCTACTTACGCTTAAAAGGTGAACTACCTGAAGCGACTGATAGCTTTTATGTCGTTGATCGTCATGATCGCTTTATCGGTGCAGTTTCTTTAGCAACCATAGTGACGGCAAAACCAGAAACTGTTGTGACTAGTTTGATTGAAGCTGACGTTGAAGCGGTTCCTCCTGATATGCCAGAAAATGATGTAGCGGCATTATTTGAGCGCTATGACTGGATTTCTGCGCCTGTCGTAGGTGAAGACGGACGATTGCTAGGTCGTATTACTATTGATGATGTCATTGACATTATTCGTGAAGAGGCTGAGCACTCGATGATGAGCATGGCTGGTCTAGATGATGAAGCCGATACCTTCGCACCTGTGCTTAAGAGTACTCAACAACGTTCTGTTTGGCTTGGTGTCAATTTAATTACTGCACTATTGGCTGTAGCCGTTACTAGTATGTTTGAAGACTTATTTAGTCAATTAGCTATTCTTGCAGTCTTGAATTCATTAGTGCCGAGTATGGGCGGTGTGGCAGGTAATCAAACTTTAACGCTAGTGATTCGCGGTATTGCATTAGGTCATGTTGGTGAAAGTAACTCTCGCTCGTTATTGATTAAAGAGTTAGCGGTTGGTTTTTTAAATGGCTTAATCTGGGCGTTACTCATCGCAAGCGTTGTCGCTATATGGAAGCAGGATTTAACACTAGGCGGTATTATTGCCTTTGCGATGCTAATGAATTTAACCGCCGCCGGTATAGCGGGTGTAACCATACCATTGGTATTAAAACGAATGAGTATAGATCCAGCACTTGCCGGTAGTGTGATTTTGACTACGATTACAGATGTGGTCGGGATTTTTGCCTTCCTTGGCACTGCAACTCTATTATTAACCTAAGCTGCGAAGATTGAAGTTAGCAGTTAACTTAGTTACCTGCTATTTGCATTTCTTCAATAATAAGTGAGCCTGTTCTAATGCTACCACGTAGATCCGTATCATTACCGATAGCAACAATGTTTTTAAACATGTCTTGTAATTTTCCAGCAATTGTTATTTCTGAAACTGGATATTGAATTTCACCATTTTCTACCCAAAACCCTGCGGCGCCTCTAGAGTAATCGCCAGTAACGACATTAACGCCTTGTCCCATTAGTTCAGTCACTAATAAACCTGTGCCTAATTGTTTAAGCATGGCTTCAAAATCACCACCGTTTGCTGTTACAAGCCAGTTGTGAATACCACCGGCATGACCGGTAGTTTTCATGCCAAGCTTACGCGCTGAATAACTTGTCAGTAAATAAGTTTCTAATTGACCAGCTGTAATTATTTCGCGGTCAAGGGTTGCTACACCTTCACTATCAAAAGTACTGCTTGCAAGCGCTTTTTTAAGGTGAGGTCGCTCACTAATGGTAATATGTTCCGGAAAGACTTGTTGTCCGAGTGCATCAAGTAAAAATGACGATTTACGATATAGATTACCGCCACTAATTGCTGCAATGAAATGCCCAAATATCGTGTTTGCAATATCAGCACGAAACATTACCGGCACTTTTTGAGTATTGAGTTTTTGAGCATGTAATCGAGAAATTACTTCACTAGCAGCCTGTTGACCTACTGAAATGGCAGGTGAAAGCAAGTTGAAGTCACGGTTAACAGTATAAGCATAGTCTCTCTGCATATCATCGCCGTCAGAGGCAATGCTAACGCAACTTAAGCTATGACGAGTACTAGGGTAGCCAACTAATTGTCCATGGCTGTTGCCATAAACTTTGAACCCTTCATAACATGCTAGTGTTGCACCGTCTGAGTTGGTAATTCGGCTGTCACTTGCTAGTGCTGCGTCTTCACATTGTTTGGCAATGTCGATAGCTTGATCTGTAGATAATACTTTTGGGTGATAAAGATCTAAGTCTGGTGGAGACATTGCTAGCAGTTCTTTATCTGCTAACCCCGCACATTTGTCTACCGAGGTATAGCTGGCAATATCAACAGCAGCTTTTACTGCATTATTAAGTGCACTTTCTGATAAATCGGCAGTAGAAGCACTACCTTTGCGACCGGCTTTATAGACAGTAATACCTAATGCGCCGTCGTTGGTGAATTCAACATTCTCTACTTCACCCATTCGTGTATTGACACTAAGCCCTTGTTGGCGGCTTAAAGCAACTTCCGCATCATCCGCACCTAATGACTTAGCAAGTGATAGTGCATTTTCTACACGACTTTTAACATGACTAATTTGGCTGCTGATACTATCAACTTCTTTCATTTTTATATTCCGATAGGGCGTTAGGTTGTTGTACGCCTTGTTATGTGTTGCCCGAGGCTTGTTTATTGTATAATGGCGGGTAACTGAGTTTTTAATTGCGAATATTATGCACCACTTAGACAATGATATCGATGAATTCGATGAAGATTATAAAAGTAAAACAGATATAAAGCGTGAAATGCATGAAATGCAAGAATTCGCGCTTGAGATAATTCGTTTACCAAAAGTTAAGCGTAACAAGTTGCCATTAAGCGAAGCACTTCAAGATTCAATGGTGTTAGCTGACAAGATTCTCAATAGACCTGATGCCTTAAGACGACATTCACGTTTCATTGCAAAGCAACTTATGGAAGAAAATGCTGCTGAAATTCGAACAACTATTGATGCGTTAGCGAATAAACACCAACAGCAAACGAAATTACTCGAAAAATTTGAGTTGCTTCGAGAAGAGCTTATTGACGGAAGTAACGACGATATAGAGGCGCTGTTGGATAAATGTCCGGCGATGGAACGACAAAAGTTACGCCAATTAGTGCGTCAAGCACGAAAGGAAAAGAGTAGTGAGAAGTTGGCGAAAGGCTATCGAGAGCTTTTAGCCTACATAAAGCAACATTTATCTTAATAGTCATTGCTTTAAAAAGACTAGTAATAAAAAAGGCTGCATTTAATATGCAGCCTTTTCTAGTTAAATGACAGGTGAGTGTTATCTAATCATCAAATACATTGTGCGATTACCACGTACAACATTTAATGCCAACACGCCTTTGTGATCTTTTAAGTAGCTACGTAATTCACCGATGGTATTAATACGAGTACGGTTAATACCAGTAATTAAATCACCTGACTTCAAGCCAACTGCTTCAGCAGCGCTACCATTTTCTACTGCGCTAATTTCGACCCCTTTACCGTCGGCATGGTTGTCTAACTCAGCACCATCTAACATTTGGTGTAGGCTAGCAGCTTCTACGTTAGCTGATTCTGCTTGCTTAAGCTTTACCGTAAACTTCTTTTCTTTGCCGTCACGAACGACAGTTAGCTTAACCTTTTTACCTGCACCTATAGAGCCTATTTTTCCTCTAAGTTCGCTGAAAGATCTTACCGACTTACCATTTACTTTAGTAATAACATCTCCGGCTTTAAGCCCTGCCTCAGAAGCGGCTGAGTCTGGCGATACTTGCTCAATAAAGCCGCCTTGTGTGGTATCAAGTTCCATTGCTTTTGCAATTTCACCATTGACACTGCGACCAGCTACACCTAGAACGCCACGACGAATTTCACCGAACTCGATCATTTGATTGACTAAGTTGTGCATCATGTTACTTGGAATTGCGAAGCCAATGCCGACGTTACCGCCATTTGGCCCAAGAATAGCTGTGTTTATACCAATTAACTCGCCGCGTAAATTAACGAGCGCGCCACCTGAGTTACCGCTATTAATAGCGGCATCAGTTTGAATAAAGTCTTCAAAATTTTCAGCATTTAAACCACTGCGGCCCAATGCACTAACAATACCTGAGGTAACTGTCTGCCCTAATCCAAAAGGACTACCGATGGCGACAGCAAAGTCTCCGACCCGTAACTTATCAGAATCAGCAATTTTTATTTGCGTTAAATCGCCATTATCTACTTGTAATAGAGCGATGTCTGTCTCAGCATCTGCGCCAATTTTTTTAGCCTCTAATTGACGGCCATCTTTTAGTGTTACCAATATTTCATCTGCTTGGTCGACAACATGATTATTGGTGACGATATACCCTTCGTCAGCATCTATAATGACACCTGAACCTAAACCCTGAAAAGGCCGTTCTTGAGGGCCTTGGTTTCTTCTTGGGTTGCCAAAGAAAAAGCGAAAGGCATCTGGCACGCGTTGCTGAACCTCGTGGGTACCTTTAACGGAAATGCTGACAACTGCTGGTGTTGTTTGTTCTAGCATTGGCGCTAAACTTGGTAACACTTGACCATCAACTGCTAAAGGCAAGTTAGCATATGCAGGTGCACTTGAGAGTGCAACAGAACCAGAAATTAACGCAGCACTGATAACTAAAGACAGTTTTTTCATAGGTAATAATACTCCTTAAAACAATACTCAATAATTGACATACTAGTTAAGAAATAGTTCAGGATTTAGCTATTCGGCATTTGTAACACTTTGTTTCTTATCATCAAAAAGACCGCTTGGGTTGCCTGAATAATCTAATGGCGCTTCTGTCATATCATCATGCTCGACTGATTCTTTTTTCTCGTGTCGAAGTTTAACAGTTTGCGCTAATTGCTCTTGTGTTTCATGTGAGAAGAATGGCATCGCATCCTTTTCCGCTGGTGTAGCCCGTTGCAATAAAGCTGTACTTTGCTCCATTTGTTTCATAGCGTTTTGGCATGTAGTGTTCATTTGTTCAAGTAGTGTTGCCGAATTCTCTAAATGTTCTGCAACATCATTTTGATATTGACTTAAAGTAGCTTCGGTTTGAGAGACTTGCTCTGCTAGCTCTTTATTTTCTTTTGCTGAAGCTGATAATGTTCTACCGGCAAAAAAGCCAATAGCGCCGCCAACTAATAAAAGTACAATGGTCATTACAACAGTCATATCTTAGGTTCCTCGTTGTATTGTGTGGGAAAATTGGTGAGAATATTCATAAGCTAAATATAACGCTTATTATCTTGCTAATATAGCGAATATATTTGCTAATTTGTTTTTTTCAAGCCAGCTACGCAGAATATGTAGAATTATAGTGGATAAACTCGATAAATGATTAATCTTTCCCCCTTGGAAAAATACCAGCGTGATTTAGAGCGCGACGATTTTCAATATGATGCTGCGCAGGAAAACGCGGTTAAAAACTTACAACGTTTATATGAAGATTTGCAAAATAAGCCGTTACCAGTCACTGGTTTTAAAAAAGTACTTAACCGTTGGAAACGAGTAGTAGCGAAACAACAACCTAGAATGACGCAAGGACTTTATTTTTGGGGTGGGGTAGGCAGAGGGAAAACATACTTAGTTGATACCTTTTATGACTGCCTACCGTTTAAAAATAAAACGCGGGTGCATTTTCATCGATTTATGCATCGTGTTCATGAAGAGATGAAGAGTCTAGCAGGCCAAGAAGATCCGCTTAAAATTATTGCAAAACGATTTGCCGATGAAACTTGTATCATTTGTTTTGATGAGTTTTTTGTTTCTGATATTACCGACGCTATGATCTTAGGAACATTATTTGAAGAGCTATTTGCGCATAACGTTACCTTAGTCGCTACCTCAAATATCATCCCTGATGAGCTGTACCGAAATGGCCTTCAGCGAGCACGCTTTCTCCCTGCGATAAAATTAATTAACGAACATTGTGATGTAGTGAACGTCGACAGCGGTATTGATTATCGATTGCGAACGCTAGAACAAGCCGAGATTTTTCATTTTCCATTAGACGAACAGGCAAATATCAACCTTAATCAATATTTTAAGCAACTGTCGGTGGAAGAGGGGAAAGTAGGAAGAACAATAGAAATAAATAATCGTGAACTTTCTACGATTCAAGAGTCTGATGGCGTGGTGCATTTCGAGTTCAATGAACTATGTGAAAGTGCGCGTAGTCAAAGTGACTACATGGAGTTAAGTCGCTTATATCATACCGTGTTATTGGCTAATGTTACTCAGATGAATGTTGATTGTGACGATGCAGCAAGACGTTTTATTGCATTAGTTGATGAATTTTATGAACGTAATGTGAAGTTAATTATCTCTTCTGCTGTACCTATGGATGACCTATACTCCCATGGTGGTTTAGAATTTGAATTTAAGCGTTGTTTAAGTCGGCTTCAGGAAATGCAATCCCACGATTATTTAGCGAGTGAACATTTACCGTAAAAGGCGAAAATTTATACGTGATCTTTTGAACTAACTTCTGTATAATCCTGCGCTCCCTACGTTACAAAGCTTATTCTTTCCCAAGATTAAGCACCGGGCTCGATACTCGAAGGGGTAATTGCGAAGCCTTTTGAACCGATAACGCTAGGGCGTTATCACGTTTAGTAACATTATTAATTGGGTTTTTTAAATGAAAACTTTTGTAGCAAAAGCTGAAAGCGTAGAACGCGATTGGTTTCTAGTGGACGCTGAGAACAAAACTCTTGGTCGTATCGCTACTGAGATTGCTAGCCGTTTACGCGGTAAGCACAAGCCAGAATACACTCCTCACTGTGACACAGGCGATTACATCGTTGTTGTTAACGCTGAGAAAGTAAAAGTAACAGGTAACAAAGCGAAAGGTAAAATTTACTACTCGCACACTGAGTTCCCTGGTGGTTTAAAGCAAATTAGCTTTGAAAAGCTTATCGATAAAGCGCCAGAGCGTGCTATCGAATTCGCTGTTAAAGGTATGCTTCCTAAAGGTCCTTTAGGTCGTCAAATGTACCGCAAGTTAAAAGTGTATGCTGGCCCAGAGCACAAGCATGCTGCACAACAACCACAACTTTTGGAGCTATAAGCAATGGCTGATAATCAATATTACGGTACTGGTCGTCGCAAGAGCTCAACTGCTCGTGTGTTCATGAAAGCTGGTAACGGTGCAATCAAAATTAACAATCGTGACATTTCTGAGTACTTCGGTCGTGAAACTGCTCGTATGGTTGTTCGTCAACCGTTAGAGTTAGTTGAAATGTTAGAGAAATTCGATTTCAACATTACTGTTGCTGGTGGTGGTATGTCAGGTCAAGCTGGTGCTATCCGTCACGGCATTACTCGTGCATTAATGCAGTTCGACGAGTCATTACGTGGTGATCTACGTAAAGCTGGTTTCGTTACTCGTGATGCTCGTAAAGTTGAGCGTAAGAAGGTTGGTTTACACAAAGCACGTAAACGTCCTCAATTCTCAAAACGTTAATTTTTACGTTTTCGAATTCAAAAACCGGCTATATGCCGGTTTTTTTATGCCTAATTATAATCTCGGACGAGCGATTGGTGACTATTCGTGATTACTTTTAAATTGAATAAATTTTAATCCTAAAAGATCAACAAACCCCGCGCTTTAATCATTATTTAAAGCTTTAGAAATATTTTGTCACTTTTTTCTACAAACTATTGCAAACAAAGGTGAATTTCCTTGTAAAAAAAGGGGTATTTCATTATGATCAAAAAAATTTTTTTGTCGCTAGTTTGCTTAATTAAGCCAGTAATATTCCTTAAATAAGAATCATTATCAACTGGTTTGTTTAAGTATTAAAATATTTGGAGAAATTGAATGAGCAATGCGCCCGTGGATAACGGCCGTCGACGCTTTTTAACTGCGGCTACTTCGGTAGTTGGTGGTGTAGGTGTTGTCGGTGTGGCTGTGCCTTTCATTGGTTCTTGGAACCCTAGTGCCAGAGCGAAAGCTGCTGGTGCGCCGGTTGAAGTCAATGTTGGCAAAATTGAGCCTGGTCAATTAGTTCGTGCTGAATGGCGTGGTAAACCTGTTTACGTAGTTCGCCGTACAGAAAAGATTGTTGCCGATTTAGGAAATCATGAAGCACAGCTTCGAGATCCTAATTCAGAAGAGCCACAACAGCCAGAGTATGCAAAGAATGCGCATCGCTCAATTAACCCAGAAATAATGGTAGCGCTAGGTGTTTGTACTCACTTAGGTTGTGCTCCTACTCATCATAAAGGCGATTTTGAACAACATGTGGCTGGCGTAACGGATGGTTTCTTCTGTCCTTGTCATGGTTCTAAGTTTGATATGGCTGGTCGAGTATTCTCAGGTGTTCCTGCGCCAACTAACTTAATGGTGCCAGAGCATTCTTTCCCTAAAGCAGACACACTATTAATTGGTGTTGCACCAGGAGAAGCGTAATGAATAATTTTCTGGCTTGGATAGAACAACGCCTTCCAGTAATGGAAGCGATGAATAAACATGTAGTGCAATATCCTGCACCAAAAAACTTTAACTTTTGGTACTTCTTTGGTTCATTAGCAATGTTAGTGCTAGTTAACCAAATCCTAACGGGTATCTGGTTAACAATGAACTATGAACCATCTG
This sequence comes from Thalassotalea algicola, assembly GCF_012932965.1. GTDB lineage: Bacteria > Pseudomonadota > Gammaproteobacteria > Enterobacterales > Alteromonadaceae > Thalassotalea_F > Thalassotalea_F algicola. The sequence goes on along the minus strand of NZ_JABBXH010000001.1, from coordinate 233,179 downwards.
GAGATGGCGCATTTGCTTCAATTGAATACATCATGCGTGATGTTGATTACGGTTGGTTGCTGCGTTATATGCACTCTACGGGTGCTTCAGCATTTTTCGTCGTTGTTTATCTGCATATGTTCCGTGGTTTAATGTACGGCTCATACCAAAAACCACGCGAATTACTATGGATCTTCGGTATGCTAATTTTCTTAGTATTAATGGCCGAAGCATTTATGGGTTATCTACTGCCTTGGGGTAACATGAGTTACTGGGGGGCCCAGGTAATCATATCCTTGTTTGGTGCAATACCGGTAGTTGGTGAAGATTTAGCGACTTGGATTAAAGGTGACTATGTAATCTCTGGTGCTACCTTAAACCGTTTCTTCGCACTACACGTAATTGCATTACCATTAGTGTTGGTTATTTTAGTATTCTTACACATTCTTGCTTTACATGAAGTTGGCTCAAACAACCCTGAAGGTACTTCAATTAAGAAGCCTAAAGGTAGTGTGAAACCAGAAGAAATATCTAAGTTTAAATATCACAAACAATATAGTGAGAAATACGATATTGTTGATGCTATCCCATTCCACCCTTATTACACTGTTAAAGATATTATGGGGGTCGCAGGCTTCTTGATCTTATTCTGTTGGGTGATGTTCTTTGCTCCAGAAGGTGGTGGTTACTTCCTAGAGGCGCCTAACTTTACACCGGCTAATGGTCTGAAAACGCCTGAGCACATTGCGCCAGTTTGGTACTTTGGTCCGTTCTACACTATTTTGCGAGTTATCCCTGATAAGTTAATCGGTATGATCATGATGTTTGCAGCAATTGGTGTGTTATTTGCTCTACCATGGTTCGATCGCGGTACTGTTAAGTCAGTAAGATATCGTAGTAAGTGGCACTTATTAAACCTTACACAATTTGCTATTTGTTTCATCGTGTTAGGTATTCTTGGTACTATGCCAGCGTCAGATACTGCCAACCTTATTGGTGTTATCGCTAGTTTCGGTTACTTTGGTTTCTTCGTGGCTATTTGGTTCTACTCTAAGAATGAAAATACTAAGCCTGTACCAGAAAGGATTATCAAATAATGAAAAAGCTATTAATAACTTTATTGGCGATGGTGCCTGTATTAGCTTTTGCTGCAGGTCCAAGCATTCCTTTAGATTCAGCTAACAATGACTTAGCAGATAAAGAATCATTAAAACGCGGTTTTAAATCGTACATAAACTATTGTTTAGGTTGTCACGAGTTACAATACCAGCGCTACAATCGTACATTTGCTGATTTAGGTATCAGTGATGAAGAAGGTGCCGCAGAGTGGATGTATACTGGTGAAAAAGTTGGTGATCACATCAAAAACACTATGCCTGCAAAAGAAGCGGCTAAGTGGTTTGGTGCTGCGCCACCAGATTTAACGCTTGAAGCCCGTTTCAGAAGTCCTGACTGGATTTATACGTACCTTCGTTCTTTCTACGTTGATGAAGCACGTCCGTTTGGTGTGAACAACAAGGTATTTAAAGATGTTGGTATGCCGCATGTATTACAGAACCTTCAAGGTATTCGTACTATGGATGAAAATGGTGTGTTATCACCTGCATCTGGCGGTACTATGACTGAGCAAGAGTATGATGCATTTGTTCGTGATTTAACTAACTTCCTTGAGTACGTTGGTGAGCCGAACAAACTAGAGCGTAAAAATCTAGGTAAATGGGTAATTGGTTTCCTGTTTATTTTATTCATCCTTTCTTACTTCCTGAAAAAGGAATACTGGAGAGATGTTCACTAGTTAGTGAATTATAACGCTAAGAAAAGGCAGCCATTGTGTTGCCTTTTTTATTAAAAAAAGCTATCTGGTCATACCAGTTTTTAAAATAGCCAGAAATCGGTTATCATAGTGCCACTCGTTAGCTTCTCGCTAACTCATTCGTAACCCATCCTTGGAGGCATTATGGCCGTAGCTGCAAACAAACGTTCTGTTATGACGTTATATTCACATGCAGATGATATGTACAGTCATCAAACCCGCATCGTTCTTGCTGAGAAAGGTGTAGGTGTTGATATTCATTTAGTTGATTTAGCAAATCTTCCTGAAGATTTAATTGACTTAAACCCATACGGTACCGTGCCAACACTTATTGATCGTGAGTTAGCTTTATATGAAGCTAGCATTATTATTGAGTATTTAGATGAGCGTTTTCCTCACCCTCCATTAATGCCTGTTTATCCAGTGTCTCGTGGTCGTAGTCGACTAATGATGCACCGCATTGAGCAAGACTGGTATAGCCTTGCAAAAATTATCATGAATGGTGATGCCGGCGCAGCGGAAAAAGCACGTCAAGAATTAAAAGAAAGTTTATTAAGTGTCGCGCCTATCTTAAACGAAGCGCCTTACTTTATGAGTGAAGAGTTTAGCTTAGTAGATTGCTACTTAGCTCCGCTATTATGGCGCTTACCGGTATTAGGAATTGAGCTATCTGGCCAAGGTTCTCAGGAATTAAAAGCTTATATGCTTAAATTATTCGAACGTGAGTCTTTCCAAGCTTCTTTAACAGAAACAGAACGCGAATTACGTTTCGGTCACCCAGCATAAAATGTCTGAAAATATTACGATGACATCGAACAAGCCCTATATTGTTGGGGCTTTTTATGATTGGATTTCAGATAATGAGCTTACACCTTATGTTGTTGTAGATGTAAGTGTTTATGGTGTTCAAGTGCCAATGGCCTTTGTTAACGATGGTCAAATTGTACTGAATATATCTTCTGGTGCGGTTGGCAGTATTGTCATGGGCGAAACCGCTATTGAGTTTTCTGCTCGTTTTGGCGGTAAATTAGAACACTTAGTCGTGCCTTATGGTGCGATTGGCGCAATCTATGCGAAAGAAAATGGCGCAGGTACTTCTTTGCCAATAGAGCATCCAGAAATCGAAGAGGTTGAAGAGGTTAAGGCAACACCGCCTAAGCCGACGTTAAAAGGTGTTGATGCTTGTGAAGCAGCATCTAAAGATGCTAAAGACAGTGATGGCAAGCCCAAAGGTCGGCCAAGTCTTAAAGTCATTAAGTAAAATAAAAAGCAGCTATAAGCTGCTTTTTTTATGCCCGCCATAGTCATTCAATAGTAAATCAAAGCATTTTTCAGCCTGTTAATTTTTATGTGGCTTTACTTTAATTAGTCGTGATGATTATCACGATTTGCCAAAGGTCAATTACTCCCTTTAAACAGCAATATGAGACTTTTTATCTTTAAACGCTTTGTTAAAGTAAGAAGTATTACCCTTTTACTAATATTGTTATGAGTGCTTATTTATTAATTAGAGCAACAATTACTGATCCAGAAAACTTTGCACGCTATTCGGCTGTTGTACCCGGTTTAGTTAGCAAGTTTGGCGGTCAGTATATCGTTATGGACAGAGAGCCTGAACAAATAGAAGGTACGCTAGGCTGTCAAAGTATCGTAATGTCAAAATGGCCAGACAAAGCGGCTGCTCAAAAGTTCTGGGACAGCGAGGAGTATCGAACCGCAATTCCACTGCGGGAAGGTACTGGTGAATTTGATGTAACGTTATTAAATGGTTTGTAGGAGGTAGTGATGACGCCGTATTCAGCTTTAGCATTGCAGGCACGATGCTTTGCCATTAATCAGCAAGATACAAACCAAGCCAGAGAGAAAATATTTGCTAATATTGCACGTGTGGCTGGCCATATTAAAGGTGCTAAAGGGTTTATTGGCCCAAGCGTAAAGCTAGTAGTGCTCCCCGAGTACTTTATGACGAGCTTTCCATTTGGTGAATCGATGACACAGTGGCGGAAAAAAGGCGCTATCGACCCTGACGGTATTGAATATCAAAAGTTGGGTGAAATAGCACAGCAGAACCAAATTTATTTGTCGGGAAATGCCTACGAAACCGATAAACACTTTCCTGACTTATACTTTCAAACCTCATTTATTATTAATCCAAGTGGCGATGTCGTCTTGCGATATCGTCGTTTAGTTTCTATGTTTGCGCCCACACCGCATGATGTTTTGGATAAATATCTCGATATATACGGCTATGAAGGTCTATATCCGGTGCATGATTGTGAACTGGGGCGCCTAGCCTGTGTAGCATCGGAAGAAATTTTATACCCAGAGATTTCTCGTTGTTTGACTATGTATGGTGCTGAAGTTTTATTGCATAGTTCTTCTGAAGTGGGGGCTGTAGAGCTTACGCCGAAAGATATCGCTAAGCGCGCTCGGGCAATTGAAAACTTAGCTTATGTTATTTCAGCAAATTCAGCAGGTATTGATGATATTGCATTTCCCGCTGAATCGACTGATGGCTTATCTAAACTGGTCGATTTTAAAGGGCGTGTGATGGCTGAAGCTGGCTTTGGTGAGTCTATGGTAGCTAATGCTGAAATTGATATTGACTCGCTGCGTAGATATCGCAATAAGCCTGGCATGGGGAATATATTGTCTCGTCAACGAAATGAACTTTTTGCGCCGATGTATAAACAAGTCATTTATCCGGCAAATAATATGTTAGATGGCAATAAACAAGAGAAAGCCGTTGCACGAGAGCACTTTATTCAAACTCAAATCGAGACAATTTCTAAGCTTAAAGCATCAGGAAAAATTAAATAGCATGGCAAATAGTATAGCAATTACTAACCCTAGGACGGGAGAGCCGGACTTTCAGTTAATCTGCCATGAGCTAAGTGATGTGATGGCTAAATCCAAGCAGTTGAGACTTGCACAGAAAAAGTGGTGGCAACTATCGCTTCAAGATCGCATCAAATACTTACAGATATTTGCTCAAGCTATTACAGCACTTAAGCCTAGTTTTGTTGAAGCCTTAATTGACGATACTGGTAGAGCAAATGAATCGATGTTGGAAGTTGATGTTGTGATAGGTGCAATTGACCGCTGGTGTCGTCAAGCTCCCGAGTTACTAGCAACACAAGCCGAACGATCAGGTGAAATTCCTTTTCTAGCGATTAAGCAAAGCTATTTGCCTTACCCTGTAGTTGGAATTATCAGCCCATGGAATTTCCCGTTACTCTTATCATTAGTCGATGCAATTCCTGCGTTACTCGCAGGTTGTTCAGTATTATTAAAGCCAAGTGAAGTTACCTCTAGAGTGACTAAGCCATTGATTAAAGCTATAAGTGAAGTGCCGATGTTAGCGGAAGTCTTTTCGGTTGTAACTGGAGGTGGTCAAACCGGCGAAGCCGTTTCAGAAGTAGCAGATTTGATCTGCTTTACCGGCAGTGTCGCAACGGGTCGAAAAGTAGGTGAAGCCTGTGCAAAGCGTTTTATTCCAGCTTTTTTAGAGTTAGGCGGCAAAGATCCTGCAATCGTCTGTGAAGATGCTGATTTAGACGTGGCGGCAAAGGCTTTATGTTGGGGTAGTATGGTTAATGCTGGCCAATCTTGTATGTCGCTAGAGCGAGTATATGTTAATAAAAACATAGCCGACGCGTTTATCGCTAAATTAGTAACCGAAGTTAAGCAATTATCTCATAATTTTCCAAATATAAATCAGGGAGAAATCGGGCCAATTATTGCGCCGTCGCAAGTTGATATAGTTAAACGTCAGTTGGCAGATGCAAAGGTGAAGGGCGCGCAGTTCTTAACCGGGGGGCGAGTTGTAGAGCTTGGTGGCGGCTACTACTGTCAGCCGACCATAGTTAGCAATATTTCTGATGATATGGACATAATCAACCAAGAAACCTTTGCTGCCATTTTGCCTGTTGTAATTGTCGATACTGATCAAGAAGCCATTCGCAAGGCCAATAATTCTGATTTTGGTTTATCTGCTGCAGTATTTAGCCAGAATGTAGAGCACGCCGAACAAATCGCGCTGCAGCTTGAAGCGGGTGCTATTAGTATTAATGATGCTTCTTTAACTGCACTAGTTCATGAAGCAGAAAAACAGTCATTTAAATACTCGGGCTTAGGTGGTTCACGTATGGGCAATGTTTCTATTCATCGTTTTATGCGCAAAAAAGCTTTTATTAGAAATACTGGTGTGCCATCGCCTTGGTGGTTCTAAACTTTCTTTTTTCAATTAAAACTTATAGTCTAAGAAAACGCCCATTTGAAGAAGTGCAGTAGTTTTTGTTTAAGCTTAAGTTATTCTTACTCATTTTATTATCTTTTTCTTGGGAAGTTCACGCCGAGCGCATTCGAGTTGGGGCTACCGAATGGGTTGGTTACACCAATGCTGATGGTACTGGTATTTATAATGACATTATCAAGCATGTTTTCGCTGATGATGAATTAGAGGTTATTTACGATAGTTACCAGCGCAAACTCCATTATTTTGAAAACGGTAGTTATGATTTAATCATAGGTGTGTTTTTAGAGGATCTTGATAGCGGATATATTCCTTATTGGCACCTAGACTATGAATACCCATTGCTTGCTTTCTACAATAAAAAAAACCAGCACATATCCTCGGCTAAAGATTTAAATGGCGCGATGTTGTCTTGGGTGCGAGGGTACCAAATTGCTCAATATATTGATGTTCCTCACCAATCTTATTTGGTGAGTAATGAGCGAAAAGGTTTTGAACTGTTACTTAATAATCGCATCGACGTATTTATTGATTACGAATATAACTTATTTGATCAATACAGAGATAAAGTGAATTTCTTCGAAGTGCTACCTTCAAGAAAACTATATGTCGCTTTTGCTAATACAGCGAAAGGTAAACGTCTTGCGGAAAAGTTTGACAAGAAAATGCTTTCGCTTAGAAACAACGGCGTGTTGGCTAAGATATATCAGGAAGAATATGGCCGTACGCTTTTTGACAGCCTCGATTTAACTTTCCCTAAAATTGAAATACGTACTCGAGATGTCAATTTATTAAGAGGAAATACTCGTTTACTTGAAAATTCACTCGAAGGATCCGTTTTTTCTTCCGTGATCCAATCGATGGAAAGTTACAATTTCGACTTAGTTAAATATAAGAGCTTTACCGATGACGTTAAAGATTTTGGGCAAAGCAATAATACGTGTATCGCTAACAAAGCTAAAAATGAGAAACGACAGGAACACTTCAATTTTAGTGACCCGGTAGTAATGTATCCAGGGTTGCGAATATATAGTAAAGCACCATTGCCTATTAAAAACGGTAAACAGAGTACTAACTTATCAAATCTGTTTAGTGAAAATGTAAGGCTGACAATTGGAGTTCCGCAAGGACAGTTTTTCAGTACTGTACTTAATGAACAAATTGAACAGTTAGCTGCGCATCAAAAAGTGGCGACACCTGCGGATATTCTTACACAACTTGAAGCACTAAATAGGCGAAGGTTCGATATGAAAATTGAATTTCCGTCAGTGATTGAAAACCGTTGGCAATATATTAGTGATACTCCGTTATTTAGTTACCCACTAGCAGGTGCAAGTTCATTTACACTCGGATATTTAATGTGTAGTAAATCCGAAACGAATGATAAGTTTTTAGCGTCGTTTAATCGCGCATTAGCTAACTTAAAACGGAAAAATATATTTTATCAATATCACAGAAGGGCTGCTAAATCGTTAACTGATAGCGAATTTAACGTGTTATTTGAGCAAGCATATGGCGACCCTAGAAAATAACGTTAGCCCCAAAATCCGCTAGAAATCAGCTTTTGGGGCTAATATTTGTATTTAAACGTGCTTTTTAATTTGGCTGATTAATCCGATAGAAATAATAACTAAGACAACAAAGACGGTGAAAGCCGTCTGATAAGTACCGTGCATATCAAACATTTTTCCGGTTAAGAATATCCCTAAGCCGCCACCAAATGCATCTAGTACTGTAATTGTACCTAATAATCTACCAGAGGCACGCAGTCCAAAGTTATCGACGGCATTGAGTTGCAATAAGGTATAAAAACCACCCCAAGCAAAACCTACAACTGCAATGGTAATTAGCACTGTTGTTTTATCTGCAACCAGTAAGCCGATAAGGCCGAGTAGCATCAAGATTAAATTGGCATATAGAATTTTTTTTCCTTTGATTTTATCGGCAATCATACCGAATAAAAATTTACCGATTAGTGCCGGTGTAAATAGCATAGCAAGACCAGCCGCTGCCGACTTAATATCGAAACCTAAATCTTGTAAATGTAGAATTAAGTTCGCTTGTAAGCCTAATAAGGTATAGAAAGTGAACATAGCAATAAAAGCAATGGCCCAAAATGATCGAGTTTGTATTGCTTCACTGTAAGATAAACCGTGTTTAGAAAGATCCGCTTCTTTATGTTCTTCACTAAAGCCGAATGGCTGCAAACCAACGTCAGTAGGCTTGTTTTTTACTAACACGACGGCAAGCAAGAATAGTATAGAAGGAATAACAGCTGCTAATTGAAACGCATCGCGCCAATGCATGCCATCGGCAATCCAACCACCGAATAGTGGTGCTAGTATCGCACCACCAAGCGATGTACCCATTACCGTAATACCAATGGCAGTGCCTCTAAGTTTCACAAACCAGTTTGACACTAGAATAACCGCAACATTTAAACCACAAGCTACGAGGACAATTGAAAATGCCGCATGAATTAAATACATATGGCTAATTTCAGTGATATAGCCGTAACAGAAAAAAGCAATGCTCAGTACAACTGCACCAACCATCATCAGTAATTTAACACCAATTCGGTCAATTAAAATACCAATGAAAGGTGCCAAAATACCGGTAAGTGCTAAGGTGATTAGTCCACGAAGTTTTAAATCTCCCCGCGTCCAGTTGGTAAATTCAGCTAGCATGGCGCTATCAAAAGCAGTTAGACCGGTAATGACCATGCCGTTTGAAATTAACAAGCAAATCATGGCAATAAAAACCATGGTCCAGTGCATAATCTTGCGCTGTTTACTTGGGGTTGATCCCGTCATTGTTGATTGTGCCTGCATAAAACCCTCTATTTATAATAATTTTCTAGGTGCTTATATTGCTATTTAGTACCAGGCCAGTTTTTTCCGCCTACCCAAGTTCCTGCGTAATCGTTAAATACTTGCTGGCTAATGCTCTGCCATATCCCTGCTTGGTGATAAGGATCTTCACTAAGCACTGCTAATGCTTGTTTGGCGCTGTCTGCTTCTACTACATAAACTGAACCAATAATGTTTTGGCTTTTGCTATCTTTTATTGGTCCTGCAACCTTGATTGATTGCATGTTTTGAACGACCCAATCTAAGTGTTGTTGTAATTTTTTTAATCTAAATTGGTGTGCTTTTTCTGGATTATCTATGCAGTAAAAATGAAACAACATGATAGAGCCCTATAATAATTCGACTTTCAGACTACCAAAATCCCGCAACGAAAAAAGTGCTATTTCTCGGCAAATTTGGCTATTTTGATAATTATCAAAATCAAAATGAACAGAAAAGTTTAGTAATTACTAGCCAGATTGATATTGGTCATTGGCTAAAATTTGATTATTTAACAACAATCAATTTAATGCCAATATGATGAAATTAGAAAGCTATTAATGAATCGTTCGTCTTCCCTATCTGAGCAGCTAGTTGAATTAATTGCTACTAAAAAAATTACTCAAGTCGATTTAAACCAAGCCGCTAGCCATATCAAAGACTGGCTTGCTTGTGCCTATGCCGGCGCAAAGAGTGATATTGGCAGTATATATACTGAGCTTGCCAATAGAGAAAACGGTGAGTTTTCAGCTATTGGTGTTGCTAAAACAAGTTGGCAAGCGGCTTTAGGTTTAAATGCTGCTTTAGGGAATGTCTTAGAAATGGACGACATTCACCGTACATCGATACTACACCCTGGCCCTATCGTTATTCCTGCCGCCGTTACGGCGGCACAACATACAGGTGCATCTATTAGCGAGTTTCTTGTGGCAGTGATAAAAGGCTACGAAGCGAGTATTCGCGTTGGCGAAGCCATAGGGCGAAGTCATTATCACTATTTTCACAATACATCGACCTGTGCGACATTTGGTGCTTGTATTGCTGCGGCAAGTCTATTTAAGTTAAACCAAGAACAAACAATTTGGGCGTTGGGTAATGTTGGCAGCCGCACTGGTGGTTTGTGGCAAATGCGAAATGAAATAGTAGACACCAAACAATGGCATAACAGCGAAGCGGCTAAAGCAGGGCTGCAAGCAGTATTGCTAGCCAACGCAGGTGTTAAAGGGCCTGCTTTTATTTTTGAAGGGCCTCAAGGTATTTTCAATGCGCTTTCTAATGACGCAACACCTGAATTAATGGTCGTTGAATCTAAAAGCTGGCGAATCTACGACTGTAGCTTTAAACCTTGGCCAGCATGTCGGCATGCACATGCAGCAATCGATGCAACACTTCAGTTATTAGCTAAAACTAAAATCGACGAAGCAGATATTGATAAAGTTACTGTTCAGACATATCAAGATGCACAAGTGTTTTGTGATAGGAAAACACCCAGCACAGCGCTAGACGCTAAATTCAGTATTCAGCACGCTGTAGCAAGTTGTTTGTTGTTTGGTGAACCATTGTTGGCTCATTATGACGCTGAATATTATTTAAGTGAGAAAGTTAATGATTTACGTAAAAAAGTGACTGTCGTCGTCTCTTCTACATTTGAAGACCAATACCCTCAACATTATGGCGCTGGGATATCAATATTGTGTAGTTCAGGTGAAGAGGTTGCGTGCTCGACCATTGATACACTGGGCGATCCGGAGCGGCCATTGACAGATGACCAATTAAATGCAAAAGCATCCATGCTATTAAGTTTTGCCAAGGTTTCCCCTGACAACATAGAAAAGATCATGCAATTTGATTGGCAAAACCAAGAACAATTTTCGGCATTTGTCGAACTGTTATCACTTTAACAAAGACTCCTATTTAGAAAGATAAATTTTATGACGATTACTGCTATTGATGCCCTTAAGCACCATATATTGACGCTAGAATATGACGATTTACCAGAATCGACAGTTAACGCCGCTAAAGCATTTATTTTTGATTCTATAGGCGTCGGCTTAAGTGGCTCTCGCGTTAAACGTGTTGAACAAGTTATTCACGCTGTGCAACTTGAAGGTGAAGCAAAACAAGCACAAGTGTGGACAACGGGACAATGGCTAAATTCGGGGGCGGCAGCGCTAGTTAATGGTTATCAAATTCATAATCAAGAATGGGACTGTGTGCATGAAGCTGCCGTCGTTCACCCGATGGCAACCATTTTATCTGCGATGATGGCGATAGGACAACAATATGCAGTGTCGGGGAAACAGTTAATTTTAGGGGTAGTCGTTGCTGTCGATGTTGCAACATTAATCGGCCAAAGCGTTACATCTGGCTTACGATTTTTTAGGCCGTCAATGTGCGGAAGTTTAGGCGTTGCTGCTGGTATTTGTGCGATGTTGGGTGAGTCCGAAGATGTTCTTACTAATGCTCTAGGAATTACTTACAGTAAACTTAGCGGCACTATGCAAGCACATGTCGAAGGCTCGCCGACATTAGCATTGCAAATAGGATTAAACGCTCAATCGGCAATACAAGCTTATAATCTTGCAAAAGCCGGATTTGAAGGGCCAAAAGATATATTAGAAGGGCCATATGGTTACTTTAATCTAATCGAAGAGAGTTACGATTTATCGCCGTTTTGGCATAAACTTGGCAAAGAATTTCAAATTGAACAGGTCAGTCATAAGCCTTTTCCAACGGGAAGAGCTGGACATGGTACGGTTGATGGAATATGTCAATTGATGAAACTACACGCTATTTCACCCAATGATATTGTTGCAATTACCGTAACTGCGCCACCATTAATTCATCGGCTTGTTGGTCGCCCTGCGATAGCAAACATGGATGCCAATTATGCTAAGCTGTGTAATGGCTATATCGCGGCAACGGCAGTGCTAACTGGCACAGTAACCGTAGAGGATTTCAGCCCAGAATGTTTAAACGATTCATCGCGCTTATCACTGGCAAATAAAGTCACTACCTTAGTTAATGATGTCTCTGATCCAAATGCGCTCGCGCCAATAACTGTACAGATAAAAATGTTAGACGATACTGTTTACGGCATTGATTTACCACAAGTGCTTGGTCATCCTAAAAGACCACTTAGCATCGATGCGCAGCGGGCTAAATTTATCTCTGCTTGCCATAGTGCAAAGTATCGATATTCCACTGCGCAAATAGATAAATTGATAAATGGCATAGACCAATTAACACATTTGTCGAATATTAATTCTCTAATTCAATTAATGATCAATACCGATAGTAATCACTAATTTCCATCTTGGTATTTCCAGTAAACGAGAGTTGTCATGACCACAAATAACAGCAGTTATCCCACCTATTTTGAAAGCTTTGATTATAAGCAAATGCTTAACGATTATCCTTTAGGTGACGAAGTATTAAATCGCTTTAAAACCATGTCGAAAGCCGACTTAAAAGCACTGCAAAATATGCGTTTTATGAAAGTGGTAGCGCGGGCTTGGCAAATTCCTTTTTATCAACGCATATGGTGCGCTGCTGGCCTAGTACCAGAAGACATAAAAAGCTTAGATGATATTGAAAAGCTGCCGTTAATTTCAAAATCAGACATTATGGATAGTGTAGAGCGACATCCGCCAATAGGTGACTTTCATGGTTTGGATGATATTCCAGTAGAACAACGTCCCCCCTTGGTGTTTCATACCACCAGTGGCACAACCGGTACACCTCAACCTTTGTTATTTGGTCCTAAGAGTCGAGAAATTCAATCATTGCTAGTTGCTCGTTCCTACCGGTTTATGGGGTTAAAAGCGGGTTCAACTATTCAGTCGTGTTATGGCCATGGCATGATCAATGGCGGACATTATATCCGTGAAGCAGTAACCCACTATACCAATTCGATGTTTTTATCGGCAGGAACAGGTGTCGAAACGCGTTCAGTGCAACAAGTCAATTTAATGAAAACGTTTGGCGTGAATGTGTTAGTTGGTTTTGTTGATTACATCAAACGCTTATCTGATGTCGCAAAAGAAGAAGGAATAAAGCCCGGCGAAGATATCAGCATTGATATGATTATTGGCCACTTGGGTATGGAAAGCCGTGAAGCTATTGCCAATGCTTGGGGGAATGCTGAAAAGCAACCAGAATTATTTGATTGGTATGGTGTTGGCGATACAGGCACTATCGCAGCAGAAGGACCAGATCACGATGGTATGCACGTTTGGGAAGACTGCCAGTATTTAGAAATACTCGATCCTGATAGCAATCAAGTCGTTTCACCCGGTGACAAAGGCAATATGGTTGTTACGTGTTTATATAAAGATGATGTATATCCGATTATTCGTTTCAATACACATGATATTACCGAAGAGGTTACTAGCGAAAATAAAATGGGACTGCCATTTATGCGCATCCGCGGTTTTATGGGGCGTTCAGACAATATGTTGAAATTACGTGGCATCAATATATACCCTCAAGGTGTTGGTCCAATGATGGATGAGCGAGATGAATTTCTAGGTGAATATATCTGTCGTGCGGTACGGGACGAAGCCGGTCGTGATGAAATGATCGTCCAAGTTGAAGTCAGTACGCCAGTTGAAAAGCGTGATAGTATCATTGATGAATATAAAGCATTACTCAAACGAAAGATTGGTATTGAGGTGCAGGTTGAACTTGTCGGCGAAGGTGAATTAACGCCACTTACTCAAGTTGATGTGCGCCAAAAACCAATTCGACTGATAGACAATAGATTTAAGTAGCTTAAACAATTAACAAAGTGTTCGTTAATTAACGGTATAAATAAAGGTATAAATAAACGTATGGCAGATTTATCTTTACTGAGTCAGGACTTTACCGCGCAAATAGAGTTGGTCAGTAGTGGACAATTGAGTTTGTCAGAGTTACATACTGCTCAGCAGCAGTTAATTGAACAGGTAAACCCTAAGCTAAATGCCTTTATCCATCAGCCAGAAACAGCAGAGTTATCTAGCTCAAACGGCCCTCTGGCTGGAGTTTCCATTACTGTAAAAGATAATATTGATGTTTTGGGGATGCCGACCACAGCGGGTCTTGAAACTCGTCGTCACTTTCAGCCACAACAAAATGCTTTCGTAATAGAAAAATTTAAACTAGCTGGTGCTAATATAAGCGGCAAGCTCAATATGCATGAAGGCGCTCTTGGTGCGAGTAACCACAATAGTCACTATGGAGATTGCTTTAATCCTTATGATTTTGATTTAACCTCAGGTGGTTCGTCTGGTGGTTCAGGTGCGGCAGTCGCTAGTTGCATGTCTCCGCTGGCACTCGGAACAGATACTATGGGTTCGGTACGAATTCCAGCATCGTATTGTGGCGTCTTTGGTTATAAACCAAGTCGAGGTGCGGTGAGTAACCGAGGCTCCGTGACTTGTTCTCGGGTAATGGACAACATAGGCCCATTGGCTCGCTCAGCTAGAGACTTAACTTTGGCAGCTAATATAATGCTAGGCTTTGATCCGCATTCGGCAGAATCACAACCTATGCACTTTAGTAAGCACTTTCCAGCTAGCGCCAGATTACTAGTACCAGAAAATTTAAAAGAATTAGGTGTTGACCAATCGATTGTTGAAGACTTTGAAAAAGGCTTGAAAGTATTTGAGCAAATGGGTTTTGAAATTAACACCTTTAGCTTCGATGACTTTGGTGCTAGTGCAGAACAGGGCTATGACTTTGGTGCTGCAAGGCGAGCAGGGTTGATAATTTGTGAAGCGGATATGCGAGTTGAGCATGAGCTTGACTGGCAAAAGAATAATGCGGCTTTTTCACCTTACTTAAACTCACTCTTGTCGTACATTGATAGTAAGTCGCCTATGGATGTGATGAAAGCGGAAAGGGTGTTAGAGGAAGCGGTTGTTACTGCTCGAAAATTATTTAGCTTTGGGCATTATTTATTAATGCCGACAACTCCACAACGGGCATTTTCGATGAGTGCTAGAGTACCGCCTAACCAAGCTGACCTTACAAGTTTTGCCAATCAAGCCGGGCTTTGTGCGGTATCTATGCCTATGAAAACTGAGCGTGAATTACCCGCAGGAATGCAGTTAGTTGGTCCACAAGGGAGTGATTTCCAGTTGCTGCAATTGGCGGAGCAATGGCAGCAACACGCAGGTTATCAATATCAAGTACCAACGGCAATTAAAGCCTTGGTCGATAATTAAATAAAGGATCATTATGGCAGGGCCATTAACTGATATAAAAGTATTAGATTTAAGCCGCATTCTCGCAGGTCCTTGGTCTACTCAAGTGCTTGCTGACTATGGTGCAACTGTATGGAAAATTGAACGTCCGACAACCGGTGATGATACACGTCATTGGGGACCTCCGTATGTGAAAAATGAACAAGGTGAGGAAACTGCAGAATCGGCATACTATTTAGCGGCGAATCGTGGAAAGCAATCGATTGAAGTCGATATTACTTGTCCACAAGGGCAAGAAATAATCAAAAAACTAGCTGTGCAAGCAGATATTGTTGTTGAAAATTATAAAGTCGGTGGCTTAGTTAAATACGGTTTAGATTACACGTCACTAAAGGCGATTAATCCAAGATTAATTTACTGTTCGATAACCGGGTTTGGCCAAGACGGGCCGTATGCACAGCAAGCGGGTTATGATGCAATGATCCAAGCCATGGGCGGCTTAATGAGTTTAACGGGAGAAAAAGATGAGTTACCCGGTGGTGGTCCACAGAAAGTAGGCGTTGCAGTTGCCGATCTGATGACGGGAATGTATGCAGTAAGTGGTATTCTTGCTGCGCTACATCATAGAAATCAAACCGGAGAAGGGCAGCATATTGATATTGCCTTACTCGATACGCAAGTGGCCTGGTTAGCCAATCAAGCAAGTAATTATCTAGTGTCAGGTAACGTGCCAAAACGTTTAGGAACAGCACATCCTAATATTGTGCCTTACCAAGCACTGCCGGTTAAAGATGGGTTTATTTTGCTTGCTGTAGGCAATGATGGACAATTTAAAAAATGTTGTGAAATCATTGGCTGTCCAGAGTTAGCAGATCAAATGGAGTTCTCCACTAACGGACAGAGAGTTAAGCACAGAGAGCAGCTTATCCCTCTATTGGAAAGACAGTTTAAGCAACAACCATTAGTGTACTGGTTAGAAGAACTGTCTAGCGCCCATGTGCCTTGTGGCCCAATCAATACCTTGGATAGAGTGTTTGAAAATCCGCAAGTTCAGCATCGTAATATGCAATTTGAGCTTGAACACCCAACTGCTGGCAAAGTGCCTATGGTGGCAAACCCAGTGAACTTTTCACAGACACCAATTGAATATAACCAAGCACCACCAACGTTAGGTGAGCATACCGAACAGGTAAAGAAGTACTTAAAGTAAAACAATAGCGTCTTTAGCTAGTATGAAGACGTTTTTTCTTTCATTATTCGATAAATTTACACATGCCTAAACCTAATAAAGAACCGTCTCGTACATTGTAGCCATAGCGTTGATAAAAGTTTTCTTTGCCTTTCGCCGACAATAAACCAATAGTAACTCCCGGCAGTGCCGATTTAACTAAATAAGACTCTATTTTCTGCATCAGCATGCCGCCAACGCCTTTTCTTTGAAAACTTGGATCTACCACTAAGTCTTGAATGTAGAAAAACATTGCGCCATCACCAATTACACGAGCCATACCGATGACTTCCTCATTGCTTATGGCGATCACATGGAACAATGAGTTATTGAGTGCAGTTTTCGCTTGCTCTGGACTAGTATTACCCCAGCCAACTTTCTTTCTCAGTTCGTTATATGTTGCTACAGATGGACTGATGGTTTTTATGCAAATATCCAATGTGTTTTTAATTCCTGTTGATAAGTATTTAGAATATTTTCTATTAAACGAAAGGTTGGCTACTCACTAGCTTGGTTAGACGTAAACATCGTTTTTTTTCCTTCAAATTCACTGTACAATTTTTCGTGGGCTGCTTTAGAAAAGGTATCTGAACGAGTAGCGTATTGACTAATCCATTTTATAAGCATATTGAGGTTAGCATCTTGAGCCGCTTTACTTTCATATTTATGAGGCTCCCAAGGGCGTTGTTTTGCATTTGAAACACAGGACTCGATAGGCAAATTTAGAAAAATAATTTCTTCGGTAAAAGGAAGTACAGCTGTCAGTAAGTCTGAGTAGCAACCTTCGATAACCCAATTATTATTTTGGCTGAGAAACTGATCTAACAAGGAAATAGACTCTGCAATAGCTCGACGCTGGGGAGGTGACGTTGGTAGCCAAGCTATGGTATCTAAGTCGAAATGTGCCAAGTTGTTATCTGACGCTAATGCTTTTGCTCGTGTTGATTTACCAGAACCAGAATTCCCAAAAATAACGACTCTTGTCAAAATTGCACCTTACTATTTTTTATAATAACTATATCTAATTTAGATGAATTAGCTAAGTGCTTTTCTATATAGCATTATTTTTTGTGTGATTTCATGTTTTAAATTTACTAATTACAATATTTACCATGGCAGTATTGAATGCTTTGATACAAAAATTCAATTCAATGGATCAATTTGACATTTGTTAATGTGTCTAAATGTTGCGGCATTTAGTCTTGTTCATAGTGTTAATTAAGCAAATAACAATAAGGTCTGCTTATGTCATTTATCGAGTTGTACGAGCTACCAATTTTGCGCTGGGTGCATATTGTCGCCATGGTGTATTGGTTGGGTGGTGAATGGGGTGTATTCCAAACGTCATTCCATGTCATTAATCGAAAGCTAGCGATGGCAGAGCGTCGTCGTCATATGGAAACGGCTTATCGCATCGATATTTTGGCTCGTACTGGCATTATTATTTTATTACCGTTAGGTATGCATATGGGACATATCTGGGGGGTTCAGCCTTATGGTGGCGGTTTCCTTGTCGGCATGTGGGTATTTTATGCAGCATGGTTGGCATTATGTTGGGCAGCCTTTGCTAAGCGAGAAACTGATTTAGGCATCAAGTTAACTAAAGCTGACGAGGCGATTCGCTATGTAGTTATTCCAGCTGTATTTATTAGTGCCGCCACTTCTTTGATGGGCTATGGACCATTCCTCGCTGAGCAAGGCCAACAGTGGTTCTCAATTAAGTTGCTTATATTTTCATTATTATTAGTTATTGGTTTATTGCTGCGCTTTATTATGCGTGAATGGACTACCATGTTCCGCCGCTTAGATGAAGAAGGTGATAACCCAGAAGTTGAAGAAATATTAGAAAAATCAATCCGTTTTGGTCGAAGATTAGCATATATCTATTGGATTGGCATTCTTACCGTAGCTTTCTTCGGCGCTGTAAAACCGATGTAAAAATTCCCCCTCGTCCAACTGGTGAATGTTGCATTTAAGCTAGCCCGAGTGGCTAGCTTTTTTTTGCTTTGCTTCAAAGTGGCAAGATACCGCCGCTTTTCTTGATTACTACTATTTTTTTTTACTTTGTTTAATTTGAGTAAGCGGTGCTCCAAAAAATTAATTTAAAAATTAGCCTTGAGTGTAAAGATAAGTGAAGAATCGTCAGTTAACGTAAGAGCAATGTAAAGCTTGACGTCTGTGGATAGAACTGGTCTTAAACTTGCCGATAAAAAGCTGCTTTTAACAATATTAAGGAGAAGCAAGATGAACGTATCAGGCAACATGCCCATGCGACCACCGATGATGTCACCAGAGAAAGCGCAGGAGCGCTTTGAACAGGCAGATAGCGACGAAAGTGGAGGGTTAACGATAGAAGAAATGGCTGCTTCGGCACCAGAAGGAGCAGATCTTTCCAAACTTGAGGAAAGGTTTAGCCAAATGGACGTCGATGGTGATGGTGAAGTAACAACTGCTGAGCATCAGCAAGCGATGGAAGCTCGAATGGAAAAAATGCAGGAAAGGCAACAAAACGCTGGTTATGGCCAACCGTCTGAAAGTGGCAATATGCTGACGACATTGTTGGAGTCGTTAAGTGAAAATGACAGCCTTAATGACGACCAACAATCTAAGCTGCAACAAGCATTGGAGCAATTGGCATCAGGCAAGTCAAAGGATTCTGTCTCGAACGCCTTTAGTTTAATTGAGGAAATAATACCTACCGTCGATTTAACTGCTTAAGGGTAATTATGGCAACATTGGCTAACGTGAGTTTGTTAGCCAATTTATTTCACAATACTATATTCTTCTTACGTTTTCCCTAACCTTTTTCTCCATACTCTGTAACAAAATCAAACGCATGCATGGATAGTTTTTTATGCTAGATTGGATAAGTTAAAACATGGAGACCAATAATGAAAAAAATAACGGTTCTAGCACTTAGCCTGTCTATCGCCTTTACAGCAAGTGCTGAAGTTCAAACAAGAACGGCAAATAACGGCAATTTGGTGATGGAAGATGTACCTGAAATTCCAGCACAAATTGTTCAAGATCTTAATCAATATCAGAATGTTCGAAGTGCTCCTTTTCGTGGCTTCACTCACGATGGCTCTAGTATTTTAGTGTCGACTCGTTTTGGTGAAGTGAGTCAATTACATCGTGTCGATATGGCCGGTGGTGCTCGTCATCAATTAACTTTCTTTAAAGAGCCTATTGGTAGTGTAACTAAGCAACCTAATAGCGATCTTATCGCTTTTACTATGGATGCTGGCGGCAATGAATATGCGCAGATATTCACCTTAAACTCTAAAACAGGTGTAAGTACCATGCTAAGTGATGGCAAGTCACGAAATGGCGCTTTGCAATGGAATACCGATGGTTCAAAACTAGCTTTTCAAAGTACTAGGCGTAATGGGAAATCTAATGATATTTGGATGATGGATCCAAATTCACCTGATAACGCTAGTATTGTCTTAGAGTCTACCGATGGCAGTTGGTGGGGACCAACAGACTGGAGTAATGACAATAAGAAGTTAATTGCGCAACAGTATGTCAGTGCCAGTGATTCGAGGATTTATCTCATTGATGTTGCCACTAAAAAGAAGCAGCTTTTAGCCGGTAATCTCGAACAAGGTACCGCAAACTATGGTCTAGATTTTGATGCTGATAACAAAGGTATGTTTTTTATTACCAATGAATTTAGTGAGTTTCAGCAGCTCGCTTACAAATCTTTTTCAGGTGGTAAAGTTACAGTAATCACTAAAGATATTAATTGGAATGTTAGTGAGTTTGCTTTAGCACCTAAAGGTGACAAAGCCGCTTTTTCGGTGAATGAGAATGGCTTAAATAACGTTTATTTGCTTGATACTAAAAGTTTTGAATTCGTTCAGGTCAAAGGCTTGCCTATTGGTTTAGTTGGTGGAATCGAATTTAGTGATGATGGCTCAAAGCTTGGTTTAACATTAAATACTTCACAATCACCTAGCGATAGCTTCGTTTTAGCGTTAGGTGAAAAGGCCACTGAATACGGCAAACTTAGCCGCTGGACATATAGTGAAGTAGGTGGTTTAGATACCAGCAAGTTTGCAGTACCAGAACTAATTACCTACAAAAGTTTTGACGATCGCACCATTCCAGCCTTTGTTTATAAGCCTGAAAATAAAGTGAAGAATAAGCTACCTGTGATCATTTCTATTCACGGTGGCCCTGAAGGTCAGTTTAGACCAGCGTTTAGAAGTACTTATCAGTTATGGATGGACAAATTAGGTGCGGCGGTTATTGGTCCTAATGTACGTGGCTCGGCGGGTTACGGTAAAGAATATATTAATTTAGATAACGGTTTTAAGCGGGAAGATTCGGTAAAAGACATAGGTGCTTTACTTGATTGGATTAAGACTCAACCAGATTTAGACCCTGAGCGCGTAGCGGTAATCGGCGGAAGCTATGGTGGTTATATGGTACTAGCCAGTGCTGTACATTATAGCGATCGCTTAAAAGCCGCGGTTGATATTGTGGGTATTTCTAACTTTGTTACCTTCCTAGAAAATACCAAGTCTTATCGACGCGATTTGAGACGTGTAGAGTACGGTGATGAACGCGACCCGAAAATGCGTGCTCATTTAGAGAAAATCAGCCCAAATAATCATGTAGATAAAATCAATATTCCAATGTTTGTGGTTCAAGGTGAAAATGACCCTCGTGTACCGGTAACAGAGGCTACACAAGTGGTTGCTGAGTTACGTAAAAACGGTAAAAACGTATGGTATATGAATGCCTTAAATGAAGGGCACGGCTATCGTAAGAAAGAAAACCGTGATGTTTATCAGCAAGCGGTTGTTCAATTCTTTAAACAGTTTTTATAACCAATCGCTAGTGTTCATCTTTGATGAACTTGCTGCAGACGGTATGCCGATAGTTACTGGTATACCGTTTGTTTATTAGCCGCTAACAGTTTTCATACTTCCAATTTCTTCCTTTGCCTTCACTAATCCATTCAATGGCCGTATTTAAGCGTTTTTCCTTAGTTGTTTGGCGTTTGGCACCGTTAATCCAGTCAACATAGTCTTTTTGTTTTGAATAACTCATTTGTTCAAACTGCTCTTGCGCTATACAGTTTTGGGTAAGTGCTTTTTTTAATTCGCTAGGTAAAGTTAAAGTTGATTTATCTTTTCGAGTTACTGTTTTTTTCGGTTTTTCTTGTCGGTTATACACTATGGCTTGTTGAATAAAATCGATGATGATGTCATCTGCTGGCAAGGTGTCGAGTGAAGTGATTTTTATCGAACCTAAATTATTGTTTTCGTTGTCGGTAAACATACCGCTTTTATCGGTTAAATGTTTACCGTTAAAAAATGAAAAGTTGATGTGTTTTTTAAACGCTGCAGTGGCACAAATTAATCCGTTCTTTTCAAAACAAGGTTGGCGCCATTTGATCACTTCATCGATGTCAGGAGCTGCTTGATGAATTAGCGCTCTAAGCTTAATTAGAATTGGTTGGGCAAAGTTACTCGCTTGTTCAATATATTGTGTTATCTCTTCGTTTTCAGCCATATATCCTCGCTAAATCCTGCACTAAACTGATAAGTATCAATTCACCTATTGTCACTATGTTATAGGCTATCAATATAATCAAATAGGTAGTGAAAAAATGTCTAGAGAACATATCGAATTTATTCAATCACAACAACTTGAATGGCTGGCTCACCCTAAATTAATGGACGTTACATACAAGGTGTTGAGCGAAGCAAAAAATGGTAAAGGGTTGACAGCGCTATACACTATTCCTGAAGGTTGGAGCTCTCATCGAGCATTTACCTTACACTGCGACGAAGAGCTTTTTGTGCTGCATGGTGAACTATGGATAAATGATGTGCTACACCGAGAAGGCAGTTATGCTTATTTACCTAGACACTTTGAGCGAAGCGATATTCACTGCTCAAAAGAAGCTTTAGTCATTCGATTAATTGCCGGTCAAGATACGCCTGTTGTTTCATTTGAGCAACCTAGTGCAGATACTCCAGCAATGTTAGGCGTAGATACCATAACGTTACCTTGGGATCACAGTACGATTGATGGCAACTTAAAACACTTGTGTGCAAGCCGCAAAATTTTGCGCATTTGCCCTGTGACTAAAGCAAAAACATTCCTGTATTCAGTTCTGCCACAGACTTTTCCTGAAAATAACGAAGGTAAGCAAGAATATCACCCAACCCCTGAAGAGGCGCTGGTGCTTACTGGTGATTTAATTGGCCCACATGGCAGCATGCGCACAGGGGCCTATTTTTGGCGTCCACCAATGATCCCACACGGGCCGTTTGGATCAAGAACCGGTTGCACATGCTTAATTCGTTTTGTTGGCGGCGAACATATAAATCATTGGACGGAAGCAAAAACAGGCTTCTCGTTTGAAGCACCATATCAACCAATATTACCCGATTCGCTAGCGCACTTATCTGATAAACCTGCAAGGTTGCGAATTAACTTTTAATAAATAGCTAACTCGCTTCAACTAGCTCGATAAACTCCCCGGCAGGGCCTTTTAATAATAAGACCTTAGTACCAGGGTAGTAGTCATCGTTTATCAAATGAATGTTCGAATTAAATCGCTTTGCTATGGCATCGATATTTTTAGTAACGCAAGTAATCAAACCAATGCCCGAAGGTAAACCATTTTCATTACTCACAATAGCCGATGCTTGTGCCACCTGATCGATTTCGAATAAACACTTCCCGTCAAGCTGCAGTGTTGCAACCGGATATTGATGTTCTAACTCTTGTCTCCAAGCGTTATTTAACACACTGACTTTTGTATCAAACTTTAATCCTTGGTCGGCAGCATTTAGTGTTTGATAAAAGTCTAAAGACTTATCTCTGTCTGGTGTTGCTAACACAGGTATAAATAAACCGGCAGTCTCTGCATTGGTCATTGGCAATTCAAATGGCGGTACTTCGCGTTCAATTTGTGTTAAATATGAAACTTCACCAGCTGGACCAATAACTTGCATCGCCTTAATGGCATCACTGACTTGTAAATATGCAGGCTCGCCGATAATGGTAAATCGCTCATCGGTAAAGCGTTTACGCAAGCTATCGACATTGCCAACATTGGTTTCCAACGACATCCAACCATGGCTTTTTAATGGCATGGCAGGCTTGGCTGAATTATCTTCGACAATTCTAAGCCAGCTATTGCCATCACTTGATGCTAATACGTGAAGGTTTGCCTCTTCTAGCTTAGGTGACTGCCAAAGCAATGCTAATTCTTCGGTGACTTGAAATTGAGCGTGTAAGTTAAAGCCTAAAACTTGTTGGTAGCTTTTCGATACATGTTGAAGGTCACTAGTAATCAGCGTTGCACCAACAATAGGGCCTAATTGTCGATTACTCATCGTTTATTTCTCATTTTCTGTGGCTTGATACTTTTGACCTCGGGAAAGAATTTCAGGGGTACCGAGTAATTCGTTTAATCCAGTTAAATCTAGCATGCGTTCACGGTAACTATTGGTATTTCCATTTTGTTTTAGCGCCGCTAAAAATTCCTGCGCCATATAGGTATAGGCACGTACCATTGCACCTGGGAAAATCACTAGGCTATAACCCATATCCGCCAGGTCTTGCGCTTCTTTGATTGGTGTTGAACCACCTTCTACCATATTGGCGAGAAGTGGTACTTTGTCTTTGAAATGCGCATTTATTTGTTGCATCTGCTCTAGTGA
This sequence comes from Thalassotalea algicola, assembly GCF_012932965.1. Taxonomy (GTDB): domain Bacteria; phylum Pseudomonadota; class Gammaproteobacteria; order Enterobacterales; family Alteromonadaceae; genus Thalassotalea_F; species Thalassotalea_F algicola. The sequence continues at coordinate 209,176 of NZ_JABBXH010000001.1, read as the reverse complement.
TTCTGGTGCCTCAATAAATAATAGATCAGCACCTGCTTGATAATAAGCGTCAGCTCGCGCCATTGCTTTCTCAAATCCTTCTACGGCAATACCGTCGGTACGAGCAATAACCACAGTGTCAGGATTGGCTCGTGCATCTATCGCAGCTTTTATTTTGCCAACCATTTCAGCCTTTGACACTAGCGATTTACCTTTTAGATGACCACAACGTTTCGGCATTTGCTGATCTTCAAGTTGAATTGCTGATGCGCCCATTCGCTCAAATAATTTAACCGTTCGTTGCACGTTAATCGCATTACCAAAGCCAGTGTCAGCATCAACAATTACGGGAATATTAGTACGCTCTCGTATAACAGAAATGGTTTCAGCAACTTCACTCATTGATACTAAACCGATATCAGGTCGGCCAAAGCGTGTGTATGCGATACTTGCCCCTGATAAATACATTGCTTTGAAATCTGCCTTTTCGATAAGCGAGGCGGATAAAGCATCATACCCCCCTGGGGCAACGAGAATGTCTTGAGCGGCGATCAGTTGTCGAAGTTTAGCTGCGTGGGTCATTAATTATCCTGATTTGTTTTCTTTAGCGAACTTTGATTTTAAATAAGGCATCAGGCCACCGGCATTGACGATTGTCATTAACTCGGGAGGGATAGGCTCACATTGGAATGTTTGTTGTTTGGTATGATTAGTAACGACACCTGTTTCAGGATTTACTTCAATTTCATCGCCTTTATCTACATTCTCGATGTCAGGGCAGAAGAGTACAGGTAACCCCAAATTTAGCGAGTTCCGATAAAAAATTCGTGCAAATGATTTGGCTACTACGGCTGCCACACCAAGTTCGACTAACGCTTGAGCCGCTTGTTCTCTTGAAGAACCAATGCCAAAAGCATCACCCGCGATTACAATGTCGCCTTTTTTTACTTGGCAGGCGAAACTGGTATCTATTGCTTCCATGCAATGCGCGGCGAGCTCGGCAAGCGATGCTTTCATATAAGGCCCTGGGGCCAAGATGTCGGTATCAATGTTATCGCCGTATACCCATGCATTGCCGATTATTTTCTTTGAATTCATTTTAGTGTCCTTTGGCATTTCTAGGGTTGATTAGTCAGGAATAATCGCGGATCGGCAATTTTTCCGGCAATTGCACTAGCGGCAACCGTGTATGGTGAAGCTAAATAGACATTTGAATCAGGAGAGCCCATTCGGCCTTTAAAATTACGTGATGTTGAAGAAATGCAGTTTTCCCCATTTGCTATTGCTCCTGCCCCCATGCCAGCACAGGCACCACAGCCAGTTGGTAACATAATAGCGCCCGCTTCTGTCAGTAGGCTAAGTGTGCCGTCTTTTGCTGCCATTTCTGTCGTTTTTACTGAAGCTGGCGCAATTAGTAAGCGAGTACCTTGAGCGACTTTTTGACCTTTTAACACTCGCGCAGCCATATGCAAGTCGGAAAGTTTCGCACCAGTACAAGCACCAATATAGGCTTGGTGAACCGTTACATCGGAAAAAACATCAACATTATCGGTATTTTCTGGGCTGTGTGGTGCAGCGACTTGAGGTACTAAATCACTAGCATTGAAATGATAAACCGCTTCGTATTTCGCCTTGTTATCGCTTTGCCAGTCAAGTGCATCAATATCAACAGCTTGTCCGGTACTTTTAATCCACTCGGTGGTGGTTTCATCAGCCTCAATAATGCCAGTTTTTCCACCTAGCTCAGCAGACATGTTACACAGCACCATACGTTCAAACATCGACATAGCGCGCACAGTTTCGCCGCCAAACTCCATTACTTTATAGTTGTTGTTCATACCAAGCTTTTTACATAAAAACAGCATGATATCTTTGGCACTGCAACCATCAGGGAGTTCTCCCGACCAATTAATTCGAATAGTTTCTGGTACTTTTATCCAAATTTCACCAGTTGCGAGAGCTCCGGTCATTTCAGTTGCGCCAATTCCCACCATAAAGGTAGCGAATGCTCCGCCAGTAGGAGAATGAGAGTCACCACCCACTAAGAACATGCCAGGCTTTAAGTGACCTTGTTGCGGTAGCATGACATGACAAATGCCTTGCATATCGTAAAAGTGGTTCACTAAATTATCTTGGGCCCAGCGTCTGGTTAATGCCAATATTTCAGCGCTCTCAGGGTCGGTCGCGGGCACAAAGTGATCACTAACTAACACAATTTTACTTGGGTCAAATACTTTCGCACCCAAGTCTTCTAATCGAGACTTTACTCGACGAGGGCCGCTAGAGTCGTGCATTAGCACTAAGTCGAGCTGACAAGTCACTATTTCCCCTGGGACTACATGTTGTTTACCACTTGCCTTAGCTATGATTTTTTGTGCGAGCGTTTGAGGCGAATTTATTGACATGCCTGATTCCTGTTTATTGGCTCTATAGGGCAATTGCTAGATCGCAAATACTGCCATGATAAAGCTTGTGCTGAGGCTCAATACAATGATATTAGTTTGAACCAAGATATTAATTTATGTTGTTCCATGGCACTTGTGATTACAACGGTTGCCATACTTTGCTTAGGATTTTTTTGATATATGTCAACGGTAGAATTGCAAGTTACCGGCCCAGTCGCCAGGCTGACCATTAAACGAAGTGAAAAATATAACGCACTTACTCAGCAGATGTGGCAAGACATTGAACAATATTGTCAAACACTCAGAGAAAACGCCAACATTCGAATATTAGTAATCAGTGCTGAAGGCGATAAAGCGTTTTGCTCGGGTGCTGATATTCAAGAGCTTACCGATATTATTCGAGATGAATCTCGATTAGTGAAAAACAATCATTTAGTGCAGTCTGTTCAACAAACAATAGAACAACTGCCATTTGCAACTATAGCGGCTATTAATGGTCTTTGCTTCGGTGGTGGAATGGGTATAGCGCTAAGTTGTGATTTTCGCATTGCCGTAGATAAAGCTAAGTTTGCCATTACGCCAGCTAAACTTGGATTGCTTTATAGCATTGAAGATACGCGCCGAGTAATGAATGTAATTGGCAGTGCACGAACCAAAGAAATATTGTTTACCGGAAAAATCTTAGATGCTGAAACCGCGTTTAATTGGGGCATGGTAACGCAAATATGTACCATCGACGCATTATCAGAACAAGTTGAAGAGCTCGTCGAGTCACTGCTTGCTGTAAGTGGTCAATCGATTGCCGGTGTAAAAACGACTATGGGCTTTATCGAACAGACAAATCAAGCAGCAGAACAAGAGGTTCGTGCATTATTTAATGAGGCATTCTCATCACGTGACTTTAAAGAAGGTGCGCAAGCATTTCTAGAAAAACGCACGCCGGATTTTAATCAATGAATAATCAGTACTTAATTGATGCGGGTTTTGAAGTGTGCCAAAAGCAAGAAGGATTTTCCGAACTGTCTGGGCCTTTTTACGAAAAGAAACAAGGCGGTTATTGGCTTAGAGCATTAGTCATTGAAGCTAAGCACTTAAACCCTGAAGGTGTTGTTCACGGTGGCGTATTGCTGTCGATGACCGACTACATTGTTTATCGCGCAATTGGTGATGAGATAACTCACGATATTCAATTTGCGACGATCAATTTAAATACGCAATTTCTTGCAGCAGCAAAATTAGGTGATGTGATATACGGGAAAGGGAAAATTACCCGTAAAACCCACTCGGTAATATTTGCTGAAGGCGAGCTATATACTAACGAAAGGCCAATAATGTCAGGTACCGGTATCTGGAAAATCATTGGACGTTAACCAAGAACAAAATCGATCGATTGAAAAGAGTTGAAACAAATTCACCGAAGTTAGTTTTCTTGATTTGATAAATCTCAAAGCACAACTTGGTGAATACAGGTTAGCTTGTGCAATCGATAGAAGGAAAAGACAACAATGAAAATAAAAAAGTTACTAACATTTATGCTTGCGACAAGCGTGACAACCGCTGCATTTGCATCACATAAAATAGACTTAACTACCGAAGATGGTAATACCGCTGCTATGCGTAAAATACTATGTTCAATGGAAGACAACAAAGTGTCTTATTATAAGTGGCAAGGAAAAGCGTATTCACGTCGTATGGGTGAAGCAGACAAACACTTATTCAATGTTGAAGGAATGAGTGCTCGCCGTTGTGGTACGGTTGACGGTGGCGTGCAAGGTAAAACCTATAAGCTAGTAACGAGAGAAATTCTTCTGTATACCGATCCTAAAACAGGTCAGCCGTTGGAAAAATGGCAAAACCCGTTTACCGGTGAAGAGCTTGACGTAATTCATGTTACTAATGACCCTGTAAATCAAGGCCCAAGTTTTCCACGTAATAAAGAAGGTAAAACCTACCCTTGGAAAAAGAAATTTGGCGGTAGCGTAAATGGGCCAATTTGGTCAATGATGTTTGATGTGCCTCTTTTCTATCACAATGTTTTAGCGGGAGATTACCAAAAGCAAATTGGTGGTGTTTACCATGCAACTGAAATGTTCGACTTTTCAGGTGATACTAATAGTTTAGTGAATGATGAATTTGCTCATACGCATGTTGACTGGGTTCGTATTTCTGACTGGCTACCGTGGATGATGATGACTGGGCGTGAAGGTACCATTTATATTCATGCCTCAGGTACTAAAGAAGCAGATTTTGATGATTTACAGCCGGTAATGAAAGCGTATATTGAAAAGAATGCGCCAGAATATAAAACAGCGCCACCAGTTTCAGATACGCGTAAAAATGAAACGAGTTGGTCAACGTATAAAGATGATGTCAAAGGTGAAAAATTTAAGCGCCCACGTCGTCATTAGTCATTAAACTAAATGAAAAAGCCGCAATTAGCGGCTTTTTTTCTATTCACTTTTTATGAAAATATCGGTTAAACGTAATAGCGCTTCGTTCCATGCCTGTTTTAGCACTTCATTAAAATCGGGATCAAATGCTTCAATACTGCAAAGTAATGTTAAGCGCCATGTTTGGTAATAACTTTCGTCTAAATTCATTTTCTCATGGCGATTGACTAGTTTTTGCAGATGTTCTGGAATTTTTGCATCAGGTTGAGTAAACAATACCGCATGAGTTAGCGATTGAGAGAGTAATTGTTGTTGCTTTCCGACATCCACGTTCTCCATGATTTTAGCGATTTTTTCGTCGGCATTTACAAAGTTTTCATGAAAATGATCATAAAATGCTGAGCCTGCTTCGTTGATTCGTTTATAACTATCAAAAACTAACTCTCGATTAGTTGTCATAGAACTCCCATACAGCGAACATGTTGGCGCTATAGCGCGGGTCATTTAGGCTGAACAAGTAGATGTGGCATTTAATAATGGTTTTATCCAGCTTTTGATGTGACCAGTCAAAGTCACATTTGCCAGTCACATTCGCTTTTTCAATTAATTGTAGTGCCTTGATTGATGAAAGCTGACCGTCGGGTTGGTATTCTGGTGACAGCATATATGGATGCAGAGAAATAATGTCGTCTGGCGAGCTATAACCTAGTTTATTCACCACTTCATCGTTTACGTAAATTATGCGATCTCCACCATTAAATGACAGACCGAGTTGTTCATTTGTTTTATCGGGCAAATATTCATGCAGTAGTTTATTTGCATCTAACTCCACTTAGCTTTCCTTATTTTGAAAGAAAACGAATAGCGACTAATTATTTACTAGTCACCAACTTCTGATGACTCATTGACGCTAGATTCTTCGTTAGCAGTTTGTAAATCGGTGAGTAATTTTTCTCTAAAGTTGACTAGGCCTTGCTGAACAAAGTCATAAGTGCTGTTAATATCTTCGTCTACTTTGCCTTCTAATACTTTTAAGCTTTCTAAAATCCCACGAGCATCCGCAAAGCCTTTCTCAATACCACCATTAATAATGTCATTGAACTTTTCCAACGCTTGCTCTTCATCTAAATCAGGATTGTTTTCTTTAAACGAGGCGAAAAATGCTGTTGAACCGTCAACGATTCTTTTTGCGGTGGCTTTCGGTGAAAAATCGAGGTCACTTTCATAGGCTTTTTCTGCGGCATTTTCGCCCAAATAAGGTGCTAAATGTTCGTTGATTTCTGTAATAGCCGTTTTAAGTAAAAGCTTTTGTGAATTGTCAGCGGCCTCTGAACTTTGTGACAGATGTGCTTTTAAAACGCCTAAGTCTTTGGTTTTTTTTGACAGTTCATAAGCGCTTAAACTTTCAGTTTTTTGGCTTGACGTTTTGCTTACTTCACCGTGTTGATGAAGTGAATGCGAAGAAATTTGCATAATATGCCCGCTTATTCTGAACTGTTGTTACCTTAAGTGTAGCAAAGCTTATAAAGAAAAATGTAGGAATTTGTATCAGTGTATTCAATCTTAAAAACTGCCTATTTTTTAATGATTGTAACAAATATCTAGAGGAACAAAGAGATATTGATTTTAGTCAATGGCATTTGACTCTGGGTTTACAACAATGAAAAAATTCTAACGATAAAAGTGGCTAAACCATGAAAAACACACTTATTACAGTAGCATTTTCTTTTCTTATGCTGGGCTGTGCCAATACCGATAGTACCAGTGCCAGTCAAACCGTAGCAGAAGACCCGTTAAAAGAGCAGCTGTTTCACCAGTGGTTTGCTGCGGAATTCGATAACTACGAACAAAATTGGCAGGACAAAATCGATAAGGAAAAGGATGAAGCACTGCAAGTTCATGAACATATTCATCATGTTTTTGCGCCATTGCCAACACCTGCGTTGGCAGGTGAAACTTATTTCGTAAAACAATACATGGATGGTGATGCCAGCAAGGTATATCGCCAACGCTTATATCAATTTGTTCGCAATAAAGAAAAAGGCGCGATTCAGCTAAATATCTATCGTTTTAAAGACGAAGCTAAGTATGCAGATGCTCATTTAACACCAGAGCTATATCAATCACTAACTAAAGAAGAAATTACTACTTACCCAGGTTGTGAAGTGTATTGGAAGTGGACAGGGGAATATTTTGCTGGCGAAATGGTACATAACGCTTGTGCAATTAAATCGCGTCGTAGTGGAAAAATGCTTTATTTCAATGACACGCTGCGACTAACCGACAATGAAATTTGGATTGCTGATGTCGCGCATGATGAAGATGGAAAGTATGTTTTCGGCAATAAAGCGGGCATTCCTCATATCAACCGCAAAGTGACCTATTTTGAAGGATGGGGCGGAAATCGCTTAGGTGGAAAAGATGCGCCTGAAGATGCAAAGTGGGGTTTTACACGTAAAATTACGATTCACAATGAAGGGCAAATTGTGCCATTAATTGATGATAAAACCGGTAAGAAAACAGGCTATTCTGTGCAATTGGCCAAGTTAACTTATCAAAACACTAAAAATCCAATTCTTAAATTAGGCATTATTGACAACAAGACAGGCAAAACCGTTACTTATATTTGGTCGGATCGAGAGAATGTCAAAACTGGCTTAAACCTACGTTGGTTACAAACAGGGTTAACTAAGAAAGCTAAACGACCACATTTCGCTTTTTAGTATTAATTTATCGCTAATTTAGATAGGCTGAATTTTATTCAGCCTTTTTTATATAAAGAATCATTATGGATCGCCAAACTGTTGTTTTAGCTACGCTTGTTGCATATAAAGTTTTATTAATTGCCATCGGCTTTTGGGCAAGTAGACGCACCCACAGTAGTGAAGATTTTTTCATTGGAGGCAAAACATTAGGGCCTTGGGTAGCAGCAACTAGTTCTTCAGCTAGCGCTTCATCTGCATGGAGCTTACTTGGTGTTAGCGGCGCCGCGTTTACCATGGGGCTGTCGTCATTGTGGCTATTCCCTGCGGTTGTCTTAGGCTATATGTTTAATTGGCTGTGGATAGCACCACGTATAAGGCACTTAGGCAATAAGACAGGTGCTATAACCTTAACAGAACTATTGGCAGGTGAAGATAAGTACTCCAAACTCATTATTTATAGCTGTACCTTTATTATTGTTTTTTCTTTTGCGTTTTACATTGCTGCACAATTTCAAGCGGCGGGTGGCACGTTTGCCACCACCTTCAATATGAATAGCGCTAATGCCATCATGTTGGGAACCGGAATTATTTTGGTTTATACCTTATTAGGGGGCTTCTGGGCGGTAAGTGTGACTGACACTTTGCAAGGTTTGTTGATGGCGCTAACCTCGATTATTTTGCCCATTGCAGCGTTAGTTGCTGTTGGAGGTTTTGGCGAACTATTTGGTCAGCTGCAACATCAGTTTTCTGATGTGCAATTGTCAATTACTGGTGCTCACTCTGGCTGGTTTGCATTGGCATTTGCCATTGGCTTGCTCGGTGTTGGTTTAGGTAACCCAGGACAGCCACATGTGGTCAACCGCTTTATGGCGTTAAAAGATGAAAACGCTGTTCGGGTAGGAAAATACATAGGCATCGCTTGGCCAATTATCGTAATTGGAGGCATGTTAATACTCGGCCTGTGTGCAAGGGTTTTACTCGCCGATGTTAGCGACAACGAACAAGTACTATTTAGCGTAACTAATTTACTCTTTCCGCCTATTATTGCCGGTATTTTTGTCGCCGCTGTTTTATCGGCAATCATGTCGACTGCGGATAGCCAATTACTGGTGTCAGCGTCATCGCTTTCTTATGACTTAAAGCTTAAAGGTTCACCGGAAAAACAACTGTTATTGTCGCGACTAACCGTAGCTGGTATGTGTATTGTCTCGCTATTTATAGCGTTATATGCACCAGAGGCAATTTTTTCTCGCGTGTTATTTGCTTGGGCTGCAATTGGTTCAGCATTTGGGCCATTACTAATTATCTTGTTAATGGGCTACCAGGTTAAAGGCTCAAGTCGTTTGGCAGCAGTTATTATAGGCTTTTCATTAACTGTTTATTTTAATTGGCAGGAAAACTCTCCCGGCGATATTTTAGAGCGGGTATTACCGTTCTTTGTTGCGCTTTTAGTTGCCTATTTAGGCCGTTATAGAACAAACCAAACAAAGGTTAAATAATGACTCAAAGAGATTATCAAGTCAGTGGATTTAGTGAAGCAGTTTTTGTTGTCGCTGACTTGGTAATGCAAAGAGACTTCTACCTTGAGGTTGTCGGCTGGCAAGAAATAGCGAATGATAACGTTCAAGCAAATGAAGCATTAGCTATATTCTGGGATTTACCTGAAGAAGTGACGGTTAAACAAAGCTTACTCGCGGCCCCTAATAGCAACAGTGGCTTCATTCGTCTTATACAAATCGATGGAATTGAACAAGAATATATTCGACCAAATAATCAAATATGGGATAGCGGTGGTATTTTTGATGTTAATACACGTGTGGTGAATAATCATCAGCTGGCTAAGCAATTACATGCACATTATTGGTTTGGTGTAAATGATCCTGTGCCTATGGAATTCGGTCCTTATAAGGTGATTGAGTGGTTAGCAAAAGGGCCCGATGCCATTACTTTCGCCTGTATTGAACGCATTGAACCACCACTAGCAAACAATGATCAAACGGCACTTTTTAGTGCATTATTTAATTCTTCGCTTATCGTTAACGATCACCAAGCTGAATTGGCATTTTTCCAAGAATTATTAGGCTTTGAAATAGCGGTATCACAGCAAGCGTGTTTTGAAAAAGCTTGTACTAATGTTTTTGGCCTACCGCATAATTTAGTTGATAAAACCCCACATAAATTAAGTATGGTGTGTTCACCATTGCATGATGGGGGGTCAATTGAGCTCGCTAGCTTCCCAGAATTACAAGGTGGCGATGTTAGCGAAAAAGTAAAACCCTACAACATTGGTATTAGCACATTGCGCTTTAAAGTGAATGAAATCGATGCTTTCATTCTTGCCTGCCAGCGCGCTAAGCTGATCATTGTCAATGACCTTTGCTTTGAACTCCCTCATTATGGAATGTGTCGCGTTGTGGCTTTAAAAAGTCCACAAGGTAATTGGTTTGAGTTTTACCAACCAATTAGCAAATAACTAATTAACCATCAATTTAACTTAATAGACCCCTTTGGCAGCATTATGAGCGAACAGTTACCTCCCCAATCTCAATCGTTATTTGATGCGCTTTCAAAAGTACTTGATGCCGATAACGTAAGCGAAGAAAGTGCTCGTCGAGTGCTAATGTCACAAGATGTTTTTACTAAATCCATTATCGCCGATTATGTAATTAAGCCTCAAAACACCCAGCAATTAGCTCAAGCTATTAAGCTCTGCCAACAAGCAGGATACGCGGTCATTGCTCGTGGTGGTGGCATGTCATATACCAAAGGGTTCGTACCCGCGACAGAGAAAAGCGTTATTGTTGACATGAGTAGCTTTGATCAAATTGTCGAAATTAATACCGATGATATGTACGTTACGGTCGGCGCTGGGTGTACTTGGCAACAGGTTTATTTAGCATTAAAAGACACTGGTTTTAGAACGCCATTTTGGGGCACGCTATCTGGCATAAGGGCGACAATAGGTGGCGGACTCTCACAAAACGCTATTTTTTGGGGTTCTGGGCAGCACGGTTTTGCTGTAGATTCAGTGTTAGGGCTAGAAGTTGTTTTATCAAACGGTCAGGTGCTTCAAACTGGGGCAGGAGCAAAACAAAATGGCTCACCATTTCTAAGGCATTACGGGCCAGATTTAACCGGAATCTTTTGCGGTGATAGTGCTGCTTTTGCTATTAAAACACAAGTCACTTTAAGATTAATTAAACAGTCCCCGTACACTGGTTCTCTATCGTTTTGTTTTGAAAACTTTGAACAGCAATCCGCTGTTATGTCAGAAGTTGCTCGAAACGGCTTGGCTTCAGAATGTTTTGGCTTTGATCCGTTTTTACAAGCACAGCGACTAAAACGAGAAAGCTTAGCGTCTGATGTTAAATCGCTTGTCGGTGTAATGAAATCGGCAGGTGGCATAGGTAAAGGCTTAAAAGAAGGGATGAAGGTAGCACTTGCTGGGCGACGTTTTGTTGAAGCAGAAAGTTGGTCTGTGCACTTTATGGTCGAAGATATTACCCAAGCAGGTGTTGATGAACGGCTGGCAAGAATTCGACAAATTGCCGAGCAACATGCAGCTAATGAAATAGAAAACACAATTCCCAAAGTGTTACGTGCCAACCCATTTAATCCCTTAAATAATATGATTGGCCCCAATGGGGAGCGATGGGCACCCGTTCATACACTCGTGCCACATTCAAAAGCTAAACAAGCTCATCAAATAAGCGAAGCAATTTTTAGTAAATATAGTAAAAAAATAGCAGAGTTTGGTATTGGCATAGGTTATTTAGTTGCGACAGTTTCGAGTCATGTATTTGTTTTAGAACCGGTATTTTTCTGGCCTGATGAACTTAATGAGCTACATAATGAAGCAGTGGAAAGCGCACATTTAAAGCGACTGGAAGGTTTTAAAGCTAGCCCAGAAGCAAGAGCGGTAGTTAGCGAAATAAGACTAGCGCTTATCGATGGCTACAATGAATTGGGAGGCGTTCATATGCAAATTGGTAAGAGCTATCCCTTTATTGAAGGTATTGCCAAAGAAAATAGAGCATTAATAAAAGGCATAAAAGCGCTTCTTGATAGCGATGGATTAATAAACCCAAAGGCGTTAGGACTTTAAGTGAACGTTATGGAAATATCTCGTCATTTTGTAAAAATATCGGCGTTAAATCAAAAAATTAACGTTCATTATCGTACCGCTGGTGAAAGTCATTTACCTAAACTCATTGTATTACATCCATCGCCACTATCGTCGGAGTTTATGCAAGGTATTATTGAACAGTTTGCTGCAGAGTATCATGTCGTTGCTTGGGATTTACCAGGATATGGAGATTCGGATAAATTAACCCAGTCATCCTTATCATTAGTGGACTACAGTAATTGCCTAGCAACGTTTATGGAAGTGTTGGGCATTTCCAGCGCCATTATTTATGGCAATGCAACAGGCGCTCAACTGGCGATTGAATTTGCAAAGCTATTTCCACAAAAGTCATCAAAATTGTTATTGGAAAATGTCGCTTGGTTTTATCCACAAGAGCGAGAAACTTTGTTGGCAAATTACTTTCCTGATTTGTCTCCGAAGACTGATGGCAGTCATTTAGCATTGATGTGGAAAATGGCCAATCAGCTTTATCAGTACTTCCCTTGGTATGACACATCTGCACAAGCTAAGTTATCTGCACCGATGCCTTCCCAGGAAGTCATTATGCAAACCTTTAAGGGTTACCTCAAAGCGGGCGAAAGATATAGCGATGCATATATTGCAGCGATTAATAATGAAGATCCTAAGCAATTGGCAGCCGTGCCAATTCCAGTAGATATTCTTGTTTGGCAACATAGTATTATTTACCACTATTGTCAGCGTTTATACGATGTTGAACTTCCGGAAAACATTCAAATTCATACAGAAAGCGGTGATCTAATGGCTCGCTATAAGCAGCTAGTGTTGCTGGCAAAAAATCAAAATAAAAGAGAGACGACATGTCACTAATCAATAGCCAAATTTGTTTGAAGAGCTATCCAGAACATTTACCGACGCCAGAAAACTTTGCGCTAAAACAGTCAACAGTTGATGAACTCAATGAAGGCGAAGTGTTATGTAAAACCCTCTTTTTATCACTTGATCCCTATATGCGTAGTCAAATTGCTGGTCGTCACATCACAGCACCGATTAAACCTGGTGATTTAATGTTTGGTGAAACAGTCAGTGAAGTTATTGAAACACGCTCAACGCAATATAGCAAAGGAGATGTTGTTCGTTGCATGGGAGGTTGGCAAAGTTACTCTATTCACAACGCCAACGAGCTATCAGCGCCCATATTACACCCGCAGCCTTCATACGCATTATCAATCTTAGGAATGCCAGGATTAACTGCTTATGCTGGTCTGATATGGCAAGCACAACCTAAACGAGGTGAGGTTGTTGTCATTCCAGCGGCAACCGGTGGTGTAGGCGCAACAGCTGGCCAGTTAGCTAAACAGGCAGGTTGTAAGGTTGTCGGTATCGTGGGTAGTGAAGAGAAACGCCAATACGCGATTAACGAGTTAGGTTATGACGAATGTATCAATCGTAATGCAGAAGTTGTCGCTGAACGATTAGATGAACTGTGCCCTGATGGAATAAATATTTATTTCGACTTGGTTGGCGGCGAACTATTACATCAGGTATCAACACGTTTAGCCATAGGTGCCAGAGTCATTTTATGTGGCCTAGTAGCAGAATATAACAATAAAGAACGAATGCAGGGACCAGCACCAGCTTTATGGATTAAGTCGCGCGCCACCGTTTTTGGATTAGTTGTTTATGACTTTGAGCCTCGTCGGCAAGAGTTTATTAATGCTTGCTTACCGCTTGTCGAACACGGGGAATTAAAAATGCGAGAAGACATTACTTTAGGAATTGAAAATGCGCCTTATGCGTTTGCTAAGTTAATGCAGGGCAATAATCATGGTAAAACACTGGTTAAAGTCGTGGTATAGAGTGAAAAAGCATTTGTTAGCTATTTTCATTAGCTTAAACAAATGCCTATAATGCTGACTGAATAAACAAAGGTGTTGTAGACGTGAAAAATAAAGGTTTTACGCTAATTGAGTTAGTAGTAGTCATTGTCATATTGGGGATTTTAGCGGCGGTAGCGCTTCCTAAGTTTATTGATTTACAAGATGATGCGCGACAAAAAACTGTATTAGCTACCAAAGCAGCGTTAAAAGCGGGCGTTGATTTAGCTAGAAGCAAATGGCTAGTATTAGGCTCTCCAACAGATGCAAACACCCGTGATGACGTAGAAATTTCCAGTGGCGTTGTGATTGACTTTAACAGCCAAGGCTGGCCCTCACAAAGCTATGTAACCGCTGGCGCTGATGCGCTAACGCTAAATAATGTCAATGATTGTCTATCTACATGGCAAGCCTTGATGGAAGAGAATAGTCAAACGGTTGCTAGCAATACTTCTGAAGATTATCAGGCAAGCTATTTAGGTAGCCAGAATTGCCGATTTGTTTTGGTTGAAGATACTGAGCTGGGCTTTGAATATGACAGCCTAACGGGTGAAATTACTAATTACGTACCAGTACCTTAAGCTGCATTAAAATTAATATTAAATATTAAATATTAAATATTAAATATTAAAAAACGGCACTGGGTAGTCACCTAAGTGCCGTTTTAGTTTATTTAATTGCTAGTTGATCGAAATCTTCCTTTTTTCTGTTTCTTGCTCAACTAATTTAGGCGCCGTTAAGGTTAACAGCCCTTTTTCGAATTTCGCATGGATGTCATTAGCGCTGACATTAGTGCCTAATGTAAAGCTTCGGCTAAAGTATCCGGTTCTGCGCTCCCTGCGGATCACTTTATCTTTTTCAGATTTAGATTCTTCACAAGTTTTTGCTTCGATAGTGAGTATGCCGTCATGTAGCTGAACAGATACATCTTCCTTATTAACACCAGGAAGTTCAGCAATAATTTCATAATTGTCCCCTTTGTCAGTTATATCGACTTTCGGGCTAAAGAATGCCTGACCAGCTTCATCTTTTCTTTTATCTGGAAAGAAATGGTCAAAAAAGTGGTCCATATCGAACCATTGCTCGCGAGGTAATAAGCTCATAATATGCTCCTTAGTTTGTGACTATCCCCTAATAAATGTAGTCCAATGTTGGCGCGCTAGTAACGAATGAAAAAGCGTAATTATTATGGATTTGATCCGGCTCAAAAGTTAAGTTAATAAAGTTGGTTTTACTGAAAGCTCGGTATGAAATTTGAACAGGTATTAGGAGGGGAGACAATGAATAAAGGTAGTTGTTTGTGTGGAGCGATTATATTTGAAGTTGCTAAATTCCAGCCATTAATTGGCCATTGTCATTGCAGTATGTGCCGTAAATTTCATGGTGCGGCCTTTTCAACTTTTGGCGAAGTGAAGAGAGAACACTTGCAGTGGATTAGTGGTGTAGAGTTGTTAAGTCACTTTCATGCGAGAAATGATACAACGCGCAGTTTTTGTCGCCATTGTGGTAGTAGCTTATTGTTTGAATCTAAATTTAACCGTGAAGCTGCTACTGTTGAAATCGCTTTGGCGGCATTTGACGACATAGACGATGTTAATCCAGATGCCCATATTTATACTGAAAGTAAAGTGAGTTGGATAGCGCTTAGCGATAACCTGCCTAAATATAAGGGATATCGAGAAATTTAAGGCTAGCGATAAAAGCCAAAACTTAATAATCGAAACGTCATAAACAGCGTGGCAAGAGAAGCCAATATAAAAAACACTAGCAATAAATTCATCACTATTTTGTATAGTTTAAATCGAATACGGGAAAATAAAGACGCTTTTGCTGAGAGTGGGGGCGGTATCTGTACAAAGCTATGAATAAGCAAGGTCAATAACAGACACCATATCATGACTAGTGCCGATAAAAATAAGTAGCTTTGTGGCTGATTTAGCATGAGTAACACAACAAAACTTATTAAGGCAACACCGCCTGCAATGCCAATAAGCTGGCGAAAGCGAAAAAGCTTGCCAGCGACTTGGTGCAACGTAACCAACATAGTGACTTAATCTTCTGCGTAAGCTTTTAACGCATCATAATTTTCTAAGGTGATCTGATAATTATTTTCGATACTAATCAACCCGTCTTTTTTAAGTTTGCTAAAGCCACGGCTGGCGGTTTCTAAAGACATACCTAAATAATCTGCTATGTCTTGCCGACTCATGGGTAAATGAAAAGTTTGTGTACCATGACCTAAGCGATATTTCATATCGAGTAAAAAGTGTGCTAAACGTTGGTGGGCAGTTTTCTGTCCCATGATAAATAACTGATCAAGAATGAGCGTTAAAATGTGACGAGTTACTTCATGGTAACGCTGTGCAATGGCTGGATATTTATCAAAAATATCTAATATAAGTTGCTGGTTAATTTTAATCACAACTGCATTGGTTAGTGTTTTGGCACTGAAACTGTAATTTTTGTGTTCGGAAATACCTAAAATATTGCCTGTGAATAAGAAGGCAAATACTTGGCGCGAACCAGTTAATGTTGCACGCTCCAACATAACAGCACCAGACACTGGAATATATACATAGTCGCTGTCATCTTTTTCGCGAAAAATATATTCATTAATACCTAAATTTACTTCTTCTGCTTTTTCCGCTAGTTCCTCAAAAAAGTCAGTAGCGCCGTCCATTTCTGTACAATTGCTTCCTAAAAAAGAAGATAGTGACGTTTTAATCGCTACCTTATCAATATCTAAAGACATGTTGCTTTCCGAATTATTATTGTCGTTTTTATTGCGGCAATGATTGGTAAAACTCTAACCAATTGCCGTCGGGGGATTTAATAGCAAGCATATCGACTAAACCATAGGGTGGCAAATGAATCTGTGCTGTGTTAACAATTTGTATACCTTTTAATGACAAGTGCTTTTCAAGTGCAGATAAGTTGTCTACCGGTAAGCGTAAAGTAAGAATGCCAAGGTTTGGCGGGACCGCTAAATGACTGACGTCTTTGCCGACTGCTCCATGAAACTGAAGCAGTTCAATTGAACCTTCATTGATACCATCAGGGTGTAGAATATCGACTGAACGTTCAATGTCTGTGGTTAGATTATAAGGTAATCCTAAGACATTTTTACCTGGTGAGCTGCTAGCTCCTTTATGCTCTAAATAAGGTTTAAACCCTAATACTTCGCGATAAAAGTTAGTAGACGTATTAATGTTTCTTACTACTTGAGTTGAATTAAATGTACGACTGAATTCTTTTACATTAGGCCAGCCTTCAAGTGTTGGTTTAATTCGTTCAATTAATGCGAAACTGATACCATCAGGCCCTGTAACAATCCACTCTTTTACGATAAATGGTCCGAAACTAAATTGAACAGGATCTGAGTCAGCACTCCAACCCAATGTTTGTAATTGCTTGAACTTCTTCGCCATGTTGGTGACACGCATGTTGATATCAAAAATACCACCAGTGTCCCAAGATTGTGTATTTGAACGAATGCGTTGCTGACTTACACCATTAATTTGAACTAACCTTATATAGCCACGCTCTTCACCAATATTACCGACAAGGCGTTGTGTTAGTTTTGCGGTTTGTGGCAACTGCCAAAAAACCTTTAGTGCTTTTTCATCTAAGTGTTTGTTTTTCACTTCCCAGCCGGCAATTTTCGTAAAGAAAGTGGTATAACTGTCAATATCGGAAACAATAAATACCGTCTCGGTAAACCCTCCAATTTTAAAGGGTAGTGGCTTAGCTGCGTGAATAGAATTGCTAACCAATATTAGCAGTACGCCAGTAAAAAAACGTTTTAAAAAAAGCATGTTACTTGGCCTCAAATACTTCAATAAGGAAGCCGTTAGGGGCACGCAATGTCGCCACGCTAGCCTTTCCATAAATGGGGCTATTCACATCAATAGGCATTTGCACAATATCACTACCAAACTGTTTAGCATTAGTGATCACTTGTTTTATGTCAGTAACAGGGTAGGTCCACATACCTAAACCCAAATTCGGTAGTGAAGGTGAATTTTTAGGGCGTTTAGGCTTCAAATTTCTAAAATCTACAAATAGCATATGGCCGGTTGTAGCGCCTTTGCTGTAGACGATTGCAAATCGAAATACCGTGCCATTAGGTAAATTCATGGCACCTTTGTCACCAGCTGATTTAAACTCTCGATCTGAACGAATTTCTAGCCCCAATACATCGGTATAAAATTTAAGATGCTGTTCAGAATCTTCGATAATTTGCGCTGAATACGCAGGGCCTCCTAATCCATTGCCATCAATCGGCCCAAGTTGGGCCATGCCACCACCACGCGTAATCGCTACACCATGAAGAAAGTCAGGGCCATTAAATATAGTTTCATCTATTTGATACGTAGAACCATCAGGGCGGGGAATTGGATAGCTTTCCAATGCGTTAAGCGCGCCAAAGCCAGTGTCACGAATAGTTTTATCTAAGGCAATGGTATCGGTATTTGGAAAACCTAGTGAGAACGGCCCTAGCTCTGTAGAGTCCCAACTATCATGGATACTTGGCATAGCTTTATCTAAAACAAGTAACTGAATATTTATCGCTTCTGGTACTCCTTTACGAAATAGATGATAGGTTTGCCAATTAAGGTCTTTAGGTAATTGCCATAACTGACGTTGCTGGGCGGTTTGCTTATCAGTTAGTGTTATCGGCCCTTTAACTGCAAGCCCCAAAGCATCACGATAAAAAAGTAAGCTTTGCTGTAGTGAAACCGTAGCAATGGTAGCAGTATGAAGTGGGAGGGCTAATGCATCTTCTACTTTTGATTTGGGCGCTAAAGCGTCATTAGACGCAGCAGCATTGCAAATACATGCAATTGACAAAAAAGCCACTGCTACTAATTTGCCAAATGGCAAAAAGTCACACTTTGAGATCATGATTCGTATCCGTAGATTAATTTAAAGCGGTAAAGTGATAGCACGAAACTTAAATAAAGAGATACACAATTATGCGACTTGCCCTATTCGGATTGATATTTGTCATTTTATCAGCCACAACTAAAGCCAATGAAATATCGCCACCCAATACAGGAGTAAGCGGCGTTTATGAGGTAATGATAGGTACAGATGAACCTGAGCCTTTATTAACATTTTTAAATCAGTTTGGATTCGAGGTAATCGACAAAGGCGCGCTTTCTGCGGAGCAAGCGAATAAGGTCTACGGCGTTCAAAGTAAGTTAAATAGCTACCGACTGCAAAATAATGATATTGACAGCCATGGCTTAATCCGGATTTTACATTGGGATAAACCGATAAGTAATGGCGTAGGATATGCGCAGCCTGAAACCGTAGGGCAACGTATGATGGTGATGCGAACTAAAGATATTTTTCATCTGAATGATATTTTTAATGATGCCAGATATTCCGGTGAGAAATGGTTTGCTACACAGCCTGTTTATGATGATCTTTATGATATGACTGAAGGCAAACTGAATGTTATTAATCGTCGCATTGGTGTGCGAGAAATGGCGGCTTATGGAGAGTTGATGAATATAGTGTTTTATCAGCGCTATGGATATACCATTCCTGGTTACGGCACAATTGACGACGATTCTCCTTTGGCGACAAGTGAAATTACCCATAATGATTTTATTCTCGCGGGTTCGTCAAAAGAAGACATGTATAGGCAAACTGATTACTACCGTGACGTTTTAGGATTTAAACCGGAAGGGCCTGTAGTACTTGATGGTGACTGGCAAGCTGGGCCCAAGGCGGTATTTAATATGGCTGATGGTGCTAGCCATTGGTACCGAGGCTTTGTTAGCCCAAATAATATTGCAGGAAAGCTTAAGTTTTTCGTCAATCCTGACCCTCGCCCCGATCGTAGCCATGAACAACGAGCAGGTGCTAAAGGTATTACACTCCACTCAGTATTTACTGACAAGTTGTCGACGATTCATCAGTTGGCAATTAAACATCAGTTGAAAACCACCTCAATTATAGACAATGAATTCAATGAAAAAGCCTTTACTTTCGTTGGTGACGACGGCTCGACTTGGCAAGTTTTGCAACAACCTAAACTCAAAAATCCAGCTGTCACAGAACTAAATTTCTTAAAAAAATAATCGTTTTTGCAAAATAACCCGCCATGAATTGGCTAAATTTCACTCAGGTGCTAGTTATTGATATATATCAAAAACGATAACTAGTGCCGATTTTCTAGTCCCAAGTTTTGTGTAATTGTAAGTTCAGAGTGTTTATTTGCTAATCATTTTGTTAGCCAATTGAACGACCTAAAAATAATAAAAATTAAAATTTTAATAACTAGAATATCTGTCAAACGGGAACAAGGTCATGAATAATTTATCGTCACCCAGCTTTTTAGTGCAGTCAATTAAGGCCGCATTATTAAGCTCTGTATTTGCAATACCAACAGCGTTTGCTGCTGAAAATGATGACGCAGCCAAGGATGAAAATTCAGCTAGTGAAATCGAACATATCGAAGTAACTTCTCGTTTGAGAAAAGAATCAATTGATAAAATTCCAGTCTCGGTAATTTCATTTAACCTTGAAGATATGGAAAAAGCAGGCATGGAAGATATCAATGATATCGCTAGTAATGCTATTGGTTTCTCGATGGAGAAAACTTTCGGTAGACAAGCGGATATCCCTGTAATGCGTGGTGTATCTTGGATACCTGGATTTGGTACGCAAAAAGCTTCTTACTTTATTGATGGCGTATATTTCTCGGGTTCCATACAAAGTTTACCGCTTGACTTAATAGAGCGTGTAGAAATCATAAAAGGTCCACAATCTGCACTGTATGGACGAAGTACGTTCTCAGGCGCGATTAACTTAATTACCCGTAAACCTGGCGATAAAGCATCTGGTTACGTTACGGCAACTTACGGCAAGAATGGAAACCAACAACTTGCTGGCGGTATTTCATCAAAAATTACCGACACATTGTCGTTTAGAGCATCTGGTTCATTAGATCAGTATGACGGCGATTGGAAAAATGAAAAAGAGGGTGGCCCTAGTTTAGGTGGTGAAAAAACTAAATCGGCAATGTTAGGTCTTTACTATAATAGTGAAAGAACTGACGTCGCTTTGAACTTCATCTATAACGAAAATGATGATGAGCACTCTGTGTTCATGTTCCAAGATCCGAGTTACAACAATTGTTACCTAGATACACGCGCTTATTATTGTGGTGAGGCTAAGACGGACTTACCAATTAATATTGGTGGTATTTTAGATAACAGTGATTACGGTTTGCGCTCAGAGCGAGAACATATCAGCCTAAAAATAGATCATTCTTTTGATTTTGGTGATTTGAGCTGGAGCACCGCAATCAACACTTACGATACAGAAAATGGTGTTGACCAAACTTATACTGGCTATGAGCAAGCCTTTAGTTTTGGTTTCTTCTTTGGCGGCCCATATTTCGGCAGTGCAGCAGGCTGGCATACGCTTGGTGAAGGTCAATCAGACGAAATTAGCCATGAAGTGCGTTTTAGCTCGACAGCATTTGATGATCGTTTGTATTGGATGGTTGGTGCATATTATTGGGAATGGGAAGATGATCCAGAAGATGCAGATGCGTTCGTTGCTAAGAATAGCAACCAAGCGTTAATGGCTTCTGTGTCATACGATATTACAGACGACTTTAATATCTCGGTTGAAGCTCGAAAAGCGACAGATGAAATTGAAACCCAAGCTTATGAAAATTTAATTCAAGACCCTACATATGCGGATGTAGACAATGAGTTTGACAGCACGACGACACGTATCATCGCCGAATATAATTGGGACGAGCACTTATTTTACTTAACTCGTTCTGAGGGTAATAGCCCTGGGGACTTTAATAGCGACTCAAATTTGCCAATTGAGCTGATTAAAGTTGAAGAAGAAGAAATGGTGATGTACGAGTTTGGTTGGAAATCAACGTTACTTGATGGCGCGCTTTACCTATCAACAGCGGCATTCTTTATGGATTGGGATGATCAGCAATTAACTGATAGCTATATCGACGAAAGTGCCGGTGGTGGCGATGTACCAATTTCTTATATTTCTAACAAAGGTGAAACTGAAGTTAAAGGTGTTGAAATACAAGGTAAGTGGTTAGTGAATGAAAACTTCGATATTGATTTTGGTTTCTCATACACTAATTCAGAGTTTGTTGAAGCATTCGATGGCAACCATTGTCGCATTATTTCTGGTTTAAGTTCATCAGAATGTAATCAGCCTGCGAATTTAACAACTTATGGTGATATTTCGGGTAATACACCACCTCAAGTACCAGAGAAAGAAGCAAACCTTGCATTCAATTATAAAGGTGAAATAGATGAAGATACGGGTTGGTTTGCGCGTTTAAGTGCAAGTTATGATTCTTCTCGTTATGCACATATCCATAACTTTATTGAAACAGGTAGTCGCACTAAAGTTGACTTGCGAGCAGGCATTAATCATGGCGGCGTTACGTTAACAGCTTGGGCTAAAAACCTTACTGATGATGAAACACCAACCTATATTTTCCGTTACATTGATGCACAGAGTTTTGCGTTTAGTTCTCGCGCATTCCCAATTGCACCATCTCGTGGCCGTGAATTTGGCGTAACAATGAAATATTCGTTTTAAGTATTACGCATAGTGCGAGGTATCGCACAATAAGGTATAAAGGCTAACTGTTACCAGTTGGCCTTTTTATTTTTAGGTGTTTTAGTCAATGATTTTCGATCACTTTAATATCAGTGCCCCAAAAGAATTACTCGCACAAGTACGTGATTTTTATTGTGAGTTATTTGAACTTGAAGTTGGCCAAAGGCCTAATTTTAACTTTGATGGCTATTGGCTATATTGTCAGTCGCAAGCAGTTATTCATTTAACTCAGAGTGATGCTCATAGTGCTAGTAATAGCTTGCATTATCACGATCATATCGCTTTTCGGATGCAAAATTATCAGCAGTTTAAAACTAGATTAACGCGACTAAAAATAGACTTCAAAGAACAAACGGTTCCGGGTACCAATACTATTCAGTTATTTTTTTATGATCCGGCAGACGGTAAAATTGAAGTATTATTTAGGTGAGTGTTCGACTAACTGATTCTGTAAATTGAGAATAGACAAGCGTATTGGAAAGTGCGCTAATAATTTGTAGCGCACTCCAATAGAAAAACTTTTATTTAGCCAGTTCAATAAACGCTGCGGTATACATTTTTAAATTCAACTTAAACTGTTCAACAGTAATAAATTCATGTTCAGAATGACCTGAATACGCTTTTCCTGGCATTGAAGGGCCAAAGCTTACCGCCGTCGGAAATAATCGTGAATTCGTACCACCGCCTATCGCAATAGGTTTCGCATCCTTAATGCCAGTGAAGTGACTAAACACATCCAACAAGGTTTGGGTTTGTGGGGCATTGTCTTGAATAAATGGGTTACCAACATAGTGTTCAAGTTGCGTAGCCGCTACTTGATGCTCTTGCTGCCATTGGTTAAATGCTGCGTTTACTTCTCTTAGCAATTGCTCTTTGGATTTGCCTCTTGGGCGACGAATATTGATATGAACATCAATTGATTTTTCCTGCTGTTTAATCACCGTTGGTGATACGGTCATAGGTCCCATAAAATCATCGCTATAGGCGATATTACCAAATAATTTTCCTTCCAAGCCTAAACCTATATTGGCATTAATAAAATTTACTAATGAACCCGCGCCATTATTCGGCCATTTAATCCCGTCGACGTGAGCTATCTTGGCTAAGTGGGTAATGGCATTAATGCCTTCTTGAGGCTTAGATGAATGTGCGGATTTTCCTCGTGCAGTAATGGTTAATTCGGTTGAATTAATGTCAAATTTATAGTCGACCTCTGTATCCAATTGAGCAACAGCACGTAAAGTTCGTACAACATCGTTCGTGGCGTTTTTTATTACCATTTTAGCATCTTCTGGTATTTGGCTAGCAAAAAAACCACCTTTAAAGTTGCTAATATAAGGCGTTTTTTCCTTTATACTTTTCTTTTCAAACGCAAACTTTAATAACCCCCAGCCTTTTTCTGCTGTAACCACAGGATACTCTGCATCTATTGTGATATTGGTTTGAGGTAAGGAGTTATGCTTAATAAACTCTTCAAGTGGACCCCAATCGGACTCTTCGGCCATATAAACATAAAGCTCAATGCGTTTGTTTAATTTGATTCCTTTGTCTTGAATTGCTTTCATCGCATACAACGCTGTAGAAATTGGTCCTTTATCATCTTCTGTGCCGCGAGCAATTAATTTGCCAGGCTCTGACGTTTTATCCAATTCAAATGGAGATTTTTGCCATTTGCTTTTATCTACAGGTTGAATATCTCCATGGGTAATTACTCCTAAGCGCTCTTTGCTATTTCCAAGGCCGATAATGACGACATAACCGTGATCGCTATAGTCTAATCCTAGTTGCTCTGCTTGACGTTTTAATGCCGCTTTAAAAGCAATATGTACAGGGTTATCGGTTGATTTTACGCCGTCGATTGCAACAGTGTTAAAAGTGACTAGCTCGGCAAGGCTATCAATCATGTCATTTGAATAACGTTCTACCGCGTACTCTGCAGTATTGTTAGCCAAAGGTGATACTGCTGTATTTGCCTGACTGCTAAATGAAATAAATAAAGCGGTGAAATAAAAAGTAATTAAGCGAAAAATTAACACTGTAGCTCCTTTAACGGTAAGTTATAGCAGCATAATAACGACTTTTTTATAACTCGCACAGCTACAAAATTGCATATTTTGTAGCTGCACAGTTGTGGGTTTCGAGTAAAAATTAAAGGTTAATAAATGGTTGGGTACCTAAACCTGGGCCATAAACAATTGCATTTAGAAGTAACCTTGCCGTACCTTTGCTGGCTCCTCTAAAGTTGGGTTCGCCAGCAAATAGTATGATTTGTCCTTTACCCTTTGCTTCGCGAGTTAGGTATGCTGCATTGGTAATACGCTGTGCAGCTTCAGGCCACAATAAGCCGCTCATGCGCAAGTATACGTCGTTTGCTGCAGGAATTGTTGACCAGCCAATTTGGCTAGCCTCTGCTTTACTATTGCTAACGTATTGGCCAAATCGTACGACCGCGTCACTACCTCCTTTACTCATTAACAATGGGAGGTTACTGGTCAATACCGGAAGTTGCTCTGGTACACCATAAGTTAGCCAATGTTTTTGGTCCGTTCGTGTCGCGGTGATTGCGCCAGATGGCATAAAGCGTTGATTCCAGTTGTTCCACTGTTTCAACGCTTTCTCATCCATTGGTTTTAGGGCTTTAATATCTTGCCACGGATACCAAATATCGTTACTGACCTTATTAGCTGCTACTTGCTTAGCGTTTGAGATCGTACTCTGTTTGGCTAACCACTCTTGAAATAAAGCAAGGTTGTATTCTTCACTTTCTTTAAAGCTATCTTTGAGTAATTTAACTTGGGTAAATTTTTCAGTAGCTAATAATTGGTTTGCGGAGCTTCCGCTAACGATTAACGTGCCACCGTTAGTCACCCATTGCCCAATCTGCTTAACGACATGTTTAGGTAATTCGCCATAAAAACGAGACGGTAATACCAATACGTTGTAGGCGCGTAAATCGGTATTTGCTAAAAACTCTTGATTGAGGTGGGAATGTCTAATGCCTAATTCAGTATCAAGCAAGTGCCAAATTGACCCTAGGTCGTAAAAATTAATACCATTTTGCGAGATTAATCCAACTTTAGGTGCTGTTAGCAGTTTAAAGCTTTCACCACCAATATCAGGCAAATCGCCGTCACCTAAACCTTGGTTAATGGCAACTAATGAACTATTTGTCTCGTTTGCCGTTTGCTTAACTAAAGTTTTTAGTTTGGATTTGTCCATTGTGTTGTCATAGTGATAAACAACAACACTGCCTCGGGCAAAACCTTGCTGATTAAATTTACCTTCTTTATCTAATACCCGTACCTTTACGCCTTGCTCTAGTAAACGAGCGGCAAATGCAACAGAGCTGTCTGTAGCGCCATCAACTAAGTAAGCAATGGTATTTTCTCGCTCGGTAAATTGAGGTGTTGGTGCTTGGTAATTCGTTAAGTTTTTGGTGATGTTTTCATTGACTTCTAACGCTTCTAAACCATACATCATGGTAATGTTCCATGCTGTAGTGTCGTACATTACCGAACTGCCGTTTCGTAGTGTTTTTTGACGCTCTTCAATCAGTACTTGGTCTTTTATTTCAGTATCAAACTCTAACAGTGTTGCCAGCAAAGGTGCGTCATATTGACGATTGTTAATGACGATACTACCTTTAGGAACTGTGACTTTAGTTAGGTTTTGACCTAGTTGGTTTTTCGCTTTACTTACGGTAAAGCTTTTAGTGGTTTGCTGGTATTCAAAGCCTTGGATATCTAGCAAATCAAGAAATCGCTGTGTGCGGTAGTGATTACCTGTTGGTAAGACGACAAAGCTACGGTTACTGTACTGGCCTTTAGTCGCAACGTGCCCTTTTCTAAATTGAACGAAATCTTGATACATTGCCTTGCTGTGCTTTGACAGTGTGGTTAGGTTTGCCATTGAACTGGTAAATTGATGATCTACGGCTTCTTTAAAGGTGCGAATTTTACCACTTGCTAGCTTGATGCCGTCTTCATCAGTACTCGCTTGCTCATATAATATATGCATAGAGCCTTTATATTCTGCGTAGTTCGAATAGCCAGGATAGAGGTTTTCAAACCATTCACCGGTGTAATAGGGCCAGTTGTTTTCGTCAAATTTTTCGGCGTGATCTAGTGAAAATACTTTACTCCACTTACGTGTGCTTGCTGGAATATGTACGTTAAGTGGCTCTCGAGGAGGGCCAAATAAATAGGTATCTTGTGGACCCATTTCATGACCATCAATCATTAACTGCGGAAACCATTGGTTAATAGCTTTTATACGACCGCGAGACTCCGGATTTACGGCAAAATAAAAGTCTCGATTAAGATCGAAATAGTAGTGATTAGTACGACCGAAAGGCCAAGTGCCACTATGTAGCAGCGAATTGTCGTCGATGTTAGGCGCTGTGCCTCTAGACTCTTCTAATCGTTTAGTAAATCGTGCGCGACCATCAGGGTTCATCATCGGATCAACCAACACAACCATATTGGCCAAAAGTTCATTTACATCGTTATTTTTTGAGGCGATCAAATGATAAATCAATGCTAAAGCGCCATCAGCACCAGAGTTTTCATTGCCATGAATACTATAAGCCATCCATGCCGTGGCCGGAGTATCCTCAATAAGTTGCTTGATCTTACTAGCAGATAACTTCGCAGGTTCACTTAATTGAGCAATATTGGCTTTAATGTCAGGTAAGCGTGATAGGTTGTTCGGAGTACTTATCATTAAGTAGTGAAGTGCTCGATTTTCGTAACTTCGGGCATATTCGACAATTTGAACTTTGTCGCTTTCTTTAGCCCACAAATTTACTAAAGCATTAATTTGCTCGGGTGATGCTGTACGTTCTCCTAATTTGAATCCTAAAAACGTTTCTGGCGTGGTTATATTTTCCTGGTAAGCACCTGACAAGATATCTGGGTATTCTAACCCTGTTAACGGTGTCGGCTTCATTAGCACTGTGGCATTAGTAAATTGGGTTACTAATACCAAAGCTAAGAAAACAAAGATTAGACGTAAGTTGCTCATGGCATTCCTTTTTATTATTTTCACGATCGTCACTAACTATAGATAGGTTTAGGTTAAAGCGAAAGTATTCAAATGCCTTAGTAACCAGTGGCTTACTACATTCGTCCCATTAAGCCTATATCTTCAAGTGATACGCGTGCAGGACGAGTAAGTACATACTCCGCTGCATCAGCTAAATCGGAAGTCTGCAACCAGCCTTCAGTCATTTCTTTTGAAGATTTAGGTGCTGGTACCTGAGTTAGCGCAGGCATCAGGTTATGTACTTGGATGTTGTAATCCCTAACTTCTTCTTGTAGTGCTTTGGCAAAACCCATTAGACCAAACTTAGCGGCGCAATAAGGGCCTGCGTTTGGGTAACCGTTTTTAGCAGCTTGCGAGGAAATATTAATAATAAACCCAGATTTTTTTTCTATCATTTGGGGCAGCACAGCCTGCGAAACTAAAAAAGGCCCTTTTAATGTAGTATTAATAACTAAGTTCCATCGGTCTTCTGGGCAATCAATTAGCAAGTCAGTTACACCGACACCAGCGTTGTTAATGAGTACATCAATAGTAGAGAACTCCTGTGGAAGCCTGTTTATTGACTCTGTTATTGAATTTTTGTCGGTGACATCCAAGGTTAAGGCGAGTGCGCTATGACTTCGTTGTTGATTTAATTTATCAACTTGAGTGTTAATAAGTGAGGTGCGACGCGATGCGATGATTACCTTCATACCTAAACTATGTAATCGCTCACTAATAGCTAAACCTATACCAGTTGCACCACCGGTGATTAAGGCAATTTGATTCGTTCTATCAATTGTTTCCATATGAATATCTATTTGACCTTTAAGGTAAAGCGTTGCCACGGGCGCTTACATAGAGTTTGTACCAATCTTCGCGTGATAGGTTTACCTCTAGTGCGGCAACACAGCGCTTGATGCGCTCTATGTTAGTGGTGCCAATAACTGGCTGGATATTCGCGGGATGACGCATAAGCCATGCAAGTACGATGGCGTCAGGGTTAGATTGATATTGTTCCGCTAGTTTGTTAACTAAAGTAGATGTTGCTTGAATATGATGAGCTTCGCTGCTGTTATCACGACCAGAAAATAGTCCTTGTGCTAAGCTACCCCATGCCTGAATCTGAATATTGTTAAGCTGACAATATTCCAAAGTGCCGGGGGTGAAATTCCCGTGCTCTCCATTCGGGTTTCCTGCCAATACGCCATGCTCAAGCCAACCCAATTGCTTTAAACTTATTTCAATTTGGTTGGCTACAATAGGTGTTTTAATTGCAGATTGTAGATAGGCTATTTGGTGATGGTTCATATTAGAGGCACCAAAGTGCTTCACTTTGCCGCTTGCTTGTAATTTTTCAAAGCTAGGCGCAACTTCTTCAATATTCATTAAAGGATCTGGGCGGTGAAGCTGTAAAATATCTAAAGTCTCAATATTTAGTCGCGATAAAATGCCATCTACTGATTCTTCTATCCATTTACTTGAAAAGTCGTAACGACCTGGCCCTGATTCATCGTCAAAGCGAATTCCGCACTTTGATTGAATAATCATTTGATCTCTAAGAGTGGGCTGTTCAATTAACACTTGGCCAAAAACTCGCTCTGCTTTGCCTAAGGTGTAGATATCAGCATGATCAAAAAAGTTAATGCCATTTGTTAATGCTGTTTCAATTATTGATTGTGCTTGGTATTTGTCAGTAGAAGCCAGTTCATTGTTTTCCCAACTACCGCCTAAGCCCATGCAGCCATATGCGAGTTTACTGGCACGAGGAAAATGTTGCTGTATTGCGTAAGTGCTCATAGTTTACCTACAGAATTTTGACGAATTAACGTCATTTTAGTTGGACCTCTTCCTTTACCCTAGCAACAATTTGCAAATACATTGTATGATATATAAAACAATTTAAGGTTATTGTAATGTATAGTCGAGAGCACAAAAAGATTGAACGTTTGTTCTTATTTGGTGAAGTGGCAAATCAATTAAGCTTTACGAAGGCAGCTAAAACACTGGGGATGTCAAAAGGGTATTTATCTGCTCAAATTAAGCAATTAGAACAAGAGTTGGCATTGCCTTTGTTAGTGCGTTCTACTCGCAGTGTAAGGTTAACAGCAAGTGGTCGAGATATTGTTAGGCAAATAGCCTCTATGCGTCGCTCTCTTTTGTCTGTTGAGCGATATGCGCGCGATGATCAATCCGAAGTGACAGGCCGATTACGTATTACTGCGCCAATTCAGTTTACCAATGGTGTATTAATTGAGCTATGCAAACAATTTAACCAGCGATATCCTAAAATAAGTTTTGAAATTGACAGTAGCTATACCAATTACGACTTAATGGCAGACGATTTTGATTTGGCTTTTAGAGCGACCAATCAACCGCCAAAAAATTTAATTGCTAAAAAAATAATGTCCTATCGACATATTTGTTGTGCTTCGCCAACATACTTAGCAGAGTTCGGCAGGCCAACAACTCCAGAAGAATTGATTCAGTATCAGTGCTTGCCGTCGTTAGATCATACTATTTGGCAGTTTTCCACAGGCAATATCACAGTAAAAGGTTGGCTGTCCGCTAATGACAATAGCGTTTTAAAACAGCAAGGCATTGATGGCTTGGGGATTGTTCGTTTACCTAGCTATTATGTAGAAAAAGCAATTAACAATAAGCTATTGATACCAATACTTACTGATTTTGAATTAAGAGGCCAGTCGATATATTTATTACAGCCACAGTTAATTCGCCCTGCGCAAAAAGTTGTCACATTTTCACAGTTTGTGCAGCAGAAAATTGCATTACCAGATTGATTGCATAAACTTTAAAACTAGCAATACATAGATAAGGTTAAGGATTTCTTATTGAGTATTAATTATTCTATTCATGGCAGCTCACACATCGTCGCTAAAGGTAATATCATGGTGATAGATGCCGTCGGGCCGTGGAATGACGAGTTCTTCCCGCAGTTACATAAAAAAATTGTTGCTGTTCGTAAACACTTTGATGCTAATAATTATGGTGTTTTACTTAACTTGCACGGAGAAGCTGTTACGTCGCCCAGTAATTTACGCAGTCATATTGCTTTTATTCGTCAAGGAGGTGCGCGGGCAGCAGCTGTGAATATAAGTGACTGTACGACTAAAGCTATTTCTCAAGAGTTAATATCACAAGCCTACGGTAGCATTAACCTTAAATATGCGTTTTTTAATAATAACAGTGACGCCACCATTTGGTTACAAACTTATCTCGACTAAATTTATCATTTTTGTGTATTTCGCATAGGTGAAATATTTCAATTTTGCTACACTAAATGTAAGCGAGTTGCTCAACCCTTTAGATTTCCAATAAAGCTAAAAGTGAAGAAATTATGGAATATGAATTTAGAAATGATCCTACCTCAGGACAGGCGAAAGCGCTTTTTTCGCTAGAGCAACAAATGATTGGTCCATGGTTGGAAGTAGAGGTAGGGCAGAATACCGAAATGCTGTCAGCACTTCTTGTTGCGATTGAAAAAATAGAAAATCAACATCAGCATGAAATCACCGTGACTGGTAGTGAGTACTCGGTAACTTTCACTCATGATGATGTGTTTGTTCAGCCAAATACCAACCTAAATGGCATTGAAGATATGCCTGAAGAGCTTATTTCTGAACAACTAAATATAGACAGTCAAGCAATCAGTGCTTGTGGGTTAGATGACTTTCGTCAAATCTTATTATCTTGGGCAAAGTTTACAAAAAATTAACTGATTGAAATACCGCGTCTTAATAATTAACATATTGAAACTTCTGTTTTTTAACCTTGGTAATATCCATGTCTGAATCTAATTCGCCTACGCAAAAAACTAAACGTATGGTGCCGCTTCGTTACGTATTAACACCGATAGCTATTATCTTTTTGGCGATATTCGTATTGATCATTGCCGGTGCTTTGGCGCCAAAACCTGCGAAAAAGCCGGTTACAGTAAGAGCACCATTAGTGGATGTCGTATCACTTTCTCCAACTGACGTGCAATTTTCGATAAGCAGTCAGGGTTCGGTAATGCCACGCACGGCGACGAATTTAGTGTCAGAAGTATCAGGTATGGTGATGTCCGTATCGGAGAAGTACGTTGTTGGTGGCTTTTTTAAAAAAGGTGAAGAGCTTTTACAAATTGACGACATTACCTACCAGGTTGCAGTACTTCAAGCGCAATCGCGACTTGGTGCAATGGAGTCAGAATTAGTAACTGCGAAAGCTCGAGCAAAGCAAGCGGAAGATGAGTGGTTGTTAACAGGGAAGCCGTTAAGTGAAGCGCCTATTCTGGCGCTGAAAATTCCTCAATTGCAAAAAGCAGAAGCAGATCTTATTGCAGCACAAGCAGACTTGAAAGAAGCTCAAACTAAGTTAGCGCGTACCAGCATTGTTGCACCTTACGATGCAATGTTAAAAGCTAAAAATGTTGATGTTGGTCAGTATGTCACTATAGGTACATCACTCGCTGAAACTTTTGCGGTTGATTATGCCGAAGTCAGGTTACCGATAAAGCAACGTGATGTCGCTTTTTTAAATTTACCTAAGATTAATCAAACAATTGAAAAGTTATCAAACGTTGAATTGTTTTATCAATTAGAAGGTCAGAAATTTACTTGGTCATCAAAAATTTCACGTTATGAAGGTGTAGTCGATACGGCTAGCAGAGTTCATTATATCGTGGCGCAATTAGTAGACCCATATAACGTGGTTGAAGACGATGGAAATCAAAATGAAATTCGTATTGGTACCTTTGTTAATGCCAACATCGGCGGTAAAGAAATTAGTGGAATTACCGCTATTCCAAGAGGTGCTGTACATGGCGCAAATACGCTTTATTTGATCGATGAAGAATATAAGCTGCATATCACAGATGTCGACGTTCTTCGTTCAGATATCGACTATGTATACACGCAACAAGCGATTGATAACGATAAGCGTTTAATTTTAACTAATCTAGAAACACCTGTTGCAGGTATGACACTGCGAGTTAATGGTGAAGTTGAAATCGAGCAAGAAACTGATGAAATTGTAAATCAGGACGAAGATGCTACGGCAGGTGAAGATTCATGAGCCAAGAAAAAGAAGACTTAACTGGCATTATTGCTTGGTTTACTCGCAATAGCGTCGCAGCAAACCTGTTAATGATTTTTATTCTTGTAGCAGGTTTCTTTTCATTTCAGGGACTCAATAAAAAAATGTTCCCTGAATTCAATCCCAATAGTATTCAAATTATCATTCCTCATTTAGGTGCAGCACCGGAAGAAGTTGAGCAATCTGTCATCCTTAAAGTAGAAGAAGCAATTGAAAACATTGAGGGCATAAAGCGATTAACTTCTACAGCCAATGAAGGCATGGGAAGGGTGATCATTGAGTTGCAGTCTGGCTATTCAATGTCAGAAAAGCTTGATGAAGTGCAAATGCAAATTGACACGATAACGACTTTCCCAGAACAAGCAGAAAAGCCAATAGTCACTAAACAAGAATTCAAAGGCCAGGTCATGTGGTTGTCGGTCAGTGGACCAATGGAGCGTCGCGCTCGCCAAGTAATGGCACAAGACATTCGCGATGAAATTATGACCTTACAAAGTGTGAATAATGCGGAAGTGGTAGGAAGTCGAGACTACGAAATTAGTATAGAGATATCTGAAGAAAAGTTACAAAAATTTGGCTTAACATTCGACGAAGTCACGCAAGCAGTGCGCCGTTCATCGATTGATTTGCCAGGCGGTACAATTAAAACTAACGGTGGTGATATTGCGCTAAGGGTAGAAGGCCAAGCTTATACCGGTAAAGAGTATAGTGACTTAGTATTAAGAACTGCTCAAGATGGTACACGCCTTGTGCTTTCAGACATCGCTAATATAGTTGACGGCTTTGTTGAACGTGAAGATTTTGCACGTTTTAATGGAGAAAACACATCGAGCATCATGGTGCAATCAACAGGTGACCAAAATGACTTAGCCATCGCTGATGAAGTACACCAGTACGTAGAAGCAAAAAACAAATCTTTACCACAAGGTGCAAAACTTACTGCGTGGGGCGATTCTTCTTATTATCTCAAAGAACGCCTCGATATGATGATCACCAATATGTTAATGGGGGCAGGGTTAGTCTTTTTAGTACTGACTTTGTTCTTGAGAATACGTGTGGCATTTTGGGTAATGGTCGGTATTCCGATCAGCTTCTTCGGTGCATTTATTTTAATGCCAGTAATGGGGGAATGGTCGGTCTCAATTAATATGTTGAGCCTGTTTGCTTTTATTATGGTGTTGGGGATTGTTGTTGATGATGCAATCGTTATAGGTGAAAGTGCTTATACCGAAATGCAGCAATATGGTCACTCTACCGACAATATTATTCGTGGCACGATGAAAGTTGCTATGCCAGCGACTTTTGGCGTTTTGACCACAATGGCTGCATTTGCACCTTTACTGTTTATAGATGCAACCTTTGCCGCATTTTTTAGGGCTATCGCGTTAGTCGTTGTTTTCTGTTTAATATTCTCACTGATTGAATCGAAGTGGATATTGCCAGCTCATTTGGCTCATATGAAATATGTGCCATTAACAGAAGATAACGCTAACTTTATTGAGCGTTTTCAAATGCGCTTTAAAGATGGTTTAGATAACTTTATTCAGAACGTATATCGCCCATTTTTACATAAAGCGTTAGTGGCGCGTTATAACACGATGGCGACATTTATCGCGGTATTAACGATCTCGGTAAGTTTAATCGTAGCCTCATTGGTTAAAGTTGAGGTGTTTCCGAATGTGCCCGGTGACTTTATTCAAGGTAATTTGACGTTAATTGATGGCAGCGCTGTAAGTGAACGTAATAAGGCGATTGAAAAAGTCATGCAAGCGGCCCACGAAATGGCTGATGAAAATCTGACTGATGGAAAAACGTTTATTAAGCACTCGATGATATTTACCAATGGTAATACTCAAGCAACTTTCTTATTAGAGCTAGTAAAACCAGAACATCGCCAGCTTGATGCCTATGCAATAGAAAAGTTATGGCGAGATAAAATAGGTGAAATCCCTGGCACAAAAGAGCTACGTTTCTTTGCTGGCACGAATGTTGGTGGTGGTGCAGCGTTAGAGTTTCAACTAACAGGTAAAAATGATGTAGAGCTAGAGTCGGCTGCTGAACAGATTATGACAAAACTTGGTGAGTATGATGGTGTTTATGACATACGTAATTCATTTAGCCGAGGCTCACAGGAAATCAAATTAAGTATTAAACCTGAAGCAGAAGTACTTGGATTAACATTGACAGACTTAGCGAGACAAGTACGCCAAGCGTTCTACGGAGAAGAAGCACAACGTATTCAACGTGGTCGAGACGAGCTAAAGGTGATGGTGCGTTACCCTAAAGAAGATCGTTTATCGGTGACTGATCTTGAAGATATGTGGATTCGAACTCAGTCGGGTGAGCAAGTACCATTTTACCAAGTAGCAGATGTTAGTATTGGCCATGGCTTCTCTGCCATCACTCGCGTTAACCAGAAACGTTCAATAACCGTCTCGGCTGATATTGATAGTGAAAAAGTTGAATCGCGCCGTGTACTAAATGAAATGAATGAGCAATATATCCCGGACATACTGGCCGATTTTCCGTCAGTAAGTTATGGCGTTGAAGGCGCGAGTAAAGAACAGGCGGACTTCTTGAGACAGCTTGGTATGGCTGGCTTAGGAGCCTTATTTTTGATTTACGGTTTAATAGCTATTCCAACGAAATCATACGCGCAGCCATTGGTGATTATGTCGGTAATTCCATTTGGTATTATTGGCGCGATAGTGGGGCATTTTATTATGGGGAAAACCATTAATATGATGTCTATCTATGGTTTTATTGCATTAACCGGTGTTGTCGTTAATGACAGTTTGATATTAGTTGACTTTATCAACCGTGCTAAAGGGACTGGTAAGAAAATGATAGATATCGTAAAAGATGCAGGTTGTCAGCGCTTTAGAGCGATATTGTTAACTTCGTTAACCACCTTTTTTGGTATTTTTCCGCTTTACTTTGAAGGTAGTTTGCAAGCTCAATTTATTATTCCGATGGCAATTTCTTTAGGGTTTGGTATCGTTTTCGCGACAGTTATCACTTTGTTCTTAATACCCGCTCTGTATTTGATTAAAGAAGATATACACCGCCTATTTCAAGGCAAAAAAGCTGATGGGCAGTCGCCTGTTGAGCAAAACTAATTTTGTTGAGTAAGATGAAATGTTGCATAAAAAAATAAAGTTGATTGTAATTTCACTTTCAATTCTTTGGATTAATAATAGCTTGGCTTATAAAGAGCAGGATATTGCCAGTGCAAAGAGCGAACAACATTATGTTGCAAATCTCGTTGCAAAAGGTGTTGAAGTTCCTTGGGCAATGGTTCAGTTACCAAACGGCGATATCTTAGTTACTGAGCGCAAAGGTGAACTGAGAGTGATAAGTCAAGGTAAGCTTGTCGCTAAGAAAGTCTCTGGGCTTCCAAATATCCATGCCAATGGTCAAGGTGGCTTATTGGATTTAGTGCTACACCCAGAGTATATGAACAATGGATGGTTATATTTTACTTTTTCAAGCGTTGAAGGCAAAGGTGATGGTAGTAATACAGCATTAATGCGAGCTAAGTTTGACCGTGAAAATATGACATTAACACATCAAGAAATGTTGTATAAGGGCAGTGATAATACGACTTCTACACGCCACTATGGCAGTCGAATTGCGTTTGATAATCAAGGTTATGTGTACTTTTCTATTGGCGATAGAGCTGAGCGCGATAGCAAACCCCAAGATCTAACATTAGACGGCGGAAAAATTTACCGTTTGCATGATGATGGTGCTATACCTTCTGACAACCCTTTTGTTGGTCAAGACGGTGTAAAGACTGCTACTTATTCATACGGGCACAGAAACCCGCAAGGAATGGCAAAGCACCCTGAAACGGGTGCTATTTGGTCACATGAACATGGTCCACGTGGTGGTGATGAAGTTAACATTGTCGCTAAAGGGAAGAACTATGGTTGGCCAGTAATTAGCTACGGTATTAATTACAGTGGCACTTCCTTTACGGACTTAACGGCAAAACCTGGAATGGAACAGCCTATTCATTATTGGGACCCGTCTATTGCGCCATCGGGCATGGTATTTGTGACTAGTGATAAATACCCTCATTGGCAAGGTAAGTTACTTGTTGGTTCGTTAAAATTTCATTATTTAGTCTTGCTTGATGTAGCCGACAATAAAATTGTTGACCAGCATAAAATTTTTGAAGGCATAGGTCGCTTAAGAAGTATCATGCAGGGTAACGATGGTTACTTGTATGTCGGCATCGACGGTGGCGGCATTAAACGAATAGAGCCAAAAAAATAAAAAGACGATTAAATTGAACAATTTTTCTAAGCTTTTCGCATTTATAGCGTTTATGTCAATGTCATTGAGTGTTAATGCCAATAACATTGACATTGAAGACCCTCATATTTGTAAAAATACCTTAGCTAATTTTCCTCAGCCGATTGTCCAGCCTCTGTCTTCCGTGGATGCGTTGATAAATGCGGTCAGGTTACACTGCTTAGATCAACATAAGTCATCAGTCGAAACATTATCGCCGGTATTGACTCAGCCGGGTGGATTATCAACGGCGCAGTTAACCTATGCCTATATTTTGCATAGCATTAATTTGAATAATCTGGCAGATGATCAAAGTTGTGAAGCAGCAAAGTTATCAATGGCACACGCTGCAAATGCGGACAGCGTAAAATTAGCGATAAGGGCTGAGCTGAATTATTTTTCTTTTTGCGATGTATATGACGAAAACACACCTCATGCACTAAAACGTTTGTATGAATTAAGTAAAGTAGCTATCGATATTGATAGCCTTTATTTACAGATGACCATTCACAATCAAATTTCTTATGTTTACTACATGTTGGATCAGAATCAATTATCTGCTGAAGAAGGCGAAAAAGCGCTGGCATTAAGCAAGGCGATGCAATCTGATGACTATTTTATTATTTTGTTTAATTTGATTGATGCATACTTAGATGCAGGTGAAGTTGAACTTGCTGAGCAAAAAATTAGCCTCTTTGGGAAAGATCTTTCTGATAAAAGTACAAAATGGGAACGTTATCTTTACCACTATGCGCAATCTTATTTGGCTTTTCTAAGAAAAGACTACCAGCAAGTATTAGACATAGACCAAGCTCATTTTCAACAAGGTAGTTCAGACTCGGCTTCTTTCGTAGAAAAGCTAGCAGTGTTTAAAGGTATTTCATGTGCGGAACTAAAGAATATGAGCTGTGTACAAGCGACAATTGAGCAGTACTTTTCTCAGCCAGATTGGCAGCAAATAAACCGGTTAACGCTGTTAGAGTTATACATAAAATGGTTTAGTCATCAGCAAGACTTGCCAAATTTATCTCAAGCCCAGCAGCGGTATTTTGATGTGACCTATCAAAAACTAATTAAACAGCAACAAGCTGCTAAAGTGCTTGGTGTCGCGAAGTTGAATAATGAAATCATACGGTTAAACTCCGAAGAAACGTTAAAGCAGCTTGCCTATCAAAATGAGATTAACCGAGTTTATTTAATTGCGCTGTTGTTTGCTGGCGGATTATTGCTGGTATTTATTATGGCTTACGTATTACTTAAACGCAGAGTAAAGCAACAAGTTATTACCGTAAAAAAAAGTAATAAAGCCTAAAGAATATCGTCTAAGTCTTCTAGTAAGTCTTGATAGTCATAATCATCACAATCAAGAACAGTCAAAACCGTATCTTGAATATAGCTCCAGTCAGAAGCTGGCGTAAAATGTTTATGTTGGTGGACAATGTTTTCCGCCATTTTCAATATCGCAAAACAGGTTTGCTCTTCAGAGCCGTCTAATTTATCCAAATATTTACGTTCGTGATGTCTTAAAATCAACTGACACATGTCAGTAGGTAGTCGCCAAGAAGAAGCTACGTAATAACCTATAGTGGCATGACTCACTTTATACGCTCTTTCTTCAAATGAGGTTAGAGAAGCGCTAGGGTTTTTTTCTGCATGTTCAAGGATGGATTGATAATTTCCATATTTCATTGCCATGACAGGAATACCGCAATCGTGAAATAACCCGAGGGTGAATAATTTGTCCTTTGCAACTCGACGTTTTAATTTTTCACCAATAAACACCGCGGTATTTGCAATATTAGTGGCATTGTCCCAGAACTCTTCTAAGGCGATGCTACAAGTATTTTGATCAAAACTCTTACGGATCAAATTGCTAGTGATTAGGGAAACTATGCCAGTTAAGCCTATATACTTTACCGACTTGGGAATGTCAGTAATTGTGCGTGCTAAACCAT
This sequence comes from Thalassotalea algicola, assembly GCF_012932965.1. GTDB lineage: Bacteria > Pseudomonadota > Gammaproteobacteria > Enterobacterales > Alteromonadaceae > Thalassotalea_F > Thalassotalea_F algicola. The sequence continues at coordinate 170,714 of NZ_JABBXH010000001.1, read as the reverse complement.
ACATAGGGCTGTTAATGGTTTTAAGTATCTTAGCGCTAATACCGACATCTCGCGAAATTAAACTGGCGATTTCGTCTAGGTCAGGATCGTCATTTTTAATAATTTCTTGTAATTGCAACAATAGCGTAGGCTGTGCAGGCACTGAGAAGCCTCGCCCAATATCTGCCAATACTTTTTCGTCAACTTCTAACATTACGAGAAATTAGCCTTTAATTGATTAAAAACACTTTAATGATTAATAGTAAAACCCTAAGCGTAAAAAATCATGTAAAAATTTTGTATTTTGTATACTTTAATGCTGTTGCTTGTGATTTATATTTTATAGAATTCAGCTTAAACACGTAATAATGAGAATATATATGAAGCGCTGTGCGATTTTATCTATGGATAGTCTTGAAGAGTTTGAAGCTTATGACGACTTATTAGAGCAACCTCTTGCCGACTTAGGGTGGCAAATGTCGTTTGTTTCTTGGCGCGACAAGAATGTTAACTGGGATGACTTTAATGCGGTCATAATACGTTCACCTTGGGACTACCAAGATGATGCAGAAGCATTTTTATCAGTGCTTGAAGATATCGAGAGCTCTAGTGCACATCTTGAAAATTCACTAGATATTGTCAAATGGAATATCGACAAAGAATACTTAAAAGAGCTAGCAGATAAAGCAGTGAATATAGTGCCAACGCTGTGGCGAGAATCATTCAATGTCGATGAACTTTCAGGATTTTTTGAGCACTTTTCACAACAGCAAATTGTCCTGAAACCTCGTATTAGTGCAAATGCTGACAACACCTTTTGGTTAACTAAAGACAATGTTAAAGGGATGACGGCCCAACTAGCTAAAGCCTTTGAATCACGAAACTTTATGGTTCAGCCTTTTATGCAAAGTGTTATTGATGAAGGAGAGTTTTCGTTATTTTATTTTGACGGTCGATATAGCCACGCCATTTTAAAAACGCCTAAACAAGATGACTTTCGAGTTCAAGAAGAGCACGGCGGCCGCTTAAAAACCGTTGAACCAGAGCCTGAATTGATACGTCAGGCAGAAATAGCACTTAGAGCAATTGATAGCATGCCTCTCTACGCTAGAGTAGACTTTGTTCGACACGGTAGTAGCTTTGCATTAATGGAAGCGGAACTGATAGAACCGTCACTTTATTTTAATATGGATGCGGCGTCTCCAAAACGTTTTGCACAAGCTTTTGCAGCGAAAATGCAGAAACTTGCAATATAAATAACGGAAATAGCGGCAATAATTAAATAGCTATCAATTGAAATTTTCTTAAAATTTCGTTAGTTTTAAAAGAAAAACAATAATAAAGGACTACCATGAAGTGCCGTTTTTCTTCATTTATTGCGCTAGCATTTTTAGCTGGGTGCGGCAGTACGAGCTCTAACACTGCCCCTAAAGCGACAACAAATATTGCCTCGTTAAATTTCTATCCTGATTGCGAATTTACCATCGTTGATACGATTAAAGTACACAGTGGTATAGTGAATAAGGATCTTTCACCAGCAGATAAAAAAAATTTCCAGTTTAGTGAACAGTATAATCAAACGGTTGGTAGCCCTAAGTTAACTTACGGTAAGTTACAACAACGCGCAAAAAGAAATGATGTAGATGCTGTGGCAATCATCGATTATTTCGTTGATAAGGGAACTATTCGGTTAACAAAAGGCAAAAACGTCTACGGTGAGAAACACACCATGCGTGCTGAGCTGATAAAGTTTTATAATTGTCCTGCAAATAAAGTAAATGATCCTCGAGGTAAATTGGTTAAATTTAATCGACAAGGTGAAAGAAACTTCAGGGATACCAGCAATGTTGTTGCTGAATTTGACCAACTTCATATCATTGAAAATGAACAAACTGACCAAGTGTTAACTAACAATATAGTGGTTAATGAACAAGTATTGGGTTTTGGCTTTGAAACGACTAAGAATCAGTTAGCCAGTGTACTGGGCGCACCTTCAGCTATGATAAAAACTAAGCAAGGAAACTTAGTTTTTCTTTACGGTCGCAAATATTTATTTATGTTTAAAGGTGATGAACTTATCGGTTTTGAACATGCGAGAAAAATACTACCAACCCATTTAAGTAACCGTGTATCTTTTAATGAAGAATTCGAAGAACTAGCACCGCAAATGAACCAGCAAGTAAGCTTAGGGGATAACGCGAATAAAGTGCTTACAGCGCTTTCGTTAAATGCTGATCAATTTAAAAAACACCTTGTTAGTATTAAAGGTAATGAATTAACGACTTACTTGCGATTTGGTAAGTCGCATCGCTACGCTAAGCAACTGAAAGATTTTGAACTGGCTGGCATTGCTATGTACCGTAAAGGCGTCAAACCGTTTAATTGGCAAGCTATTGCCCAAACTAAGAAAAAAGTTAGCTATATCGATATGGAACGTAGCTTTTTAGGCAAGGGTAATGCGATAGACAGAGCTACGGTAGCGGCTGCGCTTGGAACGCCTGATTTAAAAATATTGAAATCGGATATCAAGGAAGTGTGGGCATATGGCAATGAATTGATTTTTGACTTTTATCGTGGCCATTTGAGCAAATATCGATTTGAAAGTGTTAGTAAAAATAAGGCTCAGTCTTGTGTAAAATGTATTTACTTAGGACAAGCTAAAATTGACTTACCAAGTAAGTACATTACACGACGTTCTGAAAGTCAGTATACTTTGGAAAATAAACAGTTTTCGTATTTAGTCGAGTTTTCCAACGAACAAAAAGTTGATGATATCGAAGTGTTTATAAAGCAATAGCAGGCTTTTAATAAAATAGAAATGCCAGGCAGTTTTAAAAAGCTGGCTGGCATTTTTTACGAATAAAAATAGGGGCAATATACGTTTCTTTTAGGTCACTTGAAAATATTTACTTTTACATCATTGCTTAAACGAACCTGCCATTTTCATAATCTTTGAAAGCTTGCAAGACTTCTTGCTGAGTATTCATTACAAACGGACCGCCTTTGGCTACCGGTTCGTTTAGTGGTTGCGCAGACAGCAGCAATATTCGGCTTTCTTTTACGGCGTTTAAACTAACGGCATCACCCTGGGTTAATACGCCAAGTTGTTTAGCCACTAATGTCCGTTTCTTCATTCCAATGCTGATCTCACCATCGATGACGTAAATAAAGCTATTGTCCAACGCGGAAAGCGATTGTGTAAACTCAGTACCTTGGGGCAAAGAAATATCCATATAAGTTGGCTTAACGAAATTGTTCTGCACAGCACCTTTGGTACCGTTATCCGTCACACCAGCAACAACACGATTGAGCTGCCCTTGAGCGCCTTGTTCGGTCGCGATCTTAGTTGCAGGAAAGTCCTGATAGGCAGGTGCCGACATTTTGTGACTGGCAGGTAGGTTTATCCATAGCTGGAAACCTTGCATTAGGCCTGACTCTTGCTCTGGCATCTCTGAATGGATGATGCCTTTACCAGCAGTCATCCATTGAACGCCATTTTTTTCTATAACACCCTCATTGCCTGCACTATCTTTATGGCGCATTTTACCGGCTAGCATATAAGTCACAGTTTCAAAGCCTCGATGCGGGTGAGGGGGGAAACCTGCAATATAATCTTGTGCTTGGTCCGACTCAAAGCTATCTAACATTAAAAAAGGATCTAATATATTTATATCAGGTGTACCAATTAACCTAGTTAGCTTAACTCCGGCGCCATCAGAAGCTGGCATACCGTTGGTTATCTGTCTTAACTCTTTTATACGTGCCATAACGGTTTCCTAACTTGCTTTAGTATTTTGAGCGTAGTTGTCAATTGAGTAGCTACCAGCACCGTGAACAAATAGTGCGATAAAGCCACCTGCAATTGCTATATTTTTCATAAAGCTGATCATTTCTGCCTGATTGGCGAAATCAGCGTGGAATAAGATAGCTGACAATATGCTGAAGCCTGCAAGCGCAAAAGCCGCCAATTTAGTTCGGTAGCCAAGCATAATTGCGAGCCCACCAAAAAGCTCTGTAATGATGACCAGTGGTAATAAGAAACCCGGTACACCCATCATATCCATATAACCTTGTGTTCCTTCATACTGTGCGATTTTATTTACCCCTGACATTACAAAAATTAATGCTAAGAAAATGCGTGCTAAAGGTGCTGAGAATTCAGTTAATTTATTCATTGTTTCTCTCCAAAACTTACGTGTTTAATTTAATGTACTCAGTTTAATTGACTGATGATTAGGAAAAAATGGGGTGAAAGTTGAAATACTATTTCCATATGACGCGTAATTGGAAGGGTGAGTAAAATGCAAAAAAACAGTGATAAATCGGCTGGTATCAGGGATAAGTGGTATTTTTAATAAAAAATATGTAAGTTAGCTTGTTATTAACTATTTAATTTGTAAGGGAATATAATGAATAAAAGTCTTACTGTACTATTGATATTGACCTTACAGGCTTGTGTAAGTACCGAGCAACAAGCTGAAATCGACAACCACACAAACATAGTCGTATTGAAATATTACCCAGAATGCGAATATAAAATATTAGGCACGGTGACCGGTCGTAGTGGCGCTTCTGAAGCAGATCATAATTATAACGAAAATATGCTCTTTAAGCGTACAACGTCATTTCGAAATGCTAAGGGAACGCCGGAGTTGGCAGTTAAGCAAGCAAAAGAGCGTGCAGCAAAGCTAGGTGCAGACGCCGTTGCTATTATTGATTATCGTGCTACCCAACAACGATTAAAACTCGGTAAAGGACGAGCGGTCAACGCAGAAAAGCACACGATGAGGGTACAAGCCATCAAATTGTGTGATGATGCCACCGTAAAAATAAATGCAAAAAATGACAAGCCAGTAAAATATAACGAACATGGCCAACGCAATCACGGCAAAGTGTTTACTTCAACTGTGTCGTTTAATATGCATAAGGTTGATAAGAAAAAAGACGCGCAAAGCAAAGGGCTAATAAGCGAAAATATTGATATTAATGGTGATGTGCTAGGCATGCCGCTAGGTATTAGTAAAAAGGCTTTAATAAATCAGCTAGGAGTTCCATCTGCAATAATAACGGTTAAAACACATCAACAAGCTTTGCTCTATGGCCGTAAACACTTGTTTTTTGTTAATCAAGATATAGTAGTAGGCTACGAGCATACTTCTTGGTTTTTACCTCCGCATATTAGCAATCGAGTTAGTTATCATGATGACTTTGATGAAGCAGATATTACTATTGCTAACGAGTTAGCGATGGAAAACTCTCTTCAGCAAGTCGTTGAAAAATTAAAATTAATTGCGCCTAAGCTACGTGGTAATGCCATTACTATACAAAATCAGTCTCACATTACCCTTTTAACCTTTATTAGAAAAAGGGACTTATACGATAATGTAAACAACTATCAACTAAATGGTATCTCTGTTTATCAACGTGGCTTTCAACCTTTTAATTGGCATAAATTACTGGCAGAACAGCCAATAGTTCCTTATTTAGATTTAAATAAAAGTTTGTTGGACAATAAATCCGTAATTGATAAGTCAGATGTCATCGCTAAATTAGGCATGCCGACTGCCACGATCAAAAAATCAGCACTTAAAGATACATGGGTATACGGAGAAGAGCTCATCATCGATTTTCTGAGAGACGGATTAGTCAAGTTTACATTGGAAACGACTAACTCAAAATATACTCGTCAGAATTGTACTCAATGCCTTTATTTAGGGCAGCTAAAACGTGAAATTCCGGTGCAGTATGTTACTACGCACGGCCAACGGAAAATGACATTAGAAAGTAATGGCTTTTCCTATTTAGTGGCATTTTCGGAAGGTAAATCGCCAAAAATTGATGATATTAAAGTATTTCTGACACCATAAAAAAGCCCACAGTAAATGTGGGCAAGGGTAGGGTCGCATCTAAAACAAAAGTCACAAAAGATGCTGTCAAAGTAAGGTGCTCTACCGTCATTGAGCGCCTTTTTCCATCGAGAGAAGATGAAACTGTTTAATTTAGTGTCCTTAAATGAGGGTAGCTCAACCAAAAGGCAATGATTATGAGGGCACACACTGCATCGCCAATTGGTTGAGCTGGCTTGGAAACTAAACTTGAATTTTAAGTTAATCCTTATCGTTAAAATGCCACGTTAATACTTGCAGCAAAGCTACGACCTGATGCAGCTAAGTGTTCAAATGAATCATCTGCTGCATGACCAGCAGCATTTGAATAACGTACGTATTCTTTATCCGTTAGGTTAGTGATAGATAAGTTAACGCGAACATCATTGGTAATATCATAGTTAATCAGCCAATCTAACGAACCATAACCGGCAACTTCTGCATTACCTTCGTTTACTTTATCCATGCGATCTGCCCAGTTCAAAATTAACTCTGTTGAAAAATTCTCGCCGTCGAAGCTAACACCAGCAATTCCTGATAATGGTGAAATACTCGTGATGTAATCACCTGTTTCGTCATTTTCGCCGTCTTGATACGTTGCGTTAGCAAATACAGACCATTGGTTGTTGATGTAGTACGTTAGTGCTAGTTCTGCGCCATCGATTGTTACCGACTCAAGGTTTTGATATTGGAATTTATCGTGTTGATACAAAAAGCTACCTTGATCATCGAATACTTGGTCACTAGCGATTAGTTCTGTTGATAAAAAGTTTTCATATTCGTTGTGATAGATAGCTGCACTGACAACAAAGTCACCTATATGACCACGTAAACCAATTTCGTAAGTATCACTTTCTTCTGGATCTAAATCTTCACTCGGTACAATTTCATAAATGTAGGTAGACGTCGCTTGGTTATAATGCTCAATGTAAGCTAAATCGTACGCAGGCACCTTAAAGCCTTGGCCATATTGCGCGAAAATATTAAGCATGTCGTTGACTTGGTAAAGTGCGCCGATGTTAAACGACGTATGGTTTTCGTCGAATTTTTTGAATTCAGTACCATCAGTTTTTAGTGCACCATTAGGATCCATTTCGTAAGTATCAAATCGTACGCCTGGAGTAACGGTTAACTGGCCGTTCATTAAGCTAATTTCATCGTTGACGAATACGCCAGTACGGAAAGTTTCTGTCTTAGGAAATTTGTCGGTTTCTTGCGGATAACCAGGCTTAGGTGTGCCTTCAACTTCGTATAACTTAAACTCGTTACGTTTAGATTCAGTTTTTTCAATGTCTAAACCGTATCCTAGTGTATGGGTCTCGTTAATTTTTAATGTCGCATTTGATAAAAAGCCGACCGTTTCTTGTTTATAGCTGGAGTTTTTAAACATGTCACGCATTTCAACAACACCAAACATTGGCGCGTTAATGTTTAATAATGCATATTCTTTATCGATCTGTTCACTAGTATTTGAGTAAACATTGACGTTTAACTGATCATAAAAGCGAGTATTTTCGCCGTGATAGCTCAATTTAAATGAATCAGTTGTTTGCTCAGTGTTTGAGTTTTCGGTATCAACCATGTAGCCGAATGCTTCTAAGCCACGGAAGTAGGCTAGTAAGCCATCTGCGCTGTCACCTTTAGCTTCCTGCTCCCAAATATCAACCGTTAGTGTCAAATTATCGGTGTCAGAAAGGTTGTATTTTGCTTTGTACAAAATTGAATATGAATCGACATCGAATGGGTCTTCACTCTCTACATAGTTTTGCTGCTCTTCACCGTCACGCACAGTTGCATTTAGTAAATGCTCAAAATCACCAGTAATGGTTGCTAAGGTACCGCCAACACTATATTTATTATCAACATCGCTATAACCAAATTTAAGGTTACCTGCTAATGTCTCATCATCAGAAAGGTAATCAGAAGCGTCTTTAGTTGTAAAAACAATTATGCCGCCTAAAGCATCTGAGCCGTAAAGTGAGGACGCTGCTCCTTTAGCTACTTCCACTTGTTTTAACGTATCTGTATCAATGAAGCCACGACCAACAATATCGTTTAAGCCATTGGCACCGTATCCTTCGTTCATACGCATGCCGTCTTTAATCATTAATACTCGATCGCCGCCCATGCCGCGAACCGTAATGTTTTGTGCCTTACCTGTTTGACCAGTTACTTGTACGCTTGGGTCATATTTGAATAACTGATTCATGTCGCTAACGACTTGTTTTTCGATATCTTCCTGACTGATAACTGAAATACTTCCTGCCACATCTTTTAATGCTTTCTCAGTGCGAGAGCCACTAACTACAATTACTTCTAAATCATCAGCACTAGCGCCTACGGTTGAATCATCTAATTCATCTGCAATCGCCAGCGGAGCAACTAGCATTGAAGATAATGCAGCAGCTACAGCACTCGCTAGCATCTTCGGCTTAAACATAACTTCTATTTTCCTATTTTTAAAAAACGATACCTAAAGGCATTAATCTGCGCACCAGGGGGATGGTTTGCTAAGTGATGGGCTAAAACACTTATGATTAAACAACTGCCTTTTCGGTATCTCTCGGGCTTCAATCGTCAGGTTTCGATTAACTTATTACTAAATTAACGTCCTGACATTTTCTAATCGCTTTTTAGAATACACACTATTTTTAGAATGTAAATACAAATGAGAATAATTATTATTTGAATTCAAGTGTGGGATCGGATAAAGTTCTGGTCGCTTGGAAATAAACCTCCAGTTTTCGAAGTATTAGAGGTAGTAAAAAATGAATATTCAAACAATTGAATCGTTAATGGCAAATGTTTCTGAGTTACTGATGACTCCAGTAATTCTAACGATTGTCGTTTTGTTAATTTATGCGTTATACGCGTTGGGTCGTTTTATTTCACAGTGGTTAGTGCGTAAAAAAAATGCAATTGGCTACTTAAGGCAGGTAGAGAAAAAACACGGTGAATGGTTAGCTGGTTATCCAATTCACAATTATTTCATCAAGAATCCAAATGCAAGTGAAGATGAGTTGGAAGTTTTTGCATTAAAACAGCTTGAAAACTTGCGAATTGTTACCCGTATCTCGCCAATGTTAGGCCTTATTGCCACTATGATCCCAATGGGACCGGCATTACAGGCACTTGCTGATGGAAATATTCAAGGTATTAGTGAGAACTTAATTATTGCTTTTGCTGCTGTAATTTGGGGACTGGTAATCGCATCACTTACATTCTGGCCTGCATCAGTGAAAAAACGTTGGTGTGCAAACGAACTGATCAATATTCGTAAAATTAGAGGAGAAGCGTAGTGCGTTTCCTTGATGAAGACGAAGAGTTAAACCCAATTGTTAGTGCGGTTAACTTGGTTGATGTTTTTTTGGTAATTATTGCAGCCTTGCTTATTGCATTAGCGCAGAACCCGCTTAATGTTTTTTCCTCTGACAATGTAACAGTTGTTAAAAATGCTGGTAAACCGAATATGGAAGTGATCGTTAAAGAAGGTAAAGAAATTAAACAATATAAATCAACGGGTGATATCGGCTCAGGTGAAGGAATGCGCGCAGGTGTTGCTTATAAGATGGCTGATGGCAGTTTTGTCTATGTTCCTGAAGGTGAAAAGCAAGCTGTTAATGGTGGAAATACAAATGAATAAAACATCAAAAAGCATCAAGCAATCTAGATATCTATTAATTGCTTTTCAGCTGATGGCTGTAGCAATAAGCTTTTTATTTTACACTTCTGCATTTGCTGCCTCAAAGCCAAAAGTATTATTGGTAATGTCGTCACATGCTGCAAAACCTAAAGGTGATTTGCTACTAGAGATGGCAAAAGATCAGCCGTTTGATTTGGTTAATTATTCCACAAAAGGTAAGTCAGAAGACGAAATTAAAGCTGACTGGCAGAGTGCCGATTTAGTGCTGCTAGATGGTATTAATCCCGCCTTATCAAAATTCATGTTCGCGAAGTATCAAAGTCACTTAAGCTTGTTTCCTCAAGTGCCGGTAGTGTCATTAGGGGATTTAGCTAACAAAAAGATGAACCAAGGGTTAAGTGACGAGCAGCGAACGACCATAGGCAGTTATTACAAAAATGCAGGTCGCAGTAACTATCGTAACTTAATGATTTATTTATCGAATAATGTTTTTACATTAAGTCAAACAATTGCCAAGGCACCAGTAGTAGTACCCAATGTTGGCTTGTATCACTATGCACTGGCTGATACCGAAGGTTTTGATAGTCAAGTTACAAGTAACGAAGAAGCATTTTTTACTTTTCTTGAACAAAACAACTCGTCAGACAAATTTACAGAAATTAGCAAACAACCTGTTATTGCTATTGGGTTCCATCGCAGTGCAGTTGATTATGAACAACAACAAATTGTTGATGAACTAATTAAAGGTTTAGAAGCAAAAGGTGCGAAAGCACTTGGTTTCTTTTTTGAAGGTGAAGATGAAGCGCTTAACTACACTGACTTGTTGATGACTAGCGACCCAACAACAGGTCAGGAGCGCGCCCGCGTTGATTTACTGATCAATTATCGCTCTCTACACTACGTTGAAAAACGTCGTGATGAATTTGAAAAACTTGGTGTTCCAGTGATTCATGCACTTAACTACACTGAGGGAACTCAAGCGGAATTTGAAGCAGATAATGCGGGTATCTCTCCCTCTCTTACACCATTTTTCTTAGTCATGCCAGAAGATACCGGTAGTACAGATCCTTCGATCATTGCTGCTAACGAAAATGGTACAAAAGTGGTTATTGATTATCAAATGAACGCCTTAGTTGAGCGAGCATTCAACCATGCGAATTTAAAACATATTGCCAACAGTGACAAAAAGATAGCGACGTTTATCTGGAATTACCCTCCTGGGGAAAAAAATATTGGTGCAGCATTTTTAGATGTCCCTAGTTCAATAGAGCAAATTGCTAAAGCCATGAAAGCTAATGGCTACAGTGTTGATGTCAAAGAAGCTAAATATTTAATTGAAGCTGCGGGCAAACTGCTTCGCCCGTATTATCGTGGCGAAGATGCACAAGCGTTAATTGCGCAAGATTTGGCTGAATACATGCCACTAGAAACCTATACTGCTTGGTTTAATGCATTACCTGAAAGTGTAACTACTCCTATTATTGAGCGTTGGGGTAAGCCTGAAGAAAGTGGCATGCTGCGAGAGACTACTATTAATGGTCAATTGTCAAAAGCCTTTGTCATTCCACGCATGAATTTAGGTAATATGATTGTTTTACCGCAAGGTGTGCGAGGTGAAAATGCAAAAGAGCATTCTTCGCTTTATCACTCAACGAAAACTGCGATAAATCACAGCTATTTGGCCATTTATTTATTTGCCCGTGAAACTTTCGGTACCGATGCGTATATCCATTTAGGTACTCATGGCTCTCAAGAGTGGTTAACCGGTAAAGAACGTGGCTTGTCTGTTTACGATGCGCCAAGTTTAGCTATTGGTAATAAGCCGGTATTTTATCCATACATTATCGATAATGTAGGTGAAGCAATGCAGGCTAAACGTCGAGGTCGTGCGACTATGGTAAGCCATTTAACCCCTGGTTTTGCTAAAGCAGGGCTTTATACAGAAGTGGCAGAGCTTAGTGAAAAAATCGCCAACTACATGATGTTGGAAGAAGGTCAAACAAAAGCTAATACCCAAGCAGAAATCATTAACATGGCTGAACAGCTTAATATGCTAAATGATTTGTCTCTTGATAAAGCAACATTTGAACAAAGCTTCGACAACCATTTAGCCAAAGTGCAAGATCACTTAAATGCCTTAGCACAAATGAGCCAGCCGCTTGGTGTACATACCTTTGGTAAGTTACCCAAAGAAGCCCATTTGTATTCTACTATGCTGCAAATGTTAGGTGATGATTTCACTTCTCGTGCAGCACAGTTTGAGCAAAAGCATGGACTAGCACTTCCTGAATCCAAACACTTTGATGAAAGAAATGTCCGAAATCTTGAAGCACTTGATGGCTACCAGCTGCTTAACGCTTATATCCAGCAACCTGATAACGTGGCTGAACTTGATGATCAGTTAGCAGCTGATTTAACGTTAGCCCAAGATTATTGGGATAATTTCCAAGGCATTGCTGAAATTACTAACTTGTTATCAGCGCTGGAAGCGAACTATATTCCAGTAAGTTATGGTGGTGATCCCATTCGTAACCCAGATGCAGCGCCTACTGGTCGCAACCTAATTGGATTTAACCCAGCAAAAGTTCCGTCAAAAGAAGCCTACGATGCTGGTGTGACTTTGATGAACCAAACCATTGACGCCTATGTAGAAAAACACGGTAAGTTTCCTGAAAAGTTAGCCTTCTCACTTTGGTCGCTAGAAACGATGCGTCACCAAGGTGCATTAGAAGCACAAATTCTACATGCGCTTGGCTTGAAGCCTAAATGGAACCGTCAAGGTAATGTCGTTGATACTGAAGTTATCCCTATGAGTGAGCTAAAGCGTCCGCGTATTGATGTCGTCATTTCCGCCACAGGTTTGTATCGCGATGCGTTTCCTAACGTCATGTTATGGCTAGCTAAAGCAATTGATAAAATTGCAAAAATGAAAGAAGAAAATAACTTTGTTTATCGCCATGCCAATGCGCTTCGCACAGAATTGTTGGCGCAAGGTAAAACCGAAGAAGATGCTAATTACTTATCATCAATTCGAATTTTCTCTAATGAAACGGGTAACTATGGTACTGGTTTAGCTGGTAGTGCACTAGCGTCAGACACTTGGGAAACCGATGACAAACTGGCTGATTTATACTTAGACCGTATGGGCTATGCCTTTGGCCATGATGAAAAACGCTGGTCAGAGAATGTAGGCGATGTATTTGGTGATGGAGAGGGGCTGTACAATAAAGTTCTTTCTGGCACTGATGGAGTAATTTTTTCGCGCTCTACTAATTTGTATGCGTTGATGACCAATGATGATCCATTCCAATACTTTGGTGGTATTGGCTTAGCAGTGCGCCACCTAGACGGTAAAACCCCTGAAATGTATGTATCTAATTTGCGTAAGAAAGACCAAATTAAAACACAAACCTTAGATGAGTTTGTAAACCAAGAAATGCGTAGTCGTTATTTCCACCCTCGCTGGATTAAAGCGATGCAGGACTCAGGTTATGCTGGTGCAACAGCTATATTAGATCGCATGAATAACATGTGGGGCTGGGAGGTAATGACACCTGAGGCAATACGTGACGACCAATGGCAAGAGTTCTTCGAAGTCTATGTCGAAGATAAATACCAAATGGATATGCGTGAATTTTTCGAACAAGCTAACCCAGAAAGTTTGGCACAAATTCTAGAGCGAATGATAGAAGCCGTACGCAAAGGTTATTGGCAAGCAGACGAAGAAACGCTGAAAAAAATGGTAGAAACATATACTGAAATTGCCACTGAATTCGATGTTGCGACAGACAATGAAAAATTCAACGAGTATATGGATGCAACTGCCACTGGTTTTGGACTAGCACCACTTTCTCAAGCGCTGACACAAGCGCTTGCACAGCCACAACAAGCAGCTCAGGTAAGCCAGCAAGTCAGTGGTCAAAAATTGGAAGAACAAGCTAAATCAGAGCCAATAGAAACAGACTACACACCACTTTGGTGGCTATTAGCCATCTTCCTGGCTGGCGGCGTGCATCAATGGTTTGAGCGTAGACCTGTTTATGCAACTCAGGTACTAGACAAGGCGTTAATACTAAAAAAAGTGGCATAAAATTAGCCGATTATAAATGAGAAGGCACTTGGTTATTTATGTGCCTTTATGATATGACTCACCAGTAAACTTTTTAATTACGATGCTTTAAAACTCTCTAACTTTTTATTTTTATGTAACCAAAGAGTTAATGAAGTGTTAATAAATTTTACATTTGATAAAGGCTTTACATTGAGGGTTCTTTTAACTCTTTGTTTTATTGGGTTATTTTTATTTGGCTGAATAATTGCTTAACCAATTGAAAATAACAATAAGGGTTAGAAATGAAAATATTTATGAGAAAGTTACTATTAGTAATTTCGCTAATGACGTGTACTTTGTCAGCAAGCGCTGGCTTATTCAATGTTACAGTCAATAATCAAGGTGGGTTGACTGCAACTCAAGCGAGTTCTTTTGAACTAGCGTCGCTATTTTGGAATTATCATTTGGTGGGTATTCAGGAAGACGCTAACTTAAATTTAGTTATTGATGCTTCAGGTCCCGTCATAGACGGTGTTGGTGGTATACTAGGTCAAGCCGGACCAAGAAGTGTTGGCTCAGCAGACGGTAACTTCTTGTACGCGACATATGGTGTAATGGAGTTTGATTCGGCTGATTTAGCTAATTTAGAAACTGAAGGTTCTTTATTCGATGTTATTTTGCATGAGATGGCTCATGTAATTGGTTTTGGAAGCCTTTGGAACCCTGAAATTTATGGCATACCAGGTTTCCAAAATGTGTATGAACAAAACACCGGTCGTTATACTGGACAGTATGCTTTAGACATGTTTCGAGAAGAGTTTGACCCAACAGCAGAGTTTGTACCAGTCGAATTGGATGGCGGTCCTGGGACTGCAAATGGACATTGGGATGAAAGTTGGTTAGGTGGCACATTTGATTCGGATTTAATGACCGGTTATCTAGATTTTCCGACAACGTTAAGTAACACTACGTTAGCGTCTTTTGCCGATATTGGTTATATCGTGCGATTAAATGATGGACGTATCTTAGGTTTGACTGAAGTTCCTGTTCCTGCAACATTACTCTTATTTGTTACAGGTATTGTTTTACTTGGGCGAAGAAGAAAGTAGCGATCCGCGCCGATGTATTAATACATTAAAATAAAAAGGGCTCCTAAGAGCCCCTTTTTAAACCAATTTAATTTACCCTTCCATTTGCTCTAACTCTTTACCTTTGGTTTCATAAACAAACTTAATAACGAAGCCAATAGAGATAAACGCACATATCGTATAGAAACCATAGGCGGCTGCTAAACCAACACTTGCTAGCATGATAGGGAAGGTCATGGTAATAGCAAAATTAGAGAGCCACTGTGCAAGACCAGCAATCGCTAATCCTGAACCTCGAATTTGGTTCGGGAACATCTCGCCAAGCATTACCCACATTACCGGGCCCCATGACATATTGAAAAAGAATACATAAACATTGGCTGAGATTAGCGCAAATGTCCCCATATCACCCAACATTAAATTGCCGTTAACGTCGGTGCCAGCATTTGCAAATGCTAATACTAAGCCAAGTAGGGAAATCGCCATACCAATTGAACCAAGTAATAGAAATGGCTTACGACCGACTTTATCAATCAGGTACATAGTGATCACACAAGCTGCAATGCTAACGCCACCACTGATAATGTTAATCAACAACGCATCAGCTTCTGAAAAGCCCACAGCTTGCCAAAGCACAGCGCCATAATAAAACACTACATTGATGCCCACTAATTGTTGGAAAGTTGCTAAACCAATGCCAATCCAAACAATTGGTCGAACTTTACCTGTAACTTTGCTAATAAGGTCAGCCAGCCTAGGTTGATGATGATCGCTATCAAGAGAAGCTTCAATTTCTGTATATTTTGTTACTGAAATAGTATCGCCATATAGTTTGCCTAACACGATAGTCGCTTGCTCCTTACGTTGAGTGATGACTAAGTACCGCGGGCTTTCAGGAATGAAAAATAATAAGATTAAAAACAGTGAAGCAGGAATGAGTTCCATCCAAAACATCCAACGCCATGCTTCAAATCCCAACCAAAATTCAGCGGTAGATACACCTGCGGTTTCAGCTAAAGAATAGTTACTAACAAAGGCAGCGAATAATCCTGAAATAATCGCAATTTGTTGAATGGTAGCTAAGCTGCCACGAAGTCTTGCGGGTGCAATCTCACTAATGTAAGCAGGTGCAAGAACAGAAGCTGCGCCGACAGCAATACCACCAAGAATTCGATAAAACACAAACTCCATAGAGCTTGATGAAATGCCAGAACCCCAAGCACTAATGATAAAAAAAATTGCAGTGATTATTAGTAAGGTTTTACGGCCATATTTGTCGGCTAAGCGACCGGCGAAAAAAGCACCGAATGCACAGCCAAGCAGCATACTAGCAACATTGAAACCAGTGCCAATATCGTTAGAATTAAATGCGGTTGATAAACCATCTACCGTGCCATTTATTACGCCACTATCGAAACCAAATAAAAAGCCTCCAATTGTAGCAATACAGCTAATAAGTATTATAAACAGCATGTTTTCTTGTTGTTGTGAAGTATCCAAACTCCCCCCTTACCCTTTCTTTGTTTTTATTATTAATTTTATACACTGATCAACAGTAAAAAATTATCGTTTAGGCTGCAACCGCTGATATTAGCGTATTTATTGAATACGTATGTGGAAAGTGAATATTACTGTAAAGGTTAAGAAATTTTCCTACTAATATTGGCAATCAACTCAATTTATACTAATTAAATGAGTAGGCTATCGAAACTCTTGCGAATAGATGTTTGAAATATTCTTGACTTTAAGATCGTTGAACGTGAATCTAATAGCCCAAATAACTAAGTGATTTGATATCAATTGAATTAACTTAATAAATCTTTGGTCGAAGTAACCAGTAACAATGAATAGGGTTAATTTATGGAGTTGCGTTCATTTGTACTTTGTAATGCCAGTGGTGATGAAGTTTGTATCTCTAATTATGGAGCTCGATTATTACAATGGCATACACAAGTAGGTAATGAAGACCGAAATATCATTCTCGGTTATTCTTCGTTAAGTGAGTATTTAGACGATCCCTTTTATCATGGCGCCATTGCCGGGCCATTTGCGAATCGCATAGGCGGTGCTAGTTTTAGCATCGACAACAATGAGTTTAAATTACAAGCCAATGAAGGAAAAAATCATCTTCATGGCGGGGATAAATCTATAAGTGATCAATTCTGGGAAATTGTCGCACAAGAAGAACAGGTAATAACGCTAAAATGTGAGTTAGAAGATGGTTTTAATGGTTATCCAGGTGCCATGAATTTTTGGGTAACTTATCACTTAAATAATGACAGTTCATTAGACATTGATATTAAAGTAACCACAGAACAAGCTACCGTGGTTGGCCCAACGACGCATCCGTACTTTAACCTTGCCGGAATAGAAAGTGAGGCTAGTGGCCATATATTGCAGATATTTGCTGAAAACTACACTGAAATAGACTCCGCTAGCATACCTACAGGCGAAATCGTTCCTGTTGACGGCACTCCACTTGATTTTCGTCAACCGAGGCGATTAGACCCTAAGCAATCTAAAGATAATTTGGATCATAATTTCGTGGTCAGTCGGTCAGCGGAAGAGTCACAAGCCATTTTAATTAGTCCAGATAAAAAACTGCAATTGCATGTTTCAAGTGGTTATCCTGGACTGCAAGTATATACAGGCAAGCATTTGTCTGGAAAGTTTGAAAGTAGTAGTGGTATATGTTTAGAGCCCCAGTTTTATCCAAACAGCCCAAATGTCGATAATTTTCCATTCTATTTAACGACGCCGGAAGAGCCTTTTAGTATGAGGATCAGCTATAAGTTAGTGAAAATGGTCCAGCAAGAAGAGACAGAATAAAATTAGAGTATTACTTGGTTAATCGCTAGCAATACTCACCTTATCTTTACCTGAACCTTTAGCGCGGTATAAAGCATTATCAGCACTGGTAAACCAAGATTCTTGGCTATCATCATAACCTAACTCAGCAATACCTATGCTACAGGTAATAGGATCAGCACAGGCATGTTCTGCTGTTGCTAACGCCTCTCTAAATCGATTCGCTAGATGCAACGCATCATGTAAGTTAGTTTCAGGACAAATAATTACAAATTCTTCACCACCCCATCGAGCAGTAAAGTCAGTTTCTCTGGCACATAGTTCTAATGTTCTGGCTAAGGTAACAAGTACGTCGTCACCAATTTGATGACCATAAGAATCATTGAACTGCTTAAAGTCATCAATATCAATCAACAACAAGCAACATTCTGTTTTATAGCGTTTTTTAGAGTTTATACATTCAGCAACTTTGCCAGATAAATAACTGCGATTATGAAGTTGAGTCAGGTGATCTTTTACGGCAAGTTCTTCTAGCTGCTTATTCTTTTTCTCTAATGCTCTATGCAGGCGCTCGAGTGCACTGTTTTTTCTAGCAAGTGCTTTGCGTTGTTTGAGGCTGTAATAATGTCTTGAAGCCAGTATCACCAGTAGTAATGAGCCAATCGCCGCTATTTCCCATGCTAAGCTGTAATTGGTTTGTGTTATCACCTTTACAGGCTCAAGCATGATGAATGCTTTGTGATGATCTTCATGACTTAATTTTTCGATACTAGCATTGAGTCTTGGAATTAAATCTTTATGGGCATGTCTGACGCCAAACCTAAGCTGATCTTTTACTTCAGCAATACCAACAATACGCATGTTGGTTAAATTGTGCTGATGAATTAAGTAATTAGCGGCATAAAAAGAGCTGACAAACAAATCTAACTTTTGATTATTAACACGAGTTAAGCCATCTAACTCTGAGTTAACTTGTACCAAATCTGCTTCAGGGTAATGACCTTTAAGGTAATCAACTAAACGGTAACCTTTTACAACGCCGATACTTTCATCGCTTACTTTAGATAAACCAGCGACCAATTGATGTTGGTAGTGTGCAAAAATAACATTAGGGGCATAAAAGTATGGTTTAGAAAAGCTTATAGTCTTTGCTCTACTCTCAGAATAATTGAGTAATGGTGTGATATCACAGTGACCATTTTCAATTGCGGAAAGCGATTCTTGCCAGCTGTCTGTTTTTAAAAAGGTAAGTTGAAGGTTGGTTAATTCGCTGATTCTTTTTAAATAATACGCTGAAATACCCTTGTGTTGCTCAGCTTCAATGTACTCATAAGGTGCCCAATTAGGGTCAATACAATAAGTAAGCGATTGCGCTTTAGCAATTGCCGAATATGCTAATAAGGTGGTAAATAACATTAACCTTAAAACAAGCAAGTTTTTTGTCTCCCAAGACAGTGCAAGGCTACCAGACAACTTACTTGGTAGTGAATGTTCTTTAATTATTGATTATCTCATCACTTAAAATTAATGGTTAACTAGCTTATTTGCAATTAATTTGGCTTATTGACCTTATTAATTGCTTTAAATGTCATTATAGGCCCAATAATTTCAAAAAATATTGTTGATGTGATTACAGCGGCAAGCAATAAATTACCGTACTCAGGGAGTAAGTTAGCAGCAACTAACCCCATACCAATTGCAACTCCTGCTTGGGGTAAAAGTGCAGGGCCTGTCCATTGTTGTGCCCCTTGGTTAACGCCACCAACTTTGGCACCAATATATGCGCCAATAAACTTGCCAACAACCCTTAAGACAATGTAACTGACACCTATAATGCCTAGGCTTGCAACGGTATCAAATGACAATGTTGCACCAGCTAAAATGAAAAATATCAGCATAAATTGTTCTTCAATGCCTTCAATAGCATGAAAAGGGTATTCATGGTGTTTAGCGAAGTTTGCAATGACTGCACCCAATACCATGGCTGAAATTAAGAAAGAAACATTAAAATATAGTGCAAGTCCGCCACATAAAAACACAACGCCTAAGGCCTCTGACATCACGGGTTTTCCTGGCTTTAAACGTCCCGTCAAAAAAGCAGCGGGAACACCAAGTAATATGCCGAGCATTAGGCCACCACCAACGTCTTTTATCGCATGAAGTAACACACCGTTGTCATTATTGCCGGTAATCGCAAATACGATAGACATACCTAGACCAAATAGTATTAATGCCCATGCATCGTCTAGTGCAACAACAGACAGCAACATTGATTTAAATTTTGTCAACGGTGTTGATTGATTAATTACATCAAACACAGCGGTTGCATCGGTGGCAGCAGCAATGCAACCTAAAATTATTGCCAAAGGAATAGGCACCCCTATCACTAAAAGGCCCAGTGTCACGATAAGTGTTGTTAGTAATGAGGCGCCAATAGAAATGGCAATGATCGCTTTTGAAGACTCCTCAATAGCGGACTTGGTTAACTTGCCTCCAATTAAAAAGCCGACCATCAATAGCGCGATTTGCGCGATAATATCAAATTGTCGGGTAACGATATCTGGAATAAGGCCAATACCTTCAGGGCCGACAAGAATGCCGAAACCAATAAGCAAGGTTACTCGAGGAAATAACGTTCTCTGGCCAACTAAGGAAATTGTCAAACCGGCGAGAAGTAAGCTACCGAGTGAAATCAGAAATATCGTTTGTGTATCCATAAACTTTACAATCTTCTCGCTACTGTTCAATAAATACGCGTTATATTATTCATAGTGGATGAGAAAGGAAGAAAACTCAACAACCTATAATTGCGCTAAATCAAGGTGTTGTATGGTTAAGTTACCTCAAACTGAACAAATTAGAATTGATCTTTTAGAAATTGCTGGCGGACATCTTCATCGAATTTTTCGATGGCATAGCGCAGCATGGTGCGGGGCATTTGTCGAAAGTAGCATTTAAGAAAGTCATATTCGACTTGATAATCGCGATTACCAATTTCCCTTAACATCCAACCAACGGCTTTATGAATGAGATCTTCTTGGTCTGCTAATAGCAACTTACTTAGTGCCAAAGCGTCATCAAAATCGTCTCGTTTAATAAAATGATAAGTCGCAATAATGGCAATTCGTCTTCGCCATAAATTGTCACTTTTAGCAAGTTCGAATAATAACGTTCTTTCTTTATCAACTAAGTACCCACCAACAATTGGGTGAGCAGAACTATCGACTAAATCCCAATTGTTCACGAATTTTAGGTTATTGATGTATAAGTCAAATATAGCTTGATGTTCACTGCAGCGTTTTAACTTAAAACGTGAAACAAGTATGAGTAGGGCGCATAACCTAATTTCATGAAATTCATTAGTAAGTAATTTTTCTACTTCGTCAAGTGGGGTGTTTTTACATTGCTTAATAATCTGCCTTATTTGAGGGATCCTAATGCCGAGGAATTTATCTCCAGCGCCATATTCACCTTCTGCAGTTTTAAAAAAACGTTGTGAGTGCTCGGCTATCTGTTTATTTGCAACTTCATGTAAAGCATTAGTTATTTCGTGAGCAGTATCCATACTATACGCCTTTCCGCTCTACGCGCCACGGTGGGTTTTTCCGGTTATCACCTGCCCAGAATAACTTGATCTTGTTATCGGCCGGATCGTTTAATATCGCCTCTCGCCAAAGGTAGCGTTGGTCGGTAGGTGGTTGAGTGAAAGTAAAACCAGCCTTAACAAGTTGTTCAACTCTTTCATCTAAATTTACGCATTCAAAATAGATTACAGTAGGATTTTCTTGTTTGTGTTCGGCTAACGATAAGGAAAATGTCGCGTCACCTTCAGGGCATTCAAATCTAGCATAGTGCTCAGTATCAACAATCTGTAAAAAGCCCATTCCTCGATAAAATCTAGTAGAAGATGCCATATCAATGGCTGGAATTGTGACTTGATTTAGGTTCATAGAGGTTACTTAGTTAGTGCTGATTATCTCGTTCAACTATTGTTAGCAAAATAGTTTGGACGATGTAAAGCTATTTACGCAGCATAGGTTTATTTAGTGGTAAGGGTCTCCTTGACCAGATTCAAGGTATTTTTTAAGGCTATTAAGATAATGCTGCCACCCATCACGACAAATGGGATAACAACTAAGAGAGGGGATTAACCCATCGTGAAGCAAGGAAATTTGTGTTGAAAACTTTTGTTCTGTTAGCCGCCAAATAATGTTGGTGCCTAGCCATTCGTCTTTGTTTGGTAGATTGTGAAGATCATGAAAAGCTTCAGTGACATGCCATACCAATGATTGACAAGGTGACGCCTCAGCTATCGTCATTACCCAATGAGTGTTGTCCTCAAAGCGAACATTCAATAAATCGCCAACGTTACAGGCACAAGTAGCCTGCTCAGTCCACCATTTACACACATCGTTAGTTAGTGCGTTATAAACGGTTGATGGCTTGGCAGCAACCGTAAAGTTACTATTGAAACTCTGCTCCATACGCTGCACATAATGTTAGTTAGATAAAACCAATACATTAAGTTTAGTTCATGGAG
The DNA here is from genome assembly GCF_012932965.1 of Thalassotalea algicola. Classification (GTDB taxonomy): domain Bacteria; phylum Pseudomonadota; class Gammaproteobacteria; order Enterobacterales; family Alteromonadaceae; genus Thalassotalea_F; species Thalassotalea_F algicola. The sequence continues at coordinate 148,720 of NZ_JABBXH010000001.1, read as the reverse complement.
GTCAACCTGTCACAATGTGGAATCAGCTGGATGATTTTCGCTGAAATAAACCATAAACATAAGGCCGAGGAGCGCCAAAGGGATTAATGAAGGTATAGGCTTCTTGACTGAGCAGAGAAAACTCATCGCCAAGCCTTGATTGCATTTCTTCAATTGAATATTGATGTAAGGGCAGTCCTGCACATTTTTTTGCGCCTTGGGTAGAAAACTCAGCCAATAGTACATAGCCATTTTTTTTGACCGAATTCTTTAAGTTATTAAAGTAGCCATTTATTTCATTTTCTGTCAGCAAAAAGTGCAATACAGCACGGTCAATCCATACATCAATCGAATATTTTTGGGTGAATTTTAAGGCGATATTCGATACGGAATAGGTTTTGTTTTCTTCACCAACGCGCTCTTTGAGTGTGGTAAGTGCTTGCTTACTCAAATCGTTTAAAATTAGGTGACAGTTAAGTTTTGCTAATTCATCAACCAATAGTGATGTACCGGCACCCGGTATAAAAACAGTACTTTTTTCACTAATATTGCACTGATTTAAGAACTTGATTGTTTGATATGCATCAGCTTCAAACCAACCTAACTGACAGTCATCTTTAAGTTGGTAAATATCGTCCCAATGTTGCGAAGAGTTCGTCATGCTAGATGCGTTTTCAGTTTATTTAACCCAAGCTTATCGTATTTAACTCAGTGCATAAATGACTACCGGCAAACAATATTGGCTTAATTGAACATCATGACAGAATTTAATTTTACCTGCTAAACGGAAACCGTGATGGTTGCACCTTGTTCTGTTGATAGTATTGCTAAATCATATTGCCATCGCTCACACAGTCGTTGAACTAGTGATAGACCGATACCAAACCCTTTACTATCTATGTGCTTAGCCATTATTTGAGTCGCTTGTTCAGCAGGCATGTCGAATCCTGAGCCAGTATCGCTAACGCTAAAGCTACTTTCATCTGCACTGATGGTAATTTCATTCGCATTGCTATGCTCTAGCGCATTATCTATTAGATTCGTCAGAATGATGCCAAATGTCGCTTTATCGATACATAATTTTGCTTTGGAGGGCACATTTATCGTAAGTGCGGCATGTTTATTCGTAATTTTATCGGCTAAAGAGACAATTACCTCTTCTACCTGGGGTAACAACAATAATAGTTCTGTCGGATCCGAGGTTTCGGGCTCTCTAGCAAGCGACAATAATGTATTTATCGTTTGCTCCATTTGCCAATTAGCCTGTTCTACTCGAGAAAGCAGTGTGAGTTGTTGTGCTGAAAGTGGGTGTGACTTAAGTAACTCGATACTATTTTTAACAATCGCAACTGGTGTTCTAAGCTCGTGGCTAGCATCGCGAGTAAAATGTTGTTCTCTATTGATAAAGTGACGAATTCGAGTCATTGATTGTTCAATATTTTTAGCGAGAAAGCCGATTTCGTTTCGAGGAAATTGCGCAGAAAAATTAACCGGTAAATGTTCAGGCGACATATCTTTAACAAGCTCTGTTAGCGTGCTTAAAGGTTGAGTGGCTCTTCTAGCAAGCCAATAGCTAATGGCAATAGCGATCAAAACAACGATTGCCGTACAAAATGCTAAGAATTTAAAAATTTGATTGCGGATAGGGCGTACGACTAAATACTGGCTGACTTCACCAAGCACCACAAATTTGGGGGATTGGTTAATGTGCACATGATAATGTCTGCCGTTTTGCCCTGCAAACTCACGGCGCTTGGGCTGATTGTGATAAAGTGCTACAAACTCTGCAGGAGCTTGCTCAATAGTTCGATAGGCTTTTAAAAATGGTCGTTTTGGCTGCGTTAGCTGGTTGTTTTGTTTTAGCTGAGTTGCGATTAACTCTGCTTCTTCTTTAATGACATGTTCAAAAAAATTATCTTCAACATTATACATAAATAAAAAATTAAAGAGACTGAATAAGGCTGAAATCATTAGTGCTAATAATGCAAAACTGATGACTATTCGGCTTTTGATACTCATTGATTTAAACATGGTTATTTGGCCTCTAACTTAAATCCAACCCCATGCACAGTCGCGATAAGTGGTTGTTTAAAAGGTTTATCTAATGCCTTTCTAAGTTGATAAATATGTGAACGAAGTGCGTCAGAATCGGTTGGTTCATCTCCCCAAAGGCGCTGACATAATTCAGAGCGGGTGACTACTCTTGGATGCTCTTCTGCTAGAATCTTAAGTATCTCGTAAGGCAAGTGCTGTAAAGAAATAGCTTGTTCATCACGACTCACTGTTTTACTTGTTGTATCAATTATCACGTCTTCAACTTGGATAAGGTGTGATTGATTTAGCTGTTGTCGTTTACAAAGTGCAAGCACTCTCATTTCTAATTCTTGTAATGCAAAAGGTTTGGTTAAGTAATCATCAGCGCCTAACTCAAAACCTTTAATTTTATCTGGCAAGCTGTCGCGCGCGGTGAGCATTAGAATAGGGATATGGCGACTCGCTTGTTTACGCAACAGCTTACATACATCCCAGCCATCTAATTTAGGTAGCATTAAATCTAAAACCACTACGTCATAATAGTTAGTTAACGCTAGGTCTAGCCCTTGTTGACCATCGGTAGCAAAGTCGAGGATAAACCCTCGACTTTCCATGTGTTCGGCAACATTACTGGCAATTGCACTATTATCTTCCACTATAAGTAAGTGGAGGGGGTGGTCTTTATTCATTGTTAACTGTTCGAGCTTATTTTGTTAAGTAAGGTTTTTGCGTCTTCAAATTCAGGGTTAGTCGCAAGTAACTCATTTAATGTTAATTTAGCTTGCTGGTAATTCCCTAGTTTTTCATAACCTTTAGCAATAGCAAGGGATAATTTAGGGTGCTTCATATAAGGCTTTGATGCTTCCATTAATTTTACGGCTTGGGCAATAGCGTGTTTATCGGCCGCAGTTTTTAAGTGAAAGAAGCCGTACATGGCGATTAACTTAGGGTCATAAAGTGAGGTGTTTTCTGCTAATGCTTTGCTGATATCTTGATTATTTACCAATAAGTTATTAACTAACTCCATGCTTGCTTCGTCAGCAAAGTGCATTGCTTTTGGTGTAATACCCAAAGAGCGCACTACTTCAATGGCTGTTTTACCTGTCGACATAGGGTTTTGTCCAGTAACAAGCCTGTTGTCGATAGCGACATAGCCTAACATTTTCCCTGCTTTTTCAAACTTGGCACCACGCTCGATTAAACGGTCTTCAAGTAAAAAATCAAAATGCTTTACCCACTTTTTACCGAAAACTTTTTCTTCTTCATTGGTAAAACCGTTTACTTTTTTATTAGCAACAAGATATTCACCGTTAGCAAGCTTTACTTCTGTAAGTGCTGCAGGGCCGTGACATACTGCTGAAACCGTACCTTGATTTTGATAGATGTCCGCAATAATTGCTTGCAAGTGCTTATCGTAAGGTAAATCAAACATTGCCCCCTTACCGCCAACCACGAACACGGCTTGATAATCCTGCGCATTAATCTCGCTTAGCGCAATTGTCTGAGCAATTTGTTGGTTGGCTTGTTCATCAGCTAATAATTTAGCGTTAAAAGGCTTGCTAGCATCATATTCATCAGCTTCAACTAATCCGCCTTTCGGGCTGGCAACATCGATAGCTAAACCATTTTGTTTGAAAACTAAATAAGCTTTGGCAAATTCATCAAACTCATAGCCTGGCTTTGTTTTACCTTGGTCTTCGCCATAGCTACTAACGACCATCAATACTTTAGGGTTTTGCTTTGCACTGGCAAAAGGCATATAGCCCATTACTGCAATAAAAAGCGTAATACATAGCGTAAATATTATGTTTCTCATATTCGTTTCCTTGCGATTAAACTGACGCTAGTTTCGCAAAGTCGATGTGAAACAAATGTGAAGTGTCCGGTGAAAATACGTTGAAGCTATTATTCTTATACAACGTAACTGAATCGTGAATATTTAAGACCAATACTTAAACTCGTTTAATCTAAAAGTATTAAGAGAATAATAATCATTTGATAAGAATGGATTATGGCTTATGGCCAGTATGGAACAATACGATTTGAGAAAAACTGGATCCAATTTAAATTTTCTGGTTATTGAGGAGGTTAATTTGACTATTACTACTTTGCAGTCTACATATTATATTGTCAGGTAAACAAGGATAGTTATGGAGTTTTTTAGATCCTTGGGTCGCTAAGACAATATTATCGATGGTGCGTATTGTTTTGCTTCCTATAGGCTATGTTGTTCTACTTATTACCGGCATATATGGAATTGATGCAACATTCACTTTACTTATCGTCATGTTTTATTCTGTTGCCGACTGGTTACCCCAAATAATATTCTTGTCAAAATCTACTAAGTAGTATTTAAAAAAGGCGATTTATCAGTCGTTAAATAAGTAGGCTACCCGTGTTTTAACTCGCGTATTAGGTTTGTTCTTTGCGTGGCTGTTCGTTAATTCAATAAAATCGTGAAGGTGATTAAGCCTATTGAAATTTGCCTAATTTAAGTTTTTGCATAAATCACATGGAGATGAATTATGAATAAAATTTGTTTTTACTTTTTGGTAGCTGCAATTGTGCAGCTACCACTTATTTCTGTTGCTCAAGTACAAGGACCTCTTTCTTCTGTAAATATAGGAGGAGTGAATATGTACTGTACTACAGCACAAGGGCAATTGGCAGCTATCTACGTAGACCCTTCAGTAAATCAGTTTATCGGAAGAGCCTCACATAATGGATATCCTACTATACAGTTAGGCCCAGGTTTTTTTAATAGTGTTCCAGGCTTTGTCGGGCAGTTTTGGTTTTTACATGAGTGTGCTCATCACGTAGTCGGAGGGAATGAAGCTGCATCTGACTGCTTTGCTATTCGTAATATGCGTAGCCTCGGTCTTATTTACCATCCGAATCAGGTGGCTACTCTACTCAACCAGATTTCTCAGATGCCAGGGAGTTATACACATCTACCTGGTCCAGCTAGAGCACAAAATATTTATGCTTGCCTTAATGGTTAAGAGAAAAGGATTAAAAATGGCAAATACAGATGAAAAATTAGAGAACCTAAAGGGGGAGGTTGACGCCTTACAGATTGAGGTGATGAGCCAGAGAAGCCCTTGGTTTAAAAATATTTCTATTTGGGTATCAATTGCAGCGCTGCTTTTCTCATTTGGCACCACTGTTGTGTCTTTTAAAAGAACCGAAATGCAGGATATTCAGAATACGAAGTCAGAATTAAGGAGCATTCTGCAGAGGTTGACGGTGTTGCCAACTACTCAGTTTGAACTTTCAAAAAAATATGAATGTGATAAAAATGCTATTGGTTTTTTGGGAGCTCAAATAAGTCAAGAGAGTACACTTTTGGCTAAGCAAGCAGCATACTTAGCGGAAAAACTACCTCATGACGTAATTTCTTCTACTGAATACGGTTCAATTGCACTTGCTCTGCAAAATGCTTATCAATTAAATGATGCTGAGAAATATTATAAATTGGCGAAAGCGACTTCAGAGAGTGTAAATGATGAAGTCGCAGCATTACGAGGAGTTGCAAATCTCAAGCTTTTGTCTGGAGAGGTCGAACTAGGACGAATGAATTTTAATGAAGCTTTGAAAGTATTTGACAACTACCCTGAGCACAATACTTATACAGTTTCTAGCACACATATTTGGACTTACTTGATATGGTCAACAGCGGAAGCTGGGGTAGGAAGACTAGATTTCGCTAATATTAGGTTGAACGAAGCTCAACAGATTGCTAGTCAGTTAATGCTTAGCCCAGGACGTAACTTGCTTGAAGGTCAGATAGCTCAAACGAAGGCCCAGTTAAATTCGTCTAACAAGATAAAGCTGGCAAATACAGCAAGCTGTAAATCTGAACTTAGCGTTAGTTGAGGCTTGGTGTAAGCCTATTATTGGAACTGTTAAGAAAAGAACTCTTTATGGAGAGAGCAACCTTTCAGATTATAGCTAGCCTTGCATTATGCTGTGCTAGCTCTGGTACGTCTTTAAAAAAGTTAAGATAACCAGCCTGTTCTAAATGAAACACCGACAGCGACAAACAGCACAGAAAAGAACGTAACAGGAATAATGTGCCAGGCCATATCGATTAAGTTCTTTTCTGACAGTTTAGGAATTACTCTAAACCTTGCATCTATGGCAAAACAAACGGTGAGCAAAAGTAAGGTTAATTTAGCGGCAATAGGGTGAGCAGCAGGATTGCTCATATCAAACCAAAGGCTAAAGTCGGGAATTAGGCGATACGCCAGCATAACGCCGGTAACAACTTGTATAATAAGTGCTGGCATGCCAATTTTTTCATAGGCGGATTCAAATCGCAGTAGCTGCTCTGGCGAGCGTTCTTTTAGTACCCTAGGTAGCACAACACAAGATAAAACGATATGACCACCAGTCCAAATTGTGGCGGCTAATATGTGGAGCAACAGTAGAGTGCCGTACATGAACGTTCCTGAAGTTTTAAGAAAAAGTAACGGCTAAAATATACAGTTAATTTTATCGTTATTATATATTTAGCTTTTAATTCAGTGAATTAAATCGCTTTTTTCATAATACCTGCAAACTCTAAACCTCCTTCAAGTTCGCGGAAATCAACATTAACTAGTTCCCAGCCTTCTGCACCCAAAGAGTTTAAGTACTGCTCGACATCTTCTCGCTTTCTTCCTTTAAAAATTCCAGCTGTTTCTACATCTCTTGTATCGACAATTTTGTATTTGAACATTGATATCTCTCTTTATTCATCTTGTTTGGTTACGACGTTACCTGATTTATCTAAGCTTGCTTTTAATTCGGTGAGTTCTTTTTTTACATTTGCAACTTGGCCTAATGCTATTAGTGCGAAAGTCATCCCTGCACCACCAAGCATAAACCCCATAATTCCCATTGATTCCATAACTATCTCCTAATGTGATCTATTAGAACCGCTGAACGAATGCCTATTAGTTATATTGAGCCAACTAAGGCTAACACCAGTGCTAATATAAAGTATTGATAACTTTGTTTATTAAAACCTACATTGCCTTTAAACCACTCTTTCATGGGGGTATTCAGCATAAAAGGTGACAGTAACAAGCCGCGTAAAAATGCCAAAATAGCGATTGTGCTAGCAAACTCGCCTAAATCGAATACTTGAGTTTGACTATATTGAAGGACGAATAACAGCAAGGTCAATGCCATCAGGCATTTTAACAATAAGTTACTGCGTTTAATTTTAAGGGCGTGAGTATCCATTTCATTTTGTTCCGTTTAATTGTGGTTTAAAGTGTTACCGATATTTGGCAGATGTTATAAACTCACCAAAGCTTTCACACCACACGACCACTGTATTAAATTGCTGTAAATCTATCGACTCAGAATATTTCACGATGAAGTTGTCGAAGGTGTTTACGTTACCTACCATTTTCATTGTGTGTTTTAAACGCTTAAATTCAGCTTCTGTTTCTACAAACGTTGGCGACAAATAAAGCTTGTAATCAGGACCGGGTGCAAGGCTACCTAATAGTGATATATGATCGTCCCCAATAGCGACTTCTCCTTCTCCCCAGTGAAGCGCGTCACTGCCTTTTAAGTCTTTAGTAAATTCTGCGGTAAATACGGCAGATTTAGACAGCACACTAAGTTCATTGGCTTGAGGTGCTGGCGGAGCAGTTAAGATGGGAAGGGCATAAATTCCTAAGCCAAACCCTATTACACCGACTAATAAATGTGTGACAGTAAGAGAAAATATCGTTTTAAAACTCATAATGCCTCTTATAAATGGTGAGTATAATTCTCGTTCAATTTGTTATTGAACTTTATTTATTAGCAATTCAAATGATTGCTTACCAATTTCTAGCTCAACCTTTTTATCTAATGGTAAGGAGAGCTCTGTGCTCCTGGTCATTTCCCCTTCTTTAGTCGCCAAATTAAGCAAAACCTGTGATGCAGACTCAGGTGTTATTAATACACTAACACTGTATTTATCCGCTACTGAAATATTGGCAAGTTCACCGGCATTTACAATCAATACCGGGCTACCAATGGTTTGTTCATTGACGTCAATTTTCGATGAAATTTGGTAACTTTGAGCACAAACGCTGCCTGAAACTGCAAGCATAAGGCCAGTGAATAATAAATTTTTCATTTGTATATCCTTATTCAAAAGAGGAATTCCATATATGCATCATACCGAATAGATTATCTATTGCTACAAATCCTTGACCATGAAGTATTTACAGCCTGTTTTAGGATAGTCTTCTTGTACCCACTGTACTTGGTAACCATGTTTTTCATAAAAGGGCATGGCTTGAAAGTTTAAGGTGTCCAGTAAACATTTAATGCAGCCTCTTTGTTTACCCGCTTGCTCTATTTTTTCCAATATTTGACTACCAATATTTTGGCCGCGAAGCTCGTCAGACACCCAAAGTGTATTTAATAATAGCCAATTGCCAAAAGTGCGGGCACCAGCACCTGCAATCACGTCACCGTCATCATTTTTTATTTGAATGGCTAAGGGCAGTCTTTCTTCAACTTCCCAGTGACGCCAATTAAAATCAGCAATTTTTTTATCTAAATAATCTAATAATTCTCTATCTGGATTATCTAAAACTTCAATTTTCATTAAATTTCCTTGCAAAGCTGTTGTTTCTGTTACGCTTTACGCTACCCGTGATGTCGGCGTATTCGCTTTATTTTTTTATTTTCGTCAAATTCTAACGAAACTACATTGGTACTTTTGTATTCAATAACTTTATCTAAATGACTTGGCTTTACTTTGCCTTTTTCAGTCATTTTTATCATCACAACGTTCGCACCTGTCATTGTTTGATTAATCGTAATTGAGCTATAAATGACCTCGTCTGCCATTTTAGCAATCATCCCTTTTCTAAGCTCTGCCTTGCTGGTAATAGTTACGCCAAATTTCACATGTTCATCAATAAATTCATCTGCTAGCAGTGAGATATAGTGTTCGACATCTTGCTCGGTAGTATCAGGTTGTTGGCGAGCATTTTTAGCTGTAACAAACTCATTTGCTAGTATGACAAGTTGTTCTTCGCTATAGGTTTTTGCGATGGTACCCACCGAAAATAACAAGATGAATATGGCTGCTACTAGCTGATACATTGAATTATCCTTTAGAAAAATAACATCACTTAATAAAGTAAGCGCTTAATGGGTCTTTGATATAATGTCATAAAGTAAGAAGCTTCACGTCATTGTTTTATAAAGTTAAATGTATCGAAAAGTAAAATACGAGGCAGTACTGTTTAGTATGATAAGACGTTGTTATGGTTAATCTGTGCTAAATAAAGAAGCTTTCTATAAATTACATTGTGCGTTCATACGGTGCCTTTTGTGCTTTCGCATTTTGATACCCCAACAGAAACAAACACCGGAACTTGCCGCTGAAATTGCAAATAAAATTATCGCAATGAAAGGGCTATTGCACCTGCTTTGAAACTGAAAAGACTCACTTTCACAAAAACCTGCTGTAATATTAGCGGACGAGAATGCCCAAGTTAAACACCAGATCGCAACTGTTAAAAACAATGCAGAAAGCGTTAACAGAATAATGGCTTTCATTCGACAGTTCATATTTTAATTATAATTTCCATGCGATTTCATTCCTAAGTTTTTCGACTAGCTTTACGTCAGCACCTGCAACAGCAGTATATACAAAGGTTTGCTCATTCACCTGTACGCATTTAATTGCGGCGCGGTTCATATTGAAATTACCATAAACATAGTTGCCGTTTTTAATCACAGAGTTGAATCCTAGGGAAGTCAAAATACTTACGCCTTTTTCCGCACATAACGCTGGAGTTTCATTTAGTAATTGATGATGCGACCACAATTGAGGTGTGTAGCTTTTTTTTGCTGTCACCAACTTTGTTTTGGTAACAACGTTAGGCTCAGGCATGATATTTTTAACGCTAGTACAGCCAGCTAATATAAAAATAAGGCTTAATGCTAAGTATTTGATGATATGCTCCTTGCGAATCAAAGCATAACTAATTTGCTAGATATGCCTTGCAAATTAGTTATGGTTACTAAAATACTTCGCCAAGCTCCAACGTCATAAATCGGCTATGCGGATCGTCTTTGTAATTTGCAAACGGCTTGCAATAAGTGAATCCAAACTTTTCATATAAAGTTCGAGCCGGTCGGAAAAATTCTTGTGAGCCCGTTTCTAAACTCACTTTTTTATATCCTAACTCAATGGCTGCATTTAATGCGTGTTTGAGTAACTTGGTTGCCACGCCTGATTTTCTAGCTAAGTTACTCGTTCGCATTGATTTTAGTTCAATGTGTTCAGCGTCAATTTTTTTTATTGCCAAGCAGCCTTGTAATTTATCCTCAACCCAGCCACTGAAAAATGTAATGTCTGGTGATTTCAGGCTTTCTACATCTAGTGCATGGACACTTTCTGGAGGAGATGTGGCGTACATGTCTGCTAAGTGTTCTTCGAGCAATTTGATGACTTCACCGCCTGATAAGTCGTCAATTTTTATTTTCATTTCGCCATTACTCCTAACTCTGTATTACTTGCTTTAAAAGGTTATCTGTTAGCTAGTCTTTATCTTTTGAATTGTTTTTCCGAGATTTTTTACATTTTAATTGATCATCAGGATGTCCATGCGAGCATGGCTCAGAAAGTTCACCAATGATTAGTGCTACACCAACATAAATAGCTGCATCTATTGGGTTATTACTGCTTACAGTAGGGTGTGTTATATGATGTGTTAATTCATTTTTTGTGCACCCTGCTGTGAGTAATATAGTGACGATAAAAGCTAAATTCTTCAATATACTTCCTTGTGTAAAAATTTGGTCGAAGTTAAATGTTGTATGTTTAATTCAGTTATCGCTTCTTGATGTCTAAACGTTACTTGCGCTGCGCTAACTAATTGTCTTCACGTTAGGGCATTGGTTTTAAAGAAAACATAAATAAACATAACCACAAATTAGCCAACATAATACAGCCATATATCGCATTTCTAGCAAATGAAGGGACTTCAGTAGCGTAGTAAAGGTACCAAATTGTAATTAATTGAAGTAAAGCACCAAATAGAGCTAACCAGAAAAAGCTTGCTCTTGTTTCCAGTCCTGGCGTGTTAAATATCGCAAGTCCTACCGCTAAAATGGTTAGCAAAGAAACTAAGCTATAGAAAAGTACACCAACCACTCTACGGAAGCGGCTATAAGAGGTATTAAGCATCTTTTCTTTTAGTTGGCGCAATGCTTTATGCAAACTGTTTATATGCTAACGACTTTAGGTAGTTTGATAAGCGACTTTTAACTTGAGGAGTCAAACCTAAGCTAATTAAGAAAGTTGAAAATATCGAGATAAAAAAGATGCTTTTAATGATTTTTGCACCTGTTAATAAAGCGACTATTATCAGTAAAGCTACATAGCCTAAACCAATTAACCCTAAGAAAAGGCAAATCCCTTTAACATCATTATTCATAGTAAGTCCTTTGTTGAATAGTAGCATTAGTCAATATTAACCTAAGTTGATAAAAGGTGCGAGGAAGAGCAAAAATCTATGTATAAGCCTGCATTTACCTAGTTATTGCTTATGTAATAACTTGTTCCATATAGTAAAACCTACCATCTTCACTAGTTATCTTAAAGCCAGTTCGTTGGTATAAATGGTGTGCGGGGCTAATCTTGAAAACCTTTAAGCTGAGTTTGTTCGCGCCTGAATTCAGTGCCAAACGTGTCGACTCTGCAAGCGCCATAGCGCCAATTCCTTTATTTTGAAATCGCTTATTTACTTGAAGATCTCTTAGGTGACAGGTGTCTCTGTCGAATGAAAGGCGCAGCGCGCCAATTACTTGGCCATCAAATAAAATATCCCAATTATCTAAATCAATTATTTGCTCTAATATTTTGGATTGCGGCCAATCTACGTCGTAATGTTCGTAATACGAGCGCATATTGTTATAAGTGATTTCTGCTGATTTCGATAAATTTTTAGCGGGTTGATAAGAGATCATTCATTATTCCTAACACGTTATTTTCAGCTAAAGGTAGTTAGCTGCGCATATTCAAAGCGCAAGTTCCATTTTAAAATAAGCCACATCCGCTTTATAAAAACGTTCACTACATTTTTTCATGCCAAGCTTTTGATAAATACCTAAGGCAGACTCCCTTGCATCGCACCAAAAAAACTCTGTTTGGATTTTTTTTAGGTATTGAACAATGTGATTTAACATTATCGAGCCCACTCCTTGGCCTTGATAACTAGTATCTGTAGCAAATTTACGTAATCGCGCTTTGTTTTTATCTACATATATCGACGCTACACAAACAAGTATTTCATTAACGAAGGCGCCAAAATGCATAGCTTCAGCATCTCCGTCAATATGGCAAAATTCGGGTGGCTTGTCAGGCCATAACACACGATGCCGAATAGGCATTGTTTGCTCCCAAGATATAGCGTTTATTTTGATATTAGATAGCACGTTGTTTTGATGTTCCATTTCGCGGTAATAATTTCTACGCAGTATTTAAAAATTACATTGCCCAATACATTTTAAGGAAATTCGGTAGCTCTAAATCGTATGTGGTTTACTGTCCAAAAGGGTGTTGTTTTGACAATGCGACTAGCGTTTCTCTTACGGGCATGAGTTGACTCGAATAGATAGCTAAGCTTTGTAAACCAACCAATAAACGAGACTGCACTTGAGAGAATCTGTTTTCAAGTGTCGGGCCCCATGCATGCGCTAAAAACTCGTCAACATTTTGAATAATTGCATGTAGCGGCAACCAAGTAAGGTGACTATTCTTGCCAGTATATCCTTTTAATAGCGATATAGGGTTGCTACCTCCACTCGAAGCAGACACACCAATGGCAAAGGCAGGTTTATGCCCTAAAGGTAACCCATTTGCTGAACCATTAGCCGACAATAGAATTAAATTTACAAGTGCAGGTGGGATCATGCCTCCCCATTCAGGCACAACAAAGACTACGGCATCACAACTGTACATTAGTGCTAAGGCTTGCTCCTTTTCATTCGCTAATGAAGTCGAATCATCTCTACCTACGCCGTAATGGTCTAATAAAAAAGGGTATTGTGATAAATCTAATATCGACGATTCAATGCCTTCCATCTCATCTAATATATTGGTTTGTACGTACCTCGACACATCAAAACTCTTAGCGTTTTCTCTTTGGCTGCAACTTACGATCAGAATATTCAAATACATCTCCTAGAAATAAAATCCCACTTTAAGGGGAGTTATTGTTGGGTTAAGTGGTTTGTTTAATAGTGTTCAGCCAATAATTAGGTTTTTGATAGCAACTAAAAACTAGTTGCCGATAGAGTCTACACCAGCGCCTATGACTATATTCCATTCTCTGACCGTCCAATGTTTGACTAGACCATGAATTACATAAGGGTCATTAAGTGCAAAATCTCGCGCAACTTTTTCAGAAGTTCCTTTGAAAAGTAATACAGCGGAATCAGTGGGGTTTGACAACGCACCCCCTAAACAGAGCTCGCCAGATTCAGCGGAAGTTCGAGCTAATTGAATATGCTGCTCACGGTATTGCTCTCTTGCACTTAAATAGTCAGGAACAACGTCATAAGTGAGTAAAAAATACATGTAACTCTCCATGTCTGTGCGCATAACACCTTGTTTTTTTGATAAATTTGTTAGCTAAAGTGCATTGCAGCTAACGATATTTTACGTAGAAAAACCGATTGCTTTATTAAACCGCTACTGCTGACGCAAGGAGTGAACGGTCTTCTCTAATTCTATAATTCTATTTTCGAGCTCTTCAACTTTAGAGGAAGAATCTTTTAACAATTTAATATCTTCGATTAGCTTCCTAGGTTCCATCATATAATTTAAGATAAGCATGAGCACGCCCATTGCTAGCATAATTGATACAAATTCCCACATAATATTGCTCCATGTTTGGTAGGTAAATTAATATAACGTCAAGCCAAATTGAAAAATAACCGTTATTTATAGAATCATAAACACTATTGCGGTACCAATCGCTGAGCCAATGGCAGGCCCTGCAATTGCGCAATGTAGCTCAATTGCTAAATTTTCTTTTGTAGATTTAGCGACCCACCATGACAAAGCACTACGTTCTATACTTTTATAACCTATAGATTCCAATAAATTCATCATTTCCTCCTTGAGTTAATCCAAGTCGTTAAATTTTCGGTGTTAAATAAACATATTCATAACGATTAGGTAGGGCCATTAATGTGTAGTTTCAACCTTTAATGAAAAGTGAAGGCCTAGTTAATTTGCCTGTCATTGACAGCACATAAGGTAGTAAAGCCAAGCCTAGCTAAGGCTTAGCAGTTTGGTTTAGAAATCTAGCTATGTGCAATTATTCGCCACTACCACCGCCGTCTCCGCCACCTGTACCACCTTCGCCACCGCCATAATATGAAGAGCTGAAAATAGCGCCAAATAGTCCAATGCCAGATAGCGAGGCAATAGCACTGTTCATTGAGTCAATAGATTCATCTTTAGGGGTATTGGCTTCATAAGTAGCAGCGTCGCAATACATTAAATATGCGTAATGAATATGCCTTTTATCAATCCCCATTTCATCCACGGTTTTATCAACCTGTTCCTTCGTGTATGTTGCTGACCCGCCATAGCTTTTAGCTAATGCGGGTCTAAGTCTGTACTTATATTTTTTAATAGTCGAATTTTTACCAAACATTGATGAAACTCCATTTACACATAATGCCCTGTTAACGGGCGGTTTGGACATGGCTATAATCGTGGGCAATGAACGTCAGCCATGCGTTAGACGTCCATGCCTTTAACTTCTTGTTCTGTTTATCTACTTTCTTAACTTCGGTGGTCATCAGGTAAGTCATTGCATATAGCACAACTGATGTTTTTTCGATAATTATAAATGCGCCTAATTGCGAAGATAGCTACTGATATTAATGACCACAAAATACCGAACGCTAGTGAATCAACTACGCTACTACCTTTTAAGTATTGAACACCCGCTAACATAATAAAAATTATAGGCACTGCTATCGCATATTGAAAAATCCATTTGTTAATTGGCATATTCTTTCCTGAAAACTCCTAGCTAATAGTAAGCATAGTTCCCTAATAATCGGTTGATTAATAGTAGGCTAAAAAGTATAGCGAAGCGAAACTAAGCCAAACATTAGCAACGAAAGAGCAAAAGCCAATTACAACGCATTCGCACCTTCATGCGTTGCTACGTGGCTAACCGTTCAAAGCTAGAAGTAGGTGTAGCTTGATGAAACCTAACTTGCCAGTTACCTAATTCTTTTTGCCAAATCGAGGTACGAATTGAATGACGACTCAATTTACCTTGCGCATCCAAACGTGCTTCTTTGTACATAACTTGCACTATATTTTCTGCAAGCTCAATGAATTGATATTCTTGAGACCAAACAATGTATGTTGGCTTAGCTTCATTTAATAAGGATTCTAAAATATCCGATTTGGCATATACTGTACCTGAATAACCTATTTCGATAAATGAAGTATGAATGAGTTGGTCAATACGAGAAAAGTTTGAACGCGTTTCAAATTGATGCAGTTCAACTTCTAGTGTTCTTAGTTGTTCCATTGACACTCCATTGTAAATATCACCATAGCTTTTTCCATGGATCGTGACTTGTAATTACCCATACATGAGACTCGATATCCTCACATATGAAGGTTTCACCGCCGAACTCAAATTTTTCTAATTCTTGAATGATTTTTACACCAGCAGCAAGGGCTCTATCATAAATTACGGCTGGATTGTTAACGACGATAGAAGTGCATTGTGTAACACCTTG
Source organism: Thalassotalea algicola (assembly GCF_012932965.1). GTDB lineage: Bacteria > Pseudomonadota > Gammaproteobacteria > Enterobacterales > Alteromonadaceae > Thalassotalea_F > Thalassotalea_F algicola. Next base: position 132,919 of record NZ_JABBXH010000001.1, on the reverse strand, counting down.
AACAATTTGTGGCGCTTTAAATTTAGTTTCAAATTCACCATTACGATCTAAAGACGCAAGCATTATCATATTAGAACCTAATACTAGTCTTGCATGCTCAACGTTATTGTTGTTTCCAGGAACTTCTAAAAAAATTTCAAAACCAATGATTTCACAAAACCATGACATCGCTTTTTTAGCATTCTTGTACCTGATGATTGGAATCGTCGTCGAATTCATTATTTAAACACCTGTGCCGGTTTCTTACTACTCTTGTTCATAGTTAAGTGTTAGCGTTTATTGTGGCTGTCACTTTTGCAACTCAATATGCTAATTGTTGTGGCTAATTTTTGTAAAGCCACGGTTGGGACAAAATGTGTAATTGTTATCCATATTTTTACGTTCACCTTTACCAATTACCCATCGAAACGTAAGGCAATGGTCAGGGCCATTAAGCTCAATAATTTCAATTTTTGTCGGTCTCCGTGATTCATAGACACGTACTTCACCTTGCTGCCAGTAACCAAGCGGAAATTTACTGCCAAGGCCACTATAAGTTCTGGCACCCCATTGTTTTCGCTTATCGTAAATCCTTACTAGCCCATCCCTTGAATTATTAATGGTAAAAAAAGACTCTACCTTTCCCATTCGTCGGGTGCTAAATGTTCTTAAATAATAAGGTATTTCATTGCTAGCCCATTCAATTTTGGTGTCATTTTTTTCTGTTTTAAAAGGGCCTGTGACATAATATTTATCGCATCGCTTGCCACTGGATGATGCACACGCAATAGTAGACACTTCTTTGAATGTTAATTGATGTTCCCCATCCCATTTTGCTCCTGTAAAAAGCTCTACAGGAATATACCTTTGCTTTGTTTTGCTGTTATAAGCGTTATCCCAAACGGTTTTTCCATCACCGGCAAATGCGCTGCTGCTGAAGAGTATTATGGATAAAAAACGAATTAACAAAAACTTCAAATATTGGTTCATGTCCGAAAATCCCTAGTAACATAACGCCTTGTTTGACAATTTGTTAAGGTTGTTTAAATTTATTCCACTTCACTACCATGTCACCTACTGTAGATATAACTAAATACGGAATACAGTTTAGTAAAAGGTAAATAATGAAGTTTATGCCAATATTGATGACACCAAAGTCGGCATGTGAATTAGTAGATTCAAAATACATGTAGATTGACACTAATAAAACACCAACAAATAAAGATATGTAAGCAAACTTTGCTGGTAGATTCTTAGCAATACAAAAAATTTTGGTTAGCGCTGCGATAGTGCCGGGTAAAAACAGAAGGATTATTGACAACGTCATGCGATACCTCTTTAACTCTAACCGCCAGATAATAGCTCGCTAAAATGGGAAGCGAAATTGAGTAAATTGTTAGCTGTAATACTTAATTGCCCAATTAGGCGACCTTACACCAATGCATACACTACAGCTATAACCATAAGAATGGCGAATACTACACGAATTATTCTTGCTTGTTTGGGATTCGAAAATATTGGCCGTAATAGGCCGCCAAACATTAACCAAAGCGTATCAACTAAAGCAGCCACCATTAGACAAGTAAAGCCAGTAACAATGTAACCAATAGTAGAGTCAGAAAAAGACAACAAGAACTGGGAAAAAATAGCTAAAAATGCAGCGTAAGCTTTGGGGTTAAGTAAATTAAGAATAAAGCCATCTTTGAAGTTGGGAGCAATGTTAGTTTTATGAGAATCAATAACAGGCGCTGAAGCAATTTTAAATGCGATATATAAAATGTAAGCCCCGCCAATAACTTGGCATATAACACGAAAACTTGGAAATTGAGAAAATAACGCAGCCAATCCAGCGGTGGCACCAACAATTGCAACACTAAGCCCTACTAATATTCCAGCTAAAAACGGAATACCTTTTTTAATACCAAATGTCGCCCCCGTTGCCGCCAATGCTAACGGTGCTGGCCCAGGTGAACCAAGTAAAAGAGCCGTAGCTGAGATTAATACAATAAATGATTCTACCAATGGTTAATTCCTTTTAAATACATCGAAATGAGAGGTCGCTTAATGGCCACTAAGCGGCTGATAATCGTTTGTTAACATGTGTATTGTAATCGAGCCAACTGCTACAAATTCAACTTCAAGGCTTTGCTATAAGTGCAATTACACCAACATACCGGTTATTAAAAATGCGGGCAATTAAAATATTAAGGCAAGTGGTGTAACGCAATAAGCGTACTGTGTTGTCGAAGGTAATTTAACTCATATAATTTGTATGGTATAATGTATACAATTAAGTTTGAGCTAGAGGAAATATGATGGTAACAAATAGTACGGATTGGCGAAATACGGTGATGCCGGCCGTGTTTACATGGCTTAAAGAGTCAGAAGCCGGTGCCCTTGAAATTGATTTTGAAGCAACACAAAAATATGCCGAAGGTATTTTAAAGGTTCAAGGAAAAGGCGGAACCCAAATGGGGGGGCTAGTCGGCTCTGGTACGCTAGGTGAGAATAGCTACCTAAGCGCTGAGCAGCGTCTTTCTTTACTTAAAGCGCTTTCTGATGTTGCTAAAAAATACAATGTTCCACTAATCAGTGGAGCTGCGGCAGAAACGAAAGAAGAATTGGCGGAAATTGTTAAAGAACTAGCAACGGTTGGCGTGGATACAGTAATGGTGATGCCACCCAAAACGAAAGAAGCTCCTTCTGAAGAAGAAATGTATGCGTACTATGCACTTTCTGCAACAGCTGCAAAAGAAGCAGGCATAACTATAATGCCTTATAACAACCCTGATGCAGCCGGGTATCATGCACTTTCAACTGATATTCTTAGAAAGCTTACTGCGCTACCAGAAGTTACTGCGCTTAAGATATCGACGACAGATGTTTCAGTTATTGAAACCCTGATGCTAGAAAACAAAGATTCAAAAATTTTGGCAGGTGTTGACACGGTAACTGTACATGCCGGACTTGCGGGCGCATGTGGTGGAATTACAGGGGTAGGGTGCATATTCCCAAAAGCCAGTGTGACTATGCAGGAGTATGTTAATAATGGAGAGTGGGCAGAGGCAAACAAAATCTCTCAAGCGATGAATTCCATATCATACCTTGACGCTCAGCCGTTGCTTTTAGAATATCTTAAGTTTGCTTTTGGCGTTCATCACAATGATGCCGCAGGAGGGCTTCGCACCTTTGGTAAAAAATTAACGCAAGCGCAAATTGATGATGTTCGCGCAAGATATATGCTAGCAAAAGAAAGGCTTGAACTACTGGGTTTAGACGACTAATCCGTCAAATTGTTCGAAAAGGGAAGGCACTGTTTTTACAGGGCTTTCCTTTTTTTTGTCTTTGGATTAGCAGCAAATTAACACATGGAGCGTGTCCACTAAAACGGGGGAAGACTATTGTCCCGCTTGAACGACTTGTTATGTGTTTTATTAGCTGGCTTGAATTATATCCGTGTAGTCAAAAATACTACCTTTAATTGGTAATGATATTTCATTACTTATTGATGATTTTGCTCCATCATACTCTTTCGGCATGACAGTCTTAATAGTAAATACTCTTGCTTCTTGGTTGCGAATATTTTTACCTGTTTCCATAACTACAGGTATAAAAAGATCATTTATCAAAACATATCCTTCATTTTTTACTTTTTGAGATTTGATGCTTTTACTCCATAATGCGCAACAAGATAATATAAGTTTTTTGCAAATACTATCTAAAAAACTACGCAATTGAGTAGAGTTTTTTAACTCGACATGACTTCTCATAATTAGCCTAACAAGTGCGTGTTTGGATAGATGTAAATAAAAGAATTTGTCTCGCTGGCCTTCAGGAGTATCAATAATTAGATCAAAACCGACCGTGTCATATTCAAGTCCACTTAAACTGCCTGTATTCTTTCCTGAAAGAGACCATTCCCCATATATAACTTCACATTTTGCACTTTCTTGGTAGCGCTGTTCGATAAATGATAACTGATTAATTCGCTTGGATAATTTAACTAGCTCTCTACTTTGTTTTTTTCTCTTATAATTCCCTAGTTGAGAGAATTCATGATTATCTCCAGAATGTTTAAACCCTCGCATTATACGATTCACTAATCCTTCAGCTTGGCTTTTATCAATCAAACTCAAATTAAGCTCCTTATTTGAGAAACACATAACGCCCAATTAACAGGCAAAAAATAGTTGGCTAAAATAAGTGAACGTAGTGAACAAAAAGCCAACTGTTTTTTGTGATCTTGTCCCGCTTGAACAGCTTGTTATATTTTTTTACACACCGTAATTTCGTTAGTTTCACTATTAATTTGAACCCAACGATTTTCATTTATGGACTTAGTAATAGTTGACGCTGTGTAAGCTAACATAGCTTTTCTCAGGCTTTCTTCTGCACCTGTAAGAAAACCGGTCTCATCTTTAATTATTGCTATTTCGATTGATTCTATCTGCTCTTTAACTGTAAGAGACTCTACTTGAAAAGTACCTACAGTAGTAGATTCTAAAATGGATTCGACTCCATCTTTTTGTATAAATGTAACCTTACCATTATGCGTAAAGCTCATGTCTTGAGTACGATATTCGACAATACTAATGAGTGCCATTTCACCATTTGCTTCAGGTGAGCAATCCCACTTACCATTTATTTTCCATAGGTCATTTTCGAACGCAAAACTATTAAGACTAAATAACATAAATAAAACTAGAATTTTGCGCATACGTTTCCTAAAAATATAATGCTAAGCTAAGCGGAAAAATACAGTTTGGCTAAACTGCGCGAAACGCGAGCCAACTGTAATTTTTCCGTTTAAGCGCCTTGTTATATTTTTTTTGCTGTAATTTGAATTTTGTAGACAGCAACACCTTCAGTACCTACTTCTATAGTTGCTGGCTCGTCAAGCTTAACCATTAACTTAGGCTCTTGAAACTTATTGTAAGCACCATTTTCATATTTATGCATGACAGAAGTTAAAGTTACGATATCGTCATTTAATGTAGGAGTTACATCAAATTTAATTACTTCGTCAGCTGTAACGGTATGCATTTTACCATCTTCTGTTTTTACAACTTGAGACTTAACAAGTTGATTGTTTAGAAACAGATTTAAATCTAACTCTAAAGTTTCAGCAACTGATGTGGCAAAGGCTGCCAAAGATAAAACTAAAATTCCTAATTTTTTCATTTCATTTTCCTTAATGGTTGATATGCACCAAGTGGTACGATTAAAAAATATAGCGCCCCAATAAGGGGCTGATAAATGCTTGGCTAAACTTGTGTAGCGGAGCGAAACTGAGCCAAGCTTTAGCAGTCCCGCGCTTAATTGGCTTGTTATGTACCAATTGTCTCAATAGTCTGACCACAGTGAATACAAACAACTTGCCCCTTGAACCAATGGAAAGCTACCTCAGTTCCATTTTCACAAGGTGAATTCTTATGAATATGCTTTGACCAAGAGAACATTAACAGTTTACGGCAACTAGGACATCTAACTGCGAGAGCCAATCCATAATGCAGAAAGCATAGGGCAACACCTGAAAACAACAACATAATAGCGATCGTATCTATAGCCTCAACATCGGTAAAGTAAGCAATAGGAAGGAATATAAACACTGCTATTAGAAGGCAGGCTGCTCCAGCGAAAGCCGCTATTGAACAATACTTTCCTAGTTTAGGTGCCTTCATCACAAGTTCATCCTTGGTACATAACGCCCAAATAAGGGGCTAAAAATTGTTTGCTAAAATGTTGAGGAACGAAAACAGCTAACTGTTTTTAGTCCTGCTTGATTGCCTTGTTAGTAAGATATTTAGCACCAATTCCAATAGGGTCTACCTCAACTTGTGACGTAAACCTTGGGTCAGCTAAATTTACAGTACCAATTTTAATAAATTCTGAGACTATTGAATAAGCATCTTCAAGCGACGATTCTGCTAAGTTATTTTCGTTACAATAAATTAATACAGTATCAGAGTTTATTGATGAAAAAAGTAACTGATTAAACTTAGTTTTATCTAGGCTATCGTTATCATCAAATACTGAAACCCAATCACCACTTGGTCCAAGATGGCGACAAGATAATTTATGCATTAATGTGATGATTTCTCGATTATTCATTTATCTTACTAACGCCCGCATAAGGTGCTAAAAAATAGTTGGCTAAACTTTAGCGAGGAACGAGCGACAAGCCAACTATTTTGTGTCCCGTTACTTAATGCGCTTGTTATGTGTTCAATGACCACGTATATGGTCTTAGATCAGAAAGCTTTTTCTTTGTGACTAATTCATTATCTAATAATGATTGCAGTATTCGTCTAGTGTAGTTTGGATGAATTCCCAGATTTTGACTAATTTCAGTTGCTGTTGCCGACCTTTCACTAAGAAAACCTAAAATTTGTTCCTTTCGAGAATTATTAGTACTTTCGTCAATCGAATTATTCAAACTATTCTTTGCGTTATCGATTTCTTCCTTTGTAAGCCTTTCTCCTGATTTATTAATCTCAGAAAAGATTGCATCAAACTTCTGGCTCAGAGTTTCTTTCACTTGGTTTGCTTCTAAGTAGTGATCTTGATTTGCGTAATCGCCCGGAGCGTATAGAACCGTATTCTTAAAATATAAGACGGCAAAAAATAACAAAACGATGCCAGTTGGAAATGCCATTACAAAATATACGAATATTGACTGTATAGACTCTGGTAATTGAATTAGAGCAACTGTCGCCAATGCTTCAGCCAAACCGGCGAATATTGCGATAATAGTTAATGGGTTACTTACTTTCAATTTGCTTCCCTTCTCAAAGTATTAGACTGAACTTTATGAACACATAACGCCAAACTTTAAAATTCCTTGCTTGAGCGCCTTGTTATATTTTTTAACCACTTTGGTCTGAATAAATAAACACCGCCGAATGATATTAACATTATCAATAGCTGCATTAAAAATGTAGCCCCATTGAATCTATAAATAACAGATTGACTCGGGCTATTTGGATTTACATAAACATTAATTGTCTGTTTAGACACATATTTTTCGTTAGGGTCTGAAAAAAAGCGTACGAACCCAAAGGATTCTCTATCTGATAAAAACTCTTGCCCAAAATAGCTATATTTATAAGATACCTTCCTTTCATATGTGTCTTGTCTGCCTTGGCTATCATCGTGTCTAACAAAGTTAACACTAACCACTTGTGAAGGCGTTTCAACCCAGTCATAAGAATTCAAGTAACTATAAATTACATATATAGAATGTACGGCCCAGAAAAAACCGAAAGCTAGCATTAACAGAAAAAGTAAAAACTCGTATATTTTAGATAAAGTTCGCATAGCTCAAGAAAAAATATAACGCCCAACTAAGGGGCAAATTAATGCTTGGCTATAATTTGGAACGCAGTGACAAAAGCCAAGCTTTATTTGTCCCGCTTAAGTTACTTGTTAGGTGCTACTCTTCTCCACACTAAAAGCTAAATTTTCTAACATTAAAGATAAAGCCTTGCTTACAGCATTTAGTTCAAAATACCCGAAAATAACTCGTTCCTCGGCTTTTAGTAAAACCTGCTTAGTATTTGATGAATGAATCTCTAAATCAAAACCAACTTTAGCATAGTGTTTTGGATTAGCTTTTTGAGCAATAACAACCTTTGTAGCTCGCAAATCTGCAAAGAAATTACCTTTGATTCTAAATTTGGCTATTGAACCGTTATTGCTCAAAAACTTGTGACGTTTTGCTAGATTATCAATGAAATCATCATAGCTACTGTTCAATTCAAAATTAAGTTCTGCTTTAGCTTTTGGAGCAACTAAATTTAGAATTAATGACACCATGCTATAAGTACACCTAACGCCCCAATAAGGGGCTGATAATGCTTGGCTAAAATTGTGTAGCGAAGTGGAACTGAGCCAAGCTTTAGCAGTCCCATCACTTTATTGGCTTGTTATATGCTGATTACGCTTGTGCTTAAAATCACCATTACTGTATAATACTTAACCATTAGAGACCGCGGCCAATTCCATTGGTTATTCGCATCAAGGCCAATAGTAGCGCCTTACCTTAGATCTTCAGAGACAGATCCATAAACAGAGACTCCTGCCTTTAGTTGGCTTAACCTTTTTAACGAAGGAGCTGTCATGGATATTTATATTTCCATCGAATTAGCTTTTAGTGGCAGAGAATTATTAATTCTTGCAATGCTACTAATTAAGCTACGTCGTTCAAAAAAATAAAACATATATCTGTCGCGACTACTATAAATTATTCGCGGCAGAATTTTTACTGCACTACAAATGGCATATAACGCCCTACTAATGGGCTTTTTACAGCTTGCTATAATTTGAGCGTAAGCGAAACAGCAAGCTGTTAAAAGTCCCGCTTAAGTAGCTTGTTATATGCACTTTTATTATTAATCTGATAAAACATCTTTTTGCTCTTCAAGGCAATCTTGAATGTATTCTTTCATACTACTACAAAGTTCCAGATCTTCGATATCTGATGGCACAAACTCTTCTTCGTGATCTGCAAAGTAGATTGTTTCATCAAACTCTTTAACATTTATAAAGGTGAAATTTCCGAACCCGTCATGCCCAATAGCAAAAAAATGACTTGGCCAAGTATTGCCAAAGAATGAACACTCTCTTAGCTCAATATTTGTTTGAATTAACCACTCTTCATCGTTTACCAAGTTATCTTCAACAAAGTCTAAATTGTCGAGTGCTTTAAATGGGTAATTAGAAATAGCTGATTTATAGTATTCAGGGAGTGAAATAGATAACTTGCTTTCTATTATTTCAAAATCCAATTTAAAATTCCTTTTAAATGCTCAATAGTTGAACGGACTTCTGTGCATATAACGCCCGCATAAGGGGCTAAAAAATTGTTGGCTAAACTTTAGCGAGGAACGAGCAACAAGCCAACTGTTTTGTGTCCCGTTACTTGATGCGCTTGTTATGTTTTCTTTTGAAATCCAATACTTAATACTTCCAATTGGCCCAAATCACCAAAGTTAAATTTGTAATGATTATAACCTTCACCGTCATAAATAATATTCTGATTAATATGATCGCGTAACCAACCTGAGTTTTCGATCACGTAGCAAGAATTGACTTTCTCATTTTCTAGTAGATGGATACATTCTTGCCAGTTGAACGCAATGGTTTCACCGAAGTACACCTCAACTCTTTCGCCAATGTTATCTTCAAACTTTAGCGTCAATTCACCTCCACTTTTTTCAAATGTAGGATATTCGGAGTCTGTTAAAGAGAAATCGGCTTCGATCAAAGTTGCGTATTGCATGGCCACTCGTGAAAACATAACGCCCTAATAATGGGCAAAAAATTGTTTGCTAAAATGTTGAGGAACGAAAACAGCAAACTGTTTTTTGTCCTTATTAATTAGCTTGTTATAAAGCATGTTCACCCAAGTACGCATTAATGTCACGTAAAAAGTCTGTTGGTTTTGAAACGTCAGCACCTTCTGGGAAAACCAGCACTCCAGTATTTTCTAAAGCTATTGCAGCTTGGTAGCAAGCAACTGGATTCGTTTTTTGTGAATTTTTCATCACTTCGATATAGAGCTTCGAATTAGAGCTATCATAAGATTTGCCAAGAGCAAACAATGCGCTTGATAGGAGTTCAGTTTCAGAGGTTATATGTGACTTAATATAAGAGGTAAGCAGCTTTGCAACTTCCTCTACAGTTTTGTCAGATAAGCCGGAATCCTCCAACCTAGATTCAAAAAATGAATCAAGTTGACCTCTTTCTTTCTCAAATCTAAATGCCGAAGCTAGAATTAATTCACTATCCATATTGATGCTTTATAACAGCTTATTAGAAGGCAAATTGCCTTGTTTAAACAGTGCATTTTGCCTCCTTTCTACAAAATTATTAATACTTATTATGCACTAAGCCTATAAATTCTCTAGCTTAATTTTATTTTGCCTCCTTTCTCCGTTGTGGAAAGGGGGCAATTTGCCTTGTATCTTGCATTTTCCCTAATGACAACTAAGCTGTATAAATATACAGTATTTAATTGGAGGAATATAAATGTTTATGGACTATGTGAAGGAGCAATTAATTGCGAGAAATTATGCGTTAAGTACTGTGCACTCATATTGCTATTGGATAAAAGGCTTTATTATTTTCACTGGGAAAAAACACCCATCTAAATGTCATAATAGAGAAGTTGAGTGTTACTTAACTTATTTAGCAAATCAAATGAACGTTGCACCGAAAACACAGGCTATTGCTTTAAATGCATTGGTACTTATGTATAGAGAACTTTTAAACAAACCGCTTAGCATTTCTATGCAGTTTATGAAAAGTAAAACTCAACCTAAGTTGCCAGTAGTGATGACAAAAATTGAAGTGTCTAAGTTGCTGAATAATATAAATAATACGTATCTGCTTCCTTGCCAGTTAATGTATGGCAGTGGCCTTCGGCTAATGGAAGTGTTGCGGTTAAGGGTACAGGATATTGATTTTGATTATGCGGCTATTCAAGTGTGGAATGGTAAAGGCTCTAAGCATCGGCGCGTAACTGTGGCTCCAGAGCTATTTCGATCGTTAAAGCTACAAATTAGCGCGGCAAAAGTGTTATTTGAGCAAGACAGGCGAAACCCAAATTATAAAGGGGTTAGTTTGCCTTTTGCGCTTGCTAGGAAATATCCGGAAGCTAGTTTTGATTTTGGTTGGCACTTTCTCTTTCCATCTAGCAGGCTAAGCCTTGATCCAAAAGTAAAAGTACTTCGGCGACATCATATTGATCGCACATGTCTTAGAAAGGCAGTAAAAAAAGCAAAAGAAAAGGCGGCGATAGACAAACAAATCACATGCCATACCTTTAGGCATTGTTTTGCTACGCATTTATTGCTGCGCGGTGCTGATATTCGTACAGTGCAGGAACAATTAGGGCATAGCGATGTACGAACTACACAAATTTATACGCATGTTATTCAACATGGTGCAAATGGCGTGCGTAGTCCGTTGTCAGATTTAAACCACTAACTTGGTTTATGCAGGATTAAAGTTACCATGAAAACCCAACGGTAAATGGTAAGGCAGCCAAGCGCGGGCGATGGGTCCTGATGCTACGTTGCTAGCGTCAAAAATGTTCAGACATGTTCGTTTGCTGGGTACATGTAATGCGGTACCAATAACATAACCCGTGCCTTCAATGCCTTTAGGGCAAACGGGTATGTGCTCTTCAACTAAAAAATCGCGGCCAAACTCATACACAGCTTCTTTCCCTGTTTGGGTATCAATGCAGGCCACGCTATCGCTCCACAAGCTATCGGTTTTAGCTGATAAATGATAAAGGTAACGATTTTTAAGGCCTGTTAGGTGGTTGCAAATCCTTGGGAATTCGCTGTAGCTGTCAATACTGTATTGTTCGGTCGTGCCATTAGGTTTTAGCATGAAAAATGTCGTTTTGCTGCGGGCGTTAGCATTGCGCATTTTGCCGTGCATAACGCCACTTAAGTCATGCAACACTTGAATATCGTCATATAAACTGGCGTCAAAGCCAATAGTACCATCTTGCTCTATCCATGCGTTACCAAAATGAAATGCAAAGCCTGGTGGCAGTTCGTAGCGCTTTTGTAATGTAAGGGTATTTTTGTCTACCACCAATACTTGCATGGCTTGGTTTTTATCAAATTGGGTGCGAGCAAAATAGCCTTTAATATTATGGTTGGCCACTAATGAAGGCAAAATGAGCAGTATATGCTTTTCGGTAATGAGAAAGTCGTGCAACATTCCGCCTCGGTATTCGGCATTTACAATACCGACATTATTAATTTGTCCTTTAGGCGTTAAATGATATAGCACAATGTGGCCGCTACCATTTAAACCAAAGTTCCAAATATCGCCGTTTGGGTCAATTTTAGGATGAGCAGAAAACGGTAACCCTTTTAACGACTTCCCATATTTGCTGCCGTTGCCTAAATCGACATGTTGTTTAAAAGCCAGTGTTTCACCGTCAAGTTGGCTGGCAGAGCCAGCTTCCCATAATGCCCATAGGTCGTCACCTACCGGAATAATATTGGTGTTAGCGGTATTAACCATGTCGCTGCTAGACACCGGTAACGCATTGGTTATTTTGGTATCGGGGCCAGAATACAAAAATTTTCCAGCCGCTTGATCACGGGTAAACTTAGGCGTTTGAATAAATTTACCTTGGTGCTGAATTTGCCCGTTATTTATATCAAAACGCTGTATCATGCCATCACCTTCAAATAGGTGTTTATAACGAATTTCACCACGCTCGTGTTTGCCTGGGCCATTGCGATAGAAACAGCCAGTTAAATCTTTGGGTATTTGTCCTTCAATGGCTAAGGTTTGTCGTTCAAAGTTGGTATCAATATTGGCAAAGCCAATTAAACTTGGCTCGTTTGCCAATGCTTGGTTAAATTGTTGTTTAACATTAATAGCACTTGTTGCGCTTGCTTGTTTGGTTAAACTTTTTGCAATGCTGGTTACAGGCAAAGTGCTTGTTACGCTTAGTGCAGCCATAGATTTAAGTAAGTGACGTCGTTGCATGAAATAGCTCCCGCTTAGTCGTGTTAATTGGTAAAGCTAATTAGTAAATAACGCTTGTTGTGTTAACCACTTTTTCTTCATTTTCGGTAACTTGAAATTTAATCTCGTCATAGCTCACTGGGCCAAAATTGGGTTTGGCATTATTGGAAAAACCATAGCCTTCGGTAGGTAGGCCGAATAAGTTGGTTTCTAGTTGGCCATTGTTGTTTTCGTCATGAAAAAAGCGCAACGCGTATTCACCTGTTTCAATGTCGTTAAAGGTCACTGTCACTTTTTCGGCTTTTGCGCTAACGATAGTCGCCGCCGCAGGTTTACCTTGTTGGTAGTTTTCTTGTCCTTTAAACAGTTGCACATAGAGCTTAGTTTGACTGTCGCTAACATTTTGATTAATTCCCTGTATTTGGAAACTAATCTCTTTTGCTAATACTCTGTCGGCCATCGACGATAGAATTAAACTCAACACAATTATTTTAATTAACTGGCATTTTAGTGTTTGTGCTTTCATTTTTATGTCCTTTAAATCAGTTTATGTAATTGGCGGTTTGCCTTGCTTGCAACAAACGATAAAATAGTGAAAAGGTTACCAACAACCGACTTTACGTTAGTGGTAGCAAATTCTTCGTAAATTGAACTGAAAAGGGCGTTGTGCATTTGGCGAATCGTGAATTACCTCAAGAAAATCAAGCGGTAGAGCCGTTGTTTACTAAAAAGAAATTAAGTAATGATTTATTGGTAGCACTGGCTGTTGGCTGTTTTATTGGCTTTTTGGCGCCATTTGGTATGGATAGATTACCGGTATGGTTGTCTATTTCATATTGGGTATTTACCTGCATGGTTGGCTATTTTATTTTTACGCCAATGGTATATTTTGGCAATTTAACATTAGGAAATATCGTCACCACTCATTGGCATCGAGTCGCAGTTTCAGCACTGCTAGCCAGTGTGTTAATGAGCTTTGCCGTTCCGGTTATTACTTGGTTGTTTTTTTCACAACCTATTCAATTTTCTAAGCAGTTTTTCGCGGTATTTCCTAAAGCTGTCGTTATAGGTGGTGTAATCACCTTTATAAGTATGGTGCGCGACTATATCAAGGCTCAGCAGCAACAGTTGTCTGAATCGAGTGAGCAATTAGAAGCGCATCAACAACTGCTTACAACCACTGAAAAAGCAGGAGCTGATAAGATCATGCAGCAATTACCCGTGGAAAAACGCGGTGAATTATTGTGTTTAGAGATGTCGGATCATTACCTGAAAGTGTATACAGACAAAGGTCATCATTTAATTTTAATGCGCTTTAAAGACGCGTTGACCCAATTAACTGATTATCCAGGTTTGCAAACACATCGCTCTTGGTGGGTTGCAACAGAAGCGGTAACGTCAGTTACCAAGGAGAATCGAAAAGTTGTGTTGCAGCTAAGCAATGAAGTCTCTGTACCTGTTTCTAGAACATACCTTGAGGCGGTAAAAAATGCGGGGTTAACTTAGCGGCATTTCGTTAGCCATATCGGAAGCCATAATCAACGTCATATTTTCGCCACTTTTAATCATTAGATTGCCTTTTTCCTGCCCATTAAATCCCTAATTGTTTTGCTTCAATTGTCCATACCGCATGGAGATTGGAGCAACTCGTGATTAATACTAAGAAAAATCTACAATTATTGGACTATCAAGGTTCATATTTTTACCAAAAACAACGGCAAAAAAAGCGAAAAATAAAACTACTTGTTGTTATTTTATTGTTGCTATTTGTCGCTTTACCACTATTTCTAGTTAACAAGGTTAACGCTGAGTCTAGCGTAAAACATGTTGGAAATAACCCTTATCAACATGGACCTCAGCTATCGTTTAATCACCCCAATCCGGAAATGCGTATGGCAGTTCCTGTCGATATGGAGGCAAATGTCGAAATAAATGGCTTAATCGCCTATACCGAGCTTAAGCAAGTGTTTTTAAATCCACACTCGTTAAGCTTGGAAGGAAGGTATCAATTTCCTTTGCCTGAAAACGCCGCTGTAAATTATTTAAAGGTCGAAATCGGTGACAGGGTAATTGAAGGAAAAATCATGGAGAAAAAGGCGGCAAAAGTCGCGTACCAAAAAGCGAAAAGGGCGGGTAAAAAGGCAAGCCTGGTTCAACAACAACGACCAAACTTATTTACCAATAATATCGCAAATATTCCAGCAAACTCTGCGGTCGTGGTAACAATAAAATTCATTACCCCTATTAGTTATGAACAAGGGAAATTTGGTTTGAATTTGCCACTGGCGATGACCCAACGTTATGTGCCGACAAGTTACCAAAAATCGCCTGCAGAACTAGATACAGAATTGCTACCACCATTGGCTAAAGCGCTAGCAAAAAGCCAAGCGTCTATTAATATAAATCTTAACGCTGGTTTACCAATCACCTTAGTGAGTAGTGACAGCCATGCAATCAAAACAAGTGCCCTCGATTCATCAAATAGCCAATTTTTAATTCGTTTAGATAAACAACAAGCGATAGCCGATCGTAGCTTTGTTTTAAATTGGCAACTAAGCGACAGTCACTTACCTCAAGTCGCTAATTTCACTGAGCAAGTGAATAATGATTACTACACGCTATTAACGTTATTTCCGCCCCAATCTACCGACAATAGTGTTCGTCACAATGAATTGGCTCGCGACATTATTTTCGTTATTGATACATCGGGCTCAATGCAAGGGCAATCAATCGCTCAAGCCAAAGCCAGTTTAAAACAAGCGCTCCAATTGTTAACGAGCAAAGATAGCTTCAATGTCATCGCTTTTGATAGTGCAAGTGAACAATTATTTAGTCAAACCGAAATGGTATCCGATGCCAGTATCAATCGCGCAAAACACTTTATTGAACGCTTAACGGCTGATGGCGGCACTGAAATGTATCGACCGTTAAGTCAAGCTCTGATGATGTCGACAGCTAGCGACCAAGTTGAAAAGGCAATTAGGCAAATTGTATTTATTACCGACGGGGCAGTGGCAAATGAATTTGAATTGATGAAATTACTTAACAATGGCAAAGGGAATTACCGCCTGTTTACCGTCGGCATTGGTGCTGCACCCAATGGCTACTTTATGAAGAAAGCGGCACAGTTTGGCCGTGGTAGTTATGTGTTCATTCAAGACACCAGACAAGTAAAAGAGGCTATTGCACTATTAATGGATAGAATAAGCCAGCCTGCAGTGACGAATGTTCAGTTGATGTTTGATAAGCAGGTGCACGACCAACTCGATATTTATCCTAAGCAGATACCCGATTTATATCATGGTAAGCCATTGCAAGTCGTAGTGAAGTCGAAAATTCCGATTAATAGCGTGCAAGTACTCGGTGATATGGCAAATGTAGCTTGGTACCGCCAATTGATTATCGATGAAAATAACACAGCAAATTCTGTTTCAACCCTGTGGGCTCGTCAGAAAATAGAAGATTTGATGGATAGTTTGGTCGCAGGTGCAGAGCCCAAATTAGTAAAAGAGCAGGTGATTAACACCTCTATCGCTCATCAAATTATCTCGCCCTATACCAGCTTTATCGCATTGGAGCAGGCACCTGCAACAAGGTCTTTATTTGCTGCGAATAATGCATCGAAAAGCAAGATGGCGCAAATAAGCGAGAGCTTGTCTGTAGCTATGCCAAAAACAGCACTTGGTTGGCAACAACAGTTATTAATTAGCATATTGGTGTTATTGATTAGTCGGCTAGTTATTGTTTATTTGGGGCGAAAGCATGGTTAAACATGTGATGTTCGCTACATCGATGCTGGCTTTGGTTTTTGCCATACATGCGCTATGGATCCCGGCTAAAGCTTGGTTATCTCAGCAATTAATTCACCATAGCTGGCAACAATTTCAATTAACTGGTAAGCCGTTAAAACCTTGGCCGTGGGCAGACACCCACGCCATCGCAGCACTTAGTTTTGAACGTATTCAAAAAGACATGGTGGTGCTAAACGGCGGCGATGCAACCTCGCTTGCTTTTTCTGCCAGTGCTGTTGCACCGTTTAATCGACCCAACATTTCACTTCCGTTTGTTGTTGCTGGCCATCGTGATAGCCACTTTTCTTTTCTGTCGGAGGTGTATATGGAAGACATTATTTCATTAACTGACAAAGATGGCCGAGGCCAACTCTACATTGTTGAAGCAATAGACATTGTTGATGCAAGTACAAACGAGCAGTTAACCGTTGAGGAAGAAAGCTTAGTGTTAATCACTTGCTATCCGTTTAATGACGCTGGTGGAGAGAGTGAACAACGCTATGTAATAAAAGCGCGGCGATTAACGTGAAAAGTAGGCTATATTTAAAAGAATGACTTTGTTACTGTGAAGTTACTAATAGTTAACAAAAGGCCAACTTCGATATATGGCAAATCGATTAAATTTAGATGGTGAAGACTTACAAAACCAATTAGTGGCAATGCGCTCTGTGCTTGACCATATTGGTGCTTACGTCTTTATAAAAGATTTAGCGGGCAATTATACTTATGCTAATGAACTGGTTTGCCAACTATTTAATCAGCCATTGGAAAAAATTATTGGCTTGGATGATAGTCACTTTTTTTCTTTAGAACACTCAGATGACATAAAACGTAATGATAGAAAAGTGCTCGATCTTGGTGAGACGATTGAAGCAGAAGAACGCAATATAATTGCTGAGACTGGTGAAGCACTTTATTTTATGACAGTGAAAAAACCACTTAGGAACGATGCTGGCGAGATTGTCGGTATGTTTGGTGTTTCAACAGACATTACTGAACGCAAAGAAATGGAGATTAAACTGCAAAATAGTAATGCAATGCTTGATTCTATTTTGTCGAATATTGATGCGTTTGTTTATAAGAAAGATCGAGACTTTCGTTTTCAATATATAAACAGTAAAACAGCGGAAATATTTGGTTTATCAGAAGAGGAAATTTTGGGGCAAAGTCATTCTGAGCTGTTTCCGGAGAGTAGCCAAGACTTTACGAAAATGGACGAAGAAGTCTTTTCGACACAACAAAAGCAAGTCGGTGAAGAGCACTTTATTACGCCTACAGGCGAGAAACGTTACTATTGGTCGACCAAAATCCCTCTGTTTGACGAAAATGGAGAAATGACCAGCTATATCGGGTTCTCGACTGATGTAACTGAGCTTTCAGAATTAAAGTTAGAATTAGAAAAGCAAGTTCAAGAAGAGATTGCTAATCGGCTTCAGCAAGAAGAGCGTGCAGTAACAGATCACTTAACAGGGCTCTATAATCGCTTTAAATTATCAGAAGAAATTAATGTAGAGTTAAGACGTACTAATCGTTATCACAAAGAGTTTTGCGTGATTATTCTCGATGCTGACAACTTCAAAGAAGTGAACGACCAGTTGGGACATAATGCTGGTGATAAGGTATTAAAGCAAATAGCCGACGTTATTCTAAAGAGTATTAGGAAAACGGATATCGCAGCACGTTGGGGTGGAGAAGAGTTTCTAATACTTTGCCCTGAAACGGATCTTGAAGGCGGGGTTAAACTTGCTAATAAAATACAATCTGAAATAGCGGCAACAACCTTTCCGACTAACCGTATCCAAACAGTAAGCGCTGGCGTCTCACAGTATCAAGTTAATGACAATGTTTTCGATATTGTCGAACGTGCAGACAAAGCGTTATATAAAGCGAAAAACGCTGGTCGAAATCAGGTGTGTTATTAATCTCGGCCTTGCCACCTGTCCTATAAACATCCTTTTTAAATTCAGAACAATCATCTTTCGACTATTTTATTGCGAAGTAGCGAAAGTTTTTTAGTGATATTAAGTTCTTAATTCGAGTATGGTAAATACATAGCAAATAAAAGGAAAAATACATGTCAGCATCAAAATATGAACCGCCCAAAGTGTGGACTTGGGATAGTGAAAGCGGCGGGAAGTTTGCCAATATAAATCGCCCAATCTCAGGGGCAACTCATGATAAAGAACTGCCTGTTGGTAAGCACACACTTCAACTTTATTCGTTAGCGACTCCTAACGGCGTGAAGGTTACTATAATGCTTGAAGAGTTATTGGCGGCTGGTTTTACTGGTGCTGAATATGATGCTTTTATTGTTGATATTATGGCGGGCGATCAGTTTAGTTCCGGCTTTGTTTCGGTAAACCCTAACTCTAAAATTCCTGCGCTTTTTGATAGGAGTGAAGGAGACGGAACACCGCTGTTTGAATCTGGCGCAATATTAATTTATTTAGCTGAAAAATTTGGAGCATTTTTACCAACAGAAACGGGCCTACGTGCACAGTGTCTTTCATGGGTAATGTGGCAAATGGGCAGTGCACCATATTTAGGTGGCGGCTTTGGGCACTTTTATGCTTATGCGCCGGAGAAATTTGAATATCCGATTAATCGATTTGCCATGGAAATTAAGCGCCAACTAGACTTACTGGATAAGCACTTAGCAAGCAATGAATATATGTGTGGTGATCAATATACTATCGCTGATATGGCAATATGGCCTTGGTACGGGGTGTTAGTTCAAGGTAAATTATATGATGCAGCTGAATTTTTAGATGTGGCATCTTATAAGAATCTTGTCCGCTGGGCTGAACAAGTGGGTAATAGACCTGCAGTAGAAAGAGGGCGTATGGTGAATCGAGCATGGGGCGATCCTGCTGAACAGTTAAGAGAGCGCCATGATGCCAGTGATTTTGAGCACCGAACGTGGGACAAAATCGGTGATGACACAGACGACAAGTTATAATGTTATGCACTGTTTGTCTTGATGAGCCAAACAGTGCATTTTTTTATAAGATAGGGAAGTCGTGAATAGTTGTTTCAGTACTGGTTATTGATATCTCACTTATCTGTCCTGAAGGGTTGGGAATCATTATTTCATCATAGTCTTCTGGATCATCCCCTTCTTCACCTGTATTACAAGCGTAAGCGACCGTATAGTTACCGGTTGGAATAAAGCCAATTTCATAGCGATAGCTATTGGTGTCATTATCAAAAGCAGGTGCAACGGCATCAAAAGGTACAATCGCATTTTCAGGAGCGTCATTTTCTTCATTGTCAAAGCTATCTACTAATAAATTTTCTGAAAGCGAATGACCTTCATACAAGTAGACTATGTGACTGTCATTAAGACAATTTAAATCTTGATTAATGACATCTATATCTACCGTTCCACTTAAAACTCCAGTGTTACTCGTTTCTACTATTCTCACACCACTTGGCTTTAAATTATATTCATCGGGCCCTGGTTTGTATGTCATTGACTTACGTAAACTAAATTCAACTGTAAATGCTTGGTTTTCTTCACCTTCAGAAAA
The DNA here is from genome assembly GCF_012932965.1 of Thalassotalea algicola. Lineage (GTDB taxonomy): Bacteria > Pseudomonadota > Gammaproteobacteria > Enterobacterales > Alteromonadaceae > Thalassotalea_F > Thalassotalea_F algicola. The sequence goes on along the minus strand of NZ_JABBXH010000001.1, from coordinate 113,118 downwards.
TGTCACACCGCCAAGTTTTAGATTATCACTGGGCACTTTAATTGATTTGTTTTCTCCACCAATTTCAGTAACGTAGGATAACTCCAAATCTTCGTCTAACACTTCTATAATGGTCTGTTCATATGTGCCAGGGGGAATTTCTTTACCTTCTAAAATAGTGAACTGGTCATTACCTTGATATTGCAGTAGATCAATAGTAACGGTATCGGCGTCAATAATTCCTTCTGCTTCGTTATTAAACGTTTCAAAGACAACATCATCCGTATCTTCACGTTTAAAGGTGACACTTTCGATGGTAATGACAACCGCTTCTGCATCATCGACTGGAGCATCTGAGATGTTGAGATTAAAACTGGTGTTTTGAGGGGGAGGAGGCTCAATTACTACATCGTCGTTATTACTATTATTATTACTACTTCCGCCACCGCATGAAATAAGAAAAAGAGTGCTTAGCGGAATTGCCAAGTACTTAAGTGTTGTATTCATATTACTGCTCCATTTTGAATAACGTTGACACCATGTAATTGTAGAATATAAGGCTTAAATAACCACCGAATTAGTCGTTTAAACGATGTAAAGGTTTTAAGTTGCTTATAAATAAGGAAACGAAGTTAATAAACTCTCTCATTGGGCACTTCCATAACATTACAATTAAACACTTGAAACAATTATTGAACGAGTAGACGAAAAATTATTCAAAAGTTCAACATCATAAAGTTGTCATATGCTAAAATAATTTAAAGTAACGTGTTGATAGCAAGGAAGTATTGAGTCGTGTGGTGTAGAGTAGTTTTTAGCTTATTCTTATTTGCTCAAGTATTTAGTATACAAGCTAATAGTTTCACCGTTGAGCACTTCAAATCTATTGCCAATGATATTAATCGTAATCCTTATCCTGTATATCTACAACTATTAGAAATTGAAAAAAATAAAGATCAGTTAGAAGATGAAGCTTATTTGTGGCTGCTATATAGAAAGGCCCAAGCAGAAACCCTCCTTTATTTTCACGATAAATTTTCTGAAACGGTTACCTATGCTCAGTCGAGATTAACGCCTGATTCGCCGCCAGAAGTTGTTGCTGCTTTTAACTCATTTGCTGGTTTAGTGGCAGAAAGAAACGGCAAATATGAAGAAGCTGCAGCATATTTTCGTAAAGCAATGGCGTTAGCCGAACGTAATAGTTTAAATTACGTTTATACCCAAGCCAAACATTACTTAGCCTACACCTTAAGCTTAACTGAGTTATATGAAACTTCACTTGCAGATTTGCAAGAAGCGTATGTTGAAGCCTTTGCCTTAGATGATCATTTTTTAATTGCAGTGATTAACGAAACCTATGGCGCTGTCTATGGCTATATGAATGAATATGAAAAGTCTATTGAGCATTACAACCGAGCGTTAGATACCTATGAACGTTTAGGATACAAGCCTTATGTTGTTGAAGCCATTTATGGTTTGGCTTCTACTTACCGATATATGAAAAAATATGATCTAGCGATTGATAAATTTTCTCTATACATGGATAGAATTGAATATACGCCCAATAAAGAAATCAGCTATTTTGGTGCGTACGGCTTAGGTATGACCTATGCTGAAAAAGGTGACTGTGTACACGCACTTGAAGTAATCGATAAGGCATTAAACCTGAAAGGACAAGTTGACTATGATGCTGAACTTTATAAAAAGCGTGCCCAATGCTACATCACTTTGGGGCAGCTTGATGATGCTAAACAAAGTATTGAAATGGCTGAAAGTATTTTTGCCAAATTACCTGAACTTACCGATACTAAATGGGCGTTAGAAACTAAGAAGCTAAGAGGGCAGTTAGCATTTGCTCAAGGTGATTTTGAAAACGGGTATGTGTTTTTACAAGACTACTATCAGCGATATACGCAATTTCTTATCAAGAATTCTTCCACACAATTAATACGTGTTCGGGCTGCGATGGAATTGGAGCGTCAGAATATCGAAGTGTCGCTATTGCAACAACGCAATAAGGTTCAACAATTACAAATTGCCGAACAGGAAAGCGAAAACCGCCAACAAATATATTTTATTGTTGTAGCGGTTATCGTGCTAATACTTATTTTGGCAATTGTTATTAACCAGTACAGAAACAATAAAAAGATCTTTGCTTTATCTATCACAGATCCATTATCTGGCAGCTATAACCGACGCTATATTTTTGATTGCTTAGATCGCTTAGTCGTTAATAGTCAAAACAAGCAATCAGAGTTAGCCATTTTGTTGTTTGATATTGATGACTTTAAACAGGTTAATGATCAATACGGCCATCCGTTTGGCGATGAAGTGATTTTCAGAGTAGCTCAGCTAACTCAAGAAACCTTGAGAGTAGGTGATATAGTGGGTCGTATTGGTGGTGAAGAGTTTCTTTGCATTTTACCAAGAACTGACGTCAAACAAGCGGCAACAATTGCCGAACGATTAAAAGAGAATATTGAACAAGCACTGTTTACTACAGAAAGTCGAGATACAGTAAAGATAACCGTTAGCGTTGGTATTAGTGCGCTTGATGAATCACGCCAAGATCGCGCAACATTATATGTACAATCAGATAAAGCGCTTTATAAAGCTAAACATCAAGGTAAGAATCAGGTGGTAACATATAGCGATGTTTAGCCTTTTATCGGCCTAATATTATAGGCATTACACACCTTGTTACATTTGCTCATAAACCATTAAACACTTAGTAGCGACTTAAGTCTTACACTAAGAAGAAATGGAATCTATGACGAATGGAATTCGTTATAACTATAAAAATAAAATTATGACACTCAAATCTATACTGATTACTGCTGTATTTTTTAGTACGGCTGTTTTTGCTGCCGAACAAAAAAATCAATTTCAATTACCACATATTGACGTACCGATAAAAGCTGATGGAGCAATGGATGAGTCCGTTTGGTCCGAGGCTTTGATGATGGAATTAAAATATGAAAATCGACCAGGTGAAGGCCTACCAGCTCCGGTAAAAACAGAGATGTATTTGTACGAAAACGGTCAGGCGTTACATGTGGCGTTCAAGGCTTTTGATCCTAATCCAGAAAACATTCGTGCCTCGCTTAGAGACAGAGATGCATTATGGCGAGATGATAACATTGGCATAATTATCGACACCTTTAATGATGAACGCAGTGGCTATGAGTTTTTTGTTAACCCGTTAGGCGCCCAAGCTGATATGCGGATGGACGATAGTAATGGCTGGGATGAAGACGATTCATGGGATGCTATTTGGGAGAGTGGCGGACAAATTACTGATTTTGGCTATGTTGTCGAAATGGTTATTCCATTTAGCGCCTTAAGGTTTCCTGAACACGATGGTCCAGTAATATGGAACATTGCTGGTTGGCGTAATTATCCTAGAGATGTCCGCCATCAAATGGCGACTTATAAAAACGACCGTAATTTAAAATGCAGTCTTTGCCAATTTGATCAAATCATTGGTTTTGAAACTGTAAAGCCGAGTAATAACTTCCAGCTTACGCCCACATTAACCATGTCACGTTTTGATGATAAACCTGAAGTTCCAGGTGATTGGGATGAAGGCGATATAGAAGTTGAGCCGGGCTTAGATATTCGTTGGGGTATTACGCAGGATATTGTGTTAAATGCCACATTAAATCCAGATTTCTCTCAGGTTGAAGCTGATGCAAGTCAGTTAGATGTTAACAATACGTTTTCACTTTTTTATCCTGAGAAACGACCGTTTTTCTTAGATGGCGCTTCGTATTTTGATACCACGGGTTTTAATTTTGTTCATACGCGAAATATTGCTGAGCCAGATGTCGGGTTAAAGCTTACCGGTAAAAATAATGGACACAGTTACGGCGTGCTAGTAGCAAACGACAACAATACAAACTTTTTAATTCCAGGTGCTCAAGGTTCTGATATTGCTGAGCTTGAGCGTGAATCCGAACTAGCTATTGCTCGCTATAAGATGGATGTTGGTGAACGCAATAGTGTTGGCGTGTTAGTGACGCATCGAACGGCCACCAATTATCACAATACTTTGGCGTCTATTGATAGCAATTTGTGGTTAACTGATGCTGATAGCGTACGTGTAAATTTTGCGTTTGCTGATTCAAAAAATCCAGAGTTTGTGCAAGAAGACTTTGAAGTTGATGATAATCAGCAAGATCACGCGGTAAGTTTACGATATGACCACAATACACGTGATTATAACTTAAGGGCTTCTTATCGAAATGTCGGTGAAGACTTCCGCTCCGACTTGGGGTTTACATCTAAAGTAGATTACGAGCAAGCGGTCGTTGGTGGGCGTTACACTTGGTATGGTGAAAATGACGACTGGCTAAATCGTTGGGGAGTATTTGGCGATTGGGATAAAACTTATGACCAATCAGGTAAATTACTTGAGGAAGAATATGAGATTCACGGAAATTTACAAGGGAAAATGCAATTCTTCAGTAATTTTGGTGTGGTGACTCGCGAGCGTTTTTACGACGAACAGTACTTTGATGAAACACAATTTATGATGTTCGCAGAATTTACGCCTATTGCTGGCTTAGACATCATGAACTTTTTCCGTATTGGCGACCAAATTGATTTTGCCAACACCCAATTAGGTGATGTGTTAGTTCTAGAACCGCGCATTAGGTGGGATGCCAATCAACATATTAAACTTGATGTGTCTTACAATTTTATGGAGCTTGATGTTGACCAAGGTCGTCTGTTTACTGCCAACCAAGTCGATTTTCGTCTTAACTATCAGTTTAATATGCGTAGTTTGCTTAAACTCGTAATTCAATACACCGATATCGATCGAAACGCAGATTTATATCAATATGATGATATCGAAGATCGACCTGAAAGCACTGAACGCTACTTTTCTACCCAGTTAATTTATTCGTACAAAATTAATCCGCAAACGCTATTTTTTATCGGCTATTCCGATGGTGGATTTCAGGATGATAACTTAGATAGTCTAGAGCGTGATCAGCGCAGTATCTTTACGAAGTTTAGCTATGCGTGGCAGTTATAATTTTTAACTTAGCTCATTATACCCGTCATTCATCGGCTCGCCCCTAGGCGAGCCGATTTATTTTAAGTAGAATGCCGCATCATCTCCTCTTAATAAAACCTTCGTTTATTTACTTATGACCTCGAAAATTACAGCGTTAGTGGCTTGGTTAATTTGCTTACCGTTGCTTGCTAACGAGCAATTTGAAGTAATTGAGGTTCGCGCTAAGTCAAATCAATTATTAAGCAATAAGCTGTTAGTTAATAATATTGATAGTGAAGATATTGCCAATGCTACAACGATTAAGCCGACCATGGCTGATTATATGGCTCAACATCCTAGTATTAGCTTAGTAGGGCAAGGTGGTTTATTACAAAGCTATAGTATTAGAGGGTTTAGTCGGGCACGTATTCGCACGGAAGTAGAAGGTGTCCCTATTATTACAGATCGTCGAGCAGGAAATTCCGCGTCGTTTATTAATCCATTTTTTATCGATCGAGTTGACATACAAACAGGCCCAGCTTCGACTTTATATGGCTCTGAAGCAATGGGAGGCGTTATTAATTTAGTTGCAAGTGACTTTGATAATAAGCAGATAACTTATAGCCTTCAAACGAATGATCAAAGACAGAATATTGCCGGACTTTATGGCAACGAGTACTGGCAATATGGATTAGCGTATCAAAAAGCAAATAATGCGGAGTCTTCAAATGGAAAAACGTTAAACACAGCGTTTGAACAAATTTCAGGGTTATTTAAATATCGACAACAGTATCAAAGCTACTTGGTTGAGAGTAGCTGGTTGCCAACGTTAGGGAACAATATTGGCAAAAGTTCATCGCTATACCCAGATGAACAAGTTGTTAACTACCCAGAAGATAACCATAGTCTTTTTCAGCTATCTGTGACGCATCAGCAAGATTGGTTTTTAAAACTGTACCATCACTATCAAAATTGGGATACAGACACGTTACGAATTAAAAGTGGCAGAAATTTAACTGCTTATCAAGGACATACTTTGGGGGGCTTAGTTTTGTGGAAGTTTCCGCTGATTACAGAAGACAGTCGTATTGGACTTGATTGGACGTCGCGCCGTGGCGTTAGCATAAGTGAGGAAGAGCAAGCATTTAATGGCTCCATTAATTATGCAACACAGCTAGTTGATGGTCAGCAGGATAACCTTGCGTTATATAGCGACTGGTATTGGCAAATAAAATCACTACAGTTAAGTGCAGGCGTGCGCTATGACTATATTCATCAAACAGAGTTTATTAATAACCAGTCAAAAATAGATAATAACGTTAGCGCTAACTTTTCCATTGCTATGCCGATAGATAGCCACTCTTTGCAACTTGAGTTTGCTTCGGGGTTTCGTTTTCCAACATTGTCAGAGCTATTTTTTTCAGGGGAGACTCCCAGAGGCACTACCATTGGCAATGTTGACTTGTTACCTGAACGTAGTTTAGGGGCGCAATTGTCAGGGCGATTGAGTTTGTCATCAAATTTATCAGCTTCTTTTGCAACCTATTATTACCAACTTGATGATTATATTGAGCGCTATCACATTGCAGATAATGTGAGAAGCTATAGAAACTTAGCGCAAGCAGACTTATATGGCGCTGAATTGGAAGTGAATTGGCAAGTTAATGATAGTTTGCAGTTAGACTTTTCAGCGCAACGCCAGTTTGGTGAAAATAATGACGATGAAAACTTATCTGATATTATGCCAGCAAAAGTTAGTTGGTCGACTCATTGGTATTGGCAAGATCACACTTTAGAAAATGACTTCATTTGGGCCCTTAATCAAGAGCATATTGGAACAGGTGAAGTAAAACGCGATAGCTATTTTCTTTGGAACTTTAGTTTTTCGAGCAAGCTTTCTCCAGAAATCTCGTTGGCAGTCTACGGTGAAAATTTAACAGATGAAATTGCGTACGCTACAGCTGATGAAGATGCACCTCAAATCATAGGAAGGACCATTGGAATGAAGTTTGTTTGGCAGCCTAGTGATTGATAGATGGATACTTTTCTAACGCCGTTAATTTTATGTTTCTTGGCAGGAAACCTTTAGCCTTTTGCTCAATGTTGTTTTTAAGGTATTGACGAATAGCATATTTTAACTACGCTATTCGTCAAAATTACCGTTTTAGTCTAGTGCTTTGAAGCGAATAGCTGTACCGCCACTGGTCGCTAATTTAAGTGTTAGTTTGTCTTTAGATGTTACTTGTTTATTCTCGATAGCAATGTCATATGGATTGTTCTTCCATTCAGCATTATCACCATCACGATAAATTTGTGCTTGGTAAGTTTTTCCCTTAGCCAGAAACCCTAGATTTACCTCAACTTCTCGAGCATTTTCGTCTGTTAACGCACCTAAATACCAATCTTGGCCGTCTCTTTCTTGACGAGCAAAGACTACATAGTCACCAATTTCACCGGCAAGCGCGATACTGTCTTGCCAGTCAGTTGGCACGTCACGGATAAACTGGAATGCTGGCATATTCGCTTCGTAGTTGCGTGGTAAATCGGCTGCCATTTGAATAGGGCTATATAACACTACATATAACGCTAGTTGTTTAGCCAAAGTAGTTTGTGGACGGTTACTTTTATCGCCAAGTCCATTAAAGCTCATATCAAAGATGCCTGGTGTAAAGTCCATCGGACCACCTAATAAACGAGTATAAGGTAATATAGCGGTATGCTCTGGAGGGTTTGGTGGTGTGCCCCAGGCATTGAATTCCTGACCTCGAGCACCTTCTCTTGCTATCCAGTTAGGGTAGGTACGACGCAACCCTGTTGCCTTAACTGGCTCATGGGTGTTAATGCTAATTTTACGTTTAGCTGCTTCAGTAATTGAATGTAAGTACTCATTAACCATAAATTGACCATCATGCCACTCATAGCGAGTTATACCTTGGTCATCGATACGTTTGATGTCACTGCCATCGGCTACATAACCCGTTTTAATTTGAGCGACGCCGTGTTTAGCATATAAGTCATATGCATCTTGCATTTGGTTTCTATAGTTGGTCACACTACCTGAAGTTTCATGATGGCCGACAAGGCGAACACCTTTTTGTAAACCATATTCAGACACTTTTGCTAAATCAAAATCATCGTAACTTTTGGTAAAGCTAAATACGTCGCCGTTGTGGAACCAGCTGCCATCCCAACCGATATTCCAACCTTCAACTAATACACCACTAAACCCATACTTGGCGGCAAAATCCATGTAACGCATAGTTTCTTTTGTAGTTGCGCCATGCTTTTCGCCACTGCCCCAAGTATTTTCATTAATATGCATGCCCCACCAAATACCGACGTATTTACCCGGTTCAACCCATGAGACGTCGCCTAATTTGTTGGGTTCATTGAGGTTTAATATGAGATCAGAATTTAATAATCCAATTGCGTCTTTACTAACTTGAACGGTGCGCCAAGGTGTTTTGAAATTGGCAGATGTTTTAACTTTTATGCCGTCAGACCAAGGCGTTAAGTCGGCTTCCAATTCTCCAAAGCGCCCTTGATTTAAGGTCATGGAAGCATAATTTACAAGCGCTGCTTCATGAATACTGACATGAATTCCTTCTGAATTCTTAAAAGTAAAAGGAGTATGCACACGGTCTATTGAGTTAAATGAACTCGTGTTGTAAACATATTCATAGCGATTCCAGCCTCGAGCAGGTATCCACCATGCGGTTGCGCCATCAGCCTTAGCGATATTAAATTGCGTGTCTTCACTGGTGATTTCTATTTTATCACTTAAGCCTTTTTGTTTAGCTACTTCATAACGAAAGCCCAAACCATCATTGAATAAACGAAACCTTACTTGGTATTTGCTAGCTTTCTTTCTATTCGAACTAAACGTAACTAATAGTTCATTGTGATTGTCGATTACATTTTTTCGTTCACCCCAAGGCTGCTGCCATGTAGATTTTTGACTGTTTTTTTTGTGGCTCGCTATTTTGAAGCTTTCGTCAAACGCAGGGGCAGATTTAAATGACAAACCTAATGAAGATTGTTCAATAACAGAGTTGCCGTTATAGCTAAGTTGATAAGTTACTTTGTCTTTATCCGCGACGGTTAGTTTAAGGTGACCATCAGGTGAAGTTATTGATAAATTTTGTGCTGACAGGTTAGCAGCGACAAAAATGCCTAATATAAGCATTATATATTGTTTTTTTCTCATGATAGATATCTGTTGTATTTATTGTTTCTGATAGCTTACAACTTAACCGTCTTTAGGAAGTGAACTTGCATACGTATTCATATTTTGGCAAGAAACAGATTAAATGAATTGGTGGCTAGGGAATATGAAATTTGACGTTATAATTAAATGTATCCTTTACTTTTTTTGATCATCATATGCTTAAAGTATTCTTACTGGTGTTGGTTATTGGTATGCCTTTTGGCGCTTTTGCTACGCAAGAGTTTGATAGAATGAATGAGAAAGCTAGTGTTATTGAGGATGCAAATGAACTGCGTATTTTTTTACTTTCACATCAAAAAGTAAGTGCTGAATTTTCTTTGCTCGAACAAGTCAAATATTGGCATATGCTGGGCATGGCGCAAGATAAGAGTAATGAAATAGATAATGCTTACCAGTCGTTCACTAATGCAATTCGTATATTTGAAGAAAACCAGTTGCCGCTGACTACTGATTTACCACTCGCTTATATTGAGCGATCTTATATGCAATACCTTAAAACATATCAGGCAAAAGATTATTGTGGTGATAGGAAGCAAGCGCTAGAACTTATTCGTGCTTTGCCTGAAGAAAAAAGTTTAACCGTTAAGTTTTTGGTGCAAAACGCCTTTTGTTTTGCCGATAAGCCAGAACAACTCCAACAAGGAATTGCATTGCTGGATGAGGCAATAGCGACTGCCAAACAAAATAACCTTGAAAACAACTTGTATAGCATGATTTATAACGCGTTGGGCCATCTTTACAACAAAAATCAGCTTTATGATAAAGCTTACGAATACTTAACTAAGGCATACGATTATTGGAAGCTCGATAACGATTATGCAGATATGTTTAATATGCAACATACCTTAGTGAGCATATCGATTCAGCGTTTAGATATGAAGGCCGCTCAAGGGCATGTAAATCAGTTATTTATGCTTGCTGAAAACCATTCTGAATTCCCTGATTTTTATTTTTTCTCATTTTTCAACAAAGGTTTATTGGACCTTGCGAAAGAAGAGTATTTGAAGGCGTACGAGTCATTCGGGGAAGCGTTATCAAGGAAGGCACAGACCAATGAAAAGTATTTTGTCAAAATTAGCTATGAAAAACAGAGTGAAGCAGCATATGTCTTAGGACGGTTTGATGATGTAAAACGAATTTTGGCCAACTACGAAAATGAGTTTCCTAACGCAAAACCCTTATTAACTGTGACCTCAGCAATTAAAGAGTATCTAGCTGGAAACATTGAAAAGGCCGCCAATATATTTTACCTAGAGGCAAGAAATGAGTCGATTAAACGTCGCCAGTTTATTCAACAGTCCAGTGAAGCTGCTACCTTCATTAATAGCCAAAACTTGTTGACGCTAGATAATAAAGTGCTGCAACAAACGTTGGAAATTAATAGCTTAATGCTTTCCGAGCAACAAAATAAAAATAGCATTGTTTACTTGTCATTGAGCTTGGTACTGGCCGTACTTTTAGGTGCCATTTTGTTTATTCATCATTTGGTTAAAACGCGAAGAGCATTCAAGTATAGCGCTCAAACTGACTACCTAACCGGCATTGCCAATAGACGACACTGTTTTGAGCAAGGAGAGGTTCTCCTTAATCAACACCTTAATCTTGGCTATGAATTGTCGCTGATGGTGTTCGATATTGACCACTTTAAGAAAGTTAATGACACATTAGGACATGATGTCGGTGATAACGCGCTAAAAATGGTGGTCGAAAAAGTAAAAACGACACTAAGAAAGCAGGATGTTTTTGGTCGTATTGGTGGAGAGGAGTTTTTAGTTATATTGCCTGAAATTGATATCGGTAAGGCGTTAGAGGTAGCTGAGCGGTTAAACAAAGAAGTTGCGACACTAAGCATTTCTAAGGGCAATATTACTATGCCGCTCTCAGTAAGTATTGGTGTTGCGAAATGTACTGATTCAGAGTCACTTGATACAGCAATAGCACGTGCAGACAAGGCGTTATATCAGGCTAAATCGATGGGGAGGAATAGAGTTGTTAAAGGGTAATCGAACAATAATTTTGTTAACAGGTTAACCTGTCATTTACCTAAGTGTTGAAAAAATACACAGTTTTTTATTGATCTATTGCAAATATCACTTATCATTAGAATGATGGCTCTAAAAAAGCCGATTCCCCGTAGTTTGAGGATAAAAGGATTTAAACATGCCGTTTAAGCTGTTTTCATTTATTTTCGTAGTTTTTTTTCTAAGTTTTCCATTGTTTGCTGAAGAGTTTATTGAAGGCAGGCATTATCGTGTGCTCGATACACCAAAAGCTAAGCAAAAAGAAATTAGAGAGTATTTTTCATTTCACTGTGCTCCATGTTATAGCCAGCAAAGCTTTATGAAAGAACTAGAGCGTGGCATGCCGCGCCGTGCAAAATTTGTAAAGAACCATGTTGATGGTGTTGAAGGACAAGATCCTGCCGCAGAAAAGCTTTTGACTAAGGCAGTAATTACAGCTGAAAAAATGCGTATGAAAGACAAAGTGGTTAAAGCACTTTTTGAACGCATTCAAAAGCAAAAGCAAAGCTTTGATACGGTAGAAGACATTCGTGCATTGTTTATTTCACTCGGTGGTAGTGAGTTTATGTTTGATAGCACATTTAATAGTTTCAGTATGGACATGATGTTAGAAGAAACATTAAAAAATACTGAACTTGTAAGAGCCGCCGGTGAAAAAAGTGTTCCTACTTTAATCATTAATGGCAAATACAAACCATTAACCGGGCGAATTACCAGCATGGCGCAATACAAAGATTTAATATATTACTTATTAAGAAAATAACGTAATGAGCTAAGCCAATAGGCTTGCATGACGAAATATAGAAAGGCCAGCTTGATAGCTGGCCTTTTTGTATCAACAAGATTGCCTCTTAGTGCACTTGATAGATAGTCGCTGTTTTAGCAGGCATTATCATGGTTTGCTCAATAGTGATAGGTCTGTTGTTAAGAACAGGATTAAGCGACTTAGCCTTCCCTAACATTTGACTGAAACGTGACATATCGATTTCTGTCGCCTCAGTATTTTTATTAATAACTACCATATATTTGCTGTACTCGTCATACCTAAAATAAACGTATACACCATTTTCTGGCGCATAATGCATTAGTTTTCCTTGATGAATCGTTGGGGTGTTTTTGCGCCAGTTAAGTAATTTTTTCATAAACTGTTGTGCTGACTTTTGTCGGTTGGTTAAGCCTTTGCCAGTGAAGCCATTTATGCTGTCTGTTGGCCAACCTCCTGGAAAGTCGGTGCGAATTACTCCATGATCGTCAGTGCCAGGGTTACTCATTAATATCTCTGTTCCGTAGAATATTTGCGGTATGCCGCGAGTGGTCATCATAAAGGTCATGGCAATTTTAAAAAGTTCATAATCTTCATCTAACTGAGTAAAAATACGACTCATGTCATGGTTATCAGGAAATATGACTAAGTTATCTGGGGCAGGATATAAGAAGTCATTTGCTAATACTCGATACAATTCATTTAATCCGGTATTCCAATTCTCTTTATTCTTAAGCGATTTCACTAAACCATCTTGGATTGGAAAGTCCATAACACTTGGCAAGTATGATTGATAACCGTCAGGTGTTTGTTTACCTTTTTGCCAATATGAAACTATCGCAGGGTTTGTCGTCCATTCTTCGCCAACAATATTAATGTTTGGATACTCTTGAGTAACACGCTTAGTCCATTCACTTAAAAACGCTTTATCTGGATATGAATATGTATCTACTCGAATGCCTGATAAATTGGCAAATTCAATCCACCATAAGGTGTTTTGAATTAAGTATTTTGCCATGAAAGGGTTTTTCTGGTTGAGATCTGGCATTGTCGGCACGAACCAGCCATCTGAAAAAGTTTGTGCATCAATGTCTGCAGCATAAGGGTCGTGCAGTGCTTCACGCTTATGGTTTGTGCCTAAATAGGCCTTTCCTTGATTGTTGTACCAATCCGCCATCGGTAAGTCGTTATGCCACCAATGACCTGAGCCGCCATGGTTGAGCACGATATCAATGATTAACCCTATGCCGCGCTTCTGCGCTTCATCTGAGAGCTTTTTATAAAGTGCATTGTCACCATAGCGCGCGTCAACATTATAAAAGTCGGTTGCAGAATAACCGTGGTAGGAATAATTGGGCTGATTATTTTCAATAACCGGGTTAAGCCATAGCTGGGTGTACCCCATATCTTCTATATAAGCTAAGCGGTCAATGATACCCTGAATATCTCCACCATGTCGGCCTCCAGGATGTTGCCTGTCTAAACCTTCTGTTAGGCTAGGTACTTTGTCATTGCTTTTATCACCATTAGCAAAACGATCAGGTGTGATGAGGTAAATAACATCTTTACTGCTGTAGCTTACATCCGCAGCATGATTTTTGTTTTTTGCTTTTAATTGATATTGGTAATTAGTAGCAATTTTATCTCCTTCCAAGAACTCGATATTAATGGTGTGAGGAGAGGTGCCTTCGCGGACAATAATATCTAAAAATAAATAGTTGGGGTTATCAACTTTATTTACTTTTTTTAAGATGATTTGGTCGCTATTTATTCGTGGTGATAGCTCACTAATGTTTTCACCGTGAACAAGTAGTTGCAGCTCTTTTTGCTGCATATCAACCCACCAAAAAGCAGGTTCTAAATGTTCAATTTCATACTTTTTTGCTGATGTCGTACAACTTAAGCTTAGGCAAATAGCCGACAATAAATAGGTAGTTTTGCTGATTATTGATTTTGGATTCATGACTACTCCCCTTATGTGCGTTCTTTAATAAATACAGCAGTAGTAAATGCTGGAATGCTAAATTGACCAGCATTGTTAGTGCTGAGTTTAGTTTGCGTATCAATGCCGTTTGCCTGCACAGGATGAAGGGTAAAGCGCGCTGCATTTTTTACGGAAAATGTTTGCTTGTTCGGCGAGCTATTAAAGAACACTAATACTTCACTAAACTTTTTGTCTAATTGGCGTTCAGTTTGGTTGTCTTTAATATGCATGGCGATTAGACCTTGCTGTTGATTACTGCCGGTGTTTAAAAACTTAATCCGCTTAGTAATTTGCTCTGCGCTAGTCATTTTGAATAGTGGCGAAGTGCTGCGAATAGCCAAAAATTCATTGAATATACGTGAAGCAAATTGAATATCTTCACTCGATGGAATGTCTCGGCCCTTATTTTGCTCTATTAGGTAAGAAATTAGTGGCCAGTTTGCATGATCTTTTTCTGCTGGTGGTAAACCAACATGGTAATAGTTTTGTTGTTTGTTGAAATCGACGCGATTAAACCAGTCGCTATAATCGTAGCTGTCTCTTAAATAAGATTTTGAACGTAATAGCTCTGAACCCATGTGTATAAATGGTATCCCTTGAGCGAGTATTGCGTAAGATAGACTTTGATTGTGTAGCCTAACGCGTTGTTCTGTCGTGAGCTCAATGGCATTTCGATATTGGTTATTATCCCAGAGTGATTGATTATCGTGCTTTGAAACGTAATTGATGGTGTCAGCTGGATCGAGTGCATAGCCAGTCGGTTGACTGCCATAAGGGACGTCTTTACCGGTAACCTGATTATCTAATCGATCGGTTATAGGGAAATTTGCGAGGTTGCCTATTAGACCAATACGTAACTGATCCATCAATAATAAATAGTCAGGTGCATTAGCAGTGTTACCTTTATTTAATTCATTAGGTGCCGTTGCTAACCCATTACCAATACCTTGATTGCGGCGAATATCATCACCTTGCACACTGATACCAGGGCCACGTACAGCGTCGCGAAGTCGGTCTGTAAAAGTGCCTATTTCGGTGCCGCCTAACTCTAATTGACTTGCTTGTACAAATTGGCGGTTGTTAGCTACTTCGCCGAAATTCCATCCTTCACCATAAAAATAAGTGTCAGGATCAAACGCTCTAACTGCTTCTCTGGCCCTTAACATTGCATCTTTAGGCTGGTGACCCATTAAATCGAAACGGAAACCGTCAATTTTATAATCACGGGCCCAAACAACCAATGAATCAATCATGAGTTTTTCCATCATGACACGCTCTGTCGCGGTATTATCACAACAGGTAGATTGTTCAATCAAGCCGCTTATCGGGTGTAAGCGTTGATAATAGTTTGGCACTATTTTATCCAGAACAGCTGTTGGCTCTAGGCGTGCTTGATGGGTATGGTTATAGACTACGTCCATAATGACGCGAAACCCTAAATTGTGAAGGTGTTGTACCATCTCTCTAAACTCGACAATACGAGCACTACCATCAGGGTTAACGGCGTAGCTGCCTTCTGGCACAGTATAATGAAAAGGATCGTAGCCCCAATTGTATTTGTCTACTGTTTTTAGCTCAGTCACTAATGCTTGTGCGTCGTCAGTTTTAGGATCAAAACTCTCAAGTACTTGGGCCAACGACATAGTGCCATCAAGTTCTTTAATACAGATGCTGATACTTGGCTGGCTCTGGCAGATATCGGTCAACGTTGAGTTTAAGTCAAACGCTTTATCTATCTCCTCATTGACTGTGCCGATATCGAACGCTGGTAATAAATGAATATGATTTAACCCGGCACTTTTTAGCGTTTGCAAGTGCTGCATTCCCGATGAATTTGTTTCAGTAAAGGCTTTGAACTTACCTCTATGCGCTTCATTACTTAGCTGCTGATCTGTCGCACTAAAGTCACGCACGTGAACTTCATATAAAATCGCATCTTCTGGAGCTGATAATTCAGGCAATGCTTGTTCACTCCAACCTTGTGGTTGGGTACTTGCATCATCCAAACTGATTATTTGTGAGTGCTTACTATTGGTTGAAAGACTTAAAGAGTATGGATCAGTTGTTGTGATTGTTTCTACTTGTAGAGTTGCAGGGTGGAATACATCAATTTGATATTGATAAAATTTTCCTACGGTAGCTTTAGGTAAATCAAGATGCCAAACACCTGAATTTGTATCTTCAGTCATAGCCAACGTTTTATCCAACGATTTGTCTTGGTTAAATAGTTTTACACTGACATTGTTGGCAGTTGGTGCCCAAAGTTTAATTGAAATCTGGTTCTTACCTACCGTCGCGCCAAAGTCTGCAATTTCATTGGCATCATTTTCGTTACTTGTATAAAGGTCATCAATAACTTCGCCAATTTGAACACGAGATACAGAAACTTGCTCTGCATTTGTATTGCTATCATAAATAAACAGTGGTTGTTTAAGCCATTGCTTAATCATGTCTAATGACGCAGTAACCTCAAATGCCTTAAACTCAGCTAAATGTGGATGCTTGTCTTTTATCCATTGTGGCATTGCTTTAGGCACTAATTTGATATTTTGTTGGCCTTTACCCGTTATTGTCGCCAGAGCATATTTGCCGTTAACGTCTGAATTTGCTAAAAGCATGGTTTGGGCGTCTATCCAGTGTGCACCGTAATCTGAACTTTGTTGATCGATGTTAATTGGAGCAATAGTTGAAAATGTCGAGTTATTGTCGGCGCTAGGTTGGCAGGCAGAGGCCAATAATGCCAGTGGCAATATAAGGTGTCGTTTATTCATAGTTGGTTCCGGCGTGAATACCTGATGTCACATTTTATTTTTTTAGACTGGTTGATAACTGTAAAAAGGTCTAGGGTCTAATCATAGTAGTTGCATACGTATTCACCTATAACCTTGTGTAACAGAATCGTTTTGTGGTCGCCAAATAGCGACTTAGTCCATAGAATGATTGGCTCTATTTACTATTTAAGGTGTATTTATGTGGTTTAGTGCTAACAAGGCTTTAGCATCAATTATCGGTTTACTCTTGTTTGTTGCATTCAATGCAGTCGCTGGTTATCAAAGTCATCAACTACACCAAGGCAAGTTAATCGTAAAAGGCACGGATTTATCGGGCGCGCTTCAAGTTATAGAGCTTCAACCTTATAACCAAACCTCTATTGCTACCACATATCGAAGTAAGCACCATTATCAGCTACCTTCTTATGCCATTGCTTCGGACGCCAGAGCACAAGGTGGCAAAGTATATGAAACGCCTGAGATGCTTGTTTTGGATGCTGGAGAGTTGATCGCGAAAATAGATAAAGTGTCGTTGGCTATTCAATTTTACCGCGGCTCAGATTTACTATTAACTCAACATAAATTTATTGATTTAGCTAATAAGCTGCAGTTCGATTTTTCAATCGATGATGAAGAAAAACTGCTTGGCGGTGGTCAACGTGTTCTCGGCATGGATAGGCGTGGCCACAAGTTACCTCTTTATAATAAAGCGCATTACGGATACACAACCGAGTCGAGACAAATGTATTACGGCCTGCCGGCAATCATGTCTTCTAAGAAATATACCTTAATTTTTGATAATTCAGCGTCAGGTCAAATGGACTTAGATAGCGAGAATATCAATAAACTGTCATTTGAAGCAGTTTCAGGGCGAGCAAGTTATATTGTGACTGTCGGCAGCAGCTATCCAAATTTGATAAACAACTATGTCAATCTAACTGGTAAACAACCAATGCCTCCACGCTGGGCGCTCGGTAATTTTGCATCGCGATTTGGCTACCACAGCCAACAGGAAGTGATGGAGACAGTCGCTAAGTTTGAACAAGACGATATACCACTTGATGCCATAGTGCTTGACTTATATTGGTTTGGTAAAGATGTAAAAGGTCATATGGGCAACTTAGATTGGGATAAAGAAGCTTTCCCAAACCCTGAACAGATGACTGCTAAGCTAGCAAGCAAAGGGGTTAATACCGTTGTTATAACCGAGCCTTTTATTTTAACAACATCGAACAAGTGGCAGTCAGCAGTCGATGGTGATGCATTAGCGTTAAATGCAGAAAATGAACCTTATCGATTTGATTTTTATTTTGGTAACACAGGGTTAGTCGATGTATTTAATGAGCAAGGGAATAACTGGTTTGGAGAGGCCTATCATCAATTAGCATCTCAAGGAGTTACTGGCTGGTGGGGTGACTTAGGTGAACCGGAAGTGCAACCCGATGATATCTTGCATACTTTACCAAATGGTAAGCGAGTAAGGGGTGATGCTATCCATAATGTTTATGGGCATAAGTGGGCTGAAATGGTTTATCAACAAAGCCAAAAGTTCTCTCCTAATCAACGCCCAATGATTATGATGCGCTCAGGATTTGTCGGCAGCCAACGTTTTGGCATGATCCCATGGACAGGTGACGTTAGTCGCTCGTGGGGCGGTTTAAAACCACAAGTTGAACTTAGCTTGCAAATGGGGCTGTTAGGTTTGGCTTATACTCACTCTGATCTAGGTGGGTTTGCCGGTGGCGAGACATTTGACGCAGAAATGTATACGCGTTGGTTACAATACGGGGCATTTCAACCGGTATATCGTCCGCATGCTCAAGAAGCTATTGCACCTGAGCCTGTTTTTCATGACGAAGCAACAAAGGCCATCGTTCGAAAATTTATCAAGCTAAGATATAAATTATTGCCATATAACTACACATTGGCTTATGAAAATTCAGTAACAGGTATGCCATTGATGCGTCCCTTGATGTTTGAAGATGAAACTAATCACGCTCTCATTGACGAAAAGCATAGCTTCTTATGGGGAGATGCCTTTTTAGTGACGCCGGTACTCGCGCCAGAAGCTCAGTCTGTGTCGGTCAATGTACCTAAGGGGTTATGGTTTGATTATTGGACGGATCAGCTGATAACTGGCGGTCAGCATATCGATTATGCGGTGAATAAAGAAATAATCCCTGTACTTGTGCGAGCCGGTAGCTTTATTCCTATGGCC
Source organism: Thalassotalea algicola (assembly GCF_012932965.1). Lineage (GTDB taxonomy): Bacteria > Pseudomonadota > Gammaproteobacteria > Enterobacterales > Alteromonadaceae > Thalassotalea_F > Thalassotalea_F algicola. The sequence goes on along the minus strand of NZ_JABBXH010000001.1, from coordinate 94,152 downwards.
GCGGAACAGGCAAACACTAAGCAATATAATGGTGAAGAGTTAACTTTGGATTATTATCACCACGAAAGTATCGTTCATGGTGAAGGTAAGCTTTATGAAGACGACGGTATAAGTCTTAATAGTATAAAAGAGCAGGCGTTTGATTTACTTAAGTTCAACGCTGTTTATCAGCAGAATCAATTAACGATTTCATTTCATTCAGAAGGAAATGGATATCGTCGTTCAGTTGCCAACCGAGAGATGACCCTAAACATTAGGGGCTGGAAGCAAACACCTAAAATAGTCTCGGGTGACCAACGTGATATTCCCATATTACATAATGAAAGGGCTTTTTCTCTAGCTTCTGAGGGAGCACTTTGGTTAAAAGGGCAAAATATATTGACCATCAAGTTTTCGTTAGCCAATAACACGCAACAGCTCATTATCGAAAAACATTAGTACTCACTGTCTTCACCGTTAATAAAAAGCTTAGCTACTCACAAATGGGTACTAAGCTTTTTAATTTTCCTATCTTATTAAAATGACCTGAGTTTTAGGGGCACTGTTGCATACGTATTCAAACTTGCCAATTTCCCCACTTTGTTTTAACCAAGCATAGCTAAATATAGTGCATAAATAGTGATGACAGCTTCAAAATATAACGAGTTTATTTTCAGTTAAACCTTATGTAATTAAGGGTTTTGGACTATATCTAGTACAAGGGCAGACAGAAAAACAGCAATAAATTATTCGGCCTGTGGCTAGGATTTTATTTTCGATGATTAATATTGGTCCCGATTTACACACACCAGTGCATAAACATGAATACGTATGCAATATATGTTTTTAAAAAATTGACCAACTTATATTAGGTTATCCATCATATTTGGTGGACCTATAAAATATTGAAATACAAAAGTCATCATGTCAGCTGGATGCTGAGAAAAAATTAAAACAACAGGGATGGAACGGGGGAGAAACCTACATGTTAAAATTTAAGCCAAGCAAAGTTACACTTGCCATGCTTTCTACCGGCCTTTTGGCTGTTAGTGCACCTATGTATGCTCAGGCGGCGGAAGAAGCTCAAGCAGCACAAGGTGAAGATGAAGTAGAAGTTATTGAAGTACGAGGCTTTCGCCGCAGTGTTGTAGAGTCTATTAACACTAAACGTTATTCATCAGAAGTTGTTGAGTCAATTTCAGCAGAAGATATTGGTAAATTACCAGACTCTTCAATTGCTGAGTCGATTGCTCGCCTTCCGGGTTTAACAGCACAACGTCTTGACGGTCGTGCAAGTCGCGTAAGTATTCGTGGTTTCGGCGAAAATGAAAGTGGTACTACTTTCAATGGTCGCGAACAAGTTTCTATCAGTGATAACCGTGGTGTAGAGTTCGATCTTTACCCATCGGAAATCATGAGTGGTGTTACAGTATATAAAACGCCAAGTGCGAGTTTGGAAGCTGAAGGCATCGCAGGTGTAATTGACATGCAAACGATTAACCCGCTAGGTCAAAGTGAGCGCGTTATTCAGTTCAATGGTCAATATGAACAAACAAGTTTTGACAAATTAAACCCAGATGGTGACGACGACGGTTTCCGTGGTACGTTTTCATATATTGATAAGTTCAACGATGACACATTAGGTGTTGCATTTGCTTATTCAACAATGAGTTCTCCAAACCAAGAAAAACGTTGGAACTCTTGGGGCTTCCCTACATTTACCTATCCTGATGGTTCAGAAGGTTCAATTTTAGGTGGTGCTAAGCCATTCGTTCGTTCTTCTACGTTAGAACGTGACTCTGCAATGTTGGTAATCGAAGCTGCGCCAACTGAAAACCTTAAAATGATGTTTGATGCACTATACGTAGATTTCAAAGATGAAAAAATCTTACGTGGTATCGAAATTCCATTTGCATGGGGTCAAGGTAGTATTTCTCCTGAATCTGCAACGATTGATGCGGAAACTGGTTTTGTTACCGGTGCCACAACACAAGGTCAGCGTGTTGTAGTACGTAATGACTACGAAGAGCGTGAAGCTGAATTAACTTCTTTAGGTTTCAACCTAGAGTATGACATTGCTGAGACATGGGCGTTAGAATTTGATGCAAGTTACTCAGAAGTTACACGTGATATCTGGTCACTAGAAAGTTACTCAGGTACTGGTCGTGGTAATGACCGTGGTGTAGCAGACGATTTAAGCTATGTATTTGATGGCGGTAATACAGGTGCGACTTTTGGTCATAACCTTGATTACTCAGACTACGATTTAATTCAAATCGGTGGTCCATTATCTTGGGGTTGGAGTTCAGCACTAAATGAAAAGTACGGTGTTGTAGGTACTGAGTATGAAAACCAATTGCAAGATGGTTTCATCAATGCTCCTTCTATTGATGACGAGCTAATGACATTGAAATTAGCAGCAACTAAGGAGTTAGATAACGATTATTTAAGTGAAGTAACATTTGGTGTTTCTTACCGTGAACGTGAGAAAACTAAAGACTCTGAAGGTTACTTTATGACAGTGTCTAGCTTCAACTATCCAAATAACCCTGGCATGTTATCAGTGCCAGAAGAGTACCGTTTAGGTACGGCTGACTTAGGCTTTATCGGCATGGGCGACATGATTGCTTATGACTCTAATGCTATGGTGAGAGATGGTTACTTCGATTTGTTAGCAGAAAGCTTAACTAACACAAGCCATTCAACTAAGTCTTGGAAAGTAAAAGAAGAAGTGACTTCTGCATTCGTTCAAGCAAATATCGATACAGAAGTTGCTGGTCTACCATTAACAGGTAATGTAGGTGTGCGTTATGTACAAACTGACCAGTCGTCTGTAGGTAATGCGTTTAATACAGTCGATGGTGTGGTTGTAACTAACCCGCGTAGTGATAGTCATGATTATTCACATGTGTTACCTAGCTTAAACCTTTCATTGAAATTGGATGATGACCAAACAGTTCGTTTTGGTGTTGCTAAAACACTTTCTCGCGCTCGTTTAGACGAAATGAATGCGTCAGTAAGTGCTACTTATAACCAACAACCTGACAGCAACGGTAATTACTGGTCTGTTAGCGGTGGTAACGTAGAACTTGAGCCTAAAGAAGCGTTAGGTATCGATTTAACCTACGAAAACTACTTCAGTGCTGAAGGTTACTTCTCTGTAGCTTTATTCCATAAAGAATTAGATGAGTGGATTTTCGACGGTAACTACGAAGTTGATATGAGTGGTGTTGCAGACCCTGCAACAGGCATTGTTCCTCCTAACTCTACAGGTACTGGTTCTGGTAAAATTAATGGTGGTGACGGTAGCTTATCTGGTTACGAGCTTTCTTTAACATTACCTTTTAACGTGTTCACAGATGCGCTTGATGGTGTTGGTTTAATTGCTAGCCACACGGGTGTTGAATCAGATCTAGAAGATCCAAACGGTAATGAATATGAATTACCTGGTCTATCTGAAAGTATCACTAGCTTTACGCTTTACTATGAGAAAAATGGTTTCCAAGCGCGTGCTAGCATGCGTAAGCGTGACGACTTTAAAGGTGATGTGTACGGTTTAGGTTTCGACACGGTACAAGTTGATATCCTAGGCGAAACAATTTGGGACGCTCAAATTGGTTACGACTTCGGTGAAGGCGGCTTCAAGAGCTTAGAAGGTTTATCAATCTTCTTACAAGCACAAAACTTGAACGACGAACCGTTCACTTCATTGTCAGGTGATAACTCACTTCAAGTACGTGATTACCAAGATTACGGTAGCACCTACTTATTAGGTTTCAGCTACAAGCTGTAATCTATAATCCCTGATGGAAAAGCCCTTGCATACGCATTAAAGTGTATATGCAGGGGCTTTTTTATAGTTGTTTAAAAGGTAATAAGCAGTGACTGATAAAATAGAAAATGTAGTAATTGTTGGTGGTGGTACTGGTGGCTGGATCACAGCAGCACTCATGGCTAAGGTATTAGGAAAGGTCGTTAATATCACGCTAGTCGAATCTGACGACATAGGTATTATTGGTGTCGGAGAAGCGACGATTCCTCCGATTATTCCTTTTAACAATGCATTAGGTATAGATGAAAAAGATTTCTTAAAGGCGACAAAAGGGACCTTTAAGTTAGGGATTGAATTTGTAAACTGGAAGAGCAAAGGTGACAGTTATATGCACGCCTTTGGCAGCATAGGAAAGAATTTCCCATTCAGTGACTTTTACCATTTTTGGGTAAAGGCTCAACAGCAAGGTGACACCTCAGAATTTGGTGATTTTTCATTGAACTATCAAGCGGCTAAAAAGAATAAGTTTGCCAAGCTGCGAAATATTGAAGGTACTAATTTGCCTGGTATTGAATATGCCTATCATTTTGATGCAGGGCTATACGCCAAATTCCTACGAGAACACTGTGAAAAGCAAGGTGTTAACCGCATAGAAGGTATCATTAACAAAGTAAATGTGAATGACGACAATGGCTACGTATCAAGCATTCAACTGGAAAATGGTACGCTAATAGAGGGGGACTTATTTGTTGATTGTACGGGTCTTAAGGCACTACTAATTGAACAAACTTTAAGTACTGGTTATGACGACTGGTCACATTGGCTGCCCTGTAATAAAGCGGTAGCAGTACCTTGTGAATCAACAGATGAAATTGCGCCTTATACGCGTTCAACTGCTCATGATGCAGGGTGGCAGTGGCGAATCCCTCTCCAGCATCGCATTGGCAATGGTTTGGTTTACTCAAGTAAGTACATGACTGATGAGCAGGCAACCGAGTTATTAATGTCAAACCTAGATGGTAAATCGTTAGGTGAGCCACGTGTCATTCCATTTAAGACGGGTCGTAGACGTAAGCAATGGAATAAGAACGTGGTGGCAATTGGCTTGTCGAGTGGTTTTTTTGAGCCATTAGAGTCGACCAATATTCATTTGATTCAAACAGCCGCTACGCGCTTAGTTAAATTTTTCCCTCATAATGGAATTAAAGATGAAGAAGTTGATGAGTTTAATCGTCAGTCGTTAATAGAGTCTGAGCGTATGCGAGATTTTATTATTCTTCATTACAAGCAAAATATGCGTGACGACACACCGTTTTGGCGGGAATGCCAACGCATGGATGTTCCTGAAAGTTTAGCTAAAAAAATGAAGCTGTTTGAAGAAACTGGCCGAGTGTTTCGTGAGCAAGACGAGTTGTTTACGGAAATAGCATGGCAACAAGTGATGATTGGTCAAGGGCTAGTGCCGAAAGACTATCATCCTTTAGTCGATTCACTTTCAAAAGAACAATTAGCGGAATTAATGGAAAATTTAAAAACATTAATTGAGAGAACCGTTGAGCGATTACCAACTCAAAATGAGTTTTTAAAGAACTTATAAGGTGGTTTATTAATGGGTAAGTGGACTGGCAAAAAGAATACAATTTTTGCCGCCACTTTTGGCCGCATAAAGCCTCTGATCGGCTAAATCGATAAGTGTCTCAATATTCTCGGTTTCTTCTGAAAATGCTACGCCAATACTTACCGTAACATTAATGGAATGTTTATTATTAGCTACAGGAGTTTTTTCTATATTCTTTCGAATGTTCTCAGCAATTTTTTTTACTTGATCGGCTTGAATATTTGATAGCAATATTAAAAACTCTTCACCGCCCCAGCGAACGACACAGTCTGTACTTCGTACTGTTGCGAGCTGAAGTCTTGCAATATTTTTCAATACTAAGTCACCAAATCTGTGACCATAATTGTCATTGACCAGTTTAAAGTCATCTATATCGATCAAGATAATGGCATGTTGATCTATTTGCCTTTTATTATGGCTTTGCATTGCCGCAATTTTTTCTTTAAACCCACGGCGGTTATATAGTGAGGTAAGTTCGTCATGGTTAGAAAGGTAATGCATCCGACTTTTTTCAAGACTTTCTCTGTACAGGCCGCTAGCCAGTTTAAAGCGCATATACTCTGATAGCCAAACCATCATGATCAGCAAGTTTGAACTGACTATATAAGTCTGACGAGCATGTTGGGAGTAATTCACATTCATCCAATCTGGATAATCGATAAACAACCAATAATAGCTAATTACTTGAATAGCAATGAGATACGGAACAGACCTTATATGTCCTAAGGTTAAAACAATACAAGGGAGAAATATCAAGCACCAAAAGAGGTTTGAAGAGTCGGGGTTTGATGGCACGCCAGCAAAAGAGCCTATAAACAATACAGTGCATATCACCGCAGGAATAAAATGAATTCGTCCGACATTTTTTGAAAAATGTAAAAAGACTAAACCTGAGATAGAAAATGTGACTGCGATTAAATTTGCTGTGGCATCTAAATAGTCACCGCGCATATAGGTTCGATATAAATAGATTGAGCACAATACCGCACCGATAATAAAAGATAATCGGTAAATCTCTCGTTTAAATTTGCGTTCAAATTTATGGTATGTCTTATCCATACTCTATCTAAGCGTTATTTCCTAGATACATCATACCGCAACTGGTTAAAAAGTGAACAGTTTAATTTTTGGTAGGTAACTTTGTGAAAATACGCTTAGCGTCAATATTTTCATTTTTTGAATACGTATGCATCGCGTTGAGTAGCTAGCGCTAAGCACGTAACGTCGAACTATAAGGGCTAAAAGCCTAATTATAATAATGATTATTAGAATAAGTGAGATGTTATGTTAGCTATGCAGCAACGCTTGGCTAGGCGCTTTTATATGATTTTAAGCTTGCCTGCTACCGCAATGGGGTTCGCACTTTCTGTGCAAATATCGGCGTTAAGTTGGATTTTAACAACCCAATATGGTTTAGATATTCATGAGGTTGGCCTAGTTTGGGCGGCAGGGCCAATAGCAGGAATTTTAGGACAAGTTATTGTTGGTATTATTAGTGACAATGTTTGGTTCTGGAATGGCCGTCGTCGGCCATTTATATTAATTGGCGGTGTGCTCGCTGGCATGATGTTGTTAGCACTACCTAATATTGATATTGTCTCAAGTAGCCTTGGTTTGTCTGGCTTATTGGGGGTTGCGATTGCAGTAGCACTAACCTTAGATCTTTCAATTAATGTGAGTTTTAATCCGACACGCTCGATTATTGCTGACGTAACCCCTGAAGGTGAAGAACGCACTAAAGGTTATACCTGGATGCAAACCGTATCTGGCTCTTTTGGTGTGCTTGCGTATGCTATTGGGGCCGTTTGGGGCAACTATGTGCTTATTTATTTTGGTGCGGCGTTAGTGCTAGTACTTTCTATTATTCCTCCGTTTTTTATAACCGAGCCAAAAAGCTTAACCCTTGATCATAATCCAAAATTTGAATCTTTTGGCTTAGCAGCCATTTTAATGAATATTAAGCCGCTTTGGGGCTTTTTGATTTATGATATTTACGCCATGGGGTTACAAATTTCAGGTATTAAAACTGAGCATTATTGGGCAGAAATTATCGCTGCGATAGTCACCTTAGGCTTAATTATCCAAACCGTACTGGCCAAAGAACAAGAAGGGCAGCCAACCAACCAAACGGGCTTTGCAAAAGTACTCGCTGCTCATTCGTTTAGTTGGGTTGGCGTACAAACTATGTTTGTGTTTATTTTCGCCTTTTTACAAGACAAAATGCCGGGCATAGATGATGACCAACTGGGTAAAATTATTGCGATGAGCTTTCTTGTGCTAAGCGCTATAGCAGCATTTTTTCCAGCACTTGTACTAGAGCCTATTGCCAAACGCATTGGCCGAGTAAAAGTGCATACTTATTGTATCGCTTCAATGGCAGTAAGTTACTTTTTAGTGGTGTTATTCGGTGAAAGTAAAGTAGCACTTTATGTGATTATGGCGTTATTGGGAATTGGGTGGTCGTCAATCATTAGCTTACCATTTGCCATTATGTCTGAAAAAGTTGAACAATCACGTATGGGATTATATATGGGTCTCTTCAACTTATCGGTCGTGTTACCTCAATTATTAGTGAGCCTTGGTGTTGGGCTCTTTGTTAGTAAAATTGCTGATAAAAGTTTGGTCTTTCAAATAAGTGCAATTTCACTAGCTTTGTCGGCTATAGTGTGGACGCAAGTAAAAGAAGGTAAGTAATTGCGATTGAATAGTGGCAGCAAGATAGCTTGCTGCCACAGTTATAGTTAAGTAATGTGCTGTTAGAGGTGTAAATAATGGCGCACAAAAAGTACAGAGAAAGTAAATTTATGAACGAAACTGGTACCCAAAAAGGGCGCTGGTATATGAATCGTTTAGACTACTTCCAATTTCATCGCTATCCCAGCTATGCAAAGCATAAGGTAATTGCATTACTGACGTTTATTCTACTGGTATTAGTACTACCTCAAATAATTCAGTTTAACTTTTTTATCGCCTTACCTTTTATCTATTTTACCTATTTAGCTATAAGAACTTTTGACGTGCTACGCACTAGAGTTTGCTGTCATAAAGGTTATTTCCTTTATCCTAAATCTTGGGTAACCTTTTTTAAGCAACGAGAGGTTGATACTAGCGTTAATGATTTTGACTCGATTGCCACAATGACCAATCACAAAAGCTAATCGCAAAAATTAAGCACATTAAATAGAAACAAGAAGTTAGTCACCTTGGCCTGTCACTTTTTATTTTAAGTTCATATTAAAGAGCGATTGTTCCATAGTTACATATGTTAATTTTTTGTAATAATTAATTGTTGGTATTTAGTGAGAACATCTGGCAGAATCTGCGCGCTTTTGACAAATCGTCAAATTCAAATATTTGATTAAAAAGGAAATTTTAATGTTTAAAAAAAGCGCAATTGCTCTTCTAACCTTATCTCTTTCATTAAGTGCTTCTGCCAACTGGCAAGTTGGCGGTGGCTACATGAATTTATCAGATGACTCTGATGATTTAGACGTGTCTTTAAATGGTGTTTACGGTTCAATTGCTTATAACTACAAAATGGAAAATGAAAAGTTTTCTATCGTTCCTGAATTTCGTTTAGGTACAGGTGTATCTGAAGATACTGTAGATGGTTATTACTACGATGTTGATATTGAATTAGAGCGTTTTATCGCGTTATCAGCGCGTGCACAATATCAAATGAATGATAATTTCTACATGTATGCTTTACCTAGCTACGCAAATGCCAAGCTTAAAGCGTCAATTGGTAGTACAAGTGAGAGTGATGATGATTGGGAATTTGGCTACGGTGTAGGGGCAGGTTTCAATTTCAGAGAAAATGGCATCTTAAATTTTTCGTATGAACAATATGATGATGCGGATTTATTTACAGCGAGTTTATCAATTCAATTCTAAGTTTTAGCTGAAGCCAAAACTTAGTAATAAATAAAAAGGGAGCATGTGCTCCCTTTTTAATGGTAAGCGCGGAGCTACTTTACCTGATAAATAGCAACACTGAGTGGCGACATAGCTACCATTAATTGATCGTTCTCGTTACTAGTTAAAGTATTTCCGCTGTCATAGATAGCCGAGTCTATTTCTGAGCTGAAACTTAAATTCGCCTGCTGCATATCATTTGAAACATTGAATACAACGAGTTGTTGTTCGCCTGAAGCTAACGTGCGAGTTATTGCAAAAATACCTGCCTCATCAGACGAATAAATAACTTTCTGCTCACCATAACGAAGTGCTTTATTCGCTTGGTAAATTTCTGCAAATTCCGCTAGCGATTGGTATAACGGGTGATTTTTGTCAAAGTTATCGTCAGCAGTGGTTTTATCTGTGCCTACTAATACGTCATCGTTGTAGCTAGGAACGAGTGACGGCATCATATCTTGACGTGAATCGTGATTACCACCGTCGCCAACAAAACCTTGCTCACTACCGTAATAGACAACAGGTACACCACGTAAGAAGAACATCATGCTATGGGCCAGTGCTAAGCGTGCTAACTTTTCATCTTCGCTGTAGTTATGCTCACTTTTGCTTAGCATCCAAGCTAAGCGACCTAGATCATGGTTGCCGACGAAGTTAAGTAGCTGATTAGCATTGCTGTCGTGATCATTGTATTTGTGGTCTTGAGCGAATAAATTAGCTAATTGGTTGGTACCTTTTTGGTCGACTAATACATCTTTAATTGCAAAAGCAAACCCAAAGTCTAATACCGACTGCATTTTGCCTGTAGTCGTGAATTTACTTAGAACATCAGGATTACCATCAAAAACTTCACCGAACATGAAAAAATTAGGTAAGCCTTGTTCATTAGCATGTTTAACTAGTGCTGGCGCGAACTGTTGCCAAAATTCAATATTCACGTGTTTAACGGTGTCGATACGGAAGCCATCAGGTTTAAATTGGCTGATAATATCGCTGAAAATATCAACCATGCCATCAACAACGGCTTGATCATCAGTATTTATGTCATCTAATCCAAAAAAATCACCGTAAACGGAGTTTTCACCGCTAAAGGTAGAATCCCCCTGATTGTGATAATACTTAGGATCATTTAGCCAAGCCGGTACCTTTATATTGTCGCTATCAGCAGGTACAAACGGGGTGTATTTATCGCCAGAAGCTACTTGTGCTAATGATTTGTAATCACACATTTGTTTGCCGTCTGAAAATACTATCTCACCATCTCCGTGACATTCTTTATAGCGGATAACATCGGCAGTATGGTTGGTAATAATATCGAAAAATACTTTAATGTTGTTGGCGTGAGCGGTGTCGATAAAATGCTTTAAGTCGGCATTTGAGCCTAGGTGCGGGTCTATTTCGGTAAAATCTAATACCCAATAGCCATGATAGCCGGTTATGTCACCTTGCATTGAACGGTTACGCAGAATTGGTGTTAACCAAATAGACGTAATGCCCATTTCTTTTAGGTAAGGAATTTTATCCGTTAATCCTTGGACATCGCCACCGTGGTAGTGGCCTTTCTTGGTTTTATCAAAACCACCTTGTGAAATAGCAATGGTTTTAGAGCCATTGTCGTTTTCGGTATTGCCATTGTTAAAGCGGTCTGGCAATACAAAGTAAAACACTTCATCTTGGATATCACGCGTCAAGTAATGAGCAAGTTCACTACCTTCTATCCCTGTGGCCTGCTCAACGGATGTTACCTCAGTCGCGGGATTGGTTACGTTGTCGGTTGATTTATTTGTAGCACTTTTTGCTGAATTAGTTGTTGAGTTATCGCCACATGCTGTGAGTGCTAACGCAATTGCACTAGTGATAACTGCTTTTTTTACTGTTGTAAGTTTTATCATAATGAATGTTAAGGCGACGCTACATCGCCTTCTTATCTACTTTTGTTGTTTGTTTTTATTGTCCATCAAAACTATTTTTTCGGACGAACGTGCTGCAAAGCTTGCGAAAGCTCGACAACTGACTCAGTTTTTGCAAACGCTTCAATTGTTACTGGTAATTTTTGTCGCCAGTTAGGGTGCTCGTCAATAGTACCTGGAATATTCACCTGTTCGCGAATCTCTAATGCATCTTCCATAGGAATGAGCTGAATACGACTTGGAGCATGAGCGAGGAATTTCTGCACTGCTAAAGTTAATTCACGGTTCATTTCGGCAGGGGCTTGTTGAGGTGCGTTGCTCATGTCCATCACTTGCATATCTTCAAGCGCGGCAAGTAAATTAGCACGATCACTAATACGTCCTTCTCTATCAGAGCTACCCATGGCCTCATTTGGATATAAATTTAGGTTTTGGCGCCACTCTAAATCACGACCAGTCCACCAACCAGTAAGGGTAGGTAGGTCATGAGTAGAAACGGTGACCATGGAAAGTTCAGGGTATGTTTCTGGACGCATAAATAAGCCTGATTCCCACGTTTCAAAATAAAGCACCTTGTAGCTTAATAAACCAGCGGCTTGCATCACTTCACTAAAACCGTCTGGCACAGTGCCTAAGTCTTCGCCAATAACTACACATTCTGAGCGGCGAGATTCTAGCGCGATAATGCGTAAAATATCATCCAGCGGATAGGTAATAAAAATACCTTGATCTGCTTTCATGCCAGGGGCTACCCAGTATTGGCGCATTAATCCTAAAATATGGTCGATACGTAGTGCGCCTGCATATTGCATGTTACTGCGTAAGGCACGGACCAAAGGTTGGTACCCTTGTACCTGTAGTGCAACTGGGTTCATTGGCGTTAAGCCCCAGTCTTGCCCTAACGTGTTTAATAAATCTGGTGGTGCGCCGACAGAGGCTCCTGCAACGTACACGCCTTTATCTGACCAAACATCAACGCCAGAACCATCACAACCAACCGCTAAATCTAAGTACAAGCCAACCGGCATTCCATTTTCTTTGGCAGTATTCTTAGCAGCCATTAACTGGCTATGTGCTAACCATTGCAAATAGGCAAAGTAGTCTATACGCTCGCGATGAGATTGCTGAAATGCTTTTACTTCAGCACTATTAGGCTCTTGATATTGCGCAGGCCATTTGCTCCAACCAAATGCGTGGAAGTCTTGCTCGCGGAAATATTCGTATAGGGCTTCAAATGTTGCATGGCGAAGTAGGGCGTCACCTTGCGCAGCTTTATACGCTTCGAAGTCTTCATTACCGTTTTTGATAAAATCTTTGAATAATGTATCTAATACATGGTACTTCAGACCTGCTACGGCAACGTAATCAATCAACTCACTCGCTTTTGCTGCCGCTAATTTGTCTTTAAATTCTTTTGACTTAACAATCTTTTGTGCAGCGGTGCAGCTTAGGTAGTTATCGACTTTAGTGACGTCGATATACATGGTATTTAAAAAACAACGGCTAGTTGGTGAGTATGGACTGCAATGCGCCGGATTATTTTGATAAAGCGGGTGTAATGGATTTAGGCCAATTGCAGATGCTCCTTGTGCCGCACTAATCTTCATCAGTTCACTTAAATCACCAAAATTCCCTAACCCCCAGTTGTTTTCACTGGTTAAAGAATATAGCTGAGCTGCATAGCCCCACATTTTAAAGTCAGCTGCTTCTTGGGGACTGTAACAAGTCTTAGGTGCGAAAATTAAATGACACGAGTCGGTGATATCACCATGAGTAATTGTGATTTTATGATAACCGTCAGTCAACTTAGGCAAAGCGAAACTAAACTTGTTGTATTGTTCTATACCTGCATCATGGTCAAATTTGGCGTATTCCACGTGTGCCATTTCATTCACAGTTTGCTGACCTTTAATTGTTTCGCCAGCTTCTGTTTCTATCACCCAATTAAAGCTATCAGCTATGTCAGACTTTATACTGATGATAACTAAGTGTTCTGCTTGCTCTGAATGAGCAATATGCACGTTAGGCAACACTTTACGCCAAGATTGTTCGCGTAACTCTGTAATGCTGTGATTAAGTGCACCTTCGTCATCAATGTTGTAGCCCATCGCTTTTAGCAAAGCACGTCTTGCCTCGTCATTGGCATACACTTGGTTGCCAAATGCGTCGGTATAGCTTTGATGAAAGCCAACCAGCTCAGCAAGTTGTTCAATTAGGTTGGTCATTAGATTTTCTCTTTATTTGTCGAAGTCGTTGAATGTGTATAACTCAACATCATTAGGCTGTGTGCAGACAACTCTACGGATGAGCTTTTTATTGTTATGGGGTTAGCATCTTGTTGATAATCAGCGGTGTTAATTAGCACCTGCCAATGGCCATCAAGTGCTGGCAATTGATAGTTTATTGTTCGGCTATGGGCATTAAATATTACTAACATGGCATCATCGTCATGCTCATGTGCCCATTCGCTCAGTTTGTCTTGATTAGTGTCAGCAAGCAGCATTGCAAAGCACTTTATGTCTCGGTCATGCCAGTCGCTTTCTTGCATGGTATGGCCATGACAATTAAGCCAGCTGATATCGGCGAGGCCAGTCTTTGAAGAGTGTTCTTGGCCATGTTGATAATTGGTTCGGTTTAAAAGCGGATGTGCCTTTCTCAATGCCGATAAATTTTTTACAAACGCCAATAGCTCTTTGTCGCTATGCTGCCAGTCAAGCCAAGTAATTTCATTGTCTTGGCAATACGCATTATTGTTACCGCGTTGACTATTGCCGATTTCGTCTCCAGCGAGCAACATCGGCGTGCCTTGTGAAATAAATAACGTGGCTAATAAGTTGCGCTTTTGTTGAGTACGTTTTTGATTAACGCTTAAATTGTCCGTTTCACCTTCATGGCCAAAATTACAGCTATAGTTTGTGCCGTGCCCGTCTTGGTTATTTTCGCCATTAGCATAGTTGTGGCGCTGTTCGAAAGTGACCAAATCGTGCAAAGTGTAGCCATCATGGGACGTTAAGAAGTTCACGCTGGAGCTTGGACGTCTACTGCGACTTTCAAAGATATCGGCGGAACCATGCAAGCGACGAGCAAATTCCGGAGACATACCTTTATCTCCGCGCCAGAATCGACGCACTGTATCACGAAATCTATCGTTCCACTCCAACCAACTATTGGGGAAACGACCAAGTTGATAACCTCCGGGCCCTATATCCCAAGGCTCGGCAATGAGTTTGACTTGCGATAACACAGGATCTTGTCTTATCGCCGTGAAAAAATGATTAGTATTGCAAAAATGTGAACTGTTACGCCCTAAAATCGGGGCTAGGTCGAAACGAAAACCATCAACGCCCATGCATTCAACCCAGTAACGAAGGCTGTCAGTAACTAATTGCAGTACACGAGGGTGGTCGATATTTAAGGTATTGCCACACCCTGAGTGATTTAAATAATAACGCTTGTCTTGTTCTAATAAGCGGTAATAGCTGGCGTTATCTATACCACGATAACTTATGGTTGGCCCGAGCTCATTTCCTTCGGCGGTGTGGTTGTAGACCACATCTAATATAACTTCGATGCCAGCATGGTGAAATGTTTCCACCATATCGCGAAACTCTAATACGTCGCTAGATGCTAAGTAACGCTGTTGGGGCACAAAGAAATTAAAACTGTTGTAGCCCCAAAAATTACTTAAGCCTTTTTCATCAACAAATGGTTCGTCAATAAAGCTGTGAACTGGCAATAATTCGATGGCGGTTATGCCTAGTTCAGTTAAATACTTGATAACGCTTTTATCCGAAAGTGCTCTAAAGGTGCCACGAATTTTTTCATCGATTGCAGTATTTAACTTTGTAAATCCTTTGACATGCATTTCGTAAATTAGTGAATTACGGCGGCGTACTTGTGGATGCGTTAAGCATGTTGGATATGGCTCAGTAATGACTGCTTTCGGTAAATAAGGCGCATTGTCCTCAACGTCAAAAGTTAAGTCTTTTTGACGAGAATTATTGTCGTAACTGTAATGACTCTCATGATGGATAAATTTTCCGGCTAACTTTTTCGCGTAGGGGTCTAGCAATAATTTATGCGGATTAAAACGATGACCATTATGCGGATCAAAGGGGCCATAAACGCGATAGCCATATAAGGTGCCTACAGGTAAATTGGGCACGAAACCATGCCAAACATCATCGGTAAATTCTGGTAATTCAAGTCGTTGAATTTCATGTTGCCCTGACGCATCAAACAAACACAACTCTACTTTTTCAGCATTGGCAGAAAACAAGGTAAAGTTTACGCCACCATCACGTGCGGTAGTGCCCATAGGAAAGGAGCGTCCAGTAGTAATGATATAGTTTGTGTTCATTGGCGTTACCATATTATTGCTCCAACACTAGTACAATCGTGCTAAGTGGTGGAACGGTGATCGCAATGCTCTGAGCTTGGCCCTGCCAAGGCATATCTGAGGTTGTTGCAACATGGCTATTGCCCTGGTTTGAGCCACCGTAGATCGCCGCATCAGAGTTCAACACTTCTCTATAGTGACCTGCTTTTGGCGCACCGATGACAAAGTCGTGGTGAACTTGTGGTGTAAAATTGCAAACAACAATCGCTGGCGGTGTGTTGTCATATCCATACCTAACATATGAAAAAATTGAGTGCTCTGCGTTGTCGTGATCTAACCAACAAAAACCTGAGGATTCACAGTCTTTTTGATACAGCGCAGGCGTTTGTGTATAGACTTTATTTAAGTCTTGCACCAATTGTTTAACTCCTGCGTGCCAATGAATATCGAGTTGGTGCCAGTCAAGTTCGGCGTCATGGTTCCACTCTTTACCTTGGGCAAATTCGCAGCCCATAAACAGTAATTTTTTGCCAGGGTGGGTCCACATGAAGCCATAATAAGCACGTAAATTTGCAAACTGTTGCCACGTATCACCTGGCATTCTTGCTAAGATTGAGCCTTTTCCGTGCACCACCTCGTCATGACTTAAAGGCAGAACAAAATTTTCATCAAACGCATAAACTAAGCTAAAGCTCATATCGTTATGGTGATATTGACGATGTACTGGTTCTTTTTTCATATACTCTAGAGAGTCGTTCATCCAGCCCATATTCCACTTATAGCCAAAGCCTAAACCGCCCATATCGGTTGGTTTAGATACGCCAGGCCAAGAGGTTGACTCTTCTGCAACTGAAAACGAACCCGGATATTCACGGTAGAGTTCCTCGTTAAAGCGCTGTAAAAAAGCAACAGCTTCAAGGTTTTCTCGACCTCCATGTTTATTGGGTATCCATTCTCCCGCTTCCCGGCTGTAATCTAGATAAAGCATGGATGCGACGGCATCAACACGAATACCATCGACGTGAAAACGATCAAGCCAATGCGTAGCACTGGCGCGTAAAAAGTTTGCTACTTCGGTTCGACCGTAGTTATAAATTAGTGTATTCCAGTCGGGATGATAGCCTTGGCGAGGATCTGCGTGTTCAAATAAGTGCGTGCCATCAAATTGGCTTAAACCATGGTCATCTACTGGGAAATGTCCTGGAACCCAATCGATGAGCACACCAATATCGGCTTGATGGCATTGGTCGATAAAAAAGCGAAAATCATCGGCATTACCAAATCGAGCGGTTGGCGCAAATAAGCCTACTGGTTGGTAACCCCACGAGCCATCAAAAGGAAACTCACTAACGGGCATAAGTTGAATATGACTAAAGCCCATTTCAAGCACATAAGGAATGAGTTGTTTTGCAATGTCTCGGTAGTTAAGGAATTTACCATTTTCATCGCGCTTCCATGAGCCTAAGTGAATTTCATATATAGAAATTGCCGCATTTCGACTATTGCGCTGCTCACGTTTAGCTAGCCATGCTTTATCTTGCCATTTATATGCTTTATTAGACGCAACAATTGAAGCCGTTTCAGGGCGATACTGTGCTTGCATTCCGTAAGGGTCGGCTTTAAGTGGTAACAAATTACCTTGACGGTCTTTAAGCTCGAATTTGTAATGACATCCCGCTGTTAGTTTTGGAATAAATACGTTCCAATAACCACTGTAATTAATGTTTTGCATCGGATGGCAGCGGCCATCCCAATTATTGAAGTCACCAATAACGGAAACAGCACTTGCATTAGGCGCCCAGACCGAAAAAGAAACGCCGTTTACACCTTGGTGTTTAGTAAGTTGTGCGCCCATTACTCGATATGGATGTAAATGATTTCCTTCGCCAAGTAAGTGAATGTCTAAATCACCTAAAGTTGGTGATAATTGGTAAGCGTCATCTATCGTTTCTGTTTTGCCATTTCGAGTGATTATTAATCGATATTCGAAAGGCTTTTTCCTACGTAGTTTTTTATAAAAGACGCCGTCAGGGTGCTGTAGGCTGAGCCTTGCTACAGACTTACCTGTTTTTTTATCGATGATTTCAACACTATCAGCACCGCTAACAAAGGTAGTGATGGTTAAATAACCGGTATCAGAGCAGGTGTTTAAACCAAGCGTATTGTACGGATTGGCTAATTGAGCGTTAGCTATGGCATCAAAGTCTGCTTGATTTATGGTGGTTGAATTCATTAAACATCCTCTATAAAAAGCTACTCCCCTTCTTTTTAGGCGAAGGGGAGGCTGGTCAATTTATTCTGCACAAGGTGTCAGTTGCCAGATATTGTTCACATAATCCTGTATTGAACGATCAGAGTTAAACTTACCCATTAAAGCGGTATTCAAAATCGCCATTTTTGCCCAACGCGCAGGTTCGCGATAAGCAACATCAAGTGCATGATGAGCATCAGAGTATGACTGGAAGTCAGCCAAGACTAGGTAAGGGTCGCCACCGTCAAGCAAGCTGTGCTTAATAGCAGATAGCTCGTAAGGCTGTCCTGGTGTAAAGAAGTCACTATCTAGCCAATCTAAGATCTTGGTGAGCTCTTTATTAGTTTCATAGAAGTCATAAGGGTTATAACCGCTAGCTTTAATTGCTTTTACTTGGTCTACCGTGTTACCAAATATAAAGATGTTATCGTCGCCAACTTCTTCTGCAATTTCGATATTCGCACCATCAAGTGTACCTATAGTTACTGCACCATTTAGTGCTAACTTCATATTACCTGTACCTGAGGCTTCTTTACCGGCGGTTGATATTTGCTCTGACACATCAGCAGCTGGAATGATTTTTTCAGCCAAGCTAACGCGGTAGTTAGGTAAAAAGACAACTTTTAATTTGTCTTTAATACGGACGTCGTTATTAACTTTGTCTGCAACTTTATTGATAGCAAAAATGATTTCTTTTGCTAAGTGGTAACCAGGCGCCGCTTTCGCACCAAAAATAAAGACACGTGGGTGCATTTCCATATCTGGATTTTCAAGTAGTCGGTGATATAGCGCCAATATATGTAAGAAGTTAAGGTGCTGACGTTTATATTCGTGAAGACGCTTAATTTGTATGTCGAAAATTGCATCTGGGCTTACTTTTACGCCGGTCAAGCTTTCAATTTCTTCTGCTAGCTTTACTTTGTTATTGCGTTTAATTGCCATAAATTCCTTTTGGAATTTGGCATCGTCAGCTAACTTTTCCAATGATTTAAGACTATCTAAATCTTTTGCCCAATCTTTTTTAACGTGCTTAGAAATTAACTTAGACAACTCTGGGTTACAGGCTTTTAACCAGCGACGTGGAGTTATACCGTTGGTAACGTTGGTTAATTTCTCTGGCCACAAGGCATCAAATTCTGGGAATAAATCAGACTTTACTAATTTAGAGTGAATTTCTGCGACGCCATTAACTTTATGAGCCGTAACAACACAAAGGTGTGCCATGCGCACCATTCGCTCAGCACCTTCTTCGATGATTGACAACTTAGCACGCATTTGGAAGTCGTGTGGCCACTTAGCGTTTACTTCATTATTTAAAAATTCCTCATTGATATGGTAAAGAATTTCCAGATGACGAGGTAAAACACGTTCGAATAGTTTTACTGACCATTTTTCTAACGCTTCAGGTAGTAAAGTATGGTTAGTGTAGGCAAATACCTTACGACATAATGCCCACGCATCATTCCAGTTCATCCCATAGTCATCAATTAAGGTACGTTGTAACTCAACAATGGCGATAGTCGGATGAGTGTCGTTTAGTTGGATTGCGGTGTCATTGGCAAACGCAGCCCAATCAACACCATTTAGCCCTTGATGACGGGCAATGATGTCTTTTATTGAACATGCACAGAAGAAGTATTGCTGGATAAAGCGAAGTTCTTTACCTGCATCGTGTTCGTCATTCGGATAAAGAACCTTTGATACCGTTTCGGCTTGCACGTTAGTTTTATGCGCTTGTAAGTAGTCACCGTTGTTAAATAGATCCCAGTTAAAGGCATCTACCGCGCGACTTTCCCATAGACGAAGTACATTTACTGTATCTGAGTTATAGCCAACAATTGGCACATCCCATGGAACACCTTTAAAGGTTACACTTGGGTGCCAAATAGATTTTACACTACCGTCAGCTTGTGTTTGATGTTCTACATGACCGTAAAGCGGAATGAGTTGCGCAGCTTCCGGACGACACACTTCCCATGGGCTGCCAAATTCACGCCATAAATCTGGCTCTTCAATTTGACGACCTTGGTCAAAGCTCTGTTTAAACAAACCGTGTTGATAATGCACGCCATAACCAGTTGCTGCATAATCTAAGGTAGCAAGTGAGTCTAGGAAACACGCCGCTAGTCGACCTAAACCGCCATTGCCTAGCGCAAGGTCTGCACCTTGTTCACATAAATCACTTAATTCCATGTCGAAGTTTTTTAATGCTTTTTCTGCAGCTTCAAAAACGCCTAAATTGTGAAGGTTGTTCGACAGCATTCTGCCCATCAAATATTCAAGTGATAGGTAGTTTACACTTTTAACCTGTTTTTCTTGTTGGCGAGCGCGGGTGGTTTGTAATTTAGAGATCACCGCTTCATTGATTGCTAAACAGGTAGCACGCCAATAGGCTTGTTTATTTTCTTTATCTGCAACCTCACCAAGAGTGAATTGTAAATGATGCTCAATGCGCTTGGTCAGCTCTGCTGGAGTTAATTTAGGTTTAGCCATAATGGATTCTTTATTTTTTTAGATATCAGCTGCTCGGCTTTAGAGTTCCTTTCACTTAGGTCCGAGCAAATGGACACCTTTTTTCAGTGTTATTTCGGGTTTATACAAAATTATGCTGAAGTGGGTTAGTAGAGCAATCATCTACATACGTATGCATCGAATATTCATTAACCCAAGTCACATGCATACGTATGCAGCTATGTTGCACATTCACTTAGTGCTACTTATCCTGACCAGTAACTATAAATAAACGATTGCTGTGCTTTGTTCAGAGAAGGCTTTCTTGATATTTGCAACGGCAAAAGCAACATGGATTATTCATGCAACAACAACCTTGGTGGCGCGGTGCCGTCATTTATCAAATTTACCCACGAAGTTTTATGGATGCCAATAACGATGGGATTGGCGATCTTCAGGGGATAATTCAAAAGCTGCCTTATATAAAAAGCTTAGGCGTTGATGCTATTTGGATTTCACCTTTTTTTAAATCACCGATGAAAGATTTTGGCTACGATATTAGTGATTATCGTGACATCGACCCGATGTTTGGCACCATGGATGATTTTGATGAATTAATGTCACATGCTAAATCGATGGATATTAAAGTTATTATCGATCAGGTATTAAGTCATACTTCAGATCAGCATCCTTGGTTTTTAGAAAGCCGTGAAAGTCGTAATAATGATAAAGCTGATTGGTATGTTTGGGCTGATGCTAATGAAGATGGTACGCCGCCTAATAATTGGTTATCAATTTTTGGTGGCGGGGCGTGGCAATGGGAACCTAGGCGTCAACAATACTACTTACATAATTTTTTAACTGAACAACCAGATTTAAATTTTCATAATGACGAGGTTCGTCAGCAGGTACTGGATAATGTCGAATATTGGTTGAAAAAAGGTGTAGATGGTTTCCGGTTGGATGCGATTAATTTTTGTTATCACGATAAAGAGCTTAGAGATAATCCAGCAAAACCTGCACATGAGCGCAAAGGTCGAGGGTTTAGTGAAGATAACCCGTATGCCTTCCAGTACCATTATTTTAATAATACTCAACCTGAAAACGTTGGGTTTATGGAAGAAATTCGTGCACTAATGGACAAGTACCCAGGAGTGGTGACCTTAGGTGAAATTTCATCTGAAGACTCGCTGTTAACTATGTCTCAATACACTAAAGGTGATAAGCGCTTGCATATGGCTTATAGCTTTGAATTGTTGACAGAAGATTATTCGCCTAAATATATTCGTCAAACGATTGAAGAGTTAGAAGCGAACTTATCTGATGGCTGGCCTTGCTGGGCGATCGGAAACCATGACGTACAGCGAGTAGCTTCACGCTGGAATCAAGCTGACAAAGCTAAAGCTAATTCTGCGCAAGTCAAAATGTTTAATGCTATGTTGGCTTCTCTTCGTGGCAGTATTTGTAGCTATCAAGGTGAAGAGCTTGGGTTGGTCGAAGCAGATATTGCCTTTGAGCAATTGCAAGACCCATACGGCATAGCATTTTGGCCAAACTTCAAAGGGCGCGATGGTTGCCGCACTCCTATGCCTTGGCAAGACCATGTAACCAATGGTGGCTTTTCTGACGCTGAAAGTACTTGGCTGCCAGTTGTCGAAGTCCATAAAGTTAATGCAATTGCTAAGCAGCAACAAAGTAAATCTTCGCCGTTGAACCATTACCAATCATTTATGGCATGGCGTAAAACTGTTTCGGAATTACGATATGGCGATATCCAGTTTTTAGATGCCTCAGAGCATATACTAGCGTTTGTCCGCGAATATCAAGGCCAAACGATATTAGCGTGTTTTAATTTTGACTGTAGTGAACAGGCGTTTCCGCTTGCTGATAATGTTGTTGCAGAAGCGCTTGATGGTCACGGATTTGAGCCCGTTTCCATTTACAATAACGAAATAAACCTACCAGGATTTGGTGCTGCTTACTTTCGCTGTAAATTAGTGAACTAGTTTACCCTATCATTTGCCGCCGTTATTAATGCTTCATGTTGCAGTGACGGCAGCGCTTTTCTTATTATTTTTTTGGGTAACTTCTTAACAATCATTTTTCCCACTTCAAATGCTTTTTTCTCATCTGCAAAAAGCAAAATATCTTTATTATCGCAAAAGACCATTTTATTAAGCGTTTTTACTTTTAACCGATTGTCTTTAAGCAGCGCTCGTAGACGCTTTTTATTGTCTGCTGCAATATATTCACAGGTAGATTGTGCCAAGTTATTAGCTTCAATTGTCAGTGGTAACACGAAAAATACCACTGCTGATAGTAATACTATATTTTTGAACATGGTAAACCTCGATAAAAGAGCTGCTCGAAAATAAGTCCATAATTGTTTTAACTGGCTACCTTGCTAATGAAAACTTTAGTGCGTTTAATTCAACTGTATTTAGCTAGATTATAGTCTACTAGTGCATAGCTATACATGCTCGTCGTTTAATTATTCACCTTATTGTTCGTCGTTTGAGCGCTAACGCAGAGAAATTGTCAATGTAAGTAAATGTTCACATTGTTAACATTTTGTTAACTTTTAAGAGAATAAAGCGCTGTTTGATGAAAAGTTCAGAATTGTTTACAAATTAAACAGTATTTTTTTAGTCAATTTTTATTATTTTCAGGTTTATTTTCTATTCATTTAATTACGAAATCCTTCGCATGTTTAAATTGGAAGCAATTCCCCACAGGATACGTAGACTGTCGGCTATAGATTAATCGTTGTTTATTAAAAACTATTCAACCACTTCGTATTTGGGCTAAAAAAAATCTGTATTGTCAACATAAAAGCAAAATTTTCACTTGTCACATACTTGTAAAGCCCTAGTAGCTGTTTTATAAATAATTGTCCTTAGTCGTTTTGTGTTGCTTTAACACGAATAAAGTTCAACTAAGAAAAAACAAAAAATAAATATTTATAAAAATATAATTAAAATATTGGGAAGGAAATAACATGTCTACTACATTCCGTGCTACTGCGCTGGCCCTTGCTGTGGGTTCTGCGTTAAGTACTGCACCTGCCTTTGCATTCGAAGAAGCTTCTGCTGAAGAAGTAGAACGTATTGCAATTGTAGGTACTCGTTCTGCACCTCGTTCTGTTGCTGATTCACCGGTTCCTATTGATATCGTTGGTGGTGATGAGCTTGGTAAAAATGCTTCATCAGATATGCTTGATATGCTTCAAGCAGCTGTACCGTCGTTTAACGTACGTCAACAGCCAATTTCAGATGCTGCCTCATTTATCCGTCCAGTAAACTTACGAGGTCTTTCATCTGACTCTACATTAATACTATTAAACGGTAAGCGTCGCCACCGTGCGTCTGTAATCGCTTTCCAAGGTGGTGGCGTGAATGATGGTGCACAAGGTCCAGACATTTCAGTAATCCCTTCAGTTGCGTTAAAACAAGTTGAAGTATTGCGTGATGGTGCTGCAGCACAATACGGTTCAGATGCTATTGCTGGTGTAATGAACTTTGTATTAAAAGATGATGCAGATGGTGGTTCGATATCCGTTCGTCATGGTGAATACTACGAAGGTGATGGTGAGCAATTTATCGTAGATGGTAACATTGGTATGCCATTTACTGATGACGGCAGCGTTAACTTAAGCTTCCAATACAAAACGGCTGATGCAACAAGTCGTTCAGTACAGCGCCCAGATGCCGCGGGTTTAATTGCAGCTGGCGTACCAGCCAATAACCCTGCACAAATTTGGGGTAACCCTGAAATCGATGATGACATTACGTTATTTGGTAATGTGAATTTAGATTTAGGTAATGACAAAGAATTTTACATGTTTGGTAACTATTCTGACCGTGTAGCGACAGGCGGTTATTACTACCGTAATCCTCACAACCGTGGCGGTGTATTCACTGACGGTAATGGTGATTTATTAATTGGTTCAATGACCGGTGATGCTGATGCGTGTCCGAATATTCCAATCACAGCTGGTGATGTGCGCGACCAAGCTGACTATCAAGCGCTAGTTGGTAGTGGTACATGTTGGGCATTTAACGAATTATTCCCTGGTGGTTATACACCACAATTTACTGGTGAAATTAATGATACGTCGTTAACCATGGGTACTAAGGGTGAAATTAAAGGTGGCTTCTTAAATGAAGCGATGTATGACATTAGTGGTTCAGTGGGTCGTAACAAGTCAACTTATACGCTAGCAAATACAGTTAACCCTTCAATGGGCGCTAATCAGCCGTTAGATAACTCATTTGAAGCAGGTTCTTATATTCAACTTGAGAAAGCATTCAATGTTGATATCTCAAAAGCATATGAAGCAGGCTTAGACGAGCCAGTTCATGTGGCTGCTGGTTTTGAATGGCGTCAAGAAAGCTTCGAGATTGTTTCTGGTGAAGAAGCTTCATGGAAGCAAGGCCCTTTAGCTACTCAAGGCTTTAGTGTTGGCTCTCATGGTTTTGCAGGCTTCTCTCCTGAATCTCAAGGTATTAATAAGCGTCAAAGTATTGGTTTATATCTTGATGTTGAAGCGTACTTAACTGAAAACTTCTTAGTAGGTGGTGCGTTACGTTATGAAGATTTCTCTTCATTTGGTGATACCACTAACTATAAGTTAACGGCACAATATGAAATCAATGATGAGTTATCGCTTCGTGCGTCACACTCAACAGGTTTCCGTGCACCAACAGTTGGTCAAGCTAACGTTGTAAATACGCAAACTTCACTAGTTAATGGTGAGTTAATTCAATCAGCGACGTACCCACCATCACATCCTGTTTCTCAAGTGTTAGGTGCAACTGAACTTGAACCAGAAGAATCAGAAAGTTTCGCATTTGGTCTAGTTTACCAAAGTGGTGAATTCTTTATGACGGTTGATGCATACAATATCGAAGTAACAGACCGTTTAGCGCAAACGGACAAAGTATTTATCAACCAAACTCACGTTGATGCCCTTCAAGGTCAATACCCAAGCCCAGAGTTATTGTTAGGCGGCTCGGTAACGTTTTTTGCGAATGACTTTGACACTACAACTCAAGGTATAGATGTTGTAGCGAACTACGGTATGGAGTTAATGGGTGGTGATACTAAGTTTAGCTTAGCGTATAACTACAACTCTACTGAAGTAGATGATCCAGGAGAGTTTACTTCTGACTTTAAAGTTCGTCGTTTAGAAGAAGGTATCCCTGAGCATCGTGCAACATTAACTATGGCGCAGTCATGGGAAAATGTAAGCATGTTTGTTCGAGCTAACTACTTCGGTGAGTGGTTTGCTACACATGCTGACGAGCCAGATGTTGATAGCTCGTATGGTTGGTCAGAAACAGTTGGCTCTTCATACACATTAGATGCTGAAGTGAGCTACTACCTTAACGACAGCTGGACAATTTCTGCTGGTGCAAACAATATTCTTGATGAAGAAGCGCAAGAGCTTCAAAAGAATGGCGGTGCATACGCAGTTGTTGGTGCTAAGTACTACGAAAGTGGCCCATTTGATTACAATGGTGGCTTCTACTACGTAAAAGCACAATATAAGTTCTAATCTGTCAGAACTCCCTGTTAAAGCCCAGCACTTGCTGGGCTTTTTTTATGTCATTTATATTTTAAAATATAGGGTGTATAAATGTTAAGGAGTGCTTTGTTTTGACGCTAAAACCTGGTTTAATTTAGCTGTTAAAATGTGTGAGTCATTGTCAAAGTAAACAGGTATGGTTAACTCATCGGTTAGCAGTTTTTCTATGATGTATTGCCAGGTAGAACATATCTCGAGCGCTACAGCTTTACAGCCCATTTTTTCAAATAGTGTATACGAACTATATAATTCAGTAGCACCATCAGGGGTAAGCCCT
The DNA here is from genome assembly GCF_012932965.1 of Thalassotalea algicola. GTDB lineage: Bacteria > Pseudomonadota > Gammaproteobacteria > Enterobacterales > Alteromonadaceae > Thalassotalea_F > Thalassotalea_F algicola. Next base: position 68,053 of record NZ_JABBXH010000001.1, on the reverse strand, counting down.
GCCTCAGATAACGGGTGTTCAAATAATACCCACGATTGATTTTTCGGTGCTAACGCAATAATTTCGCTGCGTAATGCTATAATGCCCGTTCTGTTAAAACCACCTTTTGGGAAGCAATGCACTATATTGCCTTCTAGCTTAAGCTCGTAGTCTCCGTGTGCAAGTTCTCTCATTTGCGCCTAATATTGAATAGAATTCAGGAAAGTAGCTGATACTGTCATTATAACTCAACTATGCTACTTTTTTAGTGAGCTGAATAAGTGTTTTTAACTTCTGCAATTAAGCTCATTCTTAATGCATCCATTTTTTCTTTAATCGCTTTTCCTTGTATTCCTTGTTCGATAAACTGTTTTGCCGTTACCTCTCTAACGGTGTCAGCCAACTTTAGCAGATAGTTTTGCTGTGGATAGTCAGCATCTTCATTGCCTTGTCGACCCCTTGCATCTGCTAAACATACTTGTAGGATTGTATTGATTAGCGTGGGTCTACGATAAATTTCACATTGTTCAAGCAAGCGTAATAAAGTACTAGGTTTTAACTCAAAAGCTTGATGGACTTTTAAATGTAATTCACAGGCCTTAAGTGCTAACAACTTATATTCGTTTGGCACCTTTAACCTTTTAGCGCTTTGTTCAATAACTACTTTACCGCTGTATTCATGACCATGGTGTTTTGGCCAATTTTCTTTCGGGGTTTCGCCTTTACCCAGGTCATGACAAAGTGCTGCAAACCTTACTTTCGGATCATCAGACAGAGATACGGCTTGTTTTAGTACTAGTATTGTGTGCTCTCCGGAGCATATTTCTGGGTGATGATTAGCAGGGTTAGGCACTCCCCAAAGTTTGTTAAGCTCTGGCCATAACCTACTAAGTGCGCCGCAAGCTCTTAATATTTGAATAAATACTTCCGGGTTTGGCTCGCCTAGCGCACGCTCAAACTCTTTCCAAACACGTTCAGCAGATAACGCATTTAATTCATCGGTGTTAGCTATTTTAGCCATTAAATCCATGGTTTCATCAGCAACGGTAAAGCCGTATTGGTAATAGCGAGCCGCAAAACGAGCGACCCTTAAAACACGAAGTGGATCTTCCGAAAAAGCCGGTGAAACATGACGGAGTATGCGGGCGTTTAAATCTGTCTGGCCATTGTAAGGGTCGATAATATTGCCATCTTGAGCCAAAGCCATAGCATTAACTGTAAGATCTCGGCGTAGTAGGTCTTGCTCTATGGTGACATCAGGCTCAGCGTAACAAGTAAAGCCAGTATAGCCTTTGCCTTGTTTTCTTTCTGTTCGCGCTAACGCATATTCTTCTTTGGTTTCTGGGTGTAAAAAAACAGGGAAGTCTTTACCGACTTGGTTAAAGCCTAACTCAAGCATTTGATTAGCTGTGGCACCTACAACCAAATAATCACGTTCAATCACTTTACGATTCAAGAGCTGATCGCGCACCGCACCACCAACTAAAAAGATCGACAGTTTACTTAAATCTAAGGACATAAAAAAACCAAACTATGGGCACAAAAAAGCCAGAAGCATAAACTACTGGCTTTGTATTATAACCGTCAATTTATTTCAGGGCGGTATAATGTTTTTATTTCTTTGCTTTTTTCTTCGCTGACTTTTTGGCAATTTTTTTAGCTTTTGCCTTTTTCTGTGCAACGGTTCGTTTAACTTTTGCTTTCTTCATCGGTACACGAGCTTCTTTATTTTTAGGGCGAAGCTCATCGATTACGCGGCGTTGTAGCTTTTCATCGACATAACGTTCTACTTTACTAACTGACGCCATATCATGGGCTTCAACTAATGAAATAGCCGTACCTTTATTGCCCGCACGACCAGTACGTCCAATACGGTGAAGATAAATATCAGCTTTACGTGGCATATCAAAATTAATGACATGCGTGATGTCATCGATATCAAGGCCTCGAGCAGCAACATCTGTCGCTACAAGTACGTTAACTTCTTCTTTGCGTAATCGATCAACGGCGGAGTTGCGTTTATCTTGAGGCATTTTGCCTTCAAGCCAAGCACAAGGAAGTTCTTCGGCAAATAACTTACCTGATAAATACTGTACTGTTTCACGCTTATTGGCAAATACTACCGCGCGTTTTACTTCTTCTTGTTTTAGGATATTGGCAAGCAGTGCAAATTTATGATCTTTATTATCTGCTAAATGAATCCACTGGTGGATCTTAGCTTTTTCTTTACGTGAAGGGTTTGATTCTAAAAACACTGGTTCATTGAGAAGTTCTTTAGAGAATTTAATAACACCAGCACCTTCAAGCGTTGCAGAAAATAACATGGTCTGTTTACGCCAGCGAGCCTCACCTATAATGCGATTAATCGTTTCAGCAAACCCCATATCAAGCATACGATCTGCTTCATCTAAAATTAGGATTTCAATTTCACGAGCATCGAATTGTTCGTTATCAATATACTCCAAGAGGCGTCCAGGAGTTGCGATTAACATATCGGTAGTGGCAGTTAATATTTCTTTATGGCTACCATAATTAACACCACCGGTGATAACACCGGTCTTTATATTAGTGTGAGCAGTTAACAACTCACTCTGTTCGCTGATTTGCAGCGCTAGTTCGCGAGTTGGTGATAACACTAGTACACGAGGAAAGCCAGGTTTTGTACGCGGGTAATCAAGTAGATGTTGGGCAGCAGGCAACAAAAATGCTGCTGTTTTACCAGTGCCGGTAGGGGCAGAAGCCAGAATATCTTTACCATCCATTGCTTCCGGGATAACCAGTTGCTGAATGGAAGTCGGTTTTTTAAAGCCGGCTTTTTGAATGCCGCCAATTAAATCTTGGTCTAAATCAAACTGCTCAAACATGAATATCTTATCTTTGTTGGCACAAAATATGTGCAAATTATAGTGGTAAAGTGGTTAAAAGCCTAAAGATGTCTATCAATTAGCTAATTATTTCGGCAATCTCTTCAAGTACTTGTTGGCACCATTGGTTAATTCGTTGCTCAGATTGTTCATACTGATTGTCTTCATCAAGTGCTAAACCGACAAATTGAGATTCATCTTCAGTTAGCGCTTTTGAAGCGTCAAATTCGTAACCCTGATTTGGCCAATATCCAATCGTATGAGCGCCTTGTTCAACGGTAACATTATGTAGCATACCTAATGCGTCTTGAAACCATTCGGTATAACCAATTTGGTCACCCATGCCATACAAGGCGATTATTTTATTAGTTAGGTCAATTTCAGCTAGCTCTTGCCAGTGAGATTCCCAGTCTTCTTGCAATTCACCGTAATCCCAGGTTGAAATACCGAATATGAGAAAATCATAGTCGGCCGTTTGAGCAAGTGATACGTCTTTTATATTGTTTAATTCGACAATTTCATCGCCAAACACTTGCTGGATTTTCTCCGCAGCAATTTCGGTATAACAAGTAGTCGAGCCGTAAAACAAACCAATTTTCATAGGGTAACTATAAACCGCAGTAAGTAGGTGAAGGATAAAACGGCGCGAGTTTACCAGAAATGGCGTATTCTTCGCCACTAATCGCTGCGCTTATTTGCAATTTCTTTGTGAAAACTGTAATTTTAGCGCTCTATTCAGGGTCTTTATATTTTCTCCTGTCATAATTCATTATTGGAAGATTTAAATGAAGAAATTGTTTTCTGCTGCTTTGTGTTTAAGTGCGTTAATTGTCTCAGCTGTATCATTTGCAGAAACCTCTAAAGCGGTACCAAATGCAAAAGCATCTGCAGCTCAACCTGCATTTGAACCGGAAAAACTTAAGAACATTATTACCACCACTTTAGGTTTAAATGTTAGTGCTGCCCGCAAAACACCAATGCCTGGTTTAGCTGAAATTGTTACAGACCAAGGGTTGTTTTATACCAGCTATGATGGTGAGTACTTTATTCAAGGTAAACTATTTAATTTAGGGCCTAATGTAACCAATTTAACTGAAACCAGCTTGGCGCAAGTACGCGTTGATGGCATGGTTAAATTTGAAAAAGACATGATTGTTTTTCCAGCGAAAGATGAAAAGCACGTGATTACGGTATTCACCGATATTACCTGCGGTTACTGCCGAAAAATGCATAATCAAATGGAAAAATATAACGATTTAGGTATTACGGTTCGTTATCTTGCTTACCCTCGTGAAGGCGTTTACCAATCACCAGGCACATTTACTGGAGGGTATGAAGATTTACGCTCTATCTGGTGTCATGAAAACCCAAACGAAGCTATGACGAAAGCAAAAGGTGGCTCAACTGTAGCTCGTCGTATTTGTAGCAAGCCAATTGAAGGGAACTTTAATTTTGGTCGCCAAGTCGGTGTTAGTGGAACGCCAGCAATTATTTTAGCCAATGGTTTTATGCTACCAGGCTATCGCGGCCCTGAAGATTTAATGAATATATTAGAAAGCCTATAACTTATAATTCGAGCTTAATAAGCCGCATCTCGTATGCGGCTTTTTTATTTACTGGCAAAGAACAAGACTATGGATAAACAAGTCATCAGAAGAGCTAGAGTAGACGATAGTCATCTGCCTGCTCATCTACACCCTGTGGTAAAACAAATTTATGCTGCTAGAAAGGTCTCGTCTGAAAAGGAGTTGTCGCTAACACTATCCCAAATGGCAGATGTAACTTCCCTTAGTGGATTGGACGCAGGTTGTCAGGTGTTATATCGGGTATTGTCTGCAAATGAACAGATAACAATCGTTGGTGATTTTGATGCTGATGGAGCGACAAGTACCGCCTTAATGATGGAAGCATTAGCTTTATTTGGTTACAAAAATCACCGCTTTATCGTGCCGAATCGGTTTGAGTATGGTTATGGTTTAACGCCTGAGATTGTCGACATAGCTCATCAGCAAGGTGCTCAGCTTATTATCACAGTTGATAATGGTATTAGCTGTTTTGCTGGTATCGAAAGGGCTAAGTCATTAGGCGTTAATGTTATTGTTACAGATCACCACTTGCCAGGTGAAAAATTACCACCTGCAGACGCTATTATTAACCCTAATCAGCATGATTGTGGTTTTCCTTCAAAAGCATTAGCCGGTGTCGGTGTCGCGTTTTATTTCATGTTAGCCATGCGTAAATATTTGCGTGAAAATCAGTGGTTTTCGAACAAGAATATCCCGGAGCCAAATCTAGCGCAGTTACTCGATTTAGTTGCTTTAGGCACAGTGGCAGATGTCGTGCCGTTAGATGCCAACAATCGAATATTAGTACAGCAAGGATTAAAGCGAATTCGAGCAGGACATACTAGGCCAGGTATACAAGCGTTAATCGAAGTAGCAAAAAGAGAACAAAATAAGTTGGTAGCCAGCGATTTTGGCTTTGCATTAGGCCCAAGGATCAACGCCGCAGGCCGCTTAGATGACATGGCTTATGGCATTAATTGTTTATTAGCTCCAGACTTGATGGCGGCAAGAGCGATGGCTGCTGAATTAGATGACTTGAATAAGGCCAGAAGGGAAATCGAACACGGTATGCAGCAAGAAGCTGAGCGAGTGCTTACTTCTTTAAAGTTTGATGAAAGTAACTTACCGTTTGCTATCGCACTATTCCAAAAAGATTGGCATCAGGGGGTTATTGGCATCGTAGCCGGTAGGTTGAAAGAAAAATATCATCGACCAAGTATCGTATTTGCTGCTGCCAATATCGATCACCCCAGTGGTGAAATAAAAGGCTCCGCTCGTTCGATACCGGGTTTACATATTCGTGACTTATTAGAACATATTGATAGCCAACACCCTGAAATCATCAACAAATTTGGTGGTCATGCGATGGCAGCAGGTTTGTCTATTGATGCTGAAAATTTTGTAATGTTTAATCAGCTATTTCAGCAATATGCACAAGAATGGCTAAGCGAAGAGCAGCTAACGGGCACTATTGCGTCTGACGGGGAGTTGCCAACTAATTTGATGTCGATAGACTTTGCTCAAGTGCTTCGAGAGTCAGGACCTTGGGGCCAAGAGTTCCCTGAGCCTGTTTTTGACGATACATTTGACATTTTGCAACAGCGAATTGTTGGCGAAAAACACTTAAAATTGGTCGTACAAAAAAATAATATTGCTTACGATGCAATTGCCTTTAACGTCAATATTAAACAGTGGCCAAACAGTCAAGCAAAGCAAGCGCATATTGCCTATAAGTTAGACATCAATGAATTTCGCGGTAAACAAAATGTTCAGTTGATGGTTGAACATGTAAAAGCGTTATAAATTGTTACTTGGCGGCGTTTATTTAGGCAACTAATTAAGATACAATGCCGCACTTTTCTACACGCCATTTTTAATAAGAGTTTTCGCAGCGAATGTTTGAAGTAAATCCCGTTTTAAACACGATAAAAGACATTAAAGAGCGCACTTCCATGCTTCGGGGGTATCTTTGACTATGATGTCAAAGCCGAGCGTTTAGTAGAAGTTACGCGAGAACTAGAGTTGCCCGAAATTTGGAACGAACCAGAAAGGGCGCAAGCACTAGGTAAAGAACGCTCAGCGTTAGAAGCCGTGGTTAATACCATAGTGGAATTAGAGTCTGGTTGTGAAGATATTGATGGCTTAGTTGAGCTTGCCGTTGAAGAAGGCGATGAAGAAACCTTTGCTGAAGCTGAAAGTGAAGCTAGAGCACTGGTAACTTTATTAGAAAAACTAGAGTTTCGTCGTATGTTCTCAGGTGAGCAAGACGAAAACGATTGCTACTTAGATATTCAATCAGGCTCCGGTGGTACAGAAGCACAAGATTGGGCTGAGATGCTAATGCGTATGTATTTACGTTGGGGTGAAGCTCATGGCTTTAAAACTGAGTTAATTGAAGTTGCTGATGGTGATGTTGCGGGTATTAAAGGCTGTACTATTAAGTATTCAGGTGAATATGCTTTTGGGTGGTTACGTACAGAAACTGGGGTACACCGCTTAGTGCGAAAATCACCGTTTGACTCATCAGGTCGCCGTCATACCTCATTTGCATCTGCGTTTATCTATCCTGAGATTGACGACAATATTGAAATTGATATCAATCCAGCTGACTTACGTATTGATACGTTCCGCGCGTCAGGTGCAGGTGGCCAGCACGTAAATAAAACTGATTCTGCCATTCGTATTACCCATGAGCCTACAGGCGCAGTAGTAGCTTGTCAGGCAGATCGCTCACAGCATAAAAACCGAGCGACGGCAATGAAGCTTTTAAAAGCTAAGCTTTATGAAATGGAAATTCAAAAGCAGAATGAAGGCAAGCAAGAATTAGAAGACGGGAAGTCGGATATTGGCTGGGGTAGCCAAATTCGCTCGTACGTTTTAGATGACAGCCGTATCAAAGATTTACGTACAGGGGTTGAAAACCGAAACACCCAAGCCGTATTAGATGGCGATTTAGACAGATTTATTGAAGCCAGTTTGAAATCTGGGCTTTAAACCAATTATTTTTAAATTTAACTAAGCTAACTTAAATTAGCTTTTCATTAACCAAGTTTGAGACTGAAAATGACAGACCAAGCAAATCAAGACGAAAACAAATTAATCGCCGAACGTCGCGGCAAATTAGCGCAAATTCGAGAAAACTGTTCGGCAAATGGCCATCCAAATAAGTTTGATCGAAAACACTATGCAGCTGATTTGCAAGCTGCACATGGTGAGAAAGATAAAGAAACGCTTGAAACTGAAATTGAAACTTACAGCATTGCTGGTCGTGTTATGGCTAAACGTGGTCCTTTCCTTGTACTTCAAGATATGTCTGGTCGTATCCAAGCGTATGCCGATAAAAATGTACAAAAAGACATTAAAGCGCGTTGGGGCGGTGTTTTAGATATTGGTGATATTGTTGGTGTGACAGGCACACTTCATAAATCAGGTAAAGGCGATCTTTACGTAAACATGAACGAGTATGAACTGTTAACTAAGTCGCTTCGTCCATTACCAGAAAAATTCCACGGTTTACAAGATACCGAAACTAAGTACCGTCAGCGTTATGTTGATTTAATTATCAATGAAGATACTCGTAATACGTTTAAAGTGCGTTCAAAAATTGTTGATGGTATTCGTAAGTTCCTAACAGAACGTGATTTCATGGAAGTTGAAACGCCAATGCTACAAACGATACCTGGCGGAGCAACAGCTAAGCCATTCGTTACTCATCATAATGCATTAGACGTACAAATGTTTATGCGTATAGCGCCAGAGCTTTACCTTAAGCGTTTAGTCGTTGGTGGTTTTGAACGCGTTTTCGAAATCAACCGTAACTTCCGTAACGAAGGTTTATCAACACGTCATAACCCAGAATTCACTATGATTGAATTCTACCAAGCGTACGCTGATTACAATGATTTAATGAACCTTACCGAAGATATGCTTCGCACTTTAGCTGAAGACGTTATGGGTACATCTGTTATCCGTAACACAGTGAAAAATGAAGATGGCGAAGTAGTAGAAGAGAAGTTTTACGACTTCGGTAAGCCATTTGTTCGTTTATCTATGGTTGATGCGATTATCCAATATGCTGAAGAAGGTGTTGTTACCGCAGATGATGAAGCAGCACTTCGTGATCCAGAAAACAACTTCGATGCAATTAAAGCATTAGCGAAAAAAGTTCATGTGAAAGAAGGTGATGCGGCTAAAGTTTGGGGCCCTGGTAAATACATTTGTGAAATCTTCGAAGAAGTTGCAGAGCACTTACTAGATCAACCAACCTTTATTACTGAATACCCGTGGGAAGTGTCACCACTTGCACGCCGTAACGATGAAAACCCGTTCATTACTGACCGTTTTGAATTCTTCGTCGGTGGTCGTGAATTAGCGAATGGTTTCTCTGAGCTTAACGACGCTGAAGATCAAGCTGAGCGCTTCCGCAAGCAAGTGGAAGAAAAAGACGCTGGTGATGATGAAGTAATGCACTTTGATGAAGATTACATTCGTGCACTAGAGCATGGCCTTCCACCAACTGCTGGTGAGGGTATTGGTATTGACCGTTTAGTGATGTTATTTACTGATTCGCCAACAATTAAAGACGTGATTTTATTTCCACATATGCGTCCAGAAGCTGAATAAAAGCTTGACGATTCAATAGACATTAAAAAGCCAATGACAAGTCATTGGCTTTTTTTTGGGTTGATTTCCAAGTGAATTTTATAAATCAACAACACCCCAGATAAAAGCAATAGCCGCTGAAAAACCGATCATAATTATATAAATGCTGCCGATAAACATATATTTAACCGTGGTCAACAAAGTACCTTGTTGATAAACGCGTTTTTGCATTAGAAACAGGTACACAGGGATCCAAATAAATATACACATCTGTATCACATTGAATAAATCGCCAGCCGTTTCATAGCTATTGTCGAATAAAAATTTTCTGGCTAGCCCAGACAGTTCAGCTAATAAAATACTAAAAAAGATAAAGCTGTGACTGTGCAGGGCAACAGTTAAATGCTCTAGATATAAACGTTTAGAAAAGATAAACATAACTTTCAATAGCACTGCGAACAAAGGCATTAGCACAAACATGATTTGTGGCATTTTACCTATTACCGCTTCTACTAACTTTTTAGGGTCCTCAAAAAATGCTTTGTTCGCTTTGGTTTCTAGCCCATCGACTATTTTGCCCAACTTAATGTTTTCGCTATCAGATAAAAAAGGTAATGTGAAACTGCCATCTTTGTTGTTACCAATAGTAAAGCCCTTTGGTTTTGCCTTTTTCTCAGCGTTTCTTGCTAGCTCGAGTTGTTTTTTTAATTTGTCATATTTTTCTTTTTGCATTGGCTGGTCGTGAAGGCTTTCATCAAGGGAAAGCTGAGCTAATTGGCTGGCAAGCGATGATAAATTGTCGTCTTCGTTTTGTGCTATATCAGCTTTAATATGTTCCAACTGTTGTTTTTGTTTCCTAAGTGACGATGCTTGTTCATTAGGCGATGTTTCAATCAAATGATCTATTGTCGTCAATTTGGTTTCAATTTGCTGAATAACATCAGCATTATTTGCGTTGGATTTGAAATTACTCGCCTCTTCCGTATCGATGAAATACTGTAATGAGATAAAAAAAACAATACTGATAAATAAGTAAAGTCGTAATGGCGGAACATAGTGAACTCGTCTGCCAGCAATGTATTCCTTGGTTAAAAAGCCAGGACGAAACACTAGGGGAATTAGTGTTCGATTAGCGCGTGAATCAAAGCTAAAGATGTCATCTAGCAAATGAAGAATTACTGTCCAAAAGTACTTGAGTGTTGATTCAACGGATTGTCCACACTGAGAACAATACATACCATTGACTTGTGCATGACAATTCTCACAAATAACCACATTTTCAGATTCACTGAAGGCTAATTGTTTGTTTTTGGTCAACGGATCTTTTTCGCTAGGAGTAAGCTCTGATGTCATTTTTTAATAAGCAAATGAAAATATTAAAGATGTTAGCACGAACTATTGACGAAAAAACCGTCTGTTCGATTGAAATATTACGTTAATAAAAAATTTGATAACTGATAGTGTTGTTTTAGAGATCTTCTGTTAGATTTAAAGTAAGCAACTAAGCTATGCCGATAAAGGAGAATAACAATGGCATTTGAAGTAACATTTGAATTACAAGATGCTGATTTAGAACACTTTCGAGAAGTAATGAGGAAAGCCATCGACAGTGCATCTAATTTAAGTGAAGAAGACATTCTTGAACACGCAAAAGATTTGAGTATTAGTGTAAAAGACAATGTGCCACAGTTTGTCGTTGAGCGTATTCGTAAACTTGAAGTTTTAGTTAGTATGATTGAAGACAGTGAATGGAAGCTTGAAGGTGAAGAGCGTACCAATGTATTAAGTGCTTTGGCTTACTTTAGTGATCCAGAAGATTTAGTGCCAGATCATATTCCTGCACTGGGTTATTTAGATGACGCAATTATGATTGAATTGGTTGCTGAAGATCTTCAAGACGATATCGAAGCGTTTGAAGAGTTCTGCGCGTATCGCGAACGTGAACAAGAACGCACAGGTGAAACAAACATCACGACCGAAGATTGGTTAGACGCTAAGCGTAGAGAATTGCATAGTCGCATGCGAAATAGACGATCTAAACGTCGAAGTGGTTCAAGTTTCCGTTCTATTTTCTAATTTAAACGTTAGCTAAATAAACGATAAACCTTTTGCATTGAGGCTTAATTAGAGTCAGATAAAACCTTAGCAACATCGGCTAAGGTTTTTTTATGTCTTTTTGTCAACCAAATTGACTTTTGCTCGTTATAAATGACATAAAGGTTTAGAGCTAACAATAAGTAGCTTAATTGATTATTATTTTTAAAGTGTGGCTAGACAAATGTTAAAGGCAGTATGGCAGATTTAGCTTCGACAGAATCGGTAGGGGCAGAGGTAACGACACTCGATCAGTTTTTACAATCGATAGAAAAACGTGCGTATAAAATGGCGGTGATATCGGTGCGCGACCATCATGAGGCGCTAGATATAATTCAAGACAGTATGATTAAGCTGGTAACGCATTACAGCAAGCGGCCGTTAAATGAATTAAAGCCACTTTTTTATCGTATTTTGCAAAATAAAATTACCGATTGGCACCGTCATCAGAAACTAAAAAATATTCTGTTATTCTGGCAGTCAGATGATAAATATGAAGAAAATATGGATAGTACGTTAGATATAGCCTCGGCAAGTGTTAATTCAATTGTTAGCCCACTTGAGGATATTGAACATAGTCAGCTTAAGAAACAAGTATCTGAAGCGCTCGGTAGTTTATCGCTGCAGCAGCAACAATGTTTTTTACTAAGAAGCTGGGAAGGTTTTTCTGTTGCGCAAACAGCAGAAATTTTAGGTTGCTCACAGGGGAGTATTAAAACGCATTACTCTAGAGCAATGGCAAAATTGAAAGAGGTATTGGAGGTCGATTATGACAACTCCTAACGAACAACGCTTGAATGAAAGGATTAATCAGCAACTAGACCAAGAAGTGGAACAGCTAGATATTGGCAAAGTGAATGCTATCGCTGAGGCAAGGCGAACAGCACTGGCAAAGGTTGGTAATTCTAGGCTGCACTTTAGCCAAGTGCCAATGCAGTTTGTGCACTGGCTGTTTAACGCTAAAATTATGACACCTATAGCGCTTGCAGTGTGTTTGGCTATATTAGTAAACTACATTCCTCAACCGACAGATCAAGCAACCCCTGTTGCCGCTATTCAGCCACTACCATTAGCCTTGATTGCTGATGATATACCTAGCGAAGATCTGGCATTTTTGCAGGAATTAGAATTTGCTACATGGTTATCTGAACAAGCTGCCACTAAAGAGGTTGCTCTTTAGTATGTCATTTATATTTGGTGCTAGCCCATCGATTGCTGCAACAGAGCCGACTGTTGAGCCTGAAGTGGTTAGCAAAGCATTTTTAGAGTATTTAGCAGAATTAGTCGAAGTGGATGGAAAACTTGTACACCCAACACAATTATCTGATGTTGAACAAGCAAAATTGAAACAAGATAAATTGCCAATAAAAGAGCAAACACAGCCTAGCAAAGAGCCATTAACTGAGGAGGATAACCAATGAAAAAATTACTATTGATTAGCCTACTGTTAATGAGTGGTTGGGGCCAAGCACAGCAATGGCAGTCGTTATCGCAGCAGCAGAAGTCGGTACTCGGCGAATACAAAGTTGATTGGGATAGTATGTCGAGTCAGCAACAGCAAAAATTAGCATTAGGTGCAAATCGCTGGGTTGCAATGGATGCAAGTAGTCGAGAGCAAGCGTTGTCACACTTTAATCGTTGGCAAAAGCTTTCGCCTGAACAGCAGCAAAAGCTTCAAAAGCGTGCTCATCAATTTAAACAAATGCCTAAACAACAGCAGCAGAAAGTGCGTGATGCGATGCGAAAATTTAGACAAATGTCACCGGATAAACAACGTCAATTGCGTGAACAGTTCAAAAGAATACAACAGCAAAAAATGCTTAAGCAAAATCAACAAAAAATGATAAAGCGAAAAATACATAAGTAAACGAAATTGTATAATGCTCAAAGTGAATTATCGATTACAATTGAGTAAATTCAAGTAACCTTAATAGCCTTATTTGTACCAAATGCGGACGGTAACTATTTGTTTAGAATATGCTGGCAATCTTTTCGTACAGTTCATTTAATTCTACAGGTTTGCCAATATGATCATCGAAGCCGCAATCTAGGTATTTTTTTATATCAACCTCCATAACGTTTGCAGTAATTGCAATTAATGGAATGGCTGGATTTATTTCTTTGATCAAGCGACAAGCTTCTACACCATCCATTATAGGCATTTGAATATCTAAAAATATAAGCTCAAAAGAGTGCTTGGAGACTAGCTCTACAGCCTGTTGACCGTTTGCCGCTACAATAATCTCAGCATTAGTATCTTTCATCATAGACAAAAAGATAACTTGATTAATTCGATTGTCTTCAGCAAGCAATACTTTCTTTCCTTGCAAGTTTGGCACGGTACATTCTCTTTTGACTTGTCTTTCTAAAGAACTTTCTTTTGCTCTTTTAAGGGGTAATTGAACTATAACTTTGGTACCAATGTCTTGCTTACTTTCTACGAGAATATCACCATGCATCATTTCCACTAAATTTTTGGTTATCGACATACCTAAACCAGTTCCACCATACTCCCGAGTTGTTGAGCTGTCGGCCTGCTCAAATCGACTAAATAGTCTATCAAGTGCATCGGAAGACATACCAATACCGCTATCTTCAACCTCTATAACAAGCTCTTCTGCACTTAGCTCAGTAACAGAGATGCTCACATTGCCATCAGGTGTAAATTTCACTGCATTCGACACTAAATTAAGTATTATCTGTCTCAGCCTGTTAGGGTCTCCAACTCTACTAAGATATAAATCGTCATCGAACTCTGTAGATAAAGTGACGCCATTTTCAGCCGTTGCTGTGCTTACCGAATCACATACCGACTCTAATAACGGCTTTAAATCGAATTCAATACTTTCTAATGCGAGTTTACCGGCTTCTATTTTAGTAAAATCAAGAATGTCATTAAGTAAGGCCAATAAAGCATTTGAAGAGTACATAGCTTTATCTAGTAAATCAGCAGATTCAGGACTTTTTGCTGTTTTTTGGAGTAATTGTATAGTTCCAAGAATACCATTCATTGGCGTTCTAATTTCGTGGCTCATATTAGCCAAAAATTCACTTTTGGCTTTGTTAGCTATTTGGGCCTCTTCTAATGCACGAGATAGAGCTTCTGTCTTTTGGGCCACTTTATTTGAAAGTTGTTCATTGAGCACCTCTAGCTGTTCATTAACTTGAGCTGAATGAATTAGAGACTTATTTAACGATTCAAGTGTTTTAGCCAGTTCGCCAGAGAAGCGATTTAGTATAGGAACAAGCTCATTATATTCTTCCAATACACTCTCAGGTAATTCTAGTTTTAGCTGCTCAAACCTTCCTGTTTGATTAGCATTTGATAACGCTGCATTAAGATCGGCAATAGGCTTGCTTACACTCATAGCAACCTTGTCTGCAATAAATAGAAAAAAGACTATGGAAAGAACTAGTATTAATAATGACTGTTGAACAAGATTAGCTAACTCCTGTTCATAAACACTTCTTGGTAACATGGACAAAACTGTCCAATTTAAAGAAGGGAGACTATGGCCGTCTGCAATAATATGTTTTCCATGTTGATCGACAAAAAAGTAATTGTTGGGAGCATTCAGGTAATTAAGTTCTTCTGACTTTTCAAGTGGCTGCAAAAATGAATAATTTGAGTTGTCTGAGTAATAAACAACTCGATTTTTTTTGTCTAAAATTAGCAGAACCTGCTCAGGGTGAACTAGTTTTCTATCTAGCTCTGAGAACTTAGATAAATTCAATGAAGCTTCTATGATGCCTTGAAATTCATTGTTACCGAATAAAGGCGATGACAATGCTATGATAGGATCACTGCCAAACCCCTTTCCTTGGAAGACATCTGATATTACTCTTTTTCCTGTATTTTTTGCTTCTGAAAAGTATTCCCTGTTTTCTACAGAGAATTTATCCTTACCGTTTGAGACTAATGCCAACAATGAAGCTGGGTATGTAGCGACAATATCGCCATTTTTATCTGCGACCAACATAGTTAACACATTACGATGATGGCTAGCGATAGCATCTAACTGCCGCTGAAAATCACTCCACACTATCATGTCTTCAGACAATTTTGCATGGAGCGCTAGTGCGTCAGAAGTTTTATAAATGTACTCTTCAACTCCCTTAGCAACATGTCTAGCGTCGATCCGCAATGACTCTTTTATTTGAGTTAATTTATCCTGTTTTGCCTCTTGAAGCCAAAAGTAAGAGTTCAATAAAACCGACGATATTACTGCCACAAATACAACAAGTGTTATGAGTCTCGATAGCCTTAGTCTAAAAAGGTGAGTTTTATTAAAAAAGCGACTAAAAGCTAGCGCCAAAACATAACCCGCAGAGACATTAATAACACCATTTAATAAATATTTGATAATGATGGCATTTCTAGTTTCTTCAATATAGTCGGTGAAAAGAATGTATTCAAACGCAACAACCATTGCACCTAGGCTGAGCCAATATACTACTCCAATAATGAGCGGAGAACGATTCAGCTTGCGAGCAAAACCAACGCAAAGAATTTCTGCTACAAATGGGATCAATAGTAATAGATGCCCCCAGCTAAAATAGCTGACTGTAGAAGCAATCAGGCTAACTAAAACTCCTACACGAATACCAAATAACAGCGTAATTGCAACAGCAATTACATTGCCAAACATCAGTTCTGAACCACTAATGAGGCTAACTGGAAAAAAATTCAACAATATCGCAAGTAGGGCAGCTAAAAGTATTTCAAGAGTATTGTTGTGTTTATTTATCACTGCTTATTACTCTACTAAGAAAATCGCTTACAAAGGATTGGCTACTATCCATCATATGCTACGATTAATGGTAATTACAATCCTATATACTCATGAAAAACCTTAATTTTTCAAAATAAAACAAGTGAATAGAGTGAATACCTAAATAGATGTTATGAACATCAGCTTGACATTTATATCCGCTTGTAGGACAGAATATAGACCTATTAAACTAAATGGTTTAAACCATTACAGCTCGTAACTTACTGAAAGGTTGATGCTGTCAGCATTTTCGTCAGCGGCAAAACTTGTTGAGTAGCTTAATTCTACGGAGTACTTTTCATTAAAGTGGTAGCCAGCAAAAATTGTTACTAACCCGTATTGTTCACCATCAATTTGCTGAGAAAAGTTACTGGCATTAAAGCGCTGGTTAGTACTGGCAATTTGTGAAACTGACCGACCATTACGTGAGACCGCACTGCTTTCCCCATCGATTAGGTGAAACCAACTAAGACTGCCACCATATAACAAACCACTATTTGCGCCGGTCGCTGAAAACTGAGAAAGTGAAAGGCCTGCGCTGGCGAACCAGCTTTCGCCTTTATCTAAACTGGTGGCAATGCTTAAGTTAGGCAAATTAATTTCATAACGGGTAATGTTTCGCTGCCAATCTGCATATTGAATATTGCTATTTAGCGACCAATACCAAGGTTGAGCATCATCGCCAATGAAGCTGCTATACCCCAGACCGCCAGACCAACTAGGTGAGTCGTAGTCCTCTTTATATAGCTTAAGGTTGCGATTAGTTGCTTTGATGGTTATATCTTCATCAGACTGGCCATAATCTAAATGAAATAACCAGTTTTCTTGACTGTAACTTATACCAATTCCCCACGCTTTTGCGCTTAAATCTAGTGTTGATATATCATTGAACTTTTTATCATCTCCAAACTCGGCGTAGCTTGCGGTCAATGTAATGTTAGTTGTTACATCGAGTAAACCAAATAGCGTTGCTCCAATTGGTTTTAGCTCAAGTGAGTTTTCCCCAACATGTACAGTATCTTCATATTCGGTGGCAGATAGAGAAATGCTGCTGGCGCTACTTATCGGCACAATCAAGCTATTGAAAGTGCAAGCAATTGCTAGAAGATTAAAATGAACAGGTGGTCGCTTTATCATTACTCAGTGACTTTCGTGGATAAGTACAATGTGAATATTACTGGTGATATTAAATGAGAACACTCGAAGGCACAAACCTGGCGACAAATACTAAAAACAACTTAGCCGAATATTCGACTAAGTTGTGGTGTTTATTGTTTAACTTTTTGTAATGTTCAACGAGTCGTATTGCTACGACTAAGCGTTAACTAATTGAGTGGTTAAAAATCACTGTCTTCACTGGTAACCAAATCGATACATTCTTTAATTGCTTTGTGAGTGCCTCGAAAATTTTCTCGATGTGCTTGACGCTCTTCTTTGGTTACAAGTCCATCTAGGTCAGTGTCCATGGTATTAAATTTTTCAGTTGCCTTAGTGGTTGCATGATCAATAGCTTCGCTTAATTCGATTACGCCATCTGCATTAGCGTCGACATTGCTGAATCGTTGTTCCGGTGTCTGAAAGCTCTCCACTTCAGGCACAACAATCGTTTCGCTACCCGATTCGTCTTTTATATCTGCAACACAGTCAACAATGTCTTGCGCATAATCTGTTAAATCTCTTCCTGAACGGTCATTGGCTAAGTACTCATCGAGTGAAACCGCACCATCTAAGTCGGCATCAAGCGTTTCGAAACGTTTTTCAGTTTTAGTGGTTGCGGCTGCAATTGCTTCACTTATATCGATTGCCATATCACCGTTAGTATCGGCATTTCCTCGGCCACGCTCTTTAGCAATAACGTTTGCACTGGTTACGGCTAATGAAGTCACGATTGCGCCAAATAAAAGACCTGTTGCAAATTTTTGTTTAATTTTCATCACACACTCCAAATTTAGTGATTATTTTTTAATTGTCACTTTTACTAACGAAGAGTTAACGAAAAGGTTGACGTTAAAAATAAAAATATTCTTAAATACCTAATTTATAGTGATTTTATTTTTTGTGTGACATTGGTGAATCACTATCTAGAGGTAAGAGAAGTGTTACGTTGTGGCTTATTTCTTCCTTAAAAAGTGAGTGTAGCAAATTAAATTAAAAATTTTTGTAATAAAAAGATAGTAAGTAAGACTGTATAGATAATTCACTATTAATTTGAGGGATTATTGATGGAAATGATTGAAGCTTTTATGACGGTTATCATGATTGTGTCTGCGATAGCAGTTTTAGCGTTTTTAGATAAACGTTTTAATTTAGGGTTAAATGCGGGTCTAGGAGGGTATGGTGCATCATATGACTTTTGGGGGCGACCAATTGATAACACTGCAGACAAGGTACGAGCAGAAAAAGATACTGAAATTAAGGCATTAAAATCGCGTATTGAAGCGTTAGAGAAAATTGTGACTGATCCCGCAGAACAATTAAAGCGAGAAATAGATCAGTTAAAATAAAAAAAGCGCCATAGGCGCTTTTTTTATGAATGACTAATGGGTTAGTGGTCGTGACCACATCCACCTTCGCCATGAACGTGTCCGTGAGCAAGCTCTTCTTCAGTTGCTTCTCTAACTTCAAGAATCTCAACGTCAAAGCTTAAATCAATACCCGCTAAAGGGTGGTTACCATCAACGGTAATTTCATCTTCAGTTACGTCAATAACAATAACGGTTTGTTCACCCTCATCGGTAGACGCTCTTAACTGTGTGCCTACTTCCAAATCTTCAATGCCCTGCATTACCGCTTTTGGTACGGTTTGTACATAACCATCAAAGCGCTCGCCATAGGCATCTTCTGCCTTAACGTCTACTTCAAATTTTTCGCCTGCTTCTTTGCCTTCAAGTGCTTTTTCAAGACCTGGAATTAAAAAGCCGGTACCGTGAATAACTGCTAATGGCTGGTTATCATATGAACTGTCTATTAATGTGCCTTCACTGTCTGATACGGCGTAATGCAATTTAATTACTGAATTATTTGAAATTTTCATAGGGGTCCTAAATAGTTAAGAAGTAGAAGTATAAGGTAATGTTACTAAGCTTAGCTCAATCTCGGGCATACCTTTTACTCGTAAAGCTTGTTGTTCAGCAATATCATTTCCGACAACTGCTTGTATATATGAACTGCCATCAGTGGCTTGATAATAGTTAAGTACTTCGCCAGCTGAGCGCCAATTTTCTCCTAGCTGCTTTTCAACGGCGATGTCCTCACTCAGTAAACCGTTATATTTGCCTACAAGTTGCACCATCATTTTTTTGTTTTTTCCTAAATATTGCATTCGTGCAACTGTCTCTTGCCCTAAATAACAACCTTTAGTAAAGCTGATGCCATTGATTTGGTCTAAGTTCAGCATTTGAGGTACATAGTGTTGTACGGAGTCGGTACCGAGGCACGGAAATCCTTCAGAGATTTCGAGTAATTGCCATACATCACTGTCGACAACGGGGGAATTCGTGTTATCGACTAATGTTGCCAATGTCTCAACCGCAGTAATCACTAAATAGCGATGGATATTACCTGCCAAATACACAACACTGACATCATCTAGATGGACAACTGGAGTCGATTCATCAGGTAGCTGTCCCAGTTTAGTTTGCAAAGCTTGGGCATTATCGTCACCTACAAAAGCGGCAAAAGCGATATCTGTTGCTTGCTCAATTTCCACTTTAGCAAATACGCCGAATTTCTTAAGCTCTGCTAATGACAAGGTTAAGCTCTCTTCTGGCTGAATAAGCAATAATGCTTGTTGGTGCTCAACTAAGCGAAAAACTGAAAGTACTTTACCTTTAGCATCACAGTGAGCGCCATGCTGCAAACTCTGGCTGTTACGCTCATTAACGTCACAGGTTACCTGACTTTGCAAATATTTTTGCTGTTCTTCGCCTCTCAAGCGAATCGCAGAAAGTTGTGGCAAGGGAATAATGAAGTTATTGGGTAATGTATCTAAATTGGGTCGTGCGTCTGTCATCTATCATGTAAAGATTTGAAGAGTCGTTGAAATACAAGTATAGGCATTTTGAAAAAAAACAAGCTAAAGCTGCGATTTTATTTGTGAAATTGTTAGAATATATCTAGATTGAATGAAAAGGGAAAATTATGTCATTAGCTAAGAATAAAGCACGCCTAAAATGGGCATGTCGCCGTGGTATGTTGGAATTAGATGTACTATTTATGCCATTTGTAGATCAAGCTTATGACCAGCTTACTGAGCAGCAACAAAAAGAATTTGAACGTTTATTAGAATGTGATGATCCTGAATTATTTGCTTGGTTTATGGGACACGAAAAATGTGAAGACGCTGCACTTAACGAAATCGTACAAATCATTCTTAAGCGAATCAAAGTGTAATATTCGTTTTAAAGCGCTTAATTTTGAGCGTATTTCACTATTTTCCATAACGACTATTTGGGCACTATGCAGTGCCTTTTATTTTATAGAAAATGCGTTATTACTTTGGCAATGTGTATTTGCTATTTTAATGTGCTCCGCGTTATTGGTAAAACAGCTGTCTTCATTATTTTATACAAGTGATGAAGTCCTGATTACAATTGCTTTACCGAGTGCTGCATTGTTATTGAATGGTCAAACATTTCTACTAACAAATAATAGCCGAAAGAATGGCTTAGGCTTTTGGTTAAGCATGAAAGCAACGAGTTCGCCGTCTAATATAAATCAATGCAAACAGGTTTTTGTTCCGCGATTTGAGTTGAACCGAGAACAAACTTCCCATCTTAGCTATTTAGTTAAGTCGCTTTAGGCGACAATATTGTGCTACTCGAGTTTTCAATTAAATCTGGATAATCTAGCGTGTAATGAAGTCCTCGGCTTTCTTTACGCTGCATGGCACTTTTTATAATAAGTTCAGCAACTTGAACTAGGTTTCTAAGTTCGAGTAAGTTATTGCTTACTCTAAAATGACGATAGTAATCGTCAATTTCCATTTGCAATAGCTCAACACGATGAAGTGCGCGCTCTAGGCGCTTACTGGTCCGAACTATACCGACATAGTCCCACATAAATAGTCTTAGCTCGTGCCAGTTATGTTGAATGACGACTTCTTCGTCAGAATCGGTTACTCGACTTTCATCCCAGTGAGGGAGTTTAATGTATTTTTCATAGGTTTTTAGGCTATTGGTAATGTCTTTTGCTGCGGCTCGAGCAAATACTAGGCATTCTAATAAAGAGTTGCTTGCCATACGGTTTGCACCGTGCAGGCCTGTGTAGGCTACTTCACCAATAGCATATAAATTGTCTATGTCGGTTTTGCCTGATTTATCAATCATGACACCGCCACAAGTGTAGTGTGCTGCAGGTACGACAGGAATTGGTTGTTTTGTCATGTCTATACCAAGCGACTTAGTTTTTTGATAAATCGTCGGGAAGTGTTGCTTAATAAAGTCAGCAGATTTATGGCTAATATCTAAATACATGCAATCTGCACCAAGTCGCTTCATTTCGTAATCAATAGCGCGGGCTACAATATCACGCGGTGCTAATTCTGCTCGCTCGTCAAATTCTGGCATAAAACGACTGCCGTTCGGACGTCTTAATATTGCCCCTTCACCTCGCAAAGCTTCCGTTAATAAAAAGGTGCCGGCACTCGGATGAAATAGGCATGTAGGATGGAATTGATTAAATTCCATATTCGCGACACGACAACCTGCGCGCCATGCCATGGCTATACCATCACCACTGGCTACGTCGGGGTTTGACGTATATTGATAAACTTTACTTGCGCCACCTGTCGCCAAAATCGTTTTTCGCGCATGAATGCTTTCAACCTTTTCACTATTTCGGTTCCAAATATAGGCACCTATACAAGCTTTTTGGTCGTTGCGGTCTTGATTAATTAAATCAATAGCGTTGTACCGTTCAAATACACGAATACGGCTGTGCTGTTTAATACGAGTTACTAGTGTTTCTTGTACTGCTTGACCTGTAGCATCTGCTGCATGCAATATTCTACGATGACTATGACCGCCTTCACGCGTTAAATGGTACTTAGCTTCGCCGTTTTCTCCAGGTTCTTGATCAAAGTTGACTCCTTGTTCTATTAACCACTCTAAACAGGCTTTCGCATTTTCCGCAGTAAAACGAACTACGTCTTCTTCGCAAAGTCCGGCACCAGCAACTAGCGTGTCTTCGACGTGGGAGTCTATACTGTCGTTTTCATCAAAAACCGCGGCAATACCGCCTTGAGCGTAAAACGTAGACCCTTCATTAATTGGCCCTTTACTGAGTACAATTACGTCAGCATTTTGTGCAAGGTGTAATGCTAAGGTTAAACCAGCCGCACCGCTGCCAATAATTAAAACATCGCAATTGTGTTGTTTACTCATAATTTTTCCGGTCGTGATCTACTTACTTATTGCCGTAAGTCGCTTTTGCACGTGTAAAAAAAGCAATATTCAGTTAATCTAAATAGAATCGAATTTTAGCGTGTAAATGGCGCACGGAATAGTGATTTACACACGATATTCAAATAAAACGTAATTTTTTTTGTATTTTTTCGAACTTTATTAAATACGTATAGTCATAACAATTGCGTTTGTCTTGAGCCAGATGTAGATGAAAGTAGTTTTTTAGGAGTATTGGCTCACATGAGCGAACAGAGAATCGATCAGGAATTGGTCGAGAAAGTACAACGAGGAGATAAAGGGGCTTTTAATCTTTTGGTAAAGAAATACCAAATAAAAGTTTCCAGCTTGGTTAGCCGATATGTGAAAAACCAAGCTGATGTTCCAGATATTGTACAAGAGGCATTTATTAAGGCTTATCGAGCATTGCCAAATTTTAGAGGTGAAAGTGCCTTTTATACTTGGCTATATCGAATAGCAGTAAACTGCGCTAAAAACCACATGGTCGCAGGTAGCAGAAAGCCACCTAGTACTGATGTTGAGGTGGAAGATGCAGAGTTTTATGAGGGTGGCGATGCTCTGAGAGAAAATGCTTCTCCAGAACGTGTGCTGCTTACAGAAGAAATTAAACGCGTCGTTTTTGAAACGATGGAGCAATTACCTGAAGATTTGCGATTGGCAATTAACTTTAGGGAAATTGAAGGGTTAAGTTACGAAGAAATTGCGACAATTATGGAGTGCCCTGTAGGCACTGTGCGCTCAAGAATATTTAGAGCACGTGATGCAATTGATAAGAAAATTAGTCCTTTGTTGCAACGCTAAAATTGCAGTAATAATAATTACAGCGCTAATATTTAGATAAGGTGTTTTTATGAGTGAAAGTAAGTTTGAAACCGTCTCTGGCTTGATGGATAACTACAAGCAAGACGTGGAAAAACTTGACAGTGTGCTAAATGAGCAAGAGTCCGCTCAACGCTGGGAAAATTATCATTTGATAGGTGACGTATTGCGTGACGATACGCCAGAATCTATTCGTTTAGACTTATCGACGCAAATCGCTCAGGCAATTGCTGAAGAACCTACCGTATTGGCACCTCGTCGTAATAAATTCATTCAAGCGACTAAAGCCAAAGTGGTGCAATTGGCTAAGCCTTTTGGTCAAGTCGCTATTGCTGCTTCTGCTGCTGGTTTAATGATATTAGGTGTACAAACAACTAATGTTGCTGAAAATGAACAAAGCGTTCCTCATCAACAAGTCATTCAAACTTACCCAATTGCTGGCGTTGCTGACCCAGTCAGTTTAAACTACCAATCACCAAATCGCGCAGCTCAAAAGCAAGCTTACATCGAACAGCAAAGACGTTTTCAAGCTTTACTCGCTGATCATAATCAGCAAGTTAAACTTAGTGCCGTAACAAAAGAGGCGTCTAATAATGGTGAAACTCAAGCTCAAGAGCAGGTAGAAGATACGCCTAAATGAAATTAATCAGTAGTTTGCTATTGCTGTTAAGCACAAGCTTTTCAGCAATAGCGATGGAAAATGAACAAGCCGAATCTTGGCTTAAACGCCTGTCACAATCACTCAATACGCTAAACTTTAATACCTCATTCGTTGTTGTCAAAAATAACCAAGCGGAACCTTACCATTGGTTTCACGGGGTAGATGAAACTAACACTGAATTAGAAATTCTTTCATTACTCAATGGTCCTCGTAGAGACGTGTTGCGTAAAGGGCAAGTGGTAAGTTATATAGAGCCTGAACTACCGCCATATTCAGTGAATGCAAACCATATTAGTGGCCCCATTCCTGCTATTTATCGTCAAGATATTACTGCACTTATTGAGAACTATGAGTTTATATCGGTAGGGCGTAGTCGTGTGTTGGGAAAGTCAGCTCAGTTAATTCGAATAGTCTCAAGAGATGGCCATCGATTCGGTCATTGGCTATGGCTAGATATGGAAAGCGGCCTGCCATTGAAGATGGCTCTTATTACGCGTAAAGGGCAATTGCTAGAGCAAATCCAATTTACCCACTTGGAAATTACCGAAAAACCTGCGGAGAGTTTAAATCAACTAGCTAATGCAGAGTTACCGCAAGTATTAACTTTACCTGATACAGAGAAACAACCATTTGCTTGGCAAGTCAATTGGCTACCAGAGGGGTTTGAACGTATTCAATCGAACCGCCATCGTGTCACCCAAACCAAGCAGCCAGTTGAATTTATGTTGTTTAATGATGGTCTTGTCGATATTTCTGTTTACGTAAATCCGAGTGCCGATAAACAGCGCCCGATGGAGTATGTCATGAATGGTGCGACCGTCGTTCTTAACCAAGTGAATAACGGTATTGAAGTCAGTGTTGTTGGTAAAATTCCTTCAGTAACAGCAAAAGCTATTGCTGACTCTATTGCGCCGAATGCTGCAGGCGGACAGTAATGGAAGAGTTGGCGACAGTTGTCGATTTAAAGCCTGATTGTGTAGTTGTGCAGAGTCAGGTTAAATCAAGCTGTAGTCAATGCCAACAGGTCGATAATTGCGGTAGTGGTCAAGTAGCTAAAGCCTTCCCTCAGCCAAAATTGATGTTAGAAATACCAACACAAGAAGCTTTCGATATTGGCGATAAAGTACTTATTTCTATCCCAGAACAAGCCTTGCTTTCAGTAGCTTGGCAAGTTTATTTATGGCCAATTCTTGGGCTGATTGGCTTTGCTGCAATTGCACAGTTTGGTTTTTTTAACAATGGTACTATCAGTGAAGGATTTGTCATTTTATTTGCACTTTTAGGTGGATATTTAGGCTTTAAATTTGCTAAACATCGCGTAAGCCAACATGAAGTAGACAAAGCATTGCAACCCCAAATAAAACAAAAAGTAAGCGCTTCTTTAGCTGTTGATATTAGTTAACTTGTAAGAATAGCCACGCTAATTAATCAATAGTGGTTATTAAATTGTCTGTTATAGCGACAGCGAAAGTAGGGTAATTTCCGCTCTTGAGAAAAAGGCGACAATTCATACCAAGTTTTTGACTCCATCCCGAAGTTATATTCCCGACCAAGCATAAATAAATCATCGAATTATACTTGTTCATATTGAGTTAGAAGTAATTGTAACCGCTTTGAAAAGGTTATTCACTATGTTGACGTTCTATTTGAATTATATACACATGCGCTTCTTGTGATTTAAACATGTCTTTAAGTGCTTAGGTTGGAAACAAATACAAGCATTAAGCTTTTACTTGGCTTATAATACCGCCAATTTAAGTAATCAGTAGGAAACCGAAATCAAGCATCATAATGCTTACCAAAAAATTTTCGGTCCCCTTTAAGGATCCCTGTTTAGCAAATCCTGTTAACACATAAGAGTAAACTCCTTTAAAATGAAGCACATACGTAACTTCTCAATAATTGCCCACATTGACCATGGCAAATCAACTTTATCTGATCGACTAATTCAACACTGTGGTGGCCTTTCCGATCGTGAAATGGAAGCTCAAGTATTAGATAACATGGATCTTGAAAAAGAACGTGGTATTACTATCAAAGCACAAAGTGTGACCTTAGACTATAAGGCGAAAGATGGTGAGGTTTACCAGTTAAACTTTATCGATACCCCTGGTCACGTTGATTTCTCGTATGAAGTTTCTCGTTCACTTGCCTCTTGTGAAGGTGCTTTATTAGTTGTCGACGCAGGACAAGGGGTAGAAGCACAAACGGTAGCGAATTGTTATACCGCTATCGAAATGGATCTTGAAGTTTTACCTATCTTAAATAAAATCGATTTACCTCAGGCCGACCCTGATCGAGTGTGTGAGGAAATCGAAGATATTATTGGTATTGATGCAACTGGTGCTGTGGCATGTTCCGCTAAAACGGGCATTGGTATTGAAGATGTTTTAGAGTGTATCGTAGAAAATATTCCAGCACCGGAAGGTGAGCCAAATGACCACCTACAAGCGCTGATTATCGATTCTTGGTTTGATAATTACCAAGGCGTTGTTTCACTAGTTCGTGTCATGAATGGTGAAGTGAAAAAAGGCGATAAGATGGTGGTTATGTCGACTGGGCAAACACATATCATCGATAAAGTTGGTATTTTCACGCCCAAGCAAACAGAAACAGGTATTTTAAGAACCGGTGAAGTAGGCT
Source organism: Thalassotalea algicola (assembly GCF_012932965.1). Lineage (GTDB taxonomy): Bacteria > Pseudomonadota > Gammaproteobacteria > Enterobacterales > Alteromonadaceae > Thalassotalea_F > Thalassotalea_F algicola. The sequence goes on along the minus strand of NZ_JABBXH010000001.1, from coordinate 41,632 downwards.
TTATCATTGCTGGTATTAAGGAAATTCACGGTGCCCCAGTTGGTGATACCATTACCATTCATAAAAAAGAAGCTGCACAACCTTTAGCTGGATTTAAAAAAGCGCAGCCGCAAGTGTATGCAGGTATTTTCCCGATTAGCTCAGATGATTATGAAAGCTTCCGTGATGCTTTGAACAAATTGAGTTTGAATGATGCATCGCTATTTTTTGAACCAGAGAACTCATCAGCGTTAGGTTTTGGTTTCCGTATTGGCTTTTTAGGTATGCTTCATATGGAAATTATTCAGGAGCGTTTGGCCCGTGAATATGACCTTGACTTAATCACTACTGCACCAACGGTAAACTACGAAGTAGAAACAACCAAAGGTGAAGTTATCTCTGTTGATAATCCAGCAGATTTACCGCCAGTAAATGAAATTTCTGAAATTCGAGAACCTATCGTACAGGCTAATATTTTAGTGCCTCAGGAGCATTTAGGTAATGTAATTACCTTGTGTATTGAAAAGCGTGGCGTACAAAAAGATATTATTTATCACGGTAATCAAGTGGCTGTTACTTATGAACTACCTATGGCTGAAGTGGTAATGGATTTCTTTGATAAATTGAAATCAACTTCTCGCGGCTATGCATCTCTTGATTATCACTTTATACGTTTTGAAGCGTCAGATATGGTTCGAGCTGATGTGATGATTAATGGTGATCGCGTTGATGCACTGGCGATGATCACTCACCGCAGTAACTCAGTAGCCCGTGGTCGTATGTTAGTTGAGAAGCTTAAAGAATTAATCCATCGCCAAATGTTTGATATTGCAATTCAAGCTGCCATAGGCAATAACGTTATCGCGCGTACGACGGTTAAACAGCTGCGTAAAAATGTAACTGCAAAATGTTATGGTGGTGATGTTAGTCGTAAGAAGAAACTTTTACAGAAGCAAAAAGAAGGTAAAAAACGCATGAAGCAAGTTGGTAACGTTGAAGTGCCACAAGAAGCGTTTTTAGCCGTATTGAAATTAGAGAACTAGGATTTACATGGCTGTTTATTTTTCACTATTTTTGGTTATCGTTACACTAGTTACTGGCATAGTATGGATAGCTGACAAATTTTATTTGGCGCCACAGCGTAAGCTTAAATTAGCAGCAGTACTTGAACAAAGTGTTGCGGCGTTAAGTGATGAAGAAAAAGCAAAGATTGAAGAGCCTTCGGCAGCAGTAGATACCGCAGTGCAAATCTTCCCTGTAATAGCCTTTGTACTTATTCTTCGGTCATTTTTATATGAACCTTTTCAAATACCGTCTGGCTCTATGATGCCAACACTTTTTGATGGTGACTTTATTTTAGTCAATAAATTTAACTATGGTTTAAAAGATCCGGTAGTACGTAATAAGTTTATTGAAATCGGTTTACCAGAACGTGGTGACGTAGTGGTGTTTAAATACCCAGTTCAGCCACAAATTGATTATATTAAACGTGTTATTGGTTTACCTGGTGATCGTGTTATTTATCGTAATAAATCACTTTATATCAAACCTGCTTGTCAACCTTCAGATTCGACATGTCCTGAGTTTGAGCAAGTTATTCAAGACTTTGAAGCAAAAGGTGAATATAAAGATAATGGCTTCGAATTAACTCGCTACACTTCACGTATGCCAAATCGAACACATCAAATTTTAGTTAATGACAATACGTTACCGCGCACGCCACATTACTTTAATCAACAAGGAAGCCAAAGAGATGAGTTTGTCGTACCGGAAGGTCACTATTTTGTAATGGGTGACAACCGCGATAATAGTTTAGATGGCCGTTTTTGGGGATTTGTACCAGAAGAAAATCTGGTAGGTGAAGCTGTGGCTATTTGGATGAGCTTTGCATTTGAACGTGGTGAGAATAGCTGGGTACCAGATTGGATGCCAAGCTGGATACCTTCTTCGGTTCGCTTCTCGCGTATTGGTGGAATTGAGTAGTGATCAGAAATACCCCTGAAGCTTTAGCTCGGCTCAGTAAACGCATTGGTTACCAATTTAACGAGCAAAGGTTATTGTTACAGGCGTTAACCCATCGTAGTGCTAAAGGTGAGCACAATGAAAGGTTAGAGTTTTTAGGAGACTCTATTTTAGGATTTGTAATAGCCGAGCAACTATTTACCCAATTTCCAAAACAAAGTGAAGGCGACTTAACTCGTATGCGTTCGAGTTTAGTTCGTGGTGTAACGTTGGCAGAGATGGCACGAGACTTTAAACTAGGTGAACACTTAATTCTTGGACCAGGTGAAAAGAAAAGTGGTGGCCACCGCCGAGACTCCATTTTAGAAGACGCTGTAGAAGCGATAATTGGCGCAATCTATCTTGATTCAGACATCAATACTTGTAAGCAGCAGGTGTTAACATGGTTTAAACCTCGCTTGGCAGAAATCAAACCAGGTATCACGCAAAAAGATCCTAAAACTCGTCTACAGGAATACCTTCAAGCCCGCAAAATTTCGTTGCCCAGTTATGAAGTAATTGATATTAAAGGTCAGTCGCATAATCAAGAGTTTACGGTGAAATGTACAACAGAAATTTCGCAGAAAGAAATTATTACCAAGGGCACTAGCCGCAGAAAAGCTGAGCAGGCCGCAGCTGAAAAAGTTTTGGAGATGATAAACAATGACAACAAATAACCCGCACTGTGGTTTAATCGCTATTGTTGGTCGCCCTAACGTTGGTAAGTCAACATTGCTAAATACCTTACTAGGGCAAAAAGTGAGTATTACATCACGCAAGCCACAAACAACACGTCATCGTATATTAGGTATTTTAACCGAAGGTGATTACCAAGCAGTTCTCGTTGATACTCCTGGCTTACATTCGGAAGAGAAACGAGCAATCAATCGGCTCATGAATCGAGCTGCAAGCAGCTCGATTTCGGAAGTAGAGCAAATTGTATTTTTGGTCGAGGGCACACATTGGACTACCGATGATGAAATGGTGCTTAAGAAAATCAAAAATAGTGGCGTACCTTGTGTATTAGCTATCAATAAAATTGACAATGTTCAGGAAAAAGAAGCATTACTTCCTCACCTTGAAAAGCTTGGTAAAATGCATGACTTTAAAGACATTGTTCCGATAGCTGCCACTAAAGGTGACAATGTCGATAAAATTAAACAATTGTGTTTTGATGCGTTACCTGAAAGCGATTTTTGGTTTCCAGAAGACTATATAACTGATCGTTCGAGTCGCTTTATGGCATCCGAGATATTGCGCGAAAAATTAATGCGTTTTACTGGTGATGAATTACCTTATTCTACGACAGTAGAAATTGAGCAGTTCAAACAAGATGCCAAAGGTATCTTACATATAAACGCGTTAGTTTTAGTGGAGCGCAATAGCCAAAAGCGCATGATAATTGGTAATAAAGGCGAAAAACTTAAGACAATAGGTCAAGAAGCTCGCCGTGACATGCAAGCATTATTTGGCCAGCAAGTGTTTTTAGAGACTTGGGTAAAAGTGAAAACCGGTTGGGCTGATGACGAACGAGCATTACGCAGTTTAGGTTATGGTGACGATTACTCCGGTTAAATACTTTGATTGATATTGCTTCCCCTCAATCTGCATTTTTACTGCACTCTCGTCCCTACCAAGAACATAAACTCTTGGTTGAGTTATTGACAGAGCAAGAGGGGAAAGTTGCCGCAGTGGTCTATGCTGGTAAGACGGCGAAATCAAATAAAAAACCTTTGTTACAACCTTTTTTCCCGTTAAAAGTACAATTGAAAGGGAAAAGCCAATTAAAGTCATTACAATCGGTGGAAGCTGATGGACGCTCAATCCCCCTAGTAGGGAGCGATTTATACTGCGGCTTTTACTTAAATGAACTACTAGTAAAGTTACTACCAGAGCTAATACCTTGCCCTGAGCTATTTAAGCTCTATCATCAAGCCATACAACAATTTAATCTAGCCGGTAGCAATGAGCCCGCACTACGTCACTTTGAGTTATCCTTGCTAAGTGAGTTAGGTATTGGTTTGAACTTCGAGCAAGCATTAGCTTGTCAATCTGACTATGTGAGTTTTAGTTTTGATGAAGGGTTTAGCGAATCGCTTAAAGGGAAAAATGCTTACCTTAAGTCAGATGTTTTATTGCTAGCCAATCATCAATTTAACGATCAAAATGCACTTAGAACAGCAAAATTACTGATGCGAGAGTTGATTAATCAATTACTCGGCAATAAAACGCTAAACAGTCGTAAGTTATTTAAAAAAGAGAAGAAATGATGAAGGATATTCTACTAGGCGTAAATGTTGATCATATTGCAACATTGAGACAAGCGCGCGGTACAACTTACCCCGATCCAGCGCATGCAGCAAGTGTCGCAGAACACGCAGGTGCTGATGGCATTACCATTCATTTGCGAGAAGATAGACGCCATATTCAAGACCGCGATGTTCATGTTATGAAAGAAACATTGCAAACTCGGATGAATTTAGAAATGGCCGTGACTGACGAGATGATCGATATCGCGTGTCAGGTAAAGCCTACTTTTGTTTGTTTAGTACCAGAAAAGCGCGAAGAGCTAACCACTGAGGGGGGGTTAGATGTCGCTGGTCAGCTAGATAAAGTAACTGACGCCGTTACTAAACTAGCTAATGAAGGTATTTTAGTAAGTCTATTTATCGATGCAGACAATGCACAAATTGATGCTGCAAAAGCAACTAAAGCACCTTTTATAGAAATTCATACTGGTCATTATGCTGATGCCACTAATGAGCAAGCGCAATTAACAGAATTAGCTCGTTTAAAAGCAGGAATTGAATATGCCGACAATATCGGCTTAAAAGTTAATGCTGGGCATGGCCTTCATTATCATAACGTTAAGCCCGTCGCTGCAATCGAGCAAATTATTGAACTTAATATTGGTCATGCGATTATCGCACGAGCAGCTATTGACGGGTTAGATAAAGCTGTACGTGATATGAAGCAATTAATGATTGAAGCGAGATTGTAATGTCAGTAGTCGGCATTGGTACAGATATCGTTGAAGTCTCGCGAATATCTTCAATGAAGGAAGCCGCGAAAGAACGTTTAGCTAAGCGTGTATTAACGTCGATAGAATACCAGCATTATCTGCAGTTAACTCAGTCAGACAGTTATCTGGCAAAACGATGGGCAGCTAAGGAAGCGGCGGCTAAGTCATTGGGTACAGGCATAGCCGATGGTGTTTCGTTTCAACACTTTACTATAGAAAGTTTGGCTAGCGGTGCACCAGTACTTCACCTTTCTGACCGCGCGTTAGAGTTGGCGAAAGGCTTAGGTGCAGATAATTGGCACATTTCTATTTCTGATGAAAAGCATTATGCGCTTGCATTTGTGGTCTTGTCGAAATAAAGTGGCGAATATTAAATCATCAGTTATACTTTAAACTGGTGTATAGAGTTTGTAGTAGAAGGGTGTATACCATGCAACCGGAGAAAAAACCGTTAGAAGATAGAAGAGCAGAGCCGCCAGAGCAATCAATCTGGTGGTCACGTCTATCGTTAGCGCAAAAATTTTCGGCGAGTAGTCTTGGTAAGTTTGGCTATGAATTACAATTCATTCGCAATGACAACGGCAAAAGTTTAGCTGTTTTAATTTGTAACGGTGGCGTTGCAGTTATTGCGGAAGATGGTGAAATTAATACGTCACCAAATATTCGAATTCGTTAAATTAGCAATTTAACGAATTCCGGTCTAATTTTAATTACTCGCTGATTCGCTTATCGTCATTTCATCTATGTTGTCTAGTACCGTAGGTGCTTCTTTTAGCACGTGTTCAATATGCTCAAAAAACTCGAAAAACTCCGGCTCTAGGTCATCTAACGATTGATTTTGTTTTAACATAGTTTCAATTTGTTGTGTAATTTTTCCTAATGCAGGAACACCTGTGTAACAACAAGCGCCGTTGAGTTTATGTATTAATACTTTAACTTGTTCAACGTCTTGGCAGGTTATAGCGTCATCGATTAATAGTTTCGTTTCAGGCAAACTACTTACTAAGCCAGAGAGCATATCTTTAGCTAAATGCACTTTATTTCCGGTGCGAGAAAGCGCTAAATTCCAGTCGATGGCTTCTGTTTTGACACTTAATGTTTGCCCTACAGCATTTAACTGCTCCGCTAACGTTGGGGCACTCAAAAGTTCAAGATCACAATATTCATAAATCGTGTGCTTAAGCATTGATTCATCGATTGGCTTAGTCATATATGAGCTAAAACCTTCGACAAGTAGTTTTTCTTTTTCGCCACTTAAGGCGTGGGCCGTAACTGCAATTATTGGTGTTTGATCATTAAACGTGTTTGCTTTAATTGTTTTCAATGCAGTAACACCATCCATTACTGGCATCTGAATATCCATAAAGATAAGAGCAAATTTTTCACTTTTACATAGTTCTACCGCTTCTTCACCATTACTAGCAGTGATGACTTCTTGTACTTGTTCTGTTAGCAAGGCCTTAATTAACTTAAGGTTGGCATCATTATCATCAACAGCGAGTACTTTAATAGGGGCTTTTTGCCCTAATGCGACGATAGTTTGATGACCTGTAGACTGTTCTTGTGGTGAAAGTACTCTAGCCAGTCTAGCTGGTGTTAATGGTTTGCTTAAACAGCTTGTTGCGCCGCAGCCAATCAGTACTTCTTGTAGGCTAGGGGAATTGCTGTTTATTGCTAAATGAACTGAGGGAATTTTTTCTTTTAAAGAAGTAATAAGCGCCTTAAGTTCAGGTAAAGCAGTTGGTGTAACATCGTGACTGATCAATGCATAATCATAAGATTGTTCTTGCTCTAAGGCATTACTGAGCTCATCTAAACTTTCTATCGGCATCACAGTCATTTTCCAATTAGCCATAATGTCACTAGTGGCAATTCGTCCATGAATGTGGGGCTCAAAATATAAAATACTCTTATTTTCTAATGCTTGCGCTAATAATGGCTGGCCAAGTGATACTGGATTTATTTCACACTCAAAGGTATACCAGAACGTAGAGCCTCGGCGTACTTCACTTACAAAACCGATATCGCCGCGCATTTCTCTAGCCAAGCGCTGAGAGATAACTAAGCCTAAACCTGTACCACCGTATAAGCGTGTGACACTTTTATCCGCCTGACCAAATGCTTCAAATATGGTTTTCTGTTGGTCGTTGTTCATACCGATACCAGTATCAGTAACCGTTACTTTTATAATGGCTTTGCCATCTGATAAGTTTTCAGTGTCTACGTCGATACAGACCGAACCTTTTTCGGTAAATTTTATAGCGTTATTGGCGAGGTTTATCAAAATCTGTTTAATACGCATTGCATCACCAATGAGCGAGTCGGGGATTTGATCGGCAATACGCAGTGATAATTCTATATTCTTTTTGTGTGCACTAGGTGCGAGTAATGTCAGTGTTTCTTCTATTGATTCCCTTAGTGCAAACGGGATATTTTCAATCACCATTTTACCGGCATCAAGTTTAGAGAAATCTAGAATGTCATTAATAATCGCTAATAAATTATTGGCAGAGCGCTCTATTGTTTGTAAATAATCTCGTTGTGTTTCACTCAATGGAGTTTTCAATACTTGCCTTGTAAAGCCAATAACACCATTTAGTGGTGTTCTTAACTCATGGCTCATATTGGCTAAGAATTCAGACTTTACTTTATTAGCATCTTGGGCTTTTCGTTTCGCAATATCTAACTCAACGTTTTGAATTTCAAATTGCTCTAAACTTTCACGTAAATCTACCGTTGCTTGGTCGATGCTGCGCTGCATTTCATCATGGTAGTCGCCTAAGCTTTGTGCCATGGCGTTAATACCATTTTTCAAGAAATTCAATTCACCAATTAGCTGTCCACTGACGCGACTTTCTAATTTACCTTCTCGGATCCTGTCTACTGCTTGCACCATCGAAGTAACAGGTCGAGTTACGTTTTTAATTAGGCGGAATGTAAAGATGGCACTAATCAATGAACCAAAAATAACAATGAATAGCGCAATAACTATCTGGCTTTGCTGTTTAAACTGAACTTTATTGCGATCAATTTGCACGGCGATATAACCTAAGGCATTTTCGTACACTGAATTTGGAGTTAGTTGTCGAGCTTCATCATAAATAGGTGTTCTAAAGATTAAGTAATTTGGGATCGTTTCGATGACGGTCTTTTGGGGGATTTCCTGGCCAGGTTTTAGGCGCATTAATCCCGTTTCACCATGATAGGCGCTAGTAACAAATATTTGGTTATCTGCGGTAAATATTGTGATGTTTTTGACAATGTCCGAATGGTTTCGGTGTGCGGTGCCAATTAAGCGTCTTAATCTTTCCCTGTCTTTAGTGATTATCGGCTCGACGCCAACAATAGCGATTGGTTCTAGAATACTCTGAGCGCGAAGGGTGAGATATTCATCAAGCTCTACATAACGACTATACGAGAAATAGCCGCCAATACCAAAGCCAATCAATGTTGTTGGTACTATGGTAAGTAATACAACCCAGTCTTTTAGGCTTATTTTATGCATCTTTCGTTAGAACTTAGTGTAAAATCAATCCTCTGAAGACATTATCATGTCATATCAACGCGTAAATTTATAGCATACATTCAAGCATAGGCTGAGCTTTCAATGGCAAAAATATATAAAGCGGCTAAAAACGCCAAACCAGCTGTTAAATCATTGGTTGGTAAAACCATCAATATCACAATAGAGCGCCTTGATCTTAATGGCGTTGGTGTTGGCCGTTATCAAAAAAAATCAGTCTTTGTTGCAAACACTTTAATTGGAGAGCAAGTAGCAACTAAAGTAGTTGAACAAAAAAGTAAATTTATAAAAGGGCAGCCGATTAAAATTAATCAGTTGTCTGAATTAAGGGAAAAGCCTCGCTGCGAACATTACTATCAATGTGGAGGCTGCGAGTTACAGCACTTGTCTCACCAAGGTCAACTGTCGTTTAAGCAACGAAAAGTAGATGAGCTCTTCGGCCGTGAAGGCATTGATAAGTTACCTTGGTTATCGGTAGTTAGCGAAGATATTTGGCACTATCGCCGAAAGGCCCGTATCGGTGTTCAGTATAATAAATTAGGTGAGGCGATAGTTGGCTTTCGTCGTAAAGATACCAATACGCTAACACCAATAAAGACTTGTCCGGTGTTAGACAACTCATTGGTCGAAATATTTAGCGATCTAAATAATGTTATCTCGCAGCTAGAATTACCAAACGCTATCGGCCATATAGAGGTTATTGCAGGGGAGCGGCCATCGCTGGTCGTTAGGCAATTATTAAAATTAACAGAACATGTAAAGCAAGTTTGGCAAAACGCTGCAGACAAAAATAATTGGCAAGTCTCCTTTGATACAGGTAAGTCGATAGTTGCCTTAAATGAGCAATTACCTGAGATGTCATATGCATTAGGCGATATTGACGTTAAGTTTACTGCTAGCGACTTTATTCAAGTTAACGCCAGTGTAAACCAAGCAATGATAAAACAAGCTATTGAATGGTTAACGTTAACTGAAGATGATACTGTCTTGGATTTATTTTGTGGGTTAGGTAATTTCTCATTACCTATGGCTCAGCATGCAAAGCATGTAGTTGGGGTTGAAGGTGTAGAAGCCATGGTGCAAAGCGCAGGAGAAAATGCTGCGCATAATGGCATAACTAATGCCCAGTTTTATCAATTGGATCTAAACAGTAATTGGCAAAATCAAGCATGGAGCAACGTGCCTTTTAATAAAGTATTATTAGATCCTGCGCGAGCAGGAGCATTTGAGGCTTGCCAACAATTATTACAATTTTCTCCTGAAAAAATTCTTTATGTGAGCTGTGAACCGGCAAGTTTGGCTCGTGACGCAAAAGCCTTAGTGTCTGCTGGTTATCAGATAAAAAAAATTGGTTTAATTGATATGTTTAGTCAAACAAAGCATGTGGAAACTATGGTATTGTTTGCAAAGTAAAGTTAGCGCTTATTAATTCTTATGCTCTAAGGTTAGTTCAATGGTTTCTGTACGAAAATCCCATCAATTATCGACAAATAGTTTCGAGCAGTGGTTAACTGCACTCGATATAACTGAAGCTAAATCAGAAGCACTTCAAACGCTTTGGTCACAAGTTCATAGCAAGTTTGATAATGATGAAAGAGCCCTGACTAAATCGTTAGAAATGGTAGAGATACTTGCCGAATTAAACTTAGATAAAGATTCTTTATGCGCCGCATTTTTAATTCCGTTAGTTGATAACAGCACTTACTGTTTAGAAGAGATTAAAGAGACATTTGGTAAGCAAATCTTTATGTTATGTAAAGGTACGCATCAGATGCAGGCCATTAAAACACTTCAACAAAAGCAAACCAATAAAGTCGCGGCGAATCAGGTTGATAATATTCGCCGAATGCTATTGGCAATGGTCGAAGATGTACGTGCTGTAGTAATCAAGCTAGCAGAGCGTTTATGTTATCTACGTTTAGTGAAAAATAGCGAAGAAGATATACGTGTTATTGCAGCAAAAGAAACGGCAAATATATATGCGCCTCTGGCAAATCGTCTTGGAATAGGCCAGCTAAAGTGGGAATTGGAAGACATTGCTTTTCGTTATCTACACCCTGAAACCTACAAAAAAATTGCCAAGTGGTTGGATGGTAAACGTTTAGATCGTGAACAATACATGGTCGACTTTGTTGATAACTTACAAAGTCAATTGGAAGCGATGAATGTTAAAGGAACGGTTTATGGACGACCAAAACATATTTATAGCATTTGGAAGAAAATGCAGAAAAAGTCGTTGGACTTTGAACAATTGTTTGATGTGCGTGCGGTAAGAATAATTACAGACCAATTACAGGATTGCTATGCAGCCCTAGGTGTAGTTCATACAAATTGGAAGCATTTACCTAATGAGTTTGATGACTATGTGGCAACGCCTAAATCTAATGGCTACCAATCAATTCATACGGTAGTTTTAGGGCCTGAAGGTAAGTCTGTTGAAATCCAAATACGTACAGAGCAAATGCATCAAGATGCGGAATTAGGCGTAGCGGCACATTGGCGGTACAAGGAAGGTAGTGCTCACGGTAAAACATCAGGCTTTGATGAAAAAGTAGAGTGGCTGCGTAAAATTTTGCAGTGGCAGGAAGATGTTTCAGAAAGTGGTGAAGTGCTTGACGAGCTGCGCAGCCAAGTATTTGAAGATCGCATTTACGCCTTTACACCTAACGGTGATGTGATCGATTTACCTGTAGGCGCAACCCCGTTAGACTTTGCTTATTATATTCACTCTAATGTAGGGCATTGCTGTATCGGCGCTAAAGTATTTGGTCGCATTGTGCCATTTACTCATCAATTACAAACTGGTGATCAAGTTGAAATATTAACCAGTAAAAAACCAAATCCGAGTCGTGATTGGTTAAACCCTAGTTTGGGCTATATTCATTCAGCACGCGCTAGAGCGAAAGTTCAGCACTTCTTTAAGCTGTTAGATCGCGATAAACATGTCGAACAAGGCAAAGTATTGATTGATGCTGAGATCAGTAAAGCGCATATTGAATCTGTTGATTTACTTGCAGCAGCCAAACGCTTCAACATGAGTACCATTGAAGACTTATATGCAGCAATAGGTTCAGGCAATGCTAGGTTGCAGCAAGTCGTTAATTATCTGCAGCAAAAGTATGCGAAATCTCAGCCGGAACCTGAGATAGATCCTCAATCATTGGTAAACCAACAAGCTGCCCAGAAAAAGCCGGTTGCTAGCGACGGCGTGATTGTCTCTGGTGTTGGTAACTTAATGACTCATATGGCGAAATGTTGTCAGCCGGTACCCGGTGATGATATTACCGGCTTTATTACGCAGGGGCGTGGAATTTCGGTGCATAGATCGGATTGTGAACAATTGGCAAACTCACTAGAGCAGCAACCAGAGCGTGAAATTGAAGTGCAATGGGGTCATCAACAACAAAAAAGTTATCAAGCGACACTGCAAATTACCGCTAGTGATCGGCATGGGCTTTTACGTGATATTTCGACAATTATTGCTAATGAAAGAGTACTAATTGCTGGTATGGCGAGTCACTCAGATAGTTTAAAACAAACAACTAGAATGAGCTTTACTATTGAAATTGCCAATAGTGAAATGCTAAATCGAATATTGGCTAAGTTACGTCAGCTAGATGATGTAATTGATGTTAAGCGTTTATCTCATTAGGAAAATTTATGTTAAGTGATAAGGCTTCTATGGATAAGCTACGTTGGATCATGGCGCAATTAAGAGATCCTGAAACTGGCTGCCCGTGGGATCTAAAACAGGATTTTGCTTCAATTGTCCCCCATACTATAGAAGAAGCTTATGAAGTGGCTGAAGCTATTAATCAACAAGACTATACTGAATTGGAAAAAGAGCTTGGCGATTTATTGTTCCAAGTAGTTTTCTATAGCCAGCTCGGCTTAGAACAAAAACGCTTTGATTTTGATAGTGTTGTCGCGGCAATATGTGAAAAGTTAATTCGACGACATCCGCATGTGTTTGCTGACGAATCGTTACACACCGAAGCACAAATTAAAGCAAATTGGGAAAACGAAAAAGCGAAGGAGCGAGCGAGTAAATCACCAAACGAAGATTTGAGTATATTGGCTGATATTCCTCAAGCGTTGCCGGCACTTTCTCGCGCAAATAAAATTCAAAAGCGTTGTGCTCATGTCGGTTTTGACTGGGATAATATTGAACAGTGCTTTGAAAAAGTTGAAGAAGAAGTGGCTGAAGTTAAAGCTGAGCTTAATCAAAGTGACGAGCGATTAGCGGAAGAGTTAGGGGATTTGATGTTTGCTGTTGTTAATGTTTGTCGACATGCTAAACAAGATCCTGAAGCATTATTAAGGGCTGCTAATAATAAGTTTATTCAACGCTTTGAAACGGTTGAACAATTGGCGTTAGAAACAGGAAAGTCGATTGAACAACATAATTTGGAGACGTTAGAAAGTTTTTGGCAAGTCGCAAAGAAGCGAAGTCAAAAGCAAAGTAATTAGGTGTTTATTGATGTTACTTAAGTATATTGGGTTGTTATTTGTTGGGTTAGCAATGGCAGGGGCGGCACTTCCTGTGTTACCAACTACACCGTTCTTACTTGTTGCGGCAGCTTGCTTTGCTAAATCGTCTCCTCGTTTATACAACAAGCTTATATCTAATAAAGTATTTGGCCCAATGATTTTAGACTGGCAAGAACATAGAGCTATTCCAAAGCGAGCAAAAATTATATCGTTGATTTCTATGGTGCTTGCAGTTGCTTGGTCTTGTTATGTGTTACCTGAACCTCATTGGCAGCTACTTGTGATTGCACTGGTCACCGGGCCATTTATTTTTATTTGGCGGCTACCTTTATCGGAAGATAAAAAAAGCGAGTTCTAAACTCGCTTTTTTTCAATATATGAATATCTGGTTTAATGAAATTGAGTGGTAATTAAACAATTTCTTTTTCTAACTCAATATCAACCATTTGTTCATCTTTAGCCACTACAATAGCGTCGCGGCCACTTTCTTTTGCTTGATAGAGCGCTTTGTCTGCGGCGTTGAAAACTTCGGTACTATTACTGTTTTTATCGGTAAATGTTGAAATGCCAAATGAACAAGTAATCTTTAATACTTTATTTTTCTTGCGTAATTCAAATTTTAAGCTGTTGACAACATCTCGAATTTTTCGAGCTATTTGTACTGTTTTGCCTAAATCTGTTGCAGGTAAAATAATAACAAACTCTTCACCACCATAGCGAGCAACATAGTCAGTTGAACGAATGTGCTTTTTCAAGGTTTGACCTAAGCATTTTAATACTTGGTCGCCAATACTATGGCCATAGCTATCATTAATACTTTTGAAGCGATCGACATCAATAACCATTAGTGCTAACGGTTGTTTAGAAGCTTGCCAATCTTTTCGTTCTTTATTAATTCGAAGTACATACCCTTTACGGTTGCCAACGGTCGTTAACTCGTCAATTAGGCTTACTTCTTCAGCAACATTAAGTTTCTTTTCAAGTTTATCGACAAAACTCGAAGTGCTTTCTATTTTGTGAGTAAGCTCATTTATGGTTGCTTCGTGAGTGAGGTGAATTTCATTTTGGGTTTTAGCGTAATCGTTCATGATATCTGACAACAAAGTAACGCTGTCTTTAATATGACGCTGCATTCCTTCTATGGTGTCAATCGCACGCGCTTTCACTTCCATATTTTTAAGTTCAGTCACCATATTATTGGTGACGCGATTACCTTCATCTTTACTCGATTCAACAATGCTCTGAATAACCGTGGTGCGATTAAATGCATCAACCAAATTTGCATGAATATCATTGAGCATTTCTTCGGCTGCACAACGCTCTTGTTGTATCAGCAGTGTAAGGTAGGTTGTCGTTCTTTCAAGTAAGTTAATTGAAGCAAAAAAGTTGCCTTTACCTTCTTTGACATTCGACGCTTCATGTAAAACATTACTAATAAATTTATCATTAGGGTAAGTTTTAGCTAATTGTTTCGACACAATAACCACGTCTTTAAGCAGCTTTTTACTTGCTAAGTGAATATCAGCTGCAACAACGCCTGTTTCTTCGGTGGTAATATCACCTTCAGAAACAACAATGCTGGACGAATCTCTCACGTTTGCAAGATCGCTGGCTAAATATTCGAGCGCTTTACCTGCGCCTATTAATAGAACGTGCGCAGGTTGTTGTAAGGAGATTTCAGATAAAATATCTTCAACTTTTTCTTGTTGATTAGTCGATAAATTTTTATCAGAAACTTTTTTTATCAATGACTTAAATGAATTTACATCTTTTTTCTGCGCTTGATAATCGACATTATCAAAATTTTTCTTCATTTTTGCGTACTGTTCTACTAACGACGCAAACGTAAACATTGCCTCATTAGATTTCAACGCTTCTTTGATATTATTTATTTGTACAGACAGAGGCCCAGTATTTGGCGCTACTTCAATGAAATGTTTTAAAGCGCGCTTCAACTCGGTGTTGGTGCGCTTTAAGGTATTGATGTCTTGACTACTTATTTCCGAATTCATCAACTTTTTCCACAAATGTTCTGGAATTACTGAGGGTTATTATTAAGCCCATTGCGTGAGCTTGCCTTATAAAGGCAATAATAACAGAATAGTTCATCTAGCTCAGTATAAATATTAGTCGTTAAGTGCTTTCTGTACCAGTTTTGCTAAGTGATTTGGCAAAGTCAGCGTTAACGCAATACCTTGCGCTTTTTCAGACATTTTGCTCCATGTTTTTTTTACTATACTAATAATTTTCTCATCACTATGTTTGGCTGCAAAAGGTTCAAAGTAGTGGCAAAGAAAGACTATGCAAGCAACGTCTTCAAGTGCTTGGCTCTCTGGATTTGATTTTAGCTTTTCTTTACGAATAATTGATGCGGTTTGTTCAGCTTCAGATTCGCTGTACCCTTTTTCTAGCATAATGTCAGCCGCTGTTTGTGCATGCATTTGCCCCAGTGCTTTACGCCATTTCAAATAGCCTACCTTTCCTTGAGGGTATTCGCTTCTTGCTATGGCCCAACGTTTTATGTGTTGAGCTCTAACGGCTATTTGTAAGTACTCACTAGCATCCGGCCAGAATTCATTTACACAACTTGTCATTCGCTGACCGTAAATTAATTCTTTTGCAATTGATTTACCTTCAACAATTTCGTTATTTGGATCTTGGCTGTTAATTGCATCGATTTGTGCAATGACTTGTTCAAATGTTGTACTCATTATTTGTTCTTATGATTGTTTCTGTTTTACTAATGATACGATGTAATTTAGTAAAGCCCAATTGCTATTTTTATTGTCACTTTGCTTGTTGTTGTCATAGCCTTTCGGTATAATGCCGCCCCGTCCTGCTATACTTGAATCTTTCAATAAATATTCAAGTTTGGCCAATTTCCAAACTTCCTTATTTTCTGGGTTTAACATGACAACAAGATATATTTTTGTGACGGGCGGTGTAGTTTCGTCTTTAGGTAAAGGTATTGCAGCGGCATCATTAGCTGCTATTTTGGAAGCGCGTGGTTTGAAAGTAACCATGTTAAAGCTTGATCCTTATATCAATGTTGACCCAGGCACGATGAGCCCAATTCAGCATGGTGAAGTTTTTGTAACTGAAGACGGTGCAGAAACTGACTTAGATTTAGGTCACTATGAGCGCTTTATTCGTACCAAAATGACCAAGCGTAACAACTTTACTACCGGTCGTATTTATCAAGATATTCTTGCGCGTGAGCGTAAGGGTGAATTCTTAGGCGCAACAATTCAGGTTATTCCTCATATTACCAATGACATTAAACGCCGTGTCGTTGAAGGTGCAGAAGGCTACGACGTTGCCATGGTGGAAATTGGTGGTACGGTTGGCGATATTGAGTCTCAACCTTTCTTGGAAGCGATTCGTCAATTAGGGGTTGAATTAGGTCGTGAACGCGCAATGTTTATGCATTTAACGTTAGTACCTTATTTAGCAGCGTCTGGTGAAATTAAAACCAAGCCGACTCAGCATTCAGTAAAAGAATTACGTTCTATCGGTATTTTCCCAGATATTCTTGTTTGTCGTAGTGAAGGCCAAATTCCTGCGAACGAAAAGGCCAAAATAGCGCTATTCTGTAACGTTGAAGAAAAAGCCGTAGTGTCGATGCGTGATGTTGACTCTATCTATAAAATTCCAGCGTTATTAAAGTCACAAGGTACCGATGAAATAGTCTGTAAACGTTTTGGTTTAGACGTACCAGAAGCCGACTTAAGCGAATGGGAACAAGTACTTTATCAAGAAGCAAACCCTATTGATGTATTAACCATTGGTATGGTGGGTAAATATATTGAATTACCTGATGCTTATAAGTCTGTAAATGAAGCATTAAAACATGCAGGCCTTAAAAACCAAGTTACTGTAAAAATAAAATACATAGACTCGCAAGCACTTGAAGTCAAAGGTGTTGAAATGCTTGAAGAGCTAGATGGAATTCTTGTTCCTGGTGGTTTTGGTGAGCGTGGTGTAGAAGGTAAAATTTTAGCGGCTAAATACGCACGTGAAAATAAAGTACCTTACTTAGGAATTTGTTTAGGCATGCAAGTAGCGCTTATCGAGTTTGCTCGAAATGTTGCTGGTTTGGAAGGCGCACATTCAACAGAGTTTAATTCTGAGACACCTCACCCTGTGGTTGGTTTAATCAATGAGTGGATTGACGAAGGCGGTCAAGTTGAGACGCGAACTGAACAGTCAGACTTAGGTGGAACTATGCGTGTAGGCTCACAATTGTGTCACCTTGTGAAAGGTACCAAGGTGTGCGACGTATATGGTAGTGAAACAATTTATGAAAGACACCGTCACCGTTATGAGGTAAATAATAACTACCGAGACCAATTAAGCAAAGCTGGCTTAGTGTTCTCAGGTTTGTCTTCGGATAAAAAGTTAGTCGAGGTGATTGAAAATAATGATCACCCATGGTTTGTAGCTGGTCAGTTCCATCCTGAGTTTAATTCAACACCTCGTGATGGACACCCGTTATTTGAAGGTTTTGTTGCTGCGGCATTTAACTTTCACAAACAAGAATCGTAATACTTTTAAAACCGTAGCCAAGCTACGGTTTTTTTATGTTCAGGATGAACTATATGCTGCGGAGTCAGGATGACTAGGAGCGGCGATCTGCAAAATTTTAATTTAATACGTGTGAACCTGGTCGTAGAGTCGGCCAAAAGAGGAATAAGAATGTCAAACATTGCTAAAATTATTGCACGCGAAGTAATGGACTCGCGTGGTAATCCAACTGTAGAAGCGGATGTATACTTAGAATCTGGTGCTTGGGGACGTGCTTGCGCACCTTCTGGTGCATCAACTGGCTCTCGCGAAGCCCTAGAGTTACGTGATGGTGATAAATCACGTTACTTAGGTAAAGGTGTATTAAATGCAGTAGCTGCAGTAAATGATAAAATTGCACCAGCACTAATGGGTAAGTCAGCTTTAGCGCAAGCTGAGATTGACCAAGCCATGATCGATTTAGATGGCACTGAAAATAAAGAAAACTTCGGTGCAAATGCTATTTTGGCGGTATCTTTAGCAACAGCTAAAGCAGCTGCGATGGCAAAAGGCGTACAGTTGTTCGAACATATTGCTGACTTAAACGGTACGTCAGGTCAGTACTCATTACCACTTCCAATGATGAACATCATTAACGGTGGTGAGCATGCTGATAATAATGTTGATATTCA
The DNA here is from genome assembly GCF_012932965.1 of Thalassotalea algicola. GTDB lineage: Bacteria > Pseudomonadota > Gammaproteobacteria > Enterobacterales > Alteromonadaceae > Thalassotalea_F > Thalassotalea_F algicola. The sequence goes on along the minus strand of NZ_JABBXH010000001.1, from coordinate 23,421 downwards.
AGAGTTCATGATTCAACCTGTTGGTGCGCCAAACTTCCGTGAAGCGTTGCGTATGGGCGCTGAAATCTTTCATGCATTGAAAAAAGTATTATCAGCTAAAGGTATGAACACAGCGGTAGGTGATGAAGGTGGTTTCGCACCAAACTTAGAATCAAATGCTGATGCATTAGCGGTAATTAAAGAAGCAACAGAAGCTGCGGGTTACGAATTAGGTAAAGATGTAACACTTGCACTAGATTGTGCTGCGTCTGAGTTCTACAACAAAGACAAAGGTATTTATGATCTTTCTGGTGAAGGGAAGCAGTACACAGCAAATGAGTTTTCTGACTTCTTAGCTTCTCTTTGCGCACAATATCCGATTATTTCTATCGAAGACGGTTTAGATGAGTCAGATTGGGATGGCTTTAAATACCAAACTGATTTAATTGGTGACAAAGTACAAATCGTTGGTGATGATTTATTTGTAACTAACACTAAAATTTTAACACGTGGTATTGAGCAAGGAATTGGTAATTCAATTCTAATTAAGTTCAACCAAATTGGGTCGTTAACTGAAACGTTAGCTGCTATTAAAATGGCGAAGGATGCAGGCTTTACTGCTGTTATCTCTCATCGTAGTGGTGAAACTGAAGATGCGACCATTGCTGATTTAGCTGTAGGTACAGCGGCAGGCCAAATCAAGACTGGTTCATTATGCCGATCAGACCGTGTATCTAAGTACAACCAGCTTTTACGTATTGAAGAGTACTTAGGTGACAAAGCTGTGTTTAATGGTCGTTCGGAAGTTAAAGGCCAATAAAGAAGAGGTTATTGCTAATTAGCTCGATATTGGTATCAGGTGTGCTCACCTAGATTGTTCTCAAGCTAATTAGCATCAATAACGTTAAATTAATTCAAGCCAGCCTTATCGCTGGCTTTTTTGACTATGCGTTCACTGGCAAAATATCCTAGTATTAACAACATAGTAATAGAGCCACTATTTTCAGTGCTAGTAGTCATTAGTGCAATTGCAATCATTAAGCTTGCAAAAACAATCGCTAATGAAATATTTGCGTTACATGCACAGCTTTTAAGAAAGTTAGTTATCTTCATATACATTTTATCTCCTACGCTTTATAAGCATTAAAATCTATTTTGGTTAAATTAATACACCGAACTCTGTGTCCTACAGATACATAGGCAATTACAATCGAGTAAATTGCCGTAGCCACAGCTTCAAATCCTTCAGCACCTGTACCAATCAATACGCTTTTTAACAGGAAGAAAAAACTGATACACAAACATAAGTAAAACAATGTAACTACGGTTTGCTGCGTTTGATATTGGCGATCATCGTCATGTTGAAAAGGATCAGGCTTTTTACCGAAAATGTTCTTAAGTGCAATGCCAAGCATGAGTAAGTTACACACAACTAAGGTGATACTTCTATAAAGTGCACTCTCATTCATACCTAACAGAAACGGCTCTTCAGCTTGGTGGACTAATAAATCCGAGGTGATGGCAACGACCATTAATATGACGCCTAACCATAGTTGGATTGGCGTTAGATAGTTGGTTAGTGAACGTCTACTTAAAGAGCTTGTTCGTGTTGGCTTATGGAGCTGCTTTCGCATTTCGTTAAAGTAGTTGTATTCCGTCAACTCTAATAGTCCAAAAGGTGCCAGTTGCAGCATAAAAATTATCGCAGCAGCGACATTAGGTGGCTTGTATCCTTCAGTTATATCTCCATAAATCAGTACCGATAATGCCAAAATACCTAACGATAGTACGGTTCGATTAGCGACCTTGAAGAGTTTTTGAATTCTTAAATAATGCGACTTAGATTTTGGATAAAGTTTTGGGTACTCTTGCTCAGAATAATTGTCGGAAACATGTTGCATGTTTTTCGTTACTCGGTTCGCATAAAAGTGCGAAATTAGCCATAACTGAACCGCTACCACGACATAAAATATAATACTTGCAATCATTGTGTTCTCCTTAAAATTTGCTATTCATTAAGCTGCCAAAAGCAACACGAATTTCTGAGTCGGTTACTCCTTTCGCTCTTAATGTAGCGATACAGTCAGTTAACATTTCTGTCGTCCATTGACTTAAATCGATATGACAATGTGACTTTGCGTCTGGATGTACAAAGCTGCCTCTATAACCTCTGCTTTGAATAATGTTATCTCTCTCTAGCAATTTATACGCTTTTGCAACCGTCTTGCTATTCACTTCCAAATCATTTGCCAGTTGTCTGATTGAAGGTAAAGGTGTGCCTTCAGGTAAGTGATTATTAGCGACAGCAGTTTTAATTTGTTCCATCAACTGTGTAAACACGGGTGTTGGATCATCGATATTTATGACAATTTCCATTAGGTGTTCCATATGTACCATCTGTAGTAATGGTACATATGGATATTTAAAAGATCAAGTAGATTGATGAAAATGTATTCCTGTGAACATTTCAATCTAAAGCTGGGACATGGTCATTTAGGCAAAACTATTAGTTTTATTAGTGTTGGGCGTGAAAGTAATGGGTAGAACAATGTGTGAATTGTATTTTATTTTTGCTGATGCTTTTTGATTAAGAAAATAAGCCGTGAATCAACTGTAATTAATTTAATGTTTATTATTAAGAAATTGCCGGTAATGTAAAATTACTTTAGTAAAGCTAACTAATTGGGATTAGTAAGAGATAAGAAAAGCAATGAAAGGTTGTTTAGAGTGATAAGCGTACATTATTTACTCAGCGTCTAAAGGCCATTTAAGACAAGGATCGGACGTTCAAGAAGATTACTTCAAAGGTCATCAAACTGTCCAATTTTAGCTTCGATCAGAAAGTCAATTCACGTTGCTAAAAGCGGCTTTTTCTTTTTAGTTCTACTTCTCGACCATTGTTAGTCTTTTAAAGGCCTATAATCGATATCGGTGGCTATGCAATACCATTATTAGCTAGAGGCATACGCTAGCTGTTTACCTCGACAAATAAAAATCATTGGTTTTGCGCATACATGTTCTCCTAACTAAACAATTGGCGATTTTTTGACAAGCTAAGGCATCTGTGACAGCTTAATATAACCCAACTATAAAAAGAAACTCGTGTCTGACAGTGGGAAAAGGAATTTCAAATGTATCAAAAACTTGCCTGTGTTTTTATCGGCGTAATATTAAGCTTTAGCTTTCACGTAAATGCTAAAGTACGCGGAGAGGCTAAGGTTACAACAGTAACATCGGAAATATTGAATGAGTCGCGAGAATTACTGATTCACTTACCCAATAATTATTCACGCTCTAAAGACACAACCTACCCTGTTTTATATTTGCTAGATGGTCAGCGCAACTTCGGGCATACAGTAGGAACACTAGATCTGCTCAATCAGTCGGATATGGCGCAAGAAATGATTGTTGTAGGCATCACGAACACCGAACGTTCGCGAGATTTCACTCCTACCTATGATGAAAGCTACAACGAGTGGGGAATATCAGGTGGTGCAGACAACTTTTTAGATTTTCTAGAGAAAGAGTTAAAACCTTATGTAACTTCAAACTATCGCACCAATAACTACGCAATACTTGCTGGGCACTCGTTAAGCGCTTTGTTCACCGTGTATGCCCTGCAGGAAAGGCCCCATATATTCCAAGCATATTTCGCTTTCAGCCCAAGCTTGTGGTGGCATGAAGAAGTGATATTTCCAGAAGCAGAAAAGTTCTTTAAGTCAGATAGCGACCTGAATAAATACCTTTATGTAAATATGGGCAGCGAAGGCGGGAAAATGCTAAGCGCATTCGAACATTACACTGAACTGCTGAACAGCAATAAACGAAAAGGATTTACCTTTGATACCGAATTAGATACATCTGAAAGCCACAATACTACTGCACTTTCAGGTATGAGCTTGGCCTTTCAAAAGCAGCTTAATTCGTTGCGCCCTTCAGGTACGCTAATTCAAGAAGGTCTCCTTGCGGTAGAGCAATACTATAAAGGTCTTTCTGAAAAGTACAAGTTTCACGCAAAACCAGAATACAAAGCGGTAAACCACGCTGGCTATACTGCGCTGAATAAACAAGACTTTGAGTCTGCCATTGCTATATTTAAGGAGAATGTTGCTAGCTTCCCAAACAAATCTGATGCATACGACAGTTTGGCAGATGGTTATGAAGCTAAAGGTGATTTAGCCATGGCGCTTGCGATGAGGAAGAAAGCGTTAGCGATGAGCTATGAAGAAAATGTTGAGAATGGTACTTATAAAGCGCGGTTGAATAATTTAGAGACAAAGATCGGTAAAGGCCTAAAAAGTAAGTCAGGTAGCAAGACAGTTAAACGAAAGACCAAGAAAAACGCTAAACTATGAGTCACCAGCTGAAAGGTTTAATCAATGTGTTGCGTCCATCGGTTGATCTCACAGCACTATACAGCCTTATCAATCGTGACCTTCATTCCTGATAGAGTTAACCTGCATGCAGTGTTCTTAACAAAAATGCTTTAAATGTTATCACTGGAATTGCCTTTGTACTGTTAACTATGTTGCCAATGATAGTAGGGGTGAGACCAGAAAGTTATGGATTCTTTTTGAAAGCGAAGCGGGAATCCGGCAAAATCTAGTTATCTAATTTAAGGTTACACAATAGTTTTACTACTGCTTTATGACTCAAATACCTAAACAACATGTGCTTACAGAAGCAGTTAATGATCTGCTAGGCGATAATGAATTACCTGCTGCTGTGACTTTAGAAGAATGTGCTGCTGCCTTGGCGATGAGTACAACTTCATTTCGACGAAAGTTAGGCCAAGAGGGCACCAGTTTTAAACTCATTCATCAGAAGTTCTTAAATGAACTTTGTGTCACAGTTTTATCAACTCAACAAGTAAAAATTGATGATTTGGCCACTCGCTTGGGATATTCAGAGCGGGCGACATTTGAGCGGGCATTTAAACAAAAGTTTGGCCTTTCTCCATCGCAATTTAGAAATTTAGCCGCCATTGGAAAAGATAAAGATGGTGCTCAAGAGTTGAAGGTTATTGCACAATCCATTCCTCCTATGTCTGATAGCTGCCGAGCTTTAATGCAAGCAAAGTCACAGGATAAGTTGGATATCGATCAAGTGTTAAGCATTGTCCAAAAAGATCCTATTTTTTGTGGACGGATCATGGGGCAGGCAAGTAAGGCTATTTATGGCAAAACGCCGATAGATTTGAAAGAGGCCATTTTAAGAAATTTGGGTATTAGTACTGTCGTTAATTTTGCTGTTATTTTTGGTATGCAAGATGCGCTAAGCGAACAGGTGTCACCTAAGCTTATTAAAAAATATAGTGATGCTTTTTTAATGGCACCAACTTTATTTAAACTTATTAGGCGTTCTATTGAGAGCAAAGTCGACTTTGACACAGCGTTAGTTGAACAGGTTTTAGTGTTTGGTTTACTTGGTTTATTTCTATTAACTCACAAGCACTCTAGTCAACAAGAAAACGTTTTGCATTCGCTGCGTGGAATCGATGACCTTTATTTACTAAATAACCATATAAAGCAATCGACACAGAGTAGTATTTATCTCGTGTCTGCATTAATGCTGTCGCAATGGCATATTGATGCAAATGTGATTAAGTGGTTGTCAGATATAGATAAACTAAATGATTCAACGTATGAACATAATGGCGAGCAGTCAATAGTGTTATTCATGCTTTCTTGTTTATATAGGTTGGCTGCAGGGCATGAAATAGACGAGAGTGTTGTTGAAAAAGCGCATAGCTTAGGTATTTACGACATTGAACAAATATTTGTGATACTGACTGGGTAAGGTTTGTTTGTTGTTAAGTAAGTTTGATATACGGCGATAAAAGAGAATGAGAGCAGCAATTTGGGGGCTGGCCGCTCTCTGTAACCTGTTAGATATTTCTAACTGACGGGTTAACTTTTACGTCGAGATACTAATAATCCTAACGACAACATTAGTAACACCAATATACTTGGCTCTGGCACTTGTGTAATTTGATTAAGTGACACATTATCTACTAAGCCACCTAGTGTATTTTGTTTTCCAACAGAGGCAAAACTTAGTTCCATGGAAGATGCTGTTGCTGTAAAAACAACCGATTGTTTTTGCCAATTAGGTGTCTCTCTTCGTGTTGCATCTGCAATGTACATCGCCTCCATTGAAGCATCAAAAGCAGTTGGAGTGTCATACCAATAAACGTTAATACCGTTGTCATTCTTATTATTCGTACGAGCCTTATAGAAAAACTCTAGTAGATATTCGTTACCTATGATTAGTGAGTCAATTGTTTGAGTCATCATTGAGTTTGAGCCACCACGTTGGTGTGAATCTAGTTCGATATGATGCGAACCATGCTGTGAATTGGTGACTACGCCCTTTTGTAACTCAATTCCGTTGCCTGCTGTTGTGCGCCACCCAGGAAGCGCTTCAAATACATCCCAACCACGTTTTTTACGTTCAAATGCCGAAAGCTCGGTACTAAAAATTTCGCCTATGGAAAGCTGATCATCAGCAAAATTTGTTTGCTCGAAACTACCATTAGTAATTAACGTTGCTTGTGCTGAAAGGCTCGTCAAAAAGATAAAAGCGATACTAATACAGTGAATAATTTTCATAGGAGCAGTTAAAGGTTCGATGTAGCGTAATTTAGTCGTTATTTTACCTAAGGAAGATAAAAGTAAGATATGGCAAAAATGTCCATTTTGGGGCGTTTAGATTTAAAGTCTATTACTTAGCTTTAATTATTTTGTTTATTTGGTGGGTAAAACTAATCGCAATAAAGACACAGTTCGTACTTTTAAAGTACTTGATTAATGAAGAGAACTTTATGAGACGTTTATTTTTGATTGCGATAGTTTGTTTATCAGTTATTGGTTGCTCAACGCCGATCAATAATCGTACTCCGTTAAACGAGAGCTTTCCTAACGTGGTTGGTGAAAATTTGAATGAACAATCAATATTATTACCAGCAGCGCTTGAAGGAGACTTAAATTTACTTCTTATCGGTTTTGTGCAAGATGCGCAATTCGATATAGATCGCTGGTTAATAGGACTCGACTTTACAAAAACACCGATTAAAGCTTATGAGATTCCTACGATTCAAGGAATGTTGCCTAGAATGTTTGAAAGTGTCATTAACGAAGGCATGCGAAAAGGAATTCCTAAAAGTTTATGGGGCGGCGTTATTACGGTTTATGATGACGCACAGCAATTAGCTAGTCTAACAGGTACCCAATTCCCTAATAATGCTCGTGTGCTGCTGTTAGATGAACAAGGAACAATTCGCTACTTTTACGATGAAGGGTTTGCTGTAGAAGCGTTGAATAACCTACGCAGTGAAATAGAAAAGCTACGCCAATAACCGCAGAGGAACGTTATATGGGAAGGTTATAGTATTAAAAGGCGAGAGTGATTCTGTTCTTTAGTGTTTAGGGATAAAAATTTATCTTTGACATGATATCTAGTATGCTTATTTATCATGCAGTTATTGGTAGTTTATTCACCTAGATGACACAAACGACGCTTTGGCAAGAACAGCAGCAAACTAATCAGTTTGCTGAGCTTTGTAATGCGCTTTATGAGCGAGAATTGTCATTGCTTGCCAATCTTGATACCGATAATGTGAAAGCGATTCAAGGTCGTCTCCAGAGCTTGCCTTATTATGTGCAAAAGGCTGCTCATGCCATGGTCAACACCGACTCTCCATTAATTCTTGATAGCCAAAATGCTGCGTGGACCGCTAAGCAAAGTCGAACCATGCCGCTTTCTGGCCAATCAGTAGCAGATGTTTGGCAGTGGTATCAATCAAGTCAACTAGTTGTCGGCTTAGTTGTGCCAGTAAAAGAAGGTAGCCATATTGTGTTGGACTGTATAGACAGAGTAGATAACGCAAATAATCGTTTTCGAACGAATATCCATGGTTGGTTTGGCGTAAAAAATGTTGAAACAGAGCGCTGTCAACTACTAAAACCAACTAAGAAGATTATGATGGCAAGCTGTGCTGGTCATACGTGGCAAAACGATGCACCTTGCCGACCAATCATTCCGAGTCTAAGGGAGTTATTGCTGTCTTGCTCAATCAATTGGAAAAACCTGAAAAAGCCATTAATGCTAAAAACTACGCATTAATTTTACAAGTCTGAGGCTTTATTGTTTACTCTAGCTAAACGCCTCTTATAATAGCTGATAGTATTCTCTTCTAACGATTTAGTCAGGCATATAGCACTTCATGCGTATAATTACCGCAATATTGCTGATATTTTTAGTGTTTTTGCAGCACCGTTTATGGTTCGGCAAAAACAGCGTGCCTGATTATATTGCACTTAAAGATGATGTAGCCCGCCAACAAGCTGACAACGACAAATTAAAACAACGCAACAAACTACTGTACGCCGATACCGATGATTTAAAGTCTGGTATTGAGGCAATTGAAGAGCGTGCAAGGAATGAGCTTGGTATGATCAAGCAAGGTGAAACCTTTTTTCGTGTAGTGCCAGTAGATAACAAAAGAAATAATAGAAATTAATTGATTATGAGTAGAATGAGTAAAGAACTAATTTCTGTTACCGCCATTGTGCCAGCTGCTGGGGTTGGAAAGCGTATGAAAAGTGATTGCCCCAAGCAATACTTAACTATTGCAGGTAAAACCATATTAGAACATACCGTTCATAAGCTTTTAGCTTGCCAGCATATTACTGAAGTCGTTATTGCTATTGGGCAACGCGATGAATACTTTGCTGATACCAAACTAGGTAAACATCCCAAAGTATCAGTGGTTGATGGTGGTAAAGAGCGTGTAGATTCTGTTTTTTCTGGATTAACAGCGTGTGATGAAGAGCAATGGGTAATGGTGCACGATGCCGCAAGACCTTGTGTGCAAGTGGCTGATATAGAATCACTAATAGTGCAATGTCAGCAAAGTAACGTTGGCGGTTTATTAGCGGCAAAAGTAAAAGATACCATGAAAAGAAGCCATGCTAATGGTTTAGTCGAATCGACAGTTGAACGAGAAAACCTATGGCATGCCTTAACCCCCCAAATGTACAAGGCGGGCGAGTTAAAAGCAGCAATAGAAGATGGTTTACGCAAAGGCGTAATCATTACCGATGAGTCATCGGCTATAGAAGCATTTGGACTTCCAAGCCAACTTGTTGAAGCAAGTAGTGAAAATTTGAAAATAACTCAGCCTGAAGATCTTGCATTAGCTGAATTTATTTTATTGAAACAACAGGAAAAACTATGAGAATAGGACATGGCTTTGATGTCCACAAATTTGGTGGTCAGGGTCCAGTTATACTTGCTGGCGTAAAAATACCTTATGACCAAGGTTTTATTGCCCATTCTGATGGTGACGTAGCAATTCATGCGTTGTGCGATGCAATTTTAGGAGCACTGTGTTTGGCGGACATAGGTAACCATTTTCCTGATACGTCAGATGAGTTTGAAAATATCGATAGTCGCATATTATTACGACATGTAGTCAGTTTAATGGTGGAAAAAGGTTACAAGCTAGGAAATGCCGATATTACTATTGTCGCTCAAGCTCCTAAGATTGCACCACATTTACTAAAAATGCGTCAAATATTAGGTAGTGATCTTCAGGCTGATATTGACCAAGTAAACGTTAAAGCCACCACAACTGAAAAATTAGGTTATGTTGGAAGAAAAGAAGGTGTATCGGTTCACGCGGTTGTGTTGTTGGAAAAGGCATAAAAGTGGCTAACAAGTTTAAACCTTATTCATCATTACCTTATTTACATGGAAAGCCAATTGCTACAGGCGAGATACGCTCGTCAAATAGTGATTTCAAAGTCTTTGAAATCTTGCCATTTTCAGCAACTGGCGAAGGTGAGCATTTACTTCTACATATTGAAAAGTCGGGTGAGAATACGACGTGGGTAGCGCGGCAGTTAGCTAAGCATTTTGGTGTTAAGGAAATGGCGGTTAGCTATGCTGGATTAAAAGACCGAAATGCAATTACCCAGCAATGGTTTGGTATTCATTTACCGGGAAAACCCAATGATGATCTATCCGCATTTAACATTCCTAATGTAAAAATATTAAGCTACGCCCGTCATAATAAAAAATTAAGAACTGGAGCGTTAATTGGTAATCGTTTTGAATTAACGTTACGTAATGTTACCGCCATAGATGACGCAATTGAGCGATTTGAGCAAATAGTTCATAGTGGCGTACCCAATTACTTTGGTGAGCAAAGGTTTGGTTTTGATGGTTCAAACCTAAATAAAGCTTTATCGCTATTCAATGGTCAAAAAATAAAAGATAGAAAGAAACGTGGCATGTATTTATCTGCTGCACGCTCTTATATATTTAACCAAATTATTGCGAAAAGAATTGCCCAAAACGCATTTCTATCGCCAGTAATTGGTGACGTTTTCATGTTAACTGGCAGTCAGTCGATATTTAAATCTACCGAAGTTGATGATGACATAATACAAAGAGTGGCAAAGCATGAAATAGATATAACTGCGTCTATGTGGGGAGCAGGTGACTTGTTAACCGCTATTGACGCATTAGCGATTGAATCTAGTGTCAAAGACAATAATCAGCAACTGTGCGACGGCTTAGAAAATTTTGGGTTAAAGCAAGAGCGACGTAGGATGCGGTTATCCATGTTGCAACCGAATGTAGTTAAGGTGGACGACAAGACATTGACATTGAGCTTTATCTTACCTGCAGGAAGCTATGCGACGGCAATTTTGCGAGAAGTTATTAATTACAAAGATGTTAGCGATGAAAGAACGCAAGCAAAGCGAAATGATAATAAGGCAACATAATGAGAATTTTGTTAAGTAACGATGATGGTGTGCATGCACCTGGTATCAAAGTTTTATTTGACGAACTGAGTAAATTTGCAGACGTAACTTTAGTAGCGCCAGACAGAAATTGTAGCGGCGCGAGCAATTCACTAACGTTATTAAATCCATTACGCGCGCAAACGCTGGAAAATGGATTTATCTCGGTTAATGGTACACCTACAGACTCAGTTCACCTAGCTATTAGCCAACTAATGGATCCTTTACCAGATTTGGTTGTTGCTGGAATCAATAATGGTGCAAATCTAGGGGATGATACATTATATTCAGGTACCGTAGCAGCCGCTACTGAGGGCCGCCATATGGGACTTCCAGCCGTGGCTGTATCATTAGTCGGTAAAGATGAAAAACATTATCAAACTGCAGCTATCATTGCGGCAAATATAATTAAACGCTTGAAAGCGCATCCTCTACCAGCAGATCAAATTTTGAATGTTAATGTACCTGATGTACCACTGTCTGATATTAGTGGTATTAAAGTTACCCGCCTGGGTCATCGCCATAAAGCGGAAACAATGAAAAGCATAGAAGATCCTTGGGGGCGTACTATTTACTGGTATGGTTCGCTAGGAAAAGAGTTAGATGCCGGAGAAGGTACAGACTTTCACGCTGTGACTAACAATTTTGCCTCTGTGACTCCGTTAACAGTTGATATGACCGCGTATAAAAGTATGGAACAAATGACCGATTGGATGAGTGAAGTTACATTATGAATGTCAAAGTAGGAAGTAGTATTGGCGGAAAATCTAGTCGAAGTGGTGAAATACTCGCGCAAAAATTATTTAATGAAGGTATCGCAGATCAACGTGTATTAAGAGCAATCGCGCAATCACCAAGACATATATTTGTGCCTGAAATATTAGCGCATAAAGCATACGATAATACTGCGCTACCAATAGGGCAAGGTCAAACTATCTCGCAGCCTTATATTGTTGCGAAAATGTCGGAGCTTATTCTTGCTGACGGCGTACCTGAGTCTATTTTGGAAATTGGCACCGGTTCAGGTTATCAAACATCAATTTTGGCGCAATTAGTAAGCAAAGTGTTTTCGGTTGAGCGTATAAAGGCACTGCAGTGGCAAGCCAAAAGGCGTCTTAGAGCCATGGAATTGCACAATGTGTCAATGAAGCATGGTGATGGTTGGCAAGGTTGGAAGAGCAAAGGGCCATTTCAGGCAATCATAGTGACGGCTGCGCCTGACTCTGTACCACAAGCACTATTAGAGCAGTTAGCTGATGGTGGAAGGCTAGTTATTCCTGTTGGTGGTCAAGCGCAAGTGCTTAAGTTAATTACCCGTAACGGTGATCAATTTAACGAACAGCAAATTGAAGCAGTGCGCTTTGTGCCATTAGTGCCAGGAGAGTTACTGTGAGAATATTTTCAGCCCTTTATGATTGGACTCTTAAATGGTCGAAGCATCAATTTGCGCCGCGAGTATTAGCATTACTTACTTTTGCTGAATCTGTATTTTTTCCTATTCCACCTGACGTGCTGTTGGCGCCGATGGTGTTAGCGAAACCTAAAAAAGCGTGGTACTACGCAACGTTAACAACCATAGCTTCGGTAATTGGTGGCGTGGTTGGTTATTTATTGGGTTATTTTATGTTTGATGCATGGATCCAACCCATCATTACGGAAGTTGGTTACCAAGGCAAATTGGATAATGCGATAGCCTGGTTTGAGCAATGGGGAATTTGGGTAGTATTTTTAGCAGGCTTTACGCCGATCCCATACAAAATATTCACTCTGAGTGCTGGCTTTTTACAAATGATGTTTCTACCTTTCCTTATCGCGTCTTTTGTTGGACGTGGTATGCGATTCTTTCTCGTTGCGGGGTTGGTGCAATGGGGAGGCGAGAGAATGGAACAACAGTTGCGTAAATGGGTCGATATCATCGGTTGGGGCTTAGTTGCACTTATCGCCATAGGCTATGTAATATACAAAGCATAAATATTCATGAAAATTCTTTAGTGAGTTAGAAAATAACAGGGTGTTAATGCGTCAGTTTGGTTCAATATTTTGTTTACTTTTGTTGTTGTCTGCTTGTAGCTCGAGGCAGGCACCTGCTCCTGTGGTTGAGTCAAAAACAACCGTTGCGGTAGGAAGTAAAACTAAATCAAGCATAAAATCTAGCACTTATACGGTGAAAAAAGGTGAGACACTTTATTCAATTGCCTGGCGGGCCAATAGCGACGTTAGAACTATTGCCTTATTGAATAGACTTTCACCTCCCTATCGAATATTCCCAGGTCAAAAAATAATCATTGATAAAAATCAAAGCAAAGCTAGTAGTAGCAAGACCTCCACGAAAAACTCGACTAAAAGCTCTGGTACTACCAGTAATAAACGTAACACAAAAGCTATTGCATCGAATAAAAAGCAGGAGTATGGTAAAACTGCAAGTGGGCAAAAAACAAGCAAAAAACCCACTTCGCAGGCAACTAATTTCTCGCAAAAAATTAAGCGATGGAAGTGGCCAGCTAAAGGAAAAGTTATTGCAACTTTTTCTACGGCACCTCAAGGAAATAAGGGAATTGATATTGCTGGTATCCGTGGAGATCGGATTAAAGCAGCTGCAGATGGCAAAGTGGTATATGCCGGAAGTGCATTAAGAGGTTACGGTAAACTTGTTATTGTAAAACATAACGATGATTACCTAAGCGCTTATGCACATAATGACGAAATATTGGTCAAAGAGCAGCAGCAAGTAAAAGCTGGTGATGTAATAGCTAAGATGGGAGATACTGACGCGCAAAGAGTCATGCTTCATTTTGAAGTTCGCTTTCGTGGTAAATCAGTAAATCCTTTGAAGTACTTACCTAAACGTTAGATTAATAATAAGAATAAAAATGGAGTTAAAGTGAATAAATAATTAACAACAAACTTAGCGCTGCTAGTTGATGGGAGAAGTGTTATGGGCTTAAAGAAAGAGATCAACGATTCAAACGTTGTAGAAAAGGAAGCATCAGCGAAAACTCAGGAAGAGGTAACCGCAAGCCTAGATGCAACACAGTTGTATTTAAGTGAAATTGGTTTTTCTCCATTACTTTCCGCAGAGGAAGAAGTATATTTTTCACGTTTAGCGTTAAAAGGCGATGAAGCTGCACGCAAACGTATGATTGAAAGCAATCTTCGCTTAGTTGTGAAAATTGCAAGACGGTATAATAACCGTGGCTTACCACTTTTAGATCTAATTGAAGAAGGCAACCTTGGCCTTATCCGCGCGGTCGAAAAATTTGACCCTGAACGCGGCTTTAGATTTTCTACTTATGCAACTTGGTGGATTAGACAAACCATCGAACGCGCAATAATGAATCAAACGCGTACCATTCGATTACCAATCCATGTTGTAAAAGAATTAAATATATACCTGCGTACATCTCGTGAACTCGTACAAAAACTTGATCACGAACCAACTGCTGAAGAAATAGCGAAAGAGCTTGATAAACCAGTAGCAGACGTCAGTAAAATGTTACGTTTAAATGAACGTATTACTTCTGTCGATACACCTTTTGGCGGCGATTCTGATAAAGCGTTACTTGATGTCATCCCTGATGAAAAAGGCTCGGGTCCTGAATCTGACTTACAAACATCGGATCTTAATAACAATATTATTGAGTGGCTTGGTGAGCTTAATGGCAAGCAGCGTGAAGTGTTAGCCCGTCGATTTGGGTTAATGGGATACGAGGCTGCAACCTTGGAAGATGTCGGTACAGAAATTGGTTTAACCCGCGAACGTGTAAGACAAATTCAAGTCGAAGCACTAAAAAGATTGCGCGATATCCTAAGCCAGCAAGACCTTTCGATTGAATCAATCTTCCAGATATAACAGTTTTATTCTAGCGACATAAAATAAAGCAGTAGAGCCAGCGAAAGCTGGCTTTTTTATGCATGCGCTAAAGGGTGTCACCTAACCAAAGATATGCAAAGAGTCCAAACATACAAAACCAAATAGCCAATGGAATTAAGCTCGATTTGAACTGAATAGCTGTCGGTGGTAGTTCTTTTGATTTACCAGTTAGGATAGTTCTAACAACATTGTCTGCTTTAAAACTATGTAAAAATGCCGCGATGGCGTGTAAAGCTATTAAAGCTAATAACCAATCGAAGTTACGGCGATGCAAGCTATCTAGCGATTCTGCTAGGTCATCAGACACGTAATAAAGCAATGGACCTTCAGCTAACACATCATCGGTTGCGAATAGTCCGGAAAATAATTGAATACTCAGCAAGATTATTAATGCAACTACCATATAACCGGCAACGGGGTTATGGCCTGCAACTGGTGTATGAACTTTTTTAAGCCAATGCCATACCGCTATAGGGGATTTTAAAAAATGACTGAACTTGGAAGTTTCACTACCAAATATGCCCCAACTAATTCTTGCGATTAGTAAGCTCAATAACAGATAGCCATATATAAAGTGGTTATCAAAGTCGCCTTGTTCACCGCTGTACCATAAAAGAGCCAGCAATATTAGCTGGCTCATATGGTAAATTCGGGTAAAGTTGTCCCAAATTTTAGTGTGCATTGTTAATCGCCTAATTACTTGTCACAGTCCATTTTAAATGCTTTGTGACCTTTTTTACTGGCTTTACCAATTTTACCTAGTGCCATTTTAATTGCGCCAATGTCTTTTGCGCTTGCTAAGTCAGTAACGGCGCCTTTTAAAAATTTAATGCCATTTTGATAATCTTTAAAATCGGCTTGTTGCGTAGCATTTAATTCTTTTTTGTCACTGATGACTAGCGGTACATATTGATCTGCCTTATCTACAGAGGCTAGTAACTCGTTGGCGATAGCCGTAACTTTTGCAATGTCACCAGATTTAGCTGCTTTCTTTACTGCTTTCATTTGATCTTTCATATCGCCCATAACGTCGGCAAGCTCAGTTTTGCCACACATAGGGTGAGCAGCCATGCTAGGCGCTGCAAAAGCTAATGATGATAGTAAAACAGGTACAATTAATTTTTTCATTTCCAAGTTTCCAAGCGTGTATTTTGTAATTTGACGAAAAATAATAAGGAGCTTTCAACAATTGTTCAATGTTATTTAACGTAAGAATGAGGCGACATAACCGATTTGTTACAAATTAAGAGGGCGGGTTGTCATAAAAGTGTATTAATTTTTTGTCCTTAAATAATTTTGAGCATTGTTTATTAATTATCCACTCTTAGTTCAAGGCTCATTAAGCTTATCTGCAGCCTGCATTTTTACTACAAACATGGCAAGACTGTCATCCTGCTGTAACTTTACCTAAATAAAAAATACATATTTCTAAAACAATTCTGTCATTTTTGATCCTTAGCATTACCGCAAATTTTAATAGGCTAAAAATTTATTAGCCGCTACATGCAAATGTAAACACTAAACACTGCGGAGCAGGTAACAAAATGCAAATGACAAACCTATTTAAAATAAGTGCAGTTTCAGCTGCCTTGGTATTAGCCGGTTGTGGTGGCGACATCAAATTAAGTTCAGAAGTAGATAACTCGGTTGGTGATACTATTATTAACAACCCTGCGCCAGTAAACCCAGATACAGGAGTTGAATTACCAGGTGTTCCTTCTACAACTTTATCAGCTGAAGTAAGCGCAGCGGTAGGTTTTGATGTTCAAGTGCAAGTCATTGACGGTCAAGTTGATGAAGATACAACACTTGCTAGCTCAGATGGCAGTAAGCCAGTATTTTATGCAATTAGCGGTGCATTGGAAGTAATGGCTGATGCAACGTTAACTATCGAAAAAGACGCTGTGTTATTCGGTCAATCTGGTAACGACTACTTAGTTGTTCACCGTGACGGAAAAATCATGGCTGAAGGTACAAAGCAAGAACCAATCATTTTTACATCGCTACAAGATGTTAAAGGTGAAGAAGCAACCGCTGGCCAATGGGGTGGTATTGTAATTTTAGGTAATGCGCCTTCAAACAAATGTCCATCAGACGGCAGTGAATGTGCACTTCAAGTTGAAGGTGTAGCAGAAGGTGCTGTATTCGGTGGTGAAGACTGGGAAGATAATTCAGGTGTACTTAAGTACGTGGTCGTTAAATTCGCCGGTTATGAAATTGCACCAGATAATGAATTGAACGGTGTGACATTTGGTGGTGTTGGTTCTGGTACAACGGTTGATTACTTACAAGTTCATGCTAACGCAGATGACGGTGTAGAGTTCTTCGGTGGTGCTGTAGATGTTAAGCACTTAGTGCTAACAGGTAACAAAGACGACAGCATTGATTGGGATAATGGCTTTAAAGGTCGTATTCAACACGTATTCGTGCAACATGCAGCTAATGCTGGTGAAGCGAACCGAGCTATCGAAGCTGATAACGATGGTTCTACACCAGATAAAGAGCCTATGTCTAATCCAACAATTGCTAATATGACAATTATTGGTAACAACTTCGACACAGCAGATAAAGATTCTGAAGGTATTTATTTACGTGAAGGTACATCTGCAAGCATCTACAACACAGTGGTTACTGGCCCTTCAGAAATGGGTGAGTGTTTAGAATTTGAAGCAGGTCAAACGGTTACAAATGCTGAATCAGGTAACATCGTTTTCCAAAACAGTACGATGGCTTGTAACAACGGCGAAAATTTCAAAGGCTCTGACGGGTTTGACTTAGCAGCGTGGTTTACGGCTGAAGATTCCAACATGGTCAGCACGTCAATTCTTGTCGATGAAGATGGTGTACCAAGTGCACAATCACCATTACTAGGTGCTGGTCAAGATGTATCTGCTGTAGATACTTGGTTTGACGTAACTGATTATCAAGGTGCATTCGATGGTTCTTCAGATTGGCGTGAAGGTTGGGCATTCGGCTTTGGTGGCGGTGAAATTACAGCTAAAGCGGTAGAAGAAGGTTGTCCGACAGGAACTGCAGCAATTGCTCCGGTAAATGGTCAAACTACATGTGAAATCTCAGGAACTATCACAGCCGATTTAACATTAACTTCTGGTAACTTATACGCGCTAGACGGCCCAGTGTTTGTTGGTAATAACCGTGCTGATTCTGCAACATTATCAATTGAAGCGGGAACCACTATTTTTGGTCGCTCAGGTGGTGATTACTTAGTCGTTAGCCGCGATTCAAAAATTGAAGCCTTAGGCTCTGCTCAAGCGCCAATTACCTTTACTTCTAGCCAAGATATCTTAGGTGAAGAAACAGGTTCTGGCCAATGGGGTGGTATGGTTATCTTAGGTAACGCACCATCTAACAAGTGTCCTACATTAAGTGATGATTCAATCGACCCTTCTTGTTCTTTACAAGTTGAAGGTGTTGAAGAAGGGGCTACATTCGGTGGCGACAACTGGGAAGATAACTCAGGAACGCTTCGCTACGTTGTTGTTAAACACGCAGGTTATGAAATTGCACCAGATAACGAATTAAACGGTATTACATTCGGTGGTGTTGGTTCAGCTACAACAGTTGAATTTATTCAGGTTCACGAAAATGCTGACGATGGTGTTGAGTTCTTCGGTGGTGCAGTTAATGCGAAGTATGTTGTATTAACAGCGAACAAAGATGACTCTGTAGACTGGGATAACGGCTTCCGCGGCAATATGCAATACGTACTTGTTAAGCATGACGCAAACGACGGTGAAGCTAACCGAGCGATTGAAGCAGATAACGACGGTTCAAACCCAAGCAAAGATCCACAATCTAACCCTACAATTGCAAACATGACCATTATTGGCAACGCGTTCGATACGGCTGATAAAGATTCAGAAGGTATCTACTTACGTGAAGGTACTCGCGCTCAACTACACAACTTCGTCGTGACTAACGCCGCTGGTGAGTGTTTAGAGCTTGAAGCAGGCGTAACCGTTGACCAAGCAATTGCTGGTGAAACAGTGATTACTAACTCAGTGTTCGCTTGTGGTGAGAACTTCAAGAGCCAAGACAGCTCAACTGGTACGTTCGACCTAATGGATTGGGTAATTAATATCAACGCTGATAACAGTACAGAAGCGGGCATTAGCGATGTAATCAACGGTATTTACACCATTGATACTACAACGCCTTACAGCTTCGGCTCACATCCTTTCTTCGATAATGCTGACCACATCGGTGCGGTAAGCGAAAACAATGATTGGACTGCAGGGTGGACAGTCGGCTTAGAGTAGGCCTTCCAACTTTTTGCCAGTTAGCCTGTGGGCGGCATCAGAAGTACTCATTTATGTTTATAAACCTATTGTTTAGTAAATGTGTACTTCTCTCATTCCTACAAGCCAACTGGCTTCAATTTGAAATGCCTAAGCCTGATAGAAATAAGTGTTCGAGTCAGGCAATTCTAGTTCTACAACTAGCCAAAATGAAAAACAACATGGCTAGCCATTCTAATGAGGTTTGAAATGAACACTAATATTAAGCGCTTTGGATTATCAAGTTTAGCCGTGGCGGTATTGTCAGGCTTAACAGCTATTCAAGCGTCTGCACAAGAAGCTGACGACGAAGCAATAGAAGAAGTTGTTGTAAAAGTTAGCCGCTTAAAAGGCACTGCAAGTGCAGTTATCGAAGAACGTAAAAACCAAGCGTTTGTTGCTGATATCTTAGGTGCTGAACAAATTGCTCGTACCGGTGATAGTGATGCTGCTGCAGCACTTCGTCGTGTTACGGGTTTAACATTAGTTGATGGTAAATTTATTTACGTGCGCGGCCTAGGTGAGCGATACTCAAGCACCCAATTAAATGGTGCTTCGGTACCTTCACCCGACCCAACCCGTACGGTAATTCCTTTAGATTTATTTCCATCATCTATTATCGAATCATTATCGGTTCAAAAATCTTATTCGCCGTCTATGCCAGCGCACTTTGGTGGTGGTAACGTCGATATTCGCTTGAAGTCTATTCCATCTCAGTTCGTATTTAATATTTCAGGCAACCTTGGTGGTAATACTGACAATAGCGATAACGGTCTGAGCTACGAAGGTGGTGATGACGATTGGTATGGACTTGACGATGGTACACGTGAAGCACCTGCTGCTTTGCGTCAATTATGGTCAAATTACGATCCATTAGGTGACCTGTCTCAAGCAGACAACCGCGCAATCGCAGCTGAACTATATAAAGATTACGATCCAAAGTCAGAAGATCCAAATCCAGATTTTGGTTTAGACATGACCATTGGTAATCGATTTGATTCAGCATCTGGTGATTTTCGTTTTGGTTTCTTAACAGCGCTTTCTTACGACAACGAATGGCAAGTGTCTGAAGAATACGAAGGCCAAGACTTTGTGCTGCAACCAGACGGTTCATTTGATTTAGTGCGTGGTTTTGATGATGTAGTTTCAACTGAACATTCAGTTAAATGGTCAGGTATGTTTAACTTCGGTGTTGAATATAAACGTGATCATAAAGTTGATTTCAGCTCGACCATATTGCATGACACGCGTGATCAAATTAAAGAAAAATACGGTAATACTAATAACGTCTTATTATCAGACGGTTTACGCGTACGCGACATTGATGTTGCTTACGAAGAGCGTGAACTAATCGTTAACCAAGTGCGTGGTAGCCATACATTTCCTAAATGGTGGTTTATTGGGGTAGATTGGAAATACTCTGATTCACGTTCAAATCGTTATGCGCCAGGTAACATCTCTACACGTTACATCTTAGCCGATGAGAACGAAGACGGTGTGTTTGACCTAATGACTGAAAGCTCACTACGTAAAGCAACTACCGCTTCACGATACACTTTCCAAGAGTTAGATGACAACGTAGAAAATGCCGGATTTAACATCTCTTTGCCGCTGACATTTGATTCAACAGAAGTAGAATTAAAAGCAGGTGCTGATTACATCGAAAAAACTCGTGATGCATTTGCGCGTCGTATTGATGTGAATACATTAGCCTTTGATAACTTAGATTTATCTGGCTACGAGATGAATGAAATCTTAAATGACGATGTGGTGCTAAACCATCCGCTCTCTGGTAGCGAACTGCTTATTCGTGATACATCAGTAGCTGGTGATGATTACTTATCAGCACAGAAAGTAGATGCTTATTATGTTGAAGCAGATGCGTTCTTCGACAATACATGGCGTATTAGCGGCGGTGTTCGTTGGGAAGATTTCCGTCAAGTGGTTGCTCCGCTAGATCCTGCGACTGGTCAGTTTGACATTCCCGCTAACCCAACAGAAGAAGACTTAGCTGAACTTGCGTTTAAAGAAGATGATTATTACGGTGCACTAGCACTTACTTATATCATTGATGAAACGATGCAAATTCGTGCGTCGTACGGTGAAACGGCAATTCGCCCAGACATTCGTGAAGTCGCACCAGCAACCTATATTGATCCATTAACTGAATTCCCAATCGGTGGTACACCTGCAGTACGCAGTACACAAGTGAAAAACTACGACTTACGCTGGGAATGGTACATGGGCACAGGTGAAAACTTGTCGGTAGGTTTATTCTACAAAGACATGACTGACCCTATTGAATCAGTACAATCACCAGCGCAAGATGGTCCTCCACTTATCCGTATCGCCAATGCAGAAGACGGTGAAGTGTACGGTATTGAAGTTGAATTCATGAAAGACTTCGCGTTCCTTGGCGGCATAGGAAACGACTTGTTCTTGTCTGGTAACGTTACGCTTTCTGATTCTGAAATTAATATCGATACGCAAAAAGTGGTTGAGCAAACCGGTGTTTCGACCTCGATCACTAATCCAACGCGTCGTATGACAGGTCACTCAGAATATGTAGTTAACTTAAACTTAGGTTACGACCACCCGAATGGTAATCACACTGCAACACTAGCCTATAACGTGTTTGGTGAACGTATTATCATTCCTGGTATTGATGATAAAGATGATGCTAACGAGCAACCATTCCACTCATTAGACTTGGTTTATACCTACTACCCAACTTTTGCAACAACGTTGAAGTTTAAAGTTCAAAACATTCTTGATGAGAAGAAAGAAATTGAGTTTGAAGACACCTTACTACGTAGCGAAACACGTGGTATTGGCTTTGATATTCAGTTTAAGTGGGAGTTTGATTAAGCTTACCGCTTAAACTTCTATTGAAAAGGCGACTTAGGTCGCCTTTTTTATGTGCCAAGAATAATGGGACTTAATTTACGACTGATAGTCGCTTAAGTGCCAATAGCGGACGATGATAATGCCCGCATAAGGGCGAATAATTCTTGGCTACAAGTTGTGAGAAATGAACACAAGCCAAGCTGTTTTGTGTCTGATTGAATGCCTTGTTATGTGGCTGTAACTCTAAGCGACTCTGATTACTTTTGGGTGCTTATCTGAAGAATACTCATGAAATATATCATCAAGATAGGTTTCTAATTGAGTAGAATCTAAATCAGAAGGAATAACCACATCATAAACTCGTGAGCGAATACCTGTATCTGATTCATTAAACAATTGCCATTCTTGTTCTTTTTTAAGAACAGACATTTGCTTGCCAAATACGTTAAATTTTATAATCACTATTGAAGTCTCCTAGATACATAACGCCTCGTTAAGAGGCAATAAAATAGCTGGCTAAAATTAGCGACGAAGGAGCGCAAACCAAGCGTTTTGCGTCCTTGCCATTATCGACTTGTTATGTTTACGCTTTTCTACAATATATTCCTTGATTGCAAGGGTTATTGATAAGGAGATACCAAGCATGCACAAACAAAAAACAGCAAACATTGGAAAAAATAAAATTCCAAAACCCGTTTTATAACTTGCTAGTGATAATGTACCACTAACAATCGCAACAGCTATTTCTAAAATAACATTTTCAATACTAGACTTAGCTAACGTTTTTAATGGTTGAGCATAATGCTTGATTTTCAAGTTAACCAAATCCTCTGGTAAACATAACGCCTTACTAATGGGCGCATAAATGCTTGGCTAAAATTAGCGACGAAGGAGCACAAGCCAAGCGTTTTGTGTCCTTTTGAGTAACTTGTTAGTTGCCGAACCAATCTATAGCTAACTTTTCATGCTTTTCAATAAAGTCGTTTTTTAGCGCCATATAGACATTTATATTATTTTCGCATTTTGAAACGGCTTCTTTTTTAATAGCAGAATACTCTGACGCTATTGCAGGGTGAGCAATTAGATATTCTTTAAATGCTAAATGCCGAAGTAGGTTGATGTCATTTGTTTGAAATGCATGAACTTGATGACTGCGTTGGTTGCCACCTTTTTGAAAATACCGACGACCTGAAATGCCATTTTCACCTTTGACCTTATAACCAAGTGCTTCAAGTTTTTCATTGGCAGTATCTAATTCCATTAAGCTTGAGACTTCAATTAAAATATCAATAATGGGTTTTGCGGCTAGGCCTACAATGGATGTACTTCCAATGTGTTCAATCTTTATTGCATTAACTCCTATCGCATTCGTTAGTAGTAACTTTTCACTTTCAAATTTTTTCTGCCAATTTGAATCGTAGTCAACTACCTCAATAACTCTAATGCTCAATCCACTCTCCATTGGCAACTAACAGCTTATTAGTGAGACCTTGCAAGGTATGCTACCTTGTAAGGTAGGAGATTACCTATGTATAGAAAAACTAATAAAGCTTCAAAAAATTATCGTAAATCATACACTAATCGAAATTCTGATATAGAACAAGAAAGCTTTGTA